>NZ_BAAAPE010000015.1:345661-519436 GCF_039530985.1 Streptomyces albiaxialis
CATACGCCCCGAGGACCTCGCCGCCCACATGACCGGCGCCCACGCGCCCCGGTAGCCCTCCGCCCCCCCCGGGGGCACCGGCCCCCGGCCCCGGCTCCGGTCTCGCGGCCCAGCGCCGCGGCGGCGCCGAGCTGGGTGAGCGCGCCCGCGGCGGCGGGCCGGGTCGGCAGGGCGCGCAGCGCCGCCCGCTCGCCCGCGTCGCTCACCATCTGCCGCACCAGGTCGTCATGGGGCGCGGCGATCTTCTTGCGGCACACGTCGGCGGACTTCACCAGCGCGTCGCCGAGGTCCCAGCCGAACACGGCGAGGTTGTGGTGGATCGCGGTCGTGCCGGACACGGCGGTGCCGGGCCCGCGCTCCCAGTAGTCCTCGACCCGGTCCATGAACCGGCGGGCGCGGAAGAGCGCCGGAGCCGTCTCCCACCAGTCGACCTTCTTGCCGTAGCGCTCCTCCAGGTCGCGCAGCAGCAGTTCCAGGTTGAGCGGCAGCCCGCCGCAGCCGTCGTACGTGGGGAAGCGGAAGCTCTCCGCCCAGCCCAGCTCGTGGGCGATGACCGCCGGGTACGACAGGTCCGTGTGGAAGACGGCGCAGCTCTGGAACCCCTCGGTGAGCGAGTCCCCGACCGTGACGAGGCGGTGACGGGGCTCGCCCCGCCACGAGGTGGTGACGGGGACGCCCAGCGTCGGGTCCGTGTACGGCGCCCGTGCGCCGGAACCGCTCGCGACGGTGCTCATAGGGCACGCCCCCCCGGTGTCCGAGACGTCCTGCGGGCCTGGAGGCCCGTGGGGAGGACGTAGCAGAATCCGGGCACGTACGGCAGCCTCGCGGGCGCCATCTACGCGCGATCTACGCCGCATCGGACAGCCGCGGACGCGGCTACGCGGGCGCCTCCGGCTTGCGGAGCTTCCACAGGTGGTACTCCAGGTGCCCCTGGCAGAACGCCCGGAACGGCTCCATGAGCACACCGGCCCGCTCCGTCGCCTCGGCCCCGAACCGCTCCTCGATCTCCGCCCGGCGGTCCTCGAAGATCACCCCCATCAGCTCGCCCGACACCCGCATGTTGGAGGTGAGGTCGAGGACCTCGCTCGTGCGGAACCCCGCCTCGTGGACCTCGCCGAGCACCTCGGGGAGCGTACGCGGGACACCGCTGCTCCACATCCGGGTGAAGGCGGCGAGCTGCTCCTCCGGGGGCGTGCCGCGCAGCGTGAACTCGGTCAGGAGCAGCGGCCCGCCGGGCTTCAGCACCCGGTACGCCTCGGCGAGGGCCGCCGCGCGGTCCCGCATGTGGCACAGACAGTCGACGGCCCAGGCAGCGTCGAACGTCGCGTCGGGGAAGCCCATCGCCATCGCGTCGCCGTACTGGAACGCGACGCGGCCGGTGAGCCCGGCGGCCAGCGCCCGCTCGCGGCACCTGTCCACCTGCGTCTTGCTCACGGTGATCCCGGTGACCCGGCCGCCGCTGCTCCGCGCGAGCCGCACCGCCGGGCCGCCCGTCCCGCAGCCGATGTCGAGGAGGTGCCCGTCGGCGGCGAGTTCTGTGGCCCCGATCAGATAGTCCGTCTGCCGGTCCTGGGCCGCGTCGATGAGGTCGGGCAGCCCGGCGAGGGGCTTGGTGTTCCCGGGCGGGACGAACATGCCGACGTGCAGGGCCGTGCGGCCCTGCACCATCTCCAGCAGTTCGCCCGTCTCGTCGTACATCGCGCCGACCTCCTCGGGCGGCGGGGCGAAGCCGGAGTCGCGGGCGGGGTTCGAGGGGATCGAGGCCATGGCTGTCCCTTCGTCGAGGGTCGCGGGGCCCTCCCGACCCTAGGCGCCGGGCGGCGCCGCACGCACCACCCCCGAGACGAGGGCCGCCTCGATCCAGCCGTCGTCGTACCCGGCGTCCGCGAGGACCGCGCGGGTGTCGGCACCGGCCGGGCGCGGGGCGGAACGCGCCGTCCCCGGGGTGCGGGTGAGGGCGACGGGCGTGCCGAGGCCCCGGTAGCCGTCCTGTTCGACGACGAGGCCCCGGTGCCGGACCTGGGGGGCCGTCAGCACCTCGGAGACGTCGTGGACGGGCGAGGCGGGGATGCCCTCGGCGACGAGCCGCGCGGTGAGGTCGGCGCGTTTCCACCCCGCGACGCGCGGCGCCAGCTCCGCGCGCAGCGCCTCCTGGTGTTGCACGCGGTCGGGGTTGGTGGCGAAGCGCGCCTCCCCGGCGAGCGAGGGGGCCTCCAGGACGCGGGCGAGGGCGGCGAACTGGCGGTCGTTGCCGACGCCGATGAACAGCGGCCCGTCGGCCGCCTCGAAGGAGTCGTACGGCGCGATCGTCGGGTGCGCCGAACCGGCGGGCCGGGCGACGCGGCCGTCCGCGAGCCAGGACGCGGAGTGCGGGTGGAGCAGGCTGACGACCGTGTCGAGCAGGGTGCAGTCCACGAGCTGGCCGAGCCCGGACGCGTTGCGCTCGTGCAGCGCGAGCAGCACCCCGGAGAACGCGAGGATGCCGGTGACCAGGTCCACCACGGGCACCCCGACGCGCAGCGGCTCGCCGCCCGCCTCGCCGTTGACGCTCATCAGCCCGCCGTACGCCTGGAGCACCGCGTCGTATCCGGGCTGTCCGCCCATCGGGCCGTCGGTGCCGAAGCCGGTCACGCGGCAGTGGACGAGGGCGGGGAAACGGGCGCGCAGCTCGTCGTCCGGCCAGCCCCACTTGGCGAGGGTGCCCGCCTTGAAGTTCTCCACGAGCACGTCGGTGTCCCGCAGCAGCGTGCCGAGCACCTCGCGGCCCTCGTCCGTCGAGAGATCGAGGACGATGTTCTTCTTGTTGCGGTTGAGGTTCTGGAAGTACGCGCTCGTACGGGCCTCGCCCTCGCCGGTGAACGGCGGGCCCCAGCCGCGCGTCTCGTCGCCGCCGGGCGGCTCGACCTTGATCACCTCGGCGCCGTGGTCCGCGAGCATCTGCGCGCAGTACGGGCCCGCGAGCACCCGGGAGAGGTCGAGGACGCGCAGGCCGGCCAGCGCGCTCGGGGCGGGCATCAGTAGGACCTCGGGAGGCCGAGGACGTGCGTGGACACGTAGTTGAGGATCATCTCCTGGCTGATCGGGGCCAGCCGCAGCAGCCTCGACTCCCGGAAGTAGCGCTCCACGTGGTACTCCTTCGCGTATCCCATTCCGCCGTGCGTCTGGACGGCCGCGTCCGCCGCCTGGAAACCGGCGTCGGCGCACAGCCACTTGGCCATGTTCGCCTCCTTGCCGCACTTCAGCCCATGGTCGTAACGCCAGGCGGCGTTCCTGGCCATCAGCTCGGCGGCGTCCAGGCGGGTGGCGGCCTCGGCGAGGGGGAAGGCCACGCCCTGGTTCTGGCCGATGGGACGGCCGAAGACGACGCGCTGGTCCGCGTACCGCACGGCCCGGCGCAGCGCGGCGCGGCCGATGCCCAGCGCCTCGTGGGCGAGGAGGATCCGCTCGGGGTTGAGGCCGTCGAGGAGATAGCGGAAGCCCCTGCCCTCCTCGCCGACGCGGCGGGAGGCGGGGACGCGCAGCCCGTCGAGGACGACCTCGTACGAGGAGACCGCGTTGCGCCCCATCTTCGGGATCGCGCGCAACTGCACGGCGTCGGAGTCGAGGTCGACGAGGAAGAGCGACATGCCGTCGGTGGGCTTCTCGACCTCCTCTCGCGGCGTGGTGCGGGCGATGAGGACCATCTTCTGCGACTGGCCCGCCTTGGTGATCCACACCTTGCGGCCGTGCACCACGTAGTCGTCGCCGTCCCGCCGCGCCACGGTCGAGATGCGGGTGGTGTCCGTGCCCGCGTCGGGCTCGGTCACGCCGAAGCAGACGTGGAGGGAGCCGTCGGCGGCGCCCGGCAGGATCTCGCGGCGCAGCTCCTCGCCGCCGTGCTTCACGATCGTGTTGAGGCCGAAGATCGTCAGATGCATGGTGCTGCACCCGTTCATCCCCGCGCCCGAGGCGGCGACCTCCTCCAGCAGCAGCGCGGCCTCCAGGATGCCGAGCCCGCCGCCGCCGTACTCCTCGGGGATCGCCATGCCGAGCCAGCCGCCGTCCGCGAACGCGTCGTAGAACGCGCGGGGGAACCTGCCCTGTTCGTCGTGCTCGGCCCAGAACTCGTCGGGGAAGCGGCCCGCCAGTTCGCGCACGGCGCGGCGTATGGCCTCCTGGTCCTCGGTGAGCTGGAAGTCCATGGTTCAGTTCCCCTCCGTCACGTGCTCTGCTCGTTCGGCGATGGCGCGGGCGTGGGCGAGCAGCGGCGCGTCGATCATGCGGCCCCGGAAGGCGAAGACGCCGCGCTCGCCCTCGGCGGCGGCGAGCACGTCCCGCGCCCAGGCCGTCTGGTCCTCGGTGGGCGCGAACGCGGTCCGGATCGCCGGGACATGGCGCGGATGGACGCACGCCTTCGCGGCGAAGCCCGAGTCGGCCGCCCGCGCCGCCTCGTCCGCGAGCCCGTCGAGGTCGTCGAGGACGAGGTGCGTGGTGTCGATCGCGGGCCGCCCGGCGGCGCCCGCGGCGAGCAGCACGGTCGAGCGCGCCTGCTCCACGACCGGCAGGTAGCGGCCGTGCGCGTCGCGGGACGTACGCCCCCCGAGGTCGGCGATCAGGTCCTCGCCGCCCCACATCAGCGCCGCGCAGTGGGGCGCGTCCGCGATCGTCCAGGCGTGCCGGATCCCGGCCGCGCTCTCGCAGAGCGCGACGACCGCGAAGCCGTCGAGCGCCGCGAGGTCGCCGGGCCCCGAGGCCTTGGGCAGCAGCAGCGTCCGTACGCCCGCCGCGCGCAGCGCCGCGACATCGGCCTCGTGCCAGGGGGTGCCGGGCGGGTTGACGCGGACGAGCGCGCGGTCGCCGTACGCCGGGGCCGCCTCGGCGACCAGCGCCCTGGCCGTCTCCTTGGCGTCGGGCGCGACGGCGTCCTCCAGGTCGAGGATCACGGCGTCGGCGGCGGCGAGCGCCTTCGCGTACCGGTCGGGGCGGTCGCCGGGGCAGAAGAGCAGGGCGGGGCCGTGGTCGAGGACGCCCATCAGCGCGCCTCCTGCCCGGACTCCGCGGGCAGGCAGCGCATCAGCGCCGTGCGGCGTGCCGTGGCGACCGTCTCGCCGTGCTGGTCGCGCGCGGTGTGCGCGAACTCGACGACGCCCGTGCCGGGGCGCGAGCGCGAGAGGCGCTTGGAGACGACCTCGGTCGAGGCGTAGAGCGTGTCCCCGACGCGGACCGGGCGCGGGAACGTGACCTCGCCGAAGGCGAGATTGGCGACCGTCGTGCCCTGGGTGAGCTGCGCGACGCTCAGCCCGACGAGGGTGGAGAGCGTGAAGAGGCTGTTGACCAGCCGCTCGCCGAATTCCGTGGCGGCACCGGCCACCGCGTCCAGATGGAGGGCCTGCGGGTTCATGGTCAGCGTCGAGAAGAGCGTGTTGTCCGCCTCGCCGACGGTCCTGCCGGGGCTGTGCGCGTACGTCACCCCCAGCCGCAGCTCCTCGTAGAACAGGCCGCGCTGGGCGACCACTTCCCGTTCCCGCTCTTCCGGCACGCTCACGGACTCTCGCCTCTGTTCGTATATACGATTCATGAGTCGGATATCCGGCACACTACGAGGGTGGTCAGGGCCGGTCAAGGACGCGATACGGTTCGGGTATACGAACCCGAGGGCCCGAAGGGGAGCAGTCCGTGAGCGAGCCCGTCGCCAAGGAGCACCGGACCGTCAGCCGTGTCACCGGCATCCTGGAGCGCGTCGCGCGCCAGGGCGGCGCGCGCATGCACGAGCTGGCGCAGGCGCTCGACGCGCCCAAGTCCTCGGTGTTCGGGCTGGTCAAGGGGCTCGTCTCGACCGGTTACCTGATCGAGGACCGGGGGGTCTACCGGCTCGGGCCCGCCCTCGGCAGCCTGCTCGCGCCCTCGGCCCCGGACGTCACGGAGGCCGCGCGGCCCAGCCTGGAGGCGCTGCGCGACGAGTTCGGCGAGACCGCGATGCTGGGCACGGCCGTCGGCGACTCGCTGATCTACGTGGCCGCCGCCGAGTCCCAGCAGCTCATCCGCTACTCGGCACCGCTGCGCACCCGCCGCCCGCTCTATCCGCCGAGCGCCGGGAAGGTCATCCTCGCGTACCGCACCGCGCGGCGCCGCGACGCGTATCTCGACGCGACGGTCGAGGACGAGTCCCGCCGCGCCGCCGCCCGGGCCGAACTGGCCGAGGTCCGCGCCCAGGGCGTCGCGTTCAACCGGGGCGAGACGCTGCCCGACGTGAGCGCGGCGGCCCGCCCGATCCTGGTGGGCGGCGAGGTCCGCGCGGTGATCGCGGTCGCCGGGCCGACGACCCGGATCCTCGGCCAACTGCCCGTCATCGCCGAGGCGTTGACCTCCGCGACGGCCGCCTCGGCGGCCCGCCTGGCGAGCTGACGCACCCCCTTCCCGGCCCTCCGCTGCCCGCGCGGAGGGCCGTTCGCATGCCGGGACACATCCCTTGACGCTCTTCGAACGGGCTGCTTAGCATCCGGATATTCGATGTGGCGTTCGTAAATACGAACTCGGAAGTGCGAACCCCGCCCCCCCCGCCTCACCGACGAGCGGAGAACAGCCCATGGCCGGTGGCACGTTGAGCGACGACGTCAGGCAGCGGCAGGAGCAGTCGGCCCGGAGCCCCGGGAAGCGGGTCGGGGTCTCGGTCGTCGTCGGCTCCGCCGTCGAGTGGTTCGACTTCTACCTCTACGCCTCGATGGCGGCCCTGGTCTTCAACAAGGTCTTCTTCCCCTCCGGGAACGCCATGGCCGGGACCATGGCCTCCGTCGCCACCTTCGCCGTCGGCTTCCTCGCTCGGCCCGTCGGCGGCATCCTCTTCGGGGCGCTCGGCGACCGCATCGGCCGCAACCGCGTGCTCTCTCTGACCTTTCTGCTGATGGGGATATCGTCCGGCTGCATCGGTCTCCTCCCCGGCTACGCCGACATCGGCATCGCCGCGCCCGTACTCCTCGTCGTGCTGCGGCTGCTCCAGGGGCTCGGCGCGGGCGCCGAGTTCGGCGGCGCCATCGCGCTCGCGTACGAGCACGCCGACCCCGCGCGGCGCGGGCGGCAGGGCGCCTGGCCCGCGCTCGGCGTCAACATCGGACTGCTGGCCTCCTCGCTCACCGTCACCGTGCTCACCAGCACCAGTGACGGCTTCCTCTACGGCTTCGGCTGGCGCATCCCCTTCCTGCTGAGCTTCGCGCTCGTCGGCATCGGCTTCTGGATGCGCCGCCGCGTGCCCGAGACCCCGGAGTTCGAGCGGGCCGTGCGCGAGGCCCGGCGCGTCAGGAAGCGGCGGTCGCCGCTCCTCGAACTCGTCCGGAGCGACTGGCGCGGGCTCGCCGTCGTCATGGCCGTCACCGCCGGATACAACGGCGTGAGCTATGTCTTCAAGACCTTCTCCCTCGCCTACCTCACGAGCTTCCGCGACGTCGCCGCCAGCGTCGGCTCGATGGGCATCAGCATCGCCAGCGCCTGCGCCATCGTCACCGCGCCGCTCGCCGGACGGCTCGCCGACCGGGTCGGCGCCAAGTCCCTCGTGATCACCGGCGCCGTCGCCACGGGGCTGCTCGCCTTCCCCTTCTTCTGGCTGCTCGACACCGGAAACCACTGGCTGATCTGGCTCGACCTCACCCTCGCCACCGGCATCGTCGTCCCGCTGATGCTCGCGGCCCAAGGGGCCTTCCTCGCCAAGCAGTTCCCCACCCGCGTCCGTACGTCCGGGCTCGGCACCGGGCGGGAGGTCAGCGGCGCGCTCTCCGGCGGGCTCGCGCCGCTCGCCGCGCTCGGCATCGTCCAGGCCGCGCCCGGCCACGCGACCTGGGGTGTCTCGCTGCTCTTCGTCGCGGGCGCCCTGTTCATCGGCGTCGGCGCCGCCTGCGACCAGAGCAGGAGGCACGGCCCGGACCTCAACTGAGGCCGCCGGTCACCGCGATCAAGCTCGGCCTGATCGAGTGACCCGGCCCGCCCGGCGGGCGGCGCCCGGGCTCAGACGCTGACCGAGGACTTCGCCAGCACCCCGCCGTCGCAGCCGATGAGCGAGCCGGTGGTGTAGGAGGCGCCGTCCGAGAGCAGCCAGAGGACCGAGGCGGCGATCTCCTCGGGCCGCGCCATCCGCCCGAGCGGCACCTCGCGCGCCACCTGGGCACGCGCCCGCTCGACCTCCTCCGGCGGTACGCCCGCCCACATCAGCGGCGTCTCCGTCGGGCCGGGCACGACGGCGTTCACCCGGATCCCGTGGCGCGCGTAGTCGACGGCGAGGGTGCGCGTCATCGAGCTGATCGCGCCCTTCGACGCGCCGTACGCCGTGGCGCCCCCGGCGGCGAACCCCACCTGCGCGGCGGGGGAGCCGCACAGCACGACGCTCCCGCCGCCGCCCCGCATCATCGCCCGCAGCGCCTGCCGGACGACGAGGAAGGTCCCCGTCGTGTTGACCTCCAGCACCCGCCGCCACCGCTCCGGGTCCAGCTCGTGCGCGAGGCCCCCGTGATCGATGCCCGCGGCGGTGAACGTGCCGCGCAGCGGCCCCGGACCCCGCCCGACGGCCGCGAACACGCGCTCGACGGCGCCGTCGTCGGTGACGTCCAGGACATGGGCCGCGCCGTCCCCGCCGCTCGCGCGTACGGCGTCGAGCGTCGCGGACACGGCGTCCCCGTCGGCGTCGGCCGCGTGGACGAACCAGCCGCTCCGTGCCGCCGCTCGCGCGCTCGCGGCGCCGATCCCGGAGCCGGCGCCCGTCACGAGCAGCGCGGGCGGCACGGCGGAAGGGGCTTCCGGTGGGGTCATCGCTTCCTCCGGTCTCACGCGGGGGCGAGGAGGTGGTCGGCGTCGGCGTACCCGGCGAGCTTGTCCGGGTCCACCTCGATCCCCAGACCGGGCCTCTCCGGAATGATGAGCATCCCGTCCTCGTCGAGCCGCCAGGGACACGCGGTGATGTCGTCCACGTAGGGCGAGCCCGTGACGTACTCGACCAGGTCCGTGTCGGGCAGCGCCGAGGCGAGCTGGAGATCGGCCGCGAGCCCGACCGCCGTGTTCCAGCCGTGCGGCACCAGCTTCACGCCGTGGTCGTGCGCCGCCCAGCCGATGCGCCGCAGCTCGCTGATGCCGCCGACCTTGGTGACGTCGGGCTGGACGATGTCGAGCGCGCCCCGCTCGATCCACGGGTGGAACGCCTGCCGCCGGGTGAGGACCTCGCCGCCGGAGATCGCGACGGGCGCGTGCTCGCGCAGGCGCGCGTAGTCCTCCAGCGCGTCCGGCGGCAGCGGCTCCTCGAACCAGGCCACGCCGTACCCGTCGAGCATCCGCGCGGTGCGCAGCGCCCACTTGTACCCCTGGCTCCACGCGCTGTCGCTCGCGCCCGCGTCGACCATCAGCGCCGCCTCGGGGCCGACGGCCTCGCGCGCGGCGGCGACGATGCGCTCGTCGAGGGCGGCGTCGTGGCGGCCGAACGGGCCCCAGCCGATCTTGAATGCCGTCCAGCCCGCCTCGCGCAGCGCCAGCAGGTGGTCCCGCAGCGGCCCGGGCCGGTCCATCAGCAGGGACGCGTACGGCCGGACCCGGTCGCGGTACCGGCCGCCGAGGAGGCGCCCCACCGGCTGCCCGGTGACCTTGCCGAGGATGTCCCACAGCGCGGTGTCCACGCCGCTGATCGCGTGGGTGACCGAACCGCCGCGCCCCAGCCAGAAGGTGGCGCGGTGCAGCCGTTCGCTCGTGCGCTCGGGTTCGAGCGCGCTCGCCCCCTTCAGCAGCGGCCGCAGCACCTCCAGCGCGCCGCGCACCAGCTCCTCGCTGGTGAAGACGCTGCCTATGCCGATGTGCCCGTCCTCGGCGTGGACGGCGACGAGGGTGTGCACGACGTCGTCCTGCGCCAGCTCGTCCTGCCAGCCGCCCTCGGGCGTGGCGCCGCGCAGTCCGGTCGCCCTGACGTCGATGATCTTCATGGTGTCCTTTCGGGGGGTGTCGCAGATGCGGGGTGCCGCAGATGCGGGGGTGTCAGCGCCCGGCCAGGTAGCGGCCGGGGCGGGTGCCGAGGTGACGGCCGTCGTGGACGACGAGTTCGCCGTTGACCAGCACATGCGGCACGCCCGCCGCGTACGTGCCGGTGAACGCGAACGTGTCCTCGGCCGCGAGGGCGTCGAGGTCGAGCACGGCCAGGTCGGCGTGGTGCCCGGCCTCGACCCGGCCGCGCCCCGCGAGCCGGAAGCGGTCGGCGACCATGGAGGTCATCTTCCGTACCGCCTCCTCCAGTCCGAGCGTCCCCGCCCGCAGCACGTGGTGCGCGAGGTAGTGGACGTGCCCGGTGAAGAACAGCGGGTGCCGGGTCCGCGCCGCGAGCGGGCCCTCCGTACGACTGGTGAAGCCGTCCACGCCGAGGCAGAACAGCGGATGGGCCACCGCCTCCGCCACATGCTCGGGAGTGAACAGCCGCCCCATGAGCTGCACGGCGCCCATGTCGGGCCCGGCGGCCCGCAGCACGTCGAAGAACGCCTCCCAGCAGTCCTGGCCGCGCCGCTCGGCGATCTCCGGGAAGGGCAGGCCCTCCAGCTCGGGCGTCGCGGGGCTCGTCGCGAGCACGACCCTGTCCCACTGGCCCTTGTGCACGAACCGCCAGTAGCGGTCGCAGTCCCGGCGCAGCCGCCCGCGCACCCCGGGGTCGTCGAGCGCCCGCGCGGCGCCCGCGGGGCCGTCGGCCAGCAGCCAGGAGGGCAGCAGCCCGGTGGCGAGCCCGATGCCGTGCGGGTACGGCGTCATGTCGGCGAGCACGTCCAGCCCGGCGTCCCGCTCGGCGGCGAGCCGTTCGACGGCGTCGTGCCAGGCGCCGTCGGGCGCGCCCGTGTCGTGCCGGACGTTGAGATGGGAGAGCTGGGCCCGCAGTCCGCCGCTCCCGCTCTGCCGGGCCACGGCCAGGAACTCCCCGACGGCGTCCAGGAGGTGGGCGTCCCGGTTGCGGATGTGGCTGGCGTAGATCCCGTCGTACCGGGCCAGCACGCGCGCCACCCCGGCGAGTTCGCCGGTGGTCGCGTCCCGCCCCGAGCCGTACTCCAGCCCGCTGGACATGCCCAGCGCGCCCGCGTCCATGGCCTCGTCGAGCAGCGCCGACATCCGGGCGAGCCCGTCGGCGCCCGGGTCGGGGCCGCGCACTCCGGCGGCGTCGCGCAGGGCCGTGTGCCCGACGAGCCACGCCAGGTTCTGCGCCGTGCCGCCGTCCCGCCGGTGCACGGCGTCCAGCAGCTCGGGGAACGCCCGCCAGTCGACCGGCCCCTCGTAGCCGTACGCGCGCAGGGCGCGGCGCGCCTCGCCGGCGCCCCCGTCGGCCAGCGGCCCGTAGGTCACCCCGCAGTTCCCGACGACCTCGGTCGTGACGCCCTGCCGGATCGTGCTCTGCGCGTCCCGGTTGCCCAGCACCGACCAGTCGCTGTGACTGTGCGGATCGATGAAGCCGGGCACGACGGTCAGGCCGGTCACGTCGACGCGCCGGGCCGCTGCGGCGGCGAGTTCCGGGCCGACGGCGACGATCCGCCCGTCCCGTACGGCGACGTCCGCGCGGCGTGCGGGGGCGCCCGTGCCGTCGACGACCCGGCCGCCGGAGAGCAGGAATTCGGTGGTGGGCATCAGCGCAGCTCCTCCTTGTGGCGGTCGCGCACCCGGCTGAGGAAGGCGAGCGAGACCAGCGCGCCGAAGACCAGGTAGAACGCGGGGGCGACACCGACGCCGGTCGTCGTCGCGAGATACGTGTTGACGAAGGGCGCCGTCCCGCCGAACACCGCGGCGCCGATGTTGTACGAGCTGGAGAACGCGGTCGAGCGCACCCGGGTCGGGAACAGCTCCACGAACAGCGCGGCCATCGGCCCGGACACGGCGGCGAACAGCACGACGAAGACGATCTGCCCGACCAGCGCCCCGGCGAAGGTGCCGCCCGTGGCGAGCAGGAACACCGGGTACGTGGCGAGGGCGTAGAGCGCCAGCGCACCGCCCATCAGTCTCTTGCGCCCGATCCGGTCGGAGAGCGCGCCCGCCGCGACGATGAGGGGCACCTCGATCAGCAGCGCGACGGCGTTGGCCGTCAGCGCGTCGGCGAGCGAGAGGGCGCCGACGGCGTCGAGGAAGGCGGGGAAGCTCGTCGCGGTGTACCCGTACAGGGTCACCCCGAACACGATCCCGAGCACCAGCACCCAGCTCCGCCGCGTCGCCCCCGCCGCCTCCGGGTCGTCAGGGGTCTCGGGCCGGTCCTCCTCGTCCCGGGCCTCGCGCAGCGCGCGGTAGGCGGGGGACTCGTCGAGCTTGAGGCGGACGAACAGGCCCACCCCCGCGACGACCCCGCCCAGCAGGAACGGCACGCGCCAGCCCCAACTGTCCACGGTCGCCTCGGACATGAGCCGCACGACGACCATGGCCACGCCCGTGCCCAGCAGGAAGCCCGCCACGGTCGAGGCCTGCACCACGCCGGAGTAGAGCCCGCGGCGGCCCGTGCGGGCGTACTCGATCAGGAACGTCGCGCCGCCCGTCCACTCGGCGCCCGCCGCCAGGCCCTGCACCATCCGCAGCGCCACGAGCAGCACGGGCGCCAGCATCCCCGCCGAGGCGTGGGTCGGCAGCAGCCCGATGAGCACGCTCGCGGCGCCGACGATCACCATCGTGACCGCGAGCATGCTCCGGCGCCCGGCGCGGTCGCCCAGCCGCCCGAGGACGATCGCGCCCAGCGGACGGCACACGAACCCGACCGCGTACGACGCGAACGTCACCAGCAGCGAGACGGTCGGATCGTCCGAGGGGAAGAACAGCCGCCCGATCACCGCCGCCATCGACGCGTAGATCGCGAAGTCGTACCACTCCAGGACGGTGCCCAGCACCGCCGCCGTCGTGACCTTGCCCGGCACGCCCCGGCCGCCGCCGTCACCGCCATCGCCGCCGTCACCGTCCGTGCGCCCGGTCGGCCGCTCCGGTCTCTCCGGGTGCACCGGCTTCGTCAGTTCCATAGCTCCGCCTCTCTGCGGACCCCGTGGTCCAGGGCGCCGAACGTAGACGAGCAAATGGCAGATGGTCAACCATCGACCATCTGCTACCGTGGCCACCGGCCGAACCGAAGGAGTCCCGCACGATGGCGGCACCGCCCACGTCACCGCCCGAGTCCCGGCGCGACTGGATCCTGCGCAATCTGCGCGACCGCATCGCCCATGGCGAACTGGCCGCGGGCGAGCGGCTGGTGGAGCGCGACATCTCGGTCCACTACGGCATCAGCAGGGGACCGGTCCGCGAGGCGATCATGGTCCTGGAGCAGGAGGGGCTGGTCGTCACCCACCCCTACCGGGGCGCCGTCGTCGCCGAGATCACCCAGAAGGAGATCGAGGAGATCCTCGTCCCGATCCGCCTGGTGATCGAGAAGGCGGCGTTCCGCGCGGCGGCCGAGGCGGCCGACGAGGAGCTGTTCGGGACCCTCGACGCGCTCGTACGGCGGATGGAGTCCGCCGCGGCCGAGCCGCTGGACGCCAAGGCCCTCGCCGATCTCGACGTCGCGTTCCACGAGGCCGTCATCGCCGCCGCCGACCAGACCCAGTCGCTGCGGATCTGGCGCACGATCCAGCCCCGGGTGCGGGCCTACTTCCTCCGGGACGCCCCCCACCACGGGACCCCCGGCACCGTCGTCGACCAGCACCGCGCCCTGCTCGTCGCTCTCCGCTCCGGTGACGCCGCCCGTGCCGGGGCCGCCGTCGTCGAGCACATCGGCATCCACCTCGGCCGCTGACGCGGCGGCGCCCTCCCCTCAGGGCTGGGCAGGGGCTGCCCCGCCTGTCCTCCCCCAAGCTCTTCGAGCAGGGAGGTGCCCCCAAGGCTGCGGACCGCGGGTGGTTGCTCGCGCAGTTCCCCGCGCCCCTTGAGGGCGCTCCCCGGAGCGCCCCGTCAGGGGCGCGGGGAACTGCGCGACAAGCCACGAAGCAGCCGCGGCCTGCAAGGCACCGCACGGGGCAGCCCCTGCTCAGTAGCCAGAGCAGGGGGCAACCATGGTCCGGCGGATACGGCGTAGCCGATCGGCCCCCTCCATGTGGGTGGTCGACCGGGGCTGTCGGGGGCCCTGACCTCAGCAGAGCATGAGACGTCATCCACCGGCGGTGTGAGCGGCGTGAGACGAGGGGACTCGGATGAGCTGGAGACACCAGGAGCCGACCACCCCGGCGGACGCCGCGGTGAGCAGTCTCGTGATCGCCTCCGCCCCCTTCGCGCAGTCGGCGGCGCCCGGCTACCGGGTCTGGTCGCGCGACGCGCACCGCGCCGTGGCCGTCGCCGACGCGCTCGCCGAACTGCCGGACCCACGTGCCCGTACGCTCGTCGCCGCCGTCACCAAGGACCCCGCCGACGCCGGGGCGTGCCGGGAGCTGGCCCGGCTGCTCGTGCCCCGCCTCGGGGACGGCGACCCGCAGCTCGGCGCGCTCGTCCGGCGGACCGAGACCACCTCGCGGCTGCGCATGCGGCACGGCGACCCGCGCCCCGCCGGGCTCGGCGCGCCGCGCGCCCGCGACATCCTCCGTACGGCCGGGGGAGCGGC
This sequence comes from Streptomyces albiaxialis, assembly GCF_039530985.1. NCBI lineage: Bacteria > Bacillati > Actinomycetota > Actinomycetes > Kitasatosporales > Streptomycetaceae > Streptomyces > Streptomyces albiaxialis. The sequence goes on from NZ_BAAAPE010000015.1 coordinate 360,189, forward strand.
CCGGCCCCAGGGGCCCGTCGAGGCGGCGTTCGTGATCCCGTTCCGCGAGCGCGGCGGCGAGGGGCACAGGACCCGCAACCCGGCCGCCTACCTGCACGCGCTCGCCGACCAGAGCGTGCCGCGCGACAGCTACCACGTGGTCGTCGTGGAGTCCGGCTCCGAGCCCGCTGGGAGAGCGTCTACGGCCCGCGCCGAGGTCGCCGCCTACCGCGCCCGCCTCGCGCCCCTCCCGCTCCGCTTCCAGGACCCGGGCGACGGGCCGGACGGGCACGTCTACCACCTCTTCCAGGTCCGCGCGGAGTCCGAGGCCGTACGGGACGGGCTCCTGGCCCACCTCGTGGAGAGCGGCGTCGACGCGGTGGTCCGCTACCCGGTGCCGCCGCCCCGCCAGCCCGCGCTCTCCTCCGGGGCCCGGGGAACCGAACGGGCGCCTGCCCCGTCGCAGAGAAGCTGGCACGGCAGACGCTCTGCTTCCCCGTACGGCCCGATCTCGACGCGCGTGAACTCGGGCTCGTGTGCGAGGCGGTCGAGCGGTACTTCCGATGACGGTGGCGGTGCGGGCGGCGGTACGGGAGGCCGCCGACGACGCCGAGTACGGCCGCTATCCGGCGCTCGCCCCGCACGCGTCCGGCAAGGTGCCCTACGACCACGGCACCCTGCGCGAACATGGCCACGCCGCCGTCGCAGCCAGGGGGAACGAGGTGCTGGGCGGCGGGCTCTTCCTGCCCTTCGCCCAGCACTTCGGCGGCCGACCCGTGCCGTCCGGCGGAGTGGCCTGGCTCGCCGTCGCCCTCTGGGAACGCGGCGCCGGGCCCGCCCGCCGCCGACGGCGGCTTCTGGCTGCTGGGCCTCGCCCGCCCCGACCCGTCCCTCCTGCGCGGCGTCCCGATATCCACCAGCCGTACGGGCGCGGCGCAGCGCGCGTCTCACCGGCGCGGGCCTCGCCGTACGGGACCTGCCTGTGTTGCGGGACGTCGACACGCCCGAGGACGCCGAAGCCGTCGCGCACGAGGCCCCCGGCACGCGCTTCGCCGCCGAACTCGCCCGCCGGACACGGCAGTTGTCACACGAGGGGAGGCCGCCCCGCGCGCGCCAGCCGTAGCACCGTCCGCCACCGCATCGGCCGCCGCTCGCCCCAGCCGCCGCGCATCCCCTCGCGGAACCCGCCCAGCCAGGTGCGGAGCGCCGCGACGCCCCGTACGCGGGACGGCGTCAGCAGCACCCACACCGCGAGATACGGCGGGACGAGCGGCCACGGCAGATTGCGCATCGCGACCCACACCCGGTTGCGGGCCACCAGGCGGTAGTAGACCGCGTGCCGCGAGGGGTCGGTCGCGGGGTGGTGGACGAGGTGCCCGGACGCGTAGTGGCCCGTGTGGCCCAGGTCCCACAACTTCCAGCTCAGGTCCACCCCTTCGTGGTACAGGAAGAAGTGCCCCGGCCAGCCCCCGGCGGCCTCGAAGGCGTCGCGGCGCACCGCCACCACGCCCTCCGCCATGATCGTCACGGTCCCGGCGCGCTCGGGGTCGCCCGCGCGCAGCCGTGGCACCCAGCGGCGCATCGTCACGCCCGTGTCCGGATCGGCGATGCGCGGCTGGACGTACGCGCGGCGCGCGTCCGCCGCCATCTCGCGGGCCAGCGAGGCGAGGAGCCCGGGGGCGGGCAGCACGGCGTCGTTGTCCATGAAGAACAGCAGCTCGGGCTCCGACTTGAGGGCCAGCGCCCCGACGTTGCGGCCCTCGGGGATGCCGACGTTCTCCGGCAGCGTCACCGCCTGGACCCCGTCGGGCACCTGCGCGGGCACCACGCCGTTCCCGACCACGACCACCTCCAGTTCGACGTCCTCCTGCGCGAGCAGCGAGTCCAGCGCCCGGGGGAAGTCCTCGGGCCGGTCGTTCATCGTGAGCAGGATCGCGCCGTAACGCGGCGGGGCGGGTACGTGGTTCACCATGGGGCGCGAGCGTAGTGGCCGGGGCGGGACCGGCGTCGGGGCCGAGGCCGGACCGGGGATCCGGTCGCGGAGACGTTCTTGTCCGGGTGCGGACCCTGCGTGAGGACCGGCCCCATGAGCCGTGTCTATGACGATCAGCGACTGGCCGGTGCCTACGAGCGCGGCAACGAGATGCCCGAGGGGTCACTGCGGGCCTGGGCCGAGCTGCGCGCGCGAGCGGCCCGCGAACTGGCCCGTGTGCTGCGTGCCGGTGGCAGGGCGATCATCCGCACGACGTTCCGCGAACGGCTGGACGCGGTGGTCTACGAATACTGGCCGCAGCTCCGGGCGAGCGACGAGCGGCGCTTCCCGGGCGAGGACGAAGTCGTCACCGACTTCGTCTCCGCCGGGTTCACCCTGGAGGAGATCACCTCGTTCGCCCAGCCGGTCGCGGCGGACCTGGCGGAATACCACGCCCGGCTGGTCAGCAGGCCGCAGTCGAAGTTCACCCACCTCACCGACGAGGAGTTCCGCGGGGGCCTCGCCCGCCTGGAGACCGCGGCGCGCGACGAGAAGGACGTCCCCCGGCCCGTCCTCGAACGCTACGACGTAGCCGTACTGTCCCGCCCGTGACCGCGCGCCACGCGAACCGTCACGCACGACTCGACGAACGGTCGCGCTGGGGAACGGCGTCCTAGGCCGGTGGTGGTGGGGCCGTGCTTTCTCTGGGAGTGAGGGTCGGGAGGGGGGTGCGGACCTGGCGGAGGGGGCCGCCGGTGAGGACGTCGAGGAGCTGCTCGGCGGCGTGGCGGCCGAACTCCTCCGTGTCGCGGGACAGGGACGTGAGCTGCGGGTGGAGGGTGCGGCAGAGCACCGAGTCCTCCCAGGAGACGATGGACACCTCGCGCGGCACGGCGAGCCCCCGCTCGGCGGCGACGCTCACGGCGGCGACGGCCATCACCTCGTTGTCGCAGATCAGTGCCGTCGGCGGGGCGGGCAGCGCGAGGAGGCGGCGCGCTGCCTCGGCGCCCTGCGCGTCGGTGTAGTCGGTGGTGACGGACCGCGCGTCGGCGAGCCCGATCCGCGCGGCCTCCGTACGCAGGGAGGCGATGCGCCGCTCGGTGTGCGCGAAGCCCGCCACGCCGGCGATGTGCGCGACACGCCGGTGCCCCAGGTCGTAGAGGTGGCGCACGATGGTGGCCATGGCGCCCGCGTCGTCCGCCCAGACGTTGGAGAGCCGCGGGGCCTCGCTCCCCCCGGCCCCCTCGTCCGCCATGCCGCCGACCACGACCGCGGGGAGGCCGAGCGAGGTGAGCAGGGCCGGGCGCGGGTCCTCCGTGCGGGGGTCGACGACGACCACGCCGTCGACCCGGCCCTCCGCCCACCATCGGCGGTACAGCTCGCACTCGGCGTCCAGGCCGTCGGCCATCTGGAAGAGCAGCGCGTGGTCGCGCGGGGCCAGCGCCCGCTGGATGCCGGACATGAGCTGGAGGAAGAACGACTCCACGCCCAGGCTCCCGGCCGATCTGGCCAGCACCATGCCGAGCACGCCCGCGCTCTCGCCGGACAGCGCGCGGGCCGCCGAGTGGGGCCGCCAGCCGAGGCGTTCGGCGACACGCACGACGCGGGCGCGGGTGCCGGGGGAGACCCCGGCGCGGTTGTTCAGCGCGAAGGACACCGCGCTCGCCGACACTCCCGCCTCGCGGGCGATGTCCTTCATCGTCGGCCGCTTCGGAGGCTGCTCCCCGACCCTGTCTCCCACCGGTCTCTCCTCGTTCCCCTCGTACGTCGCGCACGTTCCGTACGTCCGCGCGTGAACGACCTTGTCATGCAAGCCCGTTGGCCGCCCCGCCAGGTGCGAGACGGGCGTACCGGCGCTCGAAGGCCGCGTGGTCCGGCGCCGGGTCACGCGGTCCCGCGGGGGCCGACCACAGCCGTTCGGCGAACGCCCGCAGCCACGGCGCCGTTCCCTCCGCGATCTCGTCCTCCGTCGCGAGGTCCGGCGTGTCGCACCAGATCGACAGGTGCGCGCCGAGCAGCCGCCCCGGCCGCTCGTCCCGCTCGTCCGGGGTCAGTTCGGCGTCCTCGCCGGGCGCGTCCATCACGGTGCGCGGCGTCCACGCCTCGTACAGGCCGGGCGCCGACTTCTTGCCGCGCGGCGGACGGTCCTCGCCGAGCACGTAGTAGAGGTGGTCGCCGTGGCCGTTGACGACGTCGTACCCGGCGCGCAGATAGTCGGCCGCCGAGGGCTGCGCGTGGTTCCAGCGGATCCAGGTGTCGAGCTGGACGTCGGCGTCGAGGCGCACGGCGCCGCCGGCCGGCAGGATCTCGTCGTTCCACACCCGCGCCCGCTTGCCGTGCTCGCGCACCACGCCCGCCAGCTCGTTGACGTACGCGGCGAAGCCGTCGTGCAGCGTCTCCCCGCCCCGCTCCCGCGCGAACCGGACGAGCTGCGGCGCCCGCTCGGGCGTGACGCGGTGGCCCGGCTCCCAGAAATAGCCGAAGAACTCGTCGCCGCCGAGGTGGAACAGCTCGCCCGGCAGCAGCTCCGCGTACTCGTGCAGCAGATCGTGGACGAGCGCGCGGGCGGCCGGGAGCGAGTAGTCCAGGTTCTCGCCGCGCACGCTGCCGTCGGCGAGCCGCAGCCGGAGATCCGGGTGGCGGTCGAGGACGGAGCGCAGGTGGCCCGGCGTGTCGAACTCGGGCACCAGCGCGAGGTGGTGCCGCGCGGCCAGCTCGGCGAGGCCGCGCAGCTCCGCCCGCGTGAGCGCGTCCTCGGCGACGATCTCCGGGTGGCTCTCGCTCTCCACGCGGAACGCGAGCGAGTCGGAGAGGTGCAGATGCAGCTCGTTCAGCTTGAGCGCGGACAGCGTCTCCACCAGCCGCTCCAGCCATCCGGCCCCGAACGGCTTGCGCCCGACGTCCACCATCAGCCCCCGCACCGCGTACGACGGCCAGTCCGTGACCTCGTACGCGCCGTGCCGCCCCGCCGTCGCCAGCGCCTGGAGCAGGGTGCGGCCCGCCTGGTGCACGCCGCGCTCGGTGTGCCCGGCGAGCACGGCGACGGGCGCGGTGAACTCCAGCCGGTACGCCTCCTGCTCGCCGCTCGGTGCCCCCGCGACCTCGTCGAGGCACAGCACGACGTCGCCGGGCAGCGCCTCGGAACGGGACGCGAGCGCCACGACGGGCGGCACTCCGAGCGACACCCCGGGCCGCCGCGGCCCGGGCAGCGGCCGTACGCGCGCGAGGTCCCCGGCGAGGACGCGCGCGGTCCCCTCCAGCCGCGCGAAGTCCCGCGCGAGCACGGCCACCCGGCATCCGCGCGCGGGGACCCAGGCGTCACCGTCCCGCTGCTGGACGTCCCGCACGGCGGGCACGAAGGGCGGCGTCATGACTCTCCTCGCGAAGGGATGTCGTCCGGCGTGGGCGGCGGCGTGTCGTCCCCGGGCGGCGGACCGGCGGGACGCGCCCGGCGCCCCGTGCCGCCGCGCTGCCAGGGGCGGGGGCCGTCCAGGGGACGGTAGTTGACGCCGAACGCGTCGAGCAGCGCGGTGTACGCGGCGGCGCGCCCAGCGAAGGGGTGCTCGGCGCGGCGCGCCGTGCTCGACCACCCCGCCTCCGCGAGCGCGCCGAGCCGGGGGAACGCCATGTACTCGACGGCCTCGGGAGTGGGCAGGTACTCGGACCAGAGCTGCGCCTGGACCCCGAGGACCCGGCCCGCGCCCGGCGCGTCCAGCGTGCCCTCGGGGATGCCGACCGCGAGCGGGTCGAAGGCGGCGGCCTTCTCCAGCGGCAGGTGCCCGTCCTGCGCGAGCCGTTCGTCGGGGCCGTCCGACTGGTACTGGTCGAGGTACGTGAACCCGGCGGGGCACTGCACGACATCGTGCCCGGCGGCGAGCGCCGCGCCCGCGACCCCGGGCCGGACCCAGTCCCGCCACGCCATCACGACCGCGTCCTCGGGCGCTTCACCGCCCTCCGCCATCTCGTCCCAGCCCGCGACACGCCGTCCCGCCGCGCGGACGTGCTCCGCGAGGCGGGCGTGGAACCAGGACTGCGTGGCGTCCACGGACGGGAGCCCCAGCGCGCGGGCCCGGGCGCGGACGGCCGGGTCGGCGCGCCACTCGGTGCGGGGGCACTCGTCGCCGCCGAGGTGGACGACGGGCGAGTCGAACACGCCGAGGACCGCGTCCAGCACCTCGCGGGCGAAACCGAGCGCCTCCTCCGTCGGCGCCAGGACGTGCGGGGACACGCCCCAGCCGCACGCCACGCCGTGCGGGCCGGTGACGCCCAGCGAGGGGTACGCGGCGAGGGCGGCCTGCACATGGCCCGGCATGTCGACCTCGGGCACGAGCGTGAGGTGCCGGGCGCCCGCGTACGCGGCGATCTCCGCGAGGTCGGCGCGCGACCAACTGCCGCCGTGCGGCGTGGGGTCGAAGCCGAGGGGGCGCGTGGCGTGCCCGACGAGCGTGCCCTCGCGCCAACCGCCCACCTCCGTCAGCCGGGGCCTGCCCGGCACGGGGAGCCGCCAGCCCTGGTCGTCGGTGAGGTGGAGGTGGACCGTGTTCAGCCGGTGCAGCGCGGCGAGGTCGATCATCCGCAGCACCGCGGGCTTGGGCAGGAAGTGCCGCGCCACGTCGAGCATCACGCCCCGCCAGGGGAAGCGCGGCGCGTCGTCGATCAGGCAGCACGGCAGCTCGGGCGCGGCGTGCAGCAGTTGGCGGAGCGTCTGTATGCCCCGCGCCAGGCCCTCGCGCGTGTCGGCGGTGAGGACAACACGCGCGGCGTCGGCACGCCGGCCGTCGATCTCCAGCCGGTACGCCTCGGGCCCGCCCTGCGGCGTCGGCCCGAAGCGCAGCAGCACCTCCGGCGCGTCGGCGGGCGCCCCGTCCGTGAGGATCCCGCACGCGTCGAGCGCGGCCCGCAGCAGCGCGGCCTCGGGCTCGGCCCCGCGGTCCACGCCGAGGCGCACACCGCCGGGCCGCCGCAGGCGGAGCGTGCCCGGCCTCCGCCGCACCGACAGGGGATACGGGACGAGCGGGAGAGGGCCCCCGCCAAGTCGCGGGCCCTCGGGGCGAAGAGCGGTCACAGGGGCACACCTCCACGTACGGCGACCGATCCAAGCACAGCTAACGCGGTTTAGCTAGACGCAGCTAAAGCGTGTTAGTTGTTGCCCCGAACTCTATTGACACGGCTCTCGCTTGGCTGCACAGTGCGATTCGTCGTGACCCGAGCAAAGGAGCCGGCCCCATGTCCGTACCCATGTCAGGATCGTTCCGGAGAAGGCCGGTTCCCCTCGCGGTGACAGCGCTCGGGGCCGCTCTCTCGCTCACCGCCCTCACCGGCTGCGGGGGCAGCGGCGGCGGCGGATCGGCCGACGCGAGCGGCAAGGTGGAGGGCTCGATCACCTTCCAGACGTGGAACCTGCGCGCCGAGTACAAGAACTTCTTCAACGACCTGATCGACCGGTTCGAGAAGAAGCACCCGGACGCCAAGGTCCGCTGGATCGACAAGCCCGCGGAGGGGTACGCGGAGACGCTCAGCGCCGACGCCGCCTCCGAGAAGCTGCCCGACGTCGTGAACGTCTCGCCCGACCTCGCCTACCCGCTCGCGAAGGCCGGGGTCCTGATGAACCTCAGCAAGGACGAGACGGCGGCCAAGGCCGAGAAGAAGTACATGCCCGAGGCCTGGAAGGGCAATGAAATGCCGGGGCTCGACGGCGTCTTCGCCTATCCCTGGTACCTCAACACGGGCCCGATGTTCTACAACAAGCGGCTCTTCGAGGAAGCGGGCCTGAATCCGGAGAAGCCCCCGGAGAACTACGCGCAGCTCTTCTCCGACGGCGAGAAGCTCGCCAAGAAGAAGGTCGCCGCGCTCGCCGCCACGCCCACCATCGAGGACTTCGGGCGCTACGGCGTCCCGCTCATGAACAAGGAGGGCACCGAGTTCACGTACAACTCGCCCAAGGGTGTCGAGTTCATGAAGAAGTACAAGCGGCTCTACGACAAGGGCGGCCTCGACAGCCAGGTCATGTCCTCCAGCCCGGAGAAGGCGGGCCAGAAGTTCGAGCAGGAGAAGGTCGCCATGAACCCGGGCGGCGCGCTCGACCTGAAGAACTTCAAGGACAACCAGCCCGACCTCTACAAGTACATAGGCATCACCGAGGCGCCGAACAACAACGGGCACCCCAACATGTCCGTGATGAGCCTGGGCGTCGCCCAGCGGAGCGAGCACAAGGCCGCGGCCGTGGCGTTCGCGCAGTTCGTCACCAACCAGCAGAACCAGGAGGCGTTCGCCCGTAAGGTCGCCGTCTTCCCCAGCACCAAGGGCTCGCTGGACAAGCCGTACTGGACGAAGGCGGGCAGCAGCCCCGAGGACCGGGTCCGTGTCTCCTCGGCCAAGCTCGTCAAGAAGGCCGTGAACTACACCCCGGCGGTGATGACCGACCCCATGAAGACCGTCCTCCAGAAGGAGGTCTCCAAGGTCTTCCTCGGCAAGAAGAGCCCCAAGAAGGCCCTCGACGACGCCGTCGCCGAGTCCAACAAGCTGCTCAAGCAGCTCTGAGGCGGGGCGCACGGCCGTATGAAGACCGCAGTCACCACGCCGTCGGACGGCGGCGCCGCGGAGCGCGCGGACCGCCCCGGCCCGGCGTCCGGCGCGGGCGCGCCGCGCCGCCCCGGCGGAAGCCGCGTCCGTACGCACATGGCGCACAGCCCCTGGGCGTTCCTGCTCCCGGGCATCGCCGTCACCCTCGTTTTCAACCTCTACCCCTTCTTCGCCACCATCTGGAAGTCGTTCACCGACGCGCGGACGCTGGCCCCCGGCACCTTCGTCGGCCTGGACAACTTCCAGGAGATGCTGAACGACGAGCAGTTCTGGATCGGCCTGCGCAACAGCTCGCTGTACGTGGTCGTCGTCGTGCCCTGCATGGTGCTGCTGCCGCTGCTGCTCGCGATGCTGGTGCACAAGCAGATCCCCGGCATCGCCTTCTTCCGCTCGGCCTTCTACACGCCCGTGGTCGCCTCGGTCGTGGTCGTCGGGCTGATCTGGGTGTGGATGCTGGATGAACGCGGCCTGGTCAACGCCGTGTTCAAGACCATCGGCATCGGGCCCGTGAAATTCCTCAGCGACCAGTGGCTGATCCTGCTCAGCGCCATGATCGTGACGGTCTGGAAGGGCCTCGGCTACTACATGATCATTTTCATGGCCGCGCTGGGCAACGTCCCCCGCGAGCTGTACGAGGCGGCGAACGTGGACGGGGCCGGGCCTGTCCGCCGCTTCTGGTCGGTCACCGTGCCGGGCGTACGGAACACGATGGTGCTGGTCGCCGCGCTCTCCTCGGTCGCCGCCTTCCGCGTCTTCTCCGAGGTCTATCTCATGGCGGGCCAGGACGGCGGCCCCGCGGGCGAGGACACCACGCTGGTGATGCTCGTCCAGCGCGTCGGCACCGGGCTCTCCGGGCGCGTCGGCTACGCGTCCGCGATCTCCCTCGTGCTGTTCGTGATCACCCTGGTGCTGCTGCTCGCCGTCTTCGCGGCCGAGAGGAGGGACAAGAAGTGAGTACGAAGAGGCGGAAGCACCTCGGGCTCGCCGTCCGGTATCTGCTGCTGATCCTGGTCTTCCTGATCTGCGTCGGGCCGTTCCTCTGGCAGCTCTCGACCTCCCTCAAGGGCGCCACGGAGAACGTCTACAGTGACCCGCCCAAGCTGCTGCCCGAGCATCCGACCTTCGAGAACTACAAGAAGGTCGGCGAGATCATCCCCGTCTGGGACTACGCGCTGAACTCGCTGAAGGTCGCGGTCGCGAACGTCCTCGCCAACGTCGTCGGCGCCTCGATGGCCGGATACGCGCTCGCCCGGCTGAAGTTCCGCGGCCGCAAGTACGCCGCGCTGGTCTTCCTCATGGCGATGCTGGTGCCCGGCGAGTCGATCATGATCGCGCAGCTCACGACGATGCGGGCGCTGGACCTCCAGAACACGCTGACCGCCGTCGTCCTGCCGGGGTGTGTCGCCGCGCTCAACGTGCTGCTGATGCGGAACGCGTTCCGCAACATTCCGGAGGAGATCGAGGAGGCGGCCGTCGTCGACGGGGCCAACGTCTGGCAGCGGTACTTCCGGATCGGGCTCCCGGCCGTGAAGGGCACCCTCGCCGTCGTCGCGATCTTCGCCTTCATGGGGGCCTGGGACGACTTCCTCTGGCCGCTGATCGTCCTGACGGACGACGCGAACTACACCTTGACCATCGGGCTCAACTTCCTGCACGGCACGTTCGCGAACAACCAGCGGTTGGTCGCGGCCGGAACGATCATCGCGGTCGTCCCGCTGATTGTGATGTTCGCCTGTTTGCAGAGGTATTTCTTCCGGGGTGTGGGAGAGGGCGCCGTCAAAGGATGAGCCGCCCGGCGCTTGCTCGGCAACCGGGCTGCCCCTTGGCGCCGTTGCCGGGTGCGGCTTTCGCCTCGCCCGCTCGCGCAGTTCCCCGCGCCCCTGACGGGGCAAGCCCCTCAAACACAGTCCCGCGCCGCTGATCGGTCCGGCTGCGCTTGGGAGGTCTGCGCCGGAGGCGCAGGGCCGGCAAGCGCAGCCCCCCGTGCCGAGCGCCGCACACCACGCCGGATACGCCCTGATCCGGCGCACTTCACCTCGCACCGACGACAGAAAGACCCCGCATGCGATTCGGCGTCAACTACACGCCCTCTCAAGGCTGGTTCCACCACTGGCTCGACTTCGATCTCGGAGCCGTCGAGGCCGACCTCGACTCGATCGCCGCGCTCGGCCTCGATCACGTCCGGGTCTTCCCGCTGTGGCCCGTCTTCCAGCCCAACCGCACCCTCATCCGCGAGCGCGCCGTCGAGCAGCTCGTCGCGCTGGTGGACGCGGCGGGCGCACGCGGCCTCGACGTCAACGTCGACGGGCTCCAGGGTCATCTGTCGAGCTTCGACTTCCTGCCCTCCTGGACCACCACCTGGCACCGCCGCAACCTCTTCACCGACCCGGAGGTGGGGGAGGGCCAGGCCGCGTATCTGCGTACGCTCGCCGCCGCGCTCAACGACCGGCCGAACTTCCTCGGCATGACCCTCGGCAACGAGATCAACCAGTTCTCGTACGCCCCGCACCCCGACCCCGACCCGGCGACCCCCGACCAGGTCGATTCCTGGCTGCGGCGGATGCTCGACGCCTGCGAGGAGGGCGCCCCGGACCGCATGCATCTGCACGCCGAGTACGACGCCGCCTGGTACCAGGACGGCCACCCCTTCACGCCCGCGCAGGCCGCGACTCTCGGCGCCGCGACCGCCGTGCATTCCTGGGTGTTCAACGGCACCGCGCAGCGCCACGGCCCCACCGGCACCGCCACCGAGCAGCACGCCGTCTACATGATCGAGCTGTCCAAGGCGTGGGCGACCGACCCCGCGCGGCCCGTGTGGCTCCAGGAGGTCGGCGCGCCCGCGCCGCACATCCCGGCCGAGGACGCCGCCGCGTTCACCGAGGCGACCGTCGTCGCCGCGCTCGACTGCCCCGACCTGTGGGGCGTCACCTGGTGGTGCTCGCACGACGTCGACCGCGCCCTCGCCGACTTCCCCGCGCTCGAATACGACCTGGGCCTGCTCACCACCACGCGCGAGCCCAAGCCCGCCGCGAAGGCCCTCGCGCGGTTCGCCGCCGCGTGGCGCGACAGGGAGCACACGCCCGCGCCCCGTACCACCGCCGTCGTCGTCGACGGGCCCGGCGCCGGCTGCGCGCCCGGCGGACCCGTCTTCGAGGCGTGGGCCGCGCTCGCGGCCGACGGAGTCCGCCCCACCACCGTCCTCGCCGAGCGGGCCGAGGACCATGAACACCTGGCCGCCCGCGGCATCACCGAGACCGTCCACCCCAGCGAGGTGCCCCATGCATGACGACCGCAAGCTCGTGGAGGACCGCCTCAAGCGCGTCCTGGAGGAGCGGATCCGCCCCGCCCTCTACCCCGAGTCCGTGCCGCTGACCGTCGAGGTGTGGCACGCGCCCGGCGAGCCCGTGCCCGTGGAGGAGGGGCTCGCGGCGCCGTACGGGCCCGCGTCCGTCGGCGACCGGTGGGGCGCCCCGTGGGGCACGAGCTGGTTCCGGGTGACGGGGACCGTGCCGGAGGCGTGGGCGGGGAAGACCGTCGAGGCCCTGCTCGACCTCGGCTTCGACGAGAACATGCCCGGCTTCCAGTGCGAGGGCCTGGTCCACCGGCCCGACGGCTCCCCGGTGAAGGGCCTCAACCCGCGCAATCAGTGGGTGCGGATCGGCGCCCCCGTGCAGGGCGGGGAAGAGGTCGCCCTGCACATCGAGGCCGCGTCCAACCCCGTCATCCTCGACTACCACCCCTTCCTGCCCACCCAGCTCGGCGACAAGGAGACGGCGGGCAGCGAGCCCCAGTACCGGCTGGAGCGGATGGACCTCGCCGTCCTCGACACCGAGGTGTGGGAGCTGGTCCAGGACCTGGAGGTCCTCGGCGAGCTGATGCCGGAGCTGCCCGTCGAGGGCGCCCGCCGCTGGGAGATCCTGCGCGCCGTCGGCGCGGCCCTGGACGCGCTCGACCTCCAGGACATCGGCGGTACGGCCGCCGCGGCCCGTGCCCGGCTGGCCCCGGCGCTCGCCGTTCCCGCCGAGCCGAACGCGCACCGCCTCTCCGCCGTCGGCCACGCGCACATCGACTCGGCGTGGCTGTGGCCGCTGCGCGAGACCGTACGGAAGGTCGCCCGTACGACCGCGAACATGACGGCGCTGCTCGACGACGAGTCCGAGTTCGTCTACGCCATGTCGCAGGCCCAGCAGTACGCCTGGATCAAGGAGCACCGGCCCGAGGTCTACGCGAAGGTGCGGAAGGCCGTCGCGGACGGGCGGTTCGTCCCGGCGGGCGGCATGTGGGTCGAGTCCGACACCAACATGCCCGGATCCGAGGCCATGGCCCGCCAGTTCGTGCACGGCAAGAGGTTCTTCCTCGACGAGTTCGGCGTCGAGAACGACGAGGCGTGGCTGCCCGACACCTTCGGTTTCGCCGCCGGGCTGCCGCAGATCATCAGGGCGGCGGGCACCCGGTGGCTGCTCACCCAGAAGATCTCCTGGTCCACCACCAACTCCTTCCCGCACCACACCTTCTGGTGGGAGGGCGTCGACGGCACGCGGATCTTCACCCACTTCCCGCCCGTGGACACCTACAACTGCTCGATGCTGGGCCGCGAGATCGCCCACGCGGCCCGCAACTTCAAGGAGAAGGGCCGCGCCACCCGCTCCCTCGCCCCGACGGGCTTCGGCGACGGCGGGGGCGGCACCACCCGCGAGATGCTCGCGAAGGCCCGCCGCATGCGGGACCTCGCGGGCGCGGCCACGGTCACCTGGGAGAAGCCCGCGGACTTCTTCGCCGCCGCCGAGGCCGAGTACCCCAACGCCCCCGTGTGGGCGGGCGAGCTGTACCTGGAGCTGCACCGCGCGACGCTGACCAGCCAGGCGAAGACGAAGCAGGGCAACCGCCGCAGCGAGCACCTGCTGTACGAGGCGGAGCTGTGGGCGGCGACGGCGGCCGTACGGGCCGGGTTCGCGTACCCGTACGGGCGGCTCGACCGGCTCTGGAAGACGGTCCTGCTCCACCAGTTCCACGACATTCTGCCGGGCTCCTCGATCGCCTGGGTGCACCGCGAGGCGGAACGGACGTACGCGGAGGTCGCCGCCGAGCTGGAGGAGATCATCGGCGGCGCCCAGCGCGCGCTCGCGGGGGAGGGCGAGGACGAGGTCGTCTTCAACTCCGCGCCCCACGCGCGCGCGGGCGCGCCCGCGCTCGGCGCGTCGGCCCCGCCGTCCGCCGGAGACGGCGCGCCCGTGACCGTCACCCCGCGCGAGGGCGGCGGGCACGTGCTGTCCAACGGCCTGCTGCGCGTGGAGATCGACGCCCGGGGCCTGGTCGTCTCCGCGTACGACCTCGTGGCCGACCGCGAGACGCTCGCCCCCGGGCAGGCCGCCAACCTGCTCCAGATCCACCCCGACTTCCCCAACCAGTGGGACGCCTGGGACGTCGACGCCTTCTACCGCAACGTCGTCACCGACCTCACCGACGCCGACGAGATCGCGCTCGCCGGGGAGACCGGCGAACGCGTGACCGTCCGCGTCACCCGGAGCTTCGGCGACTCTCGCGCCACGCAGCTCCTCACCCTGGAGCGCGGCGCCCGGCGGCTCGACATGGAGACCGAGGTCGACTGGCACGAGACCGAGCGCTTCCTCAAGGCCGCGTTCCCGCTCGACCTGCACACCGAGCGGTACGCCGCCGAGACCCAGTTCGGGCACCTGAACCGGCCCACGCACACCAACACGAGCTGGGAGGCCGCCAAGTTCGAGGCGTGCGCGCACCGCTTCGTGCACCTCGCCGAGCCCGGCTGGGGCGTCGCCGTCGTCAACGACTCGACGTACGGCCACGACGTCACCCGCGACGCGGCGCCCGGCGCGACCACGACCACCGTCCGCCTCTCCCTGCTGCGCGCCCCGCGCTTCCCCGACCCGGAGACCGACCAGGGCGTCCACCGCTTCCGGTACGCGCTGGTCCCCGGCGCCGGGATCGGGGACGCCGTCCGCGAGGGCATCCGCGTCAACCTGCCCGAACGGCGCGTGCGGGGCGGCGCCGCCGAGATCGCGCCGCTCGTCGCGGTGGACGGCGACGCCGTCACCGTCACCGCCGTCAAGCTCGCCGACGACGGCAGCGGCGACGTGGTCGTCCGCCTCCACGAGGCGCACGGCGGGCGGACGCGGGCCACGCTCACGCCCGGCTTCGCGGTCGCGTCCGTGACCCCGGTCGATCTGCTCGAACGCCCGCTCGCGGAGGGCGCTCCGGAGGGTACGGAGATCACCGCCGGTCCCGACGGGCGGGTCGCCCTCGCGCTGCGCCCCTTCCGCCTCGTCACGCTGCGGCTGGCCCGGGCCGAGGACTGACCGGACGCGCGTGCCCGTATGCCCGTATGCCATGATCCACGGGTCGAACGGGCATACGGGCCCGCGCACACGGAAGGGACGACCGATGCAGGGACCGACGCAGGGGAACTGGCCGACCGGGACGATGCGTGCGGCCCGTATCACCGGTGTCGGACGGACGGACCTGGCCACCGTGCCGGTCCCGGCGCCCGAGCCCGGCACGCTGCTCGTCCGCGTGCGGCACGCCGGGATCTGCGGCACCGACCTGGAGATCCTGCACGGCACCTCGGCGTTCCTGAAGGACGGCAGCCTCACGCTGCCGCACCTCTTCGGCCACGAGTGGTACGGGGAGGTCGTCGCCCACGCCGGCCCGGACACGGCGGCGGCCGTCCCCGTCGGCACCCCGGTCGTCGGCCGCACGATGGTGCCCTGCCACCGCTGCGCCCGCTGCCACGCCGGGCGCCCCCAGATGTGCGAGGCCCTGCGCGAGACGGGGCTCTACGGGCTCCAGGGCGGCGCCGCCGACTTCGCCCGGATGCCGGTGGACGCCGTCACGCCGCTGCCCGACGGGCTGCCGCCCTTCGCGGGGGCGCTGGTCGAGCCCGCCGTCTCGGTCGTCGAGGCGTTCGAGCGGGCCGCGCTGCGGGTGGACGACCGCGTCGCCGTCATCGGCACCGGCACGATGGGCCTGCTCGCCGTCCAGTACGCGCGGCGGTACGCGGCTGAAGTGCACGCCGTCGGCATCGACCCGGACGGCCTCGCGCTCGCGGCGCGGTGCGGCGCGCACGCCGCTTACCGCCCCGAGGAGGCCCCCGCGGGCGGCTACTCGCTGATCGTCGAAGCCTCGGGCGCGGCCCCGGCGTTCACCTCGGCGCTGCGCCTCGCCGGGCGCGGCGCGCGCGTCGCCATGGTCGGCGTCGCGCAGGAGCCGGTCTCGTTCGTGCCGGGCGACCTCTCGCTCCAGGGCGTGGACATCCTCGGCATCCAGCACGGCATCAGTCACTACGACCGCACCGTCGCCCTCTTCCGCGACGGCGTCCTGGACGCGGAACCGCTGATCGCCCGCGTCCTGCCCGCCACCGGGGTCGCGGACGCCTTCGCGCTGCTGGAGGAGGGCCGCAGCGGCCCGCCCAAGATCCTCCTCGACTTCACCGACGAAGGCCGCTGACCCGGCCGGCCCGCTGCCCCCTCGGTGCGCCTATGCGAGGGGGCCGAGGTCTCCTTCCAGAACCGTCTGGATGATCCGGGGCCGGTCCCAGAGAGCCAGAATCTCGTTGGCGACAGCCACGAGGGGCAGGGGGTCGTGGTCGCCGTACGCCGTGATGGACGCGGCCGACAGGCTCCGGGGGACGGCGTCGGCATCCAGAAGGACACGCCAGTCCTGCGGGCCGAGTTCCAGGAACTCCAGGCCGGTGAGCTCGGCGATCTCCAGCGGGTCGGCGAGCGTACCGGCGTACGCGGCGAGAGTGCGCAGGCGGGGCAGCCCGATGACCGGGGCGAGGCTGAACGGTGCGCCGTCCCACGCCCCGATCGAGAGGACTTCCAGGCCGGGGCGGGCGGCCTCCCGGACGCTCTTGATACGCGCGCGGTTGACGTGGGCCACGAGCGGCGGCTCCTCCCCGCGCTGCCGGCGCTCGTGCGTCTCCCGGTCCAGGACCCAGTCGGTGAGCGAGTCGGCCAGCAACTCGGCGCCGACGCTCTCCTCGTGGCCGATCAGGATGATCTGCCCGGTGTGACCGCGCGGGCCGGGCGTCAGGTCGACCGCGAGCCGGTCCCCTCCGCCGTTCTCGCCGAACACGATCCACCCGGGTGATCCGACGACGCCCTGTACCGCGGCGTCCGGCCGGGTGACGACCGCCTCCTTGGCCGCGAACTCCCAGCGGCAGTGGCGGATCGAGGCTCCGGCGGCGTACAGGTCGTCCACGGAGGAGAGTTCGCAGCGCACCGCTTCGAAGACACCGTCCGCCGCCTCGTAGTCGTCGCCCCAGTCCTCCCAGCGCGCCCGGGTCACCCGGTAGAGCACCCTGAGCTCCTCGGGCAGGCGGACGCCCAGGCGTGCTTCGGCGGCGGCGATCTCCTCCTCCGTCGCGCCGACGGCGTCGGGCAGCCGTTCCCGCAGTGTCCGCTCCAGCGACTCCGGGTCCGCCGAGGAGGCGGGCCTCGCCTCGTGCGTCGGATCGGGGAGGCGGCGCCAGGGCTCGGGAAGAGAGCCCTCGACCAGGACGAGCGCACCGGGATGAGGAGTTCCGATGCCGGGTTCCACCGCCGGACTGGGGCCGAGCAGACGGAGCACGGCCGTCCCGGCCGGACCGATCTCGGCCGAGAACGAGACGTCGTCGACATCGGCCTCCGCCAGCGCGGCCTGCACGCGCTCCACCGCGTCGAACTCGTCCCGCATGTCCTCGGTCTGGAGGGCCCGGCCGGGCGGTGGCACCGGGTGCGGGAGGGCCAGACTCCAACCGCCTCGCCCGATGCGACCCGCCACGCGTATCGGCCCGGCACCGGCCTTCCCCGCCTCGGCGGCCCGCAGGAGCCTCAGCACGGGCTGCCAGGTCGCGAAGTCGCGTATCGATTGCCCGGGGGGCTTCCGAGTAGCCATGCGCAGACCGTACGCGGGGCGACTGACACCGCCGGGCAGGCCGGGGGCGGGACGCCGCCGACGGCGCCCCTCGCGCGTCGTCGGCGGCGGCCGGACGTTCAGCGCAGCGCCAGCCGTACCGCCTCCAGCGCGCTGCTGAACGAGACCTCGCTCAGCACTCCCGGGGCCGCCACCTGGTCCCCGGCGAGATAGACGTCGCCGCCCCGGTCCACGGCCGGGCGGTCGCGCCAGGAGGTGCCGACGATGTCGATCGCGCCCGTCCGGTGGGCCGCCATCGCCTTGCTGGTGTGCACCGTACGGTCGCGCCAGCCCGGGTAGCCCAGGTCGAGCAGGCGTGAGCCGCGTTCCAGCGCGTCGTCCCGCGACTCCTCGGGCGCCACGGGGAACTGGGCCTGGATGAGCGAGATCCCGTCCGGCGCCAGGGAGCGGTCCTGCGCGGTGAAGCGCTCGACCCAGCCGGGCCCGTCGAGGTCCGAGACGGCGAACGCGTCGCCGCCGCGCCGCTCCAGGGCGAGGTCCAGCAGCGCCGTGCGGCCGCTGGGCCAGCTCAGGGTCTCGTCCTTGAGCAGCCGCCGCGCCGCGTCCAGCGTCGTCGCGACCACCACGGGCCCGCTGTCCGGCAGATCGCCGAGCGCGTCGATCCGTGCGCCGGTCTCGATCCGTACGCCCGCCTCGCGTGCCCGGTCGGCCATCCGGGCGATCAGCTCGCCCCAGCCGCCGCGCGGATAGTGCGCCTCGGGCGGCAGCTTCGCCGAGCGCCGGAACCGCTCCTGGGTGAAGGCGGCGGAGAGCGTGCCCGGGTCGTGGTGGTACGTGGAGACCGCCGCGAAGCACGCGGCGGCGCGCGCGGCCTCCTCGCCGGCCTCCCGCGCCGCCCAGTCGTGGAACGGCTCGTCCACCGGGGCCTCCTGGCGCCGCGCCAGCCGCAGCAGGCCCAGCGGGGGAGTGCGGCGCAGCGCGTCGCCGAGGCGGTAGCGCATCCGCAGGCCCTCGTGCGGCGGGAGCTGCGCCAGTGGCCGCAGCAGACCGCGGCGCTTCAGCCATGGCCAGTGCGCGCCGCCGTTGTAGAGGGCGTGGGGGCCGTCGTTGGTGCGGTACGGGCCGTCGGACGTACGGGCGCGGCCGCCGAGGGCACGGTGCGCCTCGTAGAGGGTGACCTCGGCTCCGGCCTCGGCGGCGGCGAGGGCCGCGGTCAGCCCGGCGAACCCGCCGCCGACGACGGTGAGATGCGTCATGCTCAGCTCCAGGAAAAGGGGAGGGGGAGGGGGACGGTGGGGGTCAGGAGCCGCTGCGGGCGGCGTCCGCCGGAGAGGCCGCACCCGGCACGGGCCCGGCGCCCGCCCGCGACTTGGCCCAGCGGTACGTGCCGGGCCTGCGGCGCTCGCGGCGCAGCGAGAAGCCCGGATAGCGGTTGACCCACTCGTTGTAGCGCGCCGCCGCACGGCCGGTGACGACCGGTCCGTACGGGGAGTCGTCGGCCCGTACGAGCTGGATCACCCCGTCGGCGCGGCCCAGGCCCACGCACTGGCCGAGGAAGCGGAAGCGGAACGGCGTGGGCGCCTCGCCGCGCGCCGTCTCCTCTATCGCGCCCGCCGCGTGCGCCCCGGTCGGCATCGCCGTCGCGCACGCCATGCGCAGCTCCCCGACGCCGGGCACCTCGACCCGCGCGGCGTCGCCCACCACGAACACGTCCGGGTGCGAGACCGAGCGCAGCGCCCCGTCGACCAGCGCCCGCCCCCGCGTGTCCACCGCGAGCCCGGCCTCGGCGGCCAGCGCCGGTACCGCGAACGAGGCCGTCCACACCACGGCGTCGGCCGCGATCTCCCCGCCCTCCGTCGAGAGCCCGCCCGCGTGCACGGCCGTCACCCGCGTCCGCGCGTGCACCCGCGCGCCGAGGCGCTCCAGCGTCGCCGCGACGTGTCCGCGTCCCCTGGCCGACAGGCCCGGCGCGGGCTCGCCGCCGGTCACCAGCGAGATCCGGGCGGCGCCGCCGGAGGCCTCGGCGAGTTCGGCGGCGACCTCGACGCCCGTCAGCCCGCCCCCGACGACGGCCACCTTGCGCCCGTCGAGCAGCCGCCCGTTCAGCTCGGCCGCGTGCTCCAGCGTGTACGCGTGCTCGTTCGCGCCCGGCACGCGCGAGGTGTCGGTGCGGCTGCCCAGCGCGTACACGAGCCGGTCGTACGCGAACTCGCGCCCGTCGTGCGTGCCGACCGTGCGGCGGTCGGGGTCGAGCGCGGTCACCCGCGCGGTGACGGTGGTGACGGCCCGCCCGGCGACCAGGTCCGCCAGCGGCACCGAGGCCCCCGGGCGCCCGGCCACCCGCTCGTGCAGCCTGATCCGCTCGATGAACGTGCCCGTGGCGTCGATGAGGGTCACCCGGTGGCTCCGGCTGACCCGCAGCGCGGCCGTCAGGCCCGCGTAGCCGCCGCCGATCACGACCACATGCCGCGTCGTCATGTTCCCGCTCTCCTGTCACTCCGGCCCCAGCGGGGCGCCTCGCCGGTACGACGGACGGGGCGAGCGGATTCGTGACACGGGAAGCGGGACAGGACGGACCGAGAGGTCACCAGGTGACGGCGGCCCAGACCCCGGCGGCCACCACGGCGAGGCCGTAGGCGCCCGCCGCCGCCGACACGGTCCGGTGCCGCGCCGCGGCGCTCCACCCGGTGCGGGAGAGCGCCCACGCGAGGAGGGGGAGGACGAGGACCGCGTGGAGGCTCACCCCGTGCAGCGGCTTGAGCGGGGCCGTCGAGGAGTAGGCGTCGAGCTGGTGCCCGGTGCGGGTGAGGTAGACACCGCGGGCGATCATCCCGGCCCCGGAGACCAGCGCGACGAGCAGGATCGCGAACCCGGCGCGCAGCGCGAGTGCCATCCCGGCCGGGCCCCGCGGCCGCCGCCGGAACGCGAGCACCGCGAACGCCGACAGCAGGACGACGAGCAGGCCGCCGCCCACCGCGAGCGTCATGGAGACGGCCGCGTCGAAGCGGGTCTCCATGTTGAGGTGCGAGGGCACCCCGCGCCACGCCTGGAGCGTGATGCCGCCGACCTCCAGTACGCAGTCGGCCGTGAAGAGCCCCAGCAGCACCGCCCGGGCCCGCGCCCCCGTCGGCACGTACGAGGTGACCCACGCGAGCGCGATCAGCGTGACCCCGAACGAGACCCCGAACGTGACGGGCTTCCGCCAGGAAACGGGCCCCTCCCACGCCCCGCCGTCGACGGCGAACACGACGAGGTGCGCCAGCCCGGTGAGGATCAGGAACACGCCGGCCCACCGGGCGATCTCGTCGACGAGCCCGCTACGGGAGACGGCCGCCGGTTCGGCGGCGGAGGAGGACGGGAGACGGGGCGAGGGGAGCGCGAGATCCGGCATGCGGCTCAGCATCGCGAGCGCCCCGCGCCCGGTCGTCGTCCCCGTGGAGGCTCATGGACTGCTCCCCGGGAGGTAGAGGAGTCACATCCGGTCGACCTCGGCGCGGTAGGCCGCGTACCCCTTCTCGTACAGCCCGCGCAGCTCCGGGTCCGGCTCGACCACGCGGTACGCGCCGTGCCAGCGCTCCTCGTCCACCGGGTCGCCGAGCGCCGCGCGGGCCACGAGCGCCGCGCCCTTCGCGCCGACCTCGGTCTCCTCGGGCACCCGCACCTGCCGGCCCAGGATGTCGGCGAACGCGCGCAGCCACGCGGCGGAGCGGGTGCCGCCGCCGCAGGCGGCGAGCGAGGCGGAGAGCCCGGCGGCCTCCAGGCAGTGCCGGGCCGCGTAGCCGACGGCCTCGCACATCGCGCGCACGAGATCGCCGCGCCCGTGCCCCAGATGCAGCCCGTCGAACCGGGCGCGGGCCTCCGGCGCGACGAACGGGGCCCGCTCGCCCGCCTCGGAGAGGAACGGCAGCGCCGTGACCCCGTTCGCGCCCGGCGGGCTCGCGGCCAGCAGGGGCTCCAGGCCGGCCGTGGTGGCGCCGACCGTGGCGAGGGCCCAGTCGATGCCCGCCGTGCCGACCATCGCGGGCATCGCGCGCAGCCAGCGCTCCGGGTCGGGCGTGCACAGCCACATCCCCGCCGGTTCGGTGCCCGCGCCGGGCTCGGCCCGGTCGGTGAGCACCTGGCAGGCCAGCGTGGTGCCGACGATGACCAGTCCGTCGCCGATCTCCCGCACGCCGCTGCCGAGCGCGCACGCGGGCAGGTCGAACGGGCCCGAGGTGACCGGCAGTCCGGCGGGCAGGCCGAGGAGCGCGGCGCCGTGCGCGTCGAGACCGAGCACGGTGCCGGGTGCGGCGGGCCCGGGCAGCAGATGCGCGACATCGGCGACGCCGCACGCGTCGAGCGCCTTCGTCGCGTACGTCCGGGTGCGCGGGTCGAGGAAGGGGAGCGTGGCGTCGGAGGCGTCGACGCTGACCGTCCCGGTGAGGCGCTGCGCGACGGCGTCCACGCAGTACCCGGCGACCGCGGCGCGCTCCAGGGACTCCGGCTCGTGCGCGCGCAGCCAGGCCAGCAGCGGCGCCTGGCTGCCGGGAAACATGCCGGATCCGGTGTGCTCGTACACCGCGCGGACCGTCCCGTCGTCCAGCCAGCGGGTGACGAGCGGCGCCGCGCGGCCGTCCATCCACGAGATCGCGTTCCGCACCGGGCGGCCCTCGGCGTCGCGCAGCCACAGCCCGTCGCCCTGCCCGGTGAGCGCGAGCGCGGCGGGCGGGCCGTCGAGCGCGGCGACGACCTCGCGCACCACCTCGGCGACGCTCTCCAGCACCTTCTCCAGGTCCTGTTCGACGACGCCGCCCGGCTGCCGCAGCAGGGTGGAGCGGCGCGCGGCGGAGTGCAGCGCCCGCCCGTCCCGGTCGAAGGCGACGGCCTTGGTGACGGACGTACCGACGTCGACGCCGATGACCGGTGCCGTCGCTGCCAGCGGACCCATGATGCTCCTCTCCGAACGCACTCCTCTCTGAACACGTTCGCTGTTATATTTATAGCCCTTTACGTGAAGAAGCAACGGGAGAACCTATGACAGCCGCCCGGCTCCTGCTCGTCCGCCACGGTGAGACGGTGTGGCACGCCGAGAACCGCTACGCGGGCAGCTCCGACGTCGCGCTCACCGACGCCGGGGTGCGGCAGGCCGGGGCGCTGGGCGCGTGGGCCGCGAAGCGCGGCGGGATCGAGGCGCTGGCCTGCTCGCCGCTGGAGCGCGCCCGGCTCACCGCGCGGCCCGTCGCCGAGGCGCTGGGCCTCACGCCGAGCGTCCACGAGGGCCTGCGCGAGGCCGACTTCGGCTGGGGCGAGGGCCGCACCATCGCCGAGATGGAGGCGGAGGACCCGGCGGCCGTCCGGGCGTTCCGGCAGGACGCGGAGCGCGGCGCGTTCCCCGGCTCGGAGCCGCCCGCCGAGGTCGCCGCGCGCGTCACGGGCGCCCTGCGCGAGCTGGCGGGCGCCCACCCGGGCCGCACGGTGCTGGTCGTCGCGCACAACACGGCGTTCCGCATCGCGCTCTGCTCCCTGCTGGGCATCCCCGTCGGCCGCTACCGGCTGGTGCTGCCCCGCCTCGACAACGCGGCGGTGACCGAGATCGAGATCGACGGCGCCCGTACGGCGCTGCGCGCGCTGAACGTGCCCACGGACGTACCGACGGGGGAGGCGGCATGACACGGACCGAGGCGGAGAAGGGCCCCGGGCCAGGGGCCCGCTCGCAGGAGAGCCGCAGGCAGTTCATCGCCGAACGGGTCCTGGAGCACGGCACGGTGACCGTCACCTGGCTCGCGGCGAAGACCGGCGTCAGCGTGATGACCGTCCACCGCGACCTGGACGAGCTGGCCCGGCGCGGCGTGCTGCGCCGCTTCCGCGGCGGCGTGTCGGCCCAGCCCTCCAGCGTCTTCGAGAGCAACCTCGACTACCGGCTCGGGGTGCACGTCGCCGAGAAGGAGGCCATCGCGCGCGCCGCCGCCGCGCTGATCGAGCCCGGCATGTCGGTGATGCTGGACGACTCCACGACGGCTCTCGCCCTCGCCCGGCTGCTGCCGGAGCCCGGCACCGCGCCGCTGACGGTGCTCACCAACGCGCGCCGGGTGATCGACGTGTTCACCGAGCGCGAGGACGTCCGGCTGATCGGGCTCGGCGGCGAGTACTCGCGCACGCACGACTCGTTCCTCGGCATGCCCTGCGTGGAGGCCGTCGAGGCGCTCTCCGTCGACCTGGTGCTGGTGAGCACCTCGGCGATGAACGCGCGGATGACCTTCCACCAGGAGCAGGACGTGGTGCTGGTCAAGCGCGCGATGCTGCGCTCCGGGACGCGCACGGCGCTGCTGATGGACCACTCCAAGCTCGCGCGCACGGCGCTCCACCGGCTCTGCCCCGTCGCCGACTTCGACCATGTCGTGCTCGACGCGGGCGTCGAGCCCCGGCTGCTGGCCGAGCTGCGGGAGCAGACCGACGTCCGGGTCGCGGAGACAGGGAGCGCGGGAGGCCCGGGCAGCACACGGGGCACGAGCAGCACAGGGAGCGCAGGGAAATAACGTGGAATCTGTGAACTTCACGCGGAACGTGTCAGGAGTCGGCGAGGGCGTGATCGCCGGGATCGACGTGGCCACCGCCGCCGTCCGCGTCCTGTGCGTCGACGCGCACGGCCGTACGCGCGCCGAGGGCAGGGCCCCGCTGCCCCAGCCCGTCCGCACCGACGACGGCCGCAGCGAGCAGGACGCCACGAGCTGGTGGCCCGCGACCGCACGGGCCCTGCGCCAGGCCACCGGCGCGCTGCCGCGCGGAGGTCGCGAGGTCGTCGCGGTCGCTGTCTCCGCGACCTCCGGCACGCTCGTCCTCGCCGACCGCGAGGGCGCGCCGCTCGGCCCGGCGCTGATGTACGACGACCGGCGCGCCGCCGACCTCAACGCCCGCGCGCAGGAGGCGGGCGCCGCACGCTGGGCCGCGCTCGGCCTCGGCGTCGGCCCGACCGCCGCGCTCGGGCGTGTCGGCTGGTACGCGCGCCACGCCGACGCGCCGCCCGGCGCGCACATCCTCCACACCCCCGACCTCCTCGCCCGCGCCCTCACCGGCGGGCCCGTCCCCGCCGACTGGAGCCACACCCTCAAGACGGGGTACGACCCGCGCGCGGGCGAATGGCCCGCCGAGGTCCTCGACGCGCTCGGCATCCCGCACGGCTGGCTGCCCGAGGTCGCCGCGCCCGGCACCGGCGCGGGCACCGTGAGCGCCGACGCGGGGCGCGAGACCGGGCTGCCCGAGGGCTGCGCGGTGCGGCTCGGCATGACGGACGGCTGCGCGGGCCAGCTCGCGACCGGGGCCGTGTCGCCGGGCCAGTTCGTGGGCGTGCTCGGCACGACGTACGTCCTCAAGGGCGTCACCCGCGAGCTGGTCACCGACCCCACCGGCGCGCTCTACAGCCACCGGCACCCCGACGGCTGGTGGCTGCCCGGCGGCGCGTCCAACACGGGCGGCGAGGCCCTGCGCGACATCCCGCCCGAGCGGCTCCCCGCGCTCGACGCCGCGGCGGAGGCGCGCGGCCCCGCCTCCGTCGTCAGCTATCCGCTGCGCCGCGCGGGCGAGCGCTTCCCGTTCGTCAGCGGCGAGGCGCGAGGCTTCACGCGCGGCGCGCCGGTGGACGAGGCCGACGCGCACCGCGCCGCGCTGGAGGGCGTCGCCTTCCTGGAACGCCTCGCGCTGGACCGCGTCCGCGCCCTCGGCGTCCCTG
Source organism: Streptomyces albiaxialis (assembly GCF_039530985.1). Classification (NCBI taxonomy): domain Bacteria; kingdom Bacillati; phylum Actinomycetota; class Actinomycetes; order Kitasatosporales; family Streptomycetaceae; genus Streptomyces; species Streptomyces albiaxialis. Next base: position 385,316 of record NZ_BAAAPE010000015.1, read on the forward strand.
TGGAGGGCCCGCTCCACGCGGCGGGCGGCGGCAGCCGCAGCCCCCTGTGGACCCGGATCCGCGCCACGGTCCTCGGCATGCCGCTGCGCGTGGCGCCCCGTGCCGAGACCGCCTTCGGCGCCGCCCTCCTCGCCGCCACCGGCACCCTCCACCCCACCCTCACCGAAGCCGCCGCCGCGATGACCGCACGGGGCGAGCTGATCGACCCCGTGGAGAAGGAGACCGCCGAACTGGACGCCTCCTACGCCCGCTTCACACAGGCGCTCCGAACGGAGGGCTGGCTCACCTGACCGGGCGGGCGCCGGGGAGGGCCGGACCGACGCCCGGCCCCCCGCCCGGCGAGGCGCCGCGCGAACGCGGGACCGGGCTCGGGCGTGGGTGCCGTCTGCTCGGCGGTGGCCGCGCGGATGTGGGACCGGGCGCGGTGCGTGGACGCCGTCGGCCCGGCGGTGGTCGCGTGGATGGGGGAGCGGGCCGATGCGTGGACGCTGTCGGCCCGGCGGCCGTCGTGCGGATGGGGGAGCGGGCCGATGCGTGGACGCTGTCGGCCCGGCGGCCGTCGTGCGGATGGGGGAGTGGCCCGGCACGTGCGCGCCATCGGCCCGGCGGCCGTTGTGCCGTACGTCCGCGCGCGTTCGCGGGTGGCGGGTGGGCATTCGCCCTTCACCGTCGCGAGCCCGGCGGAGGCGGCGGCCGTCGTCGAACGGCTCCTCGCTGCGGGCGAGTTGACCCGCGACCGGCGAACGCGCGCGGCCCCGGCCGGGGCCCTGGACCGCTGCTGGATCGTGCTGCCAGGGCGCCCGCGCGCCGGGCACGGCGCGGCACGGCGGTCGGACCGAGAGTCCGGTTCAGGCGTGCCGCAGCAGTGCGAGCTGGTGCGGACGGCCGCGGTGGTGCGGGGCTCGTCGTCCGTGGCGAGCGGGTCGGGGAGGGCGCCGCGCAGTACGGCCAGGGCCAGGCGCGGCGGTCGGCGCCCTCCACCGTCGTACGGGCGGACCCGGCCCCAGGTCCCGTCGGGCTGGACGAGGGAGCGCGCGTACGCCTCCGCCCACAGCCGCGGCAGCGGCCGGTGCTCCCTCGCGGACAGCCAAGCCCAGACCTGTCCGGTCCAGGAGCGCCCGCGGCGCCCGCAGCAGGCCGTCGTGCGCCGCGCCGCGCCGCGGCGACCGCGCCGAGCCGGACGGCCGCCGCGTGGGCTCCGTCTTCCTCGTCACCGGCGACCAGCCGGAGGTGGCCAGGGTGCGGGCGAGCGGTGACCCACCGCGGCTTCGGCCACGATCTCGCCGGCTCGGCTCGGCTCGGCTCGGCTCGGCTCGGCTCGGCTCGGCCAGAACCGGATCCTCGATCCGGGCCCGTCAGAACGGGTACCAGCGCACCTCGTCCGCGCCCTCCCGCAAGGAAGCGACCCGGCGGTCGAACTCGCGGCGGGCCGCCGGGTTGCCCGGGGCGTGCTGGCTGACCCAGGCGCAGCTCGCGGTCTCCCGCGCGGCGCGCAGTGTGGCGCAGCCCTCCCACTCGCGGACGTCCCAGCCGTACGTCCGGACGAACCCGGCGAAGGCGTCGTCGGCGAGCCCGTACCTGTCGTGGCTGAGCACCATCACCACCAGGTCGTGCTCGCGGAGGTCCGAGGAGAAGGTCTCCAGGTCCAGGAGCAGCGGGCCGTCCGGGCCGACGTGGACGTTGCGCGGCAGCGCGTCGCCGTGCACCGGGCCCGGCGGGAGGTGCGGGACGAGCGCGGGGAGACGGGCCTCGATCGCGTCGCGCCGCTCGCGCAGGAAGTCCGCGTCCTCCTCCCGTACGGCGTCGCCCGCGAGCCGCAGCCAGCGCTCGACGCCCGAGAGCAGCTCCCGGCGCGGCAGCGCGACCGGCGGCTCCGGCAGCGCGTGGACGCGGCGCAGCAGCGACGCGAGATCCGTCGGCGTCGCCGGGCGTACGGACGGGGGCAGGCGGCGCCAGTACGAGACGGGGTGCCCCTCGACGAGCCGGGCCCCGGGCTCGGCGGCGCGCACGGCGGGCACGTTCTCCTTCTCCAGCCACTCGGCGACGCCCAGTTCGCGCCGGGCGCGCGGCAGCAGCTCGGCGTCGCGCCCGACGCGTACGACGACGTCGTCCCGCGCGAACACCGCGTTCTCGCCGAGCGACAGCAGCTCGGCGGCGCGGGCCGCGCGCGGCCCGTCGGCGGCCTCCAGCACCGCGCGCGCCCGTTCCTCCGTGAACCCCTCGCTACGGTTCATCGACCCCACGCTCCGTCAACTCCCAATGCGGTGTATGTCTCATTTCCCTACTGCAACCCTCGTTCCGCCCGTCGAGTCTGAATCAACGACAAGCACGGGGAAAACGGGCACGTAGGAGCGGTAACGGTGCAGAGCAAGTGGTGGGGAAGGCGTCCGGGACGGCAGGGGAGCGTGGCCGTGGCGGCCGCGGCGGGGACCTTCGTCCTCGGCCTGTTGACGGCGCTGATCGGACACGGCACGGGAGCCGTCGCGTCCACCGCCCACCCCGGCTGGGAGCAGAGCGTCCGCGGCGGCGCGCATGCCGAGAAGCGGGGCGGCGAGGAGCGGCGGACGACCGCCGGGCACCGCGAGAAGCCCGCGAAGCCGCCCGTGACCAGCCGCGCGCTGACCCACCGCACCGCGCACGGCGGCAAGGCCCTCGCCCTCACGCTGGACGACGGGCCGCACCCCGAGTGGACGCCCAAGGTGCTGGATCTGCTCAAGAGCGAGCACGTCAAAGCCACTTTCTGTCTGATAGGTCCCAACGCCGAACGGTACCCCGACCTGGTCAAGCGGATCGTCGCGGAGGGGCACCGGCTCTGCGATCACTCGGTGAGCCATGACACGGCGATGGACCACAAGCCCGTCCCGTACCAGAAGAGCCAGATTCTCGACGCGAAGAAGATGATCGACAAGGCGTCCGGCGGGGCCCGCGTCCACTACTACCGCGCGCCGGGCGGCGCCTTCACGCCCGACAGCCGCCGCATCGCCGCCTCGCACGGCATGCGGCCGCTGGGCTGGACCGCCGACCCCGGCGACTGGCAGCTTCCGGGAACGGACGCGATCGTGCGGCGCGCCCAGCAGCAGGTCGAGCCGGGCTCCGTGCTGCTGCTCCACGACGGGGGCGGAAACCGCTCCGAGTCGTACGCGGCGCTCACTCAGCTCATTCCCTGGCTGAAGCAGCAGGGCTACGCCTTCGGCTTCCCCGAGTCCTGAGTCCGTAGCTCGTAGCTCGTAGGGGAGAGGGTGGAGCCCCCGCGTGGGGGCCGGGGGCTCCACCCGGTCCGTGCGGCTCAGGCCGGGCGGGGCTCAGCCCGCCATCGCCGACGAGACCTCGGCGGCCCACTTCCAGGGCGCCGAGGCGCCCCCGGGCTGCGAGTTGAAGTACTCCCAGCCGTCCACCCCGCCGAATCCGGGGTGCTTGGACACCAGGCTCTTGACCGTCGCCTTCAGGGTGTCCATATCGACATATCCGCTGCCGCCGTTGGCCGGATCGGTCAGCACACCCGCGACGATCTTCTCGGCCGGGATCAGCCCCCGGCTCACGATGCTGTCGAAGCTGTCCGTCGACGCCATGCTTCCCCAGCCGTTGTAGAACTGGGCGTTGAACCAGGCGATGTCGCCGCCCTTGTTCCGGTACAGCTCCTCGTAGTCGAATCCCGAAAGATTTCCGCCACCGCTGAGCGCGGTTCCCACGGGCGCGAGGGTGATCACGAAGTCGGCGCCGAAGTCCTTGCGGAGTGCGTCGATGACGCGCTCAATTCCCTGGAGCGACATGTCCTCTTCGACATCGAGGTCCACGCCGTTCAGGCCGTATTCGCGGACGAAATCCCGCAGGAGCGGGTAGTACGTGTCGAATTCGGTGTCGAGCCGGGTGAAGCTGCCCGGCGCCGCGCCGCCGACCATGGCCAGCACGCGGACGCCCTTGCCCTGCATGGCCTTCAGGTCGGCCCACATCTGTTTGTACTTGTCGGCGCCCGGCGGGTCGTCGTTCAGGTGCACGGGCGCGTGCTCGCCGTTGACGTCGTTCAGGTGCACGGCTGCGACCAGCACGTCCGTGACGCCGGTGGCGTTGTCGGTCAGGCCGAGCGGGGACACGTACGTGCCGTTCGTGTACTGCGTCTGGTAATAGACGACCACGCGCCCGCCCGCCGCCGCCCGGCGCTCCGGGCGCCGCCCGGTCCCGGCCGCCCACGCCGTCGCCGGCGCGGCGGCCAGGGCCGCTCCCGCGAGAAGGACGCTCCGTCTTCTCATGCTCACGTCTTCCTGCCACCTCTCCTTCGTCTTCTGCGGCGGCTTCCGTGTCGGGTCAGGAAGCCGCCGTGATTCTGGCGCCGGAGGCGGCGGGAAGGCTAGACCGAAGCGTGAACTAAATCGGATTAGTCGAGGGGCCTCAGAAGCTCACGCGCGCGGTGTCGTCCGAGCGGAGCACCGCCTCCTGGTTGAAGAGGCGTTTGTACGCGGAGCGGATCCGCTGAATGTCCCCGTCGTGCGTGGGAGCCTCGGATTCCGGATACATCACGGTGAGTTCGTACGCGCGCTCCCGCTCGATCGTGCCCCGCTTGTCCTTCCACTGCCCCCGCCCGTCCTGGATCGTCAGACCCTCCGGGAAGCGGGGCGTCACGTGCTTGTCGATGAAGGCGCGGAACTGCCTGTCCGTGACGGGCGGCCCGCCGTCGGGGTCGGCGGTCCCGAAGTAGAGCCGCGTCTCGATGTACGGCTTGCCGCGTTCCGCGACCGTCTTCGGCGGCTGCGCCGCGGGCGCCCCCTCGTCCAGCGCCGCGTACGCGGCGGGAGCGGAGACGGACAGGGCGAGGACGGAGGCGGCGACGGCGATCCGCAACCGGGTCCTGGCCCCGGGCTTGTGAGTTTCGGGCACGGTGGGCATCCCTTCGTCGAAGGCCCGCACGCGCTCCCGTGCGAGCGAGCCGAAGCATGCCCAGCCGTCCGTGAGCCGAGCGCGCTGCGCGGGGTGTTGACCCGCACGGGGCAACGCCAGAAACCCTGTGCGAGGTGCGAGGGCCCCCGGTTACCCTCGGAGGCATGCACTACTACTTCTTCCTCTGATCCGGACCCGCGGACGCGGTGTGAGGGCCTGACCTGCCCCGCCGCCCTTCTCGTCCGCCGACGGTCCGTCCCGTGCGCGCCCTCGCGCGCGCTCACGTGCTCTCAGGATCAGGGAAGAACTCCATGCGCGACCGCGCCCAAATGACCATGAAAGACGTCGCGAAGTCCTACGGCGACCGCGCCGTTCTCGACCAGGTGTCGCTGACCGTACGGTCCGGCGAGCGGGCCGGGGTGATCGGGGAGAACGGCTCCGGGAAGTCCACGCTGCTGCGGCTGCTCGCCGGGGCCGAGGCGCCGGACAGCGGCGAGATCACCGTCCGCTTCCCCGGCGGCACCGGCCACCTCACCCAGACTCTCGACCTCGACCCCGGCCTCACCGTCCAGGACGCCGTGGACCACGCGCTCGCCGAGCTGCGCGAGCTGGAGCGCCGCCTCCGCGCCGCCGAGGCGGCGCTCGGCGGGACGGGGGAGGCCGGGCTCGCGGAGTACGGCGACCTGCTGACCGCGTTCGAGGAGCGCGGCGGGTACGAGGCCGACGCGCGGGTCGACGCCGCGCTGCACGGTCTCGGCCTCGCGCACGTCACCCGCGACCGCCGCCTCGGCTCGCTGTCCGGCGGCGAGCAGTCCCGGCTGGCCCTCGCCTGCGTGCTGGCGGCCTCGCCCGAACTGCTGCTGCTCGACGAGCCCACCAACCACCTCGACGCCGCCGCGTGCGCCTGGCTGGAGGACCGGCTCAGGGCGCACCGCGGGACCGTCGTCGCCGTGACGCACGACCGCGCGTTCCTCGACCGGATCGCGACCACGATCCTGGAAGTGGACCGCGACACCCGCGCCGTCACCCGCTACGGAGACGGCTGGGCCGGATACCGCACCGCGAAGGCCGCCGCCCGCCGCCGCAGGCAGCAGGACCACGAGGAGTGGTGCGCTGACCTGGCCCGTACGGAGGAACTGGTCGCCTCCGCCGGGCAGCGGCTGGCGTCCTCCGGAAAGGATCCGGGCGAGGGCTTCGGCAAGCACCGCCGCTCGCACGAGGCCAAGCTTTCCGGGCAGGTCAGGGCCGCCCGGCAGCGTCTCGAACGGCTCAGGCGCGACCCGGTGCCCGCGCCACCCGAGCCCCTCCGCTTCGCGGCTCGCCCGCTCCTCGCCGGGGCAGGCCCTGGCGACGGGGACGGCATCGCCGCCGAGGTGCGGGACGTGGTGGTCGCCCGGCGCCTGCGCGTGCCGGAGCTGCGCGTCAAGCACGGCGAACGGCTCCTCGTCTCGGGGCCCAACGGCGCGGGCAAGTCCACGCTGCTGCGCGTCCTCGCCGGGGACCTGCGGCCCGACGGGGGCACCGTCCGCCGCGCGGCCCGCGTCGGCTGGCTCCCGCAGGAGCTGGACCCCTCGCCCACCGGGAAGCCCCTGCTCAGCGCCTTCGCCGCCGGGCGCCCCGGCGAGCCGGAGGAGCACGCCGGGGAGCTGCTGGACCTCGGGCTCTTCCGCGAGGACGACCTCGGGGTGCCGGTCGCCGCGCTCTCCGCCGGGCAGCGCCGCAAGCTCGACCTGGCCCGGCTGGTGACGCGCCCCGCGGGGCTCCTCGTCCTCGACGAGCCCACCAACCATCTCGCTCCCGGCCTGGTGGAGGAGATCGAGGAGGCGCTCGCGGCGTACGAGGGCAGTGTCGTGGTCGTCTCGCACGACCGCAGGTTCCGCTCCCGGTTCCGGGGGACGGAGCTGGAGCTGCGGGCCGGGCGGGTGGTCACCGGCTGAGCGGGTTCCGGGCGCCGGAGGCCGCCCCGACGCGCGGCCGGGCCGCTGACATGCCAAGATCGCTCTCATGGCGACGCTGAGTGAACTCCTCCCCATCGAGGCGATCCGGCTGGACGTCCCGGCCGCCGACTGGCGGCGCGCGGTCACCGCGGCGGGCGAGCTGCTCGTGGCGAACGGCACCAGTACGGACGCGTACACGGCCGAGATGATCGCGAACGTCGAGGAGAACGGGCCGTACATCGTCATCGCGCCGGGCTTCGCGTTCGCGCACGCCCGGCCCTCGCCCGCCGTGCTGCGGACCGGCATGTCCTGGGTACGGCTGGAGGAACCGGTCGAGTTCGGGCACGAGGCGAACGACCCCGTGACACTCGTCGTCGCGCTCGCCGCGCGGGACGCGGGCGCCCATACGGCCGCGATGGCCGCGCTCGCCCGGCTCCTGGCCAACCCGGACACGGAGCAGGGCCTGCGCGAGGCGCCCACCCCGGAGGCGCTGCACCTGCTGCTCGTGGAGGCGGACGGGAGGACGGAGAAGAAGGCCGACGCGACCGGGCCCGCCGTGCAGAAGATCCTCACCGTCTGCGGCAACGGCGTCGGCACCAGCCTCTTCCTCAAGAACACCCTGGAGCAGGTCCTCGACCGCTGGGGCTGGGACCGGAACATCACCGTCGAGGCCACCGACACCATCTCGGCCAAGGGCAAGGCGTCCGAGGCCGCCGCCATCTTCACCTCCCGCGAGATCGCCAGGACGCTCGGCGACGTCGGCGTCCCGGTGAAGGTCGTCGAGGACTTCACCAGCACCACCGAGGTCGACCGCACCCTGCGCGACACCTACGACGTCTGAGCGGCGGCCGAGCCGAGAGAGGCAGCAGAACATGGACGTGCTCGTCACGATCGCGAAGTTCCTCGTCAATGAGATCCTCAGCGTCCCCGCGTATCTGATCGGTCTCATCACGGCGGCGGGCCTGATCGCGCTGCGCAAGTCGACGGGACAGATCCTCGGCGGCGCCATCAAGGCCACGCTGGGCTTCCTGCTCATCGGCGCGGGCGCCGGGCTGGTCACCAGCTCCCTCGCGCCGCTGGGCAAGATGATCCAGGGCGCGACCGGCGCGCACGGCGTGATCCCGACCAACGAGGCCATCGTCGGCATCGCGCAGGCCCAGTTCGGCTCGCGCGTCGCCTGGCTGATGATCCTCGGCTTCGCGCTCAGCCTCGTCCTCGCCCGCTTCACGCCGCTGCGCTATGTGTTCCTGACCGGACACCACATGCTGTTCATGGCCACGCTGCTGACCATGGTGCTGGCCACGGCGGGCTACGAGTCCTGGATCGTGGTCGTCCTCGGCGGAGTGCTGCTCGGCATCATGCTCGTCGCGATGCCCGCGCTGGCGCATCCATGGACGAAACGGATCACCGGCAACAACACCGTCGCCATCGGCCACTTCGGCACCGCGGGGTACATCGTCTCCGGCGCCGCGGGCCAGCTCGTCGGCGGCCGCCGGAAGGGGCGGGGACGGGAGAGCGCCAGCCGCAGCACCGAGGACATGAAGCTCCCGGAGGGGCTGCGCTTCCTGCGGGACTCGATGGTCGCCACGGCGCTGTCCATGCTGCTGATCTATCTGGTGATGGCGATCGTCTACGTCGCGAAGGTCGGCGAGGACACCGCGTTCAAGGCGTTCGCCGAGGACGACGGGGCCGCCGCCACCAGCCTCGGCAACTATCTGATGCAGTCGGTGATGCAGGGCCTCCAGTTCGGCATCTCCGTCGCCATCATCCTCTTCGGCGTCCGCACGATCCTGGGCGAACTGGTCCCCGCCTTCCAGGGCATCGCGCAGAAGGTCGTGCCCGGCGCCGTCCCCGCGCTGGACGCGCCGATCGTCTTCCCGTACGCGCAGAACGCGGTGCTCATCGGCTTCCTCTCCAGCTTCGTCGGCGGCCTGTGCACCCTCGCGCTGCTGGCCTGGGTGCTCAATCCGGCGTTCGGACTGGCCCTCGTACTGCCGGGGCTCGTCCCGCACTTCTTCACCGGCGGCGCGGCGGGCGTCTACGGGAACGCGACGGGCGGCAGGCGCGGCGCGGTCGTCGGCGCGTTCCTCAACGGCGTGCTCATCACCTTCCTGCCCGCCCTGCTGCTGAAGGTCCTCGGCGCCTTCGGCAACGAGAACACCACGTTCGGTGACGCCGACTTCGGCTGGTTCGGCTCCCTCATCGGCTACGCCGCGAAAGCGGGGGAGACCGGCGGCATCGTCCTGATGCTCGTCATCGGCGTCGCGATCCTGGCGGGCGCGATCCTCGTCCAGAAGAAGGTCGTGGACACCGGCTGGAGCCCGGGCGGCCCGCCGGAGGCACTGCCGGAGACCGACATCGGGACCGGCCCCGGAACGGAAGGCGGCACCGGGCCCGCCCCCCGCGCGTACCCCAAGCTCCCACCCCCGGAAGGCGCCCCCAAGCCCCCGCCCCCGCCCGGGGACTGACCGAAGTACAGCGACAACTCCGACCACGAGGAGCAGGGGGCCGGGGGCGAGGCGCGGAAGGCGGCGGACCACTCCCGGCGGGCCGCCGCCGCAAGCCGAAGAAGGGGACCTCGCCGAGCTGGAGCTGGAGTTGAGCCACGCCCGCGCATTCCAAAGGCCCGAAACCCGGAGTGGTTGTCACATTCGCGGGCCCGGTGGTGTCTTCATGCAGGACAGGCAGACGTCCAAGGAGAACACCATGGCGCTACGCGTCCCGAAGGCAGAGCTCCCCGCCGAGCTCCGTGAAAACCTGATCGAGCAGCTCGGTTCCGTGCCCGAGCCCAACGAGGTGCTGTGGAACCACCCCGAGCTCGCCGAGGCCAACCAGGAGTTCTCGGCCAGGGTGGCCACCTGGGACGCGGCTGAGGCGAGCCTCAAGACGTTCGCGCACATGGCCGTCGCGGCGCAGGTCGGCTGTAGCTGGTGCCTCGACATCAACTATTTCGCGGCACGGAACCAGAACCTGGACCTGGCCAAGGCGAGCCAGGTGCCGCGCTGGCGGGAGTCGGAGGCGTTCACGCCGTTGGAGCGGGAGGTGATGGAGTACGCCGAGGCCATGACGCACACGCCGACGACCGTCACCGATGAGCTGTCGGCGAGCCTGCTCGGCCGGCTCGGCGCGGCGGCGCTGGTCGAGCTCACCGTGTTCATCGGCTACGCCAACATGGCGGCCAGGTGCAACACGGCGCACGGGATCACCTCGCAGGGCTACTCCGATGCCTGCGACATCCCGCTGGCCGGGCGTTCTGAGGCGTCCGGCGCGGCGTCGACGGCATGACCGAGGATCCGTTCGTCACTCATCGCAGCCTGCTGTTCACGGCCGCCTACGAGATGCTCGGTTCCGCGGCCGACGCGGAGGACGTGCTGCAGGAGTCCTGGCTGCGGTGGGCCGAGGTCGACCAGTCGCGGGTGAGCGACGCGCGGGCGTACCTCGTCAGGACCGTCACGCGGCAGGCGCTCAACCGGCTGCGGACGCTGGCGCGCAGCCGCGAGGACTATGTCGGTGAGTGGCTGCCGGACCCGTTGCTGACCAGCCCCGATGTCGCCGAGGACGTCGAGCTCGCGGAGAGCGTCTCGATCGCGATGCTGACCGTCCTCGAGACGCTCGGGCCGACGGAGCGGGCGGTGTTCGTGCTCCGCGAGGTCTTCGAGCTGCCGTACGGTGAGATCGCCGAAGCCATCGGGAAGTCCGCGGCCGCGGTGCGGCAGATCGCGCGGCGAGCACGCGGGCATGTGGCGGCCCGGCGGCCGCGGGTGCGGGTGAGCCGGTCGGAGCAGCAGGCCGTGGTGGAGCGGTTCCTGCTCGCGTTGCGTACCGGGCAGTTGCAGGAGCTTGTGGAGGTCATGGCGCCGGACGTGGTCCTGATCGCCGATGGCGGCGGGCTTGCGCCCGCCGCCCTGGCTCCGGTCCACGGAGTCGAGCGCGTGGCGAAGGTGCTCGCGCGCACGAACCGGGTGGAAGCGCCCGCGCTCACGACGACGGCCGTGTGGCTCAACGGGGCACCTGCGGGCCGGGTCGAGATCGACGGCGAGCTGGCCACGGCGGTGAGCCTCGTGGTGGAGAACGGGCAGGTCGCCCGGGTCTACTTGGTCAGAAACCCGCGGAAGCTGACGAGGCTGAACGAACCGGTCGAACTCGCCAGGTGAGCCGCCTCCCGCTCCGGCGTCGTGGCAGGATGACCCGGTCTCACCATGCCTTTCGGGAGTGCTCACGGACGGCGCTCCCGGACGACGACAGATCGGTGGGCTATTCGTTGTGTGCTTCGATTTCGGTCGCCGACGTCTGTGGGGTGGCCGCCCACGATGCCAGGAGTGCCAGATTGTCGGCGGTGGGTGTGCCCGCGGGTGTGGTGTAGATATTGAGGTGCAGGCCGGGTTCGGCGGGCAGGTCCAGGGTCTCGACGTCCAGGTCGAGTCGGCCCACGACCGGATGGTGCACCCGCTTGCGTCCGGACCGGTGCAGCCGCACGTCCTGGGACGCCCAGTGCTGCCGGAACAGCTCACTGCACGTGGACAGCTCGCCGACCAGGGCGATCAGCTCCTCGTCGTGCGGATTGCGGCCGGCTTCCATGCGGAGTTTCGCGGCCGCGTCACCGGCAATCCGGTCGTAGTCGACAAAGAAATCCCTGGCCGCCTCGGGGTGCAGATAGACGAATCGCGTCGTGTTCGCGGGCCGTCGCGGGTCGGCCAGCACCGGTGAAAACAGCGCGCGGGCGAGTCGATTCATGGCGAGCACGTCATATCGTCCGTTACAGATCCAGGCCGGAGCGTCGGAGATCGCGTCGAGCACCTGCCGCAGCGTCGGGCGCACCGTCACGGCAGGCCTGCGCCGGCGTGGGCCGCCGGGCGCCCTGGACCGGCGCGCGAGGCGGACCAGGTGGTCGCGCTCGGCCTCGTCGAGTCGCAGGGCGGAGGCCAGCGCGTCGAGCACGCCATCGGAGGCACCGGCGAGGCTGCCGCGCTCCATGCGCACGTAGTAGTCGACCGACACCCCCGCCAGGAGCGCCACCTCCTCGCGGCGCAGGCCTTTGACCCGACGGTTGCCGCCGTAGGCGGGCAGGCCCGCCTGTTCGGGTGTGATGCGGGCGCGACGCGAGCTGAGGAACTCCCGGATCTCGGTGCGCAGATCCATTGTGGCCATCCCCTCACCGTAATCCCGTCCCGCGATCTACGGGGTGCCCGTCGCGGTCGTCGCGATGCCGCCGTCCACCGGGATGACGGTGCCCGTGAGGTACGACCCGGCCCGGCCGGCGAGGAACACGGCGATACCCGCCATGTCGTCGTCGCGGCCGAGCCGGCGCAGCGGGGCCGCCGCCGCGATCGTGTCGCCGAGGGCATCGAGCGTGGACGCCATCATCCGCGACGGGAACACCCCCGGTGCTACCGCGTTCACCGTGACGTGCTGTGGTCCCAGCTCTCTGGCAAGCACTCTGGTGAGTTGATGGAGTGCCGCTTTGCTGCCGGCGTACGAGTAGTTGGGCGCCTGGGCGACGTGGATGGCGGCGATACTGCCGATGTTGATGATCCGCGCGGGATCATCGGCGGTGCCCGCCCTGCGAAGCGCGGGCAGCAGCGCCTGCACCAGCCAGAACGGCGACTTGAGGTTGAGGTCGAGCACGGTGTCCCAGGCCTCGTCCGGGAACGTCGCCAGCGGCTCGCGCCACATCGCTCCCGCGTTGTTGACGAGGATGTCCAGGCGTTCCGAGTCGGCTTCGACGAGATCGGCGAGGCGCTGGCACTCGTCGTGCCTGGAAAGGTCGGCGGGAATTGCTCGAACGTCGCCGAATTCGGACAGGAGATGCTCTGCCTCCGCGCACGCGTCCGCCTTGCGCGAGCTGATGACCACGCGGGCGCCTGCCTGGAGAAGGCCGCGCGCTATCATCATCCCAATTCCCTTGGTGCCGCCGGTGACAAGGGCGTTCTTCCCCCTCAGATCGAAAAGTTCTGTGCGAGTGGTGAATTGGGCGTCCGCCATTGAATTCCGTCCCTTTTGCCGTGGGGAAATGCGACTCAATCAGATTGACAGGCGTTTTGGGCCTCCGGGAGACCCTGGTGATCCAGGTACTGCCAGAACCCCCCTTGCCCGGTGTGCCTTGCTGCCCGGACGACGACCGATTGCCGACAGTGGATGGCCGCTGCCGGATTCGGACAAGGCCGAGCGCCGACGTGTCCTACGGTTCCGAGGAAATCGGCGCTCTGGAGGCGTACATGGACAGGTATCGCGGTGCGCGGACCGCCGTGATCGTGGGTGCGGGCATGGCTGGTCTGACAGCGGCCACGGCCCTGGCACGCGACGGATGGCAGGTGGAGATCGCCGAGGCCGGCCCGCTGGAGGCGACGTCCGGATGGGGGTTGTGCCTGACCGGTCCTTCGCTGCGTGCGCTGGACGCGCTGGGCCTCGCGGACGCCTGCCTGGCCGAGGGCTACGGCATGAGCACGATCACGCACGTGGACGTGAACGGCGAACCCGCGGACGAGGTCCGGTTGCCTCGTCTGATCGGCGCGGACAGGCCGGCGATGGCCGGTATCGCGCGCCCCGTTCTGCACCGTGTCCTGTACGCGGAGGCCGAGCGGAGCGGCGTCGTGATCCACCACGGCGTGACCGTCGCCGCGGTGGACCAGGACGGTGAGCTGGTCCACGTGCGGTTGTCGGACGGGACGGCCCGGCAGGCCGCGCTGCTGGTGGGCGCGGACGGGATCCGCTCCTCGGCGCGGGAGCTGCTGGGTCTGGAGACCTCGCTCGACTTCCACGGGCAGATGGTCTGGCGGGCCCTGGTGCCGCGCCCGCCGTGGGCCACCGGGATCCATCAGTTCGCCGGGAAGGCCGACACGGCAGGCCTCGTACCCCTCTCGGACAGTCAGGCGTACGTGTTCCTGACGGAGAACCGAGTGGAGCGGAGCGTCCTGCCCGACGCCGAACTCGTACCGCGCCTGCGGCGACTGCTGGAGGTCTTCCCCGGCCGGGTGGAGGAGCTCCGCTCCCTGGTGTCCACGTCGGAATCGGTGGTGCGCCGCCCGGTGCAGACGGCGTTCCTGGAGGGCGCCTGGAACCGGGGCAACAGCGTGGTCATCGGTGACGCCGCGCATGCGCCCGCACCGCAGATGGCCAGCGGCGCCGCTCTGGCGGTCGAGGACGGGCTCGTGCTGGCCCGGGAAGTCGGGCGGCACGCGACCGTCGGCGCGGGGCTCCGGGCGTTCGCCGGCCGGCGAACGCGGCGGTGCCGCACGCTCGTGGAGACCTCGGTGACGATCGCCGACCTGGAGCAGGCGCAGCGTCACCGCGAGGCGTATCCGCTGGTCGATTCCTGCCACCGGCTCATGGCCGAGCCCGCGTAACCATCCCCCCGCGAATCCGCCCCGGATCCGCCGCGAAGGCCGTCCCGTCGGTCCGGCCAGTCGGCCCGTCGTTCGCGCGGCGGACAAGGAGAGACACATGCCCACTGCACCTTCCCGAACCCTGCCCGAGGCTCAGCAATGGCTGCGCGAGCACCTGGAACAGCGTAAGAACCCCTTCAACGCCATCGATCACGACGCCGCCGCGCGGCACATCGAAAGTCTTCCGGGCACGGATCCCCGGTCCTGGGCCGGGCACTGGCTGGCGGGCGCCGAGGACTTCGCGACCCGGGCGCGCGAGGCCGAGGAGAGCGGCGACCGCGAGGCGGCGCTGGAGAACTGGTGGCAGGCGTACCAGTTCGCTTTCCTGGGCCGTTACCCCTCCCCGCTGCACCCGGCGAAGCTCCACGCGTACGACCGGGCCGTGGAGTTCTTCGGCCGGGTCTCCGCGCTGGAGCGCGTGCCCGTCCAGCACGTGGCGCTGCCCTTCGACGGGCGTGCCGGAGAGGGCGAGGTGCTGCGGTTCTTCGTGGCACGTCCGCCCGCGGGAGCGGCGCGCCCGCCCGTGGTCATGATGTGGGGCGGGATCGACGTCTGGAAGGAGGAGAGCTACGCGCGCGGCCGGATGCTGCGCGAACGTGGTTTCGCGACGCTGCACATCGACATGCCCGGGGTGGGCCAGTCACCCGTATACGCGGGCCGTGACGCCGAACGGCAGTGGGACCCCGTCTTCGCCTGGCTGCGCGAGCAGGAGGACCTGGACGCGGACCGGGTCGCGGCGCTGGGGCTCTCCTTCGGCGGCTACTGGGCGATGAAGCTCGCCCACACCCACCGCGCCCGACTGACCGCCGCCGTCAACTGGGGCGGGGGCGTTCATCTGACCTTCCAGCCCGCGTGGCAGGAGCGCAGCCGCGACGCCTCGTCCTATCTGATGGACCTGATGCCGGCCAGGGCCCGCATCTTCGGCGGCAGCACCTTCGAGGACTACGTCCGCCGCTGCCCCGAACTCTCCCTGCTCGACCAGGGCGTACTGGACACGCCGTGCTGCCCGCTGCTCCTGGTCAACGGCAAGGACGACCTGCAGAACGCCTCGGCCGACCTCGGTCTGGCCCTTGAGCACGGAGGCCCCAAGACGGCCCGGATGTTCCCCGGCGGCCACATGGGCGAGGGGCCCGTGCTGCCCACCGTCCTCGACTGGCTGACCGAACGACTGAGCTGACCAAGCACGGCTTGAGGGAGTGCACACCATGAGCGACAGCAGTCTGATCACCCACCTGCGGCACATCGATGTCGCCATGCCGAACTTCGCCGAGCAGCACCGGTTCTACACCGAGCTGTGGGGGCTGACGGAGACCGCCGGTGACACCGGCGTCTCGTTCCTGGCGGCCGAGGGCTCGCCGGAGCAGTACGTGGTGCGGTTGCGCGAGGACGTCCAGAAGCGCACCGACCTCATCGCCTTCGGGGCCGCTTCCGCCGCCGACGTCGACACGCTGGCGGCCCGACTGGCCGCGCGGGGCGTGCGGTTGGTCCACGAGCCGCGAGCGCTGGACACGCCCGGGGGCGGCTACGGGGTCCGCTTCTTCGACAACGAGGGCCGCGTGGTCGAGGTCTCCGCCGAGGTCACCGCACGGCGGCACCGCAGGATCGAGGCCCGCGAGCCGGTCCCCGTGCGCCTCTCCCACGTGCTCATGAACTCCCCCACCCCCGAGGCCACGGTGGCCTGGTACATCGAGCACCTGGGGTTCCGCCTCTCGGACACGATGTGTCTGGGCGAGCGCGGCGAGATCATGTGGTTCCTGCGGTGCAACACCTTCCACCACAGCTTCGGCATCGTCCGCGGCCCGCACGCCGCCTTCCACCACGCCTCCTTCGAGATGCGCGGGATCGACGAGTTCCTGCGCGGCACGGGCCGGATGCGGCGCCTGGGCATCGAGCGGCTGTGGGGCCCGGGGCGGCACCGGGCCGGTGACAACTCCTTCAGCTACTTCCTCGACCGGGCCGGCAACACCGTCGAGTACACGACCGAGCTGGAGATCCTGGACGAGGACACCTGGCACCCTCACCTCTTCGACCTGCGCGATCCGGCCAACGCGGACCAGTGGGGCACGGCCGACGAGATGGACGAGTTCATCGCCGCCAAGTCCCACAACGACGTCGACCCGGGGCTGTTCACGGCCCCGCCGATGTGAGCGGGGGAGGAGCCCCGTGGAACCTCTGCGCACCCGGCTCGTCGGGAGCTGGCGGCTCGCCGACTGGAAGGTCTTCTCCGACGCCGGCCCCACCGACCCGCCCCTCGGCCCGGCCGAGCGCTGCACCGGCCTGCTCATCTACACCCCCGAGGGGACGATGAGCGCCCATCTGACGCTGAAGGACCGGGCGCGCTTCACCGACGCCTCTCTCGACGGCGGCAGCCCGCAGGAGAAGGCCGCGGCCTACAGCTCGCTCATCGCCTACGCCGGCACCTGGGACCTCGACGAGGCGACGGACACCGTCGTCCACCACGTCCGGATCGCCACCTTTCCCAACTTCGTGGGGACCGGCCTGAAGCGCGTGTGCGTCTTCGAGGACGCCGACACCCTGAAACTCGACACCCCGCCGATGGACATGGGCGGCGAGGCCCGTGCCAGCTACGTCCTGTGGCGGCGCACGGACGGGAGGAACGTCTGATGCCCCGCGTCCGCCGCATCGTCACCGGACACACCCCCGAGGGCCGGCCCGCCATCGTGGAGGACGCCGTCTGCCCGCACGTACGGACCACCGCCGGGGCGCGGGTGGCCGACCTGTGGACGTACCAGGGCGGGCCGCGCAACGACGGCGCCTACGCCGACCCGGTCGGCCCCGACGTGCCGCTGCCGCCTCCCGCCGGCGGAGGAACGCTGCGCGTGGTCGAGTTCGGTCCGCGCGAGCCGGGCGAGGAGCCGTACACGCACCGGACCGACTCGCTCGACTACGCCGTCGTCCTCACCGGCGAGATCGTGGCCGTCGTCGGTACGGACGAGACCGTCATGCGCCCCGGCGACGTGTTGATCCAACGCGGCACCGGCCACGCCTGGGACAACCGGTCCGAGGCTCCGTGCACCCTCCTCTTCGTGCTGCTGGACGCCGCACCGCTCACCGGGCACCCACGGGAGACGCCATGACAGCCGGGCCCGGCACGCCCTGGGACTACGACGTCGTCCAGATCGGCTGCGGCCCGGTCGGGCAGGCCATGGCCGCGCTGCTCGGCCGGTACGGCCACCGGGTCGGCGTCTTCGAACGCTGGCCCGCCCCGTATCCGCTGCCCCGGGCCGGTCACCTCGACCACGAGACCATGCGCATCCTGCAGTCCGCCGGAGCCGCGCACGACTTCGAGCCGTACGCCATCCCCGTCCACGACTACGACTGGTTCAACGCCGACGGCGAACTGCTGCTGCACCTCGACTGGAGCAGGCCCACCCCCTCGGGGTGGAAGTCCGACTACCTCATGTTCCAGCCGGATCTGCAGGACGCGCTGCTGGCCGCCGTGCGGCGCCGGCCTTCGGCGGAACTGCACTGGGGCTGGCACGCCACCGGGTTCACCTGGTACGACGACCACGTCGAGGTCGCCCTCGCCCACGGCACCTCCGTCGACGGCGTCTGGAGGCCCGACGGCGTCACCCGTACCGTCACCGCGGCCTGGCTCATCGGGGCCGACGGCGCCAACTCGGCCGTCCGTGAGGCCGCCGGGCTCGACAGGGAGGACCTCGGTTTCGAGGAGGACTGGCTGGTCGTCGACATCGAGCCGGACGATCCCGGCCTCCGGATCGACATGCCCGAGGCCGCCCAGCTCTGCGACCCCGCGCGGCCGGTCTCCCTCTTCCGATGGCTCGGCCGTGCCCACAGCCGCTGGGAGTTCATGCTGCTGCCCGGCGAGAGCGCCGAGGAGATGACCGAGGAGGCCCGCTGCTGGGAGCTGCTGTCCCGGTGGAAGATCACCCCCGCCGAGGCCACCCTCATCCGGCGCACCGTCTACACCTTCCGCTCGCTGCTCGCCCGCTCCTGGCGACACGGCCGGGCGCTGCTGATCGGCGACGCGGCCCACCTGATGCCGCCGTTCATGGGGCAGGGCATGTGCGCGGGCCTCAGGGACGCCGCCAACCTGGCGTGGAAGCTGGACCTGGTCCTCTCCGGGCGGTCCGATGCCTCCCTCCTCGACACGTACACCGCCGAACGCCGACCGCACGCCCGCAGCGTCACCACCATGTCGAGGGAACTGGGCCGCGTCGTGTGCCTCACGGACCCCGCACGTGCCGCCGCCCGCGACCGGGCGTACCTGGCCGGCGACGTCCCCCCGCCACCGCCGTTCCCCGTGCTGACCGGCGGGCTGCTGCACCGCGGCGCGGACGGCGCTCCCGCCGGGCCGGCCGGCACGCTCGGCGTACAGCCGCGCGTGCACCGGCAGGGGTACACCGGCCTCCTCGACGACGTCGTCGGCGACGGCTGGACCCTCATGACCACACTGCCGCCGGACCGGCTTCCGCTGGACGCGGAGCAGTACGCGTTCCTGCGGCTGCTGAACGTCCGTATCGTCCACCTCACCCGCGCCGGGGTGCCCGGCGCGGTGATCGACCTGGACGGCGACGCGACGCGGTGGCTCACCGCGCACGAAGCCGAACTCGCCCTCGTACGGCCGGACTTCTACGTCTTCGGCGCGGCACGCGGCGAGGAGGCGGGTGGACTTGTCGACTCGCTGCGCGACCAACTGCGCGCGTACCTGCCGGAGACGCCCGCATGACCGGCGAACGCCCGACGGCCGCGCCCGGGCCACCGCCACCCGAGGGGCCGTCGCCCGAGGTGCTCGCCGCCAACCAGGCACACAAGCGGGCCATGCCGCTCCAGCGCCTCCTGGGGAACGGCATGGACTGGGCGGACGCCGTGGAACTGTACGCCCGTGCCGACCGGGGCGAGACCTGGCACCGGGCCGCCTTCGCCCTGGGCCTGCGCGATGCCGAACGCGCGGATTCCGCACTCGCGGCGGGACACCGGCGCACCGCCCGCGACTGGTATCTCGCCGCGGCCGCCTGCCACCGCTTCGGCCAGGTCCCGCTGCCCGACAGCGATCCGGACAAGATCCTCCTCTACCGGCACCTCATCGACGCCTTCGGCCGGGCCGGTGCCCTGTACGACCCGCCGGCCGAGCGCATGGCCGTCCCCTGGGGCGGCGGGCAGTTGCGCGGCTGGCTGCTGAGGCCGCGTACCGCGCACCCGCCGCCCACCGTCATCGTCGTCGGCGGTTTCGACGGCTGGCGCGAGGAGTACCACAGCGGGGCCGTCCACCTGCTGGACCGGGGTGTCGCCGTACTGCTGGCCGAGGCTCCCGGACAGGGCGAGACCAGGCTGTTCACCGGCCTGCACCTGGGCCCCGACTTCACCGGCGCCTTCTCCGCCATGGTCACCTGGATCGGCGGCAACCACGCGCTCGGCGACCGCGTCGGCGTCTGGGGCAACAGCATGGGCGGCTTCCTCGCCGCCGCGGCCGCGATCGACGACCACCGCATCGAGGCGTGCTGCGTCAACGGGGGAACCACCACCCCGGTCGAATTCCCCCGGCGCTACCCGCGCATGGCGGAGAAGGCCCGGCTGCTGCTCGGCGCCGCCGACACCGGTCGGGCCCTCAAGGCCCTGGCCGAGCTACGGCTCCGCCCCGCCGGCCTGTCCCGCCTGACCTGCCCCCTGCTGGTCCTGCACGGCACCCCGGACCGGGTCTTCCGCGTCGAGAACGCCCGCGCCCTGTACGCGGGCGCCGCGAGCCAGGACAAGACCTGGCACGAATGGCCGGACGGCGACCACTGCCTCTACAACCACTCGCTGGAGAAGCACACACTGGTCGCCGACTGGTTCGCCGACCGCCTGGCCGCACACACGGCCCTGTCCTCCTCCCGCCGTACCGACGAATCGAGAGCTCCCCATGCGCATCGCCAACCTCGATGAACGCCTCGTGCTGATCGACCCCGCCACCCGGCGCGCATTCGACGTGGAGACGCTCAGCGAAGGCCGGTTCGGTCCGGATCCGCAGACCGCCTACGAACGCTGGGACGGGTTCCGCGCCTTCGCGAGCGCCGCCGACCTCGGCTCCATCGAAGGGGAGCCGCTGGACGAGGACCGGCTGGGCCCGCCCGTTCCCGCACCCCGGCAGATCTTCGCCATCGGCCTGAACTACCGGGACCACGCCGACGAGTCCGGCTTCGACGTCCCCGCCGAGCCCATGGTGTTCACCAAGTTCCCGGCCTCCCTCACCGGGCCCCGCGCGACCGTCACACTGCCGCCGGGCGGCCACGTCGACTGGGAGGCCGAGGTGGTCGCGGTCATCGGGCGGGAGGCGTATCGGGTGACCGCCGGGGAGGCGTGGCCGCATGTGGCGGGACTGACGGTGGGCCAGGACCTCTCGGAGCGGATCACGCAGATGGCCGCCACGCCGCCGCAGTTCGCCCTCGGCAAGTCGTTCCCCGGTTTCGGGCCCGTAGGCCCCTGGGTCGTGACCGTCGACGAGTTCGACGACCCCGACGACCTCGCGCTCGACTGCCGGCTCAACGGCGAAGAGGTCCAGAAGGGGCGTACCCGGGACCTGGTCTTCACCGTCCCCGAGCTGATCCACCGGCTGTCGAAGGTCACCCCGCTGCTCCCGGGCGACCTCCTCTTCACCGGAACCCCCTCCGGGGTCGGCATGGGGCGCAGCCCCCAGCGCTGGCTGGCGGACGGCGACACGCTCGTCAGCTCCGTGACGGGCATCGGGGAGCTGCGGCAGCGCTTCGTCGCCGCTTGACGCCGGGGCGCGAGAGACGCCCCGGTCACGACCTACAAGGACAAGGAGACGGACCATGCCATTGCACCGTCTGCAGTCGATAGTCATGGGAGTGCCCGACGTCGAGGAGACCGCCGCCTACTACACGGATTTCGGGCTGCGTCCCGAAGGCGAGGGCTGGTTCTCGACACGGGACGGAGGCCGGCAGCTCCGCATCGTGGCCGCCCCGTTCCGCACGCTGCTGGACGTGGTCGTCGGGGTGGACGACCCCGACGACCTGGACCGCGCGGCCCGGACCCTGCGCGCGCTGGACGTCGGCTGCGTCCGGGAGGGCGGCCGGCTCGTCGCCGTCGACGATGCCACCGGGCTGCGGGCCACCCTGGAGATCGGCCCCCGCCTGCGGCAGCCGATCGTCCCGCCGACCCCGTACAACGGGCCCGGCCGGACGGAACGGGCCGCGGGCCGGGCGCCCGGTGTGCTGCGCACCGACCCCGTGCGTCCGCGCAGGCTGGGACACGCGGTGCTCGGGTCCACCGACCAGGAACGCACGATGCGCTTCCTGGTGGACGGGCTCGGCTTCCGGGTGAGCGATCACATCAAGGGAGAGGGCAGCTTCCTTCGCTGCTCGGAGGACCACCACAACCTCCTCGTGCTGCGCTCCCCGGTCAGCTTCCTGCACCACACCGCCTGGCAGGTCGACGACATCGACGACATCGGCCGCGGTGCCGCCGCCATGCTGGAAGGCCGCCCCGAGCGGCACGTATGGGGACTGGGGCGGCACTACGCGGGATCCAACTTCTTCTGGTATCTCAAGGACCCGGCGGGCAACTTCAGCGAGTACTACTCCGACATGGACTGCGTTCCCGAGGACCAGCTCTGGACGCCGGAGGAGCTGGAGGGCGCCCAGGGCCTGTACTCGTGGGGGCCTCCTCCGCCGCCCTCGTTCATACGCCCCGAGGACCTCGCCGCCCACATGACCGGCGCCCACGCGCCCCGGTAGCCCTCCGCCCCCCCCGGGGGCACCGGCCCCCGGCCCCGGCTCCGGACATACCGGCTGTCATGGCCGACAATAAGCCCCCAGGGAGGTGACCCACCATCGTGCCGACCCCGCTGCGCAACCACGTCATCACCAGATCCCGGAACCCCGTCGACCTGCTCAACGCCGCCACCAGCCTGTTCGGCGGCTCGATCGCCACCTCGCCGTTGGACGAGCTGTGCGGCGGCGATCACGAGCTGCGCGGCGTGGCCGCACACGACTTCGCGGTGGGCTACTTCGTCTCGCCGCTGGACGTGCGCGTCGCCTCGGCCACGGGCCGTGACCGAGGCTCCTACTTCCTCAACATCGGAGTCGCCGGTGCCATCTCGGCCTCGTGCGGCGGTCTGCGGGCGACCCTCGACGAAGCGACGGCGGGCATCGCCAACCCCGGAGACATCCAGGAACTGCGGCCCCTGCCCAGCCGGCGGACGCGGTTCTTGGGCCTGCGGATCGACGCCGCCCTGGTCGACCAGGAATTCGCCGCGCTGACCGGGCACCCGCCGGTGTCCACCGTGCGCTTCGACTTCGCCCTCGACCTGGCCAGGTCCAAGGGCCGCGCCGTGCGGCTGCTGGTCCGCTCCCTCCTCGAACAACTGGACTCGGGAGACCCCCTGTTCCAGCGTGCGGAGCTGCAGCGCAGCCAACTGCGTTCCCTCGTCACCGCCCTGCTGCTGGCCCAGCCGCACTCGCACACCGGTCAGTTGCACGGCGGTCCTCAACCCGGCGTCCCGCGCTCCTTGCGGGCAGCCCTCGCGTACATCGAAGCGAACCTCGCCGAGCCCCTCAGCCTCGACGGCATCGCCGGTGCCGCGGGCTGCAGCCCGCGGACCCTCAGCCTCGCTTTCCGCGCCCGGCTCGGCCTCTCGCCCATGGCCTACGTCCGCAACCTGCGGCTCGACCGGATTCGCGAGGACATCCTGGCCTCCGCCGACCCCGTGGGCACGATCGCCTATCGGTGGGGCGTCTCACACCTGGGCCGCTTCGCCGGGGAGTACCGTGCACGCTTCGCCGAACTGCCCTCCGAGACCGCCGCCCGCAGATGACCCGGGGCCGGGGCCCGCCTCCCCTGGGGCACGCGCACCCGACGGCGTTGCGTCGTCGGTCCGATTGGTTGTGATATGCCTGGTCACGTGACCGATTCTGAGGGGTCGGTGCCGTGATCCGCAGCGGTGGAGCAGATGGTGGATCTGTGCCGTGGCCCTCACCTCTCCGGCCCTGCGGCCCGCTACCCCGTTCTCGCACGCTTGATCGATATGTTCATGGAGATCGCCGATGGAGTTCGTCTACGTCACCGTCATCCGCACCACCCCCGAGAAGCTCTGGGAGGCGCTGACCGACACCGATCTCATCCGGCGGTACCACGAGGACACCGGCCCCGACGCCGACGAGTGGAAGCCCGGCGCGGTCGTCCGGTGGAAGATGGGGCCCGACTACAAGGACTACGGGCAGCGCGTCCTGGAGGCCGAGCCGTACCGGAAGCTGTCGTACACCTGGCACAACTACACGCCAGAGATCGCCGAGATGTTCGGCTGGAGCGACGAGCAGCTCGCCGAGCACCAGAAGGAGCCGATCTCCCAGGTCACGTTCGAGAGCGAGCAGATGGGCGAGGGCGTCAGGCTCACCCTCACCCACGACGGCTTCGTGCCGGACAGCGAGATGCTGAAGGCGATCAGCGAGGGCTGGCCGGTCATCCTCTCCAACCTCAAGTCCCTGCTGGAGACCGGCTCGACGATCCGCCTGGAGGACTAGGGGGTGTCTGACCAATGCCCGCGGCGTCGCGGTGTCCGGCACGCACGCTCGCGGCGTTGCCGAATCGCCCTGGTAGCTCCGCTACGAGGGCGCTCCGGCGCCTTGCGATCGCAGGCACCGGACACCGCTCCTTCACCCACCCTGATCCACAAGACACCACCCCCTGGCCGGCCCGTTTCAGTCGAGGCCTTCGACGATGCGGAAGTCGCGCTCGACGCCGTCGGGGAGGGCGGCCAGCGCCTCCTGGTAGGCCGCGCTCTCGCGCGCCGCGACCGCCTGCTCGAAGCTGTCGAACTCGACCAGGACGGTGCGCTCGGCGATCCCGCCGTCGTACGCCGCGACCCGGCCGCCACGAACGAGGGTCCGGCCGCCCTCGGCCGCGACGGGCGGACCGGCCAGCTCGTTGTAAGCGGCCAGCTTCTCGGGGTCCGGAACGGTCCGGTAGACGCTGACCCAGTAGCCCTTGGGCATGGAACCTCCAGTGTGGGGATGAGCAGATCCGGTTACGGGTTGGTCTTGGGTGTGGACGGGCGTCGGCTTTCCAGCTCTGTCAGATGCTTCAGCGCCGGAAGGGCCGCCACGAGCGCCTCGACCTCGTCGTCGGTCAGCTCGCCGATCAACTGCTCGAACGCGTGGACGCCCGCCTGGTGCCGCGTCCGGACGTAGGCGGCGCCCGCCTCGGTCAGGCACACCAGCGTGACCCGCTTGTCGGACGCGTCGCCCCGCCGCTCGACCAGCCCGGACTCCTCCATCACCCGGACCAGGGCGGTCATCGCGGGCTGGGTGACGCCCTCGACAGCGGCCAGATCGGTGATGCGCCGCGGTCCGGTCCGGTCCAGGGTGGCCAGGGTGGCGGCGGACGTCAGGCTCATGTCCCGGGGCAGGCGTCTCGTGGCCCTGGTCGCCAGGCCGTAGAGGGCTGCCCCGATGGCGGCTGACGCGTCAGGTGCGGCGTCTTGGCGGCTCATGCCCGGAGCATAGCACTTTTATATTCACCGCTTATGTAAATGCTCGCCCCGCCGGGCTGGCGGCTCAGCCCCGGGCGGCTCCTACGGGGTGAAGTTCTGGGTGCCGGTCCACCAGGTGCCGGGGGACTTCGGGTCGGTGCTGGTCCAGAACTCGATGATCGCGGAGATGAACTCCTCGCGGGAGAGCGCCCCGTCGCCGTCCCGGTCGAGGTGGGCGAACGCCTCGTCGGCCCGCTCCCTGCTGAGCGTGGGGAAGTGGCCGTGCTGGAAGGCGTAGAACTCCTCGGGGCTCACGCGGCCGTCGGCGTCGGCGTCGGCGACCTCCAGGAACGCCTCGGCCAGTGCTCCCAGCGTGCCGCGGGCGGCCTCCTGGTCGTCGGCGAGCGAGCGGGTGGAGCGCAGGAACTGCTCCCTGCTCAGCGAGGCGCCGCCGCCGGGGATGTACGGCAGATGCAGGTCCCGCCAGATGCGTACGTAGGCATCGACGATGCGCTGCTCCTCGGCGGAACCCGACGGGTGGCCGAGCGACTCGGCGACCGAGCGCCCCATCGCCCTGTGGTCCTGCTCGGTCAACTGGCCGTCGCCGTCGGCGTCGAGATGGTCGAACCCGAACTCAAGCTTGGCGGTCAAGAAGTCATGACCCATGGCGCACCCCTGCTCGTCTCCCCGGCCGGGCCGGACGGCACCGGCTGTTCCCGTGGTGCGCAAGACTATCCGTACACGACTCGTCGCTCCGGGCGACCGATCCGATCCGGCCGTCGAGGCGAGGGCTCAGGCTGTCGGGCCGTGCGTCTTCGCGTCCTCGTCCCCGGCGACCCGCGCGACTGTCAGGCCGTGGGCGGCGAGATGGCCGATGAGGAGTTCGGCCAGTACGGCGGACTCGTCGTGCCGGCCGGTCGTGCGGGCGCCTTCCGCGTCGCCGGGGGCGCCGGGGGCGAAGGGGGAGTGGCCGGGCAGCACGACGGCGCGGACGAAGAAGTCGCACAGGATGTCCGCGAACTCCGCGTCCGGGCGCTCGGGGACCGACCTGCCCAGCGTCGTGAGGCCGGACTCGACGATGGTGTTGAGGTAGCGGCGGCGCGCGTTCCTGTCCCGCCGGGCCTCGCCCTCGGCGCTCTCCTCGGCCGCCTCCACCACGCGGAACCGGTCCGGGTCGCTGCCGGGCCCGGCGTCCGGCCACCCGTCGGACCCGCGGGCCTTGGCCAGGGCCTCCTCCATGGTGTCCGCGTGCACCTGGGTCGTGCGGCGGATTCTCTCGTCGGGGCTCACCAGTTCGACTCGGAAACGCGGCGGGGCGCCTTCCCGCCCCGCGTTCGACGGCTCGTTCATCCGTCCTCCGTAAGTGGTCGGGTCGCCGTGCGGCGCGTCCTCGCCGGAACTATACACGAGGTGTATAGCTGGTCGGTCGCCACCGCCGGGCAGGCCGCGGCGACCGTGGCGCCCCGGCCACGCCGGTGGACGGAGCGCTCAGCCGAGGACGAGGGGGAGGCGCGCGGCCAGGTCGCCCAGTGCGGCACGCTCCGGCTCGCCCGGGGCGCGCCGGCCCGTGCCGATCCGGAGCGCGTCCGTGTCGGAGAGGGACGCGGGGAACGGCGCGCCCGCGATCTTCTCCAGCATCTCCCGCGTCCGGGCCAGCCCCTCGGCGGGCGGCCCCGGCGCGTCCGGGAGGTGCGCGACCAGGTCGAGGTGGTGCAGCGTCCACTCCAGGACGTAAGCGGAGAGGAAGTCGCCCGCGGTGAGCACCATGTCCTGGGTGGCCACCCGGGCCGCGGGGTCGGCCAGCCCGGCGGCGCGGCCCGCGGCCGAACCGACGTCGTCCAGATGGAACTTGAGCAGCGCCGGGTCCTCGTACGCCGCGGCCAGCCGCACGATCAGCGCGTCGAGCGGATCGTCGCCGGACGGCGGGGTGTCGGCGACCTTCCAGTACGTCACCGCGTCCGCCGTCGGCTCGCCCTCCGCGGGCGTGGCGAGGGTGATGAGGACGTCCTGCGCGTCGATCACCAGGTGGCAGGCCAGATCCCGGACGAGCCAGCCCGCGCAGCCGGACGGGCGTGCGAAGTCCTCGTCGGAGAGGTCGGCGACGGCCGCGCGCAGCGCCGTCCACGTAGTCGAGAAGAGGTCCACGGGCGGAACGTAACAGCGCTCCGCGGCCGGGGCGACCGGATTCCCGGCCGCACCCGGCGGCGCGGATCAGCCCAGCAGCACCGGCAGTTCCTGGAGGCCGTTGATGCCCAGGGACGGGACGCGGGGCGCGGGGCGGGAGGAGAGCGTCAGGCCGGGGAAGGCCTCGAAGAGCCGCCGCAGCGCGATCCCAGCCTCCAGCCGCGCCAGCGGCGCGCCCGGGCAGCGGTGCGGGCCGTGGCCGAACGCGAGATGGCGGGAGGCCTCCGGGCGGCCGGGCACGAACGCGTCCGGGTCCGGGCCGGGGAACGCGTGCGGGCAGCGCTGGACCGCCGGGAGCGGAACGAGCACCGCCTCGCCCTTCCGGATCACCGCGCCCCCGACGTCCACGTCCTCCGCGGCGTACCGGAACATCACGTTGCGGCTCGGGGACTCCCAGCGCAGGGCCTCCTCGACCACGTCGGGCCAGGGGTCCTCGCCCGCTTCCTGCCGGGCGCGGGCCCCGTCGAGCGTGCCGGGGTGCGTGAGCAGGCCCCTGACGGCGTGGCAGATCAGGTTGGCCGTGGTCTCGTGGCCGCCGATGACCGTGACGACGAGGTTGCCCACGACCTCGGCCTCCGTCAGCTCCCCGGCGTCCAGCGCCGCGACGAGGTCCATCGTGAGGTCGTCGGTGTCGCCGTCCGCGCGCTTCTGCGCGATCAGCGCCAGCAGCGTCGCGGGGAACCGCCGCCCCACGGTGTGCTGGACCTCCTCGGCCCCGGCCTCGGAGTTCATCGCCGCGGCCGACAGCTCCCGCAGCTCCTCGCGCAGCGCGCCGTCCTCGGGGACGCCGAGCAGGTGGCAGATGACCTCCAGGGGCAGCGGCAGCGCGAACCGCGCGAGCAGGTCGGTCTCCTCTCCGGCGGGCACGTCCTTGAGGTCCGCGAGCAGCCGGTCGGTGATGGCCTCGACGTACGGGCGCAGCGCCCGTACGCGGGCCGGGGAGATCGCGCGCTGCACCGGCGTCCGCAGCCGCCGGTGGGCCTCGCCGTCGGTCGTGAGCAGGCCCTTGCCCTCGACGATGAACAGCAGCGGCCAGTCCGCCGGTATCTCGCCGCGCGCGTGCGCGCCCCAGTGCGCGATGTCCTTGGCGAAGCGGGGGTCGCCCATCACCAGGGCGCTCGCCTCGCGCGTGGTCACCGCCTTGGCCACCACGCCACCAGGGAGCGCCACCTCGGCAACCGGCCCTGCGGCGCGGAGGGCCGGGCCTTCGGCTCCGTGGAGATCGGCCGGGGCGGGTTCGAGATGAATCCGGGCTGTGCTGTCCACTGCTGTCCATTCGTCGGAGCCGTCGGCGGGAAGGGGAACGAGACGGGGAGCGCGGTGGGGGACCGCGCGATGTACGGCAGCTCCCAGGTCAGCTTCTCCTCCGGGACGGCGAGCCGGAGGCCCGGCAGCCGGTTCCACAGCACCTCCAGGCCCGCGCGGACGATGAGCGTGCCCAGCTCGTGCGCCGGGCAGCCGTGCGAGCCCGCGCCCCAGGCCAGGTGCGACCTGTTGGTGCGGGAGACGTCGAAGCTGGCCGAGAGCATCGCCGGGTCGGCGCCCGTCGCGCCGAGGCAGATGATCGCCATGTCCCCGGCGTTGACGCGGTATCCGGCGAGCGTGGTGTCCTGGGTGGCCCAGCGGCCGATGAGGTTCTGGATCGGCGCGTTGACCCACATCACGCGGTTCATCGCCTCGTCCATCGGGCAGCGCCCCGCGATCACGTCGGCGTTCAGCTCGGGATTGGTCAGCAGCTCCAGCACGGTGTTGCAGATCCAGGTGGTGGAGGCCCCGCGCCCGGCGACGATCTGCAGCCACACCTCCTCGCTCAGCTCGTGCGCGTCCAGCGGCACGGGCTGCTCACGGTTGTGGTGGTGCATCCAGGAGACGAGGTCGGGCCCCGGCGAGCGCTGCTTCTCCTCGACCAGGGCCCGCATCCGGGAGTCCAGTTCGGACGCGGCGCGCTGGGCGCCCGGCCCGCCGCTGAGCATCTCGTGGATCGCGTCGCCCGTGGCCAGGGCGCTGCCCTCGTCCATGCCCATCAGCCGCATCATGACGAGCAGCGGGAGCTGGAGCGCGTACTGGCCGAGGATGTCCACGTCGTTGCGGTCGCGGGGCGGGGTGTCCCGGAAGAACGAGGTGACGAGCTGGTCCGCGAGGTCCTCGACGAGGTCGCGGGTGCGCAGCAGGTTCAGCTCGCCCAGCGCCTTGTTGCCGGGGCCCGAGAGGCGGTCGTGCTCGCGGCCCTCGGCGTACAGGCGGCTGCGCCGGTAGGTGAACTGGGGGATCATCGGGTGGTCCGGCGGCAGGGCGCCCTCGGCCAGGTCGCGGTACCAGCGGGAGTCCCGCGTCCACACGTGGCCGTGGTTCTGCAGGATCTCCAACTGGTGGGCGTGGTCCAGGACCAGGTAGCCGCGGAAGGCGCCCGTCTCCTCCAGCGTGACGGGGGCCACGGGGCCGAACGCGCCGCGCAGCCGCGCGTAGTACGAGAACGGGTCCCGCGCGAAGTCCTGTCCGTACAGCGGCGCGTCGCGCGCGGGCCAGGGGGAGCGGACGGGCGGCCAGGCGTCGCCAAGGGGCGTGGTCGATACGTGAGTTGACACGGCGATCATCCTGATGGCCGAAGATCGTCGGGGCAACCGCGGGGCGGTGACCGCCGTGTGACGGGAGGGCGGTCCGGCCCGTCACTCCGGGCCCGGCGGGTGCGGCGCGGCCGGGCGCATCAGGGCCAGCAGCGCCATGTCGTCGTCGCGCTGCCCGCCCGTCCACTCCCGTACGTCCTCCGCGACCGCCGTGAGCAGCTCCTCAGGGCAGCGGAAGCGCCGTCCGTCGAGCCGCCGCACCGGGTCGTAGAACGTTCCGCCCGGGCCCCTCGCCTCGGTGACCCCGTCGGTGACCAGCAGCAGGATCGCGCCCGGCGGCACCGGGAAGGCCTCCGCCACCGGCTCGCCCGCCGTCAGCTCGCCCAGGCCGAGCGGCACCCCGGGCTCCTCCGAGGCCAGCACCCTGACCGCGCCGTCCACGAAGAGGTACGGGTCCGGGTGCCCCCGGCTCAGCAGCCGCACCTCGCACAGGTCCGGCGTGAAGGTGCCGAGGACCGCGGTGGTGAAGCCCTCGCTCACGGGCGTGCCCTCGCGGTGCCGGGCCTCGCGCAGCAGGGAGCGCTCCATCTCGTCGGCGAGGACGCCGAGGTCGGGGGTGCGCACCGCGACCTCGCGGAACGCGCCGAGCGCCACGGCGGCCGTGCCCACGGCGCCCAGCCCCTTGCCGCGCACATCCCCGACGAGGAACTGCACGCCCCACGGCGCCTCCTCCACCGCGTACAGGTCGCCGCCGACCCGCGCCTCGGCCTCCGCGCCCCGGTAGCTGGCGGCGATGTCGAGCCCGCGCAGCGTCTTGGGGGGTGTCGGCAGCACCGCGACCTGGGCGGCCTCCGCGACCGTACGCGCGGTGTTCAGCCTGCGGTCCCGCCGGGCGATCAGCCGGTTGACGTCGATGGAGATCAGCCCGGCGAACGTCACGTTGATGATGTCCACCACATCGTGCCCGGCGCGGGCCTGGCTGCCGATGAGGCCGAGCAGCAGCATGGCGAGCACGGCGGCGACGACCACGGCGAGGGTGTGCCGCAGTGTGGAGTTCACCGCGGCCAGCAGCCCCGCGAGCGCGAGGAGCGGCGAGCCGGTGAAGACCGGGGGCGTGAACACGTCGACCGCGATACCGGCGGCGATGAGCAGCCAGGGCACCCACCTGCCGTAGGCGGGCCAGCGTGCGCCGAGTCGGTCCACTGGCACTCCTAGGCCCGGCCGCGGTGCCGGGGACGCGGGGAATCTTCTCTCCGCGAGCCTCGGTGCCCGCGCCCGCACCGGCCAGCGCACGGCGCCCGTACGGGTGACGGGCGGGCGGCCACGGCCCCGGACGGGGGTGGCACGGCCTGGACACGGCTCGGGCGCGGATGATCCGGAAAACGAATACTGTCATCCGGAAACTGCGCTTAACGCCTGGCCACAGGCTCCCTACCGTGGTCGCCATCCTGACTCACGAGGTGGCTGGGAGCCGTGATGGGCACTGATGCGCTTTCTCGTCGTCACATCCTCCAACGGAGCGCGGGGGCCGGCGGGGTCCTCGCCCTCGGCCCGCTCCTCACGGGCGTCGGTACGGGCGCCACGGGCACGGCCGAGGCGGCGGAGCCGCCGGGCGTCACCGGCGCCACGGACGTCTACGGCCGGATCGGCGTCCGGCCCGTGATCAACGCGCGGGGCACCTTCACCATCCTCAGCGGCTCGCTGATGCTGCCCGAGGTCCGCGAGGCCATCGACGCGGCGGCACGGCACTACGTCCACCTGGACGAGCTGGCCGACGCGGTGGGGGAGCGGCTCGGCGAGCTGACCGGCGCCGGGTTCGGCCTCGTCAGCTCCGGCTGCGCCGCCGGGCTCACCCACGCGACCGCCGCCTGCGTCGCGGGCGGCAACCCGGACCTGCACGTCCGGCTCCCGGACCTCACGGGCTTCGCCCGCACCGAGGCGATCATCCCGAAGCACTCGCGGAACGTCTACGAGGCCGCAGTCAGCGCCGTCGGCCTCAAGGTCGTCGAGGTCTCCGACCGCGCGGAGCTGGAGGAGGCCCTCGGGCCCCGCACCGCGCTGATCTACGTCATGGCGGGGCCGCGCGTGGACGAGAGCGAACTGGACACGCGGGCCCTCGCCCGGGCCGCGAAGCCGCACGGCGTGCCCGTCCTGGTCGACGCCGCCGCCGAGATCCTCACCGTCCCCAACGTCCACCTGGAGCGCGGCGCCGACCTCGTCGCGTACAGCGGCGGGAAGTGCATACGCGGCCCGCAGACCGCCGGGCTGCTGCTCGGCCGCGAGGACCTGGTGCGGGCCGCGTGGGTGCACAGCGCCCCGCACCACGGCTTCGCGCGCGGCTTCAAGGTCGGCAAGGAGGAGGCCGTCGGCATGCTCACGGCCGTCGAGATGTGGCTGCGCCGCGACCACGACGCCGAGTACGCGCGCTGGACGTCCTGGCTGCGCTCGATCGCCCGCAGGGTCCGCGCCGTCGAGGGCGTCACCACCGAGACGGTGAAGCCCGAGGGCCTCTCCAACCGCACCCCCTCCCTCAAGGTCCTGTGGGACGGGAAGAAGCTCGGCGTCTCCGGAAAGACCGTGACGGACACCCTCTTCGAGGGCCCGGACGGCGCCCCGCGCATCGCCCTCAACGAGGCGGCCGACGAGAAGACCGGCCGTACCGGCGTCCTCATCACCCCCTACATGCTCCAGCCCGGCGACGAGAAGACGCTCGCCCGGCACCTCGTCGCGCTGCTCAAGGACCCGCCACCGGCGCCCGCGGAACCCCGGCCGCCGTCCGTCGACGTGAGCGGCACCTGGAAGCTCACGATCCGTTACGCGGCGGGCAGTTCGCACGCCCACCGGCTCAAGCTCACGCAGCGGGGCGCCGAGGTCACCGGCTCCCACACCGGCGAGTTCGTCACCCGCGAGGCGACGGGCGGCGTCAGCGGCGCCACCCTCACCCTGCGCAGCGTTCTCGGCGAGGAGCACGGCGACTCCCTCGACTTCACCTTCACCGGCACCGTCGAGGACGGCGCGATGAGCGGCGACCTCTCGATGGGCGAGTACCTCACGGCGAGCTGGAAGGCCCGCCGCCAGTCCGCATCCGCGACCCAGGAGGACAAGTGACCTCGAACCGCCGCGACTTCATCCGCAAGGCCCCCGCCGTCGCCGCCGTGGCCGCCGTCCCGGCGGTGGCCGCCGCGCAGCCCGCGGCCGCCGAGGACCGCGAGGGACGGCACCGGCCCGAGAAGGAGGTCCACTTCCCCGGCGGCGAGCCGCCCGAGAACCCGCTGATGAGCCCCGTCGTCACCTACGGCGGCCTGGTCTTCCTCTCCGGCATCGGCGCCCACTTCGAGGGCGACATCCGCGCCCACACCGCGCACGTCCTGGACGAACTGGAGCGCAACCTGGAGGCCGTCGGCTCCTCCATGGCGAACGTCCTCAAGGTCAACGTCTACCTCGGCGACCTCGCCGACTACGACGCCATGAACGAGGTCTACCTCGGCCGCTTCGGCCCCGAGCCCGCGGCCCGCACCACCATCGCCGCCAAGGGCGGCATCCCCGGCGACTCCCTGGTCGAGATCGACTGTGTCGCCGTCCGCTGAGGCCCGGAGGAGAGGGAAGGGCATGAGAGTCCGCGCGCACTGGGCGGCCGTACCCGCCGTGCTCTCGCTGGTGCTCGGCGCCTCGGTGGCGGCGGACGCGATCCGTACGCCCGGGCCGTCGGCGAAGGCGCCGCGCGCCGGGGGACCGTACGACCTCCTCGTCCGGGGCGGTCACGTCATCGACCCGCGCAGCCACGTCGACGGGCGGCGCGACATCGCCGTCCGCGACGGGAAGATCGCCAAGGTGGCGCGGAGCCTCGAAGGGGCCCGCGCGAAGAAGACGGTCGACGCCTCCGGCCAGTACGTCACCCCCGGCCTCGTCGACCTGCACGCCCACCTCTACAACGGGCACGGCGACGCCTACGCCGACGGGGCGCTCAGCGTGCCGCCGGACGGCTTCACGTTCCGCTCCGGCGTGACGACGGCCGTGGACGCGGGTTCGCCGGGCTGGCGGAACTTCGACGCGTACGAGAAGGACGTCATCCGGCCCTCGAAGACCCGCGTCCTCGCCTTCCTCAACATCGTCGGCCACGGCATGGCGGGAGGCGCGAAGGAACAGGACCTCGGCGACATGAGGGCGAAGGAGGCGGCACGCGTCGCCCGCGCCCACCCCGGCGTCATCACCGGCATCAAGACGGCGCACTACGAGGGCAAGGACTGGACGCCCGTCGAGCGTTCCGTCGAGGCGGGCGAGGCGGCGGACGTCCCGGTGATGGTCGACTTCGGCGAGGACCACCCCGAACGCCCCCTCGACCGGCTCCTCACCGAGAAGCTGCGCCCCGGCGACCTCTACACCCACGCCTACTCGGGGCTGCGCGGCGAACTCGGCGAGGACGGCAGGCTCAACCCCGGGATGCACGAGGGGCGCGAGCGCGGCGTCCTCTTCGACGTCGGGCACGGCGGCGGCAGCTTCGCCTGGGACGTCGCCGTGCCCGCCATGAAGGAGGGCTTCGCGCCCGACACGATCTCCACCGACCTGCACACCGGCAGCATGAACGCGGGCATGAAGGACATGTCCAACGTCATGTCCAAGTTCCTCACGCTCGGCATGCCCCTCAAGGACGTCGTGCGGGCCTCCACCTGGAAGCCCGCACAGGCGATCGGCCGCGAGGACCTCGGCAACCTCTCGCCCGGCGCCCCCGCCGACCTCGCCCTCTTCTCCCTGGAGAAGGGGAGGTTCGGCTACGCCGACAGCTTCGGCGAGCGCGTGGACGGCGAGCGGAAGCTGGTCACGGAGCTGACCGTCCGCGCGGGGGAGCTCGTGTGGGACCTCAACGGGCGGGCGGCGGAGAAGTGGAAGCCGTAGCCCGCTCCCCGGTACCGGTGCCCAGCGGGACGACGTCCCGCATCACCACCCCGTAGATCACCGCACCCAGCACCGACATCCCGCCCGCGACCGTCAGCGGCACCACGTACGAGCCGCCGAAGGCGTCGAGCAGGGCGCCGACGACCAGCGGGCTGATGAACCCGGCGGCGTTGGACGAGAAGCCCTGGATCCCCGCCAGCGAACCCACGTTGGCGGGGGTCGGCGCCACGTCGGCGGGCAGCGCCCACAGGCTCGACGCCGCGAAGCACAGCGCGGACTGCGAGACCGCGAGCAGGGCCAGCGCCAGCCACGCGCTCTCCACCACCCCGGCCAGCACGATCACCGAGGAGAGCAGCAGCCCGGAGATGAGCGGGAGTTTGCGCGCGTACGTCACGCTGCGGCCCTGGCTGATGAGACGGGTCTGGAGCCAGCCCCCGGCCCACTGCGCGGGCATCGCCAGCATCGCGGGGAGCATCCCGAAGAAGCCGAGCTTGAGCAGGTCGAAGCCGCGCTCGTCCACGAGGTAGGACGGGAACCAGGTGAGGAAGAAGTACAGCACGAAGGACAGGCAGAAGAAGCCCGCGACCATGCCCCACACCGTCCGGTAGCGGAAGAGCCGCCGCCACGGCATCGGTTCGACCCCCGGATCCGCGCTCTGCCCGCCGCCCTCGCGGATGTACGCGCGCTCCTCGGCGGTCAGCCGGGGGTGCTCGTCGGGGTCGCGGTAGAAGCGCAGCCAGAACGCGCAGTACAGCAGCCCGACGACGCCCGCCGACACGAACGAGCCGCGCCAGCCCAGCAGCGCGATCACCGCCGCCGTGACGGGCAGCGCGAATGCCGTGCCCGCGCGCCCGCCGCTGTCGAAGATCGAGGCCGCCATGCCCCGCTCGCGCACCGGGAACCAGCGCGCCACGATCTGCGAACTCGACGGGTACGCCGGGGACTCCACGGCCCCCAGCAGGAGCCGGATCAGCAGCAGCACCAGGAAGCCCGTCGCCGCGCCGACCAGCATCGTGGCGACCGACCAGGCCGCGACGGCGAACGCCATCATGCGGCGCGGCCCGTACCGGTCCACCAGCCACCCGGCGCCCGGCAGGAACCCCGCGTACGTCCAGAAGAACGCGCCCAGCAGCAGCCCGGTCGCGGTCTTCGACAGGTCCAGCTCGTCGGTCATGTACGGCAGGGCCACACCGAGGTTGGCGCGGTCCAGGTAGTTGATGGTGACGGCGCCGAAGGCGAGCCAGATCATCGACCATCTGACGCGCCCGACAGGGTTGGCTTTCGCGGCCACAGCGGACTCCTCACCGGGAGCGGAGGGGCGGGAGGGGGAGATCGCGAGCGTACGAGCGGGCCGTGCCCGGCAGGAAGCGTCCGCCGCGCATACGGCTATTCGGAAAACGGATCGAGGCTCATTCGCTTTGCGGGGCCCGTCTTGTCGCTGCTCAGCCCCTTCGGTACAGCAAGAGACATGCTGCGACCGGAAGTCCGACTCGAATGGTTCGTCTCGTTCCTCGGCGTCATCGACACCGGGAGCTTCAGCGCCGCCGCCGAGGCGGTCCACCGCTCCCAGCCGAGGGTGAGCATGCATGTGGCCGCGCTCGAACGCGAGGCCGGAGTCGAGCTGTTCGACCGCAGCAAGCGCCCCGTGCAGGTGACCGAGGCGGGCTCGGTGCTGGCCGGGCACGCCCGCGCGATCCTGCGCCGGCTGGGCAGCGCCGAGGAGGCGATGGCCTCGCGCCGCGACGCGGCACGCGGCGTCGTCGCGCTCGGCAGCCACCCCAGCGCGGGCGCCGCGTTCGTGCCCGGACTGCTGAGCCACCTCGCGCACGGCCGCCCCGCGCTCAAGGTCGTGCTCGTCGAACGCTCCACGCTGGAGCTGGACGCGGCGCTCGCGGCGGGCGAGGTCGAGATCTATCTGCGCCCGCTCGCGCCCCCTCCGGGCCCCTCGGTGCGCTGGCACGGGCTGTGGCAGGAGCCGCTCTCGGTCGTGCACCCGCCGGGCCACCCGCTCGACGCGCTGCCCGACCCGCTGCCGGTCGCGGCCGTCGCCTCCTATCCGCTGATCACCATCGGACGGCTCGGCTCGCCCGAGGGCGTGGGCTTCGAGGCCTACCGCGCCTTTCGCGCCTACGGGTTCGAGCCCGAGGCCGTGCAGGCCACCAACCAGCCGCAGACCCTCGTCTCGCTCGTCCGCGGCGATCTCGGCGTCGGCGTGACCAACCAGCTCGCCGTCGCCACCGCCGACACCCGCGACGTCCGCGTGCGCAGGCTCGACGCGCCCTGCGCCCGCGAGGTGGGCGTGCACTGGGACTCGACCAGGGCGCTGAGCCCCGCGGCACGCACCCTGCTGCGGGAGATCCTGGCCGCGCCCGTCCCGCCCGGCACCGAGCCGCTGCCCCGGGCCGCCCCGGTCACTCCGCGCCAGGCCCGGCCGGTCCCGTTCGTTCCACCGGCTCCGCACCCCGCTGCTCCCCGGTCCACGGCCAGCGCGGCGCGGGCAGCCGGGCGATGACGTCCCGCACGGCCTCCACGGCGGGGGACACCGGGTCCCCGGACCGCCACCACGCCGCCACGACCCGCTCCGAGTGCGGGTCGGCGATCGGGACGAGCGCGACGCCCTCAGTGTTCGCCGTGGTCATCGCGAGGCTGTTGGTGACGCCTACGCCCAGGCCGTGCCGGACCAGCGAGATCAGCGTCTGGGGCTGGTTGGTCTGCGCGGCGATCACCGGATTGAGCCCGGCGCCCGCGAAGGCCAGATTCGTTTCGTACTGCCGCCCGTGCCCTTCGCCGCTCTCGCCGATGCTGATCACCGGCAGCCGCGCCGCCTGCGCCAGCCGTACGGACGGGGCCGAGGCCAGCCGGTGGTCGGAGCGGAAGACCGCGACGAGCGGCTCGCGCCACAGCACCCGGCTGGCGACCTCGTCGGAGTTCAGCAGCGGATGCAGCGGCCGTACGGCCAGGTCGATGTCGCCCTCCACGAGATCCGTGCCCAGCGCCACGCTCGGCCCCTCGCGCAGCACGAGCCGCACGTGCGGATGGCGCTCGCGCAGCGCCCGTACGGCCAGGGGATAGAGATAGGACGCGGCGCTCGGGTAGGCCCCGAGGCGGACCAGGCCGCAGACCGTGCCGCCCGCGAGGTCGGCCAGCACGTTGAGGCGGCGCAGGATCTCCTCCGCGTGCGGCAGCAGCCCGCGGCCCTCGGGGGTGAGGACGGCGGGCTGCACGGAGCGGTCCAGCAGCCGCGTGCCGAGCAGTCGCTCCAGCTCGGCGACATGGCTGCTGACCCGGGGCTGCGAGCGGTACAGCGCCTTGGCGGCGGCCGAGAAGCCGCCGTGGTGCGCGACCGCGACGAAGCTGGCGATCCAGTCGATGCGGTAGTGGTGGACGCTGCCTATGTCCATGCCCGGGTCTACCCAGCGGCCCGGGCTCGTACGGCTCAGCGGATGAACTGGTCGACGTAGCCCGCGCCGAGGCCGTTGGCGGCGTAGTGCGCGCGGCACATGTCGATCTTGGTGAAGGTGTCCTCGTAGCCGGTCTGCGTGCCGTCCCCGTCCACGTACGCCATGGCGCCCGCGATGTTGAAGAACGTGATCATCTCGTCGCAGTCCTCGGGCACCGCGAGGGTGTGGATCTCGCCCGGCGGCTCGTAGACGAAGTGCCCTGCCTCCGCGACCCACTCGTGCTCGTAGTAGTGCCACCTGCCCTTGAGCACATAGCCGAAGACGACCCCCGGGTGGCGGTGCCGGGAGACGATGCCGGACCTGGTGACCTTGAGCAGGTTGCACCACTGGCCCGTCACCGTGTTGAACATCAGCGGCCGGAACCACACGTCCGGCGCCTGCGGCACCCACACCCGGTCGTCGTCCGGCACCGCGGCGACCGCGATCTCCGGCGGGACGACGGCCGATTCGGGGATGACGGGGCCCTGCGTACCCTGTGCGGCGGTCATGATCCTCTTCCTCTCTCCTGGCGGGATGGGGCTATGCGGCGAGGTAGCCGCCGTCCACGGGCAGCACCGCGCCCGTCACGAACCGCGCGTCGGAGCCGCAGAGGAAGTCCACGGCGCCCGCCACGTCGGCGGGCTCGCCCCAGCGGCCCATCGGCGTGCGCTCGATGATCCGCCGCGCCGCTTCGCCGTCCGCGTCCTCGTGCAGTTCGCTGGTGAGGGCCGTACGGATCCAGCCCGGCGCCACCGCGTTGACCCGGATGCCCTCCGGGGCCCAGGCCACCGCGAGGGCCTTGGTGAGCTGCATGACGCCGCCCTTGCTGGCGGTGTACGCGGGCACCTTCGGGCCGCCGAAGAAGCTCAGCATGGACGCGATGTTCACCACGCAGCCGCCCCCGCCCGCCTCGCGCAGCAGCGGACGGGAGGCCGCGCACGCCCGCATCGTCCCGGTCAGATTGACCGCCACCACGCGGGCGAACACCTCGGGGTCGTGCTCCTGCCCCCGGGCGATCACCCCGGCGGCGTTCACCAGGACGTCCAGCGCGTCCAGCCCGGCCAGCAGCTCCTCCAGCTCGGCGCCGCGCGTCACATCGGCCTCGACGGCGCGCACGTTCCCGGGCAGCGCGCCCGCGGCCCGCTCCGCGCCGAGACCGGCGGCGATCACGGTGGCGCCCGACTCGGCGAACCGCCGCGCGACGGCCGCGCCGATGCCGCTGGTCCCGCCGGTCACCAGGACCGTACGGTCCCGCCCGGCACGCTGCTTCTCGCCCACGTCTCACTCCTCCGCACGGGTTCCGGACGCGACAGGGCGATTCAACCGCCGCGGGCGCGCGGGACCCCGGGCTCATGCGGGAGGAGGATGACCCCCATTCGAAGTCGCGGGACACGGCTTGCGCGGGGGAAGGCCCGCGTCCACCATCTGACCTGCCCGTCCTCTCCGTGGCAGGCACACGTACCCTCGTCACCTGGCTCCGCCGGGAGCCGACCGACGAGAGGACGATGCCCGTGGATGTCAACGCCCGTGTCGAGGCCGTGTACGCCGAAGTGCTGCGCCGTAACCCCGGCGAGCCCGAATTCCACCAGGCCGTCCACGAGGTCCTGCAGAGCCTCGCGCCCGTGCTGCGGCTGCGGCCCGAGTACGCCGAGGCCAAGCTCGTCGAGCGGCTCGTCGAGCCCGAGCGGCAGGTCATATTCCGCGTGCCCTGGACCGACGACAGGGGCGAGGTCCACGTCAACCGGGGTTTCCGCGTCGAGTTCAACAGCGCCCTCGGGCCGTACAAGGGCGGGCTCCGCTTCGTGCCCGGGCTCGGACTGGGCACGGTGAAGTTCCTCGCCTTCGAGCAGATCTTCAAGAACGCCCTCACCGGGCTCGGCATCGGCGGCGGCAAGGGCGGCGCCGACTTCGACCCCAAGGGCAAGAGCGACGCCGAGGTCATGCGGTTCTGCCAGTCCTTCATGACCGAGCTGCACCGGCACCTCGGCGAGCACACCGACGTCCCCGCGGGCGACATCGGCGTCGGCACCCGCGAGATCGGCTACCTCTTCGGCCAGTACCGGCGCCTCACCAACCGCCACGAGGCGGGCGTCCTCACCGGCAAGGGCATCGGCTGGGGCGGCTCGCAGGCCCGTACGGAGGCCACCGGCTACGGCACCGTCCACTTCGTCAGCGAGATGCTCGCCACCCGGGGCCAGAACCTCGACGGGCGCCGCGTGGTCCTCTCCGGCTCCGGCAACGTCTCGCTCTTCGCCATCGAGAAGGCCCAGGCCCTCGGCGCCCGCGTCATCGCCTGCTCCGACTCCTCCGGGTACGTCGTGGACGAGGACGGCCTCGACCTGGAGCTGCTGAAGGAGGTCAAGCTGGAGCGCCGCCAGCGCCTCACCGCCTACGCCGACGCCAGGCCGGGCGCCGCCTTCTCCACCACCGGCTCCGTCTACGACGTGCCGTGCGAGATCGCCCTCCCGTGCGCCACCCAGAACGAGCTGGAGGAGCAGCACGCCGTCACCCTCGTCAAGAACGGCGTCCAGGCCGTCGCCGAGGGCGCCAACATGCCCTGCACCCCCGACGCCGTCGGCGTCCTCCAGGAGGCGGGCGTCCTCTACGGGCCCGGCAAGGCGGCCAACGCGGGCGGCGTCGCCACCTCCGCGCTGGAGATGCGGCAGAACGCCTCCCGCGAGAGCTGGACCTTCGAGGAGACCGAGACCCGCCTGGCCACCGTGATGAGCTCGATCCACGCCGACTGCGTCACCGCCGCGGGCGAGTTCGGCGAGCCCGACGACTACGTGCTCGGTGCCAACGCCGCCGGGTTCTTCCGCGTCGCCGAGGCCATGCACGCCCAGGGGCTCGTCTAGGGACTCGGTAGGGCAGACTTCCTGCCCGATGGACGAGATGAGGCTGAACCAGGCCGAGTGGCGCGTCCGGCACGCCTTCCGCCGGGGCGACGTCGTCGACTTCCGCACGGAGGGCGGGGGAGAGAGCGGGAACGAGAGCGAAGAACGCACCGTACGCGCGAAGGTGCTGCGGGCCCTGCTGATCGACAGGCCCACCGAGGAGGGCGAGATCGCCCGCATGCGGGTCCTCGGCGCCCGGATCACCGGCACGCTGGACCTCCAGTACGGCACGGTCGAGCACCCCGTCACCCTCAGCGGCTGCCACTTCGAGGAGACGCCGCTGCTGTACGGGGCCCAGGTCCGGCAGTTCAGCCTGAGCGAGTCCCGGCTGCCGGGCCTCATGGCCGACGGCCTCCGCGTCGACGGCGTCCTCCGCCTCACCGGCTGCCGCGTCACGGGCCCCGTCGCCCTCGGCGCCGCCCGCG
Organism: Streptomyces albiaxialis; assembly: GCF_039530985.1. Classification (NCBI taxonomy): domain Bacteria; kingdom Bacillati; phylum Actinomycetota; class Actinomycetes; order Kitasatosporales; family Streptomycetaceae; genus Streptomyces; species Streptomyces albiaxialis. Next base: position 426,357 of record NZ_BAAAPE010000015.1, read on the forward strand.
TCTCCGGCGCCTGCTTCCTGGACGACGCCCGCCTGACCCCCGGCCCGGACCGGGACGAGGGCCCGGCGCTCGCGCTCGGGCACGCGGTCGTCGAGGGGGACCTGTGGGCCGCCGGACTCACCTCGTACGGGCAGGTGCTGCTGGACGGTGCGCAGGTCTCCGGCGTCGTCAACCTGAACGACGCGCGGCTCGAAGAGCCCGGCGGCACCGCGCTCCAGGCCGAGACGCTGACCGTCGGGTCCGACCTGCACGCGATGCGGCTGCGCACGCTCGGCCGGGTCAACCTGCGCGGCGCCGCCGTCCCCGGGCAGCTCAACCTCGCCCACGCACGGCTGCGCAACCCCGGCGGCGCCGCGCTGCGCGCCAGCGGCTGCCGGGCGGGCGAGTTCTGGCTGCGCGAGGCCGCGCCGATCGAGGGCGGAGTCAATCTGCGCCGCGCCCACTTCGACCTGATCTTCGCCACCCCGGAGGTCTGGCCCGACGAGGTGCGCGTCGACGAGCTGAGCTACACCAAGCTCAACCCGCCCCTGCCCGCCGAGCGCCGCCTGGAGCTGCTCGAACGCGACGTCGAGGGCTACATCCCCGCCGCGTACGAACAGCTCACCGCCTCCTACCGGCGCATCGGCGACGACGCGGCCGCGCGCACCGTGCAGCTCGCCAAGCAGCGCCGCCACCGCGCCACGCTCCCGCTCTACGCGCGCCTGTGGGGCCATCTCCAGGACGCCACCGTCGGCTACGGCTTCCGGCCGATGCGGGCGGCCGGATGGCTGGCCGGGCTGCTGCTCGTCGGCGCCGTCACGTACGGGCTGCGCCCGCCGCGCGCCCTCACGTCCGGGGAGGCGCCCGACTTCCACGCCCTCGCCTACACCCTCGACCTGCTGCTGCCGATCATCGACCTCGGGCAGGAGAAGAGCTACACGCCCGACGGCGCGTACCAGTGGCTGTCGTACGGCCTCGTCCTCGCGGGATGGGTGCTCGCGACCACCTTCGCGGCGGGCGTCACGCGCGTACTGAGCCGCCAGTGACGCGGCGGCGCACGGGGCGCACGGGGCTCACGAGACCCACGGGGCTCACGCGCGCAGCGAGCGCAGCACCGCCAGCACGCGGCGGTTGTCGTCCTCCGACGCCGGGAGCCCGAGCTTGGTGAAGATCGAGGCCACGTGCTTCTCGACCGTGCCCTGCGAGACGACGAGGGACTGCGCGATCCCCGCGTTCGAACGGCCCTCCGCCATCAGCGCCAGCACCGCGCGCTCCCGCTCGGTGAGCGCGTCCAGCTCCGCCGTGCGGCGGCTCGCGCCCACGAGCTGGGTGACGACCTCGGGGTCGAGCGCCGTGCCGCCCGCCGCGACGCGGGCGAGGGCCTCGGTGAACTCCGCGACGTTCGCCACCCGGTCCTTCAGCAGATAGCCGACGCCCGCCGAGCCGCCCGCGAGCAGCCTGCTCGCGTACTTCGTCTCGATGTACTGGGAGAAGAGCAGCACGCCCGTCCCCGGCCGCGAGGCCCGGATGTCGAGCGCGGCCCGCAGCCCCTCGTCGGTGTGCGTCGGCGGCATCCGGATGTCGACCACGGCGACATCGGGCCCGTGCGCGGCGACCGTCGTGCGCAGCGCGTCCGCGTCGCCCACCGCGGCGCACACCTCGTGCCCCCGCTCGGTGAGCATCTGAGCCAGCAACTCCCTGAGCACCGCGGCATCCTCCGCGATCACGACGCGCATGGCCCGCATGCTCTCACGCGTGGAAGGGCAGCGAGACGGCGACCACCGTCGGACCGCCCTCCGGGCTGTCGATCTCCAGCGTCCCGTCCACCGTGCGTACGCGCTGCACGAGGCCCGTCAGCCCGCTCCCCGTGCCCGCGACCGCGCCGCCGCGCCCGTCGTCCGTCACGCGCAGCACGAGCCGGCCGCCCTCGCCGCGCACCGCGACCTCGGCGCGGGCGGCGCCGCTGTGCTTGATGACGTTCGTGAGCAGCTCGGCGGCGCAGAAGTACGCGATGGTCTCGATCGCCTGCGTCGGGCGCTCGGGCACGTCCACCGCCAGCTCCACGGGGACGGCGCTGCGCGCGGCGAGCGTGGCGAGCGCGTCGGGCAGCCCGTCGTCGAGCGCGGGCGGGTGGATGCCGCGCGCGAGGTCGCGCAGCTCGGTGAGGGCCTCGGTGGCGTTGAGGTGCGCGCTGTCGAGGAGCTTGCGCAGCCGCGCCGCCTCCTCCGAGGGCACGCCGTCGCCGTCCCGCACCCGTTCCTTGGCCATGTCGAGCGTCATCGCGAGCGCCACCAGCCGGACCTGTGCCCCGTCGTGCAGATCGCGCTCCAGCCTGCGCAGCAGCGCCGCCGAGTCGTCCACGGCGAGCGCCCGCTTCTCCTCCAGGTCGCGCACGCGCGCGGCGAGCGGCTCTGGCCCCAGCAGCGAACGGATCAGCCGCCGGTCCAGGGCGACCACGCCCCGCGTGAACCACGGCGCGACAAGCAGCGAGGCCGCACCGATCCCGACGGCCACGAACGTCCCGGCGAAGGTGGTGAGGTGCGGCGTGCCCCCGAACGGCAGCGGCGTGACGACCGGCATCGACCCGCCCGGCACCACCGGATGCTGCCCGAACACGGCCCAGCGCACCGGCGCCGTGAGGTTCACCAGCGCGGTCGCCCACCAGGCGAAGGCGTACGCGCCGAGGGAGGCGACCGGCAGGCTCGCCGCGACGTACGCGACCGCGCGCCACCCCGCCGCGTCCCGCAGCCGCGCGTCGAGCCGCCCGAAGGCGCCGCTGCCCGGCCGGAACGGGCGCGGCGCCGCGACCCGTTCGCCCAGCAGCCCGGCGGCGAGCCCCCGGCGCAGCCCCGCCAGGCCGCGCGCCAGCCCGGTGCCCGCGACGAGGAACAGCAGCCCGAGAACGGCCCCGACGAGCGTCGCGGTCAGCCCGGCGCCCAGCGCGAGCAGCACCACCAGGAGCACGAACCCGACGAGCGCGAGCGGGAACCCGGCCAGGCAGTACGCCGTCTCGCCCCACGCCCGCCGCGTGAACGGAGCCCGCAGCGCGGCCCGTACTCCACCGCCCACGAGGGCGCGGACCGTGGAGGGGGTATCGGCGTGCATGCGGTGTCCGTTCGGTGCGGGTGAGCGTGAGAGCGAGAGTACGAGGTGGGGGCCCGCGCGGCGGTCACGCGGTCGTCACGCGTCGCGGCGGGAGAGGAGCCAGGCACCGGTGCCCAGGGCCAGCGCCACGTAGAGGCACAGCATGCCGAAGCCCGCCCACGGGGGCAGCATGTCGGCGACGGGCACGGCGACACCGACCGAGTTGCCGGCGATCATCGTGGGGAAGAACCGGGCGACGGCCGTGCCCGTGAGCCCCGCGGTGATCAGCGGCAGCACGTAGGTGATGCCGACCAGCGCCCCGAGTGCGGTCGCCGTGTGCCGCGCGACGGCGCCGAGGCCGAGGCCGATCAGGCCGACCTGCGCGAGGTAGGCGCCCGAGAGCACCACCGCCCGCAGCACGTCGTCGTCCCCGAGCGAGGGTGCGGCCACCTCGTCGGTCAGCGCCGCGCTCCCCGCGAGGAACGTCACGAACGCGACGACCTCGCCCACCACCAGCACCAGGCCCCCGAACACCGCGGCCTTCGCGGTCAGCACCAGCCGCCGGTCCGGGATCGCGGCCAGCGTGGAACGGATGGTGCCCGAGGCGTACTCGCCGGTCATCAGCAGCACGCCGAGCGCGCCCACGAGGAGCTGGCCGAGCGCGATACCGGCCATCACGTTGTTCGTCGGGTCGAAGGTCTCCCGCGCCGAAGCGGAGCCCGGCGCCTCGGTGTTGGCCATCGTCACGACGCCGATGGTGACCATGCCGACGACCGTCAGCAGCAGCGCCCAGCCCGTCGAGCGCAGGCTGCGCAGCTTGATCCACTCCATACGGGCCGCGTGCGCGAAGCCGTAGTGCCCCGTGGCGTGTGCCGTGCTCGTCATGACCGCCTCCCCTCGTGCCGCGCCGGGGCGGCGGGGGCCGTCTCGCCCCGGTACTCCGCGCTCCCGCCGGTCAGCCGGAAGAACGCCTCCTCCAACGTCCGCCCGTCCGCCGTCAGTTCGGCGACGGACGTGTCGGCGAGCAGCGTGCCCTGCCCGATGACGAGCAGATGGTCGGCCGTCAGCGCCATCTCGCTGATCAGGTGGCTCGACAGCAGCACCGTCCGGCCCTCGGCCGCCAGCCCCCGCATCAACTCCCGGATCCAGCGCACGCCCTCCGGGTCGAGCCCGTTGACCGGCTCGTCGAACAGCAGCACCTCCGGGTCGCCCAGCAGCGCCGCGGCGATGCCGAGCCGCTGGGCCATGCCGAGCGAGAACGAGCCCGCCCGCCCGCGCGCCACCTCCGCGAGCCCCACCGTCCGCAGCACCTCGTCCACCCGCGCACGGGGGATCCCGCCCCCGGCGGCCAGCGCGGCCAGATGGTGACGGGCGCTGCGCCCCGGGTGGTACGTACGGGCCTCCAGCAGCGCACCCACCTCGCGCAGCGGCCAGCCCAGTTCGCCGTACGCGCGCCCGGCCACGCGCACCTCGCCCGCGTCCGGCCGGTCGAGGCCCATGATCATGCGCATGGTCGTCGACTTGCCCGAGCCGTTCGGCCCGAGGAAGCCGGTCACCGCGCCCGGCCCCACGTCGAAGCTCAGCTCTTCGACGGCGGTGCGGTCGCCGTACCATTTGGTGAGGCCCCTTGCCTCGATCATCGCCACTCCTGGATCCGTCTTCTCAAAACCACTGCTCAGGACGGTACGAACGGGGGAGCGGGGCGGGTAACGAGGATGACCTCCGACCTCGCTGGGGGATTTCCCCCAGCCGCCCGGGCCCGCCCAGCGCGACGTCCGATTCCCGCCGGACGCCGCGCCCCGCGCGGGGCACCTTGGAGGGCGTGCCGGAGATCATCACGAGAACGGAGGCGCCCCGCACCGGGCGGAGTGCTGGTCTCCGCCGACCTGTGGGGCACCGGCTGGCGGCCGGTCTTCCTGATCAACGTGCCGCTCGGCGTCCTTCTCGTCCTGGCCACCCTGCGCTGGGTGCCGCGCGACGCGGACGCCCGTACGGGCTCCGCCGCCGCGCTGGACCGTCGCGGGCTTCGCCGCCCTCGCCCTCGCCGCCGCGGCGGCCGCCCTCCGCGCCACGGCGCCCCGCACCGCCGCGCCACCGGCCCCGGACCCCGTACACCCGTGACGAGAGACGACAGACGAGAGACGAGAGACGATCGAGACCATGACGACGCACAGCGACAGCGACAGCGACCCCACCCCCGAGCGGGCCGCCGCCCTCTTCGATCTGGACGGGACCCTCGTGGACACCGAGCCCCGCAGCCGGGCCGCGTGGGCCGCGCTCTTCGCCGCGCACGGCGTGCCCGTCGCGCCGCACGAACTCGACGCCTTCGCCGGGCGGCCCGGCAAGGAGGCGATCGCCGCGCACCTGGACGCCTTCCCCGGGCACACGGCGGAGGAGCTGTACGACGAGGCCAAGGGCTACTCCGCCGGTCCCGGCATGCCCACTACCCGCCCCGTCCCCGGGGCCGTCGCGCTGCTCCGGAAGCTGCGCGCGGCGGGCGTGCCGCTGGCCGTCGTCACCTCGGGGACGCGCGAGTACGCCAAGGACGAACTCGCCGCGCTCGGTGTCCTTGACCTGCTCGACGCGCTGGTCACCGCCGACGACGTCACCCGCGGCAAGCCCGACCCCGAGGGTTACCTCCGCGCCTGCGCCCTCCTGGACGTACGGCCCGAGGACGCCGTCGTCTTCGAGGACGCCCCCGCGGGGATCGAGGCCGCGCGCCGGGCCGGCGCGTACTGCGTGGCCCTCACCGTCACCCAGCCCGCCGCCGCGCTCACCGGCGCGGACCGCGTGCTGCCCGACCTGACCGGGGTGACCTGGCCCGTCGCTCCGTAGCGGCCGTACGGGCGCGTACCGTTGGCACCGTTGGCCAGTGGATCACGTCCGTAGGACCGTACGACCGAGAGGCAGCGGGATGCAGACTCCTCAGACCCGGCAGGAAACGGCAGGACCGGCGGCGCGGCGGATCGCGGGGGCCCCGATCTCGTGGGGCGTGTGCGAGGTCCCGGGCTGGGGCTACCAGTTGCCGCCCGAGCGGGTGCTGCGGGAGATGCGCGAGGTCGGGCTCGCCGCCACCGAGTTCGGGCCCGAGGGCTTCCTGCCCGACGGCCCGGAGGAGAAGGCTGCCGTGCTGCGCCACCACGGGCTGCGCGCCGTCGGCGGCTTCACGCCGCTCCTGCTGCACGTCGCCGAGCACGACCCGCTCCCCGAGGTCGCCCACCTGCTGGAGAGTTACGCGGCGACAGGCGCCGACACGCTCGTCCTCTCCGCCGTCACCGGGCAGGACGGCTACGACTCGCGGCCCGTGCTCGACGAGAGCGGCTGGAAGCGGCTGCTCTCCCACCTCGACCGGCTCGCCGCGCTCGCGGCCGACCGGGGCGTACGTGCCGTGCTGCACCCGCACGTCGGCACGATGATCGAGAACGGGGACGAGGTGCGGCGCGTACTGGAGGACTCCACGATCTCCCTGTGCCTCGACACCGGGCACCTGCTCATCGGCGGGACCGACCCCGCCGAGCTGGCCCGTCAGGCGCCCGAACGCATCGCGCACACGCACATGAAGGACGTCGACGCGAGCCTCGCCGAGAAGGTCCGCTCGGGGCGGGTCGCGTACACCGAGGCCGTACGGCAGGGAATGTACCGGCCCCTGGGCGCCGGGGACGTCGACGTCGAGGCCATCGTCGGCCACCTCTCCGCGCACGGCTACGAGGGCTGGCACGTGCTGGAGCAGGACACGATCCTCTCCGGCGAGCCCGTGGGTAAGGGCCCGGTCGACGACGTCTGGACCAGCGCGGAACACCTCCGAACGGTCCTGACCCGCCAGCCCTGACCGCCCCCTCGCCCCGCCCGGCCTCTCCGGGGCCGGGCACGGGGTGCCCCCGGGGGTGCTTCGCGGGCCGCGGCTCTCGCCGTGGCCGCTCGCGCGGTTCCCCGCGCCCCTGGCGGGGCGCTCCCGTTGAGGCTTCGGCGCGGAGCCCGGGGTGGGCGGCGGTTCGGGGGGCCTGGTATGGTCGCGATCATGAAGTGATCTGACGCCGCACCGTTCGCGCCCGTACCGCGCGCCGTTGAGCCCCGCTCCGGTGCGCGGGGGTGCGTCGTGCGCGCGTGCCGCGTCCGACTGTCACTTCATCCGGAACGGAATTCCCTTATGACCGCGAACCCCGCGAACCCCGCGACCCCTTCCTTCCCTCTGTTCTCCCACGACGACGAGGCCTTCCTCGACCGGTTCGCCGACGCGCTCGCCGGGCTCCCCGGCGTCGAGGCCGTCACCCTCGGCGGCTCCCGTGCTCAAGGCACGCACGGGCCCGACAGCGACTGGGACACGGCCGTCTACTACCGGGGCGACTTCGACCCCGGCACGCTGCGCGCGCTCGGCTGGCCCGGCGAGGTGTCCGGCATCGGCGAGTGGGGCGGCGGCGTCTTCAACGGCGGGGCCTGGCTCACCGTCGAGGAGCGCCGGGTGGACGTCCACTACCGCGACCTGGACGTGGTGGAGCACGAGTTGGCCGAGGCGGAGCAGGGCCGGTTCCACTGGGAGCCGCTGATGTTCCACCTCGCCGGGATCCCCAGCTATCTCGTCCTCGCCGAGCTGGCCGTCAACCGCGTCCTGCGCGGTGAACTCCCGCGCCCTGCCTACCCGGACGCGCTCCGCGCCGCCGCGGCCGAGCACTGGCGCGGCAACGCGGCGCTGACCCTCACCTACGCCAAGGGCAACCACACGAAGCGCGGCAGCGTCACGCTCGTCGCGGGCGCGCTCGCGACGGCCGCGGCGCAGGCGGCGCACGCCGTGCTCGCCGCGCGCGGCGAGTGGGTCACCAACGAGAAGACGCTGCTCCAGCGCGCCGGACTCACCGCCGTCGACGGGCTCGTCGCGGAGCTGACACCCGAGCCCGAGGCGCTCGTACGGGTCATCGAGAAGGCGGAGGCGCTCTTCGCGTCGGTGTCTTGACACGCAGGTGAGGCGGGTGGCTGGATATCGGCAGCACGTCTGAACCGAATGATCGGTCGATTCCCCCGGGGGTCAGATTGAGTCGAGTGCCCGCCCGCGTTCCCGCCGAGCCCCTGCCGGACGCCCTCCGCGACGAGGGCGAGCGGCTCGGCCGAGAAGAGCTGCGGGCACTCCAGCTCACCCGCCTCCAGTCCACGCTGCGGCACGCGTACGAGGACGTCGAGCTGTACCGGAAGAAGTTCGACGCCGCGGGCGTCCGCCCCGAGGACTGCCGCTCGCTGGAGGACCTGGCGCGCTTCCCGTTCACCACCAAGGCGGACCTGCGCGACACGTACCCGTACGGGATGTTCGGCGTGCCCATGGAGAAGGTGCGGCGCATCCACGCGTCCAGCGGCTCCACGGGCCTGCCGACCGTCGTCGGCTACACGGACTCGGACCTGTCCGTGTGGGCCGACGTCGTGGCCCGTTCGATCCGCGCCGCCGGGGGCCGCCCGGGGCACAAGGTCCATGTCGCCTACGGGTACGGGCTGTTCACCGGCGGTCTCGGCGCGCACTACGGCGCGGAGCGCGCGGGCTGCACCGTCATCCCCGCGTCCGGCGGCATGACCGCCCGTCAGGTCCAGCTCATCCGGGACTTCGAGCCCGAGATCATCATGATCACCCCGTCCTACATGCTCGCGCTGCTCGACGAGTTCGAGCGGCAGGGCCTCGACCCCCGCACCTGCTCCCTCAAGGCCGGCATCTTCGGCGCCGAGCCCTGGACCGAGGAGATGCGCCGCGAGATCGAGGACCGCCTCGACCTGCACGCCGTGGACATCTACGGCCTCTCGGAGGTCATGGGCCCCGGCGTCGCGCAGGAGTGCGTGGAGACCAAGGACGGGCTGCACGTGTGGGAGGACCACTTCTACCCCGAGACCGTCGACCCGCTCGGCGAGGAGACGACCGACGGGGAGGGCGAGCTGGTCCTCACCACGCTCACCAAGGAGGCCCTGCCCGTCATCCGCTACCGGACGCGGGACCTCACGCGGCTCCTCCCCGGCACGGCGCGGCCCGCGTTCCGCCGCATCCGGAAGATCACCGGACGCAGCGACGACATGCTCATCGTGCGCGGCGTCAACGTCTTCCCGAGCCAGATCGAGGAGCTGGTGCTCCGCGTCCCCGCCGTCGCCCCGCACTTCCAGCTCCACCTCACCCGCAGCGGCAGGCTCGACCGGATGACCGTCGTCGTCGAGGCGCGGCCCGACGCGCTCCCCGAACAGCGCGCCGAGGCCGAGGGGCTCATCGCCGCCGGGGTCAAGGACGGCGTCGGCGTCTCCGTCGAGGTCCGCGTCGTCGATCCGGACACGCTCGAACGGTCCGTGGGAAAGATCCGCCGGGTCAAGGACGAGCGGGGCGTCTGAGCGCCCCTCACGGGGCCGGGCGGTCATACTGGGCCGATGCGCATTGCGGTGATGACAGCGGGTTCGCGCGGGGACGTCGCCCCCTACACCGGGCTCGCCCACGGACTGGCGGCGGCCGGACACCGGGTCACCGTCGTCACCCACGGCTCCTTCGGCCCGCTCGTGACCGCCGCGGGGGTCGGCTTCCGGCCGATCCCCGTCGACCCGCGCGCCGAGCTGGAGTCCGCGCGCGGCAGGGCCCTGCACGACAGCCCCAGCGGCCCCGGCAAGCTCGTCAAGCTCGTACGGATGGCCAGGGCCCTCGCCGACCGACTGGTGCCCCCGCTGGTGACGGCCGCGCGCGACAGCGACGTCCTCCTCGTCTCCAGCTCCCTCGCGCCGATCGGCCACGCCCTCGGCGAGGGGCTCGCCGTGCCCAGCATGGGCCTCTACCTCCAACCCCTCCACCCCACCGCCGAGTTCGGGCCCGCCATCATCGGCACCCGCTCCTGGGGCGCGCTCGGCAACAGGCTCGGCGGCCACCTCGTCAACGCCTCCGTGGACGCCGTCTTCGCCGGGACCCTCCGCAGTACCGTCCGTGACCAGCTCGGGCTGCCCGGCAGCGCCGCCCGCCAGGCCACGCACCGTGCCCGCGAGCGCCGCCGCTGGCCCGTCCACCACGGCTTCAGCGAACACGTCGTGCCCCGCCCCGCCGACTGGCGCCCGGGCCTGCACGTCTCCGGCTACTGGTGGCCGTACGACCCGCCCGGCGCCCGTCTCCCCGCCCCCGTACGCGACTTCCTCGACGCCGGGCCCCCGCCCGTCTACATCGGTCTCGGCAGCGCCACCGTCCCCGACCCCGCCGCACTGAGCCGGACCCTGGTGCGCGCGCTGCGCGCGGCCGGGCTGCGCGGCATCGTGCAGCGCGGCTGGGCCCGGCTGGAGGCGGAGGGCGACGACATGCTCACCGTCGACGAGGTGCCGCACGCCCTGCTCTTCCCCGAGACGGCCGCCGTCGTCCACCACGGCGGCGCCGGGACGACCGCGGCCGGGCTCCGCGCGGGGGTGCCCTCGGTGCCCGTCCCCGTACAGTTCGACGCCGGGTTCTGGGCCGCGCGCCTCACCGCGCTGGGCGTCGCGCCCGCCGCCGTGCCGCTGCGGCGGCTCACCGCCGACCGCCTCGCCGCCGCGCTCACGGCCGCCACCCGCCGCCCCGCGTACGCCCGCCGCGCCGCGCGGGTCGCGGAACTGCTGCGCGCGGAGGACGGCGTCGGCCCGGTGCTCGCCGACGTCGAACGGCTCGCCGCGCGGTAGCCGGCACGGGCTCCGGGGGCGGTCGGCGAGGACTGTCGGCGACGACGGTCAGCGCACGACGAGTTCGACCAGCGAGCGGTAGTACGTCAGCTTCCGGACCACGCCCATGTCGAGCCCCGCGCGGTCGGCCAGCTCCGCGAACTCCTCGCGGGTGCGCTCGTGCCCCGCGAAGTACGTCAGCATCCGCAGGTCCATGCCGGTGCGCACCCGCGCGCCCTGCGGATCGTCGCGCAGGCCCTCGATCAGCAGCACCCTGCCGCCGGGCCCGGCGGCCCGTGCGCAGTGCCGCAGGATCGCCAGCGCGTGGTGGTCGTCCCAGTCGTGCAGGACGACCGAGAGCAGATAGCCGCCCGCGCCCCGCGCCTCGTCGGGCAGCGGGTCGAGGAAGCTGGACTCGACGACGGCGCTCCGGCCCGAGAGCCCCTCGGCGGCCAGCCGTTCGCGGCCCGCCGCCGCGGGCTTGGGCAGCTCCACGAGCGTGCCGCGCAGCCCGGGGTGCGCGGTGAGCAGCGCCGAGAGCAGCGTCGCGTCGCCGCCGCCGACGTCGACCAGGTGGCCCAGCGCCTCCCAGTCGTACCCGTCGGCCGCGGCCTTCGTCTCGCGCTCCACGAGCAGCGAGGAGAGCAGCGTGTCGAACGATCCGGACAGCGCAGGGTCCGCGTCCAGGTCCTCCCAGAACGTACGCCCGTACGCGAGGTCGTAGCCCGGCGTTCCGGTGCGGACCGTCTCCAGCAGATGGACGAGCGCGAGATCGCCGCGCCCGAACGCGCCCGTGATGTCCAGCCAGTCGCGCGGGCAGCCGGGGAAGTCGCCGCGCAACTGCTCGCCGGTCGCGGTCAGTCCGTACGAACCGGGCTCGGGCTCGGTGAGGATCTCCGCGTTGACCAGATGGTCCAGCAGCCGCTTCAGCAGGCGCGGCTCCGTGCCGGTGCGCTCCGCGAGCAGCGGAAGGGGCGCCGCAGCCTCGCCGATGTGATCGGCGAGGTGCAGCGTGGCCGCGACGCGCACGGCCATGGGGGTGACCAGGTCGGCGGCCTCCCACACCTCGCTGGTGCCGCGGGGCCGTCGTGCTTCCTGGGTCACCGTCTTCTCCGGTTCAGTGGTGGTCTACAGGTCGGCCCATTCCGGTGGGCCCGCGACGGCTCAGTGGCTGCCGTCGGGGTTGCACAGCGGGGGCGGACCCGACGCCGTGGTGCTGGCGATGGCGTGCGCGGGCTCCTCGATCTCCTCGATCTCGAAGGCCTCGGCCTCCAGCGTGGCCAGCTCGTCTGCGAGCATGTTCAACTCCCTCCGTTTGATCGCCAGTTCGGGTGACCGGCGGGTCCGGCCATTCTGAAGATCCGCGTTCGGGGGCGTCAAGGGATCTCCTGCTGTCCACCCGATGAGCTGAACCGATCCCGGAACGCCCGGCTCAGCACGTATCCGAGGTAGTCCTCGCTGCCGACCGTCACACCGAGCCTGTTGCACGCCATGTGTGTGAAGCTGGCCAGCAGCGCCGGGCGCGCCTCCTCGGGGGAGACGGCGCGCCACTCGCCCTCGCCGCGCGGGCCGTTCCCGCCGCCGGGCCGCCGGAAGCGCAACTCGCCGCGTGCCGCCGCCGCGTCGACCGGCTCCCGCAGCTCCGCGCCGTGCTCCGCCCACTGTCGTACGAATCCCGCGAGCCGCTCCGTACGGCCGCGCACCACGCCCTCGTACAGGTCCTCGACGCGCGTGCCGAGCGAGGGCGCCATCCGCCGGTAGGCCGCCTCGTACTCGGCGTGCCGGTCCCGGAAGAGGTGCTCCCAGGCGGCCACGCGCCACTCCAGGAACGCGGCCGTGCGCGGCACGTCCTCCAGCAGCCCGAGCGCCAGCGCCGCCATCACCTGCCCGGCGATGCCCAGCCGGACGCTCTTGATGTGGGTCCGCGCGGCCTTCAGCAGCTCCAGCACCAGCGCGCTGGACCGGTCGGCCTGCCACTCGGCCAGCTCGACGCCCGCGGGCCCGCCGTACCGCTCCAGCTCGGGCTCGTACGCGACGTACGCGAGCGAGTTGTTGGGGCGGCGCGGCATCCGTACGAGATCCGGGCCGTAGCGCTCCTGCCACTGCTCCTCGGAGAACTCCAGCAGGAACCGCTGCCGGTACTGCGCGTCGCTCAGATCGTTCTCCGGGTCGTAGACGGAGGGGCGGCGGCGCAGGAACGCGTGCACGGCCGCCTCGACCTCCTCCAGCACGCGCGGCAGCGCGCCGTCCGCCGGGCGGATCCGCAGCCGGATGTGCGGGCCCTCCAGCCAGTGCCGGAGGAAGTAGCAGCCGTCCGCCAGGCCCTCGGCGCGCAGCCGCGCGAAGAGCGGGTCCACACACTCGACGAGCAGCGGGATCCGGTTGCCCGCGTGGTAGACGTGCGCGGACAGCCACTCGCCGGGGCGCAGGTCCGCGGGGTCGCGGTCGTCGGCGTTGAGAGGGGTCGCGGGCTCGGACAGGCGGGGTGGCGGGGCGTCGGCGCGGTCGGTCATCGCCTCGTCCTTCCGTTGTTCGGGTCGTTCCGGCTTCCGTCGTCCGGGTCGTCCCGGAGCAGGTCCAGCTCCACGCACAGCTCGGAGACGTACGCGGATCCGCCGGCGCGCAGCGGGAGGTGGGGCAGGTCGGGCAGCATCTCGGTGAACACGGCGTCCGATTCCGATGACGCCAGCGCGTGGTCGCACAGCGCCAGCGACAGCGAGCTGTCCGCGTCGACGGGCAGCGGCTTGTCGCGGGGGCCCGCGCGGACGACCGCGCGCGGCGGGAGCCCGGCGCGCCGCCACCAGCGGCGCCGGTCGAGCAGGCCGCGTGCGGTGTCGGCGCCGTACGCCGACGTCGCCGGGGGCAGCTCGCCACGCCCGAAGCGCCAGGAGCGACGGGCCAGCACGAGGTTCCCGAGGCGCACCCGAGGCCGGTGCCGGGGCGGATCGGCGAGACACGCCCACACATCGGAGAGCGGCATCGCGGCGGGTGAGAGCGCGAGGAGCGTGCGCTGCACGCGCGGCAGCGCCATGGGGATGAGCCCGCCCAGATAGAGGGGGATCACGCGCGTGCCCAGGCGGCGGGAGCGGAGCTGGAGTTCGCCGGAGTCCTCGTCGTCCACGAGGACCAGGTCGGAGAAGGGGATACACGCGCCGTCGCCGCCGTACGGGGCCTCCGCCGGGCCCGTCAGCCGGTACGGGGCGAAGGCGGGCCGGAGGGAGAGGTTCGAGGTGTCGTAGCCGCCGCTGAGGTCGGCGAACACCGCGTCAGGCGGCAGCATCCGGGCGTGTCGCCGCCGCAGCGCGCCGCTCAGCTCGGCCTCCGCGTCCGGCCCGAAGGAGCGCACGAACCGGGCGAGGGGCTGGCCCATGCCGGTGTACGCCCAGTTCAGCACGGCGAGTCCGTCCTCCTGGGGGCCCGTGTCCGAGGCCCACTGGAGGTAGAAGCTGTGGCTGCGCGGCATGGCGCCCCTGTCCTCGGGGAGCAGCGCCGCGACACGGTCCAACACGTCCTCGTCCAGCTCGTCCAGGCGGAGTTCGGGGGACGTGTCGCCGTCGGGCAGCGCGTGCAGCCGTTCCCGCAGCGCCGTCGCGAACGCCCGGTGTGCCGCGTCCAGCGCCTCGACCTCCGGCAGGCCGTACGGGTTCGGGCGCGGCTCGTACGTCCCGTCCCGCGCCAGCCGTCCGAGCCTCCCGAGCCGCCCGCCGGAGCCCGCCAGCCACTCGCCGCACGCCGTGTGCAGGTCCTGCGCGAAGCCCGCCACGTCCTCGCAGGTGCCGCCGGGCCCGTACAGCTCCCGGAACCGTCCGCGCGCCACGAGCCGGTCGGAGAGCAGCAGGTCGAAGGCGGGCAGCACGCGTGCGAACCGCCGCAGCGCGGGCAGCGGGCCCTCCTCCCACGCCTCGGCCGAGGCGGTCGCGACACGCCCGGCGGGGACCGCGTCCTCGTAGACCGCCGTACGCGGCACGACCGGCTCGGCGCGCCCGAGCGCACGCTGCGCCTCCGCGCTCGCCTCGCGCATCGCGCGGACGAGGCGGGCGCGTTCCTCGCGCGGCGCGAGGGGGAAGGCGGCGGCGTGGGCGGAGAGACGGCCGAGCGTGTCGGCCAGGGGGTGGTGGGCGGGTCCGTGGGTGTGCCCGGCGCTCCCGGCGTTCTCGGTCCTCCCGGCGCTTGCGGTGTCGCGCAGGCGGGCGGCGAGGTCGGCGACCGGGTCGGGGTGGTGGACGTCCAGGGCGAGCGCGGGGAACGTGAGCAGCCCCAGCTCGACCAGGCGCGCGAGGTAGGCGTCGAGCTGGTCGCGCGGCCTGCCGCCGGGGTCCGCCGCGTGCAGCCGCGCGGCGAGCGCGGGGAGCGTGAGCCGGTCGTCCTCCTCCAGGAGTGCGAGCACCTCGTGCAGCACCGTGCCGACGGAGAGCTGGGAGACGGACTCCTCCAGGACGCCGGGCGCGGCGAGCGTCAGATCGTCGGGGGAGACGGAGCGGTAGCGGCGGCGGACGTAGCGCACCCGCCCGTCCTGGCGGCGCAGCCCGCCGACGGGCCGCACCGGGAGGACGGAGGCGGCGGCGCCGTCGCGGGCCGTGACCTCGTGGGCCGTGACGGCGCGGGTGGCGGCCTCGCGGGCGGCGGTGATGATCTCGTGCACGGCGACGAGGCTGGGACGCGCGCGGGTGACCAGGCGCGGCGGGCCGTCGCCGGTGAGCCCGACGGGTTCCGGGGGCCCGCCCCGCCCGAACCGTCCGTGGGCGACGGCCGTCAGCGTGCTGAACGGGCTGGTCTTCAGCGCGGCCCGCTGCACGTACGACACCAGGGCCCGCTCCGCCTTGCGCGCGCTCTTGCCCCGCGGCGGCGTGTCGCCCGCCGCGACATACGCGGGGAGCGCCGCGTCCAGCGACGGCGAGGCGGCCTGGAGCCCGGCACGCAGCACGGGTTCCCCGGCGAGCGTACGGAGATGGGCGCGCGCGTCGCGGAGTTCGGCGGCGAGCGCGTGGTCGGCCTCGGCCAGCGTGTCGTCGTAACGGCGGCGTGCCGCGAGCCACGCCCGGACCGGCGCCGCGGCCCCGGGGGAGACCGTTCCGAGCAGGGCGTCGGGGTCCGGGTCGGAGGGGGCGCGCCGGTTGTGGATGTCGCGGCGCAGCGCGAGCAGCCGCCGCCGCCCGCGCGTGTCGCCCTCGCCCGTACCGGCCACGGCCTCGGCGAGCGCGTCCCCGGCGCCGGGCGCCAGCTCCGCGAGGTGCCGCTCCAGCTCCAGCGCCTCGTCGGCCCGCGCGGCGGCGCGCGGCGCGCGGAGCGGGCCGAGCGCGGCGGCGGGGAGCCCGGCGAAGCGGAGCACGAAGTGATCGGCGGGCTGCGGGAGTTGGGCGTCGCTCGGCAAGGACCGCTCCAGTGGGTCGGAGGTGCGGGGACAGATTGTGCCCCGCCACGGGCCCTCCCGATCTTGCGGGGTAGGGTCCCCCGCATGCCAGCCCCCGTGATCCTCCGTGACGTCTTCCACTCCCTGCGCGGCGAACTGGGAGAGGAGGACACCGGCGTCACCTTCGACAACGGCCCCGCGCCGCTCGACCGGATCGACGTGATGATCCACCGCGCCCCCGGTCCCTCGGGCGCCACCGTCTTCACGACCATCGGCATGTCGGCCCACGAGATGCCCCCGGCCGACGGCCGCCCCGGCGGGCGCGCCGAACTCCGCCTCCACCGGCGTGGCGCCCTCGACCAGCGCGCCGAGGGCGCCCTCGCCATGCGGCTCGCGAACCTCGCGGCGTACCCCTGGACGAACGGCCGCCCCCTCGGCTGGGGCGAGGTGGTCTCCTTCCAGGACGACACGCCGACGTTCCCCGGCTGCCCCCGCGCGTTCCTCGCGGGCCCCTGGACCCAGGACCAGCCCTCCTTCTTCGAGACGACCGAGGACCCGGTCCGCGTCCTCCACGTCGTCCCCCTCACCGAACAGGAACGCGCCACGGCCCTCACCGCCACCCCCGAATCCTTCTTCGGTGACCTCCTGACCCGACGGGACGTCCTGTCCCCGCCGCCCGGAGCGTGAGCGGCGCCCGAGGCGCGTGAAGGGCGCCGGACGGCAGCGATGTCCGTCCGCACTAACGCCGCGCCGAGCGACGGGCCCCCTCGACACCGCACGCGACCACGGGCCCCGAACCCCCGACAGGACGCACGACGCACGTGCGGGGGCACTACCGCAACGGCCGCTACGTGCGTGCGCACGAGCGCCGGATCAACGATCGTGCGGTCGTTACGGCGGGGGGAGGCTCGCTCCCTGGGCTGCTGCGGGGATTCCTCATCCTGCTCTGGGCCCTGACGGGTGGAGGAGCCTCCTCCTCCGAGACCCCCGACAAGCAGCCGACGAAGCCCGCCGGTTCGCATTCGGTGCCCGACGGGGGAGCGGGCAGATAGGGCGCCTGCTGCGGTTCCGGCTCCGGGTCTCAGGTGAGGCGGGTGTCGAAGTCCGGGCCGGTGGGGCGGTCGTGGCCGGTGAGGAGGAGCAGGAGGGGCCAGGTGTCGTCCTCGGGGCCCTTGCCGAGGCGGGCGGCCATCGCCTCGTAGTCGAAGCCCAGCGCGGCGCCGCAGGCGAGGCCGCGGGCGGCGGCGGCCAGGTAGACGGACTGGGCGAGGGCGCCGACCTCGGCGTTGAGGAGGCGGTAGCCGCGGGGCCCCGCCGCGTCGAGGACCGCGTGGGGGCGGGCGCGTGCGACGAGGACGGCGGCTGCCTGTTCGAGGTTGTAGTTGTTGAGCGTGTAGACGTCCTGGAGGAACGGGTGCGGGCCGGGGCCCGGCAGCGGCGTCAGGGCGTGTGCCCCGGGCTCGTACGCGTATACGCCGGGCGGGACGTCCGTGACGTGGTTGACGAAGACCACGACGTCGGTCAGCGGCGGCGTGCCGGGGTCGGGGCCGGTGCCGGGGCGTACGTCTGTGCGCAGGTGCGGGGTCGTCGTGGCCGCCGTCAGCAGCGCGGCCAACTCCGGTGCCGCCAGCGGCGTTTCGGAGGAGAAGAGACCGAAGCTGCTCCGGCGTGTCGCGAGGGACGCGGACACGTCGTGGCGGGGCGGCGCGGGCGGGGGGAGCGGGAGGGCGCCGCCTGAGGGAGCGCCCGCCGGTGGCGCGGGGGAGAGCCGCGGGGCGAGGACCGGCCGGTGCGGCGGGGCCTCGACCGCGGCGAGGTGCGCGCGCTGGGCCCGGGGGAAGTACCGGACCGTGCGCGAACGTTCGACCACCGGCGTGCCGGCCTCCGGCCCGGGCCCCGGTCCACCGCTCATCTCCGGCACCGCCCCCGGTCGTGGCTCCGGGGTCGGCTCGCGGCCGTTCGGCGAGGGCCACGGGAGCGGGACGACCGCGAGGACGCTCTCGTCGGACGGGTCGAGGGCCAGGAGCCGGTTCAGGTCCGGTTCGTCGAACCAGAGGGCGGCGGGGGAGAGCGGCACGCCGTGCTCCGCCGCCCACGTCTGCCAGGTGCCGAGGAGACAGCCGAGGTCCATCGTCACGCAGTGGTAGCTGAACTCCGCGTACTTGAAGGCGTTCTGCCAGAAGCGGACCGTGACCAGAAGGGACTGGTCCGGCCCGTCACCGCCCCGCGTGTCGAAGCCGAGCGCACGCGACACGCGCGCGGACGCGTCCCCCGTGATCAGCCGCCGCAGCGCGTGCGCGGGCTGGTCGTAGTGGTAGACGCCCGGCAGCAGCCCGTCCCGGCCGCCGCCGCTCCGCGCGCCGGAGACGTAGTAGATCTCGCACGGGTACAGACCGCCGCCCGCCGCGCTGCCCCGCGACCAGACGGCGCCCTCATAGCGCTCGCGCCCGCCCTGGCCGGGGTCGGCGGTGATCCGGAGGCGGCGCGACCGCCAGGCGTACGAGTCGTGCAGCATCCCGGACAGCGCGACGAGCGGAGAGGACGACGACGGTGCCGGCGCGCCGCCCCTCGGCACGGGCAGGGGGAACGCCGGAACTCCTCCGCCGTCCGCCTCCTCGTACACCTTGTGGCTGCGCGGGCCGTCGGCCCAGTCGGGGCGGAACACCTCGCCCTCCATCGGCACCGAGGCCCGCCGCAGCACGGCGTCCAGATAGGCGTGGACGTGTCCGGTCATCGGCGCGTCGGTCTCCTCGTCGAGGGGGCGGTCACATGAACGGGTGCGGCGCGGGGTTGAGTTCGGCGGGCGCGAGATCGCTGTCGCGCAGCCCGGCGCGCCGGAGCGCCGTGCGGGCCCTCGGCATGAGGGCCGCGCGCTGCCGCGCCGCGCCGAAGTCGATCGGGAGCAGCCCCGGCACCAGCACCCGCACCGTCCGCAGCCCGAGCGCCGCCTGCTCGGGGCCGGTCTGGTCGACCACCACCGTGTCGAAGCCGCGCGCCGTCAGCAGGTCACGGCAGTGGCGCAGGTCGTCGGAGAGGTCGGCGTTGCGGGGGCGGCGCGCCGACCAGCCGCGGTACAGCTCGTCGACGGGGCGCGCCCGGTCGGGCCCGAGCAGGAAACCGGCGTGCCGTGCCATCTCCGGCAGCCCGTAGAGCGCGGCGTGGTCGGCGAGTTCGGCGACACGCCCGAAGTCGGCCGCCAGGAGCCGCAGCCGGTCCAGGGAGCGTTCCGTACGCGCGGCGAAGCCGGACAGCGCGCTGGCGACCTCCCGCACCGCCGACTCCGCGGCGCGTTCCGGGTCGAGGTGCGCGGCCGAGGAGAGACAGAGCGCGCCCAGTCCCTCGGGATCCCGGCGTGTCGCGACGGCGGTGACGACGGGGAGCGGCAGATCGATCCGGTTGTCGAAGAGCCGCAGCCGGTGGCCGCCGCGCCCGACCCGCGCGGCGAGCCGGTGCAGCGCGGGGGAACGGCAGCTCTCCAGGGCGATCTCGGGCAGCGCGGCCCTGCCGAGCCAGGCGGCGAGGAACGCGTCCCGCTCCACGACCTCCAGCAGCCCGTGCAGCGCGGCCTCCTCCGCGCTGGAGCCGCTCGCACAGCCGTTGGAGGTGCCCGCGACGAAGACGGGGCCCTCGGACACCGGGCCGTACTGGACCATCTGCTCGGGCACCAGCACCGGCTGCTCGTCGCGCAGCGAGTGGCCCCGCACCCAGGGAAGGACGAGATCGTCGTCGTAGGGGACGACACGCGGCCCGGCGTCGCGGTGGAACGCCGCGCCGGGCAGCCCGCACACCCGGGGGTCCACCGACCGGTACGGGAGCGCGCGCCGGGACGAGACGACACGCCCGGCGAGGCCGCCGCCGGGCCGCAGTCCGGCCTGCCGCTCCAGCCCTTCGGCGAGGGCGAGCGCGGCACTGCCCTCGTATGTGTCGGCGTGGCCGCTCCAGTGCACGTCGAAGAGGCCCGGCGTCCCGCGCACCGCCGTCCGCCCGGTGACCGGCGCGGTGGTCGCCGCCTCGCGGTCGGCGCGGGTCCCGTCGCCGAGTGCCCCGCACACGGGGTTCGCGAGCGCGGCCCGTGCGCGGGGCGGCAGGGCGGCGCCGGCGGAGGAGAGCCGCAGCGCGTCGCAGTCACCGGCGGGCTTGGGGCGGGCCCTGAGCGGCAGAACGCCGCCTTCGGGCGTGTCGGACCCGCCTCCCCCGCAGACGGGACACGCCGAGTCGGCGAGCAGCGGCACCGCCTCCACGCGCAGGGTGTCGAGGCGCAGCCGGTGCACCTCCGCGAGCGGGCCCGTCGCCCCGCCGCCGTCGGTTCCGTCGGCGCCGTGCTCGCGGAGCGCGCGAAGCGCCAGTTCGGCCAGCGCGTCGAGCGCGAAGCCGGTGAGGTACGGGCTCGCGCCCGTCGCATGCGTACGGTCCGGCGGGCCCAGCTCCAGCACGTCCCGCTCGACGGCGGGGCGCAGTGCCTGCCAGCGGGTCGCGACACAGTTCCAGCACGGCCGAGACACGCCGGGCCCCCGCTGCGGCCCCGCTCCTCCCGTCCCCGAACCCGTTTCCGCTCCCGTGTCCGCCACCGGTCCGACGAGCGCGTGTACCCCGTGCAGATGGACGGGGACGACACGCACGGCACCGCCCCCGCTGTCCGGGGCCCGATCCCCGTCCCCGTCCCTGTCCGCGTACGCGTTCTCGAAGCCGAGGCGCCGGACGTACGCCCGTGCCGTCGGCCACCGCGTGTCGAGGAACCCGCGCAGATGGCGCGCGACACGCTCGACGTCCTCGGCCCTCACCGGGCGTCGGCCCCGGGGACGCGGCGCAGCAGGACACGTACGGTCGTCATGCCGCAGGCGCGCAGGTCGGGCGGCGTGGTCGGCACCACCAGCGCCTCCCACCCCGAGGACGCGAGCAGGTCCGCCAACTCCTCCACGGAGCCGGTGCCTTGACGCTCCGGTGCGGGACCGCCCTCGGACGCGGCGCGCAGCGCTTCGGCGCCGAGGCCGTGGACCAACGGATCGCCGGTGTCCGGCGTGTCGTCCCCGAGCTGGAGCGCGCCGACCAGGTCGCGCAGTGCGTGCGCGGTCGCGGTCCCACGGTCCCGTCCGTGCCCCAGCGCCCACGCCGCGTCCGCGCCGCCCGCTCCCGTCGCCAGCGCGGCGACGGCGTGTCCGGGTGCCGCGCCCGGCAGGTCGAGCAGGGTCACCTCGTGGCCGAGCCCGTCCGCCGCGCGCCTCAGGAACGGCAGCGGCCCTTCTCCGGTGCGCGGGGGAGAGGGGAGGGGCGCGGCGGGGGACTCGCCGCGCAGGGCGGCGACCAGCCCCCGGTGCGCGAGCGCGGAGAGCAGCCCGGCCTCGACGGCCTCGTCCTCCGACACGCCCGCCCCGGCGCCCGCGCCGCCGGACTCGAACCGCCGTTCCCGGCCGAGCGCGCCGTCCGGGTGCACGGCACCGGCCGGAACGGTCCTGACGAGCCCCGACCCCGGCGCGGTCGCCTCCAGCACGGCCGACAACGGCTCCGCGCTCGTGCCCGCGCCGTCTGCGGAGGGAAGCCCGCTCCACGTCGCCAGCTCCTCGGGCGCCACGTCCGCCGTGCCCGCGTGCCGCGCCGCGAAGGGCGGCAGCCCGTCCTCGTGGACGCGCGCGACGTAGACGAGGGCCGCTGCCGCGCGGGCGCGTTCCCGTGCGGCCTCCGCCGTATCGAGGTCGAAGGCGGTGAGCGCGCGGCGCGCCGGTGAACGGCTTCCGGGTGGCCCCGTCTCGACCCGCCCCACGCGCAGGGGCGACTGCGTCAGCGCGTCGTCGGCGTATCCGGCGAACACCCCGACACGCCGTCCGAACAGAGCACTTGCCCCCGCGGACCGCTGCGGTACCTCATCCGCACCGTCCACGGTCGCGCAGGCGCCGCAGGAGGGGTGGGGCAGCAGGGGCTCGTGCGCGGTGGCCCAGGTGTGCGTGTCCTGGACGAGCACCGCGCCCTCGGTCTCGGCGGCGAGCGCGCCCGTACGCCAGCGGAACACGTCGAACGCGAGCGCCGTCCCCAGCATCCGCTCCAGCCCCGGAGGCAGCGAGCCCCGCGTTCCGCCCGCCCCGCCGGGGGCGCCCGCCCCCGCGAGGAGCGTGGACCGGAAGAGCGCCGCGCCGCCCTCGGCGTCGAGGTTCGCGGCGAGCCGCAGCAGCGCGCACCGCCGGCAGCCCGGCCGGCCGGGCCGCACCAGGGGCCCGAGGACCGCCGCGCCGTGCACCGGCGTCAGCGGCAGCAGCGCCGGACCGCCGTTCAGGGCAAGGGAGTTGAGGCGTTCCATCGTCCTCGCGTCGGCGCCGCACGCGAGCACGACTTCGTACGTTCCGTCGTCGCATCCGTCGTCCCACGAGGACGACACGCCGACCTCGGCGTCGCAGCCCGCCGCCGACAGCTCGGCGGTCTCCTCCGCGAGCGCGGGCGGTACGTCCGTCCACCACGGCGCCGCGAGCATCACCGCGCGGAGCCCGTTCCGCAGCAGCCCCAGGGCTGCCGTGAGCGCCGCCTCGCCGCCGCCGACGACGAGCACCCGCGTGTCGCGGAACCGCCGGAACCGCCGGTACGGCCCGGGCGTGTCCCCGGCGCCGCTCGCGAAGTGCTCAACGTATGCGAGCTGTCGGGCGAACCGGGTCCGTACCGGCGTGTCGAGCAGCGTCTCCTCGTCCCCGGGCGGCCCCGCGTCCCGTACGACACCCCGCTCCAGCAGGGTCCGGAGCATCGCGGTCAGGGTCGCCTGCCGGGGCTCGGGGAGGCCCGCGCACAGGTCGCGGACGGTGTGGTCCCCGGTGAGGTGGGGGGCCAGACGGCACATCCACTGGTACGCCGTGCGCCCCCTGAGCACGAACTGCCCGTCCGGGTGCTGGAGGAGCACCCCCTCCTCCGTCGCGGCGAAGAGCGCGTCGGCTCTCAGCCGGGGACGTACGTCGAGAAGGGGGCGGTCGGGCTCCCGTGCCACGCGTGCGTCAGCTCCTTTTTAGACGTCCGGATACACGTTGTAGAGCAGCGCGGCCAGCAGGCCGCCGAGGATCGGGCCGACGACGGGCACCCACGCGTAGCCCCACTGCGGGGAACCCTTGCCCCGGATGGGGAGGATGAACGCGTACGCGATACGGGGACCGAGGTCGCGGACCGGGTTGATCGCGTAGCCCGTGGGCCCGCCGAGCGAGGTGCCGATCACGAGGACGACGAACGCCACGCCCGCGTAGCCCAGCGCGGCGTTGCCGAGGTCGAGGACCTGGCCCTTGTCCCCGGTCTTGAGGACGGGCGAGAAGAGCACCCAGGCGACGAGGATGAAGGTCGCGAGGGTCTCTGTGACGGTGTTCCAGAGCTTGTTGGGGATCTGCGGGATCGTCGCGAAGACGCCCAGTGTGCCGCCCGGTTCGTCATGGTCGTCGAACTGCAGCTTGTAGACCGCCCAGCAGAGCACGGCGCCGATGATGCCGCCCAGCAGTTGGGCGAGCAGGTACATCGGGACGTCCGACCACTCGGTCTTGTCCGCGACGGCCGCGGCGATGGTGATGGCCGGGTTCAGGTGCGCGCCCGTCGGGGCGGCGAGGCTGGCCCCGGTGAACACCGCGAACGCCCAGCCGATATTGACGAACAGCACCCCTCCGCCGTTGCCGTTCGTCTTGCGCAGGACGTTGTTGGCGACGACGCCGGTGCCCAGCATGACCAGGACGGCCGTGCCGAGCAACTCCCACAGGAAGATCTCTCCCTGACTAAGATTCATCGGTTACCTCTGCCTCCACAGCGTTGCGGCTCCGCGTGCCCGTGGCATGCGCCAATGGCATGGCGGTGGCGAATGACCGCGCACCCTACTTCGTGGGAGACACCGCCGGGAAGCACTGAGCGCGCTTCGGCCGTGGTTCGTGCGTTCTTCGTCCCCGCGCCGTCATCGCTCCGTCATCGGGCGGAGACCGGAGGGACTTCGAGCACGGCGAACGTCGCCCCCCAGGGGTCGGCGAGCACCGCCACGCCGCGCCCCTCCGCGTTCGTGCCGGACCAGACGACCGACGCGCCCCCGGCCGTCGCCGTCTCCTCCGTCCACCGCGCGTCGGACACGCCGAAGTACGGCATCCAGAAGGGCTCGACGTCCCGCTGTTCCGGGCCCAGCACCGTGCGCCCGGCCACGGGCCCGTCGCGTCCTTCCAGGTGGTATGCCGCGTACCCGGCGTCTCCCGCGGCGGCGAGGGTGCCCGGGGTGAGGCCGAGGACGTCGGCGTAGAACCGGTCGGCGACCGGCGTGTCGCGCACGGCCAGCTCGGCCCAGCACAGCGAGCCGGGCTCGCCGGCGAGCCCGGCACCCACGTGCGCGCGGGGCTGCCAGAAGCCGACGTGGGCGCCCGCCGCGTCGACCGCGAACAGGCTGCGGCCCTGGACGCCGAAGTCGCGCGGACCGTCCTCCAGCTCGCCGCCCGCTGTCGAAACCTGTTCGGCAGTGTCGTCCGCACTGGTGGTCGAGAAGGCCACGATCCAGCTCGCCTCCGGGTCCTCCGAGGGCGCGATTCCGGCCACCATATGGCCCTTCGCCGCCGCGTACGTGTAGTGATCGAAGGCGGCTCCGGCGTGCACGTACTCCCAGCCGAAGAGCGTGGCGTAAAACCGCTCGGAAGCGGGCGCGTCCGGGGTGAAGAGGTCCGCCCAGCACAGCTCTCCGGGACGGTAGGACCGCAGTTCAGGCACCGGAACTCTCCTCCCCGCCAGGGTCTTTGGCCCCCGTTGGGCCACTTGGACGATCACCTGGTGATCAGGAGGCGACCGTACGTCATTGTCGAACTGTACGCATTGACGTGCGTCAGGAGAGGCATACAGGATGCACGAACATAGGTAACGGGGCTACGGGGTGCACATCATGAACAAGAGGAATTCTGTCGGCGATTCCGGTACCGGTGACCCTTCCGGGGACATCTCCAGAGACATCGCCATCATTGGCATGTCCCTGAAGGTGCCGGGGGGCGGGGACCTGGAGGAGTTCTGGGCCCGCCTCACGGAGGGGGTGGAATCGGTCACCCGCTTCACCGACGAGGAGCTGCGCGAGGCCGGAATCTCCGAGGCCGACCTCCGGAACCCGCACTACATCAAGGCCAAGCCCGTCCTCGACGACGTGGCCGCGTTCGACGCCGCCTTCTTCGGTCTGACGCCCCGTGAGGCTCAGGTCAGAGATCCGCAGCACCGGCTCTTCCTGGAGTGCGCGTACACCGCGCTGGAGCACGCGGGCTACGACCCCTTCCGCACCCCCGGTGCCGTCGGCGTCTACGGCGGCGGCGCGCCGAACTTCTACCGCGAGTGGAACGTCAACCACCATCCCGACGCCGCCGCGATCCTCGGCGAGGTCGGCGTCATCGTCGGCAACGCGACGGACTACATCACCACCTCCGTCTCCCACCAACTCGGCCTGACGGGGCCGAGCGTGAACGTCGTGACGGCCTGCTCGACCTCTCTCGTCGCGGTCCACATGGCCTGCCAGGCCCTGCGCGCGGGCGAGTGCGACGCGGCCGTCGCGGGCGGCGTGCAGGTCGAGCTGCCCCGGAAGACGGGCTACCACTCGGCCGAGGGCGGCATGTTCTCCGTGACGGGCCGTGTGCGCCCCTTCGACGCCGCCGCCGACGGCACGATCTTCGGAACGGGCGTCGGCACCGTCGTCCTCAAGCGCTGGGCCGACGCCGTCGCCGACGGCGACCACGTGCACGGCGTCATCCGCGCCTCCGCCGTCAACAACGACGGCAGGCTCAAGGCCGGGTTCACCGCGCCCAGCGTCGAGGGCCAGGCCCTCCTCATCCGGCAGACCATGACCGCGTTCGGCATCGACCCCGACCACGTCGGCTACGTCGAGGCCCACGGCACCGGCACCCGCGTCGGCGACCCGATCGAGGTCAACGCGCTCACCCGCGCGTACCGCGACCTCGGCGCGACCGGCACCGGCACCACGCCGATCGGCTCGGTCAAGGGCAACGTCGGCCACCTGGGCCCGGCCGCCGGGGTCATCGGCCTCATCAAGACCGCGCTCGCCCTCCGGACGGGCCTGATCCCGCCCAGCATCAACTACGCGGACCCGAACCCCGCGATCGACTTCGCCGACAGCCCCTTCTACGTCAACACCGCGCTCTCGCCCTGGCCCGAGCACCAGGAGGCCCGCATCGCCGCGGTCAGCTCCTTCGGTGTCGGCGGCACGAACGCGCACGTCGTCGTCGCCGAGGCCCCGCCGGTCCCGGCGCGCCCGGAGGAGACCCCGCAGCGCGACACGCCGACGCCGGACGGCCACGGCACGGTGAGCCTCAACGGGAAGACCAAGAAGGGGAAGAAGGGGAAGGGCAAGAACGCCCCGTCCACCGGGCCGACCGAGACCCCCGTGGCCGAGATCCCCGCGGCCGAGCCCGTCGCGGCCGAGCCCGCCGCGGCCGAGCCCGTCGCGGCCGAGGCCCCCGCGAGCGGCGCCCCCGCCCACCCGCGCCCCGCCCTCCTGCCCCTCTCCGCCCGTACGCCCGAGGCGCTCGGCGCCGTCGCCGAGCGGCTCGCCGGGTATCTGGAGACGCACCCCGAGCTGGACACGCGCGACGTCGCCGCGACCCTCCGCCACGGCCGCCCGGCGCTCGACCACCGCGCCGTCGCCGTGCTGAACGAGGGCGATACGCCGGTGGAGGCGGCGGAGGTCCTGCGCGCCGTGACGCCCGGCAAGCCCGTGGGCAAGGGTGAGCGCTCCCTCGGTTTCCTCTTCCCCGGCCAGGGCTCCCAGCACCTCGGCATGGGCCGCGCCCTCTACGCCCGTGAGCCCGTCTTCCGCGCCGCCGTCGACCGCTGCGCCGAGCTGGCCGAGCCGTACCTCCGACTCGACCTGCGCGAGGTCATGTTCGCCGACGCGGACGCCGGCGCCGACGAGGACGGCGCCGCCGCGCGGCTCACCCAGACGCGGCTGGCCCAGCCCGCGCTGTTCACCGTCGAGTACGCCATGGCCCGCCAGCTCATGAGCTGGGGCCTGAAGCCGGACGCGATGGCGGGCCACAGCGTCGGCGAGTACGTGGCGGCCACCCTCGCCGGCGTGTTCTCGCTGCCGGACGCGCTGCGGCTGGTGGCCCGCCGGGGTGCGCTCGTCCAGGAGCTGCCCGGCGGCAGCATGATGGCCGTGCCCGTACCGGCCGAGGAGGTCGAGGGGCTGGCCGGGATCGACATCGCCGCCTACAACGGCGAGCGGCTGACCGTGGTCTCGGGGCCGGACGACGTGATCGACGCGGCACGCGCCGCGCTCGCCGAGCGCGGCGTGAACGGGCAGCGGCTGCACACCTCGCACGCCTTCCACTCGGCCATGATGGAGCCCGCGCTCGACGCCTTCGCCGCCGAGCTGTCCGGGGTCGAACTGCACGCCCCCGAGCTGCCGTTCGTCTCCAACGTCACCGGCGAGTGGATCACCGACGAGCAGGCCACCGACCCCGCGTACTGGGTCGGCCACCTGCGCGCGCCCGTCCGCTTCGCACAGAGCGTCGGGCTGCTGCTGGAGAACACCGGGCGCCTGCTCGTCGAGTCCGGCCCCGGCCAGGTGCTCTCCGGGCTCGCCCGCGCCCAGGCCGTGGCCACCGGCAGCCGGGACCGCGTCGTCGTGCCCACCATGCCGATGCCGCAGGGCACCGAGGACGGCGAGCTGTGCCTCGCCCGCGCCGCCGCCGCGCTCTGGAGCGCGGGCGCGCCACTCGACTGGAGCGCCTACGACGAACGGCCGTGGCGCCGCGTCCCGTTGCCCGCCTACCCCTTCGCGCGCAAGGAGCACTGGCTCGACCCCGTCGCCACGCCCGAGACGGACGCCGGGGCGACGCGCGACACGCCCGAGCCGGTCGTCGAGGAGGGCCGCCGCACCATCGACCGCGCCCTCTTCGAGCCCGAGTGGCGCGAGGAGCCCGCTTCCGGGGCCGACGCCACGGGGGCCGACGCCACCGGAGAGGGCACGCTCGCCGCGCGCTGGCTGCTCCTGCGCAGGGGCGAGGCCCTCGACGGCACCGTCAACCGGCTGCGCGAGGCCGGGGCCGAGGTCGTGACCGTGGAGCCGGGGGAGCGGTTCGAACGGCTCACCGGAAGCCGCTACCAGCTCCGCCCCGGCGACCGCGAGGACTACGACCAGCTCGTCGCCTGCCTCGAAGCCGACGGGCAGCTTCCCGAACGCGTCCTGCACGGCTGGCTGTTCGGCCCGCCCACCGAGGCCGAGACGGCCGCGGCCCCGGCGGCGGGCGACCGTACGGCCGGTGACGTCAAGGGCGCCGAGACGAACCGCTGGCTGGACCTCGGCTTCTTCAGCGTCCTCTTCCTCGCCCAGGCGCTCTCCGAGCGCGGCTCGTCCCTCGCGTCCCGCGTCCGCTGGGACGTCGTCGGCTCCCGTACCCGCTCCGTCTCCGGCGACGAGCCGGTCGAGCCCGCGCGCGCCGCCGTGACCGGGATCTGCGACGTCATGGCCAAGGAACTGCCCGAGTTCCCGGTCCGCTGCCTCGACCTGGGCGAACGCCGCTTCGGCGCGGGCCTCCTGGACGAGCTGCGCCGTACGCTCCGGCCCGGCGTACGCGACCGCTTCGTCGCGCGGCGCGGCCGCAAGCGCTGGACCCTCGGCTACCGGCAGGTCCCCGCGCCGCGCGCGACGGGCGCGGCGGGCCCGCTGCGCGAGCGCGGCACGTACCTGGTCACCGGCGGGCTCGGCGGCCTGGGCCTGACCGTCGCCGAGAGCCTCGCCCGGGCCGTGCGCGCCCGGCTCGTGCTCACCGCCCGCTCCGCCTTCCCGCCCCGCGCCGACTGGGACCGCGTCCTGGAGGCGGACGGGGCCGACGGCACGGCCGAGGGCGTGCGCGACACGCTGCGCTGGCTGCGGCGCATCGAGGGGTACGGCGCAGAGGTGCTGGTCTGCCGCGCCGACGCCGCCGACGAGGACGCGATGCGCGCCGTCGTCGAGCGTGCCGAGGCGGAGTTCGGCCGCGTCCACGGCGTGTTCCACACGGCCGGTGTCCCCGGCGGCGGACTGCTGGCCCTCAAGACGCGGGCCGAGGCCGAGCGCGTGATGTCCGCGAAGATCGCGGGCACGCTCGTCCTCGACAGGCTGCTGGGAGACCGGGCCGAGCTGATGGTGCTCTTCTCCTCCATCACCTCCGTCGCCGGGAACCTGGGCCAGACCGACTACGCGTCCGCCAACGCCTTCCTCGACGCCTACGCCCACGCCCGGCACGCCGAGGGCCCCGGCCTCACGGTCTCCGTCAACTGGGACGCCTGGGCCGAGCTGGGCATGGCGGCCAAGGCCGACGCGCTCGCGCCCGCCGCGTTCCGCGCGCTGCAGACGGGGGCCTCCGCCGGAGTGGGCTCCCTGGCCACGCAGGCCGCGCCCACGTCCGTACGCGAGCCCGTCCCGGCCCCCGCCCCCGGCACGCATCCCCTCCTGGGTGACCGCACGGAGGGCGAGGACGGCGCGCTCACGTACCGCGTCGCCATGGACGCCGACTCCCACTGGGTGGTCCGCGAGCACCGGGTCGCCGGGACCGCCGTCTGGCCCGCCACGGCGTACGTCGAGACGGCGCGCGCCGCGGGCGCCGACGCGCTCGGCACCGACGGCCCGCTGCGCCTCACCGACGTCACGTTCCTCTCCATGCTCACGCTCGACGAGCCGCGCACGCTGCGCACGACCCTCGTCCCCGAACGGGACGGCTACCAGGTCACCATCGCCAGCGCGCCCTTCGCGGCCCCGTCCGGCGGCGAGGAGTGGACCGAGCACGCCACGTGCCTCGTCCGCACGGCCCCCGCCGCGACGCCGCCGGTCCAGGGCCTGGAGGTGCTCCGCGAGTGCTTCCCGGTCGTCAAGCCGGACACCGAGTCGTACGAACCGGAGGTCGGGCTCATCGACTTCGGGCCGCGCTGGACGAACATGGCCGAGATCCGCCGCGACGATTCCTCGACCCTGGCCCGCGTCGAGATGCCCGAGCCGTACGTGGACGAGATCGCCGACTATCCGCTCCACCCCGCGCTGTTCGACGCGGCGACCTCGAACGCCGTCTATCTGCCGGACCTCGGCGCGGCGGGCGAGAGCTATCTGCCGTTCTCCGTCAGCGCCATCACCGTACGGTCGCCGCTGCCGCCGACCCTGCACGTCTACTCGCGGCGGCGCGGGGCGCACCAGAACCTGGTGACGTTCGACATCACCCTGACCGACGACGCGGGCAAGGAGGTCGTGGACGTCAGCGGCTACACGGTGCGGGCCTGGAACCCGGCCGAGTTCCGCGAGAACGTCGCGGCACGCGCGCAGGAGCCGGAGACCGCGGAGGCTGCGGAGGCCGTGGAGGCTGTGGAGGCTGTGGAACCGGAGACTCCGGCCCCCGCCCCCACGCTCGGCGGCGAGTTCGCGATCCGGCCCGAGGAGGGCGTCCAGGCGCTCTGGCACATCCTCAGCGACCGGGTCGGCCCGCAGGTCGTGGTCGTCCCGGAGGGCATCGAGGCCCGGCTGCGCACGGTGGAGCGGCTCACGCAGGACGTCATCGAGGGCGGCGCGGACGGCGAGGACACCGCCGCCCGTCCGGAACGCGCCTCCGCCGGATCCGCCGGAGCACGCCCCGCCCCTGAGGAAGGCGCCCCGGCGGGCGCGTCCGGCGGCGGCAGCGGCGGCAGCACGCACGAGCGGCTGACGCGGCTGTGGGCCGACGCGCTGGGCATCGAGGACGTCGGCGTGGACGACGACTTCTTCGCGCTCGGCGGCAACTCGCTCGTGGGCGTGCAGCTCGCGGCGCGCGTACGCAAGGAGTTCGAGACGGACCTGCCCATCGCGACACTCATCGAGAACCCCACGGTCCGCGCCATCGCTGGGATCATCGGCGCATGAACCCGTGGACCCCGTTCCCGCCCTCCGGCGCGGGGGAGCTGACGCTCTACTGCTTCCCCTGCGCCGGACAGGGCGCCTCCGCCTACCGCTCCTGGCAGCGGCTGCTCGGCCCCGAGATCGACGTCGTGCCCGTGCAGTTGCCGGGCCGCGAGGGGCGCGGGACGACCCCGCCGTACACGGACATGGGCGCGCTCATGGACGGCCTGCTGCCCGTCCTCCAGGAGCAGCTCCCCGAACGGTTCGCGCTGTTCGGGCACAGCATGGGCGGCACCGTCGCCTTCGAGGCCGCGTGCGGCCTGGAGGCGGCGGGCCGGGCGCCCGAGCAGGTGTTCGTCGCGGCCCAGCGCCCGCCGGACGACCCCGGCGGCGAGCTGGAGCTGCACGATCTGCCGCACGCCGCGTTCATGACGATGCTCGGGCTCTTCGGGCAGGTGAGCGTCGAGATGTTCGACGATCCCGCCGCCGTCGAGCTGGCGGCGGCCACGCTCCGCGCGGACTTCGCGGTCGCGGAGACGTACGAGGCGCCGCCCGGCCGGATGCTGGCCGCCCCGCTGACGGTCCTTCCCGGGCTCGCCGACAGCGGCGTGCCGCCCGCCGCGATGCGGGGCTGGAAGGAGCGGGCCGGGGGCGGCTTCACGTTCCGGCCGATCCCCGGGGACCACTTCTTCGTCCACGAGCGCACCGAGGAGGTCGTCGGACTGCTCAGGAGCGCGCTGCTGGGCGGGTGACGGCGGTGAACGGGTAGGGTCGTGCACGTTGTGCAATGCGCGTGCAGAGGAGGGGCGGCATGCCCGCTGAGCAGGGGAACAACCAGAGCGTGGAGCGCGCGGCGGCGGTGCTGCGCGCGCTGGGGGAGGGGCGGCCCGAGCTGCGCGTCTCCGACGTGGCGTCCATGGTCGGCCTCGGGCCCTCCACGACCTCCCGCCTCCTGGCCACGCTGGAAGCGGTCGACCTGGTCGAACGCGACCCCGTCAGCAACCTCTACCGGCTCGGCCTCGGCACCCTCCCGCTGGCCGCCGTCGCCGCCAACCGACACCCCGTGCACCGCGCCGCGCGCATGGTCCTCCAGGGCCTCGCCGCGCGGACGGGCCTGGGCGCCAACGCGGCCGTACGGCGCGGGGACGCGCTGATGTTCCTCTGCAACTTCGAGGGGCCCCGCGCGCCCAAGTCCCAGACCCAGTCGGGCCATACGGCTCCGCTGCACGCGACCGGCATCGGCAAGTGCCTGCTCTCCGGGATGACCCCGGACGAGCGCCGCGCACTGCTGGGCGAACCCCTCGCCGCGCACACGGAGTTCACGGCCGTCACCCATGAGGCGCTGGACGCGGCGGTGGAGGAGGTGCGGCGTACGGGCTACGCCGTCGAGGCGAACGAGCGCGCGCTCGGCCGCGCCTCCTTCGCCGCGCCCGTCCGCGACGGGGCCGACGAGATCGTCGCCGCGATCTCCCTCTGGGGCCCCGCGTCGGTCCTCGGGGAGGAGGAGGGCCGCGACGTGCTGATCCGTGAGGTCATCGAGGCGGCGGACGCGGTGAGCCAGGCGCTGGGCGCGCGCTGACCGCCGGGCCGTGGTGCTGGGCAGGGGCTGCCCCTCCCCGTGCGTCGCAGTCCGCGGGCGCGTCGTCGCCGGCCGCGCAGTTCCCCGCGCCCCCAAGATCAGCTCTGCCGCGCCGGGTGCCCCGTCAGGGGCGCGGGGAACTGCGCGACCGGCCCGGGCGCACCCGTGGACTGGCGTGCGCGGCAAGGGGCAGCCCCTGCCCAGCGACCCGGCGCCCGCCGCACAGGGAGTGGCGGCCCTTCTCCGGGCAGCGAGCGGAAACGGCTCAAGGCCCGAGGCTCTGCGCCGCCGCGGAGGCGACCGCCTCGGCCGCGGCGGCGAGCGCGGGAGAGTCGAGACGCCACTGCTGCCAGAACAAGGCCACGCGCGTGACACGCTCCGGGTCCAGACGGATCAGCGCACCGGTGCGGAGCCTCGGCAGGGCCTGTTCGTCCGGGACCATGCCCCAGCCGAGGCCCGCCGTGATCGCGTCGACGAAGCCGTCGGACGTAGGAACGTAGTGCCGCCGGGGACCGGCGCCGCGCCGTCCGCCCGTCAGTTCGCGTACGAAGTCGTCCTGGAAGGTCTCCCGG
This sequence comes from Streptomyces albiaxialis, assembly GCF_039530985.1. Lineage (NCBI taxonomy): Bacteria > Bacillati > Actinomycetota > Actinomycetes > Kitasatosporales > Streptomycetaceae > Streptomyces > Streptomyces albiaxialis. Next base: position 459,353 of record NZ_BAAAPE010000015.1, read on the forward strand.
CGGTCGAAGAACATCGCCGGCGCGTCCGGCAGGACGTCCCGCAGCGGCGCCTCCGGCCAGCCGCCCAGGTGGCGTGCGGCGAATTCCGGCGCGGCGACCGGCAGGTACCGCATCGTGCCGAGCCGCCGCACCGTGCAGCCCGCGACCGCGACCGACGAGGAGGTCACGGCGGCCATCACCACGCCCTCGCGCAGCAGTTCCAGGGTGTGGAACTCGTCCTCGCGGTGCAGCTCGAAGCAGATCCCCTCGGTCTCCGGCACCCGGGAGAGCGCGGGCAGGAACCAGGTCGCCAGCGAGTCCGCGTTGACCGCGACGGGCAGCAGGAAGGACTCGCCCTCGCCGCTCATGCCGAGCGAGGCCCGCGTGTCCCGTTCGAGCTGCGCGACCTGCCGCGCGAACCGTACGACCGCCTGGCCCGACTCCGTGGGCCGCACCGGCTTGGTCCGGGTGAGCAGCACCCGGCCCGTCCTGCGCTCCAGCGCCTTCACGCGCTGGCTCACGGCCGGGGGCGTCACATGGAGCGCGGCGGCCGCGGCGTCGAACGTGCCCTCGTCCACCACCGCGAGCAGCGTCCGCACCTGGTCGAGCGGCAGCTCCGAAACCGACATCTTCACGATCGCTTAAGGTACCTGAGAATCTTTACCTGTACTTAGCCCCGGGTGGTTACCTAACGTCACCGGCATGGGAACCACACTGGCCGCGGGTGCCACGGGATTCGGCACCGGCCTCTCGCTCATCGTCGCCATCGGCTCGCAGAACGCGTTCGTGCTCCGTCAGGGCATCCGCCGCGAGGCCGTCCTCGGGGTCGTCGTCCTCTGCGCGCTCTCGGACGCCGCGCTCATCACGGCGGGCGTCGCGGGCGTGGGCGCCGTGGTCGAGGCGTGGCCGCCGATGCTGACCCTCGTCGGGCTGGCGGGCGGTGCCTTCCTCCTCACCTACGCCGTGCTGGCCGCGCGGCGCGCGCTGCGCCCCGAGGCGATGACCGCCGGGGACGGCACGGCCTCCTCGCGCCGCGCCGCGCTGCTCACCTGCGCGGCGCTGACCTGGCTCAACCCGCACGTCTACCTCGACACCGTGCTGCTGCTCGGCTCCGTCGCCAACGGGCACGGCGACGAGCGCTGGACCTTCGGCGCGGGCGCCGTCCTCGGCAGCGTCGTCTGGTTCGCCGCGCTGGGGTACGGGGCCCGTCTCCTGACCGGCTTCTTCGCCCGCCCCGCCTCCTGGCGCGCCCTCGACGCCGTGATCGCCGTGACGATGGCGGCCATCGGCACATCGCTGATAGCCGGGGCCCTGTAAAAATCGCCCCATGCCGCCGAAGCCCGCCGGGCCCACCCTGACGGAACGCCGCGCTCCCTGGGTCGTCTTCACCGCCTCCGGCGACCCCTGGCTGACGTCGGAGACGGCCGCCCTCGTACGGCGGGGCGGACTGGTCCTGCGGGTCGACGGCCGTGAGCTGCGGGACGCCGCTTCCGTCTTCCGTACGTTCGCCCGGGAGCTGTCCTTCGCCGGGTACTTCGGCCACAACTGGGACGCCCTGGTCGACTGCCTCCAGGACTGGCACGGTCCCGGCCACGGCAGGCAGGACCTCGCGATCCTGATCGACCACGCGGACGGCCTGTGCGAGGCCGACTTCCTGGGGCCGCTCGTCTCGGCCCTCGTCCAGGCGGCCTGGCACTCCAACCTCCGCCTCGACGCCGACGGCGAGCCCGACGCGTGGCGGCCGCGCGTCGCCCAGCACTTCGTGTTCCTGCTGGACGGCGCCGCCCCCGCGGCCTTCGCGGAGGGGGCGGCGCGCGGCGCGGACGTGGCGGTCGCCCTCGCGGACGGCCGCCTGCTGGCCGCCCTCCACCCCGCCGACTGGCCGCCCGCTCCGGCTCAGGCGTAGGCCCGTACCGCCACGACGTGGGCGCGGTCGGCGCCGTGCGTGGCCGTCACGCGGACGCGGAGGGCGCACAGATCGGTGTCCCCGGCCAGTTCGTGCACGCGGTGCCGGCGCCGGTTGTCCTCGACGCGGGCCAGCTCGTGCCAGCGCCCCGAGGCGTCGCGGCCCTCCAGGACGTACGACGCGGCCAGCTCCGGCATGATCTCGAACGGGGTGCGGTGCCGGTGGAGGTTGTTGAGGTACTCGTCCACGTCGTCGTCGAGGACGAGATGCACCTCGCGCGGCGCCCGGGGCCCGTCCCACTCCAGGAGCAGCCACTCGTCCATGCGTGACGGGTCGGCGACGCGGGCCGAGGACCACATCTGGGGGCCGCCGTACGGGCGCTGGTAGCCGCCGACGGCCTTCTCCGGCGCGAGCGCGCGGGTCTCGGGGGCCGCGCGGAAGCAGAAGGAGGTGCGGCGCAGTTCGCGCGCCGACCACTCGACGACCCGCTGGCCCTCCTCCTCCGGGATGTCGTGGTCGACGGCCGCGTCCCCCCGTGCCTTGCGGCGCAGCGACAGGACGCCGTCCACGCGCTGCCGTACGAGGCGCAGCGAGACGTGCGGGTGCGCGCGGACGAGCACGACGGCCTGGGCCGGGAGGGACGCCGGGACGTGGCCGAAGTGCGCCGTCGCCCACTCGGCCGGGCCCGCCTTGACCTGTGCCGTGGTGGTGGCCAGGCGGTGGACGGGTACGCCGTTCTCCGGCAGGCCCGTGTCCCACAGCTCGACGGTCAGCTCCGTCCCGTCGGGCAGGTCCGTCGAGGCGAGGAACGCGACGCTGTCGAGGCGGGGGTCGGCGGGGAGGAGCAGGCCGACGTCGCGGGTGAGGGGGTACTCCTCCTCGGTCCCGTCGGGCTCGGCCGCGAGCACCTCCGTCGTGGAGGACGCGGTCACCCGGGCCGTACGGGCGAGGTCGTCCGGGTCGGTGTGGGGGAGGCCGATCACGGAGGCGTCCTGGCGGACGAGGGCGTGGCGGAGGAGGTCCCTTCGCTCCGTGGCCAGTTCGCGCGGGGTCAGGTCCTCCGCGACGCACAGGGCGGCCGCCGTGCCCGCGGCCTCGCCGAGCGTCGCGCAGGTGGCCATGACGCGGGTGGCGCCGAAGGCGACATGGGTGGCGGAGATGTCGCGCCCGGCGAAGAAGAGATTGGCGACGTTGGCCGAGTAGAGGCAGCGCAGGGGGATATGGAAGATCCCGTCGGCGTACCGCTGGCGCGCGCCCGGCTCGTTCGCGTACATCCCCTCGACCGGGTGCAGGTCCACCGACCAGCCGCCGAAGGCGACCGCGTCGGGGAACTGCCGCTGCTCCAGGACGTCCCGCTGGGTGAGGACATGGTCGCCGAGGAAGCGGCGGTACTCGCGCTTGCCGGGGAGGCTGCCGACCCACTCCAGGGTGAGGCGGTCCGCGTCGAACTCGCCGGAGTTCTTGATGTGGTCCCAGATGCCCATGATCGCGGCGTGCAGCTCGTCGCGTATGCGCTCGTTGTCGTGGACGGTGTCCAGCTCGCCGCCCCACTCGATCCACCAGTAGTCGCAGCCGTTGTCGCCGGTGCGCAGCACGCGGTTGCGGAGGATGGGGGTGGTGGACAGTTCGCGCGCGTACGAGGGCGGGACGAACTTCACGGGGCGGCCCGCGTCCTTGGTGTAGAAGAGGATCGTCGAGCCGAGCAGCGCCCCGTCGGCCTCCTCGGGGGCCCACGGCTCGTCGTATTCGGCGCGGGCCTCGCGCCCTATGCGGTGGCGGGCCCCGGCGAGGTGGCCGATCAGCCCGTCGCCCGTGCAGTCGAGGAACTGCTCGGCCCGGAAGGTGATCCGGCGCTCCGAGCCCAGCGTCCAGCCGGTGACGGCGTGCAGCACGCGCGCGTCCTCGGGACCGGTCGCCTCGGCCTCGCGCACATCGGTGTTGAGGTAGAGGTCGATGAGCGGCTCGGCGAGGACGGCGTCGAGGACGACCTGGTCCCAGTAGTACGGATTGCCCTCGGGGTTGCGGAACTGGTTCTCCGTGTACAGCTCGCCCATGATGCCGGTCTCGCGGGCGTACCTGTGCACGCCGTGTGCGGTGGCGCCGCACACCCACACCCGGACCTCGCTGCTGGAGTTGCCGCCCAGCACCGGCCTGTTGTGGACCAGCGCCACCCGGCGGCCGAGCCGCGCGGCGGCGATGGCCGCGCACGTCCCCGCGAGTCCTCCGCCGATGACGGCGATGTCGTGACGGGCCTGTTCCTCGCGCATGGCTCGGGCTCCTTCGCACAAACGGTGCTGTCGAGTGACTGATGTCCATCGAAAACGTACATCACTTTCAGATTGTGCAATCACTATGCAGTCTATGGAATCTGCTGTAGCTTCTCGCGGCAGATCGGACGAGAATCTGGGACCGGGAACGGGCGGAGGCCGCGGTGCAGGACACGCACGACAGAAGAGCCGATGAGGCACCCGAGGCGCAGGACGGGGGAGGGGTGCCGCCGCGCACGCTGCGCCGGGTGCTGGTCGCGGCCGGGCTGGGCCACTTCGTGGAGTGGTTCGACTTCGGGATCTACGGCACGCTCGCCGTGATCCTCGCCCACAACTTCTTCCCCTCCGGGAACGAGCAGGCCGAACTGCTCTCGACGTTCGCCGTGTTCGGCGCCGGGTTCGTGATGCGGCCCCTCGGCGGGCTGTTCTTCGGCTCGCTCGGCGACCGCATCGGCCGCCAGCGCACCCTCGCCCTCGTCGTGCTGACCACCTCGGCGGCCACCCTCGCCATGGGCCTGCTGCCCACCCACGCCTCGGTCGGCGTCCTCGCGCCCGTCCTGCTCGTCCTCGCCCGGCTGGTGCAGGGCTTCGCGGCCGGGGGCGAGTCGGCGGGCGCCACGACGCTGCTCGCCGAGTACGCGCCCGACGACCGCAGGGGCCGGGTCACCTCGTGGATCGACGCCACCGGCTTCGCCGCGTTCGTCGCGGGCTCGGGCCTCGTGCTGCTGCTGACCGCCGCGCTCTCCGAGTCCTCGATGGACGACTGGGGCTGGCGCGTCCCGTTCCTGCTCGCCGCGCCGCTGGGCATCGCCGGGGTCTATCTGCGTACGCGGCTGGAGGACTCCCCGGAGTTCCGCAGGCTCAAGGAGTCCGGCCACACCGCCGGTTCACCGCTCAAGGAGAGCCTGGCCACGGCCCGTACGGCCATGCTCTTCTGCATCGGCTTCATGCTGATCAAGGCCGTCGGGCACTGGGCGCTGCAGACGTTCATGCCGGGCTATCTGCAGACCACGCTCGACTTCGACCGCGTGCCCGCCTTCGCCATCACCACCGCGGGGCTGTTCGTCGTCGCCGTGCTGGTGCCGTTCATGGGCTCGCTCTCCGACCGGTACGGGCGCAGGCCGCTGATGATCGGCGGCTGCCTCGGCTTCGTGCTGCTCTCCTGGCCCGCCTTCTGGCTCATGTCCCAGGGGCACGCGGTGCTCGCGTGCCTCGCGATGATCCTGCTCGGCGTCTTCATGGCCGCCTTCGACGGCGCCAGCTCCGCCGCGCTCGCCGAACTCTTCCCCACGCGGGTGCGGTACGGCGCGATGGCCGTCGCGTACAACATCGCGACCGCGCTCTTCGGCGGCATGACCCCCTACTTCGCGACCTGGCTGGTCAGCGCGACCGACTACGACCTCTCGCCCGCCTTCTACCTGATGGTGATCGCGCTCGTCTCCGCGATCACGCTGCTGCGGGCCCGCGAGACGGCCCGTACGCGACTGACGCCCTGACCGCCCGGCGTCCCCCCCACGACGAAAGAGGAGCCATGTCCCGTACGCCCATGTCCCGTACGCCCATGTCCCGTCCGTTCCACCGTGCCGCGCCCCTCCTCGCGCTCGCGCTGCTCGCCCCGCTCGCGGGGACGGCCTCAGCCCAGGCGGCTGACCCCGCGACCAGCGTCGTCCCGTACCCCATCGACTCCTCCAACCAGGCGGGCTGGTGGTCGCCCGTCGCGACGTACAAGGGCGCGGGCACGTACACGTACTTCGCCTTCAACGAGCCCGCCGCCGACGAGGGCCGCCACAGGGTCGCCGTCGCGCGGCGCGCGCCCTCCGGGGAATGGTCGAAGCTGCCGGTGCGGCAGGGCGACGGCAAGCAGGCCGAGTACGCGGACGACGTCGGCCACAACCAGCCCTCGGTCGCCCGCGACGGCAGCGGACGCCTGCACGTCTTCGCCTCGATGCACAACGACACCTGGCGCTACTTCCGCTCCGCCGCGCCCGGAAGCGGTCCCGGCGAGCCCGTGAACCACGCCGCCGACATGCCCGACCAGGGCAAGGGCATCACGTACCCGGTCGTGACGACGGCCCCGAACGGCGACCTCTACCTCGCCGCGCGCGTGGACACCTCCGGCAGCGCGCGCCACGGCGGGCTCTACCACTGGGACGACTCGGCGTCGAAATGGAGCAAGGTCGCCGACTTCGCGGGCGCCGCGGACCGCTCCGTCTATCCCGACGACATCCAGGTGGACGCGAACGGCCGGGTCCATCTGCTCTTCGAGTGGGCGAGCTACCCCGCCTCGGTCCACCGCCACCAGCTCTCCTACCTGCGCTACGACCCCGCCGACGGCACCTTCCGCGACAGCGCGGGCACCCGCGAGCAGGCACCCGTGACGCCCGCGACCGCCGACACCGTGCAGCCCGCCACCGAGGGCGAGCGGTGGACCAGCGACCCCGCGTACACCGGGCCCGCCGTGCAGAGCGCCAAGCTTGCACTCGACGGGTCCGGCCCCAAGGTCGCCTACCGCTACCGGCACGCGGGCAGCGAGGGCCGGTTCGACGTGCGCTACGGCTACCTGCGCGACGGGCGCTGGGCCCGCCAGACCGTCCACGCGGGCTCCCAGACGCGCGCCGCGCTCGGCATCACCTGGGACGAACAGGACGGCAAGCACGTCTACTTCGCGAAGTCGGCGGGCACCGACCGGGCCTACGCCGCGACCGAGTCCGGCGGCGAGTGGGCCGCCGCGTCCGTCGCGCCCGGCGTCCCCGTCGAACGCCTCGCCGTCCGCCGCGACGCCGACGGCGGGGACGTGCTCTACCTCGTGGACATCGAGGGCCGACGGCTCCACTACGCGCGCCGCTGACCGGCGGAGAGGAGAAGAACCATGCGCACGCGATCACGCACCACCGTCCGGGTACTGCTCGCCCTCGCCCTGGCCGCGCCGCTCGCCCTGACCGCGTCCGGGACCGCGTCCGGGACGTCGGCGGCCGAGAACGGGCCGCCCGCCGCCGGGCCGACCGTCGCCGGGCCGCCCGGTGGCGGCTGGACGCGGGTGTTCGGCGACGAGTTCGACGGCACGTCCATAGACACCTCCAAATGGGACTTCCGCACCGACGTGAAGGCGTACAGCGCCCAGCGCCGCGAGAACGTCTCCGTGCGGGACGGCAAGCTCACCGTCGCGCTCAAGAAGGAGAACCACGCGGGCAAGGCGTACACCGGCGGCGGCATCGTCTCCAAGCGGAAGCTCCGCTACGGCTACTACGAGACCCGCGCCCGTATCAACGACGGCGCGGGCTGGCACAGCTCGTTCTGGCTGATGGCGGGCGACGGCTCGACCACCTTCCCGAAGGAGCAGCGCACCGAGATCGACGGCTTCGAGACCGACTCCGCCGCCCCGGCGAAGCTCTCCCACAACATCCACAGTTGGCGCGGCTCCGGCGAGAAGGGCCCCTTCCACCACGGCTCCGGCACCTACGACACGGGCCTCGACCTGCGCCAGTGGCACACGTACGGCATCGACTGGTCGGAGTCCGGCGTCCGCTTCTCCATCGACGGCAAGCTCCGCCACACCGCCGCCTACACCCCGGACACGTGGCAGCACGACTACCTCAACATCTGGCTCACCACCATCGGCTACGGCACCGAGCCCGACGCGGGCAAGCTCCCGTCCGCCGTCCAGGCCGACTACGTCCGCTACTGGCAGCGCGACCTCTACGCCGACAACGACGGCCCCGCCTCCTACGGCTACTCCGCCACCGGCACCTGGAGGACCAGCGCGCTGACCGGCTGGACCAGGGACTCGCCCGTCGGCTACGCCTGCGCGGCGGGGGACCGGGCCACCTGGCGGCCCGACGTCAAGGCGGCGGGGAAGTACGAGGCGTACATCTGGAAGTCCCGCTCCGCGACGGGCGGCGACCCGGCGGCCCGCGCCACCCTCGACGCGGACGGCGCCCCCGTGACCCGTACGCTCGACGAGCGCGAGGGCGAGGCGGGCTGGGTGTCGCTCGGCACCCGCGCCTTCGCGCGCGGCACCGGCGGCGCGGTCACGCTCACCGCCAGCGGCACGGGCTGCGCCCACGCGGACGCGGTGAAGCTCGTACGGCGCTGATTCCCGGCCGCCCGTGGGCGCGCGCCGGAGACTGTTGCCGGAACAACGGCGCGCGTACACGCGTTCAGCGAGAGCGGCGGCAGAACGGAGAGCGACCTGTGAGAGACCTGAGCAGCCTGCGACCCCTGTCCTTCGGGGCCCGGCCCACGGGCGACCGGCTCGCCCGCATCGAGCGGTCCCCGCACTACGACAGGGCAGCGGGGCGCTTCGCCAACCCCGAGGCGGCCCCGGACGCGCCCCGCGCGACGGGGACGCGCGGCCAGATGATGCGCGCGCTGCTCCGCACCCGGGGCCGCAAGCCCGCGGGCGCGATCCCCCTGGAGCGGCCCGACCTGTCGGCGCCGCCCGCCTCGGGGCTGCGCCTCACCTGGCTGGGCCACGCCACGGTGCTCGCGGAGATCGACGGGCGGCGCGTGCTCTTCGACCCGGTGTGGGGGAGGCGCTGCTCGCCGTTCTCCTTCGTCGGCCCGAAGAGGCTGCACCCGGCGCCGGTGCCGCTCTCCGCGCTGGGCCCGCTCGACGCGGTGGTCGTCTCTCATGACCACTACGACCATCTGGACCTGCCCACCATCCGCGCCCTGGCCCGCTCCGGCGCCCGGTTCGCCGTGCCGCTGGGCGTCGGGGCGCACCTGGAGCGCTGGGGCGTCCCGGCCGCCCGGGTGGACGAGCTGGACTGGCACGAGTCGGCGGAGGTCGCGGGGCTGACCCTCACCGCCACCCCCGCGCGGCACTTCTGCGGGCGCGGGCTGCGCGACGCCCAGCGCGCGCTGTGGGCCTCGTGGACGGTCGCGGGCCCGGAGCACCGGGTCTTCCACAGCGGCGACACCGGCTATTTCCCGGGCTTCGCGGACATCGGCGGGCGGTACGGCCCGTTCGACGCGACGATGATCCAGATCGGGGCGTACAGCGAGGCGTTCTGGCCCGACATCCACATGACCCCCGAGGAGGGCGTGCGCGCCCACCTCGACCTGACCCGCGCCGAGGACCCGCTGCTCCCGATCCACTGGGGCACCTTCAACCTCGCCCTCCACCCCTGGGCCGAGCCGGCCGAGCGCACTCTCCGGGCTGCCGCGGCGGCGGGCGTACGGGCGGCGGCCCCGGTGCCCGGCGGCTCCTTCGAGCCCTCCGCCGAGGAGCTGCCCACCGACCCGTGGTGGCGCGCGGTCGCGGCCGCCACCGGCGCCGGGGTCAGCCGCCGGACGGCTCCCGCAGCAGGCCGTCGTGGCGGTCGAGCCAGTTCCGGCGCAGCACGTCCAGCACCGGCAGCACCACCACAGCGCTGATCCCCGGCAGCGCCGCGAGGTCCACGGTGAGGAAGTCGGCGAGCGCGTCCTCGTCGCGCCACACCCCGTGGTGGATCAGCGAGGAGTCACCGGCCGCCAGGCTCACGTAGCGCGCCGAGGGGTGGCGGGCGAGCACCTCCGCCGCGTGCGCGGTGTCCCCGGGCGCGAGGGTGAGCGTGACGACGGCCTCCCGCGCGTACCCCAGCAGCGCGGGCTCGATCTCGACGCGCGGGCGGACGACGCCGTCGCGCAGCAACTGCCGCGCCGTGCGGTACGCCGTGGACTGCGCGACGCCCAGCTCGCGCGCGATCTTCGCGGCGGGGGCGCGCGCGTCCTCGCGCAGCAGCCGGGCCACCCGCATCTCCTCGCCGTCGGGCCGGGGCGGCGCCGGAGGGCGCCCGGCGGGGGACGGCGGCTCGCCGACCTCCTCCAGGTGCGCCGCGTCCAGCGCCGCGCACCGGTCCTCGGCCAGTCGCGGCATCCGCCAGCGGTCCGTCTTGGTGAGGGCGCGCAGCACCAGCTCGGAACGGGCCGAGCCCACGCCCGGCATCGACGGCAGCCGGGCCGTCAGCAGCTCCCGCGCCGCGCCGCGCGTGCCCGGCTGCACCACCGCGTAGATGTCGGTGCGCCCCGCCGTCGTCGCGACGAGCTGGGCCTCGGGCAACGCGGCCGTGCGCCGGGCCAGTTCGCCCGCGCGGCCCGGCTCGGCCGTGAGCCAGACGTGCCACGGATTGCCCTCGCCCGTGAGCGACCAGTCCGGCTGGCCGACGACGCGCAGCACCCGCCGCGACTCCAGTCGCGCCAGCCGCCGCCCCGCCGTGCTCGGCGAGACGCCCAGCACCTCGCCCAGGAGGCTGAGCGGGGCGCGCGGGGCGCGCTGGAGCGCGGCCACGAGATCGAGGTCGGCGTCGTCGAGCACGGGAAGCATGGACGAAACCTAGCACCTGAACCATTGTTCAGACTGATTCTTGCGAAACCTACTTGTTACTTGCTTAATCCTGGCGTGGTGCTCTCTCATTGGGGCGTGACTGACACCAGGGCAAGAAACGGCACCGACGAGGCGCAGAGCCGCTGGCTCGGCCCGCTGCTGCGGGTGCTCGGCGGCATCGAGAAGGTCGGCAACAAACTCCCGCACCCCTTCTGGCTGTTCGTCATCCTGAGCGGCCTGCTCGCGGTGCTGAGCTGGGCGCTCGCGCTCGCCGGCGTCTCGGCCGAGTCGCCCGGCGACGACGGGAAGACCATCGCCGTCCGCAATCTGCTCTCCGGCGACGGCATCCGCATGATGGTCACCGACGCGGTCGAGAACTACGCGACGTTCCCCCCGCTCGCGACCATCCTCGTCGTCATGCTCGGCGTCGCCGTCGCCGACCGTACGGGCCTGCTGTCGGCCATGCTCCGCGCGGGCGTCGCCCGGGTGAACGCGCGCTGGCTGACCTTCGCGCTCGCCTTCACCGGCATGGTCGCGCACGTCGCCTCCGACGCCGCCTACGTCGTGCTGATCCCCCTCGGCGGCCTCGCGTTCAAGGCCGTCGGCCGCAGCCCCGTGCTCGGCGTCGTGGTCGCCTTCGTCTCGATCTCGGCGGGCTTCGACGCGAGCCCGATGATCACCCCGATAGACGCCGTGCTCTCCGGTCTGACGACGGCCGCCGCGCACACCGTCGACCCGTCCGTCACCGTCACCCCGCTCGCCAACTACTTCTTCTCGCTGGCCTCCTCGATCGTCCTCGCCGCCGTCATCACGCTCGTCACGGAGAAGGTGCTGGCCAGGCGGATCGAGGCCATGCCGCCGGAGGACGGGCCGGGGGCCGCGGAGGGCGGGAGGGGCGACGAGACCGGTCTCGGGGACCTCGCGCTGCGCGAGGACGAGCGCCGGGGGCTGCGCCGCGCCGGGCTCACCCTGATGCTCTTCGCCGCCGCCGTCGTGGCCGTCCTCGCGCCGCCCGCCTCCCCGCTCCGCGGCAAGGGCGGCGGCATCGTCGACTCGCCCGTCCTCACCGGCATCGCCGTCGTCCTCGGCCTGCTCTTCGCCCTCACCGGCGCCGTCTACGGCCGCGCCGTGGGCACCGTGAAGACGGCGGGCGACATCCCCGACCACATGGCCAAGGGCCTGCGCGAGATGGCGCCCACCCTCGTCCTCTTCTTCGCGATCTCCCAGTTCCTGGCTTACTTCAAGTGGACCGGCGTCGGCGAGATCCTCGCCGTGCGCGGCGCCGAACTCCTCAAGGACGCGGGCGTGACGGGCCCGCTGGCCTTCCTCGGCGTGCTCGTCGTCGTCACCCTCGTCAACTTCGTGGTCACCAGCGGCTCGGCGCAATGGGCGCTCGTCGGCCCGGTCTTCGTGCCGATGCTCATGCTGCTCGACGTGCCGCCCGAGACCACCCAGGCCCTCTACCGCATCGCCGACTCCTGCACCAACGCCATGACGCCGATGAGCCCGTACTTCGTGATGGCGCTCACCTTCCTCCAGCGCTACCGGCGCAGCGCGGGCATCGGCACCCTCGCCTCCCTCACCATGCCGCTCGCGCTGACCATGCTCGTCGCCTGGACGCTGCTGTTCTACGCCTGGTACGCGCTCGGCATCCCGCTCGGCCCCGGCGTCCCCGTCCGCTGAGGCCTGCTGAGGCCCGCTGAGGCCCGCTGAGGCCCGCTGACGTTCCGCTGAACCCCCGCGAACAGGGCACCCGTCACACCGGCCCCGCCCCTCTCCGACCAGGAAGGACCCCGTACCCATGACCACACCCGCCGCCGCGCTCGCCGAGGCCGCCCGCGAGGCGCTGCCCGCCCTCACCGAGGACCTGCGCCGCCTCGTCCACCTCGACACCCCGAGCGACGACAAGGCGCTCCTCGACGCCGGTCTCGACGCGATCCGGGGCTGGCTGCGCGAGCGGCTCGGCGAGCCCGACGAGGAGACCCGGCACGAGGGCGGCGTCCACGGCGACGTGCTGGAGGCGCTCTACGGCGGCGCCGCGCCCGGCACCGTCCTCGTCGTCTGCCACTACGACACGGTGTGGCCCGCGGGGACGCCCGAGGAGTGGCCGTTCTCCGTGGACGAGGACGGCAGGGCGACCGGGCCCGGCCTCTTCGACATGAAGACCGGCCTGGCGCAGGCCGTCTGGGCCGTGGCGCTGCTCGACCAACTGGGCCTGCCCCGGCCCGCCGTACGGTTCCTGATCAACGGCGACGAGGAGATCGGCAGCCCCGCCTCCCGCCCGTACATCGAGCGGGCCAGCGAGGGCGCGCTCGCCACGTTCATCTGCGAGGCTTCCCACCACGGCGCGCTGAAGACGGCACGCAAGGGCGTCGGCCTCTTCGAGGTCGAGGTGACCGGGGTCGAGGCGCACGCGGGCCTCGACCCGGACGCCGGGGCGAGCGCGATCCACGCGCTCGCCGAGCTGGTCCCCGTCATCGCGGGCGCGGGCGACCGCGACCGGGGCACGACCCTCAACGTCGGCCTCATCAGCGGCGGCACGGGCCGCAACGTCGTCGCCGGGCGGGCCCTGTGCGGCATCGACGTGCGCGTCGCCGAACCCGGCGAGATGGCCCGCGTCGACGCCGTCCTCTCCGGTCTCACCGCGTCCGACCCGCGCGTGAAGGTCTCCGTCACCGGCGCCTGGAACCGGCCCCCGATGGTGCCGACCCCGGCCTCGCGCCAGGTGTTCGCGCTGGCCCAGGAGGTCGGCGCCGAACTGGGCGTGACCGTCGAGGAGGTCGGCGTCGGCGGCGCCAGCGACGGCAACTTCGTCTCGGCGCTGGGCCGTCCGGTCCTCGACGGCCTCGGCGCGGTCGGCGACGGGGCCCACGCCCGCCACGAGCACATTCTCCTCGGCCACGTGCCCGAACGTACCGCCCTTACGGCCGGTCTCCTCCATGCGCTGGGCGTGGCCGGCACCGACTGAGGGGGTGCCCCTTGCCGCGCGTCGCGGACCGCGGGCAGTTCGTGGCCTGGCGCGCAGTTCCCCGCGCCCCTGAAGCAGCCCCTTCGGGGCGCTTCATGGGGCGGTTCGAGGTGCCCCCTCGCGCGGCTCCGGGATCATACGGAGCGGCCCCGGGCCCAGCGTGCCGAGGGGGCGAGGCGTGAGGCTCGTTCCGGAGGTGGGCCGGAGACGCCAGCGGGCGCTGACGCCCGCGAGGGCCAGCACCATCTCGGTCAGAGCGAAATGCTCGCCGACGCACTTACGGCTTCCCCCGCCGAACGGCACCAGCGCGCCGCGCGGCGCCTCCCGCTCCCGATCGGGGGCCCACCGGTCCGGGTCGAAGCGCTCGGGTTCGGGGAAGAGACCGGGGTTCCGGTGCAGCACGTACGGGCTGTAGAGCACCGTCGTACCGGAACGGAGGCGGCGGCCCGCGAGTTCGGTGTCCGCCGTGGTGGCGCGGGTGAAGAACCAGCCCGGCGGATAGAGCCGCAGCACCTCGGTGATCACGTTGCGGGTGTGCGGCAGGCTGTCGAGGTCGTCGAAGTGCGCGGGGCGGCCGGCCAGCACCTCGTCCAGTTCGGCGTGGAGCCGCCGTTCGGCCTCGGGGTGGCGGCTGAGCAGCCAGTACGCGAACGCCAGCGCGTTCGCCGTGGTGTCGGAGCCCGCGCCGACGGTGACGATGAGCTGGTCGCGGATCTCGGCGTCGGAGAGCGGCTCCCCGTCGTCGCCCCCGCGGCGCGCGGCGAGCAGCAGCGGCAGGAGCGAGCCGTCCTCGGCGCCGGTCGCGCCCACCGCGCCCGTCGCGCCCTCGTACGCGCGCCGCCCGGCGACGGCCGCCTCGGTGACCTCGCGGATACGGGAGACGGCCCGCCGATACGCCAGGTTGCCGGGCGTCGGCAGGGCGTGGAGCAGCGGGACGGGGGTGAGGGTGCGGCGGTAGATCCCCTCGACGGCCACCGGCAGCGACCGCTGGAACTCGGCGACCGCGCGGTCCTCGGCCGCGGCCGACAGCACGCAGCGCGTGACGATCCGCAGCGCCAGCGCGTTCAGCTCGTCCACGATCCCGACCGCGTGGCCCGGCCGCCACGCGGCGGTCATCCGCGCGGTCTCCTCGCCCATCACCCCCGCGTACTCCGCGAGCCGCGCGGCGTGGAAGGCGGGCTGCATCTGACGCCGCTGCCAGCGGTGTTCGGCCCAGCGCGCCATGGCCAGGCTGTCCCCGAACAGGGCGCGCGCCTTGTCGAAGAAGGGCCCGCCCTTGTCGAACGTCCGGGAGTCGGCCAGCACATGACGCAGCAGCTCCGGCTCGCACACCACGTACGCCCTGGAGGGCCCGAGCCGGATCTCGACCAGGTCCCCGTGCTCGGGCAGCGAGGCCAGGAACTCCAGGGGCCGGGTGCGCAGATGCCAGGCGTGTCCCACGAGGGGCAGCGCGCCGGGGGCCACGCCCGTACGGGCGGGTATGTCGGAGAGGGCGGTCGGTGGCGTCTGGGAACGAGACATGAAGGGTCTCCTCTCGCACGGCGCTTGCCGTCTTCCCGCTCGGCGCGCGCGGGATGCCGCGTGCCCGGGCGCGCTCGATGCGCGGTGGGGGCGCGCAACGCCCGTACTCCTCCTATACGTTGGGGCCGACGGACGGCACGAGCGGACAACGCAGACGCAGGGACGGACGGACTCCATGGCCGACGAGGCACCCCAGGCACCTGAGGCACCCGAGGCACCCGTGCAGGGCATCGACGTCGGCATCGGCATCGACGACGGCCTGTCGCGGCGCATCGACACCAGCAAGGCCCACCCGGCCCGCGTCTACGACGTGTTCCTCGGCGGCAAGGACAACTACCCCGTCGACCGTGAGGCCGCCGCGAAGTCCCTCGCCGTCAATCCCCGCGGCTACCTCGACATCCGGCACAACCGCGCGTTCCTGCGCCGCGCCGTCGCCCATCTGGCGCGCGAGGAGGGCATACGGCAGTTCCTCGACATCGGCACGGGCCTGCCGACGCGGGAGAACGTCCACCAGGTCGCGCAGCGCGTCGCACCCGAGTCACGCGTCGTCTACGTCGACAACGACCCCTCGGTCCTCGTCCACGCCCGCGCCCTCCTCGTGAGCACACCCCAGGGCGCGACGCACTACATCGACGCCGACCTGCGCGACCCGGCCCGCATCCTGGAGGAGGCCGCAGGCACCCTCGACCTCGACCGGCCGGTCGGGCTGGTGCTCGCCGCGATCCTCCACTTCATCGAGGACGACGAGGCGTACGGCGTGGTGCGCGAGCTGGTGGGCGCCCTGCCGCCGGGCAGCCACCTCGTGCTCAGCCATCTGACCGCCGACCTCAACCCCGAGCGGATCGGCAAGGTCGCCCGGATCATGCGCGAGCGGGGCGTCTCCTTCGTCCTCCGCCCGCGCGAGGCCGTGCTGCGCTTCCTCACCGGGAACGGCCTGGAGGCCGCCGAACCCGGCCTGGTCCCCGTCCACCGCTGGCGCCCCGACCCCACCGCCGACGTCGACCGCATAGGCGGCCCCCACGCCGACGAGGAGACGGCGCCGCCGGAGGGGACGGACGTCCTGGACAGGACCCGCTACCTCGACATCGGCGACGCCACGGACGAGGACATCAGCATCTACGCGGTGGTCGCCCGCAAGCCCTAGCCCGTGCCCCTGCACGTGCCCGTGGCCGGACGTCAGGCGGCGGGGCAGAGCGCGGGCACCGAGATCCGGTCCAGCGCGGGCAGTTCGCCCGTGGGCGCCTCCTCCAGCGCGCCGCGCGTGAACTCCGGGTCCGAGGTCAGCAGCGCGCGGTGCGCGGGACACCCCGTGCGCTGGTCCAGCTCCTCCCGCCACGGCGGTACGGGGGAGGAGCGGGGCCGGGTCGGCAGCCCCGCGAGGATCAGCCCGTCCAGGCCCGGGGTGCCGCGTGCGGCGAGCTGCGCGGCGCACAGCGCCCCGGTGTCGGACCCGGCGACCACGCGCGGCCCCGGCAGCGTCTCGTCGCGGAGCAGCTTGGCGGCCGTGTCGAGCACGGAGGCGGCCGTGTCACGCTCGGTCTCCGGCCCGCGCGGCGGGCGGGTCGCGTCGCGCAGGGCCCGTACGCGGTAGCCGTCGGCGGCCAGGCGGCGGCCGAACCGCGCGTACACGCCGCCGTGTTCGCCGCGCCCCGGCAGGACGACGACGGTGCCGCGCGGGACGGTCCCGTCCGGTTCGTCCCAGGAGGGGAGAGGGTGAGGAGAGGTCATCGTGTCTCGATTCGTCAGCAAGAGATCGTCAGCAAGAGAGGGGCGCCTGCCCGGGCGCGGGCGGGAGTTCGCGTTCGCTACGGAGCGGTTCGGCGGGTCAGCGACAGAGGGACGCGCCCACGCGGCGCAGGTCGACCACGAGCCGACGGGTCAGCCAGGTGTCCGCGCCGCGGCACGGCGCGGACTCGACGGCCGTGCGCCGGAGTCCGCCGCTGCGGCCGCGCGGCCCGGAGGCCGCCGCGAGGGCTGGGTGCGGCATCCGCCCAGGATGCAGGAGCGGGGCGTCATCCGTCTATCGGCGGCTTCCGGCGCGGCCCGCGCGCCGCGCCGGAGTGACGCGACGAACTCATGAACCTCGCACACGGGCGGGAAGGATGGAGACGGGGCGCCCCCGGAGTGGTTACCGTGCAGGGGTGGTGATCGCCGAGTACGACATAGCATCCGGGACCGCGCTGTTGCTGGCGGCGGCCCCGAACGGCAAGAGCCGACTGATCGACGCGGCCTCCGTGCTGCCCGCGCTGGCAGCCGTGCCCCCGCCGTCCCTGACCGGCGCGGCCGCGTCGACCGTCGTCGAGCTTGCCGATCCCGTGGACCCGCAGACCGTCCTGACCCGCCTCCGCGCGGCGGCGGCGACGCCGGGCCCGCTCTTCGTCTGCGTCGCGGGACAGCTCCACCTGGACCAGAAGCAGAAGCTGCCGCACCTGGCGCTCGCCCGTACGACGCCGTCGACCGTGCGCTACACGGGACTGCCCTGGCACTGGCTGGTCAGCGAACTGGGCGCCCGCGCCGCCGGGACCACGACGGTCGTGGCCGATCTGGTCGCCGACGCCACGGCCTTCCAGCGGCTCGGCGCCGAGGGCCTCACGCTCGGCCCCGGGATCGACCTGTACGGGCACGTGGCCCCGCCGCCGCGCCAGCGCCGTACGACCGCGGCACCGGTCTATCTCCAGGCGTGCGCGGCCGTCTGGCGCGAGGGAGGCCGCCCGCCGTTCGCCGAGGTGCACGAACTGGCCGTCGCCCAGGCCGCGCACCCCGAGGCGCTGCTCCTCACCGCGGGCGCGCCCCTGAACGGCTCCGCGTCCCCGAACGGCTTCGCGCCGCCCGGCCCCGGGGAGCCGCAGGCCACGGCCCCCGCTCCCGCGCCCGAAACCGTCCTCCCCGCAGCGCCCGCAGCGCCCGTCGCGAACGGCACGGCCGACGCCAACGGCACGGCCGTGGCGAACGGTTCCGCCGCGCCCGCGCGCGAGGAGGTGCCCGACCCGCATCCGGCGATCCTCGCCGCCGCGCACGCCGGGCGGCACGGCGAGGCCGCCGCGATCGTGGCGCTGTGGGAGAGCGCCGCGCTGCGCACGCACGGCGCGGGCTCGGCCCAGGCGGTGCACTGGCTGGAGGTGCGCGCCGATCTCGCGCGCATCGGCGGGGACCCGGCACGGAGCTGCGAGCTGTGGATGGCCGCCGCCGACGCGCGCCTCGCGCTCCAGCAGCCGCCGGAGGACCCGGAGGTGCGCGGCGCGGCCGACCGCGCCCACCACCAGTGGACGCAGGTCCAGGACCCGGCGCGGGCCCGCGAGCTGGGCGACGGCCTGCTCGCGCTGCGCGACCAGGTGCCGGGCGCGCAGCCCGGCGCGCTCCGGGCGATCCGGCAGCGCATGGAATCCCTGGGCTCCGCGTCCGCCGCGCCCCGCTGAGCCGACGGGAGTCGGGCGCGGGCCGCGCCGCCCGTACGTCCGTGGTCCCGCAAGTCCCTTGCCGGGGCGCGGAATCCGGACTCCGCGTGCGCCGGAGCCTCCGCTGAGGGAAGGCGCTTGGGCCGCGCCGGGCGGAGTAGGGCACCATGGTCAACTACGCCGCGCGCCGGACGGTCCGACGCCGTGCGCCGAGCGGCTGTACGCGGAGAACATTCCGACAGAGAGGTGCCATGGAGCCCACGCGCGTACTACTGGTCAAGCACGGCGATTCGCACCACAGCCATGAGGGCGTCCACGGCGGTCCGCAGGGCTGCCGGGGGCTGACCGACCTCGGCCGGTGGGAGGTCGGACGGCTGCGGGACCGGTTGATGGGGACGCTCGACGGACCGGTGACCGTCTACAGTTCGGTCATCCCCCGGGCGATCGAGACCGCCAGGATCCTCGCCGAGGCCGTCGGCGGTGCGGAAGGCATGGAGGAGGGCACGGAGGTCGTCGAGGACTGCGGCCTGTGCACCTTCCACATGGACAAGCATCTCGACGGGATGTCCTGGGACGAGATACGGCGCGAGCACGCGACGCCGAACGGCGGGGTCTATCTGCCGTTCGAGCGGGGCAGCGAGTCGTGGAGCGATGTGGTCAACCGGGTCAGCAAGACCCTGATCGGCATCACCGCGCGGCACGCGGGCGAGACCGTGATCATCGCGGGCCACGAGGAGACCGTCGAGACGTCTCTGATCGCCTTCGGGGCGCTGCCCGTCTACCGCACGTTCGACGTCCAGGTCCACACGGCGTCCGTCACCGAGTGGTACACGACGGACGACCCGGCCGCCGAGTGGGACACCTCCACCAGCGCCTGGCTCCCGGCCCGGTGGACCATGACCCGGTTCGCGGACAGCGCCCACACGGAGGACTGAGGGCCACGGCCACGATCGGCGGGGACTGACGGCACCGCGCTGTCGGTCCCTCGGCCGTGAGTCCCGTCCCCCCCGTTCCCCGGTCCCCCGTTCAGCTCGTCAGGCGGAAGTCCAGGATCTCGACCTCGGCCTCCGGGCCCAGGCCGGGGTAGTGGCGGCCGAGCGCCTCGCGCAGCGCCGCACGGTCCCCGAAGCCGTCGCGCCGCGCGTCCTCGTCGGTCAGCGTGTCCACGCGCGCGGCCCGTACGCCCGTGATCTCGGCGGCGAGCGTCGTCGCCGTGCCGTCCGGGTGCTCGAAGACCAGCCGTACCGGCCCCGGGCGCGCGGGGTCGTGGACCCGGACGGTGCTGCGCTTGGTGCCCGCGCGCACGGCGTCCAGATACCGCTCGTGGAAGAAGAGTTCGGGCCCGCCGCCGGACGGCTCGTAGGCCCGCCAGTCGTAGGCGTACGGCAGGAGGTCGCGGACGCCGACCGCCTCCAGGCCGTTCCTGCCCCGGACGACGACGCGGGTGCCCGGGTGGTAGTCGAAGAGCATCTGGCGGCAGCGCCCGCAGGGCGGGAGCACGGCGGCCGGGTGCTTGAGGTACGCGACCACGGTGTCCAGCCGCACCGGGATCCGCCGCTCCGCCGCGCGCCCGATCAGCACCTGCTCCGCGCAGGGGCCGCCGGAGAAGTGATAGGCGTTCACGCCCGTGACCAGGGCGCCGTCCGCGTCGTAGGCGGCGGCGACCACGGTGTGGTCGTCGTCCTCGCCCAGCCCCTCGGCGACCTCGGCCGCGTGCCGCACCAGTGCCCGTTCCCGTTCGCTCAGCATGGTCGCCAACCTAGATCACGGCTCGGGGCGGGGCATCCGGATAAGGCGTGGGTTCCGGCCATCCGGTGAACCCGCTGCAGCGGAGAGATCCCGCTACCCGGGCAGGTTCTCCGAGCCGACCAGCACGAAGCGGAAGAGCTGGTTCGGCCCGCCGTGGCCGGGGTACTGGATGATCGGCGCGTGGTCGTCGGTGCGGAACTCATGGACGTCCAGCCGCTTGTCGGCGAACGTCCCGATCTCGAAGAGGCCCTGGCCGACCGGGTGGAGGGAGAACCGCTGGTTCGGCCCGCCGTGGCGGCTGTACTGGACGATCGGTGTGGAGTCCTCGGCGCTGGCACCCCAGACGTCCAGGCATTTTCCGGCGAACGTCCTGATCTCGTACAGCCCGTCACCGGCCGGGTGCAGGGTGAACTGCTGGTTCGGCCCGCCGTGGCAAGTGTGCTGGACGATCCGCGTGTGATCCTCGGTGCCGGCACCCCAGACGTCCAGGCACCTCCCGGCGAACGTCCAGATGTGGAACGGGCCCAACGGGGCGCTGTCGAGCCGTCGGAGCGCCTGCGCGAGGGCGGCGGCATCCGAGTGCCGCCGGGCGGGGTCCTTGTCGAGCAGGGTCAGCACCAGGTCGTCCCATTCGGGCGGGACGCCCTCGGACACCGAGCTGGGAGCGGGCGGCTGCTGGGTGGCGTGCGCGGTGATGTAGCCCATGGCGTCGGGGGCCTGGAACGGCGGCCGGCCCGTGATCAGCTCGAAGAGAAGGCAGCCCAGTGAGTACAGGTCGCTGCTGGGTTCGGGGTGGCCGCGCGCCTGTTCGGGGGCCATGTACGCGGGACTGCCCACGATGAAGCCCGTTCTCGTGACCCGGGTCGCGAGGGGGTCGGCCGCCTTGGCGATGCCGAAGTCGAGGACCTTCACGACGCCGGACGGGGTGACCAGGATGTTGGACGGCTTGATGTCCCGGTGCGTGATCCCGGCTCTGTGCGCTTCGTCCAGCGCCTCGCAGATCTGCGCGCCCCACCGGGCCGCGTCCGGCAGCGCGACGGCCCCTCGGCCCAGCACCGCGTCCAGTCCCTCGCCGCGGACCATCTCCATGACGAGGAACGGGACATGGCCGTTCTCCGCGTCCGCCTCGCCGAGATCGTGGACGGTCACCGTATGGGGATGCTGCAACTGGGCGGTTATCCGGGCCTCGCGCAGGAATCTGGCACGTTCCTGATCGCCGCGGCTTCCGCCTCCGGCGAGCGGGAAGATCAGCTTGACGGCGACAGGGCGTCCGAGCGTCTCGTCCCGCGCTTCCCACACCTCCCCCATCCCGCCCTCGGCGAGCTGCCGCACCAACCGGTAGCGCCCCGCCAGTAGCTGGTCCTCCACCGCCACGTCTCCCTGCTTCGAGCGTCGCTGCCTCTTCCGCACGCGAGCGGAGTGCCCGGGCGAGATCAGTTTCGCGCACGCGCACCGCTCCGTCAGCCACTCGGGAGCAGGCCGTCGCGCGTCCGACGGGACGACGTCCAGGGCCGGGCGGCGCCCCCTTGTCGAAACTAACCGATCGGTCGTACGTTTAGTTCGTGACGCCTCTGACTGAGACAGCGACCGATCCCGCCCCCAGGACCCCGCGTGCCGAGGAGGCCGACCCCTGGTGCCTCGCGCCCGCGCACGCGGCGCGGCTCCTCGGCGGCGCGCCCTGGCGCCGGTTCGCCGTGATCGGGGACAGCCTTTCGGCGGGCACGGGCGACCCGAGTCCCGGCTACGCCTCGCTGGGCTGGTCCGACCGCGTGGCCGACGTCCTGCGCCGCGTCCACCCGGACCTGGCGTACCTCAACCTCGCCGAGGTCGGCGCGACGACCGCGCGTACGCTCGCCGACCAGGCCGACGGGATGGAGGAGTTCGCCCCCGACCTGGTCCATCTGCCGAGCGGGGCCAACGACCTGTTCCGCGCCGAGCCCGACTTCGGGCGGATCGAGCGCGACCTCGCCCGGCTCTTCGGCCGCGCGGCCGGAACGGGCGCTCGCCTCTCGGTCTTCACCCTGGGCCGTGCCTTCGTGGTGCCGGGGTTCCCCGACTGGACGGAGCGGGTGCGGCGGGTCAACGCGCTCACCCGTGCCCTCGCCGCCCGGCACGGAGCCGTCCTCGTCGACATGTGGGACCACCCGGTCAACTCCCGCGCCGGACTGCTGAGCGCGGACGGCATCCACTTCGCCGCCTCCGGGCAGGCCGTGATGGCCGCCGAGGTGGTCAGAGGGCTCGCCGCGGCCGTCAACGCCCCTTGCCCGAGCTGAACGTGACGGGGTACGAGGCGGTGGCGCCCGGCTTGCGGTGCGGGCGTTTCCCGGACGAGTCCTTCTCGTCGAACGTGACGGGGTAGCTGCCCGACGAGTGCGGGCCCGGCCGCCGCTGGCCGTCCTCGCCGCCGGACTCCTCCCCGTCGTTGGTCAGCGCGAACACCGCCACGACGGCCACGGCCAGCGCGACGGCCTGCTGCCTCCTGGTCCCTGGCAGGGCTGGCACCTGGGCCCCCTTCCCACGCGCCCTCGTACGGAGGACGTTCGCCTTCCATCGTGCCCGACGGAGCCGCCCGGGGGACCGGCCACGCGAGGGGCGCTCGCCGGTCGCGTCGGTGCACCGTGGCGGCGGGACGCCGGGAGACGCGCGGCGCCCGCGGCCCGCGTGAGCGGGGGAAACCGGCATTGATCTTGCCTATCCGGGCGGATAGTGTGCTCGGCGCCCAGCCGGTCATCGGCTGTCCAGACCGTTCAACTGCGGTCCAACGGGGCAGACTTCACGTCTGAAAGGATCAGGCACATCACTACGTCGACACGTTCCGCGGGACGCCACTCCCGCCGGAAGAACAGGACCATACGGGCCGCCGCCGTCGCGGCCGTCTCCCTCGGCCTCGTCGCGGGCGCCACGGTCGCCTACGGCGCCGTGGACTCGGGCTCTCCCGGGACCCCCGGTGCCCCCGGCGCGGAGGGCGACAAGCAGGCCAAGATCATCGGCGGCGGCGAGTCCACGGAGAAGTACCCCTTCATCGCCTCCCTCCAGTGGGAGCGCGACGGCGACCCGAACAGCCACTACTGCGGCGGCACGCTCATCGCCGCCGACTGGGTCGTCACCGCCGCCCACTGCGTCACCTCGCCGGGCAAGGACGGCAAGCCGTACGAGATGCGCGACCCCGCCAAGTACCACATGCGGATCGGCTCGAACGACCGTACGTCCGGCGGCACCGTCGTCAAGGTGAGGCAGTTCAAGGTCCTTCCCGGGTGGAAGTACGAGGAGAACCGCAACGACGGCCAGGACCTCGCGCTGATCCGGCTCGCGGAGAAGGTCCCGCAGCGGCCCGCCCCCATGGCAAAGAAGCTGCCCGCCGTCGGCAGCACCGTGAAGACCATGGGCTGGGGCTACACCGACGCCTCCGACAGCGGCGCCGAGAAGCTGCCCGAGAAGCTCCGCGAGATCGACCTCAAGGTCCTCCGGCCGACCGCGAAGGAGTGCGAGGCGGACGCCGACGGCGACGACTCGTACGGCATCGGCAAGGGCGACTTCTGCTCCGACGACGGCGCGGACGGCGGCACCTGCGGCGGCGACTCGGGCACCCCGGCCGTGCAGAAGGCCAAGGGCCGCTGGCAGCTCGTCGGCCTCAACAGCCGCGCGCCCGGCGAGTGCGGCACCAGCACCGACATCTTCACGGGCGTCGGCGACCACCAGAAGTGGATCAAGAGCCAGATCGGCTGACCCCGGGGCGGCCCCCGAGGACCCTCAGGGGCCCTCGGGCCGCGCGGGCAGCGCTTCGGCGACCTGCGTACGGGAGGCGACCGCGAGCTTGCTCAGGATCCGTTCCACGTGGCTGTCCACGGTGCGCCGGGAGACCGTCAGCCGAGTGGCGATCTCGCGGTTCGTCAGCCCGTCGCGGACCAGCAGCGCGACCTCCGTCTCGCGCTCCGTGAGCCCCCGGTTCGGCTCGCGAGGCGTGAAGGCGGCGCCGGTGAGGGCCTCTTGGACCACGTCGTCGAGGGGGCGGGCCGCGGCCTCCGCCGCGTAACGGGCGTAGCGCGCCGCGCCCAGCGCGGTACGGGCCGCGCGGGCGGCGTCCTCGTGCGCGCGCTCCATGATCGCCGTGCCGCCGAGCCGCGCACCGGCCCGCTTCCACAGCGGGTCGGCGGCGCCCAGCAGCAGCGCCGTACGCGCGTGGCGCCGCTCGTGCGCGGCCAGCCAGCCCAGCAGCTCCAGGCAGTACGCGGTGCCCACTGCGTCGCCCAGGCTGTGCTTCAGATCGAGCGCCAGGGCGCCGACCTCGGCGCTCCGCTCGTACGCGCCGCGCCGGAAGAGGGCCGCGCCCCACACGTAGTGGAGGTAGCCGCGCACCCACGCCTCCTCGCTGTCGGGCGGGAAGCGGTCCAGGCCCCTGCGGCACCACTCCAGGGCGCTGTCCACGCTGCCCCGCAGCAGCCGCAGATAGGCGATCTGCGTCTCCAGGGTGACCAGCCCGACCGGGTCGCCCGCCTCCTCCAGCATCGCGAGGGCCTTCCGCGCCGCCTCCTCGGCCTCCTCGTGCCGCCCCCGGAACGTCAGGGAGAGGTTGAGATAGGCGAGGCCCCGGCCGGTGAGCCGCCGGTCGTCCAGCTTGCCGGCGATCTCGGCGCACTCGCGTGCCTCGTCGGCGGCGGCCGGGTCGGCCTGGAACGCGCCCAGGTAGGCGCTCTTGGCCAGGGCCCAGGCCCGTTCCCGTACGGGCGCGGGGTAGCGCGAGCGGACCTTGGCGTACCAGTGGCGGCCCTCGGTGTGCAGGCCCGCGATGTGCCAGTAGCCCCACAGCGCGGTGGCGAGCGCCGCGGCGGCACGGCGCAGCTCCGGGCGGGCCAGGGCGTGTTCGAGGGCACTGCGCACATCGGCCTGCGCGGCCCGCACCGCCCGGTACCGCTCGACCTGCCCGTCCGTGAGGAACGCGGCGTCGAACTCCTGGGCAAGCGCCAGATGACGCCGTACGTGCCGCTCCCGCACGGTCTCCGTGCCGCCCATCGCCTCCAACCGGTCGGCGCCGTACTCGCGCAGCATGTCCAGCAGCCGGTAGCGCGTGCCCCGTTCGTCGTCGGCGCGCAGCACGAGCGACTTCTCCACGAGCCCGACCAGGCCCCGCACCACCTCGTCGCCGTCCAGCTCCCCGAAGGCGCACACCTCGCGCGCGTCGTCGAGCCCGAAGGTGCCCGCGAAGACCGACAGCCGTGCCCAGACGAGGCGTTCGGACGCGTCGCACAGGCCGTGGCTCCAGTCGATGGTCGTACGCAGCGTCTGGTGGCGCGGCAGCACGCCGCGCCGCGTGCCCGTCAGTACCCGGAACCGGTCCTCCAGCCGGTCGGCCAGCTCGCTCAGCGGTACCGCGCGCAGCCGGACGGCGGCGAGTTCGACGGCGAGCGGGATGCCGTCCAGCCTGCGGCAGAGCCGGACGACGTCGGCGCGGTTGGCGGGCGTCAGGCGGAAGCCGGGGCGGGCGGCCCGGGCACGCTGGACGAACAGCTCCACCGCGTCGCCCGCGCCACCGGCCCGCGCCGCCCCCGTCTTCGCCGGATGCGTCTTCGCCGTCCTCGTCCCTCCGCCCTCCGCGTCCTCCGGCACCGGGAGCGGCGGCACCGGCAGATGGTGCTCGCCCGCGACGTTGAGCGGCTGGCGGCTCGTGGCCAGGACGGTGAGCCCGGGGGCCTCGCGCAGCAGGTCCCACGCGAGGTCCGCGCAGGCCTCGACCAGGTGCTCGCAGGTGTCGAGGACCAGCAGCAGGCGGCGGCCCGCCAGATAGCGGCGCACGGCGCCCATCCGCGAGCGCCCGTCCTGCTCGGGCAGGCCGAGGCGGGCGGCGAGGGTGTGGGGGAGGAGGTCGGGGTCGCGCAGCGCGGACAGTTCGAGGAAGCAGACGCCGTCCTCGAAGTCCCCGGCGGCCCGGGCCGCCGCGCGCACCGCGAGCCGCGTCTTGCCGACCCCGCCGGGTCCCGTCACGGTGATCATGCGATCGGTTCCCAACAGCTCCAGCAGCCGGGCCAGTTCGGCCGTACGGCCGACGAAGCCGTTCCGTTCCGCAGGAAGACCCCCCGCCGAGAGGCCCCTGTCGGGGAGAGCGCGTACGGCCTCGGTGTCGGTGGATGGCAAGGTCATGGCATCCCGAGCATAGTCCGCGAGGGGCCTCGGGCGGCGGACCCGATCTTCCGCCGTACGGAACGGCGTTCAGCCGCGAGCGGGCCACGGACGGCCGTGCACGCTGGACGCGGCGCGCCGTTTCCGCCGTCCCCGCGCCCCGACTACCGGCCGCTGGCCGTCGACGCGGTGGTCGATCTCGTCCATGACGGCGCCGTCCGGGCCGCCCGCCTCCTCGACCCCGCCGCGCCGCGCGGAGCGCTGGCGGCGACGAACGTCCCTTACACGAAGGGACCTTGACCCGGCATCCGGCCCATGTACTATGTCATCCCTCATAGTTACTCGACGGTATGCAACGGGCGAAGGGGCGGCGTGACGTGAGTCCGCGGAGGAGCGACAGCCGCGAACGGATGCTGGAGAGCGCCGTCGCGCTGCTGCGGGAGCACGGCGCGCGGGCGACCAGCATCGACCGCGTCCTCGCGCACAACGGCGCCCCGCGCGGCTCCTTCTACCACCACTTCCCCGGCGGCCGGGCGCAGCTCGTGGAGGAGGCGGTGGCGCGCGTCGGCGGGTACGTCGGCGGGCTCATCGAGGACGCGGCCGCCTCGGGCGACGCGCTGCGCGGCGTCGACGCCTTCTTCGGCCTCTGGCGCGAACGGCTCGTGGAGAGCGGGTTCCGGGCCGGATGCTCGGTCGTGGCGGTGGCCGTGGAGGCGAACGACGAGGCGCCGCAGCTCGCCCGTTCCGCCGCGGCGGCCTTCGCGCGCTGGACGGAGGCCCTCACGGACCTCTTCGCCCGGCAGGGCCTGCCCGAGGCCCGCGCCCGGCGGCTCGCCGCGTTCGTCATCGCCTCCGTCGAGGGCGCGGTGATCATGTGCCGCGCGGAACGCGACCTCGCCCCGCTGGACGCCGCGGCCGCCGAACTCCACGACCTGCTCGCCGAGGCGCTCCGGCCGCCCCGGCCTCGGCCCACCACCTGAAACCCGGGAGCAGCCATGCCCACGCTCGACCGTCAGGACGACGTCTTCCTCCTCGACATCGGCGCCACCGAGAACCGCTTCCACCCCGACTGGCTCACCGAGGTCGAGACGCACCTCGGCACGGTCGAGAGTGCGGAGGGGCCGCGTGCCCTCGTCGTCGGCGCCACCGGCAAGTTCTTCTCCAACGGCCTCGACCTGGACTGGCTGTTCGCGCACGCCGACGAGGCCGGTGCCTATGTGGCCCGCGTCCAGGAGCTGTTCGCGCGGCTGCTGTCGCTGCCCGTGACGACGGTCGGCGCGCTCCAGGGGCACACGTTCGCGGCGGGCGCGATGCTCTCGCTCGCGCTCGACTTCCGCGTGATGCGCGCCGACCGGGGCTTCTGGTGCCTGCCCGAGGCGGACATCGGCATCCCCTTCAGCCCCGGCATGTCCGCGCTGATCCAGGCCCGCCTGGACCCCCGTACCGCGCACGAGGCCATGGTCACCGCCCGGCGCTACGGCGGCCACGACGCGCTCGCCGCCCGCATCGTGGACCGTACGGCCGACGAGGACGCCGTCCGGTCCACCGCCGTCGAACTCGCCGCCGCGCAGACCGCCAGGGCCGGGGAGACGCTCGGCACCATCAAGTCGCGGATGTACGCCTCGGTGACCGAGGCACTGCGCGACAAGGACGTCCCGCTCGGCTGAGCGCGACGCCGGGTGGGCCGCCGGGCGGGCCCCCGTTACCGCGCCCAGTGCGGGGTCCACGTCCCCGCGCCGTCGTGTTCCGCGTACGCCGCGTCCAGGTGCGCGCGGAGCGCGGCGAGCGCCGGGTGCGGGTTGTCGGCGCGCCAGATCAGGGAGTGCGGGTAGACCGGCACCGGGTCCCGTACGGCGACGCGGCGCAGGTCGTCGTCGACCGGCCACACCATGCTGGTGCCCTCGCCGACGAACGTCGCCAGCGTCGCGGACTCCGCGATCGTGTCGAGGAGCGGGTCCGTGCCGAAGTCGGGGCCCGTCGCCTCGATGGTGAGCCCGAAGGCCGCCGCCAGATCCTCGTAGTACGCGGTCCACTCGGTGCCCGCGACCAGGCCCGGCATCCAGATCCGGTGTCCGGCGAGCTGCCCCGGCGTCACCGCGCGCGCCGAGGCCAGCGGGTGCGCGGGGCCGGTGAGGAGCTGGAGCGGCTCGTCGTGGACCCGGGCCGTCCGTACGCCGTCGGGGAGCTGCCGTGCGGGCGCGGTGACGGCGCGTACGGTCGCGTCGATCGTGCCCGCGCGCACGGCGGCGACGGCCGTCTCCGCGTCGAAGAGCGTCACGATGTCCAGCTCGGTGCCCGGGTGCGCGCGGTGGAAGCCGCGCAGCAGCCCGGCGGGCCGCAGCCGGCGGCCGATCACGTCCACGCGCAGCGCCCGGCTCCCCGGCCGTACGGACGCCGCCGCGCGCTCCTCGGCCCGGAGGAGGGCACGGGCGTGGGGCAGGAACGCCTGCCCGTCGATCGTGAGCCGCGCCCCGCGCGCGGCACGCGTGAACAGCCGTACGCCCAGCTCCCTCTCCAGCCCCGCGACCCGCTTGGAGACGGCCTGCTGGGTCACCGAGAGCTGGGTCGCGGCCTCCTGGAACCGCCCCGCGTCGGTGGCGGCGACGAAGGTGCGCACGGCATCGAGATCCACCCGCGGCACCCTACGCCCACAACCACGGGTTGTGCGGCGGGGAGCCGGACCGTTGTTTGATCAGGGGCTCCTCTCCCCGCTTGGATGGCTCCGGTCAACGGGAGGTTGTCCCAGGGAGCGCGGGAGGGTGCGGGCATGGGGGAGCGGCGGTCGCTGGGGCGGGGATTCGGGTGGCTGTGGGCGGCGTACGCGGTCAGCACGCTCGGCACGTATCTGGCCCTGGACGCCTTCCCCCTGATCGCGGTCCTCGTGCTGGACGCGGGGCCCGCGCAGGTGTCGCTGCTCGCCGCCGCCGGGCTCGCGGTCGGCGCGGCCGTGGCGGTGCCGCTGGGGCCGTGGGTGGAGTTCCGCCGCAAGCGCCCCGTCATGGTCGCGATGGACGTGGTGCGGTGCGCGGCGCTGCTGAGCGTCCCCGCCGCGTACGCGCTGGGGCGGCTCACCTTCGCGCAGCTCGTCGTGGTGTCGGTCGCCGTCGCCGCCGCCGACATCGCCTTCCGGGCCGCGAGCGGCGCCTGCCTCAAGGCGCTCGTACGCCCCGGGGACCTGCTCGCGGCGAACGGCCGCTTCGAGTCCACGACCTGGACCGCCACCGCGCTCGGCCCGCCGCTGGGCGGCGCCGCGATCGGCGTGCTCGGCCCGGTGACGACGGTCGTCGCCAACGCCGTCAGCTATCTCCTCTCGGCGCTCGCCCTGCGCGCGATCCCCGGCCAGGAGCCCCGCCCCGCGCGCCCCGCGAGGGCGGAGGGCACGGGCGGGCCGCGCGCGGGCGGGCTGCTGGAGGGGTGGCGGTACATCCTGGGGCACGCGACGCTGCGGCCCCTCTTCCTCCACACCGTCCTGTTCAACAGCCTGCTCATGGCGACCTCGCCGCTGCTGCTCTCGCTCATGGTCGGCGAACTCGGCTTCGCGCCCTGGCAGTACGGCCTCGCGTTCGGCGTCCCCTGCCTGGGCGGGCTCCTCGGCGCGCGGCTCGCGCCCCGGCTCGTCGCCCGGTACGGCCGCCACCGGGTGCTGCTCGCCTCCGGGACGCTGCGGGTGGTCTGGCCGGTGGCGCTGGTGTGCGTCGGTCCCGGCGCGGCGGGGCTCGCGCTCGTCATGGCCGTGGAGTTCGCGTTGATCGCCTGCATCGGCGTGTTCAACCCGGTCTTCGCGACCTACCGGCTCGAACAGACGGCGGACGACCGCGTCGCCCGTACGCTCGCCGCCTGGACGGTCTCCGGCAACGCGGCCCGCGCCGGGCTCACCGCGCTGTGGGGCCTGCTCGCGGCCCTCGTCGGGGCCCGTGGCGCGCTCGCCGCCGCCGGGCTCCTGCTGCTGGCCACCCCGCTGCTGCTGCCCCGCCGCGACGGCGACCGCCGGGAGGAGGAGCGGAGCGCGGAGCGCGTCAGTTGAGGAGCAGCAGCGTGTCCCAGCCGCTCGCGGGCGCGCTGCCCGTGGCGTACGAGTGCAGCGCGAGCGCGATGCCCGCGGCGCCGTCCAGGAAGCCCGGCATGTCCAGGTGGAGGTCGGCCGCGGGCTGGAAGTAGCGGTAGCCGAACGGCGCCCCGGGCTCGAAGCCGCGCAGCAGCCGGTCCGCGACCGCGTCGGTGGCGGCCGCGAGCCCCGCCTCCGGGTCGTCCCGCTCGCAGAGCGTCAGCAGGTGCAGTGAGCTGGACCAGCCGTGGCACAGCGCGTGGTCGTCGATGCCCCAGCCGTCCATGGGCCGCCGGACCATCGCCCGTACGGCCTCGGTCCCGGCCGCCGTCCACTCCGGGCGGCCGAGCGCGGCGCCCGCCATGGCGAGGGCCCGCGCGGTGCCCGCCGCGCCGTAGCACCAGGAGGGGCGCGCGGGCTGCGGCGTACGGTGGCCGCCCCGGTCCGCGTAGTACGGCAGCGGCACGTACGGGGTCCAGTACGGCCCGGCCTCGTCGCGCTCGCGCCAGGCCAGCAGCCACTCGGCCATCGCCGCGATCGTCTCGTCCTGGCCCGGGACCCGGACGCCCGCGCTCCAGGCGAGGGAGAGCAGCGCGAGCGGGCTCGGGACGCCGTGCCCCAGACCGAAGTTGACCTGCCCGTCGGCGAACTCCTCGGCGACGCGCGTGCGCGACGTCGGCCCGTACCACCAGCCCGGGACCTCGACGCCCCTGACCCGCAGCGGGTCCTTGAGCGACACCAGCGAGGAGAGCGCGGCACGCAGCGCCTCGTCGTGTGTGCGGCGGTGCAGCAGATAGCGGCCGATGCCGCTGAGCCCGCTCAGCCCGTCGACCACGGCCGGGTACGTGGGCATGCCCGCGTCCCGCGTCGAGGAGTGCAGGGCCACCAGTCGACGCGCGTAGTCCGCCATGCGCGCGTCGGTGCGGGCCAGCAGCGAGGCGTACTCGCCGTCGCGTGCCGCCGCCACCCGCACCGCGCTGGCCAGCGCGCCGACCCCGGCGAACGCGCCCAGCACGGACTGCTCGCGGGTGGCGGTCGCGGTGAGTTCGAGGAAGCGGTGCGCGGTCGCGCGGTGCTCGGCGAGGACGGCCCCGCGGCCCGTGCCCTGCCCCAGTTCGGCGTGGAGCAGTACCAGCGCCGGGTAGCCCCGGTTCAGCGAGCCCGCCTCCCAGACGGGGGCGCGGGTCTCGTCGATCTCCGCGTGCGTGCCGTTCGCGACGGTGGCCGCGACCACGCTCTCGGGGTCGCCCAGCCGCGCCGCGATCTCCGCGACGGTCTTCGCGGCGGCCTCGCGCAGCTCCGCGCGCGGGGGCGTGCCGTTCGGGCTCATGCGTGCTCCGCTCTGCCGAGGTGGGTACGGACGATGCCGCGCAGCAGCCCGTACGCGCGCCGTTCGGCGCCGGGGTCCATGCCGAGGAGGCGGTTGGCGTGCATGTGCAGCACGCCCGCGACGGACGAGCCGCGTTCGGTGGACGGCGCGCCTCCCGCACCGATGCCGAGCGCCTCGCCGTACGCGCGGGCCGCGCGGGACAGCCCGTCGCGGCACGCGGCGAGTTCGCCGGTCCCGGCGGTGGCGTCCGGGGTGTCGGCGAGCCGCACGGCGGCGCGCCGCTGGGCCGGGGGCAGCGCGTTCGTCAGTTCGATCGGATAGGCGTCCAGAACCCAGCGCCACCAGTCCCAGTCGCCCAGCGAGGAGAGGAGCGCCGCGTGGTTGAGCGCGGCGAGGGTGTCCGGCGGCATGGCGAGCCGTCCCCGCGCGCGGGCCGCGAGCTGGGCGGCGACCAGGGCGCTGTCCGCGTGGAAGAGCCGCTCGGCGGCGGCGAGCGTGTGCGGGCCGCCGTAGCGGTCGGTCTCCGGCTCGTAGGTGTCGAGGACGAGCTTGCGGATCGCGCCCTCGTCGGCGGCTGACTCCGCCCACTCGTGCAGTGCGGGCAGCACACGTTCGCGGAGCGCGCGGGGGTCGCCGTGGAACCGGACGCGCAGATGCGCGCCGGGGTCGAGGTAGCGCAGGAAGAACCAGCGGTCCACGTCGGGCCCGACCCGCGCGAGCAGCCGCGGCAGGTCCTTGGCCAGCAGGGGGTCGAGCCGGTCGCGCGCCGCGTACACCTTCGCGTACAGCCACTCGCCGCCCGGCGCGTGCCGTACGCGCGGCGCGGCGGGGGCCGGTGACCTCGGCGCGGCGGGCCGGGGACGGGTGGGCGTCAGCGGCACGACGACCTCGGTCGCGTACCCGTCCGACCAGCCCAGCGCGCCGGGGTCGGCGAGCGGCGACTCCTGTACGTGCGGCACCGCGTGGCCGGTGAACTGGGCGTGCAGCAGCCGCTGGTGCGCGGGCGCCGTCAGGTCCAGGTCGAGGTGGTGGTCGAGGACGGTGACGCGCAGCAGGTCCGGCACCGCGAACCGCTCGCGCCAGCGCTCCAGCGCCGCCCGCCACTCCTTCTCGTCGAGCCCGGCGTCGCGCAGCTCGGCCGGGGGCCGCCAGCGCGCGAGCGAGAGGACGGTCCGCCCGTGGCGTACGCGCGGCAGGTACGGCAGGACGTCGAGCCTGCTCCACTGCCACGGGGCCCATGGCTTCAGCCCGCTGGTGCCGATCCCGGCGAGGAAGCGGGCCGCGTTGGGCGCCTCGGTCGCGATGTTGAGCATGTGCGGGCGCAGCACCGAGACCTCGCGCCCGGTGGCCGCGTGGACGAGGAAGAGCCGGTCGCCGTCGGCGCCGACTGCGAGGTCGTCGAGGGCCAGGTCCGTCTCCCCCTCGCGGGCGTCCCCCGGGAAGCAGCCGACCGCGACCGCGTGCCGGGTGAGACGCGGCACGCGGGCGACGTTGCCGGAGCGCGCGTGGAGGGGCTGGAAGAAGAGCTGGACGGGAAGGGGCCCGGCCTGGTTCTCCGCGGCCTCCGCGTACAGCTCCGCGAGGTCCCGTTCCGCCGGTGCGCCGAGCGTGTGCGCGAAGCGGCCCGCCATCGCCCCGGCGCTGTAGGAGCCGTTCGACACCACGAGCCGGAAGTCCCCGGACTCCAGGGCCCGTACGGAACGGGCCAGCGGCTGGACGCACAGGTCGAGCGAGCCGGAGGGGAGGGGCTCGGCGCCCCCGCCGGGGGAGAGGCGGGCGATCAGCGCGTCGTCCAGGACGAGTTCGGCCCGCCCGCCGGACCCGCCGCCCGGGCCTGCGGCCAGCACCTCGTGCAGGGCCTGGCCCAGAGCCTCGTCGCGCTCCGCCGGGTACGGCACGGCGGGCGCCCCGCCCGCGCTCCGGTCGCTCGCCGGGACCTTGAACCCGGCGGGCGCGCCCAGGCCCCGGTGCGGGTCCAGGACCTCGCGCAGCGGGACGGGGTGGTCGGTGCCGTACCGGTCGAGGAACGCCCGGTGGTACTCGGTCAGATGCGGGTACTGCCCCTCGTCCGGTGCCAGCCGCCACAGCACCTCGGCGGCGCGCGTCACCTCGTCCGTGACCGCGTCCGGCAGCCGTACGTCGGCGTCGACGCGCAGATCGACGTGGACGGGCGGGCGGCCCTCCCCGGTACGCGTGCCCGTCGCGGCGGCGTGCGTCTCCCGCATCGCGGCGACGGCGGCGTGCCAGGCCTCGCGGCCCGCGCCGGGCGCGCTGTCCGCGTAGGCCGCGAGCAGCTCGCCGACCCGGCGCAGCCCGGCCGCCGTGGGCGAGGCGACGTCCGCGAGCCGGGAGTTGACGTGGGCGAGCAGGTCGGGCCGGTCCTGGCGGGCCGCGACATCGGTCAGCAGCACCTCGCGGTCCACGAGCCCGGTGAGCAGCCGGTCGACGTCGGCGTCCGCCGCCTCGGGGAAGCGCTCCTGGACGGCGCGGCGCAGCGCGGCGAAGGGGAGCGGGCGCCGGGCGGCCTCCACGGCGGCGCGGACGACGGGGCTGAGGCCGACCGTCATCTCGTGCGGCACCTGGGAGGCCGGGGCGGAGGCGCCGGGCGGGGCGGCGCCGCGCGCGGGGCGCACGTAGGGGAGGACGAGGCGGTCGCCGCGCACGGCGCACAGGTCGTTGGCGACGACGAGCAGGACGTCCCGTGCCGCGTCGTCGTGGTGCAGCCGTCCGGCGATCTCGTCCAGCCACGCGGCGTCGGGCCGCGCGTGCTTGCGGTGTGCGGAGCCGGTGCGCACGGCGGCGGTGTCCCCGCCGAGCCGGGCCGTACGGACCCCGGCCAGCAGGCCGAACGGGGTGGGGCGGCCGGTCATCCGCAGGATGTAGCGGGTCACGGCGAGCGCGGCGCGGCGCAGCTTGGCCTCGCCGACGGGCACGCCGTTCTCGACCTTGGCGAGGGTGTCGGCGAGCGAGGCGCTCGACACCTTCAGGGCCTCGCGTACGGCCGGGTCCTTCACCAGCTCCAGCAGATAGGGGCCCAGCGCGTCGGGCCCGTCGCCCAGGTCTCCCAGAGTGCGGGCCGCCGCCGGGTGCGCGACGGGGAGCGCGGCCATCCGCGTCACGCCGAAGCCCGCCGCCCGGAACGCGGCTCCGCCGCCCTCTTCCCCGCCCGTCCGCGGCACCGCCACCCCGTTCCCCCGTTCCGATCCGTTCCGTCCGTACCGTGGGCGCCGCCCACCCGCGGCCAGGGACAGCGGATGGGCGGCGTTCTGTCAGCGCGCGATCAGCAGCAGGGCACGCACATCGCGACGCCGACTCCGTAGGTGTTCACGGTGGTCGGGGTCAGGGCGGCGCTCTCGTCGAGCTCACGGGCGTCGTCGGGGACGACGGTGCCGGCCTCGGCGGATTCCACGAGCTCCACATCGAGATCGAACATGGTGCTGGGCATATCGGACCTCCCGTTGAATGAACCGCTTCAGTGGCATGTCCCACTGAAGACACGTCACCATAAGGTGCCCAACCGGCGGAGATCAACGGTCCGTTGTGATGCAGATATGTGCAACGTGCGGACAACTAGAGGCAGTTGTCCGTCAAGTTCGGTTGTGCGCGCTCGGGACGTGGCCGAACGCGCGGCGGAAGACATCGGTGAAGGCGCTGGGGGAGGACCAGCCGCAGCGGTGCGCGACCGTGGTCACCGGCAGGCCCTCGGCCAGCATCCGCAGGGCGTGGTAGAGGCGTAGCTGGGTGCGCCACTGGGGGAAGGTCATGCCCAGCTCGTGGCGGAAGAGCCGGCTCAGCGTCCGTTCGCCCGCGCCCGCCTCGGCGCCCAGCTCCGCGAGCGTGCGCGAGTCGGCCGGGTCCCGGTGGAGGAGCGCGCAGACGGCCGCCAGCCGGGGGTCGGCGGGCGACGGGAGCTGCACGGGCTGCTGCGGCGAGGCCCGCAACTGGTCGAGCAGCACGGCCCGCAGCCGCAGCCGCTCGGGGGACGGCGGGCCCTCCTCCGACGCGCGGGTGTACGCGAGGATCAGCTCCCGCAGCAGCGGCCCGACGGTCAGCACGCTGGGCGCGTCCAGGCCGAGCGGATTGGTGTCCGCGGGCAGGCCCAGCAGGTGCAGCTCCAGGTGCCCGTACGCCCGGTGCGCGTGCACGCAGCCCGCCGGGACCCAGATCGCGCGGGTGCCGGGTGCGAACCACGTGCCCGCGTCGGTGGTGACCGCGAGCACGCCCGAGCCCGCGTAGACGATCTGGTGGTCGTCGTGCCGGTGCGCGTCGATGCCCTCGCCCGCGGCCAGCACCCGGGTGTCGGTGGGAGCCTCGGACGTGTGACGGACCGGGCGCCCCCGGAACCGGGCCTGGCGGTCCCCGGGCGGGGGCTGGCGGTTTTCCGGCATAGCTTGGCACTTTATCGGAAGCGCGCCAATGCGGGGCCCGCGACGATCTGGGCATGCCGAAGCCGCACACCCGCTCCCTCGTCCTGCTCTCCGTGAGCCACGC
The DNA here is from genome assembly GCF_039530985.1 of Streptomyces albiaxialis. Lineage (NCBI taxonomy): Bacteria > Bacillati > Actinomycetota > Actinomycetes > Kitasatosporales > Streptomycetaceae > Streptomyces > Streptomyces albiaxialis. The sequence continues at coordinate 495,422 of NZ_BAAAPE010000015.1, forward strand.
CTGCGTGGACGTCTACCAGGGCGCGGTCGCCGCGCTCGTCCCCTTCTTCGTCGCCGAACGGGCCTACGGCTACGCGGCGGCTTCCGGCATCGTGCTCGCCGCCTCGCTCCTCTCCTCCGTCGTCCAGCCGCTGTTCGGCGCGCTCACCGACCGGTGGGCCCTGCCGTGGCTGCTGCCCGCGAGCACCTTCGTGGGCGGCGCGGGCGTCGCGCTCGCCGGAGTGAGCGGCTCGTACGGCGTCACGCTCGCCGTGGTCGCGCTCTCCGGCGTCGGCGTCGCCGCGTACCACCCGGAGGCCGCGCGCGTCGCCCGGCGCGCCAGCCGGGGCAGCCATACGGCCATGGGCTGGTTCTCGCTCGGCGGCAACCTCGGATTCGCCACCGCGCCGCTGCTGATCGCCGCCGTCGTCGCCACGGGCGGGCTGCGGGCCTCGCCCCTCCTCGTCGTCCCGGCCCTCGCGGGCGCCGCGCTGTGCGTGGCGGCGCTGCGCACGGCGGGCACGCGCGGGACGGCGCCGGGCGGGGCAGCGGCGCGCGCCGGGGAGGCGGGACGGGACGACTGGGCGTCCTTCGCGCGGCTCTCGGGCGCGGTCGTGTGCCGCTCGATCGTCTTCGTCGGGCTCAGCACGTTCATCGCCCTCCACGTCCGCGAGCGCACCGGCGGCGGCGAAGTCGCGGGCACCGTCGCGCTGTTCGTGCTCTACGCCGGCGGCGCGGTCGGCACCGTGGCGGGCGGGCGGCTCGCGACGCGCTTCGGGCGGCTCCCCGTCGTGCGGTGGTCGTACGCCCTGACCGTGCTCGCCGTCGCCGGGATCGCCCTCGTCCCCGGGCCGCTGCTCTACGGCTGCGTGGCCCTCACCTCCGCCGGGCTCTACGTCCCCTTCTCCCTGCACGTCACCCTCGGCCAGGACTATCTGCCGACGCGCGTGGGAACCGCGGGCGGCGTCACGCTCGGGCTGACCGTCAGCATCGGCGGCGTCGCCAGCCCCCTCGTCGGCGTCCTCGCGGACGCGACCTCGCTGCGGGTCGCGCTCGCGCCGCTGATCGCGCTGCCCGCCGTCGGCTGGTTCCTGCTCAGGACCCTGCGGGAACCGGCCGTTCCGGAGTCGGTGGCGGGCGAGGGAACGGGATCCGGAGGGGAGCCGGGGGTTGCCCTGGAGAGCGCTCCAAGCCGTACGTTCCGGGCATGACGACACCCCAGCACAGGATCGGCTCGGGCTTCGGGCCGCGCAGCACCACGCGGGACGTCCTGCGCGGCACCGGCCTCGACGGGCGGCTCGCCGTCGTCACCGGCGGCTACTCCGGCATCGGGCTGGAGACCACGCGGGCCCTCGCCGCCGCCGGTGCCCGGGTCGTGGTGCCCGCGCGGCGCCCGACCGCCGCCCGCGAGGCGCTCGCGGGGCTCGACCGGGTCACCGTCGAGGCGCTGGACCTCGGCGACCTCGACAGCGTCCGGGCCTTCGCGGAACGCTTCCTCGCCTCCGGCAGCGCCCTCGACCTGATGGTCAACAGCGCCGGGATCATGGCCTGTCCGGAGACCCGCGTCGGGCCGGGCTGGGAGGCCCAGTTCGCCACGAACCACCTCGGCCACTTCGCCCTCGTGAACCTGCTCGGGCCCGCGCTCGCCCGCGCCCGGGACGGCGCCCGGGTCGTCTCCGTCTCCTCCAACGGCCACCAGCTCTCCGGCATCCGCTGGGACGACCCGCACTTCGCGCGCGGCTACGACAAGTGGCTCGCCTACGGGCAGGCCAAGACGGCCAACGCGCTCTTCGCCGTGGGGCTCGACGCGCGCGGGAAGGACTCCGGCGTACGGGCGTTCGCGCTCCATCCCGGGCTCGTCCTCACCGAGCTGGGGCGCCATGTGCCCCGCGAGGAGCAGCTCGCCGCGGGCTGGATCGACGCCGACGGCAAGCCGCTCGACCCCGCCGTCAAGACCCCCGAGCAGGGCGCCGCCACCCAGGTCTGGGCGGCGACGTCCCCGCTGCTCGCGGGCAGGGGCGGGGTGTACTGCGAGGACTGCGACATCGCGGAACCCCGGGACGGGGAGGCGGAGGGGCTCACGAGCGGCGTGAGCCCGCACGCCACGGACCCCGGGGAGGCGGCCCGGCTGTGGGAACTCTCGGCCTCGCTCACGGGCGTGGACGCGTTCGGCCGCGCCGCCTGACGGCCGCCGGCGTCACACCGTACGGGCGAGCCGGAAGCCCAGGTCGTCGATGCGGAACGTCGGGTGGCTCCTGCGGCGGCACGAGGCGCGGCACCCCCGGGGCGGGTCCTGCCAGCCGCCGCCCCGGAAGACCCGGTACGGCCCGTACACCTCGGGGTCGTAGACGTCCCAGCACCACTCCCACACGTTGCCGATCGTGTCGTACAGGCCCCAGGCGTTGGGCTTCTTGGCCGCGACGTCCTGGATCCGGCCGCGCGAGTTCTCCCGGTACCAGCCGATCTCGTCCAGCTCCCCGTACGCCGCGGGTTCTCCGTGCCGGAGGTCTTGACAACTCGATTGGTCTGGACCAAATATGCGCGCAACGGCAGTGGCCACCGTCGTCCCCTACGTGCTTCACCTCTCTCCCAGGAGGCACCCCGTGGACCGTGTACGTCAGGGCAGACCCGGCGTCCGCCGGAGGATCAGCGCGGCGGTGGCCGTCGGCGCGGCAGCCGTGCTCGCCGTCGCCGCGCTCACCGCGCCCGCGAGCGCGAAGGCGGCGGACGTCAACGTCGCCAAGAACGCCGGGTTCGAGGCGGACCTGAGCAACTGGACCTGCGCCGCGAACAGCGGCGCCGCCGTCACCTCCCCCGTGCACGGCGGCGCGAAGGCGCTCAAGGCCACCCCGTCGGGCCAGGGCAACGCCGAGTGTTCCCAGATCGTCGCGGTGAAGCCGAACTCGACCTACAAGCTGAGCAGTTGGGTGCAGGGCAGCTACGCCTACCTCGGCGCCCGCGGCACCGGCACCACCGACGTCTCGACCTGGACACCCGGCACCTCGTCCTGGCAGCAGCTCTCCACGAGCTTCACCACCGGCGCGAACACCACCTCGGTCACCGTCTACACCCACGGCTGGTACGGGCAGGGCGCGTACTACGTGGACGACGTGAGCGTCCTCGGACCCGACGGGGGCGGCGGCCCCGACCCGGTCGAGGTGCCGCCCGTCCCGGCCGGACTCAAGGCGGGCACGACGACACCCACGTCGGCGGAGCTGTCCTGGACGCCGTCGTCCACCGCGACGGGGTACACCGTCTACCGCGACGGCACGAAGGTCGCCTCGTCCAGCGGCGCCTCCACGACCGTCACGGGGCTCGCGCCGGAGACCACGTACAGCTTCCAGGTGAGCGCCTCGAACGCGGCGGGCGAGTCGGCGAAGTCGACGGCCGTGTCCGTACGGACGCCCAAGGGCGACGGCGGCGGTGACGGCACCGTGCCCCGGCACGCGGTGACCGGCTACTGGCAGAACTTCGACAACGGCGCGACCGTGCAGAAGCTGCGGGACGTCTCCTCGCAGTACGACATCATCGCCGTCTCGTTCGCCGACGCCACCCCCACCCCGGGGCAGATCACCTTCAACCTGGACCCGGCCGTCGGCTACGCCTCCACCGCCGACTTCAAGGCGGACATCGCCGCGAAGAAGGCCGCGGGCAAGTCCGTGATCCTCTCGGTCGGCGGCGAGAAGGGCACCATCTCCGTCAACAGCGACGCCTCCGCGACCGCGTTCGCCAACAGCGCCTACGCGCTGATGCAGGAGTACGGGTTCAACGGCGTCGACATCGACCTGGAGAACGGCATCAACCCCACCTACATGACGAAGGCGCTGCGCCAGCTCTCGGCGAAGGCCGGCCCGAAGATGGTGCTCACGATGGCACCGCAGACCATCGACATGCAGTCCACGTCCGGTGGGTACTTCCAGACGGCGCTGAACGTGAAGGACATCCTCACGGTCGTCAACATGCAGTACTACAACAGCGGTTCGATGCTCGGCTGCGACGGCAAGGTCTACAGCCAGGGCAGCGTGGACTTCCTGACCGCGCTCGCCTGCATCCAGTTGGAGGGCGGTCTCGACCCGTCGCAGGTCGGGCTCGGCGTCCCGGCGTCGACGCGCGGCGCGGGCAGCGGCTACGTGCCCCCGTCGGTCGTGAACAACGCCCTCGACTGCCTGGCCCGCGGCACCGGCTGCGGCTCCTTCAAGCCGTCGAAGACGTACCCGTCGCTGCGCGGCGCCATGACGTGGTCGACGAACTGGGACGCGACGGCGGGCCACACGTGGTCGAACGCCGTCGGCCCGAAGGTGCACAGCCTTCCGTAACGGGCGAACGCCACGAAGGGGCGGGCGGGCCGATGTCCGGTCCGTCCGCCCCTCCGGCACGCACAGGCGGCACGTACAAGCTCAGGAGTGCAGCGCCAGATACGGGGCCAGCGCCACCAGCGTCGCGGCCAGGGCGAACTTGAGCCGGCGCGTGGGGACCGAGCGGGCGACGCGCACGCCGATGAGGACGCCCGCCAGCTCCGGCACGCCCACCAGGACGGCGAGGCCCCAGTCCAGCGAGCCATGGGCGAGGTAGACCGCCGTGCCCACGCTCGCGACGACGACCGACTGGGCCTGAGCGGCGGCCAGCGCGGGCAGCACCGGCAGCCCGCACAGCACCAGCAGCGGCACGCTCAGCATCGGCCCGCCCAGCCCGAAGAGCCCGGCGGCGACCGAGACGAGCAGCCCGACGGCGAGGGTCACCGAGAGCCCGAGCGGGTGGCTGTCGGCGGCCTCCTCCCGCCCCCGCTCGCGACGGTCGCGGACCCACACCAGCACGCCCGTGACCGCCACGGCCCCGGCGAGGAGCAGGCCGAACGCGCGCCCCGGGAGCAGGGTGTTGAGCAGCACGCCCAGCGGGGTCCCCGCGAGGGCGGCGGCCGACAGCAGCAGCGCGGTGCGCCGTGTCGCGGGCTCCCGGAGATGGCCCGACCGCGTGTAGGCGTACGTGCCGAGCGCGCCTGTGGCGACGTGGGTGGCGATGGCCGTGCCCGCGACGGTCGTGGGGGAGAGGCCGGTGAGCAGGAACATGCCCATCGTCGGCAGCACCCCGCCCGGGCCGACGGCGGTGATGCCGATGCCGCCCGCCAGGCCGAACAGCGCGAGCCCGGCGAGGGTCAGCGCGTCGAGGTCCGTCACCGCGCCGCCTCCTCGTCCGTGGCGGCGGACGCGGGGTGTCCGCCCCGGTGCAGCACGGCCCGCAGGGTGAACCGGTCGGCGCGCACCCGCAGCCACTCCGTGTCCACGGGCCGCCCGTCCGGGAGCCGGGTGAGCCGGTCGATCGCGAACAGGGCCGCGCCGTCGGCGACTTCGAGCAGCCGCGCGGTGTCCGGGTCCGCCGTGACCGCGTGCACGGTGATCTCCGCGCGGCCGAGCCGGAACCCGCTGGTCTCCTCGATCAGGTCGAACACGTCGCGGTGGGCGAGGTCGCTCTCCAGCAGCGGGCGGCCGATGTCGGGCGCGAGCCACGTCGTGTCGACGGAGAGCGGCGCGCCGCCCAGCCTGCGCAGCCGCTCCAGATGGACGGCCTCGGCCCCCTCCGGCAGGCCCAGCCGCTCGGTGATCGAGACGGGCGCCCGGGGGACGACGCGGGCGGTGCGGACCTCGTTGGTGACCGTGCCGTAGCCGGTCAGGGTCTCGGCGAGGCCCGCGAGCCGGTCCAGGCCGTGCCCGTACTTCGGCGTCACCACCCGCGTGCCCTGGCCCCGCCTGCGGGTGATCAGCCCTTCGTCGCGCAGCAGGGCGAGGGCCTCGCGCACCGCGTTGCGGGACGCGCCCAGCGAACGGGCCAGGGCCGCCTCGTCCGGCAGCCAGCCGTCCTCGAACGCGCCCTCGGTGAGATGCCGCCGCACCACGTCCGCGACCTGCCGTGCCCGCTCGGCGCGGGAGGTGACCGTCCGACTCACGCTCGTTCGCCTCCTCCGTGGGGCCCTCCGGCAGGACCCGTCACGGCGGCAGACGCTACCCCCGCACGCGTTACGCCGGAGTTACGCCACCCCCGCCGACCTGCGAAGACGCCTCACCAGGCAGATCACGAGGGGCGCGGCACGCAACGCCGGGCACGCGCCCGGGATCATGGCGGGATGACACGGATCCTGACCCGGAGCGAACTGCTCGCCGTCCTGGACCCCGCCGTGTGCGCCGAGGCGCTGGAGGAGGGGTTCCGCGTCGCCGACTCCTCGCCGGTGGAGGGGCAGCGGGTACGGACCGACCTGCCCTTCCCCGGTACGGCGACGGCGCTGCTGCCGGGCGTCCTCCCCGGCGTCCCGGCGTACACGGTGAAGGTCAACGCGAAGTTCCCCGGCGCGCGGCCCGCGCTGCGCGGGGTGGTCTGCCTGCACGACGGGGCGGACGGCGCGCTGCTCGCGCTGCTGGACTCCGCGACGCTCACCGCCTGGCGCACCGGACTTGCCGCGGCGCTCGGCACCCATCTGCTCGCGGCGCCCGACCCGGACGGGGAGGCGGCGCTCGGCGTGGTCGGCGCGGGCGCGCAGGCGGAGGTGATGGTGCGCGGCCTGGACGCGCTGCGTCCCCGGGGCGGCCTGGTCGTGCACGACAGCGACCCGGACCGCGCCGCGGCCTTCGCCGAGCGGCACGGCGGACGTGTCCTCGGCTCGGCGGCGGAGGTCGCGGCCACCGCCGACGTCGTCCTCCTCGCCACCTGGTCCCGTACGCCCGTGCTGTCCCTCGCCGACACCCGCGAGGGACAGCACCTCACGTCGCTGGGCGCCGACGAGCCCGGCAAGCGGGAGCTCGCCCGCGACCTGCTGACGTCCGCGCTCCTCGTCGTCGACCACCGCGAACTGGCGGCCACGGCGGGTGCCCTGGCCACGGCAGGACTCCCCGCGGACGCGGCCGACGCCACCCTCGGCGAGATCCTCCGCGGCGACCGCCCGGGCCGTACGCCCGCCACGGGCCGCACCGTCTACGCGCCGGTCGGCCTCCCCTGGCAGGACCTCGCGCTGGCCTGGGCGGCGTACGGGCGGGCGGAGCGTGAGGGCGTCGGTACGCGCGTCGACCTGCTGGTCTGAGGCAGGAGAGGGGCGGGGTCAGCCCTTCGTCTGGCCCCCGTCGAAGTAGGCGGTGAGGGCCGGGTCGAGGGCGGGGACGTCGTAGGGGGTGCCGTTCTCGCGGAGGGAGCGGGTGGCCATGACGCCCGCGGCGACGCTCATCCGGGCGGCGACCGGCGAGGTGTCGGTGGCGCCGCCGTCGCGGACGAAGCGGCAGAACTCGGCGATCATCCGCCCGTCCGCGCCCCCGTGCGTGCCCGAGGCGTCGGGGACGCGGTGGATCACGTCGGCGTCGGCGCGGTAGTCGGTGGGGCCGGTGTTCCAGACGCGGACCTCGTCGCCGGGGCGGTCGCCGAAGTTCTCCAGGCGGCCCTCGGTGCCGATGACCGTGTAGTTGCGGAAGTAGTCGGGCGCGAAGTGGCACTGCTGGTAGGTGGCGATGACCCCGTTGTCCAGGCGCATGTTCATCACGGAGACGTCCTCGACGTCCACCACGTGGTTGAGGTCCTTGCGCGCGGTCGGCGGCCACTCGAACTCGCGCAGCCAGGACTCGGGGCGCGGCGTGCCGGGCTCGCGGCGCGGCAGGTCGCCGTGGACCATCAGGTCGCCCAGCGCGTTGACGCGGCTGGTGTAGCCGCCCGCGAGCCAGTGGACGACGTCGAGGTCGTGGGCGCCCTTCTGGAGCAGCAGGCCCGTGGTGCGCTCCCGTTCGGCGTGCCAGTCCTTGAAGTAGTAGTCGCCGCCGTAGGAGACGAAGTGGCGCACCCACACCGTCTTGGGCTCGCCGATGTCGCCGCGCGCGACGATGTCGCGCATCGTGCGGACCACGCCCATGTGCCGCATGTTGTGCCCCACGTAGAGCCGCGTCCCGGTCTCGTACGCGGTGCGCAGGATGGTGTCGCACTGCTCGACGGTGATGCCGAGCGGCTTCTCCAGGAAGACCGGCTTCCCGGCGCGCAGCGCCGCGCAGGCCAGCTCCTCGTGGGTGTCGTCGGGCGTGGCGACGACGACCGCGTCCACCTGGGCGTCGTCGAGCAGCTTGCGGTGGTCGTCGTGGCCCGCCGCGCCCTCGAACCGTTCGAGGGAGGCGGCGAGGACGGCGGGGTCGGTGTCGGCGACGGCGGCCACGACCGAGCCCTCGCCGGGCCGGTGGGCCGCGTGGGCGAGGCTGCGGCGCAGGCCGTAGCCGATGACGCCGATACGGAGGTCGTCGTTCACGTGCGGGTTCCTGTTCTACGCGGAGGGGTTCGGGGACGGTTGCGCGCTCAGCCCTTCATGCCGGTGAAGGCGATGCCCTGGATGAACTGGCGCTGCATCGCCATGAAGACCACGATCACGGGCAGCGTCGCGAGCAGCGCGCCCGCCATCAGCACCGGGTAGTCGGTCAGGTGCGCGCCCTGGAGCGAGGCGAGGCCGACCGACAGCGGCATCTTCGCCGGGTCGGTGTTGACGACCATCGGCCACATCAGGTCGTTCCAGGACCACAGGAACGTGAGGATGCCGAGCGCGAGGAGACCGGGCCGGGCCAGCGGCAGCGCGATCCGCCAGTAGATGGTGAAGGGGTTGGCGCCGTCGAGCCGCGCGGCCTCCTCCAGCTCGCCGGGCAGCCCCAGGAAGAACTGCCGCAGCAGGAAGGTGCCGAACGCGGAGAACATCCCCGGCACCACCAGCGCCTGGAGCGAGTTGAGCCAGCCGAGGTCCTGCATGATCTGGTACTGCGGCAGCAGGAAGAGCTGGCTCGGCACCATCAGCACCGCGAGGAACCCGAGGAAGATCACGTTCCGCCCGGGGAAGCGGATCCGCGCGAAGGCGTACGCCGCCATCGAGCACAGCACAAGCTGCGCCACGGTCCGCAGCCCCGTCATCGCGAGGGTGTTCCAGAACTGCTGGGTGAACGGGATGGACTCCAGGACCTTGGAGTAGTTCGACCACTCCCAGTGCTGGGGCCAGATCGTGGGCGGGACGCGGGTGGACTCGCCGAAGGACTTGAACGAGGTCAGCGCCTGCCACAGCAGCGGGAAGACGGTGACGAGGGCACCGGCCGAGAGCAGGACGTGGGCGGGCCACAGCCGGCCCTGGCGGCGCGGGCGGCGCGGGCGCCGCGCGGGACGCGAGGGGGCGGTCGTGTCAGCCATAGTGGACCCACCTCTTCTGGAGCCGGAACTGGAGCGCGGTGAGGGCCATGATCAGGACGAAGAGCAGGCAGACGATGGCCGCGCCGTAGCCCCGCTGGTTGTCGAAGAACGACTTCTGGAAGAAGAGCATCACGATGGTCTGCCCGTCCGCGTAGGCCGGGTTGGTCAGCCCCGCCTGGGTGTTGCCGCCCAGGATCAGATAGATCAGGTCGAAGACCTGGAGGGACTGGATGATGGAGAGGACCGTCGTGAAGAAGAGCGTCGGGCTCAGCAGCGGCAGGGTGACGGAGAAGAACTGCCGTACGCGCCCGGCGCCGTCGAGCGACGCGGCCTCGTAGTAGTCCTGCGGGATGCCCTGGAGCCCGGCGAGCAGCAGGATCATGTTGTAGCCCACGGTCATCCACACGCCGATCAGGGCGATGGCGAAGCGGACCGTGGTGGGGTCGGAGACCCAGTAGGTGCCGTCGATGCCGATCGTGTCGAGCGCCTGGTTGAGGATGCCGATGTCGCCGTTGTAGAGCCAGCGCCATACGACGGCGACGGCGGCGGGCATGGTGACGACGGGCAGGAAGTACAGGGTGCGGTAGATGCCCGTGCCGCGCATGCCCTTGAGGTTGAGCAGCACGGCCAGGACCATCGAGACGGGTATCCCGAGCAGCACCAGCGCCGTGTAGATCAGCGAGTTGCCGAGGGACTGCCAGACCTCGGGGTCGTGGATCAGGGTGCGGTAGTTCTCCAGCCCGATCCACGTCGTACCGCCGAACGCGCCCCACTCGGTGAAGCTGTAGTACATCGTCTGCACGACCGGCCACAGGTAGAAGACCAGCAGCCCGAGCCCGGCGGGGGCGATCAGGAGATAGCCCCACCACTTGTCGCGGTGGTGGAAGCGGCGCTCGCGGCGCCGCAGTTCGCGCTGGGTGAGCGCCCCGCCGGGCGGGGCGGTGCCGCCTGTGGCGGGCTTCGCGCGTACGGGCGCGGCGGGCGTGCTCGTGTCCACGCTCATGACCGGGCCTTCCCTTCCTGGGCGAGCAGTTGGTCCATCGCCCGTGTCAGGGACCGGGTGGCGCTGTCGAGACTCTCGTCCCCGCTCCATGCCCGGGAGAGCCACTGCTGTTCCTTGTGGCTCCAGGCGGCGGTGTTGGTGGAGATGGGGTACGGGACCGCGTAGTCGAGCGCGTCCAGGTGGACGTCGAGACTGAAGCGCGGCTTGGCGTCGGCCCAGGGTTTCTGGGTGCCGTTGCGTGCGGGGATCGCGGGCCCGTGCCGGGCCTGCGTGAGCGCGGCCTTCTTCCCGGAGAGGAACCGCACGAAGTCCCGGGCCAGTTCGGGCTGCGGCGTACGGGCGTAGACCACGTTGCTCAGCCCGTGCAGGATGCTCGCGCGGCGCCGGCCCTTCGGGAGCGGCGCGAGGTCGACCTTGGCGCGGAATTCGGGGTCGGCCCAGAACGTCTCGACGTTGTACGACGCCTCCTGCGCCATCGCGAGCTTGCCGGACTGGAACATCTGCGTCGTGTCGGTGTCCGTGAGCTGCTGGAGGGTGGGGGAGGCGCGGTAGCGGTGGATCATGTCCACCCACAGCTTCAGCCCCTCCCGGGTACGCGGGTCCGAGTAGCCGGAGCGCTTGCGGTCCTTGGAGATGACGTGGCCGCCTGCCTGGGCTATCGAGTTGTAGTAGTTCTCCTGCGCCCAGACGGGGGCCGCGATGCCGTAGATCCCGCGGCGGCGGTCGGTGAGCCGCTGCGCGTTGTTGATCAGGTCCTGCCAGGTCCAGCTCGCGTCCGGGTAGTCGACCCCGGCCTTGTCGAAGATCTCCTTGTTGAACCACAGGGCGACGGTGTCGAAGTCCTTCGGCGCCCCGTACTGGGTGCCCTCCCAGCGGTAGAGGGAGACGAGGTCGGACGGGAAGTCGGACGGGTCGAAGACGGCCTCGGAGCCCTCGGTCTCCAGCGGCAGGAACTGCCCCGCGCTCGCGTAGAGGCCGAAGTTGGGGCCGTTCATCCAGAACACGTCGGGTGCGGTGCCGCTCGTGCAGGCGGTGCGCAGTTTCGTCCAGTACGTGGTCGTGTTCGGAGTGAGCTGCACATCGACGGTCACGCCCGGACGGCTGTGCTCGAACTCGCGGGCCACCCGTTCCATGGCGGGCACCTGGTAGACGTCCCACACCCCGTACGTGAGGTGGCCGCGCCGCTTCGCCGAGGAGGAGCCGCCGGTCAGGGCGCCGCAGCCCGCGGTGAGCGCCGCGGTCGCGGCCGTGGTGGCGGCCGTGGTGAGGAGGGAGCGCCGACGCATGCGGGGGGCCTTTCTGAACGACCGGGCCGTGGGGGCCCGAGACGGAGGAGGCGATCACTTTCGCTGTGCGGCGACGCTAAATGTTCAAACATGCCGCGTCAATAGTCGTTTCGATCAACTTCTTGCATGCGTTCGCGCGCTCACGCAGCGCCGCGGAGGCGGTCGGCGTACCTGGCTGTCGTCTCGTGGCCTGTGATATGCCTTCACCCACCCTCGTCCGCGATCAGAAGGGGAGTGTCCGTGTCCAAGGACGCCCGGTGGAGCACTCTCCTGGAGATGCTCGCCCAGCACGGCAGGCTGGGTGTCGAGGAGGCCGCCGCCGCGCTCGACGTCTCGTCCGCGACCATCCGCCGCGATCTCGACGAGCTCCACGAACAGCAGCTCCTCACGCGCACCCGCGGCGGCGCCGTCGCGCACGGCGTCTCCTACGAACTCCCGTTGCGCTACAAGAAGTCGCGCCAGGCCGCCGAGAAGGAGCGCATCGGCCGCGCGGTGGCCGAACTGATCGCCCCCGGCGAGGTCGTGGGCCTCACCGGAGGCACGACGATCACGGAGGTCGCGCGGGCACTGTCCGTGCGCCCCGACATCGTCGGCGACGCGGACGCGGGCGGAAAGGGCCGCCCTCCCGCGCTCACGGTGGTGACGAACGCGCTCAACATCGCGCACGAACTGACCATCCGCCCGCAGATCAAGATCGTGGTGACGGGCGGCGTCGCGCGCTCCCAGTCGTACGAGCTGACGGGGCACCTGGCCAGCGGCGTCCTCGCCGAGATAGCCATGGACGTCGCGGTCCTCGGCGTCAACGCGCTCACCGTCGAGAGCGGCGCCTACGTGCACCACGAGGGCGAGGCCAACATCAACCGGCTGCTCGCCGAGCGGGCCCAGCGCACCATCGTGGCCGCCGACTCCTCCAAGATCGGCAAGCGCGCCTTCGTCCGCGTCTGCGCCCTCGACCAGGTCGACGTCCTGGTCACCGACGACGCCCTCCCCGAGGACGCCGCCGCCGGATTCCGCGACGCGGGCGTGACCGTGGTGACCGTCTGAACGCCGCCTGAGCACTGTCCGAGCGCTACGCGCGGAGATTCCTGCGCGCTTCTGCGCGATACCGCGCGTCTTCGCGCACGACCGCACCCGACTGTGCGCGCTGCCGTGCCGGGGTGACCGAGCAACCGGCCGAGCAGCGCGACGAGTTCGCCGCAGTCGCACCCCGGCGGCGCAGCGAGCGCCCGGTGGTGGTGCCCGCGCGTCCCCTCCTCGCTCAAGGTGTCGGAGACCAGGCGGCGTACGTGCGCGGAGAGCCGGCCGACGGGCCCGCTCGGCCCTGGACGTCGTCGAGACGGTCCGCGGCACCCTGCGGGGGCTCGACGCCGTCATGGCCCGCGTCGGGCGGGCCGGGTCCGACGGCGAGCGGACCCAGCGCTTCCACACCGACGTGCTCATCGAACCGGACGGCGACCGCGCCGAGTTCGTGCCGCGCTGGATCGCACGCGGAGCCGCGGGCTCAGCCCGCTTCGGCGCCCCCGGCTCCGGCCCCGTCCCCGGTCTCGGTCTCGTAGCGCGCGTTGGCGCGGTCGATCTCCGCCATGTGCTCCTCGGCCCATGCCCGGACCAGGGCGAGCGGCTCGTCCAGGGAGAGGCCGAGCGGGGTGAGGCGGTAGTGGACGCGGGGCGGGACCGTGGTCTCCACGCGGCGGGCGACCAGTCCGTCGCGGGCCATGCTCCGGAGCGTGGCGGAGAGCATCTTCTGCGAGACCCCGGGCATGCGGCGCCGCAGCTCGGCGAAGCGGATCTCCTCCGGCGCCGCCTCGGCCAGCACCTTCACGGCCATCGAGGTCCACTTCGTGCCGATCCTGTCGAGCAGGCGGCGCGTGGGGCAGTCGGGGGAGAAGAGATCGCCGCGAGCGGGGGAACGTGCGGGCGAGGGGGCAGAGGGGGCGGAAGGGGTCACCTCGGGCTCACCACCTGTCGGGAAAGTGCCGTCTTACGAGGGCCACCGTAGTCACCTAGTGTGCGGTTGTCACCATTGGTTACCGCACCCCGGGAGGCCCTCGTGCCCGCCACCCCCGAAGTCACCCTCCGCACCGTCCCGGTCGACGACGGCGTCGAGCTGAACGTCGCGCTCGCCGGTACGGACGGCCCCGCCGTGCTGCTCCTGCACGGGTTCCCGCACACCTGGCAGGTGTGGACCCGCGTCCTGGGCCCGCTCGCCGCCGAAGGGCACCGGGTGATCGCCCCCGACCTGCGGGGCTTCGGGGCGAGCACGCGCGCGGCCGGGGGCTACGACGCCGCGACCCTGGCCTCCGACGCCGAGGCGCTGCTGGGCGCCCTCGGTGTCCGTTCCGCCGCCGTGGCCGCCCTCGACGCGGGGGTGCCCCCGGCCTTCCTGCTCGCGCTGCGCCGCCCGGACCTGGTGCGGAGGGTGGTGCTGATGGAATCCCTGCTCGGCACGCTGCCGGGCGCCGAGGATTTCCTCGCCGGGGGCCCGCCGTGGTGGTTCGGCTTCCACGCGGTCCCCGGCCTCGCCGAGTCGGTCCTGACGGGGCACGAGGGGCGCTACGTCGACTGGTTCCTCGACAGCGGCACCCTCGGCGAGGGCCTCCCGGGCCCGCTCTCCGGGGTGCGCGACGCCTTCGTCCGCGCGTACACCGGCGAGGAGGCCCTGCGCTGCGCCTTCTCGTACTACCGCGAACTCCCCGCGAGCGCCCGGCAGATCCGGGACGCGCTCGACTCCGGGCGGCGGCTCACCGTGCCCGCGATGACCGTCGGGGCCAGGCCGGTGGGGCGGGCGCTGGAGCGGCAGTTGCGGCCGTTCGCCGACGAGCTGACCGGGCACCTCGTCGAGGACTGCGGCCACATCGTCCCCCTCCACCGCCCCGAGGCCCTCCTCTCCCTCCTCCGCCCCTTCCTCGCCCGTGCGAAGCTGGTGGCGTGACCACGCTGGAGGACCTGGTCCGGCTGCGCCGGGCCCGCGACATGATGGACCGCGACTACGCGGAGCCGCTCGACGTGCCCGCGCTGGCGCGCGAGGCCCTGATGTCCCCGGGCCACTTCTCCCGCAGCTTCCGCGAGGCCTACGGCGAGACGCCGTACAGCTATCTGATGACGCGCCGCATCGAGCGCGCGAAGGCCCTGCTGCGGCGGGGCGACCTGTCGGTGACGGAGGTCTGCTTCGAGGTGGGCTGTACGTCGCTGGGCTCCTTCAGCTCGCGCTTCACGGAGCTGGTCGGCGAGAGCCCCAGCGCCTACCGGGCCCGCGACCACGAGGAGGGCGCGGCCATCCCCGCCTGTCTCGCCAAGATCTACACGCGACCGGTCAGGAACGGAGAAGCGAAACCCCCGCCCCGCTCGTAGCGTGAACGCATGGACATCAACCTTTCCACGTGCTTCATCGCCGTCGACGACCACGACAAGGCGCTCGCCTTCTACCGCGACGTGCTCGGGATGGAGGTGCGCAACGACGTCGGGTTCGAGGGCATGCGCTGGGTCACCCTCGGCTCCCCGGCGCAGCCCGACGTGAGCGTGGTGCTGGAGCCGCCGCTCGCGGACCCGAACGCCTCGCCCGCCGACCGGCAGGCCATGGCGGAGCTGCTCGCCAAGGGCCTGCTGCGCGGCGTCATCTTCACCACCGACGACGTCGACGCCACCTTCGAGCACATCCGTGCCGCGGGCGGCGACGTCCTCCAGGAGCCCACCGACCAGCCCTACGGCGTCCGCGACTGCGCCTTCCGCGACCCGGCCGGGAACATGCTGCGGTTCAACCAGCGGCCGAAGGAGTGACGACGGGGGCCACGGGCTCCAGCCGGTAGGCATCCCCCTCGCGGCGGACGCGGCCCGCCGTCGGCGGCGGGAAATGGGTGCCCAGCAGCAGGGCCCCGGAATCGGCGAGCCGGTCCAGCAGGGCGCGACGGCTGCGGACCGCGTCCTCCGGGTCGCTGTCGACGCGGCTGTTGAGGGCGGGGTCGCCGAGCTGGACCGGGTGGTGGACGCTGTCGCCCGTGATGAGGGCGGTCTCCGTGCCGCCCGTGGCGCCCGCCCCGTCCGTCAGCTCGACCGCGAACTGCCCGGGGGTGTGGCCGGGGGCGGGCAGCAGCCGGACGCCGGGAGCGATCTCCGTGCCGCCCTCCTCGACGTCGACGAGATCGAGCAGGCCCGCGTCCCGTACGGGGAGCACCGCGTCGCGGAACATCTGGCGGCGCGACTCCTCCATTTCCACGGACGCCCAGTGGTCCCACTCCGCACGCGAGGTGAGGTAGCGGGCGCGGGGGAAGGTGGGCACCCAAGTGCCGCCGTCGTCGCGGGTGTTCCAGCCGACGTGGTCGGTGTGCAGATGGGTCAGGACGACCAGGTCCACGGAGTCCGGCGCGAAGCCCGCCTCGGCCAGCCGGTCGAGGTAGGGGGTGTCGAGGTCGTTCCAGAACGGGTTGGCCCGCTTCCTGCCGTTGCCGACGCCGGTGTCGACCAGGACGCGCCGCCCGTCGGCCGCCTCGAACGCGAAGGTGTGGCTGGACATCAGGAGTCCGCCGTCGGGGGTGGCGAAGTCGGGCTGGAGCCAGGGGAAGCGCCGGACGACCTCGGGCGTGGCCGCGTCGGGCAGGATCCAGGAGCCCGTGCCGGGCGGGAACGTCGTCTCGTCGATCCGATGGACGCGCAGGCCGCCGACGGTCCAGGACTGAGGCATGGAGTGGGTCCCTTCTAAAGCATTTTTTTTGCGTTAGCGGCACCGTATGCCTAGGGTGCCTCTAACGCAAACATTGAGCTTTAGCCGCGGAAGGATCCCTCATGAGCACACCGGACGAGGAGTGGGGCGCCCTCGTGGTCGCCACCGCCCGCCACATCCAGGGTGTCCTCGACACCCTGCGCACCCTCGACCTCACGGACACGCCCCCGGCCGCGGCCTACACCCCCGTGGCCACCCGCGCGGAAGGGGACGCCCGTGCTGCCGCATGAGCTGACCCTCGCCGAGGCCTCCCGCGCGCTGGCCTCCCGCGAGCTGTCGCCCGTCGAGCTGACCGACGCGCTGCTCGACCGGATCGACGCGGTCGACGGCCACCTCGGCGCGTACGTCACCGTCGTCGCCGACGCCGCCCGCGCGGCGGCGGCCCGCGCCGAACGCGAGATCGCCGCGGGCGCGCACAAGGGGCCGCTGCACGGCGTCCCGATGGCGCTCAAGGACCTCATCGACGTCGCGGGCCTGCCCACCACCGCCAGCTCCCGGGTGCGCGAGGGCCACCGGGCCGAGCGGGACGCCACCGTGGCCGCCCGGCTCTCCGGCGCCGGGTCCGTCCTGCTGGGCAAGGTCCACACCCACGAGTTCGCCTTCGGCCTGACCACCCCGCAGACCCGCAACGCCTGGGACGGCGACCGCGTCGCCGGAGGGTCGAGCGGCGGCTCCGCCGTGGCGGTCGCCTCCGGCACGGCCACCTACGCGCTCGGCACGGACACCGGCGGCTCGGTCCGCGTCCCCGCCGCGCTCAACGGCGTCGTCGGCCTCAAGCCCACCTACGGGCTCGTCTCCCGGCACGGCGTGACCCCGCTCTCCTGGTCCCTGGACCACGTGGGCGTGCTCGCCCGCACCGCCGAGGACGCGGGGCTCGTCCTCGCGGCCCTGGCCGGACACGACCCGGCCGACCCCGCGTCGCTCCCCGGCACCTCGTTCGCGCTCCCCGGCGGTCCGGCGGGGGACCGGACCGACCTGACCGGGCTGCGGGTCGGCGTCCCGCGCACCTACTACTTCGACCGTGTCGAGCCCGAGGTCGAGGAGGCCGTCCGGCGCGCGATCGACGGGCTGCGCGACCTCGGGGCCCGGCTCGTGGACGTCGACATCCCGATGACCGAGTACGTCCAGGCCGCGCAGTGGGGCCTCATGGTCCCCGAGGCCGCCGCCTACCACGAGGAGACGCTGCGCACCGTCGCCGACCGCTACGCGCCCGACGTCCGGGTGCTCCTGGAGGCGGGCGGCCGGGTGTCCGCGGGCGACTACCTGCGCGCCCAGCGCGCGCGGACGCTGATGCGGCAGGAGTGGGCCCGGCTCTTCGAGGCGGTCGATCTCGTCGCCGCGCCCACCGTCACGAGCACGGCGGCCCGCGCCGGACAGGAGACCGTGCGCTGGACCGACGGCACGGAGGAGACCGTGTCCGACACCTACGTACGGCTGTCGGCCCCGGCGAACCTCGCGGGCGTGCCCTCCCTCTCGCTGCCCGTCGGCCTCGACGGCGCGGGGCTCCCCATCGGCATGCAGCTCATCGGCGCCCCGCTCGCGGACGCCACGGTTCTGCGCGCCGCGCACGCCTACGAGGCGACCAGGGAACGGCTCCGGCCCGCGCCCGTGCTCTCCCTCGCGCAATGACGTTGCCTTAAGGCCGTAAGATGGAGACATGACCCCTCGACCGGCAGCCCGCCCCGGAGGCCGTAGCGCCCGCGTCCAGCAGTCCGTCCACGAGGCGGTCCGCGCGCTCCTGGAGGAGCGCGGGCGCGACGGCCTCACCGTCCCGCTCGTCGCCGCGCGCGCGGGCGTCACCCCCTCGACGGTCTACCGCCGCTGGGGCGACCTCCAGGAACTCCTCGGCGACGTCGCCGTCGAGCGGCTCCGCCCCGAGGGCGAGCCCGCCGACCTCGGCGGCCTGCGCGAGGACCTGGAGCACTGGGCCGTGGCGTTCCTGGAGGAGATGTCGTCCACGGCGGGCCGCTCGTACATCCGCGACGCGCTCGCCGGGGACCCCGACGGCGCCAACGCCGGGCGCTGCTCGGCGTACGCCGTCGAGCAGATCGAGACGCTCCTCGCCCGCGCCGAGGGGCGCGGCGAGGCCGTCCCCGCCCTGGACGTCGTGCTCGACCACGTGGTGGCGCCGATGATGTACCGCATCCTGTTCCGCCCCGGCCTGCTCGACCCGCAGTACGCCCGCGATCTGGTGCTGACCGTCTTCTACCGGTTCATGCCTCTGCCGTGATCTCCGGCGGGCCCTCGGCGGCGCCGGGGATCTCACCGGTCCTGGCGACCGTGCGGGCGATGTCGCGGAGCTTGACGTTGCGGTCCTGCGAACTCCTCCGCAGCACCGCGAACGCCTGCTCCTCGGTGAGTGTGTAGCGCTCCATCACGATGCCGAGCGCCTCGCCGATCTCGTTCCGCGTCTCCAGCGCCTCGCCGAGCTGCGCGTGCGTACGGGCGCTGGCGAGGGCCACGGCCGCGTGCGAGGCCAGCAGCCAGCCCACCCGCTCGGACCGCTCGGTGAACGCCCGCCTGCGGGTGGAGTACATGTCCAGCGCCCCGAGGTTGTCGTCGTCGGTGAACAGCAGGAAGCCCATCACCGAGCCGATGCCCAGCCGCCGGGCGCGGGGCGCGTACTTCGGCCACCGGTGGAGGGAGGCGTTCATGTCCGCGATCCGGAACACCTCGGTCTTGCGGCGGGTCGCGTCGAAGCACGGCCCCTGCCCGGTCTCCTGCTGAAGCCGGTCCGAGGCGTGCACCAGCTCGCTGGTCGCGGCCAGCGTCCGTACGTCCCGCCAGCCCTCCACCACCAGGATCCCCGCCTGCTCGCAGCCGCCGACCAGGCTCACCGCGTGCCGCACGATCTGGTCGAGCGTCTCCTGCACGGAGTCCTGGCCCAGCAGCGTGCGCGCCATGTCGGCGAGCCGGACGGCGAGTTCCTCCCACGGACCGTCACCCATGCCGAACGCGTGCCCCGTCCGGGCCCGAACAGACGTCGGCGGGCGGGGCATGGGCGGCGAGCGGGGGTTTACGGGTGGTGTGCGGGCGGGGCGTCAGCGGGCGAGCAGGTCGCGCAGCGCCTCCGTGACGGTCGCCGGGTCCTCCTCGGCCATGAAGTGGCCGCAGGTGACGGTGGTGTGGCGCAGATCGGGCGCCCAGGCCCGCCACAGCGCCGTCGCGTCGTAGCCCAGCGCGGCGCCCCAGTCCTGCTGGAGCACGGCGACCGGCATCCGCAGCGTACGGCCCGCCGCGCGGTCCGCCTCGTCGTGCGCGACGTCGATCCCGGCGGACGCGCGGTAGTCGGCGACGATCGACGGCACCGCCGCGCGGCACGCGTCCAGGTAAGCGGCCCGCACCTCGTCCGGGATGGCCCCGGAGCCGTCGCCGCCCCACAGGTCGAGGAAGTGGCCGAAGAACGCGTCCGCCTCCGCCGCGATCAGCCGCTCGGGCAGCCCGGGCGGCTGCGCCATCAGATAGAGGTGGAAGCCGACCGCCCCGGCCGTGCCGCGCAGCGCGTCCCACATGTCCAGCGTCGGCAGGACGTCGAGACAGGCCAGGTGCGTGACCGCGTCCGGGTGGTCGAGCCCCGCGCGGAAGGCGACGAGCGCGCCCCGGTCGTGACCCGCCAGCGCGAACCGCTCGTGGCCCAGCGCCCGCGCCACGGCCACCACGTCGGCGGCCATCGTGCGCTTGGAGTAGACCTCGGGGCCGGTCTCCGCCGGCTTGTCGCTCGCGCCGTAGCCGCGCAGGTCGGGGCAGATCACCGTGTGGTCCTCCGCGAGCGCGGCGGCGACATGGCGCCACATCAGATGCGTCTGCGGAAAGCCGTGCAGCAGGACGACGGGGCTGCCCGAGCCGCCGACGGCGACGTTCAGGGACACGCCGTCGGCGCCCGGGAGGCGCTCGTAGGTGAAGCCGGGGAGTGAGGGTGCGGGGGTCGGTGCCATGGTGCGCCTACTCGTCTTCTCTTACGGGGCGGGCCGTGCGCCCGCCGTTCACAGGGACCTCTTCACCCTCCCGGCGCCGGATGAGCGTCCGATGAGCACGGGGCCGAAGAGCGGTACGGTGACTGCGTGACCAGGCAGAACGAGGGGAGCGCGGCGGACGGCGTCACCTTCGGGGTGCTGGGCCCCGTCGAGGCCCGGGGCGCGCGCGGCGAGCCCCTCGCGCTCAAGGGACCGCGCCACCGCGCCGTGCTGGCCCGGCTGATCGTCGCGCGCCGCCGCGTCGTCCCGGTCACCCGCCTCGTGGACGACCTGTGGGACGACCCGGGGCCCGGCGCCGTCGTCAGCGTCCGTACGTTCGTCGCCGCGCTGCGCCGCGCGCTGGAACCCGGCCGCGCGCCGCGCACCCCGGCGCGGCTGCTGGTCACCGAGGGGCCCGGGTACGCGCTGCGCGCCCCGCGGGACGCCGTCGACGCCTGGCGCTTCGAACGGGCCGTGGCCGACGCCGGTTCCCTGCCGCCCGACGCGCGTACGGAGGCGCTCACCGAGGCGCTCGGGCTGTGGCGCGGGCCCGCGTACGCCGGGTTCGCCGAGGAGCCCTGGGCCGCCGCCGAGGTCTCCCGGCTGGAGGAGCTGCGGCTGCACGCCCTCGAACGCCTCGCCGCCGCGCGCCTCGACCTCGGGCACGCCGACCGCGCCGTGCCGGACCTGGAGGCGCACACCGCCGCCCACCCCTGGCGCGAGGAGGGCTGGCGGCTGCTCGCCCTCGCGCTCTACCGCGCCGGGCGCCAGGCCGACGCGCTCGCCGTGCTGCGCCGGGCCCGCGCCCTGCTCGCCGAGCACCTCGGCGTCGACCCCGGCCCCGGGCTGCGGCGCCTGGAGGCGGACGTCCTCCACCAGGCCGGGCACCTCGACGGCACGTCCGGCGCCGACCAGGTGTGGGAGCGGGCCGCCGCCGCGTACGAGCGCGCCGTGCCGCCCGGCGCGCGGGCCCGGCTGGAGTCGACGGCCGGGCTGCTGCGGAACCTCGCCGTCACCGGGGGCGGCGGCCTGGAGGCGGCCCGTACGCACCGGGTGGCGGCGGTCGAGGCCGCCGAGCGCACCGGCGACCCGGAGCTGACGGCCCGCGTGATCGGTACGTACGACGTGCCCGCGGCCTGGACCCGCGCCGACGACCCCGCGCAGGCCCGCTACCTCGCGGGCGCCGCCGCGCGCACCCTGCGCCGCCTGCCCGCGGGCGCGGGCGGCGCGACCCGCGCGCGGCTGCTCGCCACCGTCGCGCTGGAGACCCGGGGGCCCGCGCCCGGCGACACCGCGGCCCTCGAAGCGGCCCGCGAGGCCGAGGAGACCGCGCGCGGCCTCGACGACCCGGGGCTCCTCTGCTTCGCGCTCGACGGCCTGTTCATGCAGAGCTGCCACCGCGCCGGGCTCGCCGCCGAACGGGACGCGATCGGCGCCGAACTCGTCGCCGTCGCGGCCCGCCACGACCTGGACACCTACGAGGTGCTGGGCCACCTCGTCCGCATGCAGGCCCGGAGCGCCCTCGCCGACTTCCCGGCCGCCGACCGCCACGCCGACGCCGCCGACCGGCTCGCCGCGCGCCACGAACGGCCGCTCGTCGCGGTGTTCACCCGCTGGTACGCGGCGCTGCGCACCGCCGCGGCGGACCCGGACGGGGCCGAAGCGGAGGCGGCGTACCGGGACGCCGCCGCGCTCCTCGACGGCTCCGGCATGCCCGGCCTCGCCCACGGGCTCCTGCCCCTCGCGCTGCTGACCCTCCACGTGCGGCACGGGCGCCCGCTGCCCGATGTGCCGGACGACGGCTGGGGCCCGTACGCGCCGTGGGCCCGGCCCCTCGTGCTGCTGGACGGAGGGCGGCGCGAGGAGGCGGCGGCCGCGCTGCGCGCCGCCCCGGAACCGCCCTGCGACCTGCTGCTGGAGGCGCTGTGGTGCCTGACGGGGCACGCCGCGCTCGCGCTCGGCGACGGGGAGACGGCCCGGCGCGCGTACGAGCGGCTCGCCCCGGCGGCGGGCGAACTCGCGGGCGCGGGAAGCGGACTGGTCACCCTCGGCCCCGTCGCCGAGCACCTGGACGCGCTCAGCAGCGGGTCGAGGCGCCGTTCTGGCGGGTGAGGTTGTCGTTGGACATCCAGCCCACCGTGTCGGTGCCAGCGAGGCGGACGTAGGTCCAGTTGTGGCCGTGCGCGTTGACGACCGAGCAGTGGTACCAGAGCTTCGCGCCGGACTTGGCGAGCGTGACGGCCGGGCACTTCTGATAGGGCCCGGAGACAATGTGATAGCTGCCGGACATATAGCCGTACGTGCCCGGGTTCGGGTTCCGGTGCTTCCAGCCGCCGCACTTCTCCGAGGCCGAGGTGGGCTGCGGCGTCGGCGTGACCGGGGACTTGTCCCCGTCGCCCTTGCCGTCGCCGGGCCGGTCCCCGGAGCCGGGCTTCCGGCCGCCGCCCTTCTCCGCCTTCCCGCCGTCGCCGGGGCGGTCCGGCCGGGCCGAGGGGGAGCGGGGCGTCCGGTCGCGGCGGCGCTCGCGGGAGGAGGGGGAGGGGCCCGGCGAGGCCTTACCCGCGCGCTCGGAGTCGGGCTCGCCGTTCCGCGCGTCCTCCGCCGGTGAACCCGACCGCTCCGGCGCCGCGTTGGCCTCGTCGTCCTTCTCCGGGCCGCCGCCCTGGCCGGTCAGCGCGTACGTCACGCCGCCGCCGGCGAGCACGACGGCCGCCGCCGCGGCGGCGATCATCACGCGGCCGCGGCGCCGGGCCGCCGGAGCACGGGGACCGGGGGCGGGGCCGGGGCCGGGCGCGTACGAGCCGTACGGCCCCGGGGGCGTCCGCGCGGGCGGCGGACCGAACCCCGGCCCCGCGGCGGCGGGTCGAGGCGAAGGCGCGGGCGGGGGAGGAGACGGCTGCGGGGCGAACTCCGGGGCGTGGCCCGCCGCGACCTGCTCCAGCAGTTCGCGGGCGCGTGCCGCGTCGGGCCGCGCCTCCGGGTCCTTCGCCATCAGCGCGCGCAGCACCGGTGTGAGCGGGCCCGCCTGCCGGGGCTCGGGCAGCGGCTCGGTGACGATCGCGGTCAGCGTGGACCAGACGGACGTACGGCGGAACGGCGAGGTGCCCTCGACCGCCGCGTAGAGCGTCATGCCGAGCGACCAGATGTCCGAGGCGGGGCCCGGGTCCCTGCCCTGCGCCCGTTCCGGCGGCAGGAAGTCGAGGGAGCCGACGAGGTCGCCGCTGCGGGTCAGCTTGGCCATGGCGTCGTCGCCGGTGGCGTCCATGCTGGCGATGCCGAAGTCGGTGAGGACGACCCGGCCGCCGTTCTCCAGCAGCACGTTGCCCGGCTTGACGTCGCGGTGGAGGACCCCGACGCGGTGCGCGGCGTCGAGCGCGTCCATCAGCCGCGCGCCGATCGCGGCGGCCTCGTGCGGCTCCAGCGTGCCGCGCTCGGAGAGCACCGCGTCGAGCGAGGGGCCGTCGACCAGCTCCATGACGATGACGGGCAGGCCCCGGTCCTCGGTCACGTCGTGCACGGTGACCACGCCGCCGTGCCGGATGCGCGCCGCCGCCTGCGCCTCGCGCCGCATCCGCGCCCGCAGGTCGGCGAGTTCGGGCCCGCCGCTGTCGGTGAAGGCGCGGAGCACCTTCACGGCGACCTCGCGGTTCAGCAGTTCGTCCACGGCGCGGGCGACCACGCCCATTCCGCCCCGGCCGATCAGCGAGGTCACCCGGTACCGCTCCCCGAGCACCCTGCCGACCAGCTCGCCGCCGCTCGCCTCCCCGGCCTCCACCGCGCACGCTCCCTCTCGTAACGGGCCGTCAACTGCCCCGTGTCCGGGGGGCACAAGACTAACGTTCGAGGCGGGCGGCGCCCGCGCCCCGGTCCCGGCGATGCGTCATGGGGGTCCGCATCG
>NZ_BAAAPE010000016.1:0-72486 GCF_039530985.1 Streptomyces albiaxialis
GCGCGGTCGCGGACACCGCGCCCGACGCCTGGCGCCGCCAAGTCGCCTTCCTGCTCGACGGGCTGAGCACGGAGCGGGCGCAAGAGCCGCTCTCGGTCGCCCCGCTGGCCCCGCAGCAGATGTACGAGGTGATGGGCAGACTCGCCGGTACGCCGTAGCGACAGGACCTCGCCGGTCGGCGTGTGGCCATACGCTGATGGTCGGCATTGCTGTGGCATCGGGGGTGGCGGGTGCGGCGCGGAGACCTGATCGCGGGGCGGTACGAGTTGGTCGAGCGGCTCGGGCGCGGCGGTATGGGGGAGGTGTGGGCCGGGCGGGATCGGATGCTGCACCGGGACGTGGCGGTCAAGATGCTGGTGCTGGACGAGGCGACGCCCGCGGATCTGCCCCGGTGGTTCGAGCGCGAGGCGGTGGCGGCCGCGCAGATCACCCATCCGAACGTGGCGGCGCTGCACGACCGGGGAGTCCAGGAGGACCTGTGGTTCCTGGTCATGGAGCGGGCCGACGGCGCCAGCCTGGCCGAGCACATGCGTCACGAGAGCCCCATGGACGTGGGTCGTGCCCTGCGGATCGCGGAGGAGATCTGCGCCGCTCTGGTCGCCGCGCACCGGGCACAGGTCATCCACTACGACATCAAGCCGCACAACGTGATACTCACCTCGGACGACCGCGTGAAGGTGATCGACTTCGGCATCGCCGGGTTCACCCAGCACGCGTTCCCGCTGGCTCACTCCTCACAGCTCGCCCCCGTCGGCACGCCTGAATACGGGGCTCCGGAGCAGTTCTTCAGCGAACGCGGCGACGCGCGTTCGGACCTCTACGCCCTGGGGAGTGTCCTCTTCGCGCTGCTCACGGGGCGACCGCCGTTCACCGGGCAGAACGGGCTCGTGCTCATGCGGCACAAGCTCGCGGAGGAGGCCCCGTCGCTCGGCACACTCCGGCCCGGGGTGCCGCCCGCGGTGATCCAGCTCGTCGCCGAACTGCTCGAACGCGACCCCGACCGGCGACCGCAGGCGGCCGAGACGGTCCATGGATGCCTTGTCCGGCTCCGTACCGAAGTCACCGAGCGCGTCGGTGACGGCGCCCTCTCCGTACTCTCTCCGACCCGACGGGAGACCATGGCACTCGATCCCGGCTTGTCGAGCATCGGGGCCGCGCGCAATGCCGACGGCCGCCTGGAAGTCTTCGTCACCGGCACGGACCACGCCCTCTGGCACAGATGGCAGCTCGGACCCAACGGCGCCTGGAGCGAGTGGGCCTCACGCGACGGCGTGATCACCACGGCGCCCACCGTCTTCCGTAACCCCGACGGCCGTCTGGAGGTCTTCGCGGGCGGCGCGGACGGCCGTGTGTGGCACATCTGGCAGACGAGCCCCAATGGCGCTTGGATGCCCGACTGGAGTCCTCTGGGCAACCAGCAGGTCCTGGGGCCGCGCATCGCCGTCTTCCAGAATCAGGACGGTCGTCTGGAGGTCTTCGTCCGTGGCACGGACCACGCCCTGTGGCACACCTGGCAGACCGCTCCCAACGGCGGCTGGAGCGAGTGGGCCTCCCGAGGCGGCGTTCTTCGAAGCTGCCCGGCGGTCTTCCAGAACGAGGACGGTCGTCTGGAGGTCTTCGTCCGCGGCACGGACCACGCCCTGTGGCACACGTGGCAGACCGTCCCCAACGGCGGCTGGAGCCAGTGGGCCTCACGCGGCGGAGAACTGAACGCCGACCCCGCGGTCTTCCAGAATCAGGACGGTCGTCTGGAAGTCTTCGCGATCGCGCCCGACCTCACCCTGCGACACCTCTGGCAGCGCGCCCCCAACGGCAACTGGACGGAGAACTGGGCCCCTCGCGGAGGCTGCTGCCTCGGGGTCCCCGCCGTCTTCCAGGAAGCCGACGGCCGCCTGCGCGTCATGGTGCGCGGCACCGACCTCGCCCTCTGGAGCATCGGACAGCGGTCCCCCAACGGCGTCTGGGGCACCTGGACGTCCCTCGGCGGATCCCTCGTCGGCGACCCGCGACTCGGCCGCAACGCCGACGGCCGCCTGGACGTCTTCGCCACCGGCACGGACCACGCGCTCTGGCACAAGTGGCAGACAGCCCCGAACAATGGCTGGACCCCCGCCTGGACCTCCCGTGGCGGCAGCGTCGAGTTCTTCTGAACGAGCGCTCAGGGAAGGCCTACCGGGCCCCGGTACTTCTCGCCCGCGTACCGGGAGAGGGCGGCCATCAGACGGCCGGCGTCGGCTGCGGGAATGCCCTGGCCGGTGAACACCTTGCGCTCCGGGTCGCTGCTGGGGGGCTTGATGGTCAGGGACACGGTGGTGCCTGAGCGCTCGCACTTCACGGCGGCCAGGTGCTCGAATTTGTACTCGTCCTTCTTCTGGCCCGATATCGTCAGCCCTCCTGGGCTGACCGTGAGGCTGTCGGGTTCACCGAACAGGGCCTCCACCCATCCGCCTGTCCAGCCGAGGAAGAGACCGAACGCCGCTGCCCCCACGCAGCCGAAGAAGCCGAACTGCAGCATGCTGCCCGCCCCGGTGTTCGCGGAGACGATCGGCCCGACGATCAAGCCGATGACCCCGAAGACGCATCCGGTCCCTCCGGAGTACTCCTCCGCCCGGGCCCTGGCCGCCGCCATTCGGCCACTCGTGATCGTCACGCTCCCGCCCCCCTGCGGCTCCGAGGGCCGGACAGGTCGCGTGGGCCGGGTCCGTGGCGGGTCCTCCACGGTCGGGGGAGCGGTACGGAGCAGGGTCCGGGCGGCCGCCGCATCGCCTCGTCGGGCAGGGGCCATGTCGAGGAGCCGCTCCAGGAGCGGCCGCAGGCGCCCCGCGAGACGGGGCGGCCGGGGATGCTCTGTCAGGACGGCCGTCGGGTTCTCACGCGGGAAGGGCGGTTCGCCTTCCACAGCCTCGTAAAGCGTCACACCGAGCGCGAACAGGTCGGAAGCCGCACTCGGCCTGCCGCCCTGGAGCAGCTCGGGGGCGATGTATCCACGGGTCCCGATGACCATGTTCTCGGTCGTGAGCGGCCCGTCGCTCCGGGCTGTGGCGATGCCGAAGTCCGTGAGCAGCACCTCCCCGGCGGCGGTGAGGAGGACGTTGGCGGGCTTGACGTCGCGATGCACGATGCCCTCCTGATGGGCAGCGCTCAGGGCGGAGAGGAGGGCGTCCGCGATGTCCGCGACCCTGTCGGGTGGCAGGCGCCTCTGCTCCCGCAGCTCATCGGCCAGCGAGCGGCCGTCGACGTACCGCATCACGATCCACGGGTGCCCTCTCACCGCGAACGCGTCGTGGACGGTGACGATATGGGGGTGGTCCCGCAGCCGGGCGGCGTGCCGGGCCTCGCGCGCCGCCCGTAGGACGCGCTTGCGCTGCTCCTCTTCCCCGACCGGCCCCGTGAAGTGCACCTGCTTCAGAGCGACGTCCACGCACAGGTCCTCGTCCTGCGCCAGCCACACCCGGCCGAATCCTCCGGAGCCGAGGGTGCGGACCAGCGTGTAGCGACCGCCGACCACATCACCGACACGCATCAAGTCCCCCATGAGGCCCCTCGCCCCTCGCCGGCACGCGTGGGGACGGATCCTACTGATCCGCGGAGTCCGGAGGAAGACGAGACGGGCCCGACGCCCACTGAGTGCCGGTTGCGGCGTCCAGGAGAGGCGCCAGTTCTGTGGCTGCTGTCAGGAGGGCTCGGGGGGAGTTCTCCGCGCGGGAGATGAGGATCGCGCCCTCCAAGGTGCTGAGCATCAGGGTGGCCAGGGACGGGGCCCGGGGCTCCGGGACGCCCATGTCCGTGAGCGCCACGGTGAGGGGGCGGGTCCATTCCGCGAAGGCGGCCGCCACCGCGGCCCGCGTCGAGTCCGCCGACGCGCAGTCCACCGTCGCCGCCGCGACCGGGCACCCCGCGAGCGTGCCGTCGGACTCCAGCTCGTCCGTCCACTGCCGCACCATCGCGGCGAACAGGCCGCCCGGCGTGGGGGAGCCGCCCATCGCGGCGACGAAGCGTTCGACGCGGCGGGCCGCGTACCGCGCGGCCCAGGCCACCGCCTCGTTGACCAACTGCTCCTTGCCGCCCGGGAAATAGTGCTGGAGCGAGCCGCGCGGCGCCTCCGCGTGGGCGACGACCTGCCGCAGGCCCGTCGCCGCCACCCCCTCGCGGCGGATGAGCTGCGCCGCGCTGAAGACCATCCGTTCACGCGGCCCGTACCGCGACGAGGACCCCATCTCCGCCTCCCCTGACACATGTCCTGAGTCCCGCTATTATGACGCGCGTCATAGGGGACGGACCCGGGGGTGGCCCGTGGGCATGGGCACAGGCATCGGATTCATCGGACTCGGCGTCATGGGCCGTCCCATGGCGCTCCGGCTGGCCCGGGAGCCGCTCGTGGTCTGGAACCGGACGCCCGCGCGGGCCGAGCCCCTGCGCGCCGCGGGGGCCGAGGTCGCGTCCGGCCCCGCTGAGGTCTTCCGGCGGGCCCGCACCGTCGTGCTGATGCTCGCGGACGAGGAGGCCGTCGACGCCGTGCTGGCGCGCGGCACGCGGGAGTTCGCGCCGCGCGTCGCGGACCGCACCGTCGTCCACATGGGCACGACCTCGCCCGGGTATTCGCGCGCGCTGGAGGCCGACGTCCGCGCGGCGGGCGGGCGTTACGTGGAGGCGCCGGTCTCCGGCTCGCGCGTACCGGCCGAGCGGGGACGGCTCGTGACGATGCTGGCGGGCGATCCGGCGGCGGTCGCGGACGTACGGCCGCTGCTGCGGCCCCTGAGCCACGAGACCCGCGAGTGCGGCGCCGTGCCGAACGCGCTGCTGATGAAGCTGTCGGTCAACCTCTTCCTGATCACCATGGTCACGGGCCTCGCCGAGGCCTTCCACTTCGCCGCGCGGCAGGGGCTCGACCTGGAGCTGTTCGGGAGCGTGCTCGACGCGGGGCCGATGGCGAGCGACGTCAGCCGCGTCAAGACGGCCAAGCTGCTGGCCGGGGACGACGCCGCGCAGGCCGCCGCGCTGGACGTGCTCAAGAACAACCGCCTGGTCGCCGAACGGGCCCGCGCCGCCGGAGTCGCGACGCCACTGCTCGACGCCAGCCACGCCCTGTTCGCCGAGACCGTGGCGCTCGGCCACGGCGGCGCCGACATGATCGCCGTGCTGCGCGCGCTGGAGGCCCGTACCGCGGGCGCGGATCACGCCTCCAGCGCGGCCCAGAAGTGCCGCAGGACGTCGTCCAGATAGGCCGGGCCCGCCCCCGGACCGTGCGCGCCCGCGGCCCAGTTGAGGGATCCGGCGCTCGCGGCGGCGTAGGAGGCGTGCAGGGTGCGCAGCGCCGCCTCCACCCGGTCCCTCGGGACCGGGACGAGGCGCGCGACGGCCGCCGCGTACGCCTGCCAGCGGGTGGTGACCGCCCGGCGCAGCAGTCCGGCCAGCTCCTCCTCGCGGCCGGTGAACGCGAGGAGCGCGGGGAGGGCGAGGCGCAGCGCGCGGGCGAGCGCCTCCGCCTGGCGGGCGTCGCCCGTCCACCGGCCGGTGGCCTCGACGCGCTCGTACTCCGCCGGGTCCATCCCGATCTCCAGTGCGAGGTCGGGCGCGGAGACGCCGCGCGCCAGGCGGTGTTCGCGCAGGGTGCGCGGGGCGCGCAGGAGGTGCGCGGGGGAGCACCACAGGGCGCCCGCCAGCGCGGTGAGCTGGCGCTCGTCGGGGACCATCGTGCCCTGCTCCCACGCGGCCACCAGCCGTGGATCGACGTGCTGGCCGAACGCGGCGCGCATCCCGTACGCGACGTGCGCGGGCGTCAGGCCGAGGGCCTCGCGGAACCGCCGCGCTGCTGCCGCGTCGAACGGCGTGCTGTCCTGCATCGGCACACCGTAGGGAGACGTTCCGCCGGGCGCCTAGCGTGCGTTCCGCCGAAGCCCGGGCTCGTAGGAATCTCCGAGGAGCGGAACGGGGCGAGGGCATCTCGCCGACCGCGCCGCGCGGCTCCCGCTCGGCACCGGTTCGCTGCTGCTCAGCGTCGTGCGGGGCGGCGTGCGGGGGACCTGAGCATGTCCACGATGCCGGTGGTGCCCTCGTCGTCGTGCCCTCCCTCCGCCAGCCGGGCCGCCATCAGCTCGGCGAAGGGGGCGATCAGCTCCGTGCCGACGCCCTGCTCCCCGGCCGTGTCCAGCAGCGTCGCGTTGCCCGCCGTCATCATGGCGAGGTTGGAGACGACGCCCTCCGTGTAGTCGCCGCTCTCCAGTTGGGCCGCCGTCTGGCCGACGGAGCCGGCCATGGCGACCAGCCATCCGGAGAGGAGGGGCGCGAACTCCTTGGGCGCGATGTCCCGTTCCCCCCGCACCAGCGCGAAGGCGTGGACGATGCCGCCCATCATCGCGGTCATGGCGCTCAGCAGGGCCACGTCGTGCAGTGCGGCGTGGCCGGGCGCCTCGCCGACGTACGAGGTGCCCGCCGGCGCGGCGAGCGTCGCGCGGTGCTCGTCGAAGAGGGCGCGGGAACCGCTGTAGAAGACGTAGCCGCCCGCCTCCGGGGCACCGATCATGGACGGGACAGCCATGATCCCGCCGTCGAGGAAGCGGGCCCCGCGCTCCTCGGCCCAGCGCGCCCGCGCGCGGGCCTGTTCGGGGGTGCCGGTGGTGAGGTTGACCAGGTCCTTGCCGGTCAGGTCCGCTCCGTCGAGGGCCTCGCCCACGGAGGCGTCGTCCAGCAGGCAGACGACCACCAGGCGGGAGGCGGCGACGGCCTCGGCCGCCGAGTCCGCGACGCGCGCGCCGTACGCGGCGAGCGCGTCGCCCTTGCCGGGGGTGCGGTTCCATACGGTCAGCGGGTGCCCGGCGTCGAGCCAGACGCGGCCGAGGGCCGTGCCCATCGCGCCGAGGCCGAGCAGGGTGACGGGGGTCTTGTCAGAGGTACGGGTGTGCGTATCGGTAGCCATGCCCCCAGGCTCGTACCGGCCCAATTCATGATCAAGTACGCACAAACTAGTGGGTGGTTACCTTAAGGTGAGGGCATGACCAGGCGTGACACGTACGTGTGCGGGATCGACGCGGCCATCGACGTCGTGGGCGGCAAGTGGAAGGTGCTCATCCTCTGGGCGCTGCACGCCGAGGGCACCTGCCGCTTCGGGCAGCTCAAGCGCGAGATCCCGGGCGTCACGGAGAAGGTGCTCACCTCGCACCTCCGCGAGCTGGAGGCCGACGGCATCGTGCGCCGGGAGGTGTACGAGGAGCGTGTGCCCCGCGTCGAGTACAGCCTGACCCCGCTCGGCGCCTCCCTCAACGAGGCCCTGGAGCCCCTGGGCGCCTGGGGGAGGGCCCATCTCCTCCCCCAGGATCACCACGACAGGCGGAGCGCCTAGCCGCCGCCTTCACGTTCCGGTGACTCAGGACGACCGGGTCCGCGGTGCACCGGCCCCGGTGCCGACCGCCTCGTCGCAGTCCAGCGCCTGGGCCGCCTCAGGGGGGACGGGCGCGGCGATGATGGCGTCCAACATCTCGCGTGCGGCCCGTAGTTCGTCCATGGCGGCGGTGATCCGGTTCCGCTCCCTGGCCAGGTCGGCCAGCAGGTCCGGGCAGGCGGCGGCGAGTTGCCCGCCCTCGTCGACCATGCAGGGAAGGACCTCGGCGATGGTCGCGGTGCCCAGACCGGCGGCGAGCAGCGTGCGGATGCTCCGCACCGTGTGGACATGGTCATCGGTGTACTCGCGGTACCCGCTCGGCCGCCGCAGCGGCCGCAGCAGTCCCTGCTCCTCGTAGTACCTCAGTGCCCGTTCGCTGGCCCCGGTCAGGTGGGACAACGCCCCGATCCGCATGTGATGACACGCTCCCCGAAAGCGAGTTGACTCTGACGTCAACGTGAGGGTTTAGCTTACGCGGCATGTCAACGGAATCGCCCCACACGACCCTTCCCCCGCATCCGGCCGGGCTCCGAGAATGGCTCGGGCTGGCCGTGCTCGCGCTCCCCACCCTGCTGCTCGCCATGGACGTCACCGTGCTGTACCTGGCCGTCCCGCACCTGAGCGTCTCCCTCCGGCCAAGTGGCAGCGAGCTGCTCTGGATCGCCGACATCTACGGCTTCATGATCGCCGGCTTCCTGGTCACCATGGGCACGCTGGGCGACCGGATCGGCCGCAGGAGGCTCCTGATGATCGGGGCGGCCGCGTTCGGCCTCGCTTCGGCGCTCGCCGCGTACTCCACCGGTCCCCAGATGCTGATCGCGGCTCGCGCGCTGCTCGGGATAGCCGGGGCGACCCTGATGCCGTCCACCCTCGCGCTGATCACCAACATGTTCCGTGACCCGAGACAGCGCGGCACGGCCATCGGTGTCTGGGTGACCTGCTTCTCGGCCGGTGTCGCGCTGGGGCCCGTGCTGGGAGGGCTGCTGCTCCAGGCGTTCTGGTGGGGCTCGGTCTTCCTGGTGGGCGTGCCGGTGATGATCCTGCTGCTGGTGACCGCCCCGGTGCTGCTTCCCGAGTACCGCGACACCCGGGCCGGTCGGCTGGACCCCACCAGTGTCGTGCTGTCCCTCGCCGCCATCCTGCCCCTCATCTACGGCGTCAAAGGGCTCGCCAAGGACGGCCTCGCGGCGCTGCCCGCGGCCGCCCTGGCCGGTGGTCTGGTGCTCGGGGTGCTGTTCGTGCACCGGCAGTCCAGGCTGGCCAGTCCCCTGTTCGACGTCGCCTTGTTCAGGAACCGTTCGTTCAGCGCCGCCCTGGGAATCCAACTGCTCAGCATCGCCGCCATGGGCGGGGTCTATCTGTTCATCACCCAGTACACGCAACTGGTCGAGGGACTCTCGCCACTCAAGGCGGGGCTATGGCTGCTGCCCGCCGCCGGTGCGCTCATCGTGGCTTCCGCCCTGACTCCGGCGCTCGCCCGCAAGGCGCCCGCCGCGTACGTCATCGGGGCCTCGCTGGCGGTCTCGGCGGTCGGCTATCTGGTACTCACGCGGGTCGACAGCGTCTCGGGGCTGCCCGTCCTCGTGACCGGCTTCGTGATCGTCTACCTGGGCATCAGTCCCATGTTCGTGATGGGCACCGACCTGATCGTCGGGGCGGCCCCGCCCGAGAAGGCGGGCTCGGCCGCCGCGATGTCCGAGACGAGTACCGAGTTCGGCGTCGCGCTGGGCGTCGCGGTCCTCGGCACAGCAGGCGGCGCCGTCTACCGTGACCGGATGACCGGCGCCGCCCCCGGCGAGGTCCCGGCGCGGGAGGCCGAGTCCGCTCGCGAAAGCCTGCCCGACGCCATCGCCACGGCGGACGGCCTCCCCCACTGGCTGCATGACCCCTTGCTCGACTCCGCCCGCGCCGCCTTCACCCACGGGCTGAACATCATCAGCGGCATCGGCGCTCTGCTCGTCGCCGCCCTGGCCGTACTGGCCGTATGGCTGCTGCCGCGAACCCGTCCGTAGCAGCCGCGGCCGACTCACCTCATGATCCGAAGGGAGCGGCCTGGTTCCGGCGGCTGTCGAACCGGGCCTCGGTGGCGAGGAGTCCGGACAGGTCCGTGTCCGGGCCGTGCTCGACCGGGTCCGCGCCCGGCGCGAAGAGGCGGGCGCCCGCCTCGATGCCGCCGAGGGTCAGGGTGCCGTCCGTACGGCGCAGCCAGGTGCCCTCGCGCAGGCCGAGCACCGGCACGTCGTTCTCCTCCAGGAACTGCGTCAGCCGCTCCTCGCGGGTCTCGCCCATGTGCGCGCTCTCCGGCGACGGGTCGAGATAGTGCGGGTTGATCTGGAACGGGACCAGGCCGAGTGTCTCGAAGGACGCGGGCTGCACGATGGGCATGTCGTTGGTCGTACGGAGCGTCGGGCAGGCCATGTTGGTGCCCGCGCTGGAGCCCATGTACGGGACGCCCGCCCGGACCCGTTCCCGTACGGCCTCCACCAGGCCGCGCTCCTGGAGGGACTTGAGCAGCCGGAAGCTGTTCCCGCCGCCGATGAAGACGGCCTGCGCCGAGGCCGCCGCCGCGCGCGGGTCGTCGGCGGTGTGGATGCCCCGGACGGATATGCCGAGGCCGTCCATGAACTCCGCGACCTTCGCCGTGTAGCCGTCGTGGTCGGCGAGCGCGTACGGCACGAAGAGGAGTTCGCCGACGCCGCTCAGATGCCCGGCGATCACGTCGCGGGCGTGCTCCAGGTAACCGCGCCCGGGGGCCGAGGAGTTGGAGAGCAGAAGAAGTCGCATGGGCGGTTCAGCCTTTCTTGTCACGGGTGGTGGTGCGGCGCGGGGTGAGCAGTTCGCCGAGGCCCTCGGCGGCCGAGCGCAGGGGCACGAGCAACTGCTCCTGCTTGCCCGACAGCAGCTCGTGCGGGCCGACGAGCGTGAGCGAGCCGACCGGCTGCGCGCGCACCACGACGGGCACGGCGAGACCGGCGGTGGCCGGGTCGTACTCACCCTCCGAGTACGCGAAGCCCTGGGCGGGCACCCGGCTCATCAGCTCCTCCAGCTCGGCGGGGTCGGTGACCGTCAGCTCGCTGAAGCGGGCCATCGGGCGCCCGTAGAGCAGCGCGGCCCGGGCCCCGGGGGTGAGCATCCCGAAGTACGCGCGGGAGGTGGCGCCCGCGTGGCCCGGGTACAGCTCGTCCGCGAGCCGGTAGGCGCGCAGCGGGCCCGAGGAGCCGTCGGCCGAGTCGACGCAGCGCAGATGCGCCCCGTCCGGCACGGCGAACAGCGCTGTCACCCCGCTGGCCGCCGCCAGCTCGCGCAGCGCGGGCCGCACGAGCCCGGCCATGCCGCCGTGCCGCTCCCAGGCCGTCGCCATGTGCCAGACGGCGGGCCCGAGGCGGTAGCGCCGGGTGACCGGGTCGGAGACCAGGAAGCCGCGGTGGGCGAGCGAGGCCAGCAGCCGCTGGGCCACGGACTTGTCCCAGCCGTACTCGGCGGCCAGGTCGGTCACGCCCCACTCCTCCCGGTCGTGGGAGAAGGCGAGCAGCACCTGGAGCACGCGGTCGGCGGTCTGGAGCGGGGGCGCTCCGCTTTCGGTAGTCACGCCCCGCACCCTACCGCTTCGTGAGACGGCGTCCCTCATATAGAGAAATGCTTGCGCTTATGGGAACGGCAGGGAGAACCTGCGGGAAACGCACGACGCATGCACCACGCACGCACCACACGCACGCACCGCACGGATGCACCACTCGCACGCAACCGCACGGATGCACCGCACGGATGCACCACACGCACGCACCACACGCACCAGGGAGCCGCAGTGCTCAAGCACGTACTCGACGTTCTCGAACTCCTCGACCGCCCGCAGACCAGCGGCAAGCTCCTCGCCGACCACCTGCGCGGCGTCCTCGACGCGGCGGGCGGCGACGCCTCGGCCGGCGACGGGCCTGAGATCACGGTGACCCGCGTCGAGGGAGCCAAGGGCGGCACCGACTTCGTGAAGGTCGTCGTGCCGGGCCGGAACGGCAAGCGCGCGGGCGCCTCGGCGGACCCGGCCCCCACGCTCGGCGTCCTCGGCCGCCTCGGCGGCGTCGGCGCCCGCCCCGAGCGGACCGGCATCGTCTCCGACGCCGACGGCGCGGTCGCCGCGCTCTCCGCCGCCGCGAAGCTCCTCGACATGTACGGGCGCGGGGACGTGCTGGAGGGCGACGTGATCCTCTCCACCCACGTCTGCCCCGACGCGCCGACCCGGCCGCACGACCCCGTGCCGTTCATGGACTCCCCGGTCTCGATCCTCGACTGCAACCGCGAGGAGATCGACGAGGCCATGGACGCGGTCGTCTCCATCGACACGACCAAGGGCAACCGGCTCCTCAACCACCGAGGCATCGCCCTCTCGCCCACCGTCAAGGAGGGGTGGATCCTCCGCGTCAGCGACACCCTCCTCGGCGTCCTGGAGACGGTCACCGGCGAGGCCGCGCACGTCCTGCCGATCACCACGCAGGACATCACCCCGTACGGCAACGGGGTCCACCACATCAACTCGATCATGCAGCCCTGCGTCGCGACCTCCGCGCCGGTCGTCGGCCTCGCCCTCACCGCTCAGTCCGCCGTCGCGGGCTGCGCGACGGGCGCCAGCCACGAGACGGACATCGCGGCGGCGGGTCGCTTCGCGATCGAGACGGCGAAGGAGTACGGACGGGGAGTCGTCCGCTTCCACGACCAGGCGGAATTCGCCCATCTGGTCGAGCTGTACGGCCCGATGACCCGCCTCCAGTCCACGGAAGGAGCGGTCGAGGACTGACCCGGCCCCGGCGCGGGGCCGCCGCCATCCCGGCCCCGCACCACCCACCCCGCGCAGGCGCACCCGAAAGACGAGATCCCTATGAGCACCACCCCACCGGTCCCACCGGTCGCGGAACCGGAGAAGACGGCCCACCCCAGAGCCCTGGAGCCGGTCACGCTCGTCGTGACGGTCCTCCTCTCCGTACTGGGCGCGGTGATCGGCCTCGTCCTGATCACGACCCTCGGCATCGCGCCGAACACCTCCGTCATCGGCGCGCTGATCGCGATGCTCATCGGGCGGATCTCGTTCGCCGCGCTCGCGAAGATGCGGGACCCGCACCGGCAGAACCTCGTACAGTCCGCGATCTCCGGCTCGACGTTCGCCGCCGCGAACTCGCTCGTCACGCCCATCGCCGTGCCGTTCCTGCTGGGGCGCCCGGGGCTGGTGTGGCCGATGCTGGGCGGCGCGGTCATCGGGCTCGCCGTGGACAGTTGGGTGCTCTACCGCGTCTTCGACTCCAAGCTGCTGCCCGCCTCCGCCGCCTGGCCCGCGGGCATCGCCGCCGCCGAGACGATCAAGGCGGGCGACGAGGGCGGCCGCAAGGCCAAGCTGCTCGGCGTCAGCGCCGTCGTCGGCTTCGTCGGCTCGCTCTTCAAGCTGCCGACGAGCGCCGCCGGCGTCGCCTTCCTCGGCAACATCTGGGCGCTGCTGATGTTCGGCGTCGGCCTGCTCGTCGCGCAGTACGCACCGGGCGTCCTCGACGTCGACCTCGCCGCGAACTACGTGCCGCACGGCGTCATGATCGGCGCGGGCCTCGTCGCCCTCGTCCAGGCCGTGCTGATGCTGCGGGACCGCCGGGACCGCCGGGACCACGAGGCGGAGCGGGAGGGCGGTGACGCGGCGCCCGGGGAGGGGACGGACGCGGCGTACCGCGGCGACCGCTTCGACGCCGGGGAACGTACGGTCGACACCCGGCGGCTGCGCCGCGGCCTGCTGGAAGGGCTGGCCCTCTTCCTCGTGGGCGCGATGCTGATCGCGCTGATGGGCGGGGTCTACTCCGACATGGGCGGCCTCGGCCTGGCCGGCTGGGTGCTGCTGGCGGGCGTGGCCGCGCTGATCCACCAGCTCATCGTCGGCCTCGCGGCGATGCACTCGGGCTGGTTCCCTGCGTTCGCCGTGACGCTGATCTTCCTGATCCTCGGCCTGGTCCTGGGCATCCCGATGGTGCCGCTGGCCCTGCTCGTCGGCTACGCGGCCTCGACGGGCCCCGCCTTCGCCGATGTCGGCTTCGACTTCAAGGCGGGCTGGCTGCTGCGCAAGGGCGCGGTGCCGTGGCACCCGTACGAGATGGCCGGGCGCCGTCAGCAGTACATCGCCCAGCTCGTGGGCTTCGCGGTCGCGATCCTGGTCGTCGTCATCGCCTGGAAGCCGTTCTTCGAGGACGGCCGGGTGCCGCCCGTCGCGCAGGTCTACGTCGACACGATCAAGGCGGGCCTGACGGATACGCACGCGCTGGCGATGATGGGGCTCTGGGCGATCCCCGGCGCGCTCATCCAGTTCTTCGGCGGCTCCTCGCGCCAGATGGGCGTCCTGCTGGCGACGGGCCTCCTGGTCGCCACGCCGCAGGCGGGCTGGCTCGTCCTGATCGCCCTCGCGGCGCGAGTGGCGTACAGCCGGTACCGGCGCCGTGCCGCCGCCGCGGCCAGCGAGCTGGCCGCGAAGGAGGCCCAGCTCGAAGCCGACAACGACCTCGCGCTGGTCGGCGCCGGCCTGGTCGCGGGCAGCTCCTTGAACGACGTCAGCCAGATCTACAAGGCCGTATAACGGCGGCAGGGGGTGCTTCGGCTTCGCGGGCTGCGCGCGTACAAGAGCCGAGTTCGGGGTGCCCCGCCTGTGCTTCGCGGGGTGCGACCGCGCCGTGGCTTGTCGCGCAGTTCCCCGCGCCCCTGACGGGGCAAGCCCCGCTCCTCCCTGCTGTGCTTGGGAGGTCTGCGCGGAGGCGCAGGGCTGGCAAGCGCAGCCCTCTTCGCCGGGTGCGCGCACAAGAGCCGGGTTCGGGGTGCCCCGTCTGTGGTTCGCGGGATGCGGGCGCGTCGTGGCTTGTCGCGCAGTTCCTCGCGCCCCTGAGGGCGCAACGTCAGAAGAGAAGGGCTCCTTTGGGGGGCCGGAGAGGAATGGGGATGGGTGGGACTCTTGGGTTGGTCACTATTGGGCAGGCGCCCAGAACAGACCTCGCCGGAGACATCGGGCCGTACCTCGCGGGCGTACGCCCCGTAGAGCACGGAGCCCTGGACGCCGACGACTTCGACGGCCCCGATGGCGACCGTACGAGGGAGGCCGTCGGGCCCGAGCCCGGCGAGGCGCCGCTGATCTCCCGCCTCAGGGACGGCCGTTCCGTGCTGCTCGGACACGAGGCCCTCGCCCCCCGCATGCGGGACGCGGTCGCCCGCTGCGAGGCGGACGGCGCGAGCGCCACGCTTCTGCTCTGCACCGGCAACTTCCCGCCCGTACCGGCGACCCGCCCCGTCCTGTACGCGGAACCTCTCGTCCAGCACGGCGTGCGCGCCCTCACCGGGGACGACCCGGTCGGCATCGTCTGCCCGCTGCCCGCGCAGCGGGCAGACGTCGAGCGCCGCTGGTCCCTGCTGCTGCCCGGCACCGTACGGGCGGAGCCCGCCGACCCGTACGCCGGGGACGCCGCGGACCGGGTCGCCGCCGCGGCCCGTACGCTCGCGCACCGCGGCAGCCGCTGGCTCGTCCTCGACTGCATCGGCTACACGGAGGCCCTGCGCGCGGCGGCGGCCGAGGCCGCCGGGCTCCCGGTCCTGCTGGCCCGCGCCCTCGCCGTACGCCTCGCCACGGAGGCGGCCCTCGGCTAGTGCGCCGGGGGTCTCGAGGACGAGATCGAACCGGTCGATGGCAACGGCGGCACTTCCGCTCAGGCACGGTGTGAACGGTGCGCGCACCGGCCGGACCCCCGGCGAGACCACGTGTCCCGTACAGACACCGGCTGTGTCATCGCCATGTAACCGCCCTTCCCCCCAGGCCACGGCATCGCTCAGGATGATGATCGACCAAGCAAGCGCTGACAGCACATCTGATCCAGGGGGATCCGGACCATGCTTCGTACGTCGTACCGCAGGACCGCACTCGCCGGCATCGCCCTCGTGGCGAGCACCGCTCTCCTCACGGCCTGCCAGGACGGGGGCAGCGACTCGGGCGGCAAGAAGTCGAGCGGTTCGTCCTCCTCGGAGGTCTCGAAGGAGAACTCCGGCGGCACCGGGGGCGAGGGCGGCGACGGCACGCAGGCCCGGTCCGGCAAGGGAGGCAAGGCGGGCAAGGGCGTCAGCGGCACCTGGTTCGGCAACGTCGAGTACCTGGCCCCGGGCAAGTACACGGTCAGCGACATGAAGGGCACGAAGCAGCAGTTCTTCACGTCCACGGACACGGACATCCAGGGCGCGGGCGAGATCTGCGGCGACGCGAACGGCCAGGCGGCCACCAAGTGCACCGAGGCCCAGCTCGAAGCGGCCTCCAAGAAGGGCGTCTCCGCGAAGGTCAAGCTCAAGAACGGCCTCGCCGTCAGCATCGTCGAGGACCACGGCGGCAGCGGCGGCACGGGCGGCGGCAACGGCGGGGGCACCGGCGGCGGCAACACCGGCGGCGGCAACGGGAGCGGCGGCAAGAAGGGCGTCAACGGCACCTGGTTCGGCACCGTCTCCTACCTCGCCCCCGGCAAGTACACGGTCAGCGACATGAAGGACACGAAGCAGCAGTTCTTCACCTCGACCGACACGGACATCCAGGGCGCGGGCGAGATCTGCGGCGACGCCGAGGGCCAGGCGGCGACGAAGTGCACCGAGGCCGATCTGGAGGCCGCCTCCAAGAAGGGCGTCTCGGCCAAGGTGCAGATCAAGGACGGCATCGCCGTCAGCATCGTCGAGGACCACTCCTAGGCGGTCCCGGGCGGCCCCGAGCGATCCCGGGCGGCCTATTCGGGCCTGGCCAGCCGGCGCAGCAGGTCCGCCTGGATCGCGGGCCGGGAGCTGAAGACGAGCATCAGGCCCGCTTCGCGCAGCAACCGCTGGGGCGTGGCGTCCTCCAGGACGCCGCGCCCCGCTGCCTCGACCACGGTCGCCGTCGCCGCGCGGACCGCGAACTCGCCCGCCCGCGCCCGCGCCGCGTCGATGTCCTCCATCGCGTCCAGGTCCGCGCGGCAGGCGTCCAGCTCGGCCGTCCACGCCGGGTCGTCGAGCAGCAGGACGGCGCGCCGTGCCACGCCCAGCACCAGGGCGCCGTTGAGGCGCTTGGTGACGGGCTCGCCCGCCGTGTGCTCGGCCCGGGTGCCGACCGTGACCAGCCGGTCCGCGGGCACGGGGTGGTCGGTGAAGTCGACGGTGACCGTGCGTGTCGCGTTGGCCGCCAGCATCCGCTGGGGGCTCACGCGCAGGGTGGCGGACTCCTCGGCGTCCACCAGGAGCCACGCGATGTTGTCGTCGGCGTCGCGGGCCGCCGTTCCCAGGACGTGCACCATGCCCCAGCCGCTGACCCAGGGCGCCGTGCCGTTGAGCACGTAGCCGCCGCCGTCCGGCGCCTCACGCACCGTCAGCCTCGGGGGCCCGGGGATCGCGCCCGTGAAGGCCGCGCCGCTGCGGATCTTGCCGCTCACCAGCCCCGGGAGCCAGCGCCCGCGCTGCTCCGGACTGCCCTTGCCCGCCACGACGCCCGTGATGCCCTGGTGCTGACCGAGCGTCAGCGTCGTACTCAGACAGCCGCTCGCGAGGATCTCCGCCATCAGCGCGGCGGTGGGGAAGTCCACCCCGAGCCCGCCCGCCTCGACGGGCAGGACTCCGCCGTAGAAGCCGTGCTCGGCGAGCACGTCCAGGTTCTCCGCCAGCTTCCGCTGCCCGGTGTCCACCGCCGTCGCGTGCGGGAACAGCACCTCGTCCGCCAGCCGGGTCGCCACCGCGACCGCGTCGTCCGTGTGATCGCTCATGGGCGCCCACACTAGAAGCACCGCGGAACCGGCCACGGGCGCGGGGTGTGCAACGGGGGCAACGCGGCCCGCCGCCCCCCGGCGCCGTCAATGTGACCGGTAAATCCCTTATGCCCGTTATGCTCCACACCTTCGGTGTGTGCGTACCAGGGTTCGAGGAGTGGGATGACCGGCCATGATCCGCAGGAGCTGGAAGCCGTCGTCGACGGGCTGATGGACGGGCTGGTCGCGGATCTGAAGCGGCTCACCGCCATTCCCTCGATCGCCTTCCCCGGCTACCCGCCCGAACCCGTGCGCGAGGCACACGACGTGATGGTCCGTCTGCTGCGCGGGGCAGGGGTGGACACGACCGAGGACCTCATCCTCCCCGGCACCGCGCCCGTCATCACCGGGCACATCCCGCCGCCCGCCCCGCGGGACCCGACCGTGCTGCTCTACGCGCACTACGACGTCCAGCCGCCCGGCGACGCCTCGCTGTGGCGCTCGCCGCCGTTCGAGCCCACCGAGACCGAGGACGGGCTCGGGCTGCGGGCCCGGGGCGTCGCCGACTGCAAGGCCAACCTGATCGTCCACCTCGGCGCCCTGCGGGCGTTCGGCGGACGGCCGCCGACGGGCGTCCGTATCGCGTTCGAGGGCCAGGAGGAGTACGGCAGCCCCTTCGACGACTACCCGCCCACCGACCCCGCGCGCTTCGACTGCGACGCGATGGTCATCGCCGACACCGGCAACCTCCGCCCCGGCACCCCCACCCTCACCACCGCGCTGCGCGGCGTCGCCGAACTCACCGTCGAGGTACGGACGCTGAGGGACGCGGTGCACAGCGGCGAGTACGGCGGCGCGGCCCCCGACGCGCTGCTCGCCCTCGTCCAGGCCCTCGCCACCCTGCACGACGCGCGCGGCGACGTCGCCGTGGAGGGGCTGCGCCGCGAGCCCTGGGACGGCACCGCCTACACGGACGAGGAGTTCCGCACGCTCGGCGGCGTCCTCGACGGCATGCCCCTCGTCGGCACCGGCGGACTCGGCGAACGGCTGTGGAGCGGCCCCGCCCTCACCGTCACCGGCGTCGACGCGCCCTCCGTCGACCAGGGCGCCTCCGCCGTCGTCCCCTACGCCCGCGCCAAGCTCAACCTCCGCGTCCACCCCCGGCAGGACCCGGACGAGGCGATGCGCGCCCTCGTCCGCCATCTGGAGGCCCAGCGTCCGTTCGGTATCCCGCTCACCGTCACGCCCGGCGACGCGGGCCCCGGCTTCGAGGCCCGTACGGGCGGTCCCGCGTACCGCGCGGCCACGGTCGCGCTGCGCCGCGCCTGGGGCAGCGAGCCCGTGCACGCGGCGACCGGCGGCTCCATCCCCCTCGTCAACGGCCTCGCGCGCGCGGTGCCCGGCGCCGAGGTGCTGCTCTTCGGCGCCGAGGACAACATGTCGGGGCTGCACGGCCCGAACGAGCGCGTGCTCTACTCCGAGCTGCGCGCGGCGGTGCTGGCGGAGGCCGTGTTCCTGAGCGAGTACGCGGCGGCGTACCGGTCCGGCGGCCGGGGGAGCGGGGCATGAGCACGGCGCCGGACACGGAAGCGGCGGGGCCCGAAAGCCCGGACGCCCAGGGGAAGTTCCACTTCCCGAGCGCCCTGACCGTCCTCGTCCTCGTGACGCTGGCCGTCTGGATCCTCGCCTTCGTCGTCCCCTCCGGGACCTACAAGAGGCAAGCCGACGGTTCCCCCGTCCAGGGCACGTACCACCGCGAGGACTCGGGCCTCAGCTTCCTCGACCGCCTCACCGACCTCTTCCTCTCCCCGGTCAACGGCCTCTACGGCGTCCAGGACAGCAGGACCGGCCAGGTGGGCCCCGACAAGGTCGGCGAACTCTACGGCAGCGCGGGCGTCTTCCTCTTCGTCCTCGCCATCGGCGCGTTCATCACCGTCGTCTTCGCGACCGGCGCCATGGACCGGGGCATCGCCCGTCTCGCGCACCGGCTGCGGGACCGGGGCGCGCTGCTCATCGTCGGCGTGATGGTCGTCTTCTCACTCCTCGGCACGGTCGAGGGCTTCGCCGAGGAGACGCTCGGCTTCTACGGCCTGATCGTCCCGCTGATGCTCGCCCTCGGCTTCGACCGTATGGTCGCGACCGGCGCCATCATCCTCGGCGCGGGCATCGGCGTCCTGTGCTCGACGGTCAACCCCTTCGCCACGGGCGTCGCCTCGTCCGCCGCCGACATCTCCCTCGGCGACGGGATCGCGCTGCGGGCCGTGATGTGGATCGTGCTCACCGGCGTCACGACGGCGTACGTCGTCCGCTACGCCCGCCGCGTACGCGCCGACCCCTCGCGCTCCCTCTCCGGCTTCCGCCCCGGCGACCAGGAGCAGGCCCGGCACGCGGCGGAGCCCGCGCCGCTCACCGGCATGCACAAGCTGGTCCTCGTCACCGTCGCGCTCGTCTTCGCCTTCATGATCTTCTCGGTGATCCCCTGGGCCAGCGCCCTCACGGGCAATGCCGACGCCGCCCCGTACGGCTGGGAACTCGGCTGGTCCTTCCCTCACCTCGCGGCCCTCTTCCTCTGCGCCGCGGTCCTGGTGGGCCTGGTGACGCGGATGGGCGAGGACAAGATCTCCTCGACGGTCGTCCAGGGCGCCGCCGACTTCATCTCGCCGGCCCTCGTGATCGTCCTCGCGCGCGGGGTGACGGTCCTGATGAACAACGCGAAGATCACCGACACCGTCCTGCACTCCATCGAGGGCGTCGTCTCCGGCACCCCCTCGGCGCTCTTCGGCATCATGGTCTTCGCCGTCAACCTCCCCCTGGCCTTCCTGATCCCCTCGACCTCGGGCCACGCCACCCTCGCGATGCCGATCCTGGCCCCGCTCGCCGACTTCGCGAACGTCTCCCGCGCCGTCGTCGTCACCGCCTGGGCCGCCGCCAGCGGCTGGATGAACCTCTGGGTCCCCACCACCGCCGTCATCATGGGCGGCGTCTCGCTGGCGAAGGTCGGCTACGACAAGTACCTCCGCTTCGTCTGGCCCCTGCTGGCCCTCCTCGCCGCCCTGATCTGCGGCTTCGTGGCCCTGGGCGCGGTCATGACGTGACGGGGGAGCCCCCGGCCGCGCGCCATTCCGGGGCCAGGATCGACCAGACCTCCATGTCGAGGCGGCCGCCGCGGTGCGGGTCGCTCTCGCGGAGGACGCCGTCCCTGGTCATGCCGAGGCGGCGGGCGACGGCGATGCTGGGGCC
Source organism: Streptomyces albiaxialis (assembly GCF_039530985.1). Taxonomy (NCBI): domain Bacteria; kingdom Bacillati; phylum Actinomycetota; class Actinomycetes; order Kitasatosporales; family Streptomycetaceae; genus Streptomyces; species Streptomyces albiaxialis. The sequence goes on from NZ_BAAAPE010000016.1 coordinate 20,368, forward strand.
GTTCGTGGAGGCGACGATCCATTCGACGCGGTGGATGCCGCGTTCCTCGACGGCCCAGTCGATGAGGATCCGTACGGCGCGGGTGACCAGGCCCCGGCCGACCGCCGAGGGCTCCAGCCAGCAGCCCGCCTCGGCGATGCCCTGCGCGAGGTCCATCGTGCGCAGGATGACGGCGCCGACGAGCTTGTCCCCGGACCAGATGCCGCAGATGCGGCCGGTGTCGGCGGCCGCCTTGTCGGCGTACGCCTGGAGGTAGGCGCGGCTGGACTCCAGGTCCGTGACGATGTCGGGGAGGGGGTTGCGCTCGCCGATGAAGGCGCGGCCCCGGTCCATGTGGTCGAGGAACTCCGCGGCCTGCCACGGTTCGAGCGGGCGCAGCTCCGCGCCGTCGTCGCCCAGCGGTATCGCGTACATCGTCATCGTCCTCCCCGTCCGTGCCGTCACGGCCTGCCGGGATCATCGCACGGGTGCCGGAACCGGAATCGCCGGTGTGCGTCTCACCGCCATGAAGCGCATCCCCGCGGCCGCGTACGTGCTGGCCGCCCTCGCCCTCACGGCGGCCTGCGGCACGGACACGGGCCAGGGGCGACGGTCGCTGTCCGTCACCAACGTCCCCTGGGAGGCGCGGAGCGTGACGGTGGACGGCCGGACGTATCCGGCCCCCGAGGGCGTCGGGATGGAGCTGGCCCCCGACAGCGTCCGGGCGGGCGGAGGGAAGATCGACGGCCGCGGCGGCTGCAACGGCTTCCAGGGCACGGCCGCGGTCGACAAGGAGAGCATGCGGGTCTCCGGCTACACGGTGACGATGGAGGCGTGCCTCGACGACGAGAGCACCGCGTTCCAGAAGAAGTTCCTCGGCACCCTCTCCGGCGCCAACCGGCTCTCCCTCTCCGAGGACGGCCGCACCCTCCGGCTGACCGACGGAGCGGACGCCCTCACCTTCACCAGGGGCGCGCGGAGCCGGTGAACGCGGTGCGTGCGGCCGTGGCACCATGCGGGTCATGAACCGGATGGCGGCGAGCGAACGACGCGAGCGGCTGGTCGAGGCCGCGATAGAGGTGATGGTCCGGGAGGGGGTCTCGGCCGCCACCACGCGCGCGATCGTCGCCGAGGCCGACATGTCGCTGGGCTCCTTCCACTACTGCTTCCGCTCCAAGGAGGAGCTGCTCGGCGAGGTCATCGAGGCCATCACCAGCCACACCCTGGAGCGGGCGCTGCCGGAGGTGCGGGGGGACGGCGGGCTGGAGGAGCGGCTGCGGCGCGCGATGCGCGCGTACTGGCGGCATGTGGTGGAGGTGCCGGACGAGCACCGCCTCACGTACGAACTGACGCAGTACGCCGCGCGGCAGCCGGGCCTCGCCGTCGTCGCGGAGCGGCAGTACCAGACCTACCTCGCGGCCAACACCCGTCTCATAGAGGCCCTCACGGACGACGAGGGGAAGCCGCTGGAGTGGTCCACCCCTGTCCCCGTGCTGGCGCGCTACATCACGGCGGCGATCGACGGCGTCACGCTGCTCTACCTCAACGAGGGGAACGCGGACGCGGCGGGCGCGGCCCTCGATCTGGTCGCCCGGCACGTGGCCGAGCTGGCGCGGCACGGCTGAGGGCGGCGAACACTCAACTGGGACTCTTGACCGGGTCAGTTGACCAACTCTAGGGTGCGCCCGACCCCACGCCTCGGGAGAGCCCATGAAGAGAGCGCGTCCGGGCGGCATTGCCGCCCTTGTCATGATCATGGTCGCCACCTTGCTCGTCTCCGGCTTCGGCGCCGGCGGGGCAGGGGCCGCCGAGCGCCCCTGGTGGGAGCCGGTCGACCGGCCCGCACCCGACTCGCAGATCAACGTGAGCGGCGAGCCGTTCACCGGAACCGACGCCAACGGCGACGTGCGCGGCTTCGTCGACACCCACAACCACCTGATGACCAACGAGGCCTTCGGCGGCAAGCTGGTCTGCGGCAAGCCGTTCTCCGAGAAGGGAGTCGCCGACGCGCTCAAGGACTGCCCCGAGCACTATCCGGACGGGGCCGGAGCCCTGCTGGAGAACCTGACCGTCGACCCCGACGGCCACCACGACCCGGACGGCTGGCCGACGTTCAAGGACTGGCCCAGCCACACCACCATGTCGCACCAGCAGAACTACTACGCCTGGCTGGAGCGCGCCTGGCGGGGCGGCCAGCGCGTGCTGACCACCGACCTGACGTCCAACGGCGTCATCTGCTCGATCTACGTACGCGACCGGGGCTGCGACGAGATGGACTCCATCCGGCTCCAGGCCGAGAAGGTCAACGACATGCAGGCGTACATCGACAAGATGTACGGCGGCGAGGGCAAGGGCTGGTTCCGGATCGTGCGCTCGCCCGAGCAGGCGAGAGAGGTGATCAAGGCCGGGAAGCTGGCCGTGGTCCTGGGGGTGGAGACCTCAGAGCCCTTCGGCTGCAAGCAGATCCTCGACGTCGCGCAGTGCGGCAAGAAGGACATCGACGCCGGTCTCGACGAACTCCAGAAGCTCGGCGTGAGCAGCATGTTCCTGTGCCACAAGTTCGACAACGCGCTGTGCGGCGTGCGCTTCGACTCGGGGACCCAGGGCACGATCATCAACGTCGGCCAGTTCCTCTCCACCGGCACGTTCTGGAAGACCGAGAAGTGCAGGGGCCGCGAGCACGACAACCCGATCGGCTCGGCGAAGGTGCCCGAGTGGGAGGCGAAGCTGTCGCCGGGCGCCAAGGTGCCGTCGTACGACGACGAGGCGCGCTGCAACACCCGCGGCCTCACGGGACTCGGGAAGTACGCCCTCAACGGCATGATGGACCGGGGCATGATGGCCGAGGTCGACCACATGAGCGTCAAGGCCGCGGGCCAGGCGATGGACATCATGGAGTCGGTGAAGTACCCCGGCGTGATCTCCAGCCATAGCTGGATGGACCGCAACTGGACCGAGCGGCTCTACCGGATGGGCGGCTTCGTCGGCTCCTACGACCTGGACTCGAAGGCGTTCGTCGAGGAGGCCGGGGCCACCGCGGACCTGCGGAAGAAGTACGGCGTCGGGCTGGGCTACGGCACGGACTTCAACGGCCTGGGCTCCCACCCGGCGCCCCGCGGGGCGGACGCGCCGGACAAGGTCACCTACCCGTTCCGGTCCTACAAGGGCGGTCCGCTGGTGGACCGCCAGCGCTCCGGCGAGCGCGTGTGGGACGTCAACACCGACGGCGGCGCGCACGTCGGGATGGTCCCGGACTGGATCGAGGACGTGCGCAAGCTCGGCGGCGACAAGCTCGTCGACGAGCTGCTGAGCGGCGCGCAGTCCTACCTGGACACATGGAACGCGACCGCGTCGTGGGACCGGCCGGAGAACCTGGCCAGGGGCGGTACCGCCTCCGCGAGCAGCAGCGAGTCCTCGACGTTCCGGACGCCGCCCAGATCGACCGACCACCACTGGTCGTTGCGCGAGGTGGCCGTTCACGTGAAGTGAGGGACGGCGAAGGGGCGTCCGGGAACCCGCTGTTCCCGGACGCCCCTGGACGTCCCTCCGTCACGTTCAGCCGACCAGCGAATCGATCGCCGCCTCGGCCATCTTGGACTCGCCGAGGGCGTTGGGGTGCACCGGGACGAAGTTCGTGCCGAACAGGACGGGCTCGATCCAGCGGGTGCCAGAGGGCTTGCACGCGTCGTGGCCGTCGGAGGCGGCGGCCATGTCGACGTACGTCGCGCCGGTCTCCTTCGCGGCCTTCTCGATCGCGCCGTTGAGGTGGGCCTGGAGCTTGCGGAGGTAGGGCACGTCGCCGTCGGCGATCGGCATCTTCGCGAAGCAGCCGGACTGGGCCTTCTCGGGCACGATCCAGGGGTAGCCGAGGATGCCGACACGGGCGTTCGGCGCCTTCGCCTTGATCGCGGCGAGCGAGGACTTCAGGGCCGGGTAGGTGTTGGCGTCGATCTGGTCGGTGAACTTGCTGCCGTAGAGCTTCTCGCAGGGGTTGCCGTTGCCGCCGGTGACGATGCCGGCGGAGCCGCAGGCGAGGATCGCGCCGATGAACGTGTTGTTGTCGTTGCCGCCGATGGTGAGGGTGACGAGCTTCGTGTCCTTGTCCACGGCGTCCAACTGCGGGGCCACGCCCGGGTACTGGGACTCGGTGAAGTGCTTGGTCTGCGCCCCGCCGCAGGTGACGTCCTTGAGCTGGGCGCCGGTCCGCTTCGCGACGAGATGCGGGTAGTTGAGCGTCGTACGCGCGCAGAGGGGCGAGGCGTCGGGGTCGAGCGGCAGGATGCCGGACCCGGCGCTGTAGCTGTCGCCGAGGGCGACATAGGGGAGGGGCTCGGCCGCGGGCTCCGCGGGCTCGGCGTGGGCCGGGGCGGTGAGGCCGAGCGTCGCGGTCGCGGCCACGGCCGAGACCGCCGCGAGCTGACGTGCACGGGTGCGGATCGCCATTGATGCTCCCTGAGCAGCACGAAGTGGTGGGGTGCTCGGAAGTTACTGGGCGGTTTGAATCTGCGTCAATAGATGTGACAGCGCCCCTTCTCCCACCCGGCGGGGGAGAAGGGGCGCGGGCGCGTGGCGGATCAGCCGCGCAGCAGCTCGTAGGCGGGGAGCGTCAGGAAGTCGACGTACTCCTCGTCCAGGGCGACGCGCAGCAGCAGGTCGTGGGCCTCCTGCCAACGGCCGGTGGTGAAGGCCTCCTCGCCCGTCTCGGCGCGGATCGCGGCCAGTTCGTCGGCGGCGACGCGGCGGACGAGGTCGCGGGTGACGGTCTCGCCGTTGTCGAGGACGACGCCCGCGTTGATCCACTGCCAGATCTGGGAGCGGGAGATCTCGGCGGTCGCCGCGTCCTCCATGAGGTTGAAGATCGCGACGGCGCCGAGGCCGCGCAGCCACGCCTCGGTGTAGCGGATGCTGACCTGGACGGCGTTGCGCAGGCCCTCGTACGTCGGCCTGGCCTCCAGCGAGTCCACCGCGATCAGGTCGGCGGCCTTGACGTCCACGTCCTCGCGCAGCCGCTCCTTCTGGTGCGGGCGGTCGCCGAGGACGGCGTCGAACGAGGCGCGCGCGACCGGCACGAGGTCCGGGTGCGCGACCCAGGAGCCGTCGAAGCCGTCGGCGGCCTCGCGGTCCTTGTCGTTCTTGACCTTCTCCAGCGCCGCCGCGTTGGCCTCCGGGTCGCGGCGGTTGGGGATGAACGCCGCCATGCCGCCGATCGCGTGCGCGCCGCGCTTGTGGCACGTACGGACGAGGAGTTCGGTGTACGCGCGCATGAACGGGGCCGTCATCGTCACCGCGTTGCGGTCCGGGAGGACGAAGCGGGAGCCGCCGTCGCGGAAGTTCTTCACGATGGAGAAGAGGTAGTCCCAGCGGCCCGCGTTCAGCCCGGAGGCGTGGTCGCGCAGCTCGTAGAGGATCTCCTCCATCTCGTACGCGGCGGTGATCGTCTCGATGAGGACCGTGGCGCGGATGGTGCCGTGCGGGATGCCGCAGTACTCCTGCGCGAAGACGAACACGTCGTTCCACAGCCGCGCTTCGAGGTGCGACTCGGTCTTCGGCAGGTAGAAGTACGGGCCCTTGCCCTGGTCGAGCAGGCGCTGGGCGTTGTGGAAGAAGTAGAGCCCGAAGTCGACCAGCCCGCCCGGGACCGGCGCTCCGTCGCACTCCAGGTGGCGCTCGTCCAGGTGCCAGCCGCGCGGGCGGGCGACGACGGTGGCCAGCTCGTCGGCGGGCCCGAGGGCGTAGGACTTGCCGGAGTTCGGGTCGGTGAAGTCGATGCGGCGCTCGTAGGCGTCGGTGAGATTGAGCTGGCCGCCGATGACGTTCTCCCAGGTGGGGGCCGAGGCGTCCTCGAAGTCGGCGAGCCAGACCTTCGCGCCGGAGTTGAGCGCGTTGATCGTCATCTTGCGGTCGGTCGGGCCGGTGATCTCCACGCGGCGGTCCTGGAGCGCGGGCGGGCAGTCGGCCACCTTCCAGTCGCCCTCGCGCACGGCGGCGGTCCCGGGGAGGAAGTCGAGCGTGCTGGTGCGCGCGATCTCCGCGCGGCGCTCGGCCCGCCGGGCGAGCAGCTCGTCGCGACGGGGAGTGAACCGGCGGTGGAGGGCGGCCAGGAAGTCGAGCGCGGCGTCGGTCAGTACCTCGTCCTGCCGGTCGGGGCGGGCCCCGGGCTCGACGCCGACGACGGCCACCGGCGAGTGCGCTGGTGCGGACATGGTGGGTCACTCCTTCTGCGGGCGGTGCAGGCACGCGCGGCACGGGGTGCCGCCGACAGCGCGCAGCGCTCGGCCCGGGGCGGTGACCGCCCGCGCACCGAGAATGCGCTTCTGATCAGTGGAGATTAGTTTCCTCATGGTGGAACTTCAATACTTTGTTGACGTCGAGATATCTCTCACCCCGGAATCCGCCCCTCCGGTGGCCCGCGGTGCCACGCCGCGGCACGCCGGGTGACGGGGCGTGCCATGAGGGGTGCCACGAAGGCGTGCCCCTACTCCTCCAGCAGCGCCAGATCGTCCGGGGTGTCGATGTCGGCCGGGTCCGCGATGTCGCCGCACTCGACGAGCGTGACGTCGGCCGCGTGGGCCCGCAGATACGCGCGGGCGCCCCGGTCGCCCTCGGCGGAGGCGGCGATTCCGGCCCAGTGGGCGGCGCCGAAGAGGACGGGGTGGCCGCGCCGCCCGCCGTACGCCGCCGCCGCGAGCGTCTCGCGGGACGCGCAGGCCGCCCGTACGCGCGCGACGGCGGCGGGGCCGATGCCGGGCTGGTCCACAAGTGAGACGAGCACGGCGTCCGCCTCGCCGTCCGCGGCGAGCGCCGCCAGGCCCACGCGGAGCGAACTGCCCATGCCCTCCGCCCAGTCGGGGTTGTCGTGGAGTACGGCGTCGGGGAGGCCGGCCCGCGCGTGCACGGCGGTCGCCGCCGCGCCCAGCACCACGTGGACCGGCGCGCAGCCGCCCTCGCGCAGGGCGCGCGCGGCGTGCTCGACCAGCGGGCGCCCCCGGTGGGAGAGAAGCGCCTTGGGGCGCCCGCCGAGCCGCCGTCCGCCCCCTGCGGCGAGCAGCAGTCCGGCGACGCGGGGCCTGGAAGTGGGGAAATGGGTCATACAGCCTGCTTACCGCACGTGGCGCAGAATGGGGGCGGCGTGCGGCCCTGTGCGGCTGAGAGGGAAAACACTCCCGAATTCCGCCATGCGTGTGGCGCGCTGTACGGAGTCTGTCGTTTACTGTGCGAACCCCTTTGTGAGCCTGACCAACTCCTCAGGGGAACTGGGCACTTGTGGGGAGTGCGGTGTGTGGGCCCGTGTGGGGGAGAACGTGCAGAGCGAAACAATGGGAAATGGGGCGGCGGCGATGGCGGCGTCCCGTGCCGACAGAGGCGATCCGCGCGTGGAGGCGCTCCGCCGCGCGGTCACCCGGCTGCGCGCCGAGCTGGACGCGCACCCGGCCGATCTGCGTGACCGCCGCGAGGCGGAGCGCGAGCTGGAAGCGCTGGACGCCGCCGCGCGCTCCGGTGCCCTCGACGTGGAGACGCTGCGCCGCGCGCTCCTCCTCCTGACCGCGGCCCTCGGCTCGGTCAGCGCCCTGGCCCTCGCCCTCGGCGAGGTCCGCGGCGCCATCGACCTCTTCGGAGTCGCCCCGCGCTGAGCCCCCTCCGCTGGGCCCTCCCCGCTGAGCCCCGCCCTTACCGGGCCCGCTGGGCCCCGTCCCTACTGGGCCGTGGCCCCGTTGTTCGCCAGCGCCGTGGAGAGGTCCGCGGCGATTTCCTGGAGGAGGGGGACGAACTTGTCCGTCGCCGTGTCCGTGACGCGGCCCGCCGGGCCGGAGATCGAGATCGCGGCGGACGTGGGGGAGTCGGGGACGGAGACGGCGATGCAGCGGACGCCGACCTCCTGCTCGTTGTCGTCCGTCGCGTAGCCCTGCGCGCGGACCTGGGCGAGCGCGTCCAGGAAGCCCTCGGGGGTCGTGATCGTCTTCTCCGTCGCCGCGGGCATGCCCGTACGGGCGAGGAGCGCGCGGACCTGCTCGTCGGGGGTGTGCGCGAGCAGCGCCTTGCCGACGCCGGTGGAGTGCGGCAGGACGCGGCGGCCGACCTCGGTGAACATCCGCATCGAGTGCCGCGAGGGGACCTGCGCGACGTAGACGACCTCGTCGCCGTCGAGCAGCGCCATGTTCGCCGTCTCGCCGGTCTCCTCGACCAGGCGTGCGAGATACGGGCGGGCCCAGGTGCCGAGCAGCCGGGACGCGCTCTCGCCGAGGCGGATGAGGCGGGGGCCCAGCGCGTACCGCCGGTTGGGCTGCTGGCGGACGTATCCGCAGGAGACCAGCGTGCGCATGAGGCGGTGGATGGTGGGCAGGGGGAGACCGCTGGCGCCGGACAGCTCGCTCAGGCCGACCTCGCCCCCGGCGTCCGCCATGCGCTCCAGGAGGTCGAAGGCCCTCTCCAGGGACTGGACCCCGCCCGAGGGGGCCGGGGGGCTGGTGTTCTGCACCGGGGTCTTCTGCTCGGGGGACGGCGGCACGTCGCGTTCCTCTCGTTCTCCTGGGGGCGCATCGTATCCGGTCGGAGGCGGTCGGCCGACCGGGCTTCTCTTCTGTATTCCGAAATCTTAGTTCCATTTTGTGGACTTCTCCAGGCCGTGGACCCTTGACTGCCCAGGTCCCTGAGGTGACTATGCCTTCAACGTTCTGTTGAAGGAGGTCCGCTTGAACGGCAGCGCTCCCGACGCGGTCGCCGGTGTCCCGCTCGTCCTGCGATCCCGCCGCGCCGTGCTCCCCGACGGCGTACGCCCGGCCTCCGTGGCCGTCGCCGCGGACGGCACGATCGCGGCCGTACTGCCCCACGACGCGCCGGTCCCGCCCGGCGCCGAGCTGGCCGACCTCGGCGAGGACGCGCTGCTCCCCGGCCTGGTCGACACCCACGTGCATGTGAACGACCCCGGGCGCTCGGAGTGGGAGGGCTTCTGGACCGCCACCCGCGCCGCGGCGGCGGGCGGCATCACCACCCTCCTCGACATGCCGCTCAACTCCCTCCCGCCGACCACCACGGCGGACCACCTCGCCGTCAAGCGCGACGTCGCCCGCGGCAAGGCCCACATCGACGTCGGCTTCTGGGGCGGCGCGATCCCCGGGAACGTCCGCGAGCTGCGGCCCCTGCACGAGGCCGGGGTCTTCGGCTTCAAGTGCTTCCTCTCGCCCTCCGGCGTCGAGGAGTTCCCCGAGCTGGACCCGGCCGGGCTCAAGGACGCGATGGCCGAGATCGCCTCCTTCGACGGGCTGCTCATCGTGCACGCCGAGGACCCCGGCCACCTCGCCGCGGCCCCGCAGAAGGGCGGCCCCGCCTACGCCGACTTCCTCGCCTCCCGCCCGCGCGACGCGGAGAACGTGGCCGTCGAGCGCCTCGTGACCCTCGCAGCCGAGCACGGCACCCGCGTCCACGTCCTGCACGTCTCCTCCGACGGCGTGCTCCCGCTGCTCGCCGAGGCCCGCCGCGAGGGCGTCCGCGTGACCGCCGAGACCTGCCCGCACTTCCTCACGCTCACCGCCGAGGAGGTGCCGGACGGCGCCACCGAGTTCAAGTGCTGCCCGCCCATCCGCGAGAAGGAGAACCAGGACGCGCTGTGGGCCGCCCTGGCCGACGGGACGCTGGACTGCGTCGTCTCCGACCACTCGCCGTGCACCGCGGACCTCAAGACCCCCGACTTCGGCACCGCCTGGGGCGGTATCTCCTCCCTCCAGCTCGGCCTGCCCGCCGTGTGGACCGAGGCCCGGCGGCGCGGCCACGGGCTCGCCGACGTGGCCCGCTGGATGTCGGAGGCGCCCGCGCGCCTCGCCGGTGTGACCGGCAAGGGCGCCATCGCCCCGGGGAACGACGCGGACTTCGCGGTCCTCGCCCCCGAAGAGACCTTCACCGTGGACCCCGCCCGGCTCCACCACCGCAACCAGGTCACCGCCTACGCGGGGAAGACGCTCCACGGCGTCGTCCGCTCGGCCTGGCTGCGCGGCGAGCGGATCGCGGACCACGGGAAGCCCGTACAGCGCAGTGGACGACTGATCGAAAGGAAGGCTGACTGAATGGCAGCGGCGACCTCTGGCCCTGGCATACCCCGCTTCGAAGGAGACGCGAACCCGTACGGCGGCGGCGACCCGTACGCCGACTACCGCGCTCCGGAGGGCGAGCTGCCCTTCGCCCATCTCCCCGACCTCGCCGACCGCAGGATGGGCGCCGCCGTCATCGCCGCCAACGACGAGTTCTTCGCCGAGCGCGAGAACATGCTGCGGCCCGAGCGCCCCGTCTTCGACCCGAGCGCCTTCGGGCACAAGGGCAAGATCATGGACGGCTGGGAGACCCGCCGCAGGCGCGGCGCCTCCGCCGGTGTCCCGCACCCGGCCGGTGACGACCACGACTGGGCGCTCGTCCGGCTCGGGACGCCCGGCGTCATCCGCGGACTCGTCGTCGACACCGCGCACTTCCGCGGCAACTACCCGCAGTCCGTCTCCGTCGAGGCCGCCTCCGTGCCCGGCACGCCCTCCCCCGAGGACCTGCTCGCCGACGACGTCAAGTGGACGACCCTCGTACCCAGGACGCCGGTCGGCGGCCACGCGGCGAACGCCTTCGCCGTCACCGAGGAGCGCCGCTTCACCCACCTCCGCGTCAGCCAGCACCCCGACGGCGGTATCGCCCGGCTGCGCGTGCACGGCGAGGCCGTCCCGGACCCGGCGTGGCTCACCGCGCTGGGCACCTTCGACCTCGTCGCGCTGGAGAACGGCGGCGTCGCCGAGGACGCCTCGGACCGTTTCTTCTCGCCGCCGGTGCACACGATCCTGCCGGGCCGCTCCCAGAAGATGTACGACGGCTGGGAGACCCGGCGCCGCCGCGACGACGGCCACGACTGGGTGCGCTACGCCCTCGCCGGGCAGGGCACCATCCGCGCCGTGGAGATCGACACCGGCTACTACCTGGGCAACGCCGCCGGCTGGGTCGCCCTCTCCGGGCGCGACGGCGAGTCCGGCGAGTGGACCGAACTCCTGCCCCGTACGAAGCTGGAGCCGGACGCCGTGCACCGCTTCCTGCTGGAGAACGCGCCCGCCGTCACGCACGTACGGATGGACATCTACCCCGACGGCGGCATCGCGCGGCTGCGGCTGCACGGCGCGCTGACGGAGGAGGGCGCACGCCGCCTGGCCACGCGCTACACCGAACTGGGCGCGTAGCGGCCGGAGTCGGCGGGCGGGGGAGGCGTCGCCCCCGCCCGCCGATCGTCGGCTCTCGCCCCGCCAGTACGTGAACACCCCGAGAATTTGCTGTGGTTGGCGTTGACATGTCATCTACGCGCGTCACCATGGGACGCATGAGATTCCCCCCACGTATCGCCCGCGTCAGCGCCCTCGGGGCTCTCACCGCCAGCCTGTTGGTCGGTGGGCCCGCCCTCGTCAACGCCAGTGCGGCGCCCGCCCCCACGCCGGTGGCGGCCGTGCAGACGGTGCAGTCCGCGAGGGTCGCCGACGTCGGTGACATCTGCCAGTCGAAGCTGCCCGCCGAGGCCCACGACACCCTCGAACTGATCGAGAAGGGCGGCCCCTACCCGTATCCGCAGGACGGGACCGTCTTCCAGAACCGCGAGGGCATCCTGCCGCAGCAGGACGAGGGCTACTACCACGAGTACACGGTCAAGACCCCGGGCGAGGACGACCGCGGCGCCCGGCGCATCGTCACCGGCGACAAGGAGCAGGAGGACTACTACACCGCCGACCACTACGAGTCGTTCGACCTCGTCGACTACTCCTGCTGAGCCCTTCCTCCGCGCGGCCGCCGCTCCCACCCCCACAGGAGCGGCGGCCGTCCGCGCTGTTCCGCCCGCGCGCGGTGGGAATCCTGGGCAGGATGGGCGGGTGGAGGTAGCGGAACTCGTACTCAAGTACGTCGAGGCGCTCGCGTGGCCCGTGACGGTCGGCATCCTCGCCTGGTGCCTGCGCGCGCACCTGCGTGAGGCCTTCGGCCGGATGACCCGCATCGAGACGCCCGCCGGAGCCCTGGAGTTCGAGGCGAGCGCGCGTTCGCTGCGCGACGAGACGGAGCGGTTGCTCGCGCGGGAACGGGACGACGAGCCCCGTCCCGCGGACGTCCCCGCCCTGCCGCGGCAGACTTCCCTGGCAGGGATGCTGCGGGAGACGGACTACAGGGCCGTCGTCGTGGAAGAACGGGACAGGCTGTCCCGGCCGGCCCGGCCCTCGGAGTCGGGCCCGGGCGGGACCCCCGACGCGACTCCGGGCGAGGCCCCGGACAGGACCCCGGACAGGACCCCGGACGAGACTCCGCTCGCGGCCCTGGAACCGGACGTGGACCGGCCGGTGAACCGGCGGATCGCCCTCGACGCGGGGCAGCGGCACGCCGGGGGAGTGCCCGCGAGGACGAACACCGGCTGGTCCTGGGAGACGAAGCTGGCCGAGGCCTCGCGCCTCGCGGAGGGCGTGCCCGCCCCCGCCGTCGCCGCCGCGTGGCACGCGGTGGAGCGGCTCGCCCGGGACGCGGCCCGGCTGCTCCGCCTCCCCGCCGACGGCCTCGGCCCGCCCGAGCTGATCGCGAGCCTGCGCACGCACCTCCCGTTTCCCGTGGCCTCCGTCCTGAACGAGCTGCACGGCCTGCGCGAGGAGGCCGTCGCCCACGGCGGGAGCGTCTCCCCGTCCGCCGCGCACGACTACATCGCCGCCTGTGCGTACGTGGGCCGGCACCTGGACCATCTGGTCCGGCAGGAGTCACGGGCCGACCCGGCCGACGACGTGTGGTGACACCGTGAGCGGGAATCCGGCGCTCCGGTTGCCCGAACACCGGGAGTCTCCACCCGAGTTGGCCCCGGGGAGGGGTGGGGGACCGGTACCGTCTCCCTTTCGCCCGCGTTCCGGATCCGTTCCGTTTCGGGGAAGGGGAGCCGCCCCCGGGGGTGGCTTTGGCGTCCTGAGCGGGTAACGTTCCCCACAGAGAGTGATGCATCGGCGGTAGATATGGGGAGTTACCGGTGAGAAACGGCCCAGAGGCGGTTACGTGCGGTGAGGCGATGCTCCTCATGCTCGCCGAACCGGGCATGCCACTGGAACGCGCCACGCACTTCCGGCGTTCCGTGGCGGGCGCCGAGTCCAATGTCGCCGCGGGCCTCGCCCGCCTCGGGCACTGGGCGCGCTGGATCGGCAGGGTCGGCGACGACCCCGCGGGCGAGGCGGTGCTGCGCGAGCTGCGGGCCGACGGGATCGACGTCTCGTGCGCCGAGATGGACCCCCAGGCGCCCACCGGGCTGCTGCTGCGGGACAGCCATCCGCACCGCGCGATCGACGTCCAGTACTACCGGGGCGGCTCCGCCGCCTCGCTCCTCAGCCCCGCCCAGATCACCCCGGAGGCGCTCGCCGGGGTCCGGGTCGTGCACGTCACCGGCATCACGCCGATGCTCTCCGAGCAGGCGGCGCAGGCGACCCGGACGCTGATCGAGCGTGCCAGACAGGCGGGGGCCGCCGTCTCGTTCGACCCCAACGTCCGCCGCAAGCTCGGCACCGACCACGACTGGATACGGGTCGTCGGGCCGCTGCTGCGCGAAGCGGATCTCGTCCTCGCGGGGGAGGACGAGCTGGAGCTGCTGCTCGGCGGGGGCGCGGGAGAGGGCGCGAAGGCGCTGCTGACGATGGGCCGTGCCCGTACGGTCGTGGTGAAGCGCCGGGACCACACGGCGGCGGCGTACACGGACGCGGGCCAGTGGGAGCGGCCCCCGTTCGAGGTGCCGGTCGTGGACCCGGTCGGCGCGGGCGACGCGTTCGCCGCCGGCTGGCTCTCGGCGTGGCTGCGCGGGCTGGACGAGCCGTCCGCGCTCGCGGAGGCCGCGTGCGTGGCGGCGCTCGTCGTGCAGGCGCCCGCCGACACCGACGGGCTGCCGACGGCGGCGGCCCGCGACCGGGCGCTCACGGGCTTCACCCGGGGCACCGATTCCGTGCACCGCTGACGTCACGCCGCGTTCACGCCGCGACCGGCATCATCGGGCGCGTACGCACGCACACGCGCCACACGCACACGCGCTACACGCACAGGCACCAGGCACCACGCACCACGCTCGACCGACCGAAATGAACAAGAGAGGCGGCGAACTTGCCGTGTACCGCTGGGAGATCACCAGGGCAGCGCTGGAGCAGCGCGTCTTCGCCATCGTGCGCGGGGAGAGCTACGAGAAGGCCACCGCTGCCGCCGACACCCTGCTCGGGGCCGGAATCACCAGTCTGGAGATCTCGCTGACGACGCCCTTCGCGCTGGAGGCGATCAGCACGCTCCGCCGGGAGACCGGCGACGACTCGGTCATCGGCGCGGGCACGGTGCTGGACGGTGCCTCGGCACGGCTCGCGGTCGACGCGGGCGCCCGCTTCCTCGTCTCGCCGAGCCTGGACGCCGAGGTCATACGCACCGGCCACCGCTACGGAGTACCGGTCTTCCCCGGCGTCGCCAGCCCCACCGAGATGGTGCGCGCCCTGGAACTGGGCGCCGACGCCCTCAAGCTCTTCCCGGCCTCCGCCTACGGCCCGCACTGGCTCCGCGACGTACGGGCCGCGCTGCCGCAGGCCCCCGTGCTGCCGACCGGCGGCGTCTCCGTGGCGGACGCGCCCGAGTGGATCGCGGCGGGCGCCGCCGCCTGCGGCATGGGCTCCGCGCTCACCGAGGGTGACCGCGAGGCGGTCACCAAGCGCGTCACCGAGCTGCTGCAGCGTCTGGAGGACGCGGTTCCGCATCACGCCCGCCAGCCCGCTCAGTGACGCTCCCCGGCTCCGGTGGTGAGGGCTCCGTGAGGGTCCAGGAGACGAGACCGGTATGGGGGGTCGAACGGTCGAGCGAAGTCTCTAGGGTTGTCGTATGAGGATCAGCCAGTGCCGGGAAGAAGACGTCGAGCTGCTCGACAAGCACATGCCGTCCCCGGGCGCGGTCTCCTCTCACCAGCGGCGATACGCCCGCCAGCGGGCCGGCGAGGGCACGTTCCTGGTCGCGTGGCGCAACGAGGTGCCGGTCGGCAGTTGCGAGGTGCGATGGGAGGGCTGCGCGGCACCGGAGGTGCGCGCCGCGCACGCGGACTGCCCCGAGGTGAACGGGCTCGGTGTGTGGCCGGAGACGCTGCGCTCGCTGGGCATCGGCACCGGACTGATCCATGAGGCCGAGCGGCTGGCCGCCGCGCGCGGATGCGCCCGCATCGGCCTCGGCGTCGAGCGGAACAACCCCCGCGCCCGTGCCCTCTACCGCCGCCTCGGCTACTACGACACGACGCCGTACCTCGACTGCTGGTCCTACGAGGACGGCGCGGGCGTCACCCACCGCGTCGCCGACGCCTGCACGTTCATGGTGAAGAACCTGACCCCGGACCGCTGAGCCGGTTCCTGGCGCTGAGCCGTACGAGATTGTGCAGGCGGTAGTGGTGAGCCCGAGGAGCCGGAAGGCCCGGGTCTGTTCGGGGTCGGGCTGCCCGTGGCCGAGTTCGAAGGCGGCCCGGACGGCGAGGTCGCCGGCCCGGAGTTCGTCGGGGCGGCGCCGTGCGTCGGCGAGCTTGGCGGCGAGGACCGGGACGGTCCAGGTGCGGCGTGCCGCCGGTCCCGTACGGGCGTCGGTTCCTCAGCGCACGTCCGACACCGCGACGGGCAGGCCCGTCGCGCGGGAGCGCTCGCAGGCCTCCGCGACGCGCAGGGCCTCCAGCGCCTCCTGGCCGTCGCAGGGGTTGGGGATCTCGCCGCGGACCGCGCGGACGAACGCGGCCAGTTCGGCCTCGTACGCCGGGCCGAAACGGTCGATGAAGCCGGGCCAGGGCTTGTCCGGTGCCGCGGGGGCGGTCGGCTCCAGGGACGTGAGCGGCGTACGGGCGTCGAGGCCGACGGCGAACTGGTCGGCCTCGCCCGCGAGTTCCATCCGCACGTCGTACCCCGCGCCGTTCACGCGCGTCGCCGTGGCCGTGCAGAGCGTGCCGTCGTCCAGGGTGAGGAGGGCCGCGGCGGTGTCCACGTCGCCCGCCTCGCGGAACATCGCGGGGCCCGCGTCGGACCCCGCCGCGTAGACGGAGAGGACCTCGCGGCCCGTCACCCAGCGCACCGCGTCGAAGTCGTGGACGAGGCAGTCGCGGTAGAGGCCGCCGGAGAGCGGGAGGTAGGCGGCCGGGGGCGGGGCAGGGTCGGAGGTGAGGGCGCGGATCGTGTGCAGGCGGCCGAGCCGCCCGTCCCGCACGGCCTCGCGCGCCGCCGCGTACCCCGCGTCGAACCGGCGCATGAAGCCGATCTGGAGCAGCGTCCCGGCCTCGTCCACCGCGCGCAGCGCGTCCTTGGTGCCCGGCAGGTCGAGCGCGACGGGCTTCTCGCAGAAGACCGGCAGGCCGCGCTCGGCGGCGGTGCGGATCAGCTCTGCGTGCGAGGAGGTCGCGGAGGCGATCACCACCGCGTGGATGTCCAGGGAGAACAGCTCGGACACCGTCGGCACGGGCGTCGCGTCGAGGGCCGCGGCCACCTCGACGGCCCGCATCCCGTCCGCGTCCGTGACGACGACCTCGGTGACCTCGGGGTGCGCGCTGAGGGTCCGGGCATGAAGGGTGCCGATCCGGCCGGTTCCGATGAGTCCGATGCGCATGGACCTACGCTGGACCGCCCGACCAGCGCTGTCAACGGGTTGTCTTTTCGTCCTGACAATCGAACGTACGGTTCCCGTGGTCACCCGTAGGGCACTACGCTCCCTCCGTGGCCAAGAATGATCCGGTGGACCTCCAGCTCAGTGTGGACCGCAGCAGCCCGGTCCCGCTGTACTTCCAGCTCTCCCAGCAACTGGAGAGCGCCATCGAGCGCGGCAAACTCGCTCCGGGCAGCCTGCTGGGCAACGAGATCGAGCTGGCGAGCCGGCTCGGCCTCTCGCGGCCCACGGTCAGACAGGCCATCCAGTCCCTGGTGGACAAGGGCCTGCTGGTGCGCCGGCGCGGAATCGGCACGCAGGTGGTGCACAGCCAGGTCAAGCGCCCCCTGGAGCTGTCGAGCCTCTACGACGACCTGGAGGCGGCGGGCCAGCGCCCCGCGACGCGCGTGCTGCGGTACGCGACGGAGGAGGCCACCGCCGAGGTCGCCGCGGCGCTCGCCGTCGGCGAGGGCACGGAGGTGCGTGTCGTCGAGCGCCTGCGGCTGACGCACGGCGAGCCGATGGCGTATCTGCGCAACCATCTTCCGCTGGAGCTGTTGCCCGCGGAGCGCGAGGAACTGGAGTCCACGGGCCTGTACCGGCTGATGCGGGGCGCCGGGGTCACCCTGCACAGTGCCCGTCAGTCGGTGGGGGCCAAGGCCGCGTCCGCGGGGGAGGGTGAGTTGTTGGGTGAACCGGAGGGGGCTCCGCTGCTCACTATGCAGCGCACCACGTTCGACGATACGGGCCGCCCCGTCGAGTACGGCTCCCACCTCTACCGGGCATCCCGCTACTCCTTCGACTTCCAACTCCTGGTCCGCCCCTAGCCCTCCCGGGCCCCGCCGAGCCAGGCCCCTGCTCCCTCACCACTCCCTTGCGCTTGGGAGGTCTGCCACTGGGGGTGCCCCCTGCTCGAAGAGCTTGGGGGAGCAGGGCTGGCAAGCGCAGCCCTCTTCGCCGGGCGGGCCGGATATGAGGGCTGGGTTCGGGGTGCCCCGGGCTGTGCTTCGCAGGCTGCGGCTGCGCCGTGGCTTGTCGCGCAGTTCCCCGCGCCCCTAGTGGGGCAAGCCCCGTGGTGTTGTGACCGGTCGTGCCCGCGCGGCGGAGCCGCAAGTCGAAACAGCCCGCCAGACCAGTTCGTGGCGGGGTACGCCCCGCAGGCCGTCGAGGGCCTTCGCGAGGCGCCGCTTGCCGATGTAGCACCAGGGTCAGAGCACATCGCCGTAGATCTCTATCCGCATGCGCGCGATTCTGGAACCTGAACCGCTCTTCAAGTCAACCGCCGCCGGTGCCCGGCGCATTGACGGCCCCCACCCCCGCCGCTACAACTCGGCCATGGCGCACAGGCGTACGGCATCGATGGGGGCAGCCCTCCTCGTCACCACCGCCCTGCTGGCGGGGTGCAGCGACTCCGGGGGCAAGAAGGCCGACGAGGACGAGAACAAGGGCGGCAAGGGCGGCGGGGTCGATACGCCGCGCCTGACGATCGCGATGGTGACGCACTCCGGCGAGGGCGACACGTTCTGGGACATCGTGCAGAGCGGCGCCAAGCAGGCGGCGCGTAAGGACAACGTCGAGTTCGACTACTCCAACCACAAGGAGGGCGGCCAGCAGGCGCAGCTCGTGCAGTCCGCGATCGACAAGGACGTCGACGGGCTGATCGTCACGCTCGCCAAGCCGGAGGCGCTCCGCGCCGTCGTGAAGAAGGCGGTCAAGAAGGGTATCCCGGTCGTCACGATCAACTCCGGCGCCCAGTTCTCGCCGGACCTGGGCGCGCTCGCGCACATCGGCCAGGACGAGGCCGTCGCGGGCGAGGCCGTGGGGGAGGAGCTGAACGAGCGCGGGAAGAAGAAGGCCCTGTGCGTCATCCACGAGCAGGGCAACGTCTCGCTGGAGGAGCGCTGCGCGGGGGCGAAGAAGACGTTCGAGGGCGAGCTGACGACCCTCAACGTCGACGGCACGAACATGCCCGGCGTCCAGTCGTCCGTCGAGGCCAAGCTCCAGTCCGGCAAGGACATCGACACGATCGTCACGCTCGGCGCCCCCTTCGCGGCGACCTCCGCGAAGGCCAAGGAGAAGGCGGGGAGCGACGCCGAGGTCGTCACGTTCGACCTGAACGCGCAGGTCGTCAAGGAGCTGAAGGCCAAGCGCATCGGCTTCGCGGTCGACCAGCAGCCGTACATGCAGGGGTACGAGGCGGTGGACCTGCTCTGGCTGCACGAGTACAACGCCAACGGCCTGGGCGGCGGCAAGCCCGTCCTCACCGGGCCCGAGATCGTCACGCGCGCGGACGTGCCGAGGCTGGAGAAGTACACCGAGCGCGGAACCCGCTGAGTGCTTTCTCGCCAAGGTGACGGATACTTGTGCGGTGTCTTGGGCGATCAAGCTGGACCAAGCGGAATCAACCAGGACATTTGTCGCAGGAGTACCCGTACCGAGAGGGCAGAACACCGTGGCCAGCGTGCAGAGGTCTCGTACGTCCGTGCGGACGAGGGGGGCCGTGATGGCGGTCGTCATCGCTGTCGTGGTGGGGCTCGCCGGGTGCAGCTCCACGGGCGGGAAGCGGGCCGAGGAGGCCCGCGAGCAGGGCGCCTCCGGCAAGGCGAACGTGACGACCCCGCGCTGGAAGGTCGCCATGGTCACCCACTCGGGCGACGGCGACACCTACTGGGACATCGTCCAGAGCGGCGCCAAGCAGGCCGCCGCCAAGGACAACATCGAGTTCCTCTACTCGCACGACAAGGAGGCCGGCCGCCAGGCCCAGCTCGTGCAGGCCGCGATCGACAAGAAGGTCGACGGCCTGATCGTCACCCTCGCCAAGCCCTCCGCGATGAAGAAGGTCGTGAAGAAGGCCGTCAAGGCGGGCATCCCGGTGATCACGATCAACTCGGGCCAGGCCGAGTCCAAGGAGTTCGGCGCCCTCACCCACATCGGCCAGGACGAGGTCCTCGCGGGCGAGGCCGTCGGCCGCGAGCTGAACGACCGGGGCAGGAAGAAGGCCCTCTGCCTCCTCCACGAGCAGGGCAACGTCGGCCACGAGCAGCGCTGCGAGGGCATCAAGAAGACGTTCGACGGCAAGGTCGAGGACCTCTACGTCGAGGGCACGAACATGCCGGGCGTCCAGTCGTCCGTCGAGGCCAAGCTCCAGTCCGACAAGAAGGTGGACACGGTCGTCACGCTCGGCGCCCCCTTCGCGGCCACCGCCGCCGAGGCGAAGAAGGACGCGGGCAGCAAGGCCGAGATCGACACCTTCGACCTGAACGCCAAGGTCGCCACGGGCCTCAAGGACGGCACCATCGGCTTCGCCGTCGACCAGCAGCCGTACATGCAGGGCTACGAGTCCGTCGACCTGCTCTGGCTCTACCGCTACAACCGCGACATGCTCGGCGGCGGCAAGCCGGTGCTCACGGGTCCGCAGATCCTCACCAAGAAGGACGCGGGCAAGCTGGAAGAGCTGACGAAGCGGGGGACGCGATGACAGTCGCCGCACCATCGGGAGCCGACGACCGGCTCGTGCACCGTTCGTTCGCGGCGCGCGCGATGCGCCGCCCCGAGCTGGGCGCCGTCGTCGGCGCCCTGGCCCTCTTCGTCTTCTTCTCGCTGGTCGCCGACAGCTTCCTGCGGGCCTCCAGCCTCTCCACGGTGCTCTACTTCTCGTCGACGATCGGGATCATGGCGGTGCCGGTGGCGCTGCTGATGATCGGCGGCGAGTTCGACCTGTCGACGGGCGTGATGGTGACGTCCTCGGCGCTGGTCTCCTCGATGTTCAGCTACCAGATGACGGCCAACGTCTGGGTCGGCGTCGGGGTGTCCCTGCTGGTCACCCTCGGCATCGGCTTCTTCAACGGCTTCATGCTGACCCGCACCAAGCTGCCCAGCTTCATCATCACGCTGGCCACCTTCCTGATGCTGACGGGCCTCAACCTGGGCCTCACCAAGGTGATCAGCGGCACCGTCTCCACCAAGAGCATCAGCGACATGGAGGGCTTCCCCTCCGCGAAGGACGTCTTCGCCTCGCAGCTCACGCTCGGCGACGTGGACGTCCAGATCACCGTCCTGTGGTGGCTCGCCCTGATCGCGGTCGCGACCTGGATCCTGCTCCGTACGCGCGCCGGGAACTGGATCTTCGCGGTCGGCGGCGGCGTGGACGCGGCCCGCGCGGTCGGCGTCCCCGTGGCCCGCACCAAGATCGGGCTCTACATGGGCGTGGCCTTCGCCGCCTGGATCTCGGGCCAGCACCTGCTCTTCAACTACGACGTCGTCCAGTCCGGCGAGGGCGTCGGCAACGAGCTGATCTACATCGCCGCCGCCGTCATCGGCGGCTGCCTGCTGACCGGCGGCTACGGCTCGGCGGTCGGCGCCGCCATCGGCGCGTTCATCTTCGGCATGGCGAACAAGGGCATCGTCTACGCGCAGTGGAACCCCGACTGGTTCAAGTTCTTCCTGGGGGCGATGCTGCTGCTCGCGACCCTGCTCAACGCGTGGATCCGGAAGCGGGCGGAGGCGAACCGATGAGTGAGCCGATGAGCGAACCGACGAGCGAACCGACGAGCGAACCGACGAGCGACGTCACGGACGCGGCCCCCGGCCCCCTTGTCGAGCTGGACGCCGTCAGCAAGTTCTACGGGAACATCCGCGCCCTCGACGAGGTCTCCCTCCAGGTGCACGCGGGCGAGATCACCTGCGTCCTCGGCGACAACGGCGCCGGAAAGTCCACCCTCATCAAGATCATCTCAGGGCTGCACCAGCACGACGGCGGCGCCCTGCGCATCCAGGGCGAGGACACTCGCCTCTCCTCGCCCCGCGAGGCGCTGGGCCTGGGCATCGCCACGGTCTACCAGGACCTGGCGGTCGTCCCTCTGATGCCCGTATGGCGGAACTTCTTCCTCGGCTCCGAGCCCACGGTCGGGTGGGGGCCGCTGCGGCGCATGGACGTCGAGACGATGCGGCGTACGACGCACGCGGAGCTGCTCCGCATGGGCATCGACCTGCGCGACGTCGACCAGCCGATCGGCACGCTCTCGGGCGGCGAGCGGCAGTCCGTCGCCATCGCGCGGGCGATCCACTTCGGCGCGAAGGTGCTGGTGCTGGACGAGCCGACCGCCGCGCTGGGCGTCAAGCAGTCGGGGGTCGTCCTGAAGTACGTGGCCGCCGCGCGGGACGCCGGGCTCGGCGTGGTGCTGATCACGCACAATCCGCACCACGCGTATCTGGTGGGCGACCGTTTCGTGCTGCTCAAGCGGGGTGCGATGGCGGGCTCGTACGAGAAGTCGGGGCTGGAGCTGGAGGAACTCGTCCGCCAGATGGCAGGCGGCTCGGAACTGGAAGAGCTGTCGCACGAGCTGGAGCGGTAACCGTAGCCCTCGGGCCTGTGCCGGTGCTGAGCAGGGGCTGCCCCTTGCCGTGCATCGCAGTCCCCGGCTGCGCTGTGCCCGCTCGCGCAGTTCCCCGCGCCCCTGATCGGCCCCTTCGAGACGTGCCCCGTCAGGGGCGCGGGGAACTGCGCGACAAGCCACGACGCACTCGCACTCTGCGCTGCGCAGGACGGGGCTCCCCGGACTCAGCCCCGGCTCCGGGCAACCCCGCAAGGGGGCGGCGGGGTCTCTTCGGCCGGGGCGGCGACGTACCGTTGATCCCTGGCAGAATCGGGGGCGCCCGACCATCACACCCCAGAGGGACGACCAGATGAGCATGGACGGCCTGCAACGAGCCGACAGGCTCTCCAGGCGCCGGACGGCGCCCAGCGCCAGCGTCCTCCGCACCGTCAGCACACGCGAGCGCCGCTCCCACCTGTCGGCGCCGCGGGTCCCCACCGTCGGGATCGACATCGGCGGCACCAAGGTCATGGCGGGCGTCGTGGACGCGGACGGCGTGATCCTGGAGAAGGTGCGCGCCGAGACGCCGGAGAAGTCCAAGAGCCCGAAGGTCGTCGAGGACACCATCGCCGAGCTGGTGCTCGACCTGTCCGACCGGCACGACGTGCACGCCGTCGGCATCGGCGCCGCCGGCTGGATCGACGCCGACCGCTCCCGCGTGCTGTTCGCCCCGCACCTGGCCTGGCGCGACGAGCCGCTCAAGGACGCGCTGACCGCGCGCCTGGCCGTCCCCGTGATGGTCGACAACGACGCGAACACGGCGGCCTGGGGCGAGTGGCGCTTCGGCGCCGGACGCGGCGAGGACCACCTCGTGATGATCACCCTCGGCACGGGGATCGGCGGCGCGATCCTGGAGGACGGCCGCGTGAAGCGCGGCAAGTACGGGGTGGCAGGGGAGTTCGGCCATATGCAGGTCGTGCCCGGCGGCCACCGCTGCCCCTGCGGCAACAGAGGGTGCTGGGAGCAGTACAGCTCGGGGAACGCGCTGGTCAGAGAGGCGCGCGAGCTGGCCGCCGCCGAGTCCCCGGTCGCGTACGGGATCACCGAGCGCGTCGGCGGCCAGATCGGCGACATCACGGGCCCGCTCATCACCGAGTTGGCCCGCGAGGGCGACGCGATGTGCACCGAGCTGCTCCAGGAGATCGGGACCTGGCTCGGCGTCGGCATCGCCAATCTCGCGGCGGCCCTCGACCCGTCCTGCTTCGTGATCGGCGGCGGGGTGAGCGCGGCGGACGACCTGCTCATCGGGCCCGCGCGCGACGCGTTCCGTCGCCACCTCACCGGCCGCGGGTACCGGCCGGAGGCCCGTATCGTCAAGGCGCAGCTCGGCCCGGAGGCCGGGATGGTCGGGGCCGCCGACCTCGCCCGGCTGGTGGCCCGCCGCTTCCGCCGCGCCAACCGCCGCCGCCTGGAGCGGTACGAGCGGTACGAACGCGCGGCCGACAACCTGCGCAGGGCGGTGGGCCAGTGACCGCAGCGGCCTCCCCGCCCCGCACCCCCGGCAAGGCCTCGGGCGAGGACCCCCACGAGCGCCCGCCGCACCGGCCGCGCCACCGGATGCTGGTGCTGGTCATCGTCGTGCTGCTGATCGCGATCCCGGGCGGCTTCCTCGTCCAGGCGGCGTTCGTCAGCCGGGACAGCGGCAAGGACAAGGAGCGCGCCGCCGCCGCGACGAGCCTCACCTACGAGCGCCCGCCCAAGGTCAGCCAGCGCATCTACAGCGTCCCGGTCCCGCCGCAGGCCACCCGCGTCGCCTTCTACGAGGCGAACTCGTGGGAGAAGAGCACCATGTGGGTGCAGTTCCGCACGAGCCCCAAGCGGCTCAAGGAGTTCCTCCAGGAGATCGACAGCGACGGTCCCGCGCCGAAGCTCAAAAAGGGCCGCGTGACGATCAGCGAGGCCAAGGCCCGCGAGGTCGGCTGGCGCCTCGACGAGCCGGGTCACCGCTACTCGGGCACCGTCTACAAGCAGGAGAAGAGCGAGCCCGACCTGGCGATCACCGTGGACACCACGTACAAGAGCAGGCCGCGGGTGTACGTCGTGTCCACCACCCGGTTCTGAGCTGGGGCGAAGGGTCCGGCCCGCCCCCGCGCGGCAGCGGGCTCGCGGTTCTCGATAGCGTGACCGGGTGAGCGATGCGACCCCTGCCAAGATGCTGCAGCACCGGACCGACGGACCCGATGAAGCGCCCGTGCTCGTCCTGGGCCCGGCGCTCGGCACGACCTGGCACATGTGGGACCGGCAGATACCGGAACTCACCCGTCACTGGCGGGTCCTCAGATTCGACCTGCCGGGACACGGAGGTTCCCCCGCGCACTCGGCCGACTCCACGTCCGGCCTCGCCGAGCGGCTGCTGCACACTCTCGACACCCTCGGCATCGAGCGCTTCGGGTACGCGGGCTGCTCGCTCGGCGGCGCCATAGGCGTCCAGCTCGCCCTCGCGGCCCCGCAGCGCGTCACCTCGCTCGCCCTCGTCTCCTCCTCGCCCCGCTTCTCCACGCCGGACTCCTGGCGGCAGCGCGGCGTCGTCATCCGGACGAACGGGCTCGACCCCATCGCGCGCTCCACCCCCGAGCGCTGGTTCACCGACGGCTTCGCCACCGCGCAGCCCGCGATCGTCGAGTGGGCCGTGCAGATGGTCCGTACGACCGACCCCGGCTGCTACATCGCGGCGTGCGAGGCGTTCGCGGCGTTCGACGCCACGCACTCGCTCGGCGGGATCGGCGTCCCGACCCTCGTGGTCGCCGGGTCCGAGGACCAGCTCACCCCGCCCGCCGAGGCCCGCGCGCTGGTCGCCGGGATCCCCGACGCGCGCCTCGCGCTCGTGCCGGGCGCCTCGCACCTCACGCCCGTCGAGCAGCCCGGCGCCGTCACGGACCTGCTGATCCGGCACTTCACGACCACCTGGCAGGAGTCCTCCGCCGGGCCCCCGGCCCCCGCGCCCGTCATCGCCCCCTCGCCGCCGCAGCCCGCCGCCGTCGCCGAGCTGGAGTCGGCCGAGCGCGCCTCGCTGCGCACCGACTCCTACGACGTGGGCATGAAGGTCCGCCGCGAGGTCCTGGGCGACGCGCACGTGGACCGGGTGACCGAGGAGACCGACGACTTCACGTCCGACTTCCAGCACTTCGTCACGCGCTACGCCTGGGGCGAGGCCTGGACCCGCCCGGGCATCGACCGCCGCACCCGCTCGGTGATCACCCTGACCGCGCTGGCCTCCCGCGGCCACTTCGACGAGCTGGCCCTGCACACCCGGGCCGCGCTGCGCAACGGGCTCACCCCCGACGAGATCAAGGAGGTGCTGTTGCACACCGGGGTCTACTGCGGGGTACCGGTGGCGAACTCCGCGTTCGCCGTCGCGCAGCGCGTGATCCGGGAGGAAACGACCCCGGAGGAGTAGCACAATGACCGGCATGGACGCTCTCGAACTGACCAAGAAGGGCCACGCCTGTGTGCGCCTGACCAGGAACGGGCGCACGCTGGTCATCGACCCCGGCGGCTTCAGCGAGGCCGACGCGGCCCTCGGCGCCGACGTCGTGCTCGTCACCCACGAGCACCCCGACCACTTCGACGAGGGCCGGCTGCGCACCGCCATGGAGGCCAACCCGGCGGCCGAGATCTGGACGCTGCGCAGCGTCGCCGACAAGATCGCGGGCGCCTTCCCCGGCCGGGTGCACACCGTCGGCCACGGGGACGCCTTCGAGGCGGCGGGTTTCCAGATCGAGGTCCACGGCGAGCTGCACGCCGTGATCCACCCGGACATCCCGCGCATCACGAACGTCGGGTACGTCGTGGACGGCCGCGTCTTCCACCCCGGGGACGCCCTCACCGTCCCCGAGCGCCCCGTCGAGACGCTGCTGCTGCCGGTGCACGCGCCCTGGAACAAGTTCTCCGAGGTCCTCGACTACGTCCGCGAGGTCAAGCCCCGCGTGGCCTACGACATCCACGACGGCCTGCTCAACGGGACGGGCATCGCCCTCTTCGAGCGTCAGCTCGGCCCGGGAGGCCCCGGAACGGGCGGCACGGAGCACGTGCACCTCGCGGCGGACGAGAGTGTCAGTCTGACCCGGTAGGTTCGAGGCCATGCGCATTGCTACCTGACTGCATCTCCCGGGGGCGACCCCCGGACCCCCGGCCGGACAGGCGCGATGGCGTGCCGCCCGTTCTCCCGACAAGGACCCTCCATGCGTATCGCCACCTGGAACATCAACTCGATCACCGCCCGGCTGCCGCGGCTGCTGGAGTGGCTCTCGTCCGCGCAGCCGGACGTGGTCTGCCTCCAGGAGCTGAAGGTGGCCCCCGAGGCGTACCCCGAGGAGGCCCTGCGCGAGCTGGGTTACGAGTCGGTGGTCAACGCGGGCGGGAGGTGGAACGGGGTCGCCGTTCTCTCCAAGGTCGGCGTCGAGGACCCCGTCGTGGGCCTGCCGGGCGCGCCGGAGTACGAGGGCGCGGTGGAGCCCCGCGCGGCGGCGGCGACCTGCGGCGGCGTCCGCGTCTGGTCGGTGTACGTGCCGAACGGCCGCGAGGTCGGCCACGCGCACTACGCGTACAAGCTGGAGTGGCTCGCCGCCCTCAAGGAGACCGCCGCGAAGTCGGCCCCGGGCGCGCTGCCGTTCGCGATCCTGGGGGACTACAACATCGCGCCGACGGACCAGGACGTCTGGGACATCTCCCTGTTCGACGGCGCCACCCACGTCACGCCCGCCGAGCGCGCCGCGCTGACAGCCCTGGAGGACGCGGGCCTGGCCGAGGTCCACCCCCGCGCGCTCAAGTACGACGTGCCGTTCACGTACTGGGACTACCGCCAGCTCGGCTTCCCCAAGAACAAGGGCATGCGCATCGACCTGGTCTTCGGGAACGCGGCCTTCGGCTCCGCCGTCAAGGACTCCTACGTGGACCGGGAGGCCCGCAAGGGCAAGGGCGCCTCGGACCACGCGCCGGTGGTCGTGGACCTGGAGGTGTGAGCGGGGCGGGGCGGGAGGTGACCGGCGCGGCCGCCGCGTGCGGGCCGGTTCTGATGGCGTACGTGTTCTGAGTCGCCTTGTACGCGGTGACCGCCGACTCCTTGTTGGACCATCTCGGCTTGCTGCACCCTGCCGCCGCGCCGGTCTCCGCGGACGCGGGCGGTGCGGCGGCAAGGAGTTCACGGAGTTCTGAGCGCAAGTTGAGACGGGGCGGCCCGCCCTGCTCCGGCCGGCCTCGACCGCCGTGCCCGACTCACAGCTTCCGCAGGTCGATCGAGTCGGCGAGCCTCTTCAGCCCCGCGTCCCCGGGGTGCAGATGGTCGCCCGAGTCGTACTCCGCGCGCATCCGTTCGGGGGCGGCCGGGTCGCGTACGGCGGCGTCGAAGTCGAAGACGGCGTCGAAGGCTCCCCCGTTGTCCCGGATGAAGGCGTTCACCGCCTGCCGTTTCGCGTCGACCTCGGCCGAGCAGTCCTTGTAGCCGCCGCAGGGCGTCACCGTCGCCACGATCACCCGCAGTCCGCGCTCGCGCGCCCGTGAGGCGATCGCGCGCAGCCCCGCGATCACCTCGTCCGCCGAGGCGCCCCAGCGCACGTCGTTGATGCCCTCGAAGACGACGACCGTACGGGCGCTCGTCTGGCCCAGCACGTCGCGCTCCAGCCGGTTCTGCGCGCTGACGCCTGCCGTGTCGGTGGAGACGCCGTCGCCGGGATAGCGGTCGGAGGCGACCCGGTTCGCGGAGATGCCGTGGTTGAGCACCCCGTACCGGGGCGCGCCGCTGCCGGGGGACTGGTCCAGGAGGCGCCGCGCCAGCACGTTCGGCCAGCGGCGGTTGGCGCCCTGCGTCGAGCGGACCCCGTCCGTGATCGAGTCGCCGAGCGTCACCACCGAGCCCTGACGGCCGCCGACGTCGACGCCCGTGAGGAACGGCCACATCGTCAGCTCCCGGGTGTAGGCGCCGCCGCCCGCCTCGCCCGTACGGTCGCCGCTGCCGCTCTCGCTCAGGTACGAGCGCTGGATGGCCTCGCTGTGCACCGGGGCCGCCTCCACCGGGTCGGGGAGGTGGATGCTGACCAGCAGATCGGTGTCCGGCGGCACGTCGAAACCCACCGGGTCGCTGAACGCCTGGGCGCCCGCCGGGATCCGTGTCCCCTCGCGTCCGCCGAACCGCAGCGGCACCGGCTTCCCCTTCGTCGCCGCGCCCTCGCCCCGTACGGCGATCGACGCGTGCCCGATGCGTACGGGCGCCGACGCGAAGGTGTTCTCCAGCCGGATCCGGGCCCGGGGCCCGCCCGCCGAGGTGTGCACCACGAGCCGCAGCGTCTGGTCCCGCCACATCCCGGTGCCCGTGTAGCCGCCGGTGCTCGCCGACCAGCTCCCCGCCCAGCCCGCCGCGTCACGCCGTACGGAGGCCGCGAAGACATGGAGATCGGTGCGCGGCCCGGGGTCGCGCGGCAGTTCGACGGAGGAGACCGCGCGCCCGCGCTTGACCGGCACCGTCACCGCGTACAGTTTCGCCTTCTCGGCGAGCTGTCCGCCGTCGCGCGTGTTGACGTGCGGCAGCGCCACGGCCTTGGTCGCCAGGGGCCCGCCGCGCCAGTCGTCCGCGGTGAGGGAGTACGAGGAGCGCGAACCGTCCTTGTAGCGCACCGTGCCGGTGCCGCGCACGGGGCCCGCCGGGCCGTCGGGCGAACTGGCCGCCACGAGGAAGGAGATGGCGTTGCCGCTGCCGCGCAGCCGGACGCGCTGCCCGTCGGCCCGTACGTTGTCCGGCTGCCCCGGGCGCCGGTCGGGCCAGCGCAGCGAGGCCCCGTCGAGGTCCAGCCGGGCGCCGGGCGACCAGCCCGCGGCGCGCAGGTCCCGCGCCGACAGGGAGCGCCCGGTGCCGTCGAGATCGGCCGCGCCGGGCCGGGCGTCGTCGCTCACCCCCCGATTGTCGAAGAGCCGCTCCAGAGGGAGCGGCTCGGTGGTGGCGGCGGACCCGCTGCCGGGCCCGTCGGGTCCTCGGTCCCGCGCGGTCGCGGTGCCCGCCAGCGCGGGGACCGCCGTCGCCGTGACGGCCACCAGGACCGTGACGGAGCTTGTCCAGAGACGTCTGTGCACGCGTTCGCCCTCTCGTGGGACATCAACATCCTTGTGCGCACCCCGGATTCGACCGAGGCGGAGTGAAAGTAGGGAGGCGGCAAAGCGACGTCAAGGTGTCCAACGGGGCAAGCGGACGCAGACCGCGCACGCTACGCACAGCGCGCCCTATGGTGGCGAGGCCGGTACGGATGCCACGCTGAACAGCATGCACATCCCTTTTCTGGACAACTGGCTCAAGCGGCGGGGGGAGACGGACGGCGCGGCTCTCACCGACGCGCTCTCCAGCGACCCCGAGAGCGCGGCGCAGCTCCTCTCCGAGTGCGAGCTTCTCCGTGAGCACGCCCGGGGAGAAGGGGTGCAACTGGACGACACGGCCGACTCGTTGAGCGCCCTCGACCAACTCCTGCCCGGCTGGCGCGACGACCCCGAGATCGTCCCCTGGCTCGGCAGCGACGCGGGCCTCTACCTCGGCACGGTCCTGGTCCGCACGGTCCCCGGCGCCGAGTGGCGCCAGTGGCCCGACGGACAGCCCGTCGTCCGCCTCCCCTCGGGCGTGGAACTGGACGTCCTGGAGGCGGGCGCGAACTGGGCGGAGACCGGCTCGCCCGAACTCTCGCAGGTCTACGCGGAGGCGAGCGAGGGCTGGCGCGACCCGGCGGGCTGACGCGCCGCGCCCGCCCCGGGCCCCCGGTGTCAGTCCGTCACCACCGCGGCCGTCGCGGCGCGCAGTTGCTCCAGCAGACTCCGGGCGCTGCCGGTCAGCACCCCCGCGTGCGCGCGCAGGACGGACCCCGCGGGGTCCCGGCGGAACCCGTCCCGCGCGAGGCCCGTACGGGCGTCGGCCTCGGCCTCCTCGCACAGGCCCGCGTCGCGGGCGCGCACCCAGAACCAGTGCACGGCGTACCAGACGGCGCACGCGTGCAGGAACGATTGCAGCCGGATCGTGGCGCCCGTCCAAGGCGAGGTCACGGCACGGTCGTTGGCGTCGGCGCGGCGCAGGAAAGGCTCGCGCAGCTCCTCGTAGAGATAGAGCCTGCCGTGCGTGGCCTCGTGCACCAGCGCCTCGGCGAGCAGCGCCGGGGTGACGTGCGGCAGGTGCGCGTTCGTCAGGCGGCAGCAGCCCGCCAGCCCGGAGAACGAGCTGGAGTGGAACCGCCGCGCGCCCTCCGGCTCCTGGCGCACCGCGACGACCTGGGCGAACGCCTCGACGTACGCGGCGGGCGCGCCGAGCCCGGTGAGGACGCGGGCGGCGCCGCGCATCCGCTCCACGACGGTCGCCAGCCGCTCCTCGCCGTACGGCACCGTGCCGCCCGCCAGGCCGAACGCGCCGTCGGGGAAGCGGAACGGGCTCGCCGTGTCGACCGCGACGTCCAGCCCCGGCAGTGGATCCCGCGCCCGCGGCACGTCCGGGCCCTCGGGCAGGGACCGGTCGCCGCGTACGTTCCACACCGTGCGCCCGTTCGGCGGCGGGGCCAGCAGTCCGGTCACCGTCAGCTCCCTGGCGAGCGCCTCCTCCAGGAGCGCCGCGTCGGTCTCCGCCCCGCCGCTGTCGCGCAGCACGAGCGTGGCGACGGAGGGGGCGCGCAGGAAGCGCGTGCGGACCGGCGGAGGGAGGACGCCGAGGGCGCGGGCCACGGCCTCGTACGCCTCCGGGTGCGCGGCGGCGCGCTCGGCGAACCGCTCCTCCAGCCGCCGTTCGTACGTCGAGCGCCACGCGGCCACCTCGTCGGCGGCCGCCGCCTGCGCCGCGGGCTCCCAGCGCAGGAGGTCCGCCGTGCCGTCCAGTGTGAGCCTCATGAGAGCCGCTCCAGCCGCTCCAGCCGCTCCAGCCGTTCCAGCAGCGGGTCGGTCAGGGCGCGGCCGAGCGGGGTGACCGAGGGGTTGCCGCGCAGCGGCGCGGCCAGCGCCTCCGTGTCGCGGCGCATCCGGTCCAGGACGCCGGGGGTGCCCAGCTCCTCGTGCAGGAGGCGGACGTTCCCGAAGGCGTGGAAGGCGAGCAGCACCTTGTCGAGCGGCCGGGCACGGCCCACGGCGGGGGAGTGGTACTCCCGGGTGTCGGCGGGATCGACCACCTGCCCCAGCCGCCGGGCCAGGTAGAAGTACTGGTGGCACGCCTCGTGGACCAGCATCTCCGCGACCTCGGCCGGGTCCGGCGAGACCGAGACGAGGACGGTGCCGGGGGCCTCGCGCCAACTGCTGCTGCGGGTGCGGGAGGTGCCGCTGTCGCAGGGCACGAGCGCGCGCAGGACGCGCAGCACCCAGCGCGCGCAGCGCGGGGCCCGCTCGCGCAGAAGGTCCATGGCGTCGGCGTAGCCCTGGGCCAGCTCCTTGGTGGGTTCGGGGAACGTGACGATCGAGTGGAAGTCGTCCTCGATGGCGAGCTGCGCGCGGACCGCCCGTTCGGGGAGCAGCCGCAGGGACGTCCCGTTGACGGGCACGGACCCGTCGGTCCCGAAGGGCTCCGGCGAACCGCCCGCGCGGCGCAGACAGCGGGCGAGTCCCTCGGCGACGGCCACGGGATCGCCCTCGCCCGTCTCCAGGAGGCGTTCGACGGCGCCGACGGCCGGGTTCCACAGGGTGTCGAAGGCGTTGTCGACGTGCCAGGGCGGGGAGACGGCCCGCGCGAGGCCGTCGCCGCGCGCGGTCAGCTCCGCGCCGTGGCGCAGCAGGAACGCGGCGGTGACGCCCTCGGCGTGCGTCGCGACGACGGCGTCCGCCAGCGCCGTGTCGAAGTCGGGCCCCGGCATCGCGAGGCAGCGTAAGCGGTCGGACATGAGTTCCCCCGTGATGGGTCAGGCGGCCTCCGGCTGCCAGGCGGCGGCCGGGAGGTCGGTTTCCAGTGCCTCGGTCATCCGCGCGGAGAGCGCGTAGAGGGCCTCGCAGTACAGGGACGGGTTGCTGAACGAGGTGCCGTCGAACCGGTGCGGGAGATAGCCGCCCTGGCAGCTCGTGAAGTGCGGGCAGGCCAGGCACGTCGCGCACGGCCGCTGGAGCTCGTCGAGGCGGTAGTGCCCGGCGTGCGCGTCGAGCGGGTGGTCGAAGACGTTCAGCGAGTCGTGCGCGTACGGGCCGAGGCAGATGCGCAGCACGTCGCTGATGCCGATCGAGCCGTCGGACTCCACGACGCACAGGCCCTTCAGGTCGCCGCCGAGCGCGTCGAGGCTGTTCCCGCGGCCGAGGAGGCTGAGCATCATCAGCTCGAAGAGCCGTACGCGCGCGGCCCGCGGCCCCCCGCCGTACCAGGCGTCGAACGCCTCCAGCAGGAAGCGGCGGTACGGCTCGGGCCCCGTCCAGCCCTGCGGCGGGTTGACGCGGTTGCCGTCGGGGAGCAGGAAGTCGATGTCGGGAAAGCCCTGGTCGGCGAACCAGCGCACCAGCTCGCCGCCGTGCGCCGCCGGGTCGACCACGCACAGCACCCCGCCGAGCAGCTCGTCGAAGAGCGGGCCCTGGGCGCGCAGGGCGGCCACGGTGTCCAGCAGCCGCTCGGTGGTGCCCTCGTGGCTGCCGCGCAGCACGCGGTGCCGGTCGGCGATCTCCGGCGGCCCGTCGAGGCTGAGGCCGAATGTCATGCCGTTGCGCGCGAAGAGGTCGAGCCAGTCACCGGTCAGCAGCAGCCCGTTGGTCTGCAACATCACGCGTACGTGGGCGGGGGCGCAGATGCCGCGCAGCGTGTCGATGAGCCGCTGCATCCGCCGTCGGCCCAGCAACAGCGGCTCGCCGCCGTGCAGTTCGACGACGAACTCGGTCAGGCCCCGGTCCCGGCAGTGCGCGGCGATCCGCTCGGCGAGCCGGCGCGTGACGCGGTCGGAGATGTAGGTGGGGCGGGTGAGCCAGGAGGTGTCGCCCCGGTTGTAGACGTAGCAGTAGTCGCAGTCGAGGTTGCAGCGCTGAGCGATCTTGAGGACGATCCACTCCAGCCCGGCAGGCCGCGCCTGCTCGGGCGACGGGTGCTCCGCGCGGGACGGCCTGCCGGGCACGGTTCACGCCGCCGAGGGGTTGGACTCGGTGGGCTTGTGCGTGTTCTTGGAGTGACCGCTCCCGTGCCGGTCGTACAGGATGCTCTCCACCCCGCCGGAGCGGGCCCGCTCGGCGAGGGCGCGGAGCACATCGTTGCGGATCCCCTCCAGCTCGCTCTCGGAGAGCCGCGAAACGTCGATCTTGCTCTGCTCGGCCATGGGTTCCTGCCCTTCCTTCCGGTGTGTGCCGCTAGGGCCTTCCCCCGGTGTTCGCGCGGGCGGCACCGGTGGATGTGCGGAAGGGGGTACGAACCGGCGTACGTACGTGCGTACGTCGGCCTGCCGGCCTGTCAGCCCGCGAACGTGATGCCGTACTCCAGCCGCCAGCGGTCGGCGCGGACGACGATGTCGGAGGTCTCGACGGCGCGGCCGTCCTCGTCGTAGTGCGTGCGCTCCACGGCCGTCACGCACTGGCCGGGCGAACAGCCCAGCGACTCGGCCTCGGGGCTGGTCGCGGGGCGGGCGCCCACCAGCTCCACGGCGCGCACCACGCGGATCCCGATCGCCGCGAGCCGCCCGCGCACGCCCCTGCGCGCGTACGGCCCGCGCTCGGGGAAGACGACGTCCGTGCCCTCGGTGATCTCCAGCGGCTCCCAGCTCGTCGCGAGCTGCACCGGGCGGCGGTCGGCCAGATACTCGTACTGCGTGCACATCACGCGGGACTCGGGATCGACGCCGAGGCGGCACGCGATGCGCTCGGGGGCCAGCGCCGTGGTCGAGGTCGCCTCCCAGACGACCGCCGCGCCCGTCTCGCGCCCCATCGCGGCGATCCGCGCGGCGAAGGGCGAGTCGACGGCGCCCGTCGAGCGCAGCAGGGTGCCGACCGGGGCCCGGTCCGTGACGAAGACGCCGCGGCCGAACTGCCCCTCCGCGTACCCCGCGGACTTCAGCACGCGCACGGCGCGGTCGACGGTCTGGTCGCTCGCCTCGTACGCCCGCTTCAGCTCGGAGCGGGACGGGATGCGGGCGCCGACGGCCAGCGTCCCCTCGTCGATCTGCCGCCGCAGATCGTCGGCGATCCGCTGATACACCGGCCTCGTGTCACCCGTGTCTCCCATCCCGGGTTCCTCTTTCCCCATGCGTCCCCAACCTGCCTGACAGGCAAGCAGGCTAGGTACCCAGGGGCGTCCTTCGTACCTAGGCCCAGAAGGGGGCCACTTTCGTGTTGTGTTGCCTTACTGCGTGTCATCCCAGAAGTGCCCTGATGATGCGGATATTTTCCCCTTTCTATGGTTTCTATGGAAGCGCTGATCGAGCTGCGCGGCGTCAACAAGCACTACGGCGCGCTGCACGTGCTCAAGGACATCGACCTCACCGTCGGCCGGGGCGAGGTCGTCGTCGTCATCGGGCCCTCCGGCTCCGGCAAGTCGACGCTGTGCCGCACCATCAACCGGCTGGAGACGGTCGAGTCGGGCACGATCACCCTGGCGGGACAGCCGCTGCCAGCCGAGGGCAAGGAGCTGGCCCGGCTGCGTACCGAGGTCGGCATGGTGTTCCAGTCGTTCAACCTCTTCGCGCACAAGACGGTGCTCGCCAATGTGATGCTCGCGCCGCTCAAGGTCCGCGGGAAGAACAGGGACGAGGCCGAGCGCCGCGCCCGTGAACTCCTCGAACGGGTGGGCCTGGCCGACCAGGCCGAGAAGTACCCCGCGCAGCTCTCCGGGGGCCAGCAGCAGCGCGTGGCCATCGCGCGCGCCCTCGCCATGGACCCGCAGGCCCTCCTCTTCGACGAGCCGACCTCCGCGCTCGACCCGGAGATGATCAGCGAGGTGCTGGAGGTCATGCAGCAGTTGGCGCAGGACGGCATGACCATGGTCGTCGTCACGCACGAGATGGGCTTCGCCCGCTCCGCCGCGAACCGGGTCGTGTTCATGGCCGACGGCCAGATCGTC
This sequence comes from Streptomyces albiaxialis, assembly GCF_039530985.1. Lineage (NCBI taxonomy): Bacteria > Bacillati > Actinomycetota > Actinomycetes > Kitasatosporales > Streptomycetaceae > Streptomyces > Streptomyces albiaxialis. Next base: position 55,321 of record NZ_BAAAPE010000016.1, read on the forward strand.
GAGGACCGCACCCCCGAGGAGTTCTTCACGGCGCCCGAGAGCGACCGGGCCAAGGACTTCCTGTCCAAGATCCTCAAGCACTGAGGGGAAGAGCCGTGCCACTCCGTACGCACCGCGCTGCCGCCGCCGCACTGCTGGGCGCGCTCGTCCTGAGCCTCACCGCCACCGGCTGCGGCAGGTCGGGCTCCCCGCCCGCGCGCGGGCCCCAGCCGCGCGAGCTGCCCCGCTACTCCGTGACCGAGGAGTTCGCCCTCCCCTCGTCCCCGACCTGGAGGAGCGCCGAACGGCGCGGCCATCTCACCATCGGCGTCAAGGAGGACCAGCCGGGGATGGGGGAGATGAACCCCGCGACCGGCGAGTACTCCGGCTTCGACATCGAGATCGCACGGATGCTCGCCGCCTCCCTCGGCTTCGACCCGGAGAAGGACATCCAGTACAAGGCCATCGCCTCCGCGAACCGGGAAACCGCCCTCCAGAACGGCCAGATCGACTTCTACGTCGGCACCTACACCATCAACGACGGCCGCAAGAAACTCGTCGGCTTCGCCGGGCCGTACTACATCGCGGGCCAGAAGCTGCTCGTCCGTACGGGCGAGAAGGATCTGAGGGGGCCCAAGGACATGGCGGGCCGGAAGATCTGCTCGGCGGTCGGCTCGACGCCGCTCCAGCGCATCCAGTCCGACTACCCGAAGGCCACCGCCGTCGCCTACGACAGCTACGCGATCTGCGTCGACAACCTCCTCAACGACCAGGTCGACGCCGTCACCACCGACGACACGATCCTGCTCGGCTACGCGTCCAAGGACCCCGCCCAGCTCAAGGTCGTCGGCAAGGCGTTCTCCACCGAGCCCTACGGCGTCGGCGTGCCCAAGCCCGACAAGGCGCTCGCCCGCGCGCTCGACAAGGCGATCACCGCCCGCCAGAAGAACGGCGACTGGAAGCGCGCCTACGACGCCACGCTCGGCCTCTCCGGAGTGCCGGCCCCCAAGCCTCCCCGCATCGACCGCTCCCTGACGAGCTGAGGCCCCATGGACGTCCTCACAGACAACTTCTCGCTCTACGGCGAGGGATTCCTCGGCACCATCCGGCTGACCGTCTACGCCTCGCTGCTCGCGCTCGCGCTCGGCGTGATCATGGCGGGATTCCGGGTGGCGCCGGTCCGCGCGCTGCGCGTCGTCGGCACGGCCTGGGTGACGGTGCTCCGCAACACCCCGCTGACGCTGCTGTTCTTCGCGATGCTGCTCGGCCTGCCCCGGTTCGGGATCGCGCTGCCCTTCGAGCTGTTCGCGGTGCTCGCGCTGGGCTGCTACACCTCGTCGTTCATCTGCGAGGCCGTGCGCTCGGGCATCAACACCGTGCCCGTCGGGCAGGGCGAGGCCGCGCGCAGTCTCGGGATGACCTTCGGCCAGACCCTGGGCACGGTGGTGCTGCCGCAGGCCTTCCGCACCGTCATCCCGCCCATCGGCTCCACCCTCATCGCGCTCGCCAAGAACTCCGCCATCGCGGGCTCGTTCAGCGTCACCGAGCTGCTGAGCACGTACAAGACCCTCAACGAGAACGGCTACAGCGTGATCTGGTCCTTCGTCTGGATCGCGCTCGGCTATCTGATCCTCACCCTCGCGATCAGCGCGCTCTTCCACGCGATGGAGCGGCGCTGGGGAGTCGCCCGATGACCGCACACGCACGCCCCGCCCGTTCGCCCCGCGCGCCCCGCCGCGCCCGCTCGCTCCAGACCAGCGGCTCCGCGCTCTACGACATCCCCGGGCCGAAGGCGAGGGCCCGGCACCTCGCCTACGGGCTGCTGGCGACGGCCGCGCTGCTCGCGCTCGCCGGATGGGTGATCTATCTCCTTGTCGACACGGGCCAGTTCTCGGGCGTGAAGTGGCGCCCGTTCACCTACGCGGGCATCCAGGAGCTGCTGCTGCGGGGGCTCGGCAACACGCTCAAGGCCTTCGCCTTCGCGGCCGTCCTCTCGCTCGCGCTCGGCGCGGTCCTCGCCGCCGGACGGCTCTCGGAGCACGCCCCGGTCCGCTGGGTCAGCACGGTGCTCGTGGAGTTCTTCCGGGCCATGCCGGTGCTGGTGATGATCTTCTTCATCTTCGTCGCCCTCCAGGTCCAGCCGCTGCCCGCGCTCGTCGCCGGGCTGACCCTCTACAACGGCTCGGTCCTCGCCGAGGTCTTCCGCACCGGCATCCTCTCCGTCGAGAGGGGCCAGGGCGAGGCCGCGTACGCGCTGGGGCTGCGCAAGACGCAGGTCATGGTCCACGTGCTGGTGCCGCAGGCCGTTCGGGCGATGCTGCCGACGATCATCAGCCAGCTCGTCGTCGCGCTGAAGGACACCTCGCTCGGCTTCCTGATCACCTACGAGGAGTTCCTGCACGCCGGGCGGCTGATCGCGATCAACATGGACTACACGATGCCGTTCATCCCCGTCGTCATCGTGATCTCCGCGATCTACATCGGGCTCTGCATGCTGCTCTCCTGGTTCGCGACCTGGGTCGCGCGGCGCGAGCGGCGCAGCGTCAAGGTCACCGCCCAGGCCGTCGCCCCGCCGGAGGCGGGCTCGACGATGCCGGGCGCGCCGGGCGTGCGCTGAGGCTCCCTTTAGGTCCCCGCGCGTACGGTCGTCGAGATGCGGCAGGGACGTGGAATGACGGTGGTGGCCGTCGTGCTGGCGCTCGTGTGCACGGCGTGCTGGGGCGGCGGGTCGGACGACTCCGGGGACTCCGGAGGCTCCGGGGGTTCCCGGGACTCCGGGTCGAAGGGCAGGCCGAACGTCGTCTTCGTGCTCACCGACGACCTGTCCGAGGACCTCGTGCGGTACATGCCGCAGGTCCGGAAGATGCGCGACCAGGGCATGTCGTTCGCGAACTACACCGTGACCGACTCGCTGTGCTGCCCCTCCCGCTCCTCGATCTTCACCGGCAAGTACCCGCACAACACGGGCGTCTTCACGAACGAGCCGCCCGACGGGGGCTTCGACGTCTTCCACCGGAGGAAGAACGAGGAGCGCACCTTCGCCACGGCCCTGAAGGAGCGCGGCTACCGCACGGCGATGATGGGCAAGTACCTCAACGGCTACCAGCCGGGCATGACCGTCGGCGGCGAGAAGGACTACGTGCCGCCGGGCTGGGACGACTGGCGCGTGGCGGGCAACGGTTACCCCGAGTATCACTACACGCTCAACGAGAACGGGAAGAAGGTCCGCTACGGGAAGAAGCCCGAGGACTATCTCACCGACGTCGTCAGCGGCAAGGGCCAGGACTTCATCTCCGACGCCGCCGGGGACGGCAAGCCGTTCGTGCTCGACATCTCCACGTTCACGCCGCACGGGCCCGCCACCCCGGCGCCGGAGGACAGGGGGAAGTTCCGGGACGTCCCGCTGCCCCGGCCGCCCTCCTTCGACCGGCTCCCCGAGGACGCGCCCGACTGGCTGAAGGGCGAGAAGCCGCTGGCCGAGCGGGAGAAGCAGCGGATCACGCGCCTGCACCGCAAGCGGATCCGCTCCGTCCAGTCGGTCGACCGCATGGTCGGCGACCTGCGGGAGCGGCTGGAGAAGGAGGGCGTCCTCGACGAGACCGTCTTCGTCTTCGGCTCCGACAACGGCTTCCACATGGGCCAGTACCGGCTGACGCCCGGCAAGCAGACCGCCTTCGACTCCGATGTGAACGTCCCGCTCGTCGTCACCGGGCCCGGCGTGCCCGAGGGCCGCACCAGCGACGCCGTCGTCTCCAACATCGACCTGGCGCCCACCTTCACCGAGCTGGGCGGCGGCAGGCCCGCGGCCGACGTGGACGGCCGCAGCCTCGTGCCGCTGCTCAAGGGCGAGACCCCCGACGACTGGCCCCGCGCCGCCCTGGTCGAGCACCACGGGCCGAACACCTCGGCCCGCGACCCCGACCGCCCGGCGCGGGGGAGCGGCAACCCGCCGACGTACGAGGCGGTCAGGACCGCCCGTTCCACGTACGTCGAGTACGCCGACGGGGCCCGCGAGTTCTACGACCGGACGAAGGACCCGCACCAGCTCCGGAACGTCTACGACGAACTGTCCGCCGACACCCGCCGGAAGCTGGCCGCGCGGGCGAAGGCGCTGAGCGAGTGCCGGGGCGCGAAGGAGTGCACGGCCGCCGCCCGCTAGGGGGTGTCTGACAAATGAGCGCGGGAGAAGGAGCGGTGTCTGGTGCGTGCGATCGCAAGGCGCCGGAGCGCCCTCGTAGCGGAGCTACTAGGGCGTTTCGGCAACGCCGCGAGCGTGCGTGCCAGACACCGCGACGCCGCGGGCATTTGTCAGACACCCCCTAGGCCCGGTGGGCGCCCCTGCGGCCGCCGTTCGCGGGGGCCACCGGCGTGGTCGCGGCGCGGGTGACATCGGCGACCAGCTCGACGACGTCCGGGCCGTACGCCTGGGAGTTGACGACCTTCAGCAGCAGGCAGAAGTTGCCGTGCTGGCCGTGCTTGCGGGAGAGCCTGACGTGGTTGCGGGCGAGATAGCGGGTCGCGGCCTGGTTGGTGACGCCGCGCTGGCCGCAGAAGAGGAAGACGGGGCGGACGTTGTCGCCGGTCTGGCCCGCCGTCAGCCGCGCGAGCAGCACGTACTCGGCGGTGCCGTGCTCCAGCCGGTAGCGCTCGCCGCCGATGGTGAACGCGGACCTGTCGGGGCCCGGCTCCCGCTCCATGTTGATCTGCACTCCGGGCAGCAGCGACTGGAGGTGCGCGGCCATCCTCCGGTTGGAGGTGGGGCCGCCCAGGCAGAACTCGGTGCGCTCGCCGAAGCCCTGCTGCGCGCCGTCCTGCGGGACGACATCGGCGTGGGCGCCGCAGTCCTTGATGAGCGCGGACAGCTCCAGGAGCGCGAACACGTCGTTGCGCTGGACGGACCACTCGCTCGTCGCGGGGTCGCGGTTGACCACGAGCAGGCACTCGGAGTTGTCGGGCAGCCCGAAGAAGCGCTGCTTGCGGAGCTGCTTGCGCCGCCACAGGTACGTACGGGCGAACCAGCCGAGGGCTGCCGTGATCCCCGCGGCCAGGACGCCGAGGAGTATCTCGCGCAGGTTCTCATCCATGCCGCCGCACAGTAGGCCCTCGGGTGGCCCGCCGCTGCCCGGGGTGCTGCTCCGGGCCCCGGCGGCCCGCCGAATGGTGCGGGTTTCGCGCTTTGCGCGCCACTTCTTCGCAGCTAGGCTGCGCGGGTTCGCCGATGTGTTGATGGAGGTCTGACATGGGCACACCCAGCTTGCGCGGGTTCCGGCACCGCGGGACGCGCCGGGCCCTCGGCGCCGGGGTCACGCTCGCGGCCGTCGCCGCGCTCACCGGGGCGGCGCCCGCCGCCGAGGAGGGCCCGAGGACGGAACCCCCGGCCAAGACCCCCGTCGCCACCGGCCACGGTGGCGCCGTCTCCAGCGTCGATCCCGACGCCTCCGCCGCCGGGATCGAGGTCCTGAAGAAGGGCGGCAACGCCGTGGACGCCGCCGTGGCCACCGCCGCCGCGCTCGGCGTGACGGAGCCGTACTCGGCGGGCGTGGGCGGCGGCGGGTACTTCGTCTACTACGACGCCCGCGCCAAGAAGGTCCGTACGATCGACGGCCGCGAGAAGGCACCGCTCAGCGCCGACAAGGACCTGCTGACGGAGGACGGCAAGCCCGTCCCGTTCGACGAGGCCGTCACCAGCGGGCTCGGCGTCGGCACGCCGGGCACGCCCGCGACCTGGGACCGGGCGCTGGACAAGTGGGGCAAGAAGTCGCTCCGGCAGACCCTCGCGCCCGCGACCCGGCTCGCCCGCGACGGGTTCACGGTCGACGAGACGTTCCGCGAGCAGACCGCCGACAACGAGGAGCGGTTCCGGGACTTCCCCGCCACCGCGAAGCTCTTCCTCCCCGGCGGCAAGCCCCCGGCGGTCGGCTCCACCCTGAAGAACCCGGACCTGGCCCGTACGTACGACGAACTCGCCCGGAAGGGCACCAAGCCCCTCTACCACGGCGCGATCGGCAAGGACATCGTCGACACCGTGCGCAAGCCGCCCGTCGCGCCCGGGGCCGAACGGAAGGTCCGGCCCGGCGACATGACGGCGAAGGACCTGAGCGCGTACCGCACCCGCGACCAGGCGCCGACGAAGAGCGCGTACCGGGGCATGGACGTCTACGGGATGGCGCCCTCGTCCTCCGGCGGCACCAGCGTCGCCGAGGCGCTGAACATCCTGGAGAAGAGCGATCTGCGCGGGATGAGCGAGAAGCAGTACCTGCACCGGTACCTGGAGGCGAGCCGGATCGCGTTCGCCGACCGGGGCCGCTGGGTCGGCGACCCGGCGCACGAGGACGTGCCGACCAAGGGCCTGCTCTCGCAGCGGTTCGCGGACTCGCGGGCCTGCCTGATCGACGACGACAAGGCGCTCACCAGCCCCCTCGCGCCCGGCGACCCGCGCGACCCGGAGGACTGCGAGGCGGGTGACAAGGCCGCGCCGACGACGTACGAGGGCCCGAACACCACGCATCTGACCGCGTCCGACAAGTGGGGCAACGTCGTCGCGTACACCCTCACCATCGAGCAGACCGGCGGCAGCGGCATCACCGTGCCGGGGCGCGGGTTCCTGCTCAACAACGAGCTGACCGACTTCTCCTTCGCCCCGGCCAGCCCCGGCGTCCACGACCCGAACCTGCCCGGGCCCGGCAAGCGCCCGCGCTCGTCGATGTCGCCGACGATCGTGCTGAAGGACGGCGAGCCCGTCGTCGCGCTCGGTTCGCCGGGCGGCGCGACGATCATCACCACCGTGCTGCAGACGCTCACCAACCACTTCGACCGGGGCATGCCCCTGGTGGACGCCATCGCCGCGCCGCGCGCCAGCCAGCGCAACGCCGAGCGGACGGAGATGGAGCCGGAGCTGATGAGCGCGAAGGTGCGCAAGCAACTGGAGGAGCTGGGCCACAAGTTCAAGGAGGCCCCGGAGATCGGCGCGGCCACGGGCGTGCAGCGGCTGCCCGACGGCAGGTGGCGCGCGGCTGCCGAGACCGACCGGCGGGGCGGCGGCTCCGCGATGGTCGTGCGTTCCTCGGACGATCAAGGGCACGGACGTTAAGCGGAAACTAGTACGAATGATCGCCGCTGGGTAGGGTGGGCGCGCGGGCGCCACGGGGGCTGTTCGCGCGTTCACCCTTGCACAGGAAGCGAGCAGCTCGATGCAGCCGACCTTCGTCCTGGTCCACGGAGCCTTCGCGAACTCCTTCTCCTTCGCGCCGCTCCAGGCCGAACTCGGCCTCCTCGGCCACCGCTCGGTCGCCGTCGACCTGCCGGGCCACGGCTTCGCCGCGACCTACCCGCCCGCCTACCAGGCGCCGCAGGACCTCGCGGCACTCGCCACGGCCCCCGGCGCGATCAAGGACGTCACGCTCGCCGACAACGCCGCGTACCTCAACGGCGTACTGGAGAGGGCCAAGCGGAACGGGCCCGTCATCGTCGTCGGCCACAGCCGCGCCGGCATCACGCTCACGGCGGCGGCCAACGCCCGCCCGGACCTCTTCGACCGCCTCGTCTACGTCTCGGCCTGGTGCCCGGTCGCCCTCGACGTCAACGACTACTACGCCGAGCCCGAGATGGCCTCGGTCGACGTCGCCGCGCTCGCCCCGGCGATGGCCGGGAACCCGGCCGAGCTGGGCCATCTGCGCACCAACTTCCGCACCGCCGACCCGGCCGCGCTCGCGGCGGTCAAGGAGGCCTTCCTCGGCGACGCCACCGACGAGGAGTTCCTGACCTTCCTCAACACCTTCCAGCCCGACGAGAACCTGGACGCCGGGACCTCCGCCGACCGGGCGCGGGCCGACACCTGGGGCACGGTCCCGAGGACGTTCGTCCGCCTGGACGGCGACGCGAGCATGCCGCTCGCGATGCAGGACCGGCTCATCCGCGAGGGCGACGAGCTGACGCCGGACAACCCGTACGACGTGCGCACCCTCAAGAGCAGCCACCTCAAGTGGCTGATCGACGTGGAGCCCTCGGCCCGCGTCCTGGGAGAGCTGGCGGCGCTGTAGGGGACACCCCCTCGCCCCGAATCTCCCCACGTGCGTCACGGCACGGGTCTGGCACCCCACCCGGCCCGTGCGCTCCACTGAACCCATGACCAAGAGCGGCGAATTCCTCCGCGTCCTGGGCCGGGGCGACGTCCTGGCACTCGCCTTCGGCGCCATGATCGGCTTCGGCTGGGTGGTGCTCACCTCCGACTTCCTCGGCGACGCGGGCCCCGGCGGCGCCGCCCTCGCGTTCTGCGTGGGCGGCGCCGTCGTGGCGCTGGTCGGGCTCTGCTACGCCGAACTGGTCTCCGCGATGCCGCACGCGGGCGGCGAACACCACTACGGGCTCCGGGCGCTCGGCGCGCGCGGCGCGTTCCTCGCCTCGTGGGCGATGGTCATCGGCTATCTCTCCGTCGCCGCGTTCGAGTCCGTCGCGCTGCCCGAGACCCTGCTCTACCTCTTCCCCGACATGCTGGCCGGCCGGATGTGGACGGTCAGCGGCTACGACGTGCACGCCTCCTGGGCCGCGGTCGGCACCGGCGCCGCCGTCGTGATCACCGTCCTGAACTATCTGGGGATCCGGCCCGCGAGCGTCTTCCAGACGGTCGCCGTGCTCTTCCTCCTCGGCGTCGGCGTCCTGCTGCTCGTCGGCGCCCTCACGGGCGGCTCGGCGGAGAATGCGCGCCCCTTCTTCAGGGGCGGCGCCGACGGCGTGTTCAGCGTGCTGGTCGCCGTGCCGTTCCTCTTCGTCGGCTTCGACGTCATCCCGCAGTCCGCCGCCGAGATCAAGCTGCCGTACCGGCAGGTCGGCAAGCTGCTGGTGCTCTCCGTGGGCTGCGCCGCCGCGTGGTACGCGCTCATCATGCTCACCGTCGGCTCCGGGCTCGGCCCCCGCGAACTGGCCACGGCAGACCTGGCGTCGGCCGACGCGATGGCGGCGCTGTGGGACAGCGAGACGATGGGCAAGGTCCTCGTCCTCGGCGGCGTCGCGGGCATCCTCACGAGCTGGAACGCGTTCCTCATCGGCGGCAGCCGCCTGCTGTACGCCATGGCGGCCTCCGGCATGCTGCCCCGCTGGTTCGCCCGGGTGCACCCGCGCTTCCGCACGCCGGGCAACGCGGTGCTGGTCGTCGGCGGACTCTCCGCGCTCGCGCCGCTGTTCGGCCAGTCGATGCTGGAGTGGCTGGTGAACGCGGGCGGCGTCAACATCGTCGTCGGCTACGTGGTCGTGGTCCTGTCGTTCCTGGCGCTGCGGCGCCGGGAGCCCGCGATGGAACGCCCGTTCCGCACCCCGGCGGGCACGGCGACCGGCGTGGCCGCGCTGGCGTCGAGTCTCGCGCTCGGGGTGCTCTACCTGCCGGGCATGAAGGCCGCGCTCGTCTGGCCCGAGGAGTGGCTGATCGTGGCGGGCTGGTGGCTCGTCGGCGCCGTGTTCCTGTGGCGGCTGCCGGGCGTCGCGCCGGGCGCCGACGCGGAGGAACGGCTGCTCGCGTGCGTACGGGCACGGGACGCGGAGCCGACCTGAGCCACGGGGGCCGGGAGGGCGGTCTTGCCTTGGAGCGGACTCCAGCGTGTAGGACGAGGGCATGTCCACTCACAGCGAACTGCCCCTGCTCCTGACCGTCAACGGCGAGAAACGCGAGGTGCCCGACTGCGACGTGCGGGCCACGCTCCTCGACGTGCTGCGCGAACGGCTCGGCCTCACCGGTGCGAAGAAGGGCTGCGACCGGGGGGAGTGCGGCGCCTGCACCGTCCACCTCGACGGCCGCGCGGTCCTGTCCTGCCTCACGCTCGCCGCATCGGCGCGCGGCAGCGAGGTGACGACCGTCGAGGGGCTCGCGGCGTCCGACGGGACGCCGCACCCGATGCAGGAGGCGTTCCACACTCACGACGCCTTCCAGTGCGGCTTCTGCACCCCGGGCCAGCTCATGTCGGCCATCGCGTGCGTACGCGAGGGCCACGCGGGCTCCGAAGCGGAGATCCGCGAGTGGATGAGCGGCAACCTGTGCCGGTGCGCGGCCTATCCGCAGATCCGCGCGGCCGTCGCGGAGGTCGCGGCAGTTACGGCGGAGGGCGCGGAGGGGGAGGCACGGTGAAGGAGTTCGGTTACACGTCCGTCGCCGACACCGAGGCGGCGCTGGCGGCGCTCCGCGAGCAGCCCGGCACCCGGCTCCTCGCGGGCGGCACGGAGATGCTCAACTGGCTGAAGGAAGGCATCGAACGCCCCGAGCGGCTCGTGGACATCACGGCACTGCCGCTGCGGGACGTCGAGCCGCTGCCCGGTGGCGGGCTGCGCCTCGGCGCGCTGGCACGGATGAGCGAGGTGGCCGCGCACCCCGAGGTCGTGCGCGGCCACCCGGCGCTCGCCGAGTCGCTGCTGCTGGCCGCCTCCCCGCAGCTCCGCAACATGGCCACCCTCGGCGGCAATCTGCAGCAGCGCACCCGCTGCCCGTACTTCCGCGCCGAGACCGGCGACCTGCCCTGCAACAAGCGCACCCCCGGCTCCGGCTGCGCGGCGCTCAGCTCCGGAGAGACCGAGGAGCAGGCGCTCTTCGGCTGGACCGGGGAGTGTGCCGCCACGCACCCCTCCGACCTGGCCGTGGCGCTCGCCGCGCTCGACGCGGACGTCCTCGCCGAGGGCCCGCGCGGCCCGCGCCGGATCCCCGCCGCCGCGTTCCACCTCACGCCCGAACAGGCGCCGCCCGAGCGGCACTCGGCCCTCGCGTCCGACGAGCTGATCACCGCCGTCGAGGTGCCGGGCCCGGCGCCGCTCTCGCACTACGTGAAGGTGCGCCAGCGGGCCTCGTACGAGTTCGCGCTCGTCTCCGCCGCCGCCGTCGTGGAGGTCGAGGACGGCACGCTGGCCACCGCGCGGATCGCGCTCGGCGGCGTCGCGCACCGGCCGTGGCGGCTGACCGCCGCCGAGGAGGCGCTGCGCGGCGCCGACCCGGAGGACGGCGACGCCGTGTACGCGGCGCTGGCCCAGGACTTCGCCGCCGCCCGCCCCCTGCCGGGCGGGAGCAACGCGTACAAGGCCGAGCTGGCCCGCCGTACCGCCGTACGCGCGGTGCGCGACGCGGCCCGCCGTCACGGGGCCGCCTCCGGCACCACCCCTGAAGGGAGCGATCAGTGAACGCCGAAGTCTCCCCGCCCGTCGCGGGCCTGCGGCGGCCCGACGGGCCCGCCAAGCTCGCCGGGACCGCCCGGTACGTCGCGGACGTGCCCGCCGGTGACGCCCTCGTCGCCACGATGGTGTGCGCGACCGTGCCGCGCGCGGACCGTGCCGTCGTCGACGCCTCGGCCGCGCGCCGCGCGCCCGGGGTGGCGGCCGTGCTCACGGCCGACGACCTGCCGCCGCTGCGCTACGAGGGCGCCGTGGGCCAGAGCGTGCTGCCCATGACGGACCACGTGGTGCGCTACGAGGGGCAGCCCGTCGCGCTCGTCCTCGCCGACACCGGCGAGAGGTCCCGGCACGCCGCGGACCTCGTCCGCGTCACCTACGAGGGCGTCCGGCCCGTGCTCGCCTTCGCGGACGCCGAGGACACCGTCGAGAGCAGGCCGATGATGGGCCCGGCCGACCACGGCACGGGCGACGTCGCGCGGGGGCTCGCGGAGGCCCGTACGGTCGTCGGCGCCACGTACACGACCTCCGACCGGCACCACAGCCCCATCGAGCCCTCCGCGACGCTCGCCCGCTGGGACGGCGACCGGCTCACCGTGCACGACACGGTGCAGTCGGTCTCGGCGACCAGGGCCGTGCTGGCCACCGCGTTCGGACTGGAGGCCGAACAGGTGCGCGTGGTCTGCCCGTTCGTCGGCGGCGGCTTCGGCTGCAAGGGCTACATCTGGCCGCACCAGGTGCTCACCGCCGCCGCCGCGCGGACCGCCGGGCGGGCCGTGCGGCTGGCGCTCACCCGCGCCCAGATGTTCACCTCGTGCGGGCACCAGCCGCAGACCCGGCAGACCGTCACGCTCGGCGCGGACGCCGAGGGCAGGCTCACCGCGCTGCGGCACCACAGCGTCAACGCCACCTCGCGCCACCACGAGTACGCCGAGGCCACCACCGACGCCTGCGCCTCGCTCTACGCCGGCCCGCACATCGAGCTGCGCCGCCGGATGCGGCACACCGACCGCGCGACCCCGACGCCGATGCGCTCGCCGCACGAGGGCCCGGGGCTCTTCGCGCTGGAGTCGGCCGTGGACGAACTGGCGTACGCCGCGGGCCTCGACCCCCTCGCGTTCCGGCTGCGCAACCTGCCCGCGCGCGACGCGCTCACCGGCGCCCCGTTCTCCACGCACGAGCTGCGCGCGTGCCTGGAGCGCGGCGCCGAGCGCTTCGGCTGGGACCGGCGCGCGCCCGAGCCGCGCGCCACCCGCGAGGGCGACGAGCTGGTCGGCCTCGGGATGGCCGCGCTGAGCCTGGAGACGCACCGCTCGCCGTCCTCCGCGCGGGTCCGGCGCACCGCTGACGGGCGCGTACGGGTCGAGGCCGGGACGGAGGAGATCGGCACCGGGCAGCCCGGGGTGCTCGCCACCGTCGCGGCCGAGGTCCTGGACGTACGGCCGGAGGACGTCGAGGTCGTCTTCGGGGACTCCCGGCTGCCGGTGACCTCCATGACGGCGGGGTCGTCGGCGACGATGGGCGTCGGCTCGGCCGTGCTGCTCGCGGCGCGCGCCGTCAGGGAGAAGCTGGCGGGCGGCGCGGAGGAGGCCGAGGCCGAGGCGAGTTGGGGCCCGCAGGAGGGCAGCGACGGGCTCGGGCGCAAGGACACGATGTCCGTGCACGCGTACGGCGCGGTCTTCGTCGAGGTCCGGGTCGACGCGCTGCTCGGCCGGGTCCGGGTGGCGCGCTGCACCGGCGCGTACGCGGCGGGCCGCATCATCAACCCCCTCGCCGCGCGCAGCCAGATGACCGGCGGCCTCACCTGGGGCCTCGGCCAGGCCCTGCTCGAACGCTCGCGTTTCGACGTGGAGTTCGGCCGCTTCCGCAGCAAGAACCTCGCGGGGTACGCGGTCCCGGTGAACGCCGACGTCCCCGAGCTGGACGTGTTCTTCGTCGAGGATCACGACACGTACGCGAGTCCGCTCGGCGCCAAGGGCATCGGCGAACTCGCCCCGCTCGGGGTATCCGCCGCCGTCGCGAACGCGGTCTTCCACGCCACGGGCGTCCGCGTGCGCTCCCTGCCGATCGGGATCCCGGACCTGTTGGAGGGGATGCCGCGCGACTGACGCCCGTAGCCCCTTAGGTTGTCTGAGGACCTGAGGTGTGGTTACCGTAGGCGCGTGACATCGCGCGTGCTGCTTCTTCTCGGCTGCCGCTGCGGGGCCTGACGCGACCGGCTCCCCGCAGCGGGTGCCGGGCTGCGCCGGTCCTGGAACGGCAGACAGAAGGAAGCTCCCAGCGATGACCACCCCGAAGGCCACTCCCTTTCCCACCGTGCGGACCCCGCGCGGCGACGTCCCCGCCGACGCGCCGCGCTGGAACCCGCAGCGGCCGAGCGCGATGCCGCACGACCGCTACCGGCCCGCGCGCGAGCGGGTCACCCTGCCCCTGGCCGACGGCCAGGAAGGCACCCCGGCCGGCCGCTCCTGGCCCGCGCGCGAGCTGACGCGGGCGCCGCTCTGGGTTCCCGTCGACCTGCGCGACGGGAACCAGGCGCTCGCCGAGCCGATGGACACCCCGCGCAAGCGCCGCATGTTCGACCTGCTGGTCGCCATGGGGTTCAAGGAGATCGAGGTCGGCTACCCGTCCGCCAGCCGTACGGACTTCGACTTCGTGCGCCACCTCGCGCGTGAGGGGGCCGTGCCCGACGACGTGACCGTCTCCGTGTTCACCCCGGCCCGCCACGACCTGATCGACCGGACCGTCGAGTCGCTCGAAGGCCTGCCCCGCACCCTCGTCCACCTCTACACGCCGACCGCGCCCACCTGGCGCGACGTCGTCCTGGGCCGCTCCCGCGCCGAGGTGCGGCGGCTCGTGGAGGACGCCGCGGAGCATCTGGCGCGCAGGGTGGAGGAACGGCGCGGCGACGCGACCCGGTTCGAGTTCTCCCCGGAGGTCTTCAACCTCACCGAACCCGACTTCGTCCTCGAACTCTGCGACTCCCTGACCGAGCTGTGGGACGCGAGCCCGGACCGTCCGGTGACCCACAACCTCCCGGCCACGGTGGAGATCGCCACGCCCAACGTCTACGCGGACCAGATCGAGTACATGCACCGCCACCTGGCACGCCGCGACTCGGTCATCCTCTCCGTCCACCCGCACAACGACCGCGGCACCGGCGTCGCCTGCGCCGAACTCGCCGTCCTGGCGGGCGCGCAGCGCGTGGAGGGCTGCCTCTTCGGCAACGGCGAACGCACCGGCAACGTCGACCTGGTCACCCTCGCCCTGAACCTCTACGCCCAGGGCGTGGACCCGATGGTCGACTTCTCCGACATCGACACGGTGCGCGAGACCGTCGAGCACTGCAACCGCATCCCGGTCCACCCCCGCCACCCCTACGGCGGCACGCTCGTCCACACCGCCTTCTCCGGCACCCACCAGGACGCCATCGCCAAGGGCCTGGCCCACCACGCCGCGCGGGCCGAGGAGCTGGGCGTGCCCGCCGCACGAGCGCCGTGGTCCGTGCCGTACCTGCCCGTGGACCCGGGCGATATCGGCCGTACGTACGAGGAGGTCATCCGCGTCAACTCGCAGTCCGGCAAGGGCGGTGTCGCCCATCTCCTCCGTACGCACCACGGCCTGGACCTGCCCCAGGGTATGCGGCCCGACTTCTCCGCCGCCGTGCAGGAGGTCGCGGACGCGACGGGCCGGGAGCTGTCCCACAAGGAGCTGTCCGACCTCTTCCGCGCCACCTACCTCGACCCCGCCGGGGACGGGCCGGTCACGCTGACCGCGTGGCAGGCCGCCGAACCGGCCCCGGGCGAGCACCACTTCACCTGCACGCTGCGTAAGGACGGGCGTGAGCGGAGCTGCCGGGGCGTCGGCGACGGCCCGCTCGCCGCGTTCACCGAGGCGCTGCGCGGCGCGGGCCTCGACGCCGACATCCTCGACTACGCCGAGCACGCCACCGCCACGGGCCCCGGCAGCCCCGCCGTCGCCTACGCGCGGTGCCGCGTGGACGGCGTCACCCGCTGGGGCGCCGGACAGGACACCTCGGTCCTGACCGCCGCGGTGCGCGCGGTCCTCTCCGGCGTCAACCGCTGCGCCGGGACGCGCGGACGTACCAGCACGGAGAGGTGAGCCTGCCCCGGCCGTCGTACTCCACGGCGGCCGGGTCCACGTCGATGCCCGAGGCGGCCCGGATGGCGGGGCGCATCCGGATCAGGGACTCCTCGGTGAAGGAGGTCGTGAACCGCGTCAGCCGGATCCGCTCGATGTCCCAGTGCGGTCCCAGGTGCGTGCGCAGATCCTCGGCGGTGACCGGGGGCGGCAGGGGCGTCTTGGGGCCCTCGGCGTCGGCCGCCGCGAGCATGTGGAGCCGGGCGCCGGGCCGTACGACCCGGCTCAGGGCCTGTGCGTACGCGGAGCGCTGCGCGGGCGCGAGCACGTGGTACAGCCCCGAGTCGAGCACCGCGTCGAACGCCCCGTCGGGCAGCTCGTCCAGCCGCGTGGCGTCCGACACGGTGAACTCGACCTCCAGGCCGCGTTCCCGGGCCTTCTTCCCGGCCTGGTCCAGCGCGGCGGGCGAGGCGTCGAACCCGGTGACGCGGTGGCCGCGCGAGGCGAGGAAGAGCGCGTTGTCGCCCGTACCGCAGCCCGCGTCGAGGACGTGGCCGCTCAGCGCGCCCGTGCTCTCCAGGTCGACGACCACGGGCTGGGGCTCGCCGAGGACCCACGGCGGGGTCTCGAAGGCCATGTCGAGGCCCTCGACGAAGGGCTTGCCCTGATAGAAGGCGTCGAAGTCGACGGCGGCCATGGTCTCCGCGGGGGACGCGGTGTACTCCGGCGCCGTGTACTCCGGGTGCTGCTGTCGCGGTGCGGATTCTTCCGGCATGCGGGAACTCCCTCGGTGCCTGTGCGGGCTCGTACCGGCCTTGTACCGGGCCTGTCCTGGGCTTGTCCTGGGCCTGTCCTGGGCTGTCCGCACGCGAATCTACGTCGCTCCGCCGCCGCTGCCCAGACGGTTTCCGGCAGACCGGGCGGGCCGTGCCGTTCGGGAGTGCTCCGGAGGGCGGCGCCGCACCCCTGAACGGGCGTGCGAAACCCCGTAGGATCGCCGTTCGTGTGTGAACAACTACGGAACGGGTGAGCACTGTTGAGGTCGTTGGGCCCGGGGGATCCGGAGCGGATCGGTGACTACCGGCTGCTGGGGCGGCTCGGCGAGGGCGGCATGGGCCGGGTGTACCTGGCCCAGTCGCCGCGGGGCCGCACGGTGGCGGTCAAGCTGGTCCGGCCCGACCTGGCGGCGCACGAGGAGTTCCGCAGCCGCTTCGAGCGGGAGGTCGCGGCGGCCCGCCGGGTCGGCGGCGAGTGGACGGCGCCCGTCCTGGACGCGGACACCGGGGCCGACGAGCCCTGGGTCGCGACCGGCTACATCCCGGGCATCTCCCTCCACGAGGCCGTCGCGGGGCGCGAGGAGGCGCTGCCCGAGCGCACGCTGCGCATCCTGGCCAACCGGCTCGCGCTCGCCCTCGGCGCCGTCCACGAGGCCGGGCTGGTCCACCGCGACGTGAAGCCCTCGAACATCCTCGTGACCATCGACGGGCCCCGCGTCATCGACTTCGGCATCGCCCGTGCGCTGGAGACTGTCGCGGGCGCGCATGTCACGCGGACGGGAGCCGTCGTCGGCTCGCCCGGCTTCATGTCGCCCGAGCAGGTCAGGGGCGAACGGCTGACTTCCGCCAGCGACGTGTTCAGCCTCGGCTCGGTGCTCGCCTTCGCCGCGCTGCGCCGCACGCCCTTCGGGGGTGAGGACACGGCGGGGCACGTGCTGATGTACCGCATCGCGCAGGAGGAGCCCGACATCGAGGGCGTGCCCGAGGAGCTGCGCGCGCTGATCGCCGGCTGCCTCGCGAAGGACGCGGACGCGCGCCCCGCGCTCGCCGAGATCCTCGCCCGTACCGCCGACCCGGAGGACGAGCCGGGTCCCACGTCGCCGGACGCGGAAGCGGCCGAGCCCTGGCTGCCCGCGGGCCTGGTGGCCCAACTGGGGCGGCACGCGGCACG
>NZ_BAAAPE010000016.1:72492-400723 GCF_039530985.1 Streptomyces albiaxialis
GCCGCCCGCGAGGCCGCGGACCGGGCCGCGGACGCCCCCGCCGTGCCCCCGCCCCCCTCGGTCCCGCCGACCGCGGGCCCGCCGACCGCGGGCCCGCCGTCCAGGCCGCCGGTGCCCCCGCCGCCCGCCGCGCCGCCGGAGGAGCCCGGCCACGGCCCCGGCCACGGCCCCGGCCCCGAGGAGGCCGGGGTGCACGGAATGACGACGGTCACGGGCGAGCCCCGCGCCGACGCGCCGACCGCCCCGCCGTCGTACGAGATCCACCGGGCGCCCGAGCCCCCGTCCCGCCCCGGCCGGCGGCGCCGCGCCCTGGCGCTGACCGCCGGCGGACTGGCGCTCGCCCTCCTCACGGGGCTCGGCACCTACTTCGCCCTCGGCGCCCTCGACGACGGGGGGAAAGAGGGCGGGAAGAAGGAGCCGGCGGCCCGGGAGCCCGTGGAGAAGGAGAAGCCGGACGCGGGCGGCGCCGAGGCCGCACCCGAGCCCTCCGCCTCCCGGAAGGGCCCGGCTCCCGCGCCGGGCGGCGGGCTCCCGAAGGAGTTCCTGGGCGCCTGGCAGGCGAACGCGGAGGGGAAGGAGGCCGCCCGCCGGTTCGAGATCGTGCAGGGCGACGAGGGGGACGTCGTCGCCCAGGTGCACACCGTCTTCAAGGGCGGGGTGTGCACGGCCGACGCGGTCCTGCGCGCGTACGACCGCGCCACCGGCCGTATGACCGTGGAGAGCCAGAACGTCCAGGGCCTCCCGCCGGACACGAGGTGCACGTCGGCGGGGCGGCAGACGCTGCGGCCGGCGGGCGACGACAGCCTCGACTGGCGTCGCGGCAAGGGCGGCGCCGACAGCGGGAGGACGCTGGACCGGGTGTCGGACGCCGCCCGTCCCGTGCCCCTCGAACTGCTCCGGGGCGAGTGGGAGTCGGACGACAACCCTCCCGAGGGCAAGGCCCTCATGCAGTTCGAGCAGGGCCGTACGGGGACCGCGACAGTGGACCTGAAGGTCGAGTCGGGCGGCCAGGCCCTGTGCAAGTGGCGGGCCACCCTCGGCGCGGCCAACGGGAAGGTCCTGGCCTACAGCCCGCTCGACGAGCAGAAGCTGGGCAACGGCAGGAAGTGCCAGGACCGGGGTGACACCTCCTTCGAGGTGCGGGTGCGGAGCGACGAGGAGATCGTGGTCACGTACCTCGGCAGCGAGGACGAGACCCGCTACACCAGGTCCGGCTGAGCGCCCGCGCCGCGCCGCACGGCAAACGCCCCCGCCGGGGTTCTTGTCAGCGGCGCGGGCGGGACTTACGGTCACAACCTCACGTATATCTACGCGTGTCGCACGGTCACGGTGGGGCCGGACCCTTGGCGGGGTCGCGTGTCCGGCTGGGGGCCCGGGGGTCATCCCCCGGGCGATGCGGCACGCGTGTCGCACAGGCTTGCCGTCTCCATCGAAGGAGCTGTTCATGCCCGAGGTCGTACGAGCCGCGCTGGTGCAGGCCACCTGGACCGGGGACACCGAGTCCATGGTCGACAAGCATGAGGAGCACGCGAGAGAGGCGGCGAGGCGGGGCGCGAAGGTCATCGGCTTCCAGGAGGTCTTCAACGCGCCGTACTTCTGCCAGGTCCAGGACCCCGCGCACTACCGGTGGGCCGAGTCCGTTCCCGACGGGCCGACGGTCCAGCGGATGCGGGCCCTCGCGCGGGAGACCGGCATGGTCGTCGTCGCGCCCGTCTTCGAGGTCGACGGCTCCGGGTTCTACTACAACACCGCCGCCGTGATCGACGCGGACGGCACCGTCCTCGGCACGTACCGCAAGCATCACATCCCGCAGGTCAGGGGCTTCTGGGAGAAGTTCTACTTCCGCCCCGGCAACCTGGGCTGGCCCGTCTTCGACACGGCCGTGGGGCGGGTCGGCGTCTACATCTGCTACGACCGCCACTTCCCGGAGGGCTGGCGCGAACTGGGCCTGTCGGGCGCCCAGTTGGTCTACAACCCCTCGGCCAC
Source organism: Streptomyces albiaxialis (assembly GCF_039530985.1). Taxonomy (NCBI): domain Bacteria; kingdom Bacillati; phylum Actinomycetota; class Actinomycetes; order Kitasatosporales; family Streptomycetaceae; genus Streptomyces; species Streptomyces albiaxialis. The sequence continues at coordinate 74,479 of NZ_BAAAPE010000016.1, forward strand.
CTCGCGCGGCCTCTCCGCGTACCTCTGGCAGCTCGAACAGCCCGCGGCGGCCGTCGCCAACGAGTACTTCGTCGCGGCCATCAACCGCGTCGGCGTCGAAGAGTACGGGGACAACGACTTCTACGGCACGAGCTATTTCGTGGACCCGCGTGGGCAGTTCGTAGGGGAGGTGGCGAGCGACAAGGAGGAGGAGCTGGTCGTGCGCGACCTCGACTTCGGCATGATCGACGAGGTGCGGCAGCAGTGGGCCTTCTACCGGGACCGGCGGCCGGACGCGTACGGAGGGCTGGTGCAGCCGTGACCGCACAGAACGACCCGCACGACGACCTGCACGCCCGGCACCGGGCCGTGCTCCCCGACTGGCTCGCGCTCTACTACGACCGCCCCCTGGAGATCACCCACGGCGAGGGGCGGCACGTGTGGGACGCCGAGGGCAACCGCTACCTCGACTTCTTCGGCGGCATCCTCACCACCATGACCGCGCACGCGCTGCCCGAGGTCGCCAAGGCCGTCAGCGAGCAGGCCGGGCGCATCCTGCACACCTCGACGCTCTACCTCGACCGGCCCATGGTCGAGCTGGCCGAGCGCGTCGCCTCGCTCTCCGGCATCCCGGACGCGCGGGTCTTCTTCACCACGTCCGGCACCGAGGCCAACGACACGGCGCTGCTGCTCGCGACCGCGTACCGCCAGTCGAACCAGGTCCTGGCGATGCGCAACAGCTACCACGGCCGCTCGTTCTCCGCCGTCGGCATCACCGGTAACCGCTCGTGGTCGCCCTCGTCCCTCTCGCCGCTCCACACGCTGTACGTGCACGGCGGGGTGCGCACGCGCGGCCCCTTCGCGGGGCTGGACGACGCGGGGTTCACCGCCGCCTGCGTCGCCGACCTTGAGGACGTGCTCGGCCAGACGCACGGCAACGTCGCGGCGCTGATCGCCGAGCCCGTGCAGGGCGTCGGCGGCTTCACCTCCCCGCCGGACGGGCTCTACGCGGCCTTCCGCGAGACCCTGCAGCAGCACGGCATCCTCTGGATCAGCGACGAGGTGCAGACCGGCTGGGGCCGCACGGGCGACCACTTCTGGGGCTGGCAGGCCCATGACGCGGCCGGGCCGCCCGACGTGCTCACCTTCGCCAAGGGCATCGGCAACGGGATGTCGATCGGCGGCGTCGTCGCCCGCGCCGAGGTCATGAACTGCCTCGACGCCAACTCCATCTCCACGTTCGGCGGCAGCCCCGTCACCATGGCGGCGGGCAACGCGAACCTGGCGTATCTGCTGGAGCACGACCTCCAGGGCAACGCGCGCCGCGTCGGCGGGCTCCTGCTGGAGCGGCTGCGCGCCGTCTCCGCCGGGCTCGGCGTCGTCCGCGAGGTGCGGGGCCGGGGCCTGATGATCGGCGTGGAGCTGGTGCTGCCCGGCACGGACGCGCCCTCGCCCGAGGCCGCCTCGATCGTGCTGGAGACGGCGCGCGAGGGCGGGCTGCTCATCGGCAAGGGCGGCGGCCACGCCACCGCCAGCGTCCTGCGCATCGCCCCGCCGCTGACCCTGACCGTGGCCGAGGCGGAGGAGGGCGCCGCCGTACTCGAACGGGCGCTGCGCGCGGCCGAGACCGAGCTGGGAGGGACGCCCGCACCGTAGACACCCGAGAGCCCCCCTCGCGAGCCCTGCCGCGCGGTGGCCGGAGATGGCCGACCGGACCGAGCGCATGACCCCAACGGCGTACGATCGCTTCGCAGTTGACCGATGAACCACGGACAGCTCGGGGGAGTGGATGGAGCCGTTACGGGTGGGCGACCCGCGGCAGATCGGCGAGTACCGATTATTGGGGAGGCTCGGCGAGGGCGGGATGGGCAGCGTCTATCTGGCGCAGTCCTCGCGCGGACGGACGGTCGCGGTCAAGCTCGTACGGAGCGATCTGGCCCAGCATCCGGCCTTCCGGCGGCGGTTCGAGCGGGAGGTGCGCGCGGCGCGGCAGGTGGGGGGCGAGTGGACGGCGCCCGTGCTCGACGCGGAGACCGAGACGGCCCAGCCGTGGCTGGCCACCGGCTACATCCCGGGCATCTCCCTGGAGGACGCGGTCGAGGAGCAGCCCGATCCGCTGCCCGAGCGCACCGTCCGCATCCTCGCCAACCGGCTGGCACTGGCGCTGGGCAGCGTGCACGAGGCGGGGCTCGTGCACCGCGACGTGAAGCCGTCGAACGTCCTGGTCACCATCGACGGCCCGCGTCTGATCGACTTCGGCATCGCGCGGGCGATGGAGCCCCTCGGCGACATCCAGCTCACCCGGACCGGGGCCCTCGTCGGCTCCCCGGCCTTCATGTCGCCCGAGCAGGCGCGGGGGCAGCGGCTGACGGCGGCCAGCGACATCTTCTCCCTCGGCTCCGCGCTGGTGTTCGCGGCGACGGGCCGCGTCCCCTTCGGCGAGGAGTGCCTCGCCGCGCACGCGGTGCTGTTCCGCGTCGCCGAGGACGAGCCGGACCTGACGGAAGTGCCGGACGGTCTGCGGGAGTTATTGGCCGCGTGCCTCGCCAAGGACCCTCGGGCGCGTCCGGGGCTCGCGGAGATCCTCACCCGTACCGCCGACCCGACGGACGAGCCGGGGCCCGGCGGGCGGGGCGACGGCGCGGCGGAGCCGTGGCTCCCGGCGGGACTGGTCGCCCAGTTGGGGCAGCACGCCGCGCGGCTGCTGGACGCGGAGGTGCCGGGTGCGCGGGAGGCGGCGGACCGTGCGGCCTACGCGTTCGGGATGCCGCTGGCGGCGCCGGAGCCGGAAGAGCCACCGAAGGCGCCGGAACTGCCCCCGGAGTGGCTGGAGGAGCCCGCCCGCCCGGAAACGGGAGCGGCACCGGAGGCCTCACCCGCGGAGGATGGCCCGGAGGGTGACTCGGAGGTCGGTCCGGAGGACGCCCCGTCCGATTCCGACCGCTCCCGGCCCACGGAGCAGCGCCGCCCCCGGCGCGGGCGGGTCCTCCTCGGCGCCGTCCTGGCCCTCGCGCTGCTCGCCGGGGGCGGGGCCCTCCTCGCCGTACGGGGCGTCGATCTGCGCGGGGAGGACGGCGGCACCGGCTCCGGCGCTTCGCCCTCCGCAGTGGGCAAGGCGCGCGCCGAGCGGAAGAGCGGGGACGGGCCCCGGCCCGCGTCCGCCGGAGAGGTGCCGAAGGAGTACCTGGGCACCTGGCAGTCCGCCGTCAGGAGGCCCGACGGCGACGGGGTGGTCACCCAGCACGTCGAGATCGAGCAGGGCCGTAAGGGCGACACGGTCGCGAAGACCGTCAGCGTCTACAAGGACAACCTGTGCTACTCCGAGGCGAGCCTCGTCTCGCACGACGGCGCCCTGCGGCTCAAGGGCGAGATCTCGCAGAGCCGCGGCTCCCAGAAGCCCTGCCCGCAGCACACGCGGCAGAAGCTGGACCACAGGAACGGGGCCCTGGCCTGGAGCGCTCCCGGGGAGCGCGAGGCCCTCTGGCTCGACCGGGTCCGCGGCAAGCGGAAGAAGCTGGTGCCCGAGGCCATGATCGGCCAGTGGAAGATGACCCGCGAGGCGGCCAAGGAGGGCGAGGACATCCGTGTCGACTTCTACCAGGGGCCGGTGGGGGACGCCCTGATGAACTTCGAGTTCACCGGGCGGGGTGCGAAGGAGGCCTGCGAGTGGGTCAAGACGCTGGGCGCCGTGGAGGACGGCGCGTTCCTCTACGGCGGACTGACCGGGCCCATCGCCGCGTGCGGCGACGGCAGCGACCTCGCGGTGCCCATGGTGGGCATGACCATGCAGGTGCCGATGCGCGTGACGATGAACGGCGACGACGAGGTGCGGTTCAACAACCCCGTGGACCCCGGCAGGTCCGTCATCCTCGAACGGGCCGACTGACCCCTCACACCCCCACCACGTACGATCGCTGGGCGGTTGGCGACCACTACTCGGGGGGAACGGATGGAGGCGCTACGGGCGGGGGACCCGCGGCAGATCGGCGACTACCGGCTGCTGGGCAGGCTCGGCGAGGGCGGGATGGGCAGCGTCTATCTGGCGCAGTCCTTGCGCGGACGGACGGTCGCGGTCAAGCTCGTACGGAGCGATCTGGCCGAGGAGCCCGACTTCCGGCGCCGCTTCGCGCGCGAGGTGCGCGCCGCGCGGCAGGTCGGCGGCGAGTGGACGGCCCCGGTGCTCGACGCCGAGCCCGACGCGCCGCGGCCCTGGCTGGCGACCGGCTACCTGCCGGGCGTGCCTCTCGACGACGCGGTCCGGGCCCAGTCCGAGCCCCTGCCCGAGCGGACCGTGCGCATCCTGCTGAACCGGCTGGCGCTCGCCCTGGGCAGCGTGCACGGGGCCGGGCTGATCCACCGCGACGTGAAGCCGTCGAACGTCCTGGTCACCCTCGACGGGCCGCGCCTGATCGACTTCGGCATCGCGCGGGCCCTGGAGCCCGTCGGGGACACGCAGTTGACGCGTACGGGCGCCGTCGTGGGCTCGCCCGCGTTCATGTCGCCCGAGCAGGCGCGCGGCAAGCGGCTGACGGCCGCGAGTGACATCTTCTCGCTCGGTTCCACGCTGGCCTTCGCCGCGACGGGCCGCGTGCCCTTCGGCGACGAGAACCTCTCCGCGCACGGGCTCCTCTTCAGCGTCGCCGAGGACGAGCCGGACCTCGCGGGCGTCCCCGGAGGGCTGCGCGACCTGGTGGCCGCCTGCCTCGCCAAGGACGTCGCCGGGCGCCCCGGCCTCGACGAGATCGTGGCCCGCACGGCGGACCCGGAGGGCGAGCCGGGGCCCGGCGGGCGGGGCGACGGCGCGGCGGAGCCGTGGCTTCCGGCCGGGCTGGTCGCCCAGTTGGGGCAGCACGCCGCGCGGCTGCTGGACGCGGAGGTGCCGGGCGCCCGGGAGGCCGCCGACCGCGCCGCCGTCGCGGACGTCGTCCCGCCGCGCCCGCCCGAGCCGCCCCGCACGGGCTTCGGCCCGGCCCCCGACCCGGGCCCGGCCCCGGGGCAGGGGCCTGTCCCGGGCCCGGGTCGGGGGCCGGGTGCGACGCCCGGACCGGGCCGGACACCGGACCCGCCCCCGCCCGTGACGAACGTCCCGACGGACTCGAACGGTCCCTCCGGCCCCTCGGGTCCCACCGGCCCGAGCGGTCACTCCGGCCCGAACGGCCAGGCCCGCCCCGGGCGTTCGCGGCGTGCGGTCGTCCTCGCGGGTGCCGTGGCGCTCGTGCTGGTCGCGGGCGGCGGGACCCTGCTCGCCGTACGGGCCATGGACGGGGGCGGGTCCGGGGCGGGGGACGACGGCGGGAAGGCGGGCGGCGGTTCGTCCGCGCGGCCCTCGCCGGGCAGGAGCCTGGAGCCGCAGCCCGGCGGGGCCCTGCCCAAGGAGTTCCTGGGCTCCTGGCAGTCCGCCGCGAAGAAGCCCGAGGGCGAGGAGGCGGTCCTGCACCGGGTCGACGTCGAGCAGGGCGCCAAGGGCGAGCCGGTCCTGACGGCCTACGGCACGTACAAGGACACCCTGTGCCGCACCGTGGCGAACCTCGTGTCGTACGACGGCGTCATGCGCGTCCGCAGCGGCCCCTCGAAGCCGTACGAGGACGGGAAGACCTGCCCGCGGCGCGAGGTGCAGGACCTCGTGCACCGCAACGGCGCGCTCGTGTGGACCGCGCCCGGGCAGAAGGCGCCCGTGCGCCTCGCCCGCGTCCGGAACGGCAAGGAGAAGCCCGTGCCCAAGGCCCTGGTCGGCGAGTGGAGGATGACCGGCGAGGCGGCGAAGGGCAGTGAGGGGACCCTCGTCCGCTTCGACCAGGGCAGGGTCGATGTCGCGATGATGCGCTTCGTCGGCAAGGGGCGGAACGAGGGCTGCGAGTGGGCCAAGGTCCTCGGTGCCGCCGACGACGGCACGCTCGTCTACGCGGGGCTCCTGGGGGACAAGGAGGCGTGTGGCGGCGGGGACCAGGACATGGCCGTGCCGATGCGCGTGCGGATGAACGGCGCGGACGAGGCGCGGATCACCAGCCCCGTCGGGCCCGGACGGCCCCTCGTCCTCAAGCGCGCCCGCTGAGCCCGTCCGGCGGCGCGGGGGTTCTTGTCAGCGGCCCGGAGGCGACCTACTGTCGCAGCCTCACGTATGTCTACGCGTGTCGAACAGGCTTGCTGCGCTTGCTGCCCTCGTGAAGGAGCCGCTCATGCCAACCCCCGAGTCCACCGTCATCAGGAACGGCCTCGTCGTCACCGCCTCCGACGAACTGCACGCGGACGTCCTCATCGAGGGCGGCCGGATCGCGGCGCTCGCCGCCCATCACAGCGCCGCCGCCGAGTCGTTCGGCGCCGACCGGACGATCGACGCCACCGACCGCTACGTGATCCCGGGCGGCGTCGACGGGCACACGCACATGGACTTCCCGTTCGGCGGGACCTTCTCCTCCGACGACTTCGAGTCCGGCACCCGCGCCGCGGCCTGGGGCGGTACCACGACCATCGTGGACTTCGCCGTGCAGACCAAGGGGCACGCGCTGCGCGAGGGGCTCGATCTGTGGCACGCCAAGGCCGACGGACAGTGCGCCGTCGACTACGGGTTCCACATGATCCTCTCCGATGTCAACGAGAAGACGCTCAAGGAGATGGATCTGCTGGTGGAGGAGGGCATCACCTCCTTCAAGATGTTCATGGCCTACCCCGGCGTCTTCTACAGCGACGACGGGCAGATCCTCCGCGCCATGCAGCGCACCGCCGCCAACGGCGGCCTGACGATGATGCACGCGGAGAACGGCATCGCCATCGACGTCCTCGTCGAGCAGGCCCTCCAGCGCGGCGAGACCGACCCCCGGCACCACGGAGAGGTCCGCAAGGCGCTGCTGGAGTCCGAGGCCACGCACCGCGCGATCCAGCTCGCGCGCGTCGCCGGCTCGCCGCTGTACGTCGTGCACGTCTCCGCCGAGCAGGCCGTCGAGCAGCTCGCCATCGCCCGCGGCATGGACCTCCCCGTCTTCGGCGAGACCTGTCCCCAGTACCTCTACCTCTCGACGGACAACCTCGCCGAGCCCGACTTCGGCGGCGCCAAGTACGTGTGCTCGACGCCGCTGCGGCCACGCGAGCACCAGGCGGCGCTCTGGCGCGGGCTGCGCACGGGCGACCTCCAGGTCGTCTCCACCGACCACTGCCCGTTCTGCTTCTCGGGCCAGAAGGAGCTGGGGCGCGGCGACTTCTCGAAGATCCCCAACGGGATGCCCGGCGTCGAGCACCGCATGGACCTGCTCCACCAGGCCGTGCTGGACGGCCATCTGACGCGCCGTCGCTGGATCGAGATCGCCTGCGCGACCCCGGCCCGGATGTTCGGGCTCTACCCGAAGAAGGGCACCCTCGCGCCCGGCGCCGACGCGGACGTCGTCATCTACGACCCGCACGCCGAGCAGACGCTCTCGGCCGAGACGCACCACATGAACGTCGACTACTCGGCGTACGAGGGCAAGCGGATCACGGGCCGGGTCGAGACCGTCCTGTCCCGCGGCGAGACCGTCATCGACCGGCGGACGTACACCGGACGGGCCGGACACGGCCAGTACGTCCCGCGCGGCATCTGCCAGTTGTTGAACTGACACAGTCTGAACTGAGGGGTACCGCCATGGACTTCGGCCTCGTCCTGCAGACCGACCCGCCCGGCTCCGCCACCGTCGGGCTGATGCGCCGCGCCGAGCGGAACGGCTTCCGTTACGGCTGGACGTTCGACTCGCCCGTGCTGTGGCAGGAGCCGTACGTCATCCACAGCCGCATCCTCGCCCACACCACACGGCTCACCGTGGGCCCCATGGTCACCAACCCGGGCACGCGCGCCTGGGAGGTCACCGCCTCCACGTTCGCGACGCTCAACGAGATGTACGGCAACCGCACCGTGTGCGGCATCGGGCGCGGCGACTCCGCGATGCGCGTCGCCGGGCGCAAGCCGCACACCCTCGCCCGGCTGGGCGAGGCCATGACCGCCATCCGCGACCTCGCCGAGGGCCGCGAGACCGTGATCGACGGCACGCCGCTGCGGCTGCCGTGGGTGCGGGACGGGAAGCTGCCGGTGTGGATGGCCGCGTACGGGCCGAAGGCGCTGGCCCTGGCCGGGCGGGAGGCGGACGGCTTCATCCTCCAGCTCGCCGACCCCGTGCTCACGGCGTGGATGGTGCGCGCGGTCCGCCAGGCGGCGGCCGACGCGGGGCGCGACCCCTCGGAGGTCACGATCTGCGTCGCCGCGCCCGCCTACGTCTGCGAGGACACCCCGGAGGCGCTGGCCCACGCGCGCGAGCAGTGCCGCTGGTTCGGCGGCATGGTCGGCAACCACGTCGCGGACCTCGTCGCCCGCTACGGGGAGCACTCCGACATGGTGCCCGAGGCCCTGACCTCGTACATCAAGGAGCGTGAGGGGTACGACTACGCCCACCACGGGCGTGCCGGGAACCCGGACACGGCGTTCGTGCCGGACGAGATCGTGGACCGCTTCTGCGTGATCGGCCCCGAGCAGGCGCACACCGCCCGGCTCCGCGAGCTGGCGGGACTCGGCGTGGACCAGTTCGCGCTCTACGCGATGCACGACGCGAAGGAGGGCACGATCGACGCGTACGGCGGCACGGTGATCCCCGCGCTGGAGGCGGCGGGCGCCGCCGGCTGAGCGCCCCGGCCGGGCGCGCCGCCTCAGGCCGGGTCGCCGTCCTTCTCGTAGACCAGGTCCTGGTAGTCGGTGTGCTTGCGGATGTAGCTCGCGAAGAAGGGGCACACGGGGACGACCTTGAGCCCCTCCTCGCGGGCCGCGTCCAGCGCCGTACGGGCCAGGGCGCTGCCCACGCCGCGGCCCTCGTACGCGAGGTCGACCTCGGTGTGCGTGAAGGCGATGACCTCGGACGAGCGCATGTACTGCGCCGTTCCGGCGACGGCGTCCCCGATCCTGGCCTCGTACTGGCCCTCGCCGGGATTGTCGGTGACCGTCACGTCGTCGGCCATGGTCCTACCCTTCCTGAAGCTGAGCGGTGAACATCTCCGGCGTGACGGCGTGCCCGGTGCGGTCCAGGACCGCGACGGGGCGCTCGCCGAAGAAGACGGTCGGGGTCCCCTCGACGCCGCTCTCCCCGAAGGCCCGGGAGACGTCCTCGACCCAGGCCCCGAAGGCGTACTCCAGCACGGCGTTCTCGAACTCGGGGGAGCGCAGTCCCTCGACGTCGTTCGCGAGCCCCAGCAGCGCGCGGGGCTCCGCGAAGGTGTCGTGGTCCTCGTGCGGCTGGTTCGCGTAGAGCGCCCGCAGGTACTCCAGGAACTCGGCCTGCCCGGTGTTGGCCGCGGCTCCGAGGGCGTTCAGCGCCTGGTGGGAGCCCTTGCCGCCGAGCGCCTCGTCGAGGAATGTCGCGAAGTGGTAGTGCAGCCGGAACGTCCCCTCGTCGGCGAGCCGCCGGAAGGTCTCGCCGAGCCCGTTCTCCATGCGCTTGCAGTACGGGCAGCGCGGGTCGGCGTAGACGTGCAGGACCGGGCCCGCCGACTCGCCGTACACGACGGTCGTGCCGCCCTCGCCTGTGGTGTGCGCGGGGATCATGCCCCCAGCCTGGGCGCGCGCCCGCGCACGGGCAACGCGGACGGGCCATTGGTGTCACCCCGCGCCCGGAGGAGGGCGCCCCGCACGCGGTGCGGGGCGCCCTGCCCGGTCAGCGGCCGCTCACGTGTTCCGTCCGCAGGCCGGGGGCCTCGCGGACATCGCGCTCGCAGAAGCGCTCCTTCACCATGCGGCCCGTGGAGAAGAGCTCGGTCTGATCGCTGTAATGGGGCGAGTTCGGGTTCTGCGACTGGGAGTACGTCAGAAGGGTGCGGGCCTGCACGGGGCAGCTCTGGCCCTTGCCCTCACCTTTGCCCTTGCCCTTGCTGAAGGTGACGGCCTGGATGTAGCTGGAGCCGTTGTCGACCTCCCGGTAGCCGCCCTTCGCCTCGTCCCAGACGGCACGCGTCTGGTTCCAGGTGCCCAGGGACTCCGTGCTGCCCGGCATCGGGAGCCGCTCGCCGCCCCGTACCACGTACTGGTGGTCGCCCAGCCGCGCGTCGAGCGGGATGCCGTGCCGGTCCAGCTCGGCGACGGCGCCCGCGAGGGCCGTACGGAACGCGGGCGCGGCCGTGTTCAGGCCGCGCGGCGTGGTGACGGGCGACGCGGGGTCGAACGGGGTGCGCCACAGCTCACCGGGCTTCGCCGTTTCGCTCAGCTTCTGCCAGAACCGGTCGAAGAGCAGCGCGCCCTTGCTGGCCGTCTTCGCCGTGCGGTCCCAGTCCGCGAGGACCCGGCACGCGCGCGAGACGTCCACGGGCTTGCCGTCGCTGCCGGGCGCGGTGCCGCCGGGCAGGGCCGCGCACGCCTTCGCGGCGTCGGCGGCGGCCAGGTCGCCCGCGGGCACCCGGTTGGCGAACTGCTGCTTCCGCAGGTCCTCGACGGTCAGCCCGCCCTCGCGCGTCATCGCCGCGACGTCCTGGACGCCGCCCCTGGTGCGCAGCGAGCGCGGGGTGGCCTGGTCGCCGAAGATGCGCGGGTAGCCGGTGAGGGGGCGGTCGGCGTTGGTGAGCCAGGCGCTGTCGTTGGAGTTCTCCGCGTAGGGCGCGTCCTTGAGGACGGGGACCTCGGACGGGCCGAAGGTGCCCTTCTGGAGCGCGCCGGGGCCCGTCTTCGGGGCGCAGTCCGAGCGCGCGCCGTCGAGGACGGCGAGCCCGGCGGCCGGGAAGGTGAGCTTGCCCAGCGGCGTGTTGCAGCGCTCCGCCAGCGCGTCCGTGACGCGGGGCAGGACCTGGGACTGCGCGAAGTAGCTGTGCCCGGAGGAGTCCGCGGCGATGGTGTTGACCCACGGCAGCCCCTGCGTGGTGCGCAGGGACTCGGCCATGTCGTCCACGGAGCGGGCCTTGCTGAAGCCGAGCCCGGCCTGGGAGAGGCGGAGGTTGGCGGCGTTCGGGTCGTTCAGCGCGTACGCCGTCCCGGCCGTCCAGGGCAGGTCGATCCCCTCCACCGAGGTGACGACGGGGCCGTACCGGGTCCACCACTGGCTGCGGGTGATCCGCTTGCCGTCCTTGTCGCGGACGGTCACTTTCCGCTCCGTCATGCGCTCGGTCTTGCCGTCCACCGTGTACGCCGTGGGGTCGGCCGGGTCGAGCGTGAGCTGGTGGAGGTTGAGGGTGGTGCCGGTGGCGACGGTATGGCTCCAGGCCACGTGCTTGTTGTGCCCGATCGAGACGGTCGGGGAGCCCAGCAGCGAGCCGCCGGAGGCGTCCAGCTCGCCGGGGATGGTCATGTGCGACTGCCAGAAGCGCCGCCCGCCCGACCAGGGGTAGTGCGGATTGCCGAGGAGGGCGCCGCCGCCACTGGCGGTGGTCGAGCCGTGGAAGGCGACCGCGTTCGAGCCCATGTCGGAGTCGCGCCGGTCGAAGAGGCGCCGCGCGGCGCGCGCGGTCTCGCGCTTGCCGGGGGGCTCGGCGTCCTTCTGCGCGGTCGCGCCCGGCGGCTTCGCCGCGGTGATCCCGTCCACCGCGAGGCCCTGGCCGCCCAGGACGGAGAGCGCGAAGGCGCGCCGCGCGACGTCCATCGCGGTGATCGGCTTGACCCAGGGCTCGCCCTTGCAGGCGGGGTCGGTGATCTCGTCGCGGTGCTCGCGCAGCCAGGCGTTGTACCCGGCCGCCCAGCCGCGCGACAGCTCGCGCATCTCGCGGCTGATCCCCCGGGGCGGCGGCTGCCGCAGCAGCTTCTCGACCGTACGGGCCTTCCGTACGCCCGTGAAGAACTGGTCGCTCGCGAGGTTGGTGCTCGCGGAGGAGAGCGAGCCGTCGGGCTCGCCCCGGGCGCCGAAGTACCGGGAGCGCTCGCCGCGCAGGGTGGTGAAGCCGTCGGCGAGGACGCAGATCTGGTCGGTGGCCTGGGCCCACCCGTTGCCGAAGCCGAGCCCCGGATAGTCGTCGGCGGTGATGTGCGGGATGCCGTACTCGGTCCAGCGGATGGTGGCGGCGTATCCGGAGGAGAGTCCGGAACCGTGGTCCTGGGGGTCGTCGGCGCGCGGTGCGGCGGCGGCCGACAGGGCGCCCGCGGGCAGCGCGGTCGCGGCGAGCAGCAGCGCGGCCCCGCCGAGCGCCGCTCTGCGGACCTTCCGCGTCGTCTTCCGCGCCGTACTCCGTGCCGTCTTCCGCGTCGTCTTCCGCGTCGTCTTCCGTGTCGTGCGGACGGCTCTGAGCCGTATGCGCATCGTGCCTCCCAACGAGAGTGCGGGCAGGGCCCGTTGAGCGTACCGATCGGTCGGTATGGCGGGAAGACGGGCGGCGCGTTGACTTCAACCTCACTTCAAGTAGGAGGGTCTTTCCCAGGCGCCGCCCCACCGGGCGGCACGGAACGAAGGAGCATGCCGTGATTCTCGTGACCGGAGCGACGGGCAATGTCGGTGGCCAGGTGGCCGCGCAGCTCCACGCCGCGGGCGTGGACGTACGGGCGCTGGTGCGCGACCCGGCCAAGGCGAAGGGCGTCCTGCCCGAGGGGGTCGAGACCGTGCGCGGCGACCTCACCGACCCGAAGGGCCTCGACGCGGCGCTCGACGGGGTCGACGCGGTCTTCCTGATGTGGCCGATCTTCGGCTGGGAGGGCGCGGACGAGGTCGTGGCCACGATCGCCCGGCACGCGCGCCGCGTCGTCTACCTCTCCACGATCGGCGCGTCCGACGACGACACGAGCGAGCCGGCGGAGGGCATCCTCGGCTTCCACACCGTCCTGGAGCGGCTGGTGCGGAAGTCCGTCCCCGAGTGGGTGGCGGTCCGCCCCGGCGGCTTCGCCACCAACACCCTGCAGTGGGCGCCGCAGACCCGCGCGGGCGACACCGTCCGGATGCCGTACCCCGGCGCCGCGCGCTCGCTCCTCCACGAGGCCGACATCGCCGCCGTCGCCGTCAAGGCGCTGCTCACCGACGAACTCCTCGGCACCGCACCCGAGTTCACCGGGAACGACGTGCTCACCCAGGCCGAGCAGGTGTCCGCGATCGGCCGCGCGCTGGGCCGTACGCTGCGCGTCGAGGAGACGCCGCACGACGAGGCCGTCAAGGAGCTGATCGCCGGTGGCGTCCCCGAGGACTACGCGCTCGGCATCCTGGAGGCCCACGCCGAGATGCAGGCGCACCCGGTGCCGTCCACCGGCGTCTTCGCCGAACTGATGGGCCGCCCTGCCCGTACGTACGGTGAGTGGGCGGCGGACCACGTGGCGGACTTTCGCTAGGGTGCCCGCTGGTTGTGTGCCGGGTGGGGGTTGCCCCGTCGTGTGCGTCGCGGGCCGCGCGTGCGTCGTGGCTGGTCGCGCAGTTCCCCGCGCCCCTTCGGGGCGCACCTGTACCCGGCGCTCTGAAGCAGGCCCCGGAGGGGCCGCTACAGGGGCGCTAGGAACTGCGCGCCAAGCCATGAACTCGGCCGCGGCCGCCTAGTCGAGGGGGAGCGGGGCGTTCCCCGGGCCCTTTTCCTCGATGACGAGGAACGCCAGTTCGGCCTCGCCGATGTTCTTGAGGTCGTGCAGATGGTGCCGCCCCTCGGCGAGCGGGAAGTACAGGGTCTGGCCCCGCACGAACGTGACCTCGCGGCTGCTGCCGTCGCCCGCGTGCTGGCGGGCGTGACCGTCCGTGAGGGCGATCCAGAAGTAGTCCAGGACGTGCCGGTGGACGGGGAGGCGCTCGCCCGGGGCGAGGCGGGTCTCCCAGACGCGCAGCGTGCCGGTCTCCCGTACGAGCGTCTGGCCGGCCCTGCCGCTGTGGGCGAGTTCGGCGAACTCCTTGTGCAGCGGCTCGCTCCACCGCTCGAAGTTCTCGGCGACGACGGTGCTGATCACAGGTCGGCTCCTTCTAGAGGACATCGGACAGGGCCGCCAGGAAGGCGTCGTTCGCGCGGCGGCGGCCCACCGAGACCCGGCACGTGCCGGGCACGAGATGGCCGACGTCGGCGACCATGAGACCCGCCGCGCGGAGCTGGTCCATGGCGCGCTCGTGCTTGTGGAGGCGTACGAGCAGGAAGTTGGCCTCGGAGGGGAACACCCGCTCCACCGCGGGGTGACCGGTCAGCGCGGCGGCCAGCCGCTCCCGCTCGGCGTGGACGGCCCGCACGCTCGCGAACACCCGCCGCGCCTCGGCGAGCCGGGCCCGCACGGCGTGCTGCGAGGCGTCGGTGAACCCGAACGGCACCTGCACCCGGCGCAGCGCGTCCACCAGGCCGGGCCCGGCGAGGGCGACCCCGCAGCGGGCGCTCGCCAGCCCCCAGGCCTTCGACAGCGTCCTGAGGACGATCAGGTTGCCGTGCTCGGCGACCAGCCGGGCGTACGAGGGTTCCGCGCTGAACTCGACGTACGCCTCGTCGATCACCACCACGCCACGCGCACGCGTCACCAGCTCGCGCACCCGTTCCGGGTCGAGGCGGGTGCCCACGGGGTTGTTCGGGTCGCAGAGCAGGGCGACCCGGGGGTCGGCGGCGAGGATGCCCTCGACGTCCAGCTCGTCCAGGTCGGCGCCCTGGAGCGGCACTTCGACGACGGGGAGCCGCAGGACACGGGCGAAGTGGGCGTACAGCTCGAAGGTGGGCGGGGTGACGCAGACCCGGTCGCGGGGCGAGGCCAGCGCCGTCAGCAGCAGCATGACGGCGTCCACCGCGCCGCTGGTGAACAGCGCGTTCCCGGGGCCCAGCGGGTACGCGCCGCCGTGGCCCGGCACCTTTCCGATCGCGTCGAGGTACGCGCGGGCCAGCTCCCTGGTGTCCAGCTCGGGGTAGAGGGTCTCGGGGCCGAGGAACGGGTTGGTGTTGCCGGAGAGGTCCAGCAGGTCGAAGCGCGGACGGTTCCGGAACCGCGCCGGGCCCGGCACCGGGACGGACGCGACGGGCGGCGACGCGTACTCCGACACCCCGGGCTCGACGGCCGGTTCGCGGGGCCGCTCGGTGAGGCCCGGCGCGCGCAGCCAGTGGTCGAGCGGGACGAAGAGGTCGGCCCCCAGGCGGCGCGCGCCCTCGGCGTCGCCCCGCCCGAGGTGCACCCACGCCAGCCCGGCGTCCCGCGCGTGGTGGAAGAGGCGGTACAGCGAGGCCAGATGGAGGTTGTGCCGGGCCACGGGGTCGTCGTGGTCGGCGGCCTGCGTGAGGAGGTGCAGCCCGCGTCCGTTGCGCGCGGTCACCACGAGCCCCGCGTGCACGACGGCGCCGCCCCTGCGGCGTACGCACAGCGCGGCACGGTCCTCCAACGGGCCGCGCGCGAGCGCGTCGAGGGCCTCGGCGGTGTACGGGGTGCCCCCGCTGCCGCCCTCCCTCTCGGCGCGGCGCCGGTGGAGGTCCGCGCACGCGTCCCGCGCCCAGGGCCGGTCGCCGAGCGCGGTCAGCGGGATCCGCTCCCACGTCACCTCGCGGGCGACCGCGCGCTCGCGGCGGCGCAGGTCGCGCAGGCGCGCGCCGCCGAGCCGGGCCCGCAGCACGTCGTCCACCTCGCCCTTCAGCCGCACCACGCACTCGGCCCCGGCGTCCACCGGGACGAACCCGGCGTCCCGCAGCGCCCGCGTGTCCTCGTCGCGCCGCACCCCGGGCACGAGGACCTGGTCCACGCCGAGCGCCTCGGCGCGGCGCACGAGCGCGTCGACCGCGGGCGCCGCGGGCGCCGGGGTGCTCGGCCCGTACGGCGTGCCGGGGCCGACGAGCGTGGGGCGGGCGCGCGTCGCGGCGTCCAGCGCGGCGAACGCGCGCGCGTCCGCGCCCAGCCGGGTCAGGGGCGCCACGGGCGCTTCGGCTCCGAGCGCCGCGCACAGCGCTTCCTGGAGCGCTTCGGTCTCTACGGGCGTGCGCATACCGGGTCTCCACTTCTCCGGGTCGGGAGTGCCGCCGTCGTCATCGCGGTTGTCACCGCCGCCGTCACGCGTGCGCGTCGATCCGGTCGCGGTACTCCTCGAACAGTTCGGCCAGGGTGCGGGCGATCCCGGCCCGCCAGCCGATCTCGCAGTCGCCGATGAGGGCCCGGCGCTCGGTGTGGTCGAAGAGCGCGGTCTCGCGGCTGCGGTCGCCTCGGTCGTAGCGGACAGGCACTCCGGTGAGCGCGGACATGTGCTCCAGCAGGTCGTTGAAGCCGACCTCCTCGTCGCCGCCCCAGTTCACGACGCGCGCGGGCGCCCGCGCGACGTCCCACAGCAGCGGGACCTGGCGGACGACGTCGTCGGTGTGCAGCAGATTGCAGTAGTTCTGCCCCTCGCGCGGCACCGCGCAGGGCCGTCCCTCGCGCATCTGCCGGAAGAGGATCATCGGCACGCCGCCGTGCCCGTACGGCCCGTAGGCGATGTTGAGCCGGGCGATCACCGTGGGCAGGCCGAGGGCTTCGGCGAGGCCGCGCGCGACGCCCTCGGCGGTGAGCTTGGCGACGGGGTACGTCGGCAGCCAGGGCGCGGCGCCGCCCAGCGGGTCGCCGACGCGGTAACGGTGCGTGCTGTCGGCCCTGTTGTAGACGACCCCGGAGGAGACGAACAGGAACGCCTCGGCGTCCGCGCAGTGCGTCATCAGCCGCGCCGTCCCCGCCGCGTTGACCCGTGCGGTCTCCTCGAAGTCCCGCCCGTCGCCGCGCGCCACCGCCGAGTGCAGGACGTGGGTGAAGTCGCGGGGCAGGCCGTCCGTGCCGTCCGACGCCATGTCCCAGGTCACGGTGCGGGCGCCCGCGGCCTCCAGCGCCTTGCGCGCGTTCTCGTCGGTGAACCGGCCCAGGCACCACACCTCGTTGGCGGCGGCGAGCGCCTCCGCGACGGGGCGTGCGACCTGTCCCGTTCCCCCGGTGATGAGGATCTTCTTGCCGTGCATGCTTCAGCGGCTCCTGGTGTCGTCTGCGGAGGCCAGCTCCCGGCGCAGCGTGGCCTGGAAGGTCTGGACGTGCTCCGGGCTCATCAGCGTGTAGTGCTCGCCGTCGACCTCGATGTACGCGTTGGCGGTGCGGGTGAACGCGTCCCACGCGCGGAGCTGGCCGTTCAGCCACTCCTCCTTGGTGCCCTTGAGCGGGGTGCAGTAGAAGACCCGTACGCGCTCGACCGAGCCCGACGGGGTGTAGTCGCGGCCCAGGTGCACCATGTTCTGGGCGAGGTGCACCCAGGCGGTGAACCGCTCGACGGTCAGGTCGAGTTCGGCCAGCCGCCGCGCGGGCGCCCGGCCGACGAGACGCGCGAGCTGCTCGGCCTCGGGCAGCGGGCGGAGCGCGGCGGTGAGGCGGGGGACGTCGCCGGGGTCGATGAGTTCGAGGAAGAGGGCGAGGTTGATCGCGCCGTCGGTGAAGGTGATCTCGTTCATCCGGCCGGCGATGTGCGGCGGGAGGTTGAAGATCCCCACGAAACCGGCCTCGTCGCCGTCGGCCTCCAGCCGCTTGGCGATCTCGAACGCGACGGCCCCGCCGTACGAGTAGCCCGCGACCGCGTAGGGGCCGCTCGGCTGGACGCGGCGGATCGCCGCCACGTATGTGGACACCATCTCCTCGAACGAGCCGAAGTGCGTCTCGCCCTCCCCGAACCCGCGTGCCCGCAGCGCGTAGAAGGGCCGCTCGCCCGTGAAGTACTTGGCGAGGTTCACGAAGACCAGCACCTCACCGAGGCCCGGGTGCACGCAGAACAGCGGCGTGCCCTCGCCGGTGACCTGGAGCGGCACCAGCGGGTCGTAGGCCGCGTCGCCGCCCGCCCCGTGCCCGGCGGTCAGGCGCGCGGCGAGCGCGCGGACGGTCGGGGCCTGGAGGAGCGTCGCCATCGGCACGTCCTCGATGCCGAACGCGGACTGGATCTCGGCCTTGAGCCGCAGCACGTCCAGCGAGGTGCCGCCGAGGTCGAAGAAGCTGGCGGTCGCGGAGACCCTCGGGGCGTCGAGCACCCGGGCGTAGACGGCGGCCAGCGCGGTCTCCGCCTCGCCCTCGGGGGCCGCGTGGGCGCCGAGGAACCGGGCGCTGACCTCCTCGGCCCGGCGGGCCGCCCCGGCCAGGCGTCCTTCCTCGACGGCGGCGCGCAGCCGGGAGCGCTGGACCTTGCCGAGATTGCCGCGGGGGAGGTCGGACGGGGCGACGGGGAGGATCACCTGGGGGCGGAACCCCCAGTGCATCACCGTGGAGCTGCGCACCGCCACGAGGGCGCGGTAGACGGCGGCGTCGTCGGCGGGGTCGCCCGCCGGGACGAAGGCGAGGGCGAGCTGCTCGGAGTCGGCGCCGTCGGGGCGTACGGGAAACGCGGCGACCTGTCCGCGCGCGACCTCGTCCAGCTCGTCGAGGACGGCCTCCAGGTCGTGGCTGTGGTAGTTGACGCCGTTCACGATGATGGAGTCCTTGGTACGGCCCGCCAGCGTCAGCCGCCCGTCTGCGTCGAGGAATCCCAGGTCCCCGGTGCGGAACCAGCCGTCGGGGGTGAAGGCGCGGGCGGTGGCCTCCTCGTCGCCGTAGTACCCCTCGGTGACCATGGGCCCGCTGAACTGGACCTCGCCGGTGCCGCTCCCGTTCCCGCCGTCTCCCTCATCCCTCTCGTCCGCCTCTGCGGCGATACGGACGCGCAGGCCCCGCACCGGGCGGCCCAGCGGCGGGAACTCGGTGCCGAGGTCGCGCGCGGCGAAGTCCCGGTTGAAGACGCTGCCCGCGCACGTCTCGGTCATCCCGAACGCGGGCACGATCACGTCCTCGCGCAGCCCGTACGGCGCGAGCGCGGCGAGGAACGCGCGCACGGTCGCGGTCACGGTGGCCTCGCCGCCCGAGATGATGTGCCGCACGTGCGACAGGTCCGGCGCGCGGCGCGGGCCGCGGCCCTGGGCGAGGGCCTGGTTGATCTGGCCGAAGAGGAAGTTGGGGGTGAACGTCGCCCGTACCCGGTGCTCCGCGAGCAGCGTGAGGAACTCCACCGGGTCCGCCAGCACCGTCGCGGGCGTGACCATGACCTGCCCGGCGCCGGTGAGCATCGGCAGCAGATGCGCCTCGAACGCGGCGATGTGGTCGGCCGAGATCCAGTTCAGCACCGTGTCCTCGGGACCCAGCTCCAGGGCCTCCGCCTTGCCCGCCACCGCCGCCAGCAGATTGCCGTGGGTGAGCCGGACGGCCTTTCCGGCGCCGGTGGACCCGGAGGTGAGCATCAGCAGCGCGAGGGTGCCGGAGGAGACGGCGGGTGCCGGGCGGGACTCCTCCGGCGGCGGCCCGAACTGGCCCAGCTCCTCCACGGTGAGCGTCTTCAGCCCGACGTCGGGCAGTTCCCCGTAGGCCGACTTCGGGACGAGCAGCAGCGGGTCGTCCAGGAGGGTGCACAGGTGCCGCAGCCGGGCGTACCGGCGCTGGGGGTCGGACGGCGGCGCGAGCGGGCACGGCACGACGCCGCTGAGCACGCACCCCCAGAAGGCGGGGAAGAAGCTCTCCGGGTCCTCGGCGGTGAGCAGGGCGCGGTCGCCGGGCGCGGCGCCCTGCTCGCGCAGCCCGTGCGCGATCCGCCGGGCGCTCTCGGACAGCGCGGCGTAGGACAGGAACGAGCCGTCGGCGAAGGTGATGCCGCGCGAGGTGTCACGGGCCGCGCTCTCCAGCAGTCCCGGCAGCGTGGGGAAGGTACGGGTACGGGTACGGGTTTCCGGCATGACAGCGAAGACCTCCGTTCGCAAGGACAGGAAAGAGAAGGAGGAGTGAGGGCTATGCCGGGCTTTCCGCGGATTCCGGGAGCCAGGCCTTTCCGGCGCCGCCGGTCTCGTTGAACCGCACGATGTCCGCGATCAGTTCGCGCAGTTTCCACTCGTCCCGCTCGGAAACGAGCGCGCGTCCGACACTTCCGTACGGGCCGGCGGGCACTTCGGGGGACGCGGAATACTCGATCATGTCGAAGGGGAAATGGCGCTCGAAATCCCCCTGCGTGAGTTCTCCCTGACGGGGGCGCCGCAGCAGGACGTAACCGTGGAAGCGTTCGGGAGGCCGGTCGCCCAGCGGTACATGCGGCTTTTCTCCGAGCGCGAGGCTGATCTCCGCGTCGAAAAGGTCGATGCCGAATGTCGAATGCGCTGCCTGCGGTGAGAGGGCGCCGGGGAGGCGAATGGCGCATTCGCCGAACATGAGCCCCTGTTCCACCGCGAAGAATTCCATGTGGAACACGCAGTCGGGCGCCTCCAGGCTCGCGAGCACGCGCTCCGCGAGCGCCCGCGCCTCGCGGAACAGGTCCGGATGGCGCCGCTCGTCCATGAGGTGCGCGGCGAGCACACCGCCCTGGACGGCGCTCAGCGGGGAGGCGTGGTAGCGCGTGAGCGACGACCACCGCAGGGCGCCGCCGTCCCACACGCCGTCGAGGTAGATCTCCGGCGCGGCCACGTGCGATTCGGCGACGGCCTGCACGTCCGAGGCGCCGGAGAGGGGCTCCAGGGCGCGGGCGTACTCCTCGGGGGTGCGCACGACGCCGGTGCGCAGCGCCCCGGCGCCGTTCGCCGGTTTGACGACGAAGGGTTCCCCCAGCTCGTCGGCGAGTTCGCGGAACGGGGTGCCCGGCGGCACGTGACGGCAGCGCGCGCGGCGTATGTCGGGAGGCAGCGCGCTCTTCTGGAGGCACTTGTCGCGGAAGTAGAGAGTCCCTTTCGGGTCCGCGTTTCCGGGGAGGCGCAACTGCTGGCGCAGAAAGGCGGCCGTGAAGACGCCCATCTCATGGACGCTGAGCGCGCCGGCGGGCTCGGCGATGCCCGCGGCGAGCACCGCGCGCAGAACTTCCTGGGCGTCCTCCATGTCGGTGACACGGGCGAAGCGCCTGTTCCGCGGCGGGTTCGTCGGTTCCTGTATCAGGTAGTAGGGGTCCAGGTCCCTGGATCGCAGAGCCCTGTCGAGATCCTCGCGGTATCCGATGACGATAATCGTCGGCATTCTTGTCCCCCGCATTGCTGCTAGCCAAAACCTCGGTCGAGGCCAACAAGGAGGGATCCTTGCACAGGGGCGGCGGAGATGTGCATATGCCGAATCATGATTCTTTGTGAACGGGGGCGTGACATAGGTCACTTGAGGACGTCAAGAATTCCTCAAGTCTTCTCCGTGTATCGCAAAACGAGTCCGATGTCGTGCTACATGCGGAAATGGCGTCCAGAGCGCGGGGGATCGCGGCGAGCGGCGTGGCATACGGTGGCCGGAAGATCGTCCGGGCCCCGCTGCCCCTCGGCTCTGGAAGGAACGCACGCGCATGGCACACGAGGAATCCCGCGAGGAACTCCGCGAGGAACTCCGCGAGGAAGAGGTCCTGACCGGCGTCGAGGGGCGCCTCGGGCGGATCACGCTGAACCGGCCGCGCGCGCTCAACGCCCTCACGCACGGCATGGTCCGGCGCCTCGACGCCGCGCTGGCGGGGTGGGAGCAGGACCCGGCGGTGGAGGCCGTCGTGCTGACCGGCGCGGGGGAGCGGGGGCTGTGCGCGGGCGGCGACATCCGCGCGATCCACGAGGACGCCCGGGCGCGGGGCGGCGCCTCGGGCCCGTTCTGGCGCGACGAGTACCGGCTCAACGCCCGTATCGCGCGGTACCCCAAGCCGTACGTGGCGGTGATGGACGGCATCGTGATGGGCGGCGGCGTCGGCGTCTCCGCGCACGGGAGCCTGCGGGTGGTCACCGAGCGCTCGCGGGTGGCGATGCCGGAGACGGGCATCGGTTTCGTGCCCGACGTCGGCGGCACGTTCCTGCTCTCCCGGGCGCCGGGCGAGCTGGGCACCCATCTGGCGCTGACCGGCGACGCGGTCGGCGCCGCCGACGCGCTGCTGTGCGGGCTCGCCGACCACTTCGTGCCCTCGGCCGAACTGCCCGCGCTGCTCCGGGACGCGCTGGAGGTTCCCGTCGCGGAGGCGCCGCCCGGGGAGCTGGCGGCGGCGCGCGAATGGATCGACCGCTGCTATGCCGCCGACACGGTCGAGGAGATCCTGGAGCGGCTCCGCGCCGACGGCTCGCGCGGCGCCAAGGAGGCGGCCGGGACGCTGGAGCGCCGCTCGCCGACCTCGCTGAAGGTCACGCTGGCCGCGCTGCGCCGGGCCCGCGAACTGGCCACGCTGGAGGAGGTGCTGGAGCAGGAGTACCGGGTCTCGTGCGCCTGCCTCGACTCGCCCGACCTGGTCGAGGGCATCCGCGCCCAGGTCGTGGACAAGGACCGCAGCCCGCGCTGGAGTCCGGCCACGCTCGCGGAGGTGACCGAAGCCGACGTCGAACGCTTCTTCGCCCCACGCGAGCACGAGGGCCTGGGTCTCGCCCCCTGACCCCCCGGAGGGCACCCGCCCCTCCACGCGCCCGGCGCCCTCGCGCCGCAGGAGGGCTGGCCCCCCCTCCGCCGGGGGCGGAGATATTGCTCCGGGCGGGGCGTCCTCGTGCCGGAGGCCCGGCTCTCTTCCGCCGGCCCGGTGCCCTCTCGCCGGAGGCCCAGCCCCCTCCGCCCCGGGGCGTGGTCCTCAGGCGGAGGGTACGGGCGTCGTGGTGGGCTCGGTTGCGCAGTCCGCCGCGCCCTCCGAGGGGCCCTCGGGCGTGGCGTCACGTCCCGGGCGGAGGATCTGCACTGTGCTCAGCAGCTCTTCCACGATCTCGTCGATCTCCAGCCGCCGCTCGACCGTGCGCAGTTCGCGCATCGGGGCGCGGGTGGTGACGCGGGGCGGGGCCAGGAGCTGGCAGCAGTCCTCGTCGGGGAGGACGGAGATCTCGGCCGTGCCCAGCGACCGGGCCTCGTCGATGATCTCCTGCTTCTCCCAGCCGAGCAGCGGCCGCAGCACGGGCAGGGTCGCCGCCTCGTCCACGGCGGCCATGTTGGCGACGGTCTGGCTCGCGACCTGGCCGAGGCTGTCGCCCGTCACCAGCGCCTCGGAGCGGGCGCGGCGGGCCAGCGCCGAGGCGGTGCGCACCATCAGCCTGCGCTGTGCGACGACCTGGAGCCGGTCGGCGCCCGCCAGCGCGAGCCGCTTCTGCGCCTTGCCCAGCGCCACGACGTACATCCGGCCGCCCGGCTGGTAGCGGTTCAGCTCGCGGGCGAGCGCGTACGCCTTGTAGAGCGAGGCCGGGTTCGTGTACGGGGCGCCGGTGAAGTGGACGTAGTCGACGCGCAGTCCGCGGCGCATCGCGCGGTGCGCGGCGACGGGCGAGTCGAAGCCGCCCGACAGCAGCGCCAGGGCCCGTCCGCTGGAGCCGACGGGCAGCCCGCTCAGGCCCGGCAGGCGGCGCCAGGAGACGTAGCTGACGTCCTGGTCGATCTCGACGGACACCCGGACGTCCGGGTGCGAGAGATCGACCGGCAGCCCGTCCAGCGCCTCCTGTGCGCGGGCCCCCAGCACCCGGGCGAAGTCGGTGCCGGTCATGGGGAACGCCTTGTCGCGCCGCTTGACCCGCACCGCGAACGTGATCCCCGGGCGCTCGGCCCGCGCGGTGCCGAGCGCGTCCAGCACGGCGGCCGTGATGGCCTCCTCGGTGGACGGCACCCGCGCCGCGGGCTCCACCGCGTTGAAGCCGATCACCTGGCGCGCCCGCGCGGTCAGCTCGTCCAGCGGGACGTCGCCGCCGATCACGGTGACGTTGCGCCGCGTACGGACCCAGGTGGGGCCGCTCAGGTCGTCCAGGGCGTGGCGCAGGTTGTCGAGCAGCCGGTGCGTGAACATGTGCCGGTTGCCGCCCTTGAGGTAGACCTCGCCGTGTTTGAGCAGGACACAGTCCCCGTGGGGCGCGTCCGGCGAGGACGAGCCGGACGCGGGAACCTGCGATGTGCCGGGCACGGGCACGGGACTTCTCCTTCACGAGTCGGCGTACGGCCTGCGGGACACGGTGCCCCGGGGCGGGAACGGCGGGCCCCGTCCGGCGAACGGAGGGGACGGTGGTGGCCGGGGGACGGGACCGGAGCGGAGCGACGGCCGTCGCTCTCGCCAAGCCCCTCCGGCGGGGCGCGCCCTCAGCCACGGCGCGGGTCACCGCCATTCTGCACCACGCCCCGCACGGCGCCGGGCGCCACCGCCGGGCACCGCCCGACAGGGCAGCCGGCGGGCGTCCGCTAGCAGGCACCCCGCCGCGGGGGAAGGGCGCCGGCACGTGTCGATCGTGCAGGCGCTTCGCACGGTTTCCTGCGACACCGCTTGATTGTCCGCGGGCCGTCCCGGGCCCACGCTGGGGGTGCGCCGCGGGAGCGGACCCGGTGCGGCGCCCCCTTCCGTACGGTTCCTGAGGAGCGCCATGCGTACGCGAACGACGGATCCCCTGCTCCAGCCCTTCACGCTCAAGCACCTCCGCCTGCGCAACCGCGTCGTCAGCACCTCGCACGAGCCCGCCTTCGGGGAGGGCGGCATGCCCGGGGACCGCTACCGCGCGTACCACCGGGAGAAGGCGCGCGGCGGGGTCGGGCTGACGATGATCGGCGGCTCGGCGGTCGTCTCGCCCGACAGCCCGCCCTCGTTCGGCAATCTGCTGCTCTACCGCGACGAGGTGGTGCCCTGGCTGCGCCGCCTCGCCGACGACGTGCACGCCGAGGGCGCGGCCGTCATGTGCCAGATCACCCACCTGGGCCGCCGCACCAGCAACTACGCGGGCGACTGGCTGCCCGTCCTGTCCGCCTCGCCGCTGCGCGAGCCCGCGCACCGCGCGTTCCCCAAGGAGGCCGAGGAGTGGGACCTGGACCGCGTCGTCCGGGACTACGCCGACGCCGCCGCCCGCTGCGCGCGGGCCGGGCTCGACGGCATCGAACTCCAGTCGTACGGCCACTTCCTCGACAGCTTCCTCTCGCCCGCGACGAACCGCAGGAGCGACGGGCTCGGCGGGAGTCTCGCGCGGCGCATGGCGTTCCCGCGCCGGGTCGTGCGCGCCGTACGGGAAGCGGTCGGGCCCGGGTTCGTCGTCGGGATCCGGATGACGATGGACGAGGACCGGCCGGGCGGGCTGGCCTTCGAGGAGGCGGTGGAGGCGGCCCGTACGTTCGCCGGGGACGGCGTGGACTTTCTCAGCACCGTCCGCGGCACGATCGAGAGCGACGCCACCCTCGCCCGCGCGATCCCGTCGATGGGCACTCCCTCGGCGCCGTTCCTCGGTCTCACGGCGGAGATCAGGCGCCGGATCGACATCCCCGTGATGCACGCCGGGCGCATCGCCGACGTCGCGACCGCGCGGCACGCGGTGCGCGAGGGCATGCTCGACCTGGTCGGCATGACGCGGGCCCAGATCGCCGACCCGCACCTGGTCGCGAAGGTCGCCGCCGGGGCCGAGGACCGGATCCGACCCTGCGTGGGCGCGAGCTACTGCCTGGACGCGATCTACGACTCGGGCGACACCAAGTGCGTGCACAACCCCGCCACCGGGCGCGAGCTGCGGCTCCCGCACACGGTCCCGCGCGCGGCCGACCGGCGCAGGGCCGTCGTCGTCGGCGCCGGGCCCGCCGGGCTGGAGGCCGCGCGCGTGCTGGGCGAACGCGGCCACGACGTCGTGCTGTTCGAGGCGAACGAGCGGCCCGGCGGGCAGATCCGGATCGCCGCGGGCAACCCCCGCAGGAGGGACCTCCTCGGCATCGTCGACTGGCGCGTCGGCGAGTGCGAGCTGCTCGGCGTCGATCTCCGGACCGGCACCCTGGCCGACGCGGACGACGTGCGCGCGGAACGCCCCGACCTGGTCCTCGTCGCCACGGGCGGGCTGCCCGACGCCTCGTTCCTGGCGGCGGGCGCGGACCTCGTGGCCGACACCTGGGACGTGCTCGGCGGGGCCCTGCGCCCCCGGGGGCCCGTGCTGGTCTACGACGACAACGGCGCCTGCCCTGCCCTGGACGCCGTCGAGGTGCTGGCAGCGCGCGGCGTCCCCGTCACCTACGCGACGCCCGAGCGCACCCTCGCGCCCGAGGTCGGCAGCATGAACTCCCCGGCCTATCTGCGGGCGTTCGCCGAGCACGCGGTCACCACGACGCTCGCGCACCGGCTGACCGCCGTGCGCCGCCGGGCCGGGGACGGGGCCGGGGGAGGGGACGGAGGCGGGGACCCGGGCGGGGGCAGGGGCGGGCGTCTCATCGCGACGCTGCGCAGCGAGTACGCGCCGCTGGAGACCGAACTCGCCGTGGACCACGTCGTGGTCGAGCACGGCACGCTGCCGCAGGACGCCCTCTACCGCGCCCTGCTCCCCGGCTCGTCCAACCTCGGCCGCCTCGACCACCGCGCGCTGCTGGCCCGCGAGCCGCAGCGCGAGCGCCCCAACCCCGAAGGCGCGTACCAGCTCTTCCGGATCGGCGACGCGGTCACCAGCCGCAACATCCACGCCGCCGTCCTGGACGCGCTGCGGCTGTGCCTGCCGATGTGACCCGCGCCCCGGCGAACCCAGAGAGAGGAGAGCACCGTGACAGCATCGACGGCCACTTCGCACCAGGACCGGCTCCACGAGGCGGTGGCGCGGCGGCGCCCCGGGCACAGCCTGGAGGGCCCGTTCTACACCGACCGGGAGTTCTACGACCTCGACATCGCCGCGGTCTTCGGCCGCCTCTGGCTGTTCGTGGCCACGGAGGCCGAGGTGCCCGAGCCGGGCGACTGGACGACCGTGGAGATCGGGCCGTACCCCGTCGTCGTGCTGCGCGACGACGCCGGGGGGCTCCGCGCGTTCCACAACGTGTGCCGCCACCGGGGCGCCCGCCTGCTCGGCCCCGGGCGCGGCTCGGTCGCCAACCTCGTCTGCGGCTACCACAAATGGACCTACGGCACGGACGGCGCCCTCCGCCACGCCCCCGCCCAGCCCCCGGACTTCGATCCCTCCTGCTACGGGCTGAAGCCCGTCCATGTGCGCGGCGTCGGCGGGCTCGTGTTCGTCTGCCTCGCCGACGCCCCGCCCGCCGACTTCGACGAGGTCGCCGCGCGCGTCGAGCCGTACCTGCTGCCGCACGCGCTGCGCGAGGCCAAGGTCGCCGCCCGCGTCGATCTCGTCGAGGAGGGCAACTGGAAGCTGGTGATGGAGAACAACCGGGAGTGCTACCACTGCGACGGCCACCCCGAGCTGCTCCGCACCTTCTTCCCCACCTACGGCTACACCGAGGCGAACCTGCCCCCGCACCTGCGCGCCGCCCACGACCGCTATCTGCGGGCCGACGCCGAGGCCCGCGCGACGTACGAGCGCCTCGGGCTGCCCTACGCGCTGATCGAGGAACTGGACGACCGCGTCACCGGGTTCCGGATCCAGCGCGACGCGCTCGACCTCGCGGGGGAGTCCTTCACCCCGGACGGCACGGCCGCCTGCCGCCGCCCGCTGGGCGGCCTGCCCACGCCGCGCCTCGGGCACCTCGCGCTGCACCTCCAGCCCAACTCCTGGTGCCACGTCGTCGGCGACCACGCGATCACCTTCGCCGTCCTGCCCCTCGCGCCCGGCCGCACGCTGCTGCGCACGACCTGGCTCGTGGACCCGGACGCCGTCGAGGGCGAGGACTACGACCCGGACACGCTGCTGGAGGTGTGGACCGCGACGAATGGGCAGGACGCCCGCCTCGTCGCCCGCGCCCAGCACGGCGTCTCCAGCCCGGCCTACGTACCCGGCCCGTACGCCCCGACGGAATACCAGGTCGAGGCGTTCTGCGCCTGGTACACCGCCCGCCTCCGCGAGGAGCTGGGGCGATGACGGAGGCGGAAATGGTCTGCGTCCGCGTCGAGCGCGTCACCCACGACATGAGGACGTTCGTCTTCGCCCCCGCCGGGCCGCCCCGGCTCCCGCGCCACGAAGCGGGCCAGCACCTCGCGTTCACGTTCGACATCGACGGCGAGGAGGTCGAGCGCCGCTACACGCTCGCCTCCCCGCCCACGCGCCCCGACACTCTCGCGATCACCGTCAAGCGCGTCCCCGGCGGCCGGGTCTCCGGGTGGCTGCACGCGCACATGGTTCCGGGCACGGCCGTACGGGCGCGGGGGCCGCTCGGCGTCTTCTCCACGGCCCGCCATCCGGCGCCCGCCTATCTCTTCCTCTCCGGCGGCAGCGGCGTCACCCCGCTCATGTCGATGACCAGGGCCCTGCACGACCTCGGCTCCCCGGCGGACGTCGTCTTCGCGCACAGCGCCCGTACGCCCGACGACGTCCCCTTCCGGCGGGAGCTGGAGGGGATCGCCGCGAGCGCGCCGCCGTACGTCCGCGTCGTCCACATCGGCGAGGACGGTGGGCCACGCGCCCCGGGCCCCGGCGGGCGGCTCACCCCCGCCGTGCTGCGGCGGATCGCGCCCGACCTCGGCGCGCGCGAGGTCTTCGCCTGCGGACCGCCGGGCTACCTGCGCGCGGTCCGCGCGATGCTCGCCGCCTCCGGCTTCCCTATGGACCGCTACCACCAGGAGAGCTTCGAGAGCGCGCAGCCGCACTCCCCGGCGGAGGACGGCGGCGGCGCCACGCACAGCGTCGTCCTGTCCCGTACCGGTACGACCGTCGAGTGCGCGGCAGGGACCTCCGTCCTGGAGGCCGCCGCGCGGGCCGGGATCACGCTCCCGTCCTCCTGCGGCCAGGGCATGTGCGGCACCTGCGTGACCACCCTGGAGAAGGGCTCGGTCGACATGCGCCACAACGGCGGCCTCCGGCCCCGCGACGCCGCGCGCGACAAGATCCTGCTGTGCTGCTCGACGCCGCTGGAGGACCTGGTGATCGACGCGTGACGGGGCCCGGGGGGAGGGCCGGACGTGCACACTGGCCGGGTGATAGACGCCCGGCTCCGGATCCTCCAGATGGTCGCCGAGCACGGCACGGTGACCGCGGCGGCGCAGGCCCTGCACTACACGCCCTCCGCCGTCTCCTACCAGCTCCGGCAGCTCGCCGCCGACGTCGGCGTGGAACTGGTCGCCCACCAGGGCCGGGGCATCCGCCTGACCCACGCCGCCCGTGTCCTGCTGCGGCACGCCGAACGGCTCCAGGAGCAGTGGGAGCTGGCCCGCGCCGAACTGGCCGCCGCGGGCACCGAACCCACCGGGCAGGTGACGCTGTGCGGCTTCTCCACCGCCGCCAGCCGCCTGCTGCCGCCCGCCGCCGCGGCCCTGCGCGACGCCCACCCCCTCCTGACCGTCCGCATCATCGAGGCCGAACCCGACCGCTGCTTCGACCTGCTGCTCTCCGAGGAGGCCGACCTCGCGCTGCTGGTCGTGACGGCGGACTCGCCGCCCATGACCGACCGCCGCTTCGACCAGCGGCCCCTGCTGGACGACCCGCTGGACCTCGTCGTCCCCGAGGGCCACCCGCTGACCCTGCGCGAACGGGTCACGCTCGCCGACGCCGCGCGGGAGGCGTGGATCGTCGGCACCCCGGGCACGACGTACCACCAACTGGTCCTCGCGGCCTGCATGAGCGCGGGCTTCACGCCCCACGTCGCCCATCACGCGGACGAGTGGGACACCGGCACGGCCCTGGTCGCGCACGGCTTCGGCGTGATCCTCGTGCCGCGCCTCGCGCGGCTGCGCGAGGACTCGCCCGTCGTCCGCGTCCCCCTGCACGGCGAACCGGCCCCGGCCCGCCGCATCGTGGCCGTCACCCGCCTCGGCGCCCGCGAGATCCCCGCGCTCACGCACGCCGTCGGGACCATCACCGCGACCGCCGCGCGCCTGCTTCCCCCGCCCTGACGGGACGCGACCCACGCGGGTGCTCGGCCCGGCGGTGCAGACTTGCGTCCATGAAGTACGTGCTGCTCATCCGCGACGACGAGTCGGTGTCACCGAGCGAGGAGGAACTGGTGGCCGACCCCGGGCACCGGGCGTGGCAGGCGGACCTGGACCGGCGCGGGGCCGAGGTGTACGGGGCACGGCTGCGGCCCGTAGCCGAGGCCACCACGGTCCGGTCCCGCGACGGGGAGACGCTCGTGTCGGACGGGCCGTTCGCCGAGACCAAGGACTTCGTCGGCGGCATCGTGGTCCTGGAGTGCGCCGGCCCGGACGAGGCGGTCGAGATCGCCGCCGGGCATCCGTACGCGCGCTGGGGCGCCGTCGAGATCCGTCCGGTGTGGGAATGACCGTGCCCGCCGACGCCGTACCCGACGGCTCCGTACCCGACGGCTCCGTACGCGCCGCCGTCGACGCCGCGTACCGGGAGGAGTGGGGGCAGGTGGTCGCGACGCTGATCGGGGTCACCGGGGACTGGGACCTGGCCGAGGACTGCGCGCAGGACGCGTTCGCCGCCGCGCTGACGGCGTGGGCGCGCGACGGGGTCCCCCGCAGGCCCGGCGCCTGGCTCACCACCACGGCCCGCAACCGCGCCACCGACCGGCTGCGCCGCGACACGGCAGGGCAGCGCAAGCTGCGCCAGATCGCCGTGCTGGCCCGCGAACCGGACGTGCCGCCGGTGGAGGAGATCCCCGACGACCGGCTCCGGCTGATCTTCACGTGCTGCCATCCGGCGCTGCCGTTCGAGGCCAGGGTCGCGCTCACGCTCCGTACGCTCGCGGGGCTGAGCACCGCCGACCTCGCGCGCGCGTTCCTCACGGCCGAACCGGCCATGGCCCAGCGCCTCGTGCGTGCCAAGCGGAAGATCGCCGACGCCGGGATCCCGTACCGCGTCCCGCCCGCCGAACACCTCCCGGAACGCCTCGCCGCCGTCCTCGCGGTGGCCCGGCCGAGGCGCGCGAGGCGTACGAGGAGGCGCTGCGGCTGGCGCCGACGGAGGCGGAGCGCCGCTACCTCGCCACCCGGCTCCGCGAGAGCGCGGAGGCGCCGTAGCCCGGCGCCGTGGTCTCCGGCGCCGTGGTCCGTCGCAGTCGCCCGGCGTCGTGGGCCGGGTGAATTTTTTCCGCCTGCTGTGTCGATCCCGGGCCCTCCCCTTCGTCGGTGGGACGAAGAACCCACCCGAGCGGAAGAAGGAGAGAGCACCATGAGCGAGGACATGGGACCGGGGCTGCCCCCGGTCGTCGACAGGGCCGAGTTCGAGGCCGAACTGGGCGCGCTGCGGGCCCGGGAGAAGGCCCACACCCGGGAGTCGGACGCCATCGCGGCGGCCCGGCGGCGCCTCCCCATGGTCGAGGTGGACGCCGGTCTCGGACTCGTCGGCCCCGACGGGCCGACGACCCTCCTCGACGCCTTCGAGGGGCGCGGCAAGCTCCTCGTGTACTACTTCATGTGGCACCCGGGCCACCCCGCCGCCGAACAGTGCGAGGGCTGCACCTGGTGCGCCTCCCAGGTCGCGGAGCTGTCCTATCTGCACTCCCGGGACATCACCTTCGCGGTCTTCTGCCAGGGCCCGTACGAGGAGGGCGCGCGGTACCGCGACTTCATGGGCTGGACCATGCCGTGGTACTCCGCGCTGCCCTCTCTCGACACGCTCCTCGTCGGGCGCCACGTCGGGATGATGCATCTCGTGTGCTACGTACGGGACGGCGACCGCGTGTTCGAGACCTACTGGACCACGCGCCGGGGCGTGGAGACCATGGACCACAGCTACGCGCTGATGGACCTCACCGTCCACGGCCGCCAGGAGCCGTGGGAGGACTCGCCCCCGGGCTGGCCGCAGGGGTGGACGGGCGACAGCGAACGGCTCCGCACCGAGGGCCGCCCCCTCCCGCAGTGGGCCCGGCTCGCCGCTGGGCACGACGACAGCCTCACGGGCTGACGCACCGTCACCGGTGTCCGGGGACGGTGCCCGAGCGTACGAGGGGCGGCCCGGAGGTAGGTTCTTCCGCGTGGCCCCACCTGGCAACGGCACTGTTCCCCCACCCTTCGGACCGTCGACCGGGAACACGGACCCCAGCACCCGTCAGCTCCGGCTCTTCCTCGCGCTGGGGAGGAGCTGCACTTCGGACGTGCCGCGGCGCGGCTGTTCATGACCCAGCCGGCGTTCAGCCAGCAGATCCGCTCGCTGGAGCGCCGCCCGGGGCTCCAGTTGATCGACCGCACCTCCCGCGCGGTGGAGCTGACCCCCGCCGGGCGCGAACTCCTGCCCCGGGCGCGGGCGGTGACGGAAGCCATGGCGGAGCTGCGGCGCGCGGCATCCAGGTGCTGGACCTGGTGGACGTCCCCGCGTGCACGATGGCCCTCGCGTGGTCCGCCAGGAACCGGGACTGCGACGACATCGCCCTGCTCCGGTCCATCGCACACACGGTCGTACAGGACGCGGCGCTACGGGACACGGCGCTACGGGAAGAGGCCCGCGGCTAGGACCTTTGCCCGGCACCCGGGGGCGGCACGATGCGTGCTGTCCCCTTCGCCAGGTCGACGTGGGAGCGGGGCGGGGCGCCGTCGCTCTCGTCGTCGCGCAGCAGCAGTTCGACGCGGCGCTGCTCCAGCTCCACGGTCTTGTTGCCGTTCACGACCGCCGTGAACTCGTCGAAGGCGATGCTCGACAACGACCGTCCCGTACGCCTGCGCAGCCACGGCATCAGGCCCACGCCCGTGCACCACCGCCACGCGCTCTCCACCAGCGCGAACAGCACCAGCAGACACACGAACGCCGGGAAGGACAGGAGCCAGATCGCCATGCGGCCACTGTGCTGGACCTCCGGAGCGCGGGGATCGGCCCTTCGGAGGATCCGTCTCCGCCGCGCGGGGGAGACGGTTTACGAGGACTCGGCCGCCCTGGTCACGAGGGCGCGGGTCTGGGCGGTGATGTCGCGGCGGTTGCGTTCGAAGTCCGGGTCGGTGATCTCGTCGGTGTTGCCCTCGCCGAACTCCAGGACCGGGGTGTGGAGATGGCCGCCGGGCACGTCGAGGCCGAGGGCGTCGCGCAGCAGCGTGGCGCGGTAGGCGATCTCGTTGGAGAGGTAGTCGCCGCCGCCTCCCTCACGGGCCTGCGAGCCGGGCGTCGGCCCGTCCTTCCGGACCACGGGTTCCGTGCCGCCCGCGGGGATCTCCGTGACCTCCGTGTTGTCGAGGACGGGGAACCGGCCGGTCTCCGAGCCGGCGAGCGCGCCGTACGGCAGCGAGGTGACCGTCCACTGGGGCTGCGGGCGGGGGGAGGGGACGCCGTCGGGGATCGGGACGGTGCCGGTGCTCTCCGCGTTCTCGTTGTCGGCGAAACCGCCGCGCCAGGCGCCGTTGAAGCGCTCGACGTCGAACCTTCCCGGCCGCCCCTGGCTGACGGTGGTGAACATGTCGATCCGGCGCGGCCCGGGGGCGAAGTGCGGCAGCAGCGTCCGCTCGACGGTGCCCTCGGCGAAGTCCCGCCACCGGACGGGGAAGACGACCGTCTCGATCCTGGCCGGGCCGGACTTCGTCCGTACGGTGGTCCCGTCGAGGGCGAGCGCGGCGGCGCCCGAGGGGTTGCCGATCCGGATGTCCCGGTCGAGCGTGAAGGGGTCGAAGCCCGTCACGAGGATGCGCTTGACCTTCTTCCCCCGGGGGAACGCGACCGAGTCCTGGCCCCGCGAGGACCGCTCCAGCCGCGCGAGCAGCCCGTCCCGCTCCCGCTCGGAGACGGCGAAGCCGGGCCGCCACTGCCGCAGCGCGGTGTCGAGGGAGAGCCGGGCCCAGTACAGGGGACGGTCGTCGCCGCCGCGCGGGTCGCGCGCCCGGTCGACCGCGGTCCTCCACAGGGCCTTCGCGTGCCGGTCCACGGCCCGCTGCGCCGCGGGGAGCGAACGCGCCCGGCACAGCTCGCGGACGAACGCGGGCCGCGCCCGGTCGAACCCGCTGCGGTCCAGGATCTCTCGCGGCACCGCCCGCTCCAGCCGCCGCCCCTCGACGGTCACGGCGGCGGAGACGTCGAGGCACCGCGCCCCGGCCGCCTCGCCCCCGCCCCGGGCGGCGGCACCCTGCGCGCCCGGCACGGCGAGTGACGCGTACGCCATGACCGCGGTGACCGCCACCGCGCCGAGGCGTCTCAGTCTGCTGCTGCTCATGGGAATCCTGCCCTCCACCGCACCGACCGGCCCGAACGGGCGCAGCCTAGAGTTTCGTTGAACGATCCGACAAGAGTGCTGCCGATCCGTCCTGTCAGTGGACACGACTAGGGTCCGGTGCTGTCCGAGATTTCCCCTCCCGAGGCAAGGAGCCGCCGCCGTGCCGCAGCCCGAACCGCTCGTCTTCGTCCGCGCCGAAGGGCCCGTGGACCGCCCCGTCACCAAGCTCGGCGGGCAGCCGGTGTGGCAGGGGGAGCCGGAGTGGCCGCTGTCGCGGGAGACCGGCGGCCCGATGGTCTTCATGGGCCAGTTCGCGCTGGACGGCGGACGGCTGGCGTATCTGTTCATGGCCGACGACGCGGAGGGGTACGTCGACGGGACCTGGGACCCCGAGGGCGGCGAGAACGCGCTGCTGGTCCAGCCCGGAGGCCGCGTCCCCGGCTTCCTCACCGTCCGCGCGCAGGCGGAGGGCCCGACGATGGGCCCCGACCATCTGCCGGGGCCCGGCGAGCCCACGGACTCCTTCCAGTTCCTCGGCGGCCCCGGCATCGAGCCGAAGTGGCTCCAGGGGGAGGAGGAGCCGGGCCCGGACTGGCACTTCGTGGTCCAACTGACCGACGGCGAGCCCTTCCACCCCAACTTCGGCGACGCGGGCGTCGGCTACGCCTTCGTCTCCCCGGACGCCGAGGAGGGCCGCTTCCTCTGGCAGTGCGCCTGAGGCCCGGGGGCCGAGAGGGGGCGCCCCGTCAGGAGGCGGGCGGCAGGAGGGCTTCGAGTTCGGCGCTGAAGAGCTCGGCGGGGTCGAAGCCCATCGTGGCGAAGTGGCCCGCGACTTCGAGGGACACGACGCCGTGGAGGCGGGTCCAGAAGGTCAGGGCCAGGCGGAGGGCCGCGGGCGGGGCCGGGTGGGCCTCGGCCCAGTCCCGGTGGTCCGCCAGGTACGCGTCGAACGGCGTGGACGGCGTGGACGGCGTGGACGGAGTGGCCGTCCCGTCCGCGGTCAGGTCCGCGCTCGCGTCGAGCAGGACCTCCATCACCTCGGAGGCGATGCCGGTGACCTCCGCCGGGGCGTGGTAGCCGGGCACGGGGGTGCCGAAGAGGAGCAGATAGCGCTGCGGGTCCTCCAGGGCCCAGGCACGCAGGGCGTGGCCCAGTCCGGCCAGGCCCGCGCCCTCGTCGGCGGCCGTACGGAGGGTGTCGGCGAGGCTCCGGTAGGCGTCCCGGACGAGTTCGGTGATCAGCTCGTCCCGGCCGGAGTAGTAGCGGTAGAGCGCGGGGCCGCTGAGGCCCATCTTCTTGGCGATGGCGTTGAGGGAGAGCGCGGACGCGCCCGCCGTGGCGATCTGCTCCCAGGCCCGTTCCTTGATCTCCGTACGCACCTGGGCGCGGTAGCGTTCGCGCGGGCTCTTCGCCATGGCTTCCCTCGTCACCCCTTCTCCGTCCACCATCTGCCGATATGGGCTCACGTTTTCGTGAGACGTTATCACGCCGGTGAGGCGCCCACTTCTCCGGGTCCGCGCCGAAATCCGTGGCGAAAAATTCGTTCACCTGCCATGGGCTTCTGTCTGATTTGACGAGAAAATGCGGCGAAATGACCGATGTTGTCGGTCGGTAAAGTGACGGCAAAACTCGCCCGCGTCCTCTCACGCGGCTGCCGAGGAAATCGTCCTGCCGTGTGCTCGTCCCAGGGGGAATCGCCGTGCCCAGTTCACGTATGAGTCGGACGCCGCTGCCCGGCATCGGGGTGCGTTACGACGTGAACACCCGTGACCACCGCCGCCTCTCGGTGGTCGCGCGCCGCGACGGCTCACGGACGCTGAACGCGTACGAGCGGGACGACCCCGACGAATGCGCGCTGTCGATGCAGCTCACGGCCGGTGAGTCGGCGGCGCTGATCGACGCGCTGATGCCCTCCCACCACAGCCCCAGCCTGCTGCACACCACCGACCTGGGCCTGGTGGCGGAGCGCGTCGAGCTGTCGGCCCACTCGTACTGGAACGGGCGCGTGCTCGGCGAGACCTGTATGCGCACCGAGACGGGGGTGTCGATCGTGGCGGTCATCCGCCGTACGCACGCGATCCCCTCGCCCGGCCCCGACTTCCGCCTCGCGGGCGGCGACACGCTCATCGTGATCGGCACCCGCGAGGGCGTGGAAGCGGCGGACACGATCCTGGGAAGGGAGTGAGCGGATGCATTCCGCGGTCTTCCTCATCGAATTCGGAGCGATCATCCTCGGACTGGGCCTGCTCGGCAGGTTCGCCGCGCGCTTCCAGTTCTCGCCCATACCCCTCTACCTCCTGGCCGGGCTCGCCTTCGGCGAGGGCGGGCTGCTCCCGCTGGGCACCAGCGAGGAGTTCGTCGCGATCGGCGCCGAGATCGGCGTCATCCTGCTCCTGCTGATGCTCGGGCTGGAGTACACCGCCAGCGACCTGGTCACCAACCTCAAGACCCAGTACCCCGCCGGACTCGTCGACATGACGCTCAACGCCGTCCCCGGCGCCCTGATGGCGCTGCTCATGGGGTGGGGCCCGGTGGCGGCGGTGGTGCTGGCCGGGGTCACCTGGATCTCCTCGTCCGGCGTGATCGCCAAGGTGATGGGCGACCTCGGACGGCTCGGCAACCGCGAGACGCCGGTCATCCTCAGCGTCCTGGTCCTCGAAGACCTCGCCATGGCCGTCTATCTGCCGATCATCACCGCGCTCCTCGCCGGTGCGGGCCTCGCGGCGGGCAGCGTCACGCTGGCCATCGCGCTCGGCGTCGCGGGCCTCGTCCTCTTCGCCGCGGTCCGCTACGGGCGGCTGATCTCGCGCTTCGTCTCCAGCGACGACCCGGAGAAGCTGCTCCTGGTCGTCCTGGGGCTGACACTGCTGGTCGCCGGGGTCGCCCAGCAGCTCCAGGTGTCGGCCGCCGTCGGCGCGTTCCTCGTCGGCATCGCGCTGTCCGAGGAGGTCGCGGAGGGGGCGCACAATCTGCTCTCGCCGCTGCGCGATCTGTTCGCCGCCGTCTTCTTCGTCTTCTTCGGCCTCCACACCGACCCGTCCAGCATCCCCTCGGTGCTCTTCCCCGCGATGGTGCTCGCGGTCGTGACCGCCGGGACGAAGATCGCGACCGGCTACTGGGCGGCGAAGCGCGCCGGGGTCTCGGCCAAGGGCCGCTGGCGCGCGGGCGGCACGCTCGTGGCGCGCGGCGAGTTCTCGATCGTCATCGCCGGCCTCGCCGTCAGCGCCGGGATCGAACCCTCGCTGGGCCCGCTGGCCACGGCGTACGTGCTGATCCTGGTCGTCCTGGGCCCGTTGACCGCCCGCTTCACGGAGCCGGTCGCGACCCGCGTGATCCGCTACCGGCAGCGCCGGGCGGAGGCGGGGGCGGGGGCGGTCGGGGAGGCGGACCAGGCCGCCGGCATCGGTACGAGCACCGGTACGGGCACCGGCACCGACACGAGCACCGGCACCGTCCCGGCACCGCGCGCCGATCAGGACGAGACGGACCGGCTCGGACGGCGATGAACGGACCGATGGTGCCGGAATGGCGGCACTTCGCGCGGGGGCCACGGGCCGTGCCCGAACCCGTGGCCACGCCCTTCATCTGGCTCGCGGCCTCCTTCGGCGCGCTCGCGCTCGTCGGCGTCCTCGACCTGCTGGGCGCCCTCGACCGTACGGAGTTCGCGCTCGCCGCCCTCTCCCTGCTGGCCGGGGCGCTGGGCCTGCGGGGCCGCTTCGCGGCGGCGCCCGGCACGGCCCTGCTGTGCTGGGCGCTGCTGAACATCTGCGCGACGCGGCCCACGGGCGAGATCTCCTGGGCCGGGCACCGGGACCCGGAGTGGGTGGCGTGCCTGCTGGCCGCCGCCGTCATCGGCACGGCGACGGGGCGCGTGGCGCACGCCCGCGCCGCGTACCGCCGCGTCACGCCGTACGACGGCCCCGGCTGACGCGCCCCCCCCGTGTGCGGGACCGCCGCTGTCAGTGCCGTTCCAGCTCCACCTTCGGGAGCAGCCTGGCGAGCGGCGCCGGGAGCCACCAGGCGCGGCGGCCCATCAGCTCCATCGCCGCCGGAACGATCAGGCAGCGGATGATGATGGCGTCCACGAAGATCGCCACCGCCATCCCGAACCCGGTCTGCTGGAGCAGCCGTTCGGGGCTGAGCATGAAGGCCCCGAAGATCACGACCATGATCGCGCCCGCCGCCGTGATGACCGAGCCGGTGTGGGCCAGCCCCTCCCGTACGGCGCGCGACGGGTCGTTCTCGGCGCGCCGCCACTCCTCGTGGATCCGGGAGATCAGGAAGATCTCGTAGTCCATCGAGAGCCCGAAGACGATCGCGAAGACCATCACCGGCAGATACGCCTCGATCGGCCCCGGCTCCACGCCGAACCAGCCCTCCTGGAAGA
Organism: Streptomyces albiaxialis; assembly: GCF_039530985.1. Taxonomy (NCBI): domain Bacteria; kingdom Bacillati; phylum Actinomycetota; class Actinomycetes; order Kitasatosporales; family Streptomycetaceae; genus Streptomyces; species Streptomyces albiaxialis. The sequence continues at coordinate 112,563 of NZ_BAAAPE010000016.1, forward strand.
CGAGCGTCATCGCGCCGAGCGCGGCGCCGATGCTGAGGAGGTTCAGCAGCGCGGCCTTCAGCGGTACGAGGACCGAGCGGAAGACCGCCATCAGCAGGAGCACCGAGAGGCCGACGACGATGGCCACGAAGACCGGCAGCCGGTCGGCGAGCTTCGCCGAGTAGTCCTCGGCGGCGGCCGTCGCGCCGCCCACCAGATAGTGCGCGCCGTTCCGTTCGGACAGCTCCGGCAGGACGTCGTCGCGCAGGGTGCCGACGAGGTCGGAGGTCGCCTCGTCCTGCGGCGCGGACGTGGGGAAGGCGAGGACGGTCGCGGCCCTGCCGTCGGGCGTGAGCACCGGCGCGGCGGCGGCCTCGACGCCCGGGGTGCCGTTCAGCGTGCGCGACACGGCCGAGGCGGCCTCCTTCGCACCGTCGCTCCTGCCGCCGTCCGTCACCACCAGCAGCGGGCCGTTGAAGCCGGGGCCGAAGCCCTCGGACAGCAGGTCGTACGCCTGTCGGCTGGTGCTGCCCGTCTCGTCGCTCCCCGCGTCGGAGAAGCCGAGCCGCATGCCCGCCGCCGGGACGGCCAGGGCCCCGAGCAGCACGCCCGCCGTCAGCAGCGCGGCCAGCGGGCGGCGCTGGACGAGGGCGGCGAGCCGGCGCCAGCCGGTGCCCTCGGGGGCCTTGCCGCGCTCCGCGCGCCGCGCGGCGCGGCGGGTGAACTGCCGGGCGAAGCGCCGCCCGAAGACGCCGAGCAGCGCGGGCAGCAGGGTCAGCGCGGCGACCATGGTCACCAGCACGGTCAGGGCCACGGAGAGCGCCATGCCCTGGAGCGAGCCGAGGCCGAACGCGACGAGGCCCAGCAGCGCCATGATCACCGTGCATCCGGCGAAGAACACCGAACGTCCCGCCGCGTCCATCGCGTTCACGGTCGCCCGCTCCGGATCCGCGCCCCGTACCAGCTCGGCGCGGTAGCGGGCGAAGATCAGCAGCGCATAGTCGATGCCCACGCCGAGGCCGACCAGGATCATCACCGGTGGCGTCCAGTCGGCGATGGTGAAGAGGTGCGAGGCCACGACGATCACGCCGACCGTGGACCCGACGGCGAACAGGGCGATGACGATGGGCAGTCCGGCCGCGATGACCGTGCCGAACATCAGCACCAGGATGACGAGCGCCGCCAGCAGACCGGCGCCCTCCGCGGCGCCGGTACCGCCCTCGGACAGCAACCGGGCCGCGTCGCCGCCCAGTTCGGCCCGCAGCCCGTCGCCCTCGGCCTGCTGAGCGGTGTCGAGGATGCGCTGCGTGTCCTCCTTGGGCATGTCCTCGGAGGGCACCTTCAGTACGACCGTGGCGTAGCCGATCGTGCCGCCCTCGGCGAGCGCGCTCGCGCCCTCCGCGTACGGGCTGCTCACCTGGCCGACGTTGGGCAGCCCCTCGACCTTGCCGAGCATGCTCTTCACGCGCTGCTCGACGCCGGGCCCGCGCAGGCCTCCCTCGTCGTGCAGGACGATCTGGACGGTGTCCCCGGCGCGCGCCGCGCCGTGCTCGGCCAGCAGATCGGCCGCCTGCTGCGACTCGGTGCCGGGCAGGGCGCGCTCGTTGCGGTAGTCGTCGCCCACGGCCGCGGCGGCGCCCCACACACCGAGGAGGACCGCCACCCATAGGACGAGGGCGAGCCGTCGGCGGCGGTGGGCGAAGCCCGCGATGCGGACGAACACCCCCTCCTTCGCGGGTGGTCGGGTGCTCGGTGTCGGTTGCTGATCGGTCAGTGTCATGGCCTCTTCCCGGATGTTCGTCGGGCGTCCGCGGGGCGCCCGGGCCGGTATTTGCCTGTTGACGACGCAGCCGTACGAGGTGTGACGCGCGGCCCGTGAGAGGGGGTGTCGCGCCGCCCGTACGAGGGGGGACGCGCCGCCGTGTCACACCCGGCCCGGGCGCGTCGTCAAGAGGGCATGGAGAAGACGGGACCGGACGCACGGGACGGGTGGCAGGCCCGCGAGGGCGAGGAGCTGCTGGCACGGGCCTTCGAGGACAACAGGCCGAGACTGCTGCGGGTGGCGTACACGATAACGGGCTCGCTGGCCGAGGCCGAGGACTGCGTGCAGGAGGCGTGGCTGCGGCTGCGCGGGCTCGACGACCCGGGCACCGTCCGCGATCTCGCGGCCTGGCTGACGACCACCGTCAGCAGGCTCGCGCTCGACGCCCTCGGCAGCGCACGGGCGCGCAGAGAGCAGTACGTCGGCACCTGGCTGCCGGAGCCGCTGGTCGAGGCCCGCTCTGCCGACCCCGCCGACCGGGTCACGCTGGACGAGTCGGTCAGCATGGCCCTGCTCGTCGTCCTGGAGCAGCTCTCCCCGGCGGAACGCACGGCGTTCGTGCTGCACGACGTCTTCAGCGTGCCCTTCCCCGAGATCGCCGAGGTCGTCGGCCGCTCGCCCGCCGCGGTGCGCCAGCTCGCCTCGCGCGGCCGGCGGCGGGTCGAGGGCGGGCGCCCGCGTACGCCCGCGTCGGAGGCCGAACAGCGGGAGCTGGCCGAGGCGTTCATGGCCGCCTGCCGGAACGGCGACCTGCCGGGGCTCATCGCGCTGCTCGACCCGGACGTCGTGCTGCGCGGCGACGGCGGCGGCAAGGCCAGCACGGTGCCGCACGCGGTGCTGACGTCGGAGCGCGTGGCGCCGCTGATGATCGCCAGGGCCGTCGAGGCGGGGAAACTGAACATCCGGATCGCCGACGTCAACGGTGCGCCCGGGCTCGTCGCACGGGACGAGAGCGGCGAGGTGTCGGTCGTGGCGTTCACCGTGGACGCCGGGCGGATCACCGCGATCGACCTCATCCGCAACCCGGACAAGCTCGCGCGGGTCCCGGACCTGGGGTGACAACGGGGGCGGGCCCGGCGGGGGCGGGGCCCGGCCGGAGGGGGGCGGGGCGGGAGGCCGGCCGGAGGGGACCGGGCCTCCCGCCCCGACCGGCCCGGAGCCCCGACCGATCCGCAGCGCCTTCCGGCCCGGAACCCCGTCCCGTCAGATCCCCGGCATCAGGACCGCAGCGCCTCGGCGGCCGGAGCGGCCGAGGCTGCGGGGGCGGCCGTCGCCGGGCCGCCCGGCGCCCGTACGACCGCGCGGCGCCGGGACGGCAGGCCGAGCGTCGGATGGGCCACGCTCCAGGCCGCGCCCTTGCACACCAGCTCCTTGTAGACGGCGGCGAACCGTCCGGTGAGGGCCGCGGGCACGGCGCGGTCGTCGGCGGTCACGTACTGGATGAGGCCCTCCCGGCGCCCCAGCGAGACGCACTGGTTGAAGTAGCGCAGCGGAGCGTTCGGGAGCTTTCCGCCGGTCAGCCGTGCCGCGATGGCGTCGGCGGCCTGCCACGCCATGGGGATGCCCGAGGCGCAGGACATCCGCAGCGGCTTGCCGCCGGGGCCCATCGCCATGGCCGCGTCGCCGATGGCGTACACGTCCGGGTGTGAGAGCGAACGCATGGTCCCGTCGACCACGATCCGGCCCGTGGAGGTGACGTCCAGGGTGGTGGCCCGCGCCAGCGGGTGGACGGCGAATCCGGCGGTCCAGACGGTCGCCGCGGACGGTACGGCAGTACCGTCGGCGAGCGTGACGTGGTCCGGGGCCACGGCGGTGACGGCGGTGCGCTCGCGCACGCTGATGCCGAGCCCGTCGCAGACCTTCCACAGATGGCGGCGGCCCTTGGGCGAGAGCCAGTCGCCCAGACCGCCGCGGACGGCGAGGGTGACGTTCAGCTCGGGCCGCGCCTCGGCGATCTCGGTGGCGGCCTCCAGGCCGGTGAGGCCGCCGCCGACGATCACCACGGGCCGCCCGGCGTCCAGTTCGGCCAGGCGGGCGCGCAGCCGGAGCGCGCCGGGGCGGCTCGCGAGCTGGTGCGCGTGCTCGGCGGCGCCGGGGACATCCCCGTCGTCCCCGTGGCTGCCGAGGGCGTACACGAGGGTGTCGTACGGGAGTTCCTCGCCGCCGCCGGTGCCCTGGTCGCCGCCGATGCCCTCGACGTCCGCGTCCGTGACGGTGACCGTGCGGCGCTCGGTGTCGATGCCGGTGACCTTCGCGAGGCGCAGCGCGACGCCCGTCCCGGCGAACATCTCGCTGAACGGCCGCGACGGCAGGTCCTGACCGGTCGCCACCTGGTGCATCCGGACGCGCTCGACGAAGTCCGGTTCGGCGTTGACGAGGGTGAGGGAGACGTCCTCGCGGCGCAGCCGCCTGGCCAGGCGCCCGGCGGCGGTGGTCCCGGTGTAGCCGGCTCCGAGGACGATGATGCGGTGCTGCATGTCGGTGCTCCTGTCTCGCGAGGGTTCGCCCCCTGAACCGGGCAGCCCGCCGTTTCCTGACAGGGGCACGGTGTGAAGCGGCTCACACGGGGAGCCGCCGCACCGAGGGGCGCGTGACGCGGCGGCCGTCAGAAGGCGTGGAGCAGGGGCTCCCCGTGGTCGCTCGCCGCCCACCGCTCACTGACGCGGCGGAGCTTGTCGGGGTTGACCTGGTTGCGGAACCCGGCGATGCCCTCGGGTGTGACCTCGAAGCACATGACGCCGACGACCTGGCCGTCGAGGACCGCCACGAGCGCGGGATCGCCGTTGACGGTCGTCGCGTGGACGCCGGGCGAGCCGCCGAGCAGGGAGCGCTTGGCCTCGCTCGGCTTGAAGAGGCCCCGCAGGAACTTCGCGACCGCGACGGCGCCCTCGAACGGCTTCGCGCGGGCCGGGATCTTCCCGCCGCCGTCGCCGACCGCGACCGCGTCGCCGGTCAGCAGCCGTACGAGCGGCTCGGTCCTGCCGCTGGTCGCGGCCGTGAGGAACTCCTCGACGATCTTCCGCGCTGCGGCCTCGTCGACCTCCGCGCGGGCCCTGCCCTCCGCGACGCGCTGCTTCGCGCGGTGCAGGATCTGCTGGCTGGCGGCCTCCGTGACGCCGAGGGTCTCCGCGATCTCCCGGTGCCCGTAGGCGAACGCCTCCCGCAGTACGTACACCGCCCGTTCGCGGGGCGAGAGCCGCTCCATGAGGGTGAGGACGGCGTACGACACCGATTCGCGCTGCTCGGCGGTGTCGGCGGGGCCGAGCATCGGGTCCCCGGCGAGCAGCGGCTCGGGCAGCCACTGGCCCACGTAGGTCTCGCGCCGCGCGCGGGCCGAAGTGAGCAGATTGAGGCAGAGGTTGGTGAGGACCTTCGTCAGCCACGCCTCCGGGACCTCGATCCGCTCCACGTCGGCGGCCTGCCAGCGGAGGAACGTCTCCTGCACGGCGTCCTCGGCCTCGGCGGCGGAGCCGAGCAGGCGGTAGGCGAGGGCCTCCAGCCGGGGCCGTGCGGCCTCGAACCGGTCCACGTCGTCCACGGTCAGCGGCATGCGCCGATCTTAGCCCGCGAGCGCGGCCCCGAGCCGCGGAGCCCCTCGGCCACGTGGGTCGGACCCCGACCGGACCCCGACCGGACCCCGACCGGACCGGGACCGGACCGGGCTCGGCGATTCATACTTCCCTGAATTCACGAAGAGCTGTACTGTCAGGGCATGCTGAGACTCGCCGCCGACATCGACGTGCTGGCCCGGTTCGGCCGTGCCCTCGCCGACCCCATCCGCTGCCGCATCCTGCTCGCGCTGCGCCAGGCCCCGGCGTATCCCGCCGAGCTCGCCGACGCGCTCGGCATCTCCCGCACCCGGCTCTCCAACCACCTGGCCTGCCTGCGCGACTGCGGTCTGGTCGTCACCGTCCCGGACGGCCGCCGTACGCGCTACGAGCTGGCGGACGAGCGGCTCGGGCACGCCCTCGACGATCTCCGCGCCGCCGTGGTGGCCGTGGAGGCCGACCGGACCTGCCCGGACGCCGCCGAGAAGGGCTGCTGCTGAATGACCGCGGTCTCCCTCGGCCCCGGCCCGGCACGCCGCGAGGTCCTCACCCGCCGCATACGCCTCCTGGTCGCCGCGACCCTCGCCTACAACGCCGTCGAGGCGGTCGTCGCGCTCACCGCCGGAGCCCTCGCCTCCTCCACCGCGCTGATCGGATTCGGGCTCGACTCCGTCATCGAGGTCTCCTCCGCCGCGGCCGTGGCCTGGCAGTTCTCGGCCCGCGACCACGCGGTGCGCGAGGCCCGCGAGAAGCGCGCCCTGCGCGTCATCGCGCTCTCCTTCTTCGCCCTGGCGCTCTACGTCGCCCTCGACTCCGTACGCGCCCTGGCGGGCAGCGGCGAGGCGGACCACTCGCTCCCCGGCATCGTCCTCGCGGCCCTGTCCCTCGCGGTCATGCCGTTCCTGTCGGCCGCGCAGCGCCGCGCCGGACGCGAACTCGGCTCCGTCACCGCGGTCGCCGACTCCCAGCAGACGCTCCTGTGCACCTATCTGTCCGCCGTCGTCCTGCTGGGCCTGCTCGCCAACTGGCTCCTCGACTGGTCCTGGGCCGACCCTCTCGCGGCCCTCGCCGTCGCCGCTCTCGCGGTCAGAGAAGGCCGCAACGCCTGGCGCGGCAAACCCTGTTGCTGACTCCCCGGGCCCGCGCCCTTCCCGACACCCTCACCGGACGGCCTGGCCCCGGGCTCACGGCACGCGTGCCGTCCATTCCTCGTTGCTGAAGCGGGTGAGGGCGAGTTCCTCGGCGCGGGTCATCTCCTCGGGGGTGACCTGGCCGGGGGCGAGGCCGTAGCGCGTGCGGAAGGAGGCGATCATGCGGTCGATGACCTCGGCCCGGGGCAGGCCCGTCTGGCGGCGCAGGGGGTCGACGCGCTTCTTCGCGCTCCTGGTGCCCTTGTCGGACATCTTCTCCTTGCCGACGCGCAGGACGTCGAGCATCTTGTCGGCGTCGATGTCGTAGGCCATGGTCACGTGGTGGAGCACGGCGCCGTCGCCGCTCGCGAGCCGCTTCTGCGCGGCACCGGCGATCTTGCCGTCCTTGGAGGCGATGTCGTTGAGCGGCTGGTACCAGGCCTTGATGCCCATGTCGCCGAGGGCGGTCAGGACCCAGTCGTCGAGATACGCGTACGACTCGGCGAACGACAGCCCGGAGACCAGCGACGCCGGGACCGAGAGGGAGTACGTGATCGTGTTCTCGGCCTCCACGAACATCGCTCCGCCGCCGGAGATCCGCCGCACCACCGTCACCCCGTGGCGCGCGGCGCCCTCGGGATCGACCTCGTTCCGCAGGGACTGGAAGCTGCCGATGATGACGGCCGGGGAGTCCCACTCCCAGACCCGGAGGGTCGGCGGCCTGCGGCCCGCGGCGACCTCCTCGGTGAGGACCTGGTCGAGGGCCATGTGCAGGGCCGGGGACTGCGGCCGCTCGTGGATGAGCTGCCAGTCGTAGTCGGTCCAGTCGGTGGCCTCGGCCAGGGCCCGGCGGACGGCGACGGCGATGCCCTCCGCGGTGACCCCGTACATCACCGTGCCCTCGGGGAGCGCGGCCTCGACGCGGGCGGTGAGCCCGGACGCGTCGGTGTCGGCGGGGGCGCCTTCGAGCGCGCCGTCGATGGCGGCGAGGGCCTCGTCGGGTTCGAGGAAGAAGTCCCCGGCCACCCGGACGTCGCGCAGCGCGCCGTCCCGGGTGTTCAGGTCCACCACCACGAGCTTCCCACCAGGAATTTTGTACTCGCCGTGCATGCGGCCCGCCTCCGTCGTCGTGATCGGATCCACGATAACGCCGTGTGCGGCGGCCCGCGCCGGGCGCCGGGCGTCAGGCGGTGAAGCCGCCGTCCACGGCGAGCGAGGCGCCCGAGATGTAGCGGCCGGCGTCGCCCGCGAGGTGGGCGACCGAGTCCGCGATCTCCTCCGGCGTGCCGTACCGCCCCAGCGCCGTCAGGGAGGCCTGGGCGTCGGCGCCCTCGCCGTCGGCCGGGTTCAGCTCCGTGTCGACCGGGCCCGGCGCGACCTCGTTGACGGTGATGCCCCGGCCGCCCAGTTCGCGCGCGAGGCTCTTGGTCAGGCCGGTCACGGCCGCCTTGCTGGTGGCGTAGAGCGTCATGCCGGGGAACGGCACGTGCGTGGAGACGCAGCTCGCCACGTTGATGATCCGGCCGCCCTCGGGCAGGTGCGGCACGGCGGCCCTGGCCACCAGGTACGGGCCGCGCACGTTGACGCGCAGCACCTGGCCGATGTCCTGCACGGACGTCTCGTCGATCGGGCCCCCGGCGCCCACGCCCGCGTTGTTCACGAGGATGTCGAGCCGCCCGAACTCGGCGACCGTCTCCTCGACCATGGCCTGCGCCGCCGTGGCGTCGCCGACGTCCGCGCGGATCGCGTGGGCCCGCGCGCCCGCCGCCTTGACGCGGGCGACGACGTCCGTGGCCCGCTCCGGGGCGCTGACGTAGGTGAGGGCCACGTCCGCGCCCTCTTCCGCGAGCCGCAGCGCGACGGCGGCCCCGATCCCCCGGCTGCCGCCCGTGACCAGCGCGACCTTGCCCGCGAGCGTTCCCTTGCCCGTGACCGTGCTCATGACCGTCCCAGCTCCTCGTTCCGTTCCGTTGTGGACGGTTCGATCCTGCGGGGACGGCGCGGGCGGTGCTGGCGGGATACGGACGCCGCGTCCGGCGCGGGCCCGGGCCCAGGCCCGCGCTCAGGCCCGCTCGGCCGCCGCGGACCTGACGTGCGCCGCCGCCGAGCCCGGGTCGTACTCCGGCGGCTTCCCCTCCACCAGCAGGGCGGTCCCGCCGACCGTACGGGTGCGCAGCGGCAGGATCTCCTGGTACGCGGGCGAGCGGTACCAGGCGCGGGCGGCGGCCATGTCGGGGAAGCCGATGACGACGACGTAGCCGCCGAAGTCCCCCTCCAGGACCTCCGGCTGGGGGTCGTGGGCCACGAACCGGCCGCCGTACGGGTCCAGCGTGCCCTGGATGCGCTCCAGGTAGACGGCGATGTCCTCGCCCGGCGGTGCCTCGTGGTGGAGCTGTGCGACGGCGTACGCGCGGAATGCGGGCATGGCGCTCATGGTGTGCTCCCAACGGCTCGGTGCGGCCTGACACATCGATCGTGCCGGGAGCCGGGGGAGCGGTCGATTACGCGCGGGGTAAGCGCTCGAGGGCGCTCAGCCGGACAGGTCCCGCAGCAGCGGGGGCAGCGCCTCGGCGATGGGCTCGCGCACGACCTCGGCGGCGTACGCGTCGTACGGCGTCGGCTCGGCGTTGACCACGATCAGCCGCGCCCCGTTCTCCGCCGCCGTGCCCGCGAGGGAGGCGGCGGGCTGGACCTGGAGGCTCGTGCCGACCGCGAGGAAGACCTCCGCCGCCTTGGCCACCGCCACCGCCTCGGCCAGCACGTCCGGGTCGAGGGTCTGGCCGAACATCACGGTCGCCGACTTCAGGATCCCGCCGCACACCTCGCACGCGGGGTCCGGGTCGCCCGCCTCGACGCGGGCCAGCGCGTCGGTCATCGGGCCGCGAGCCCCGCACTCCACGCACACGTACGTGCGCGAACTCCCGTGCAGCTCCAGCACCTTGCGGGCCGGGAGTCCGGCGGCCTGGTGCAGCCCGTCGACGTTCTGCGTGATCACGCGGACGGGCGTGCCCGCGCGCTCCAGCTCGGCGACGGCGCGGTGCGCGGCGTTCGGCTCCGCGCGCCAGGTGGGGGAGGAGAGCCGCATCTGCCAGGACCGGCGCCGGATCTCGGGGTCCCCCATGTAGTACGAGTACGTCACCAGCTTCTCGGCCTCCGGGTCCCGCCGCCACAGGCCCTGCGGGCCGCGGTAGTCGGGAATGCCCGAGTCGGTGGAGATCCCTGCGCCGGTGAGAAGGGCGACGAGTGTCATGGGGGCAAGGGTAGGACGCCCCGAGCCAGCCGCCCCGAGCCAGCCGCCCCGAGCCAGCCGCCCCGAGCCAGCCGCCCCGAGCCAGCCGCCCCGAGGTAAGCGCCCCGAAGGGGCGCGGGGAACTGCGCGACCGGCCACCGCGCACCCGCAGCCCGCGGAGCACAGGGGCGGCAGCCCCTGCCCGGCACGGGGACGGACGCCAAGGGCGAAGCGCCGGCGGCGATAATGCACACATGATCGACGACGAGCTGATGACGGACGTGGAGCACGCGCTGCGGGAGACCGCCGCGGCGGAGATCACGCCGCGCTGGCGCCGGCTCGCCGAGGACGAGGTCCTCACCAAGAGCGGCCCGCACGACCTGGTGACCGTCGCCGACCAGCGGGCCGAGGCGCGCCTCGGGCGGGCGCTGACCGCGCTGCTGCCCGGCTCGGTCGTCGTGGGGGAGGAGGGCGTCCACGCGCGTCCCGCCGCGTACGAGGCGCTGCGCGGCGAGGACCCCGTCTGGATCATCGACCCGATAGACGGCACCCGGCAGTTCGTCCGCGGCGAGGAGGGCTTCTGCACGATGGCCGCCCTCGCGCGCCACGGGGAGACGCTCGCCTCGTGGACGTACGCGCCCGCACTGGACCGGATGGCCGTGGCCCGGCGCGGGGGCGGGGCGCTGCTCGACGGCGAGGCGCTGACGGCCGGTTCGCCCGCGCCGGGCGCGGTGCTGGAGGTCGCCGTCTCGCACCCCGACTACACCGACGACGCGCAGGAGGCGGCCCTGAGCGGGCTGCGTACGGACGGGGTGCGGCCCCGGCCGACCGGCTCGGCCGGGCTGGAGTACCTGGCGATCGCGAGCGGCACCCTGGACGCCGTCGCGTACACCTGGGAGGCCGCCTGGGACCACGCCGCCGGACTGCTGCTCGTGGCCGAGGCGGGCGGCGCCTCGGCGACGCTCGCGGGGGAGCCGTTCCGGCTCGCGGGCGGAAACGCACTGCCCTTCACGGCGGCGCGTGACGCGGACACCGTGCGGCGTATGGTGGGGCTTCTGCGCGACCGAAGTTGACCAGTGTTACCAGTGTTGACCACGGGTGAGGGGAGACGGCAGTGCCAGCGATCCGGGACGCGGTCGTCGTCGGAGCGGGGCCGAACGGTCTGACGGCGGCGGTCGAGCTCGCCCGCAGGGGCATGTCGGTCGAGCTGTTCGAGGCCAAGGACACGGTCGGGGGCGGGGCGCGTACGGAGGAGCTGACGCTCCCCGGTTTCCGGCACGACCCCTGCTCCGCCGTGCACCCCACCGGCGCGGGTTCGCCGGCCTTCCGCGACATGCCGCTGGACCGGTACGGGCTGGAGTGGCTGCACCCCGAACTCTGCCTGGCGCACCCCTTTCCCGACGGCTCGGCCGCCGTCCTCGCGCGCTCGGTCGGCGAGACGGCCGCCTCGCTGGGGGCGCGCGACGCGGGCGCGTACCGCCGCTTCGTCGCGCCGTTCCTCGGCAAGTGGGACGCGCTGGCCGCCGACTTCCTCGGGTACGGCTCGGTGCTCAACGGGCGCTTTCCGACCGCCCCCCTTCTCCTCGCCCGCTTCGGGCTGGACGCGCTGCTCCCCGTCACCTGGCAGGGGAAGCTCCGCTTCCGGGAGGAGAAGGCGCGGGCCCTCTTCGGCGGCCTGTCGGGGCATGTGATCGCCTCGGTCGACCAGCCGTTCATGACCGCGCCGGGCCTGGTGTTCGCGCTCGCCGCGCACGCCAACGGCTGGCCCGTGCCGCGCGGGGGCTCGCAGGCGATCTCCGACGCGCTCGCCGGGTATCTGCGCGCCCTCGGCGGCACCGTCCACACCGGAGTCGAGGTCAAGCGGCTCGACGAGCTGCCGCCCGCGCGCGCGTACGTCTTCGACACCTCGCCCACCGCGCTCGCCCGGATCGCCGGGCTCGGCAGCGCGTACGACGGCTTCCGGTACGGCGCCAGCCTCTTCAAGATCGACTACGCGATGGACGGGCCCGTGCCCTGGGCCTCGCAGGAGGCCCGCCGCGCCGGGACCGTGCACGTCGGGCACACGCTCCGGGACATCAACGGGGCGCTGCGCGAGGCGACCATCGAGGGCCGCGCCCCGGAGAAGCCCTTCCTGATCACCGCGCAGCCCTCGCTCGTCGATCCCACCCGCGCGCCCGAGGGCAAGCACGTCTTCTGGGCGTACGGGCACGTGCCGAACGGCTGGGAGGGCGACCTCACCGACGCCGTCGAGCGTCAGATGGAGCGCTTCGCGCCCGGCTTCCGCGACCGCGTCCTCGCCCGCGCCACCGCCGGGCCCCCGCAGCTCGCCGCGCGCAACGCGAACTACGTCGGCGGCGACATCGCCTGCGGCTCCGCGTCCGGACTGCGGCTGCTCATCCGCCCCAAGCTCGCCCGCGTCCCGTACGCCACGGCCCACCCGTCCGTCTTCCTCTGCTCCTCCGCGACCCCGCCGGGACCCGGCGTGCACGGGATGGCGGGGCACCACGCGGCGCGCGCCGTGTGGCGGCGGCTGCGCGGCCGCTCCTGACGCGACCTGTAGGAACGCGGGGTGAACGGATAGGGTCTCTCACCGGCGCGACTGCCTGTTCGACGCAAGAGAGACCCAGGGGCAGATACATGACTACGACGGCGCGCGTGCTGATCGCCGCGGACAAGTTCAAGGGATCGCTGACGGCCGTCGAGGTCGCCGAGCGCGTCACGGCCGGGATCCGCGCGGTGCGCGCGGACACCGGGATCGAGGCGGTCCCGGTCGCCGACGGCGGGGACGGCACCGTCGCCGCCGCCGTCGCCAACGGATTCGAGCGCCGCGAGGCGGAGGTCACGGGGCCGCTCGGCGCCCCGGTCACCGCCGCGTACGCGCTGCGGGACGGCACGGCCGTCGTGGAGATGGCGGAGGCCGCGGGCCTCCAGCACCTCCCGCCCGGCGTCTTCGCCCCGCTCACCGCCACCACGTACGGCGTCGGCGAACTGCTGCTGGCGGCCGTGGACGCGGGCGCGCGGAGCATCATCTTCGGCGTCGGCGGCTCCGCGACGACCGACGGCGGCGCGGGCATGCTCGCCGCGCTCGGCGCGCAGCTCCTCGACGAGGACGGCGACCCGGTCCCGCACGGCGGCGGCCCCCTGCGCGAACTGGCCGCGGCGGACCTCTCCGGGCTCGACGAGCGACTCGGGGGCGTCGACGTGGTGCTCGCCAGCGACGTCGACAACCCGCTGACGGGGCCGAAGGGCGCCGCGGCGGTCTACGGCCCGCAGAAGGGCGCGAGCGAGCAGGACGTCGACGTCCTCGACACCGGCCTGCGGCACTTCGCCGAGATCCTGGGCGAGACGGAACGCGCCGAGTCCCCCGGCGCCGGGGCGGCGGGCGGCATCGGCTTCGCCGCGCTCGTCGGGCTGAAGGCGCGCTTCCGGCCCGGGATCGAGGTCCTCATGGAGGAGCTGTCCGTCGCGGAGGCCATCGCCCGCGCGGACCTCGTCGTGACGGGCGAGGGCTCGCTGGACGAGCAGACGCTGCACGGCAAGGCGCCCGCGGGCGTCGCCGCTGCGGCCCGCGAGGCGGGCAAGCCGGTCGTGGCGGTCTGCGGGCGCCTGGCGATCGGCAAGAAGGAGCTGAAGGCCGCGGGCATCGGCCAGGCGTACGCCCTCACGGACCTCGAACCGGACGTCGCCCGCTGCATCGCCGAGGCGGGCCCCCTCCTGGAGAAGCTCGCGGCCAAGCTCGCGGAGGACCACCTCTGATCCGCGCGGGCGCGGTGGCTGCCGCCGGGACCGCCGCCGGGACCGGGACGGCTGCCACCGTGCGGGACGGTCAGACGCGGTCGTGGAGCGTGACCCGGTAGCCGTCGGGGTCCGCGAAGGTGAAGGTCCGGCCGAAGGGGCCGTCGACCGGCGCGGAGACGATGGTGTGCCCGTCGGCGGCGAGGGCGTCGTGGATGGCCTGGACGTCGGTGGCGTGCAGCCAGATCGCGACGCCGATGCCGGGCTGGGCGACGGAGTCGAGATCCGTGCCGGGAACGATGTCGCGGACTGCGAACGCGATCGGCTTCGTGTCGAAGACGACGGCGTGCGGCGGTCCGGCGGGCGAGCGGACGAGGCCGAGATACCGCTCGTAGAACGCCTGCGAGGCGTCGAGGTCGCGCACTTGGAGCGAGAGGAAGTCGGGGCCGGTGGCGGGCATGGCGGTACTCCTTATTTCCGTGTCAGATGTCTGACACGAGGCAATGTATGTCAGACTACTGACATGAATCAAGACGGTTCCGGCGTCGACCTGGACAAGTCACTGGGCTACCTGCTGAAAGAGGCGTCGAGCGCCCTGCGCGCGGCCATGGAGGAGGTGCTGCGGCCGCTCGGGATGACCGTGACGCACTACTCGTGCCTCGAACTGCTGGCCCAGCGGCCGGGCCTGTCGAACTCCGAGCTGGCGCGGGGCGCGTTCGTGACGCGGCAGTCGATGAACGTGCTGCTCCAGGCCCTGGAGCGGGACGGCTCTGTGACCAGGCCCGCGGCGGCGCCCGTCGGGAAGGCTCTTCCCGCGCGGCTCACGCCCCGCGGCCGGCGGAGCCTGGAGAAGGCGAGCGCGGCGGTCCGGTCCGTCGAGGTGAGAATGCTGGCCGGACTGAGCGGGGCCGAGCAGGAGAGCGCGCTGCGGATCCTGCGGAGCATGATCCATTCCCTGCGCGACGGCGGCGACGGCAGCCACGACGGCGACGACGGCGGCGCTGATGGCGGCGGCACCGGCAGCACCGGCGCGTAGCCCGTCCCCCGGCGCGCCGCCCGGGGAACGGGCTCACCCCGCCTACGCCGACGCGCGTGCCCGCGCGTAGTCCCTGAGCGTGAAGCCGGGAGCCGAGGCCTCCTCCGGGGTGGGCCGGAGTCCGGGGGCGGACAGGAGGCGGCGCGCCGCCATGTGGTCGCCGGGGCGGTTCACGGACTCGGCCGCGCGCAGTTCCGCCCCCTCGAAGAGCAGCACGGAGAAGGCGCCCGAGGCCTCCTCGCCGAGCACCACCTCGGTGTCATGGCCCCCGCCGAGCCCCGCGATCTGCACCGTCGAGTCGAACTGGCCGCTCCAGAACCAGGGGAGTGCCCCGTACGCGGCCTCCGCGCCCGTGGCGATGCGGGCGGCGGCGAACTCGGCCTGGCCGAGAGCGTTCGGCACCGATTCGAGGCGTACGGGCGCGCCCGTACGGGGATCGGGGAACGCGGCGCAGTCGCCGACCGCCGAGACCGCCGGGTCGGCGGTCAGCAGCCGGGCGTCGACGGCCACGCCGTCCCCGGCCGCGAGCCCCGCCTCGCGGGCGAGCCCCGTGCGCGGGGCCGCCCCGGCGGCGACCAGCACCAGATCGGCGTCGAGCACCCGCCCGTCGCCCAGTTCGACGGCGGCCACCCGGCCCGCGCGTCCGTGGAAGGCCGCCACGCGCCGCCCGCAGAGCAGTTCCGTCCCCCGTTCCCGGTGCAGCCGTGCGACGTGCGCGGCCGTACGGGCTCCCGCGACGCGGGACAGCGGACGGTCCAGGGCCTCGACGACCGTCACCCGGCGGCCCGCCGAGCGGAAGGCCGCCGCGCACTCCAGGCCGAGATAGCCCGCGCCGGCCACGACGACGCGGTCCGCGCGCGCCAGGTCGGCGCGGAGCGCCCGCGCGTGCGCGAGGGTGCGCAGGGTGTGGACGCCGGGCAACTCCGCGCCGGGCACGGGCAGGACGCGCGGCGCGGAGCCCGTCGCCAGGACCAGGTGGTCGTAGGCGTACGTACGGCCGTCCGCGAGGCGCACGGCGCGCCCCGCACGGTCGAGCGCTGTCACGGCGCCCCGCACCAGCTCGACCGAGTGCCGCGCGTAGTACGCGGGCGGGCGTGGCCACAGCTCCTCCTCGGGCAGGTCTCCCGCGAGGAACGCCTTGGAGAGCGGCGGCCGTTCGTACGGCACCGGGGACGCGGTCTCCTCGCCGACGAGGACGACGCGCCCGGCGTGGCCGTGCGCGCGCAGGGAGGCGGCGGTCTGCTGACCGGCCGTTCCCGCCCCGACGATGACGACGGCGTCCGTGCGTCCGGCCGGTCCGCGGTCGGCGCCCATCAGAGCTGCCGCTCGGCGACGCGGACGACCAGCCCGTCGAGGGCCTCGGTCACCTTGAGCTGGCAGCTCAGCCGGCTGTCGGGCTCGCGAGGGCAGGCCGTGAAGTCGAGCATCGCGTCCTCGTCGGGGCGCACGGGCTCCAGCTCGGCGGTGCTCTCCGGCAGGACGTGGACGTGGCAGGTGCCGCACTGGGCGTTGCCGCCGCACTGCGCGACGATGCCGTCCACGTCGTTCGTGACGGCGCCGCGCATCACGCTGGTGCCGAGGGGGACGTCGAGGGTGGTACGGGCGGAATCGTCCGCCGAGACATAGGTGATCTTGGGCATCGCGGTGCTCCTGGGTGTGGTCCGTGAAGAGGGGCCCCGGACGGGACGCCTCCTGGCACGGGCCGTGGGCACGCGACTCCCTTGGCCAGTGGTCGGCAGTGCCGGAGCGTAACAGAACGCACCGGCGGGCCGTCACTGGAGTCCGGGGTGCAGCATGCTCCGCAGCGAGCGGCCCGTCGTGAACTCCCGGAAGGCGCGCCCGGCTTCCGACAGATGCGCGCCCCGCCGCCACACCAGCGTCAGCACCCGGTGGCAGTCCGGCGCGTCCACGCGCGTCCAGGCGACCGGCGCGTGCGTGCCGACCTGGCGGGCGACCTGATGGGACATGGCCGGCACCAGACCGATCCCGAGGCCCGCGCTGATCAGGTCCTGGGTGGCGCCCGGCTCGTCGCCCTCGCAGGTCACCTCGGGGGTGCGGCCCTCGGCGGCGAACAGCCGGTCGAGCAGGGCCCGTTGCCAGTTCCCCGGGCGCGTGGCGACGAAGGACTCCTCGGCGATCTCCGCGATCGTCACGCTCTCGCGCCCCGCGAGCCGGTGCCCGAGCGGCACGGCGAGCAGCACCTCCTCGCGCATCAGCTCGACCGAGTCGAGATCCGGCCCCGTGAGCGCCTGCGAGGCCACGCAGAAGTCCACCTCGCGCGCCCGCAGCCGGCGCTCCATCTCGGCCGCGTCCGCCTGGAAGAGCCGCACGTCGGCGCGCGGAAAGGCGGCGCGGAAGCGCGCGAGGAGCCCGGCGATCGTCAGCAGGGTCTCGCACGCGACCGAGACCTTGCCCAGGCCCCCGCCGCGCGCCTCGCGCAGCGCCCTGCGACCGTCGTCCAACTCGCTGAGCGCGCGCTCGACATGGCGCAGGAACACCGCCCCGTACTGGTTGAGCCGGATCCTGCGGCCCTCGCGGTCGAAGAGCGGCGTGCCCAGCTCGGCCTCCAGCCGGGCGACGGTGCGGCTGAGCGACGGCTGCGAGACGTGCAGCTCGTCGGCGGCCCGGCTCATGTGCTCGTAGCGCGCGACCGTACGGAAGTAGCGCAGTTGCAGCAGGTCCATCGTCCCGCCCCCGATCTTCTTCATGTCTCCACGCGCATGAACTCATGGCGAATTTGGCCTTGGAAAGCATAAGCGGGTTGTCCGTACGGTCGCTGCGGGGCCGCCGCACAGGGCGCCGACGACAGCGTCGACACCCTGCACACGCGAGCGGCGGCCCCCGATTTCCCTTCCGTTTCCCCTGCCAGAGAGAGGCCGACCATGGGCCCAACGGATCTGGCCCGCCTCCAGTTCGCGGGCACCACCGGGATCCACTGGCTGTTCGTGATCCTGACGATGGGACTCGTCCCGCTCGTCGCGGTCCTGCACACCCGGGCCGCCCGCACCCGCGATCCCGCCCGCCGCGCCGTCCTCGAACGGGCGACGCGCTTCTGGGGCCAGCTCTACGTCATCAACTACGCGGTCGGCATCGTCACCGGCCTCGTCATGGAGTTCCAGTTCGGGCTGAGCTGGAGCGGGCTGAGCGCCTTCGCGGGCAATGTCTTCGGCGCCCCGCTGGCGCTGGAGACCCTCATCGCCTTCTTCGCCGAGTCCACGTTCCTCGGCATGTGGATCTTCGGCTGGGGCCGTCTGCGCGCCGGGGTCCACGTCACGCTCATCTGGCTGGTGGCCCTGACCGCCTACGCCTCCGGGTACTGGATCCTCGTCGCCAACGGCTTCATGCAGCACCCCGTCGGCTACGAGGTACGGGACGGCGTCGCCCACCTGACCGACTTCGGGGCGATGCTCACCAACCCCAGCGCCCTCCTCGCGCTCGGCCACGTCGCGCTCGCCGCGCTGACGACGGGCGGCGTCCTCGTCGCCGGGATCAGCGCCTTCCATCTCGCCCGGGGCACGCGGGAGACCGAGCTGTACCGGCTCTCCCTGCGGCTCGGGGTGGTCGTGGGCACGATCGCCTCGTTCTTCGTCATCATCGTCGGCGACTTCCAGTTCCCGCTGCTCGAACGGACCCAGCCCGCGAAGCTCGACGCGCTGGAGGACCCGGACGCGCCCTGGCACGGCGTGCTGGTGACGGCGATGGACGGCATGACGCTCATCGGCAACACCGTCTCGACGATCACCCTCATCGCCCTGCCCCTGCTGTGGCGGGACTGGCTGGTGCGGTTCAAGCCGCTCGCGTACCTGATGACGGCGATGATCCCCTTCCCGTTCCTGGCCTCCATCGGCGGCTGGGTCTTCCGCGAGGTCGGCCGCCAGCCGTGGCTCATCCACGGTGAACTCACCGTCGACGAGGCGGTCTCGCACGTGAGCACGGGGACGCTGGCCGTCTCCTGCGCCGCGTTCCTGACCGTCTTCCTCGCCCTCGCGGCGGTCAACTGGACGCTGATCACCCGCTTCGCGCTCCGCGGCCCGGACGCCGTCCAGCTCGGCACCACCGACCCCCTCCCCGACGACGACGCCGACCACCTCCGGGACCTGGAGGCGTACGACATGAAGGTGACGACATGACCCTCGAATCCGTCTGGCTGGCCCTCCTCGGCCTGCTCCTCGGCGGGTACTTCGTGCTCGGCGGCTACGACTACGGCGTCCAGATGCTCGCCCTCCGGCCGGGCGGGGAGAAGGCCGGGCACGAGAAGGCCGGGCAGCGCGACACGGTCTCCGCGATGGCGCCGTTCTTCCTCGGCAACGAGGTCTGGCTGGTCGCCTTCGTGGGCGTGCTGTTCGGCGCGTTCCCGCACCTGGAGGGGCACCTGCTCTCCGGCCTCTACCCGGTCTTCGCCGCCCTGGTCCTCGGCCTCGTCCTCGGCGGAGCCGCCGTCCAGCTCCGCGGCAGGGCGCGCGGGGCGGGGGCGCACCGGGTCTGGAGCGCGCTGCTCGTCCTCGGCGGGGCGCTGCCCGCGCTGTGCTGGGGCCTCGTCCTCGGACTGCTGACCCGCGGCGTCCCGCGCCGCGCCGACGGCTCCTTCCACATCGGCCCCGACGAAGTGCTCCACCCCTACGTCCTGGCCTGCGGCCTCGCCGCCGTACTGCTCTTCGCCGCGCACGGCGCGACGTTCCTCGCCCTGCGCGGCGGGCCCGAACTCGCCGACGGGGCCCGGCGCACGGCCCGTACGCTGCTGCGCGCCACGCTCGCCGCCGCCGTCCTCCCCGCGCTGCTGACGCTCGCGGGCGCGGGCGCCGCGCTGCGGCACCCGGGCACGGCGTCCGTCCTTCTCGCCCTCCTCCTCGCCGCGCTGGCAGCCACCCGGTGGCTGCTGGCCGGGCGCGGCACGCCCGGCCGTGCCTTCGCGGTGAGCTGCTGCGCGGCGCTGCTGCCGGTGCCGCTGCTGGGCGCCGGGCAGTACCCGTACGTGCTGGCCGCGCGCGGCGGGGGAGGGATCACGGTCGGCGAGGCCGCCGCCGACGAGGTCACCCTCAGGACGCTGCTCGCCTTCGGCGTGGTGCTCGTCCCGGTGATCCTCGCCTACCAGGCCTGGAACTGGTGGGTCTTCCGTGGCCGCACCGGCCTCCGCCACCCCCGCTACTTCTGAGGCGGCGCCGGAATGAGAACTGTGGAGCGCCGCCTGCGGCGCGAACTCCCCGTCCTGCGGCGGCACCTGGCCGTCTCCGGCGTGCTCGCGCTCCTGACCGCCGCCGCGATCGTCGCGCAGGCCGACCTGCTGGCCACGGCCCTCGCCGACGGCTTCGCGGGCCGGGAGACAGGGGGTGCGGGGGGCGCAGCGGGTACGGGGGGTGTGCTCGTCGCGCTCGCGGCCGTCATGGCGGTGCGCGCGCTGCTCGCCTGGGCGCGCACGGCACTCGCCGGGCGCGCGGCGGCCGAGGCCAAGCGCCTGCTGCGCGTACGCGTCACGCGGCACCTCGCCCGCCTGGGCCCGCGCCAGGGCGCCTCCCGCGCCTCCCATGCCTCCCGCGCCCCTCAGGCCACCCACGGCGAGACCGCCACGCTGCTCACCCGCGGCCTCGACGCGCTCGACCCGTACGTCACGGGCGCCCTGCCCGCGCGCGTCGCCGCCGTGATCGTCCCGCTCGCGGTCGTCGGACGGGTCGCCGTCGCGGACTGGAGCTCGGCGCTGATCATCGTGGTGACGCTGCCGCTGATCCCCGTCTTCGGCGCGCTGGTCGGCGCGCACACGGCACGCCGTACGGCGCGCCAGTGGCGGCTGCTGGCCCGGCTCGGCGGCCACTTCCTGGACACCCTCGCCGGACTGCCCACCCTGCGCGCCTTCGGCCGCGAACGGCACCAGGCCCACGTCGTACGCGGCATGGCCGACGCCCACCGCCGCGCGACCGTCCGCACCCTGCGGGTCGCCTTCCTCTCCGCGTTCGTCCTGGAGACGGCCGCCACGCTCTCGGTCGCCCTGGTCGCCGTCCCCCTCGGCCTCCGCCTCCTCGGCGGCGAGGCCGAACTGCGCACGGCGCTCCTCGTCCTCTTCCTCGCCCCGGAGGCGTACCTCCCGCTCCGCGCCGCGGGCTCGTCCTTCCACGAGTCGGCGGAGGGCCTCGCGGCAGCGGACCGCGCCTTCGCCCTCCTCGACGAGCGGCCACCCGCGTACGGCCCCGCCGGTCCTGCCGGTCCTGCCGGTCCCGCCGGTGCCGCCGGTGCCGTCGCCCGGAGCGTCCCTGCCCGGGGCAGCCTCGGCAGGGGCGGGCTCGCGCTGGACCGGGTCACCGTGCGGTTCCCGGAGCGGGGGGCACCTGCGCTGGAGGGCCTGTCCCTCGATGTCCGGCCCGGCGAGCACGTCGCCCTGGTCGGGCCCAGCGGGGCGGGGAAGTCCACGGTGCTGGGCCTGCTGCTCGGGTTCGTCGTGCCGGACGCGGGCACCGTCCGCGTCGGCGGCGACGACCTCGCGGGGCTCGACCTGGAGGCGTGGCGCGCGCGGGTGGCCTGGGTCCCGCAGCGCCCGCACCTGTTCGCGGCGACGGTCGCCGACAACATCCGGCTGGGCCGCCCCGACGCCACCGACGAGGAGGTACGCGCGGCGGCCCGCGCCGCCGCCGCCGACCGCTTCGTCACCGCCCTCCCGCAGGGCTACGCCACCCCGCTCGGCGAACACGGCACCGGCCTGTCCACCGGCCAGCGCCAGCGCCTCGCCCTGGCCCGCGCCTACCTGCGCGACGCGCCCGTCCTCCTCCTCGACGAGCCCACCGCCCACCTCGACCCCCGCCACGAGGACGAGGTCACGCGTGCGACCGCCCGCCTGATGAGGGGCCGCACCTGCCTCGTCGTCGCCCACCGCCCGACGTTCCTCCCCCACGTGCACCGCACGGTCACGCTCCGACCCCCGGGAGCCCGCCCATGAACCCCGCCGCGCTGCTCCTCCGGTGGCTCGCCCCGTACTGGCGGCGGCTCGTGCCCGCCGTACTGGCCTCCGTCGCGGGCGAGGCCGCCGCCGTGGCGCTGCTGGGCACGGCCGCCTGGCTCATCACCCGGGCCGCGCAGCAGCCGCCCCTCCCGGCGGTGGCCGTGGCCATCGTCGCCGTACGGGCGCTCGCGCTGGGACGCGGCCTCCTGCGGTACGGGGACAGGCTCCTCGGGCACGACGCGGTGCTCCGCGCGATCGCGGGCGTCCGTACGCGGATGTACGAGGCGCTGGTGCCGCTCGCGCCCGGCGGCGCGGCCGCGTTCCGGAGCGGGGACCTGCTGACGCGGCTCGTGGACGACGTGGACGCCGTGCAGGACCTGCTGCTGCGGGTGCTGATGCCCGTCGCGACGGCGCTCGTGGTCGCGACCGGTACGACCTGCGTCGCGGTCGCCCTGCTGCCGGAGGCGGGGCTCGTGCTGGCGCCCGCACTGGCCGTCGCGGGGCTGCTCGTGCCCTGCGTGGTGCTCGTCCGTTCCGGGCGGGACGGGGGCGCGGCGAAGGAGACGCGCGCCGAGCTGGCGGCGGTCTCCGTGGACCTCGTGCGCGGCGCCGCGGACCTCGCGGCGTACGGCGCCGCGGAACGCGTGAGCGCCCGGGCGTGTCGCGCCGGTGACCGCCTCGCCGCGCTGGAGCGCCGCGAGGCCCTCACCACCGGCCTCGCCACGACCGCCGTCCTGCTGCTCCAGGCCGCCGCGACCGTCGGCGTGACCGCCCTGGGCCTGCGCGCGCACGCCTCCGGCGGGCTGCCCGCCACCACCCTCACCGTGCTGGCGGTGCTGGCCCTCGTCGCCTTCGAGCCCCTGGCGGCGCTGCCCGCCGCGGCACGGCGCCTCGCGGACGTACGGGCGAGCGCCCGGCGGCTGGCCGCGCTCCTCGCCGCCCCGGCGCCGGTCGCCGAGCCCGCGCGCCCGGCCCCGTTCCCGTACGGGCGTCCGCTCGCGCTGGAGGTCAGCGGCCTGCGCGTACGGCACGACCCCGCCAGGCCGCCCGCGCTCGACGGCCTGGACCTCCGGCTGCCGCCCGGCCACCGGGTCGCCCTGACGGGCGCGAGCGGCGCGGGGAAGTCCACGCTGCTGGCGGTGCTGATGCGATACGTCGAGTACGAGGCGGGGAGCGTGCGGCTCGGCGGCCGCGAGCTGCGGGAGTACGACGGCGCCGACGTACGCCGGGCCGTCACCGGCATGACGCAGGACGCGCACGTCTTCCACACCGGCCTCCGGGCCAATCTGCTCCTCGCCCGCCCCGACGCCACGCACGAGCAGCTCCGCGAGGCGGCGCGGCAGGCGCGCCTGCTGGACTGGATCGAGTCGCTCCCCGAGGGCTGGGACACGGTGCCCGGCGAGGACGGCACGACCCTCTCCGGCGGCCAGCGCCGCCGTCTCCTCCTCGCCCGCGCGCTCCTCGCCGACCCGCCGGTCCTCGTCCTGGACGAGCCCACGGAGGGGCTCGACCCCGACACGGCGGACGAGGTCCTGGCCGACATCCTGGACGCCACGAGAGGCCGCACGACGCTCCTGATCACCCACCAGCCACTGGCCCTCTCCTCGGTAGACGCGATAGTGCCCCTAGCTTGACCGCCCCGTAAGGGGCGCGGCCCTCCTCGCGGGGCACGCGGCGCAGGGGGGCTGCGCTTGCCAGCCCTGCGCCTTCGCGCAGACTTCCCAAGCACAGCAGGGAGCGGCGAAGGTGCCCCGTAAGGGGCGCGGGGAACTGCGCGACAAGCCACAACGCGCCCGCAGCCCGCGATGCACACCCGGGGGAACCCCGGGCGCGGCCCTCACACGGGGGGGCGGGAACGGAAAGAGGCCCACCGGGGAGATCCGGTGGGCCTCTTTCGTGAGCGGGAGGGCGTCAGCCCTGGGCGGCGGCCCGGGCCTCGCGGCGGTTGTCGCGGAAGGCATACACACGGCGCGCAGTGGCGAAGAGCGGAATGACCGCACCCAGCACGACCTGCAGCGCGCAGCCCGTCTGGAGCAGCAGCTCACCGCCGGGCGCGTCGAACGCCCACGCCGCCAGCAGGCCCATGCTCAGCACGATCCAGCCCAGCATGGCGACCGCGAGCCGTCCGCGCGGCTTCGGGTACTCCACGCGGCTCGCCATCAGCCATGCGACGCCCACGATCGCGATGACCGTCGGCACGAACGGCAGCTCCAGCAGCACGATCGAGACGACCGTCAACGCCCCGAAGGGGCTCGGCATCCCCTGGAAGATGCCGTCACGCAGCGTCACGCAGGAGAATCTCGCAAGCCGCAGCACCACCGCCAGCAACACGATGATCGCGGCGGCCACGCCGACCCGCTGGTGCGCGTCGTTGGCGACCATCCCCCAGACGACCACGAAGTACGCGGGCGCGAGCCCGAAGCTGATCAGGTCCGAGAGGTTGTCCAGCTCGGCCCCCATCGCGGAGCTGCGCAGCTTGCGCGCGACGAGCCCGTCGAAGAGGTCGAAGACCGACGCCATCAGCATCAGCACGACGGCGGTCGCGGCGCTGTGCCGCGCCATGCCGCCGTCCTCGCTGCCGGTGAGGTGCGGGATCAGCACGCCGGTCGTCGTGAAGTAGACCGCCATGAAGCCGCACGTGGCGTTGCCCAGCGTGAGCGTGTCCGCTATCGAGAGCCGCGTCGACAGTGGCATCTCATCCGTGGCGTCGTCCGGGTCGCCGGTGTCGGCGTCACTCTCGGGGACCCAGGCGGCCTGGGTGTCGGGATCAATCACGGTCAAGGCGAGTCACCCCCGCTGTCGTGGCCTGGCCGACCTCCACGGCGGGTTCGATTCCCTCGGGGAGGTAGAGGTCCACACGGGAGCCGAACCTGATCAGCCCGATGCGCTCGCCCTGCTCGACCTTGGTGCCCTGCGGAACGTAAGGAACGATGCGCCGCGCCACCGCGCCGGCGATCTGGACCATCTCGATGTCGCCCAGCTCGGTGTCGAAGTGCCAGACGACGCGCTCGTTGTTCTCGCTCTCCTTGTTGAACGCCGGAACGAACCCGCCGGGGATGTGCTCGACGGAGTCGACCGTGCCCGCGAGGGGGGCGCGGTTGACATGGACGTTCAGCGGGCTCATGAAGATGGCGACGCGGGTGCGGCCGTCCTTCCACGGCATGATGCTCTGCACCACGCCGTCCGCGGGGGAGATCACCCGTCCCTGGGTGATCTCGCGCTCGGGGTCGCGGAAGAACCACAGCATGCCCGCCGCGAGCGCGGTGGCGGGCACGGCGACCGCGGCGGCGCGCCCGGACCGGCGGGCCCGGGCGAGGCTGACGGCGGCGGTGGCCACCGTCGGCAGCAGCCACGGCGATGCTCCTCGGGCGAGCCGGACTCGACCGCCCGGGGTGTCGCTGGGTGCGGAGGATGGGCTGTGGGGCATGAATGACCTTCGTAGCGGAGGGAGCCGCGTAGGTTGACAGGGGGACGGCGGCCTTCCCGGGATGCTATCGGTTTCTGATGGCAACTGGGCAAGCCAGAGGGCCAGTCAGTGTCCGAAGTCCCAGTTCGGGGTGTGACCTTGATCCCCAAGAAAACACCCCGAAAAGGACATTCGACCCTGGTGTCAACCCTGCGGGCGGTACTCCTCCAGCAGGCGCCGGCCCACGATCATTTTCTGGATCTCGGCGGTTCCTTCACCGATCAAGAGCATCGGCGCCTCGCGGTAGAGCCGCTCGATCTCGTATTCCTTACTGAAACCGTACCCGCCGTGGATGCGGAAGGCGTCCTCCACGACCTCCTTGCAGTACTCGGAGGCGAGATATTTCGCCATTCCGGCTTCGAGGTCGTTGCGTTGACCGGAATCCTTCTTCCGGGCGGCGCCCACCATCAGCGCGTGTGCCGCCTCGACCTTTGTGGCCATCTCGGCGAGCTTGAACTGAATGGCCTGGTGCTGTGCGATCGGCTTTCCGAAGGTGTGCCGCTGCTGTGCGTAATCAATACCCAGCTCGAACGCACGCTGCGCGACGCCGCAGCCACGCGCCGCGACATTCACGCGGCCGACCTCGACGCCGTCCATCATCTGGTAAAAACCGCGGCCGGTCTCGCCGCCGAGCACCCGGTCGGCGGGCAGCCGCAGGCCGTCCATGATCAGCTCGGTCGTGTCGACGCCCTTGTAACCCATTTTGTCGATCTTGCCGGGAATCGTGAGACCCGGCCTGACCTCGCCGAAGCCTGGCTCTTTCTCGACCAGGAACGTGGTCATCGACTTATGCGGAGCAGTACCCTCCGGATGGCCCTCGTCCGTACGGCACAGCACCGCGACGAGCGTCGAGGAACCGCCGTTCGTCAGCCACATCTTCTGGCCGTCGAGCACGAAGCCCCCATCGTCCCGCACGCCCTTGGACGTGATGGCCGAGACGTCCGAGCCGAGGCCCGGCTCCGACATCGAGAACGCGCCGCGGACCTCGCCCGTCGCCATCCTCGGCAGGAAGTGGTCCTTCTGCTCCCGGGTGCCGTGCTGCTTGAGCATGTACGCCACGATGAAATGCGTGTTGATGATGCCGGACACGCTCATCCAGCCGCGGGCGATCTCCTCCACGCACAGCGCGTAGGTGAGCAGGGACTCACCCAGCCCGCCGTACTCCTCGGGAATCATCAGCCCGAAGAGCCCCAACTCCTTGAGGCCCTCCACGATCTCCGTCGGGTACTCGTCCCGGTGCTCCAGTTCCGTGGCGACCGGGAGTATCTCCTTGTCGACGAAGTTCCTGACCGTGGAGACGATTTCCCGCTGGATCTCCGTCAGGCCCTCGGTCTGCGCGAGACGTCCCATCTCACTTCTCCTTCTCGGCCAGGGTCGGCCGGCCCGGCTGCTCGCCGCCGCGCTCCTTGATGTACGCCTCGGTCGGCACCATCACCTTCCGGCGGAAGACGCAGACGAGGGTGCCGTCCTGCTTGTATCCCTTGGTCTCGACGTGCACGATCCCGCGGTCGTTCTTGGACTTCGAGGGAACCTTGTCCAGGACGGTCGTCTCGCCGTAGACCGTGTCGCCGTGGAAGGTCGGCGCGACGTGCTTGAGCGACTCGATCTCCAGATTCGCGATGGCCTTCCCCGACACGTCGGGAACGGACATGCCGAGCAGCAGCGAGTAGATGTAGTTCCCCACCACCACGTTCTTTCCGAAGTCGGTCGTCGACTCCGAGTAGTTCGTGTCCATGTGCAGCGGGTGGTGATTCATGGTGAGCAGGCAGAAGAGGTGGTCGTCGTACTCGGTGACCGTCTTTCCCGGCCAGTGCTTGTACGTCTCGCCGACGGTGAACTCTTCAAAGGTGCGGCCGAACTGCATGTTCTGGTCTCCTGTGGGCGGCTGATGGGGTGGGGCACGTTCGCCGTCGCCGGGCGCGGGTGCCTCGTGGTCGCTCGCGCAGTTCCCCGCGCCCCTGCGGGGCGCGGCACGCCCGCCTATGCCTCCGGAGGGGTGAAGGAGGTCGTCCGGGACATGCCCGCCGCGCGGCCCTTGCCGGAGACGACCAGGGCCATCTTGCGGCTGGCCTCGTCGATCATCTCGTCGCCGAGCATCGCCGAGCCCTTCTTGCCGCCCGCCTCGGAGGTGTAGTACGCGTACGCGTCGAGGATCAGCTCGGCGTGGTCGTAGTCCTCCTGGGAGGGCGAGAAGACCTCGTTCGCGGCGTCGACCTGGCCCGGGTGCAGCACCCACTTGCCGTCGAAGCCGAGCGCGGCGGCGCGGCCGGCGACCTCGCGGAAGCCGTCGACGTTCTTGATCTGGAGGTAGGGGCCGTCGATCGCCTGGAGGTCGTTGGCGCGCGCCGCCATGAGGATCTTCATCAGGATGTAGTGGTACGCGTCGGCCGGGTAGCCCGGCGGCTGCTCGCCGACGACCAGGGACTTCATGTTGATGGACGCCATGAAGTCGGCCGGGCCGAAGATGATGGTCTCGATGCGCGGGGAGGCCGCCGCGATCTCGTTGACGTTCTCCAGGCCGCGGGCGTTCTCGATCTGCGCCTCGATGCCGATCTTGCCGACCTCGAAGCCCATTGTCTTCTCGATCTGGGTCAGCAGCAGGTCCAGCGCCACGATCTGGTCCGCCGTCTGGACCTTCGGCAGCATGATGCAGTCCAGATTGGGCCCCGCGCCCTCGACGACGGTCACGACGTCGCGGTACGTCCACTCGGTCGTCCAGTCGTTGACGCGGACCACGCGCGTCTTGCCGGTCCAGTCGCCCTCGTTGAGGAACTTCACGATGGTGTGCCGCGCGTCCGGCTTCGCGAGCGGCGCGCACGCGTCCTCCAGGTCGAGGAAGACCTGGTCGGCGGGGAGGCCCTGGGCCTTCTCCAGGAAGCGGGGATTGCTGCCCGGGACCGCCAGACAGGAGCGGCGGGGACGAAGCCGGTTGACCTCGGTCATGCGGGGACCTCCACAGGGGTGTACGAGTCGAGCTGGGTGGAACGGCGGATCTCGTCGACGATACGGCCGATGATCTCCGTGATGCCGAAGTCCTTGGGCGTGAAGACCGCGGCGACTCCGGCCTCGCGCAGCGCCCGCGCGTCGGCGGACGGGATGATGCCGCCCACGATCACGGGCATGTCGTCGGCCCCCACCCGGCGCAGCCGGGCCAGGACGTCCGGCACGAGCTCGGCGTGCGAGCCGGAGAGGATGGACAGGCCCACGCAGTGCACGTCCTCGGCGACGGCCGCCGCGACGATCTCCTCGGGCGTGAGCCTGATGCCCTGGTAGACGACCTCGAAGCCGGCGTCGCGGGCGCGTACGGCGATCTGCTCGGCGCCGTTGCTGTGCCCGTCGAGCCCGGGCTTGCCGACGAGCAGCCGCAGCTTGCCCACGCCCAGTTCGTCCGCCGTGCGGGCGACCTTCGCGCGGACGGCCGCCAGTTCCGAGCCCTCCTCGGCGGTCACGGCCACGGGGGCGCTGCTCACGCCCGTCGGCGCGCGGAACTCGCCGAAGACCTCGCGCAGGGCGCCCGCCCACTCGCCGGTCGTCACGCCCGTACGGGCGCACTCCAGCGTGGCCTCCATCAGGTTCTCGTCGGTGGCCGCGGCCTCCTTGAGCTGCCGGAGGGCCTGCTCGGCGCTCGGGTGCAGGGCCGGATCGCGGGTGCCCTCGCGCCAGAACGGCTCGTCGCGGGTCTCGCGCCAGCGCCCGATCGCCTCGACGACCGCCGCCTCGCCCGCCGGGTCCACGGTCATGATCGCCGTGTCGAGGTCGGCGGTGAGGGGGCTGGGCTCGGTGGACTCGTAGCAGTTGACGCCGACGATCTTCTCCTCGCCGGACTCGATACGGGCCCGCCGCTCCGCGTGCGAGGAGACGAGCCGCGACTTGAGGTAGCCGGACTCGACGGCGGCCATCGCGCCGCCCATCTCCTCGATCCGCGCCATCTCGGCCATCGCCTCGTCGACCAGCTCGTCGACCTTCTTCTCCACCACGTGCGACCCGGCGAACAGGTCGTCGTACTCCAGCAGGTCGCTCTCGTGCGCGAGCACCTGCTGGATACGCAGCGACCACTGCTGGTCCCAGGGGCGGGGGAGGCCCAGCGCCTCGTTCCACGCCGGGAGCTGGACGGCGCGGGCGCGGGCGTCCTTGGAGAGGGTGACGGCGAGCATCTCCAGCACGATGCGCTGGACGTTGTTCTCCGGCTGGGCCTCGGTCAGGCCGAGCGAGTTGACCTGCACGCCGTAGCGGAACCGGCGCTGCTTGGGGTCGGTGATGCCGTAGCGCTCGCTCGTCACCGTGTCCCAGATGCGGGTGAACGCCCGCAGCTTGCACATCTCCTCGACGAAGCGGACGCCCGCGTTCACGAAGAACGAGATCCGCCCGACGACCTTCCCGAACTGCTCCGGCGGCACCTGCCCGCTGTCCCGCACCGCGTCCAGCACCGCGATGGCCGTGGACATGGCGTACGAGATCTCCTGGACCGGCGTGGCACCGGCCTCCTGGAGGTGGTAGCTGCAGATGTTGACGGGGTTCCACTTGGGGATGTGGGCGACGGTGTACGCGATCATGTCCGTCGTCAGCCGCAGGCTCGGCCCCGGCGGGAAGACATGTGTCCCCCGCGACAGGTACTCCTTGACGATGTCGTTCTGCGTCGTCCCCTGCAGCTCCGCGATGTCCACGCCCTGTTCCTCGGCGACCACCTGGTAGAGGGCCAGGAGCCACATGGCGGTGGCGTTGATGGTCATCGATGTGTTCATCCGGTCGAGCGGGATGCCCTCGAACAGCCGCCGCATATCACCCAGGTGGGAGACCGGCACGCCCACCCGGCCGACCTCGCCGCGCGCCAGCACGTGGTCGGGGTCGTAACCGGTCTGGGTGGGCAGGTCGAAGGCGACCGAGAGGCCGGTCTGGCCCTTCTCCAGGTTGCGGCGGTAGAGCGCGTTGGACGCCTCGGCCGTCGAGTGCCCGGCGTACGTCCGCATCAGCCACGGACGGTCCTTGTCGGCCATCAGACGTTCCGGAACCTGTTGATCGCGTCGAGGTGCTGGTCCCGCTTCTCCTGGTCGCGCACGCCCAGCCCCTCCTCGGGGGAGAGCGCGAGCACGCCGACCTTGCCCTGGTGGAGGTTGCGGTGCACGTCGTACGCGGCCTGGCCGGTCTCCTCCAGGCGGTATGTCTTGGAGAGTGTCGGGTGGATCTTGCCCTTGGCGATCAGGCGGTTGGCCTCCCACGCCTCGCGGTAGTTGGCGAAGTGCGAACCGACGATCTGCTTGAGCTGCATCCACAGGTACCGGTTGTCGTACGTGTGCTCGTACCCGGAGGTCGAGGCGCAGGTGACGATCGTGCCGCCCTTGCGCGTGACGTAGACGGAGGCGCCGAAGGTCTCGCGGCCCGGGTGCTCGAAGACGATGTCCACGTCCTCGCCGCCGGTCAGCTCGCGGATCCGCTTGCCGAAGCGCTTCCACTCGCGCGGGTCCTGGTTGTGCTCGTCCTTCCAGAAGCGGTAGTCCTCGGCCTTGCGGTCGATGATCGCCGTGGCGCCCATCTTCCGGCAGATCTCGGCCTTGTCCTCGCTGCTCACGACGCAGATCGGGTTGGCGCCGCCCGCGAGCGCGAACTGCGTGGCGTACGAGCCGAGTCCGCCGCTCGCGCCCCAGATCAGCACGTTGTCGCCCTGCTTCATGCCCGCGCCGTTGCGCGAGACGAGCTGGCGGTACGCGGTCGAGTTGACCAGCCCGGGGGCAGCCGCCTCCTCCCAGCTCAGGTGGTCCGGCTTGGGCATGAGCTGGTTGGACTTGACGAGCGCGATCTCGGCGAGGCCGCCGAAGTTGGTCTCGAAGCCCCAGATGCGCTGCTCGGGGTCGAGCATCGTGTCGTTGTGCCCGTCGGCGGACTCCAGCTCGACGGAGAGGCAGTGCGCCACGACCTCGTCGCCGGGCTTCCAGGAGTTGACCCCGGCGCCGGTGCGGAGCACGACGCCCGCGAGGTCGGAGCCGATGACGTGGTACGGCAGGTCGTGCCGCTTGGTGAGCGGCGAGAGGCGCCCGTAGCGCTCCAGGAAGGCGAAGGTGGAGAGCGGTTCGAAGATCGAGGTCCACACCGAGTTGTAGTTCACGGAGGAGGCCATGACGGCCACCAGGGCCTCGCCCGGCCCGAGTTCGGGGACCGGCACCTCGTCGAGGTGCAGCGACTTGCGCGGGTCCTTGTCCCGGGTCTCCAGCCCCGCGAACATCTCGGCCTCGTCCTTGTGGACGGTGACCGCGCGGTAGCTCTCGGGGAGCGGGAGGGCGGCGAAGTCCTCCGGCGGAGTGTCGGACGCGAGGATCGCGTCGAGGATCTCGTTCACGGTATGCCTCCGGCGAAGCGCGATGAGGGGAGGGACGGACGCTTGAGGTGTCGTCGGGTGTGAGGCAGTGCCGTCGGTTCGGCGAGTGCGGTGCGCTGCCGCGCGGGTGTGCGCGGGATTGGCGGGTGTGCCTGGGTGCGTGCCTGTTGTGCCTGTTGTGTGCCTGTGACGCAGGCGTCCGGACAGCACGGGCTGTACGCCCATGGGGACCGTGCCCGGACTGGCTTCACCGTATGACACGCAGTGCCAGCCGACAAGACACCGGGTGCCAAAATTCTCAGTTGTCCGGATCACTTCTCATCTGAGCGATGATCGATCATCGCAGGTCAGGGGGGCATCCGACTGCGCCGGGCACCGGGTGCCCCGCCTGAGGGGCGCTTCAGGGTGCGCCCCGAAGGGGCGCGGGGAACTGCGCGAGCAACCACGACGCGGCGGCGGCCCGCCGGGCACCGCACGCGGCAGCCCCTGCCCGGAGCCCTCAAGAGGGCAAGCGGGACAGGGGCTGAAGGGCGAAGGGGCGGTCAGTCCTTTTCGAGGGCTCGCTCGATCGTGGCCATGATCTCGCCGAGGGGCGCGTCCGTACGCGCCACCGTCACCAGGACCTCGCCCGTACGCTCGACCTCGGCGGCGGCCGGCCGCGAGGGCCGGTTCGCCCCGAAGCCGGTGCCGAACGTCCGCCGTACGATCGCGAACGCGTGGTCGAGCTGGCCCTCGACATCGCCGATGCCGCCCCCGCGCAGCCAGCGCCGCAGCACATGGTTGTGCGCGGTCACGACCGCCGAGGCGGCGACCTCGGCGAGCAGCGGCTCGTCGAAATCGCTGACGCCGTCACGGTGGGCCGCCTCGTCGAAGTGGCCCAGGAGATAGCGGGTGAACAGGCGCTCGTAGCGCGCGA
Organism: Streptomyces albiaxialis; assembly: GCF_039530985.1. Classification (NCBI taxonomy): domain Bacteria; kingdom Bacillati; phylum Actinomycetota; class Actinomycetes; order Kitasatosporales; family Streptomycetaceae; genus Streptomyces; species Streptomyces albiaxialis. The sequence continues at coordinate 144,659 of NZ_BAAAPE010000016.1, forward strand.
CCGAGGCGATCTCGCGCTCGCGCAGCGCGGGCACCTCGCGCGTCAGCTTGTACCGCTCGACGCTGCCCTTCGGGCTCGACGCGTACATCTTCATGACCTCTTTGATGCCGCGGCACACCGTGTCGAGCGGGTTCTCGTGCGGCGGTGCGGCCTCCAGCACGGCCTGGGCGCGCACCAGGGTCTCGTCGTGGTCCGGGAAGATCGCCTCTTCCTTGGAACGGAAGTGCCGGAAGAAGGTGCGGCGGGCGACGCCCGCGGCCGCCGCGATCTCATCCACCGTCGTCGCCTCGTAACCCTTCGTGGCGAACAGCTCCGTGGCCGCCGCCGCCAACTCCCGGCGCATCTTCAGACGCTGGGAGGCTGCGGCATTCGTACGCGTAGCGGTCGTACGGGAGTTCTTCGCGGGCTCTGGCATGTGGTGAACGTTACATGCTGTGACGGGTTCGGGGGACGGGCCGCCGCCCGGAGGTTCCAGCAGCCCGCCCCAGGCGGGGCCCACCGGGGGCCCCGCCCACCCGGGGCTTCGGTTCACCGGTTCACCGGCTCGCGTACTCGCGGAAGCCCCGCCCCGACTTCCGGCCGAGGCAGCCCGCGGCGACGAGGTGCTCCAGCAGCGGCGCCGGCGCGAGGCCCGGGTCGCGGAACTCGCGGTGCAGCACGCGTTCGATCGCGAGCGAGACGTCCAGCCCGACGACGTCCAGCAGCTCGAACGGGCCCATCGGGTAGCCCCCGCCCAGCCTCATCGCCGCGTCGATGTCGTCGAGCGAGGCGTAGTGCTCCTGGACCATCTTCACGGCGTTGTTCAGGTACGGGAACAGCAGTGCGTTGACGATGAAGCCCGCCCGGTCGCCGCAGTCCACCGGGTGCTTGCGGACGCGCGCGCAGACCTCGCGGACCGTGGCGTGCGCGTCGTCGGCGGTCAGCACCGTCCGCACGACCTCGACCAGCTTCATCGCGGGCGCCGGGTTGAAGAAGTGCATGCCGACCACGTCCTGCGGGCGCGAGGTCGCGCGGGCGCAGGCGACGACCGGCAGCGAGGACGTGGTCGTGGCGAGCACCGCGCCCTCCTTGCACACCTTGTCGAGGGTCGCGAAGAGCTGCCGCTTGATCTCCAGGTCCTCGGCGACGGCCTCCACCGCGAGATCGACCCCGGCGAGCGCGTCGAGCGAGCCCGCCGTGGTGATCCGGGCCAGCGCCGCCTCCCGGTCCTCGTCCGACATCCGGCCCTTGGCGACGGAGCGGCTGAACGAGGAGGCGATCCGGGCCTTCGCCGCCTCGGCCTTCTCCTCACTGCGGGCGACCAGCACGGTGTCGTACCCGGCCTTCGCGAAGACCTCCGCGATGCCGCTGGCCATCGTGCCGGAGCCCGCGACCCCGACGGAGGCGACGGGACGTCCGGCGGTGCCGCTCCCGGCCGGGTCGGGGGTGAGGGAGTCGGGGACGACGGTGGCCGAGCCCGGTCCCTCGTACGTGTAGAAGCCGCGGCCCGCCTTGCGGCCGGTCAGCCCCGCGTCGCTGAGCTGGCGCAGCACGGGCGCGGGGGCGTGCAGCCGGTCGCGGGACTCGGCGTACATCGCGTCGAGCACCGTGCGGGCCGTGTCGATGCCGATGAGGTCGAGCAGGGCCAGGGGGCCCATGGGCAGCCCGCAGCCCAGCCTCATCGCCGCGTCGATGTCCTCGCGGCTCGCGTAGCGCGCCTCGTACATCGCCGCGGCCTGGTTCAGATAGCCGAACAGCAGCCCGTCCGCGACGAATCCGGGCCGGTCGCCGACCGCGATCGGGTCCTTGCCCAGCTCCCTGGCGAGGTCGGTGACGGCGGCCACGGCCTCCGGCGAGGTCAGCACGGACGAGACGATCTCGACGAGCTTCATCGCGGGCGCCGGGTTGAAGAAGTGCAGCCCCAGCACCCGTTCGGGCCGGTCGGAGTCGGCGGCGAGGCGGGTCACGGAGAGGGCGTTGGTGCCCGTGGCGAGGATCGTGCCGGGCTTGACGACGGTGTCCAGGGCCGCGAAGACCTGGCACTTGGTGTCGTAGTCCTCGGGCACGACCTCGATGACCAGCTCGGCCTCGGCGGCCGCCTCGATGTCGGGGTACGTGCGGAACCGGGAGAGCACTTCCCGGCGTTCGGGCTCGGACATGCGCTCCAGGCGCACCGAACGCGCCGTGGAGGCCTCCAGGGCGGCAACGGCGTGCCGCGCGGCTGCGTCGTTCGTGTCAATGCCGATGACCTCGCGACCGGAGCGGGCGAGAATGTCGGCGATGCCGGTGCCCATGGTGCCGAGACCGACAACGGCGATGGTGCGCAGGGCAGGACGGTCCATCACGGGACTCCAGGAAGTTCGGGACACAGGCCCCTGCCGGGGCGTGGCAGACGAGGGTGAGGTGAGGGTGCTGTGCACATGCGTGTGCCGCCGCACTCACTGCCGGGCCCTGTCCCGGGGCCCCGGCGTGCTGACCGCGCAGAACGCGCGGCATACGAGCCGAACCGAACCGACTGCACTCGTGGCGGCTGCGTCACCAGGCCGCCTGAGCGGGGGTGCCGCTCTGATGAGCACCTTAACTAGTGGGTAACCAGAAAGCCAGGGGTAGGACAAATTCCAGAGCTGTGGCATGTGGCACGTAAGGGGGAGCGGGAGTGGGCGACCCATTCCGAGCGCTGATCGACAGGGTGCGGCCCGACGCCGAACCGGTCGAGTACGCACGCCTGGTGACGCTCGCCAGGCAGCGCGGGCCGGACGCGCGCGACCAGCTCGCGTCCGTGCTCGTCGAGACCGAACGCCCGCTGTGGGCGCGGGAGATAGCGGCCTTCGCGCTGGGCAGCGCGGGGGACCGCAGAGCCTTCGAGACGCTGGTGTTCCTGCTGAATTACAGGGACCCCGTGTGCTGCGCGACGGCGGCACAGGCGCTGGAGCGGCTCCGCGATCCCCGGACGGCCAAGGCGGCGGCGGCGCTCGCCACGAACGAGTTGCGCACGGCTTACGCGCTCTATCCCGTGCGCCTCCTCACCGCGCTGCGCGCCCCCGAATCCGTCCCCACGCTGATCAACGTCCTCCAGCGGCTGCTGATCGGGCCCCTGCACTACTGGCCCATCGCGGAGGCGTGCGTCCAGGGCCTGGGCGCGCTCGGCGACCGCCGGGCGATCCCCGTGCTGGACGCGGCGGCGGAGATGCACCGGCTGTCCCCGGCGGCGAAGGCGGCTCTGGCGCGGATACCGGGCTGACGGACCGGGCGGGGGACCGGGCCGACGGACTAGTGGGCTGCCCGTCCGAGGCGGACGGGCAGGCGGGTGTGGCCGTTCGAGACGAAGCTGCTGACCTTCGCGATCTCCTGGCCGGGGACGTCGGCGGCGAGTTCGGCCTGCGGGAAACGGTCGAAGAACGCGGGCAGTGCGATCTCGGCCTCCAGCCGGGCCAGCGACATGCCCAGGCACAGATGGGTGCCGTAGCCGAAGGCCAGGTGGGACTTGTCCGTCCTGGTGACGTCGAAGACGTCCGCGTCCTCGCCGTGCCAGGACGGATGCCGCCCGGCGGCTGCGAACGCCGCGAGGATCGGCTCGTTCCGCCGGAACACCAGCCCGTCGCCGAGGTCCAGGTCCTCCACGGGGTAGCGCAGAGGCAGATACGGCACGGACGGCTCGGCCCGCAGCGTCTCCTCCGCCGCGTCGCTCCACGTGGCCCGGCCGGCCCGTACGTGCGCGAGCTGGTCGGGCCGGGTGAGCAGATGGAAGAGGGCCTGGTCGAGCAGGTTGACGGTGGTCTCGTGCCCCGCGGAGATCATCAGCAGCAGGGTGTCGAGCAGCTCCTGCTCGTCCAGCGCCGTGCCGTGCTCCTCGTCGCGCGTGGCGATCAGGAAGCTGGTGAGATCGTCGTCCGGCTCCTTGCGCTTGCTCTCGGCCAGCTCCGCGAGCAGCGCGTACATGGCCTTGCCGTTCTCCTCCGCCTCCTCGGCGGTGAGCGTCGTGTCGAAGATCCCGTTCACCCGCGCGCGGAAGCGCGGCGCCAAGGACTCCGCGACGCCCATGAGTTCGCAGATCACCTGGATCGGCACCTGGTAGGCGAACCGGTCGCGCACGTCCACGACCTCGTCCGGACCGACGCGCGCCATGTCGTCGAGCAGCGCCTCCGTGATGGCCTCGACGCGGGGCCGCATCGCCTTGGTGCGGCGCGCGGTGAACGCGGGCGCGATGAGCCGCCGCAGCCGGGTGTGGTCGGCGCCGTAGGCGGTGAACATGTTGCGGACCGCCACCCAGATGAGCATCGGCCAGTCGCGCGTGATGCGCCCGTCGGCGAAATCCGGCCAGTGCCGGGCCGCGTCCTTGGAGACGCGGGGATCGGCCAGGAGCTGCTTGAGGAGCACGGGGTCGGTCACCGCCCACGCGTGCACGGGGCAGACGTCGCCGGGCAGCTTCACCCACGCCGCCCGCCCCCGCGCGCGCAGCGCGGCGCCCTCGGCGTGGATGTCGGATCCGGTGGCGTCCAGGGCGTACGGCGGGGCGTAGGGCTGGTCCATGCGGTGCCTCCCGAGGGGATCGAGGGGTGGGCGTACGGCGCATGACGCCCGACGGCCAGCCTGCCGCCCCTCCGCGCCACGCGGAACGCCATGTCCAGCCGTATCTAGTCGGGGATCCGGCCGAGAACGCCGGGAAGCGGCACCGCGACCTCCGCCCACACCGTCTTGCCGGGCCCGCCGTCCGTACGCGGATGCCAGTCCCAGCGCGTGGCGAGCGCGGCCACCAGCGCGAGCCCGCGCCCGTGTTCGGACAGGGGCGGCAGATCCTTCGTCCGCTCCGGGATCCGCTCCCCGCGCGTGTCCGTGACCTCGACGCGTACGGCCGCGCCGTGCGGCACCGTCCCCAGGCGGAGCCGGAAGTCCCGGCCGCTCACATGGCCGTGCCGTATGGCGTTCGCGCACAGCTCCGCGAGAACGAGCGTGACGGTGTCGTGCGCCTCGGAGCCGTACGGGACTCCCCACGCGTGCAGCCGCTCCGCCGCGAGACGGCGCGCGAGGCGCGCACCGCGCGGTGTCGAGCTGAATCGCATCGAGAACTCGTGGAATTCGCTGGTCATGACGCCAAGCGTTGCCCCGGTGGCGTAGCGTGACCAGCGGTGACTCTCCGACGACGGCGTTTCTGTACGCGCCTGTCCGGCGGGTGTACGTGGGCGGAGGAGGCGTTCGGGGTGGAACAGCCGGGTCAGTTGGACGAGGGTGAGGGCTCGGGCCTCGTCGTGGCGTTCGGCAAGCAGGTGAAGGCGTTGCGGCTGCGGGCCGGGATCGAGAGGGAGGAGTTCGGGAACCGGGTCGGATACTCGGCGTCCACGATCGCCTCGTTCGAGCAGGGCCGCCGCATCCCGCCCGAACGCTTCATCGACCGCGCCGACGAAGTGCTGGGCGCCGATGGTGTTCTGACCGCGATGAAGGAGCAGTTGCGGCAAGCGCAGTATCCGGCGTTCTTCCGGGATGCGGCTCGTTTGGAGGCGAGGGCCGTCGCCGTCCATGTGTATGCCGTTTACGGCATGCCTGGTCTGTTGCAGACGGAGGATCACGCTCGCGCGGTGTTCGGGATGTGGCGACCGCTCCTGGGCGAGGAGACGTTGGCACAGCGCGTCGAGGCGCGCCTGGCACGCCAGGAGATCTTCTCGTGGAAGCAGATGCCCACGCTGAGCTTCGTGGTGGAGGAGTCGGTCCTGCGACGGCCGATCGGGGGCAGGCACATCATGCGTGCCCAGTTGGAACACGTGCTGCTGCAGAGCCACCAGCGCAACGTCGAGATCCAGGTGATGCCGACCGGGCGCGAGGAACACTGCGGGCTGGGCGGCCCGTTCACCTTGATCGAGACCCGGGATGGGCGCAGGGTCGCGTACGTTGAGGTGCAGGGGAACAGCCGTCTGTACACCGCGAGGACGATGGTGCGCGAGTTCGAGGAGCAGTACGGGATCCTGCGCGCGCAGGCGCTGACCCCTCGTGAGTCGATGGGCTTCATCGAGAAGCTGCTGGGAGAGCAATGAGAACCCACCCACCGGAATCAGCCTGGACCAAAAGCAGTTACAGCGCCGGGAACGGCGGAGAATGCGTGGAGGTCGCACGCGCGGCGGGGCGCATCCTCGTGCGGGACTCGAAGGACACCACGTACCCGTACCTCACGGTGAGCCCCGACGCGTGGGACCGGTTCGTCAGGGGCGCGGGGCGAGGAGCCTGACGTAACGGACCTCGGGGACGGTCGTACCGTCGATCTCGAAGTCGGCCACCTGGCCGTCGGCCGTGAAGCCCGCCGCCTCATAGAAGCGGCGGGCTCGCGCGTTGTCGCGGAGGACCCAGAGGAGCATGCGGGTCGCGCCCGTCGCCGCCGCGGCGTCGAGGACGGCTGCCATGAGGGCGCGGCCCGTACCCGTGCCGATACGGTCGGGGAGCACGTACAGCGCGTACAACTCGACGTCCTCGGGCGAGGGCGGGGGCGAGGACGAGGTCGCGTCGGACCGGTACGGCCCCCACGCGGCCCAGCCGATGACCTCGCCCTCGCCCCCCTCGTTCTCGTCCTCGGCCACGAGCGACGGCACCGGGGTCATGCGGCGCCGGTGGGCGGCGTCCTCAGCGGGGTCCAGGGCGTCCAGGGCGCGCTGCGGGATCAGGCCCGCGTACGCGAACCGCCAGCCGCGTACGCGCAGCACGGACACGGCGTCGATGTCGGCCTCGGTCATATCTCTCACATGCATGGGGGAGAGCTTCGCAGGAATCTGGACAGAGGTTGTCGGAATTCTTCGCGAGCCTGGACGTATGGAGAATGGAAAGAGCTGGCAGGACGTACAGGCCGCGGAACCGGAGTTCGCGAAGACCGTGGAGGCGCGCTACGGCGCGTACCGGCATCACGTCCTCGGGACGCTGCGCGCGGACGGCGCGCCCCGGCTGACGGGGATCGAGGCGGACTTCCGGGGCGGCGAACTGTGGCTGGGGATGATGCCGAACTCGCGCAAGGCGCTGGACCTGCGGCGCGACCCGAGGTTCGCGCTGCACGCGAACCCGGGGGCGGGCGCGGAGATGGACGAGGGCGACGTACGGATCTCGGGGCGCGCGGTCGAGGTGACGGACCCGGACGAACTGGCGGAGTGGGCGTCGCACGCGCCGGAGGGTGAGGTTCCGGAGACGTTCCATCTCTTCAGGACCCGGATCGAGGAGATCACGCGGGTGTCGATCGAGGGCGAGGAGATCGTCTTCCGGGTGTGGAACCCGGGAAGGGCGCTCCGGACGATCAGGCGGGGGAACGACGACGCGCCGCCGAGGGAGGACTAGGCTCCGTCCGCCGGTTCGAGCTGTTCCCGTCGGTACACGTGGCCGGCGGCCGAGTGGTCCACCTCGTGGGCGACGGCCACGTCCCGGAGACCGCTCGGACCGATCCGATCCAGGCGGCGCTGGCGTTCCAGGAGCAGGGCGCGCGGTGGCTGCACCTGGTGGTCGCCGAGGACGAGGGCGAGGGCGGCGGACTGGCCGAGGCCCGCCGGATCATCGACGCGGTGGACCTCGACGTGCAGCTCATGTGCCGGGCGGGCATCCATGACGACGCGGCGCTGAACGCGGCCCTCGACACCGGCTGCGCCCGACGGGCGAGCCCTGTACGCGGGAGCGTTCACCCTGGCCGAGGCGCTGGCGTGCACGGCCGCCCTGCTCCGGGGAGAGGGCTGACGAGACGGGGCCCCGCCGATCGCCGACCGCCGGGATGAGACCGGGGCGCCTCGGACCCTGGTCCCGGTCCCGGTCCCGGTCCCGGTCCTGGTCCCGGTTCCGGCGTGGTCGTGTCGGTCGGCCAGAAACTAGGCGGCTCCGGCCGAACGGCTGTCGGCGTCCGACGGCCGCGCCACCGCACAGCGGCCGTCCTCGCAGGAGCGCCGGAGGCGGCCCCGGGAGACGGTCTGCGCCAGCCCGACGGCCCAGCACATCGGGCACCCGCGCAACGCGAGCACCCCGACCGGCAGCAGCGCCAGGCCGACCGGACCGACGGCGGGCAGGAGCGCGAACGAACCGGCCAGCGCGCCGAACCCCACCGCGCCCCGCACCAGATGCCGCGCCACGGAGGCACTCGCGAAGTCGGGCCCGTCGGCTGTCGAGCGGGTCATCGGTTTCCTCCCGTGGGCGAGTCGGGCGCGGGACGGAGCGCCTGCTGAACGGTGCGGCGGGCGCGGTGCAGGCGAGACTTCATCGCCGCCGTACTGAGCCCGAGCGCATCGGCGACCATCCGGCCGCTGAGCCCCTGCACGTCCCGCATGATCAGTACCTGCCGCTGGTCGGCCGGCAGGGCGGCGATCGCCTCCGCCGTCCGGCTCACCTCCAGCCGCCGCAGGGCCTCGTCCTCGGCGGACTCGACGGCGGCGTCCGGCACGGGCGGGTGGCGCGGGTGGCCCCGGGCCAGCGCCCGCGCGCGCCGCAGGCACTCGTTGCGGACGATCCGGAACATCCACGACGCCAGCGCGCCGGACGCCCGCAGCATCCCGATCTTGCGGTACAGGATGATCAACGCTTCCTGCGCCGCGTCCTCCGCGTCCTCCGGGCTCGCGCAGAGAGAACGGGCGAACCGGCGCACGTTCGGATGCGAGCCCGACACCAGCGCGGCGATCGCCTCGGCATCACCGCGCTGCGCGGCGACGATCACCGGCTCACTCGGCCAGCCCGCCTCAACCACGCGAGCCCCGCCCGCGCTTCAGCACGAACACACAGGTGCAGAGCAGCACCATTCCCACGACGACTGCGATGCCGATACCGATTCCCACGCTCACGACAACCTCCAGCTTCCGTCCCGACGTTCGTCGGTACAAGGACTAGAGGCCCGGCGGGCGCAAAAGGATTCAGCCCGGCGAACCCCCTCCGAGGAGCGCCCGCCGGCCCGGTGCCGTGCCGCACCCGTCCCCACGGTCACGGCACGGCCGGTCCGCTCCGTGTTCCGCTCTCCACGGCACGGCACGGCACGGCACGGCACGGCACGGCAGGGCAGGGCACGGCCCAGCCGGGGGAGTTCAGGCGCGGGCGCCGTCAGCCACGGTCGCCCACCAGCTCCCGCAGGGGTGGGATGGGTGATGTCGGGTGCCGACCGGGCCCGCTGCCCGGGGGGTGACGGCGTCAGCTCATCGGGAGGTCAGTCCGTGAGGACGGCGGGGAGGACCACCGCGTCCACGTATCTCTCCAGGAAGGTGGGGTCGGCCTCGTGGCCGTCTATGATCCGCTGCCCCACCATCACGCCCAGCATGAGATGGGGGACGAACTCCAGCGCCGGATTGCCCTCCGAGACCTCGCCTCGGCCTATCGCGCGCTGGAGCATGGTGTCGAAGAACTGGATCTCGGGCTCGATCAGCACCGAGCGGACCGCCCGCTCCAGGTCCGTGTCGCGCTGCATCGCGTGGCCGAGGCCGCTCAGCAGCTCGGTGTCACGCCCTATCTCACCGCTGACGCGCCGCTGCATCTCGTGGAGGTCTCCGGCGAGCGTCCCGGTGTCGATATCGGCGATGGTCACGCGCTGCTCGGCCAGCAGTGCGCGGGCCACCAGATTCGGCTTGCTCTCCCACTGCCGGTAGAGCGTGGCCTTGCTGGACTTGGTGCGGGTGGCGACGGAGTCCATCGTCAACGTGTCGTACCCGTCCTCCCTCACGGAGTCGAGCACCGCCTGATAGATCTCCCGCTCCCGCTCGGGCGTGAGTCTGCTGCGGCGCTGCCCGGCGGCGGGAGCCGCGGAGGCGGAGGCCTGTCCGGCCATGAGTCCCCCTGTCTGCCGCGCGGCCCGGGGGGCGGGCGACGCGAACGAAACGGTGTCGTACACGAAGACAGTACCCCGCGACCGGATCGAAACGCAAGAGTATCGAAACGACTCCGTTCCTCGGCTTCGCTCGACTACCCTCGCTGCCCTCCGTCGGATCAGCAGAAGAGGAACATGTGAGCCGGGAGTTATTGACCCCTGACGCCCCTCAGCGCATCGGTCCGTACTGGATCGCGTCCGTGCTCGGGGCCGGCGGACAGGGAGTGGTCTATGAGGCGTACGACAGCGCGGGGGAGCGCTGTGTGGTGAAGGTGCTGCGCGCGGAGGGCGCGGCTCACGACTTCGCCAAGGACAGGTTCGGCAAGGAGGTCGCCGCGGCCCAGCGGGTCGCGTCCTTCTGCACCGCCCGCGTGCTGGACGCGGACCTGGAGGCCGATCCGCCGTACATCGTCAGCGAGTTCATCAACGGCCGCGACCTGCACGCCGCGGTCCGCCAGGACGGTCCCCTCCGGGGCGACGATCTGGTGCGCCTGGCCACCGGGATCGCCACCGCCCTGGCCGCCATCCACGCCTCGTCCGTCGTGCACCGGGACCTGAAGCCCGGCAACGTGCTGCTCGGCCCCGACGGGCCCCGCGTCATCGACTTCGGGATCGCCCGCACACAGGAGATGTCGCTCACCGAGACCGGCAAGATGATGGGCACGCCCGGCTACATGGCGCCCGAAGTCCTGCGCGGCGCGCGGGCCGACGGCAAGAGCGACGTGTTCGCCTGGGGCGCCGTGATGCTCTTCGCGGCGAGCGGCGAGGCGCCCTTCCACGGTGAGAACCTCGGCGAGATCGTCGTTCGGGTCACCGAACTGGAGCCCGATCTCACGCCCGTACCCGAACGGCTGCGGCCCCTGGTGGGCGCCGCGCTGTCCAAGGACCCCGCCTCCAGGCCCAGTTCACAGCAGTTGCTGCTGGGCCTGCTGGCCGACGGCCTCCCGGCTCAGCGTCAGTCCCCGTCCCCGTCCCCGTCCCCGCACCCGTCCCCCTCGCCGCCCGCGCCCCCCGCCACCGATCTGCTCGCCCAGGGCGCCAGCGCGGCGGCGCTGCCGCACTCCTCCGGGCACGCCCCCACGCCCCTGCCGGACTGGGGCGACGTGGCCGAGCAGGTGTTCACGGGGCTGGATCCCGCCGCCAGGGCGGCGGCCGAGGAAGTGCTGCTGCGGCTCGTCGTCCCGGGCGAGGCGCCCGACGGCTCGCAGGACGGGGTACGCACCGCCTCCCACGGAGAGCTGCTGGAGGGCCGTCCCGCCCACGAGTCGGCCGCGATCCACCAGGCGCTGGACGCCTTCCTCGCGGAGTCCGTGCTCGTCCGCGAGCCCGACGGCTCCGTACGTCCGGCCAGCGCGGCCCTGCACCGGGCATGGCCCCGCCTGGCGGCCTGGACGGCCGAACACCGTGCCGAGCTGCGCGTCCTGCGCAGGACCGGTGACGCCGCGCGGGCGTGGGACGAGGCCGAGCGGGACCCGGACCATCTCCAGCAGGGGAGGGCCCTGCGCGCGGCACTTGACCAGGCCGCCACCGCCCACGCCGCGGTGCGGCCGAACCGGCTGGAACGGGTGTTCCTGGCCGCGGCCCGCGCGCACGAGTCGCGACGGCACCGCCAGCGCCGCCGGCTGCGCGGTGGGATAGCGGTGCTGCTGGTGCTCGCCCTGGTGGCGAGCGTCGTCGCCTGGCAGTTCCAGCGCTCGAACGCCGAACAGCGGGCCCTCGCCACCTCGCGGGACGTCGCGTCGGTCGCCGACGGCATGCGCGCGACCGACCCGGGGACCGCCGCGCTGCTGAGCATCGCCGCCTGGCGGGTGTCCCCCTCGGAGGAGGCGCGCGGGGCGCTGTACCAGTCGGCGTGGCAGCGGGAGAAGGCGCTCTTCAAGGACCCCACGGAAGAGCCGGAGAGCTTCGAGTCCGGCATGTCCCGCACGCTGTCCCGCGACGGCCGTGTCCTGGTGTCCCAGACGCTCGGGGCCCTGAACGGCACGATGCACCGCTTCGACACCCGTACGGGGAAGAAGCTCCCTCTCCGTACCGGTGGCGTGCCGGTGGAACGCTTCGGCGCGGTGGCGGCGGACGGGCGTTTCGCGGCGACCGACGACGGCACCGTACGGAATCTCGCCACAGGGGAACGCGCAGGGAAGGTGAAAATCGGCGACAAGGAGATCCGGGCGCTCTCGACGGACGGCACCCGCATGCTCGTCGGCACCGACAGCACCAAGCTCTCCGTCATCGACACCCGTACGGGCCGCACGCTGCTCGGAGTGTCCGACCAGTACGCCAAACTGACCGAGAACGGGCGGCACCTGCTCTCCTGCCGTACGGGCCATCGCCCGGTCCTGTACGACATCACCTACGGCGGTTCGACCGAGCTGCGCGGCCAGGAGACCGACGCGTGCGGCGACACGGTCTCGGTCTCCTCCAGTGCCGACGACACCACGGTGGCGATCCTCAACGACGGGGAGCTGTCCACATGGGACACCCGGACAGGGAAGCCGCTGTCGACCACCGCCCTGGAGGCCGAGGACACCACAGCCGATCCCCCTGCCGACGGAGCCCTCGTCATGAGCGCGGACGGCGACACCGTGGCCACCATGGCCGACGGCACGCTCAGCGTCGCCCGCAGTTCCCAGTTGGACCGGCCCCTGCTGACGCACAAGGCGCACACACCGGATGAGGAGACGGCCTCCCAACTCACGGAGGGCCTGCTCGGCATCGACCCCCGTTCCCGTGAACTGCGCTATGTGGACGGCCCTTCGGTGCACACGCTGGACCTGAGAGCGCTCGACCTCCCCCGTAAGGAGACCGGGAACACCCTCGGCCACTACGGCCCGGGAGCGAGGAGCCTGCTGACCGCACACACTGTCGGGGACGGCTCGCGCCTGCGGACCTGGACGGTGCCCGAAAAGGAGCCCAAGGCGGAGCCCGCGACGGGGAAGAAGCCCGGCTTCCCGGCCCGGGCCCTCGCGCCCCTGGGTGGCGGTGAGGGTCAGTTGCCCTCCGCGCTCAGCCCCGACGGGACGACACTGGCCTATCCCCACGACGAGACGGGACACGGGAAACAGGTCGAGGTCGCCCTGCACGACACGCGGACGGGGAAGCACCGTCTCGTCGGCCTGGGCGGACGCAAGCGCGGCGCGGTGGAGACGCTGGCTTTCAGCCGTGACGGCCGGACCCTTGCCGTGAGCCGCACCGCGGGCGACGACCGCGAAGCGTGGTCCATCGACATCGTGGACGTCCGGAAGGGCCGAAAGACCCGCACGGTCGAACAGGTCGGCGGGCACTGGCTCGCGCTGAACGGCTCAGGCGACGACCGCGTCCTCGTGACGAGTTCGGGCGACCGGGTGGACCTGGAGACGGGGAAGACGGCCCGGCGGGCGCTGGGAACCGCGGACCTGACCGATGTGGCCTTCAGCCCGGACGGGCAGACCCTGGCCGTCAGCGAACCCGACGGAGTCGCGCTGTGGAACCACGACGCGACCCAGCGGCTGGGCCGCCTGCCCGGCCCGGCCGAGGCGTCCGACGGACAGGCCACGCGGCTGCGGTTCTCCCCCGACGGCCGGTCGCTCGTCGGCGTCGTCGGGGACAAACGCGTCCAACTCTGGGACGTGCCCTCCCGCCAGCGACTGGGCGGCCTCCTGCCCGGTATCGAGGCCGATCTGCTCGACGTGGCGTTCGACGAGCGGGGCGATCTGCACCTGACCGGGGGACGCGTCCTCTCGTACAGGATGAACCTCGATCCGGACGAGCTGGCCGACTCGCTCTGCCGGCGGACCGACGGGCCGAAGAACCTGACCAGGGCCGAGTGGAAGCAGAACGTGCCCGGTGTGCCGTACCGGAAGGTCTGCGACTGAGGAGGGAGGGCCGGGGGAGGACCGGTCGGCCGGAGGGCGGGCGTCAGAGCAGAGTGAGCTGTGTGCAGTGCGGGTTGTCCTGCTCCTCGGAGCGCTCCTCGGACGGTGACTCGGCGGGCTCCGGACGGATCTCGACGCGGCGGTGCTCGCCCGGCGCCGACGGGCCGAGCCCGTACTCGGCCGCCAGTTCGTGCACCTGGCGCGTGATGCGCCGCTGGTACCAGGTGGGGGCGTACGGGCCGTTCGCGTAGAGCGCCTCGTAGTGGCGGACGAGGTGCGGGTGGTGCTCGGCGAGCCAGCGCATGTACCACTCGCGGGCGCCGGGGCGCAGATGGAGCGCGAGCGGCGTGACGGAGTGCGCGCCCGCTGCCGCGATGGCGCGCACCGTGGTACGGAGCTGCGCGGGGGAGTCGCCGAGGAACGGGATGACCGGGGCCATCAGGACCCCGCACGGGATGCCGTGCTCGGCGAGCGTACGGACGACGTCGAGGCGGCGCTCGGGCGCGGGCGTGCCCGGCTCGACGGTGCGCCACAGCTCCTCGTCGGTGAAGCCGACGGAGACCGAGACGCCGACGTCGGTGATGGCGGCGGCCGAGCGCAGCAGGTCGAGATCGCGGAGGATCAGCGTCCCCTTGGTGAGGATCGAGAACGGGTTCGCGTAGTCGCGCAGGGCGGTCAAAATGCCCGGCATCAACCGGTATCGTCCCTCCGCCCTCTGATAACAGTCGACGTTGGTCCCCATCGCGATGTGCTGCCCGTGCCAGCGCGGGCCGCTCAGCTCCTTGCGCAGCAGATCGGGCGCGTTGACCTTGACGACGATCTGGGAGTCGAAGCCCTCGCCGGTGTCGAGGTCGAGATAGCTGTGCGTCTTGCGCGCGAAGCAGTAGACGCAGGCGTGGGTGCAGCCCCGGTAGGGGTTCACCGTGTATTCGAACGGCATGCGCGAGGCGCCCGGCACCTTGTTCACGATCGAACGGGCGCGGACCTCGTGGAAGGTCACGCCTCTGAACTCAGGGGTGTCGAACGTGCGGGTGACCGCGTTCGTGCCGAACAGCGCGGGGGCCGCGGAAGGTCCCTCGCCACTCAGATCGTCCCAGCGCATGGCGGCCTCCTCCGTGTCTCACCCGTGTCGTCCGTCTCTCTCGAACCTAGAATAGAACACATGTTCCCTTCCCTTGTGTCAAGCCGGATTTTGGCGGGTGGCGGGTTGGTGGTTGGCTGAACGCCCCGTTCCGTAATCCACTGACAGGAGGAGTAATGGCGCAGGTCGAGGCGACCACCCAGCGTGAGATCGCGGCCAGGCCGGACGACGTGTTCGACGCCCTCGCCGACTACGGCGAGGTCCGCGAGAAGCTGCTGCCGGGGCACTTCAGCGAGTACGAGGTCCGGGAGGGTGGCGACGGCGAGGGGACCGTCGTCCACTGGAAGCTCCAGGCGACCAGCAAGCGCATCCGGGACTGCCTGATGGACGTGACCGAGCCCACGGACGGAGAGCTGGTCGAGAAGGACCGCAACTCCTCCATGGTCACCACGTGGCGCGTCACCCCGGGGAACGGCGAGGGTACGGCGCGGGTCACCGTCACCACCGTCTGGAACGGCGCGGGCGGCATCGGCGGCTTCTTCGAGAAGACGTTCGCCCCGAAGGGACTCGCACGGATCTACGACGAGCTGCTGGTCAAGCTCGCCGCCGAGACGGAGAAGGCCGAGCGGGCCCGTAAGACGGAGGAGAAGAAGGCGGGGGAGGGCGAGAAGGCGGCTCCGGAGGCGGCTGAGGCCGCGGAGTCCGCCGGTGCGGCGAAGGGCGCTGCCGAGGCCGACGAGTCCGCCGAGAGCGCCAAGCCCGACGAGTCCGCCGAGTCCGCGGAGAGCGCCAAGTCCGCGGAGAAGGAGGGCGAGTCCGCGGCGAAGAAGGACGAGGCGCCCGAGGAGGAGAGCGCCAAGCCCGCGGAGGGCGAAGCGGGCACCGCCGGGGACACCGAGAAGTAGTCGCGCGCCACGCGCAGTTGCTCACCGGTTCGAGTGGTTTTCGCGGCGGCGAACGCGGGCGTCGGCCGTACGGTCACCGTGCGGCCGACGTCGCGAAATCCCTGCTGAACGCCTGGTGAGCGCCCGATGCGCGCTACGCGCCGGGCAGTTGAGCCCCTCCCGTCACATGCGCCACGCCCGTTCCCGGTTGCTCCTGCTTGTCGTGCAATGCGAGTAATACTCCCCCGGAACCGGCGGCAAGGGGAGAGTGATGAGCGGGACGGGCGGGGCGACCCTCAGGATCAGGGAAGATCAGGCACCCGGGAGCGTGGGCGCCGAGGAGGATCCCGGCGCCGTCGAGGTGACCCTGGAGATTCCCGACTACGTGCTGCCGCTCCCGGCACAGCACGGGCCGGACGGGCCTGACGGATCTGAGGGACCTGAGGGATCGAAACGGTCGGCCCATTCGGACGACCCGGTCGCCGTGCTAAATGACGATCACGCCGAACCGCCGCTCAGCGGCGAGGCGTTGCCCGTGCGGCCCGCCGTCGGGAAGACCGCGCCCGCGCCCACCGCGATGCCCGGAGCGGCCGAGGAGCCCACGGGCCCCGGAGTGTGGCGGCGGCTGACCGCGCTGCTCGGGGTGGCGCTCGCCGTGGCGGTCACGGCGCTCGAACAGACCGTGATCGCCCCCGCGTTGCCCCAGCTCACCGGCGAACTCGGCGGCACGGACCGGACGTTCTGGATGCTGGCCCTCCCGCTGGCCGCCATGGGCTTCGGACCGCTCCTCTTCGGGTGGCTGGGCGACCGCTGCGGCCACACGGGCTCGTTCGGGCTCGCGCTCGCCGTCTTCACCGCCGGTTCCGCCGTCGCGGGCTGGTGCGGCGCCGTGCCGGAGCTGATCGCCTTCCGGATCGTGCAGGGGGTCGCGGCGGGCGGCGTGCTCGCCGAGGCCCGCTGGGTCGCCTCCGGCACGGGCCCCGTTCGTACGAGCGGACGCCGACTGGGCTTCCTGCTCGTCGTCTTCGGGCTCGGCGCGGCGGCGGGGCCCGGGCTCGGCGGATGGCTCACGGAGGCCCACGGCTGGCGCTGGTGCCTGTGGCTGGCCCTTCCGGTGGGGCTGCTGGCCCTGGCGCTGGGCGCCTTCGCCGTGGACACGGGCGCGCGTACGCGCGGGTCGCGCTCCCCGCGTTCCTCCCGCGCCGTCCGCACCGCCATGCCCCGGCCGCACGCCCTGCTCCTCTGCCTCGTCCTCGCGGTCGCGGCGGTGGGCGCGGCGGACGCGCTGCCGCACTACCTGTGGCTGGTCGACGCGGCGGACGGCGAGGGCGCCGCGCGGGCGGGACTGCTACTGCTCCCGCTGCTCGGCGGCGTCCTGCTGGCCTCGCTGCTGGCGGCCGAACTCATCGCCCGCACCGGCCACTTCAGGACCTTCCCCGTCGTGGGCTGCGCGATGGGCGTCGAGGGCATGTGGCTCCTCGCGCAGGTCGAGGCCGACACCTCGGAGGCCGTGTTCGGCATCTGGTCGGCCATCCTCGGGCTCGGGATCGGCTTCACGCTGCCCGTGCTCGTCCGCGCCGCGGCGGGCGCGCTGAGCGCCACGGGCGCTGCGGGAGCCACGGACACTACGGGCTCAACGGGAGCCACGGGTGTGTCCGGGGGCGCGCAGCGCGACTGGGTGCGCCGGACCGCGGGCGGCCTCGGGGCCGCGCTCGTCGCCGTCCTGCTCCTCCACCGGCTCGCCGCCGCCCTCGCGCCCGGGACCGACGGGCTGCCGGACGCGCTGCGCGACATGTACGAGAACGCGTACGCCGACGCGATGCCGCGTGCCTTCCTCTCCCTTCTGCCGATGCTCCTCCTGGGGCTTCTGCTCGCACTCTTCCTCAAGGAGAACTCCCTGGTGACCCAGCACACTTCCGTTCCCCAGGCACGCGCCTCCGACGCCGTCACGGCATCCGTCGGCGAAGTCGGGGCCGCCGGTGCCCTCGGGACCGTCGGCAGCGCCGGAGCCCCGATGAGCGCCGGGGTCCCGGTCTGCGGCAGCGTCCGGCACCACGACGGCAGCAGCGTCCCGCACGCGGCTCTCACCCTCGTCGACACCGCCGGCCGCCAGGTCGGGCGCGGCGCGACGGGCGAGGACGGGCGGTACGCGCTGAGCACGCCGGGCGAGGGCGCGTACGTCATGATCGCCTCCGCCGGGGGCCACCAGCCGCGTGCGGTCAGCGTCACCGTCGGCGAGCGCCCCGTCGAACTGGACGTGGTGCTCGGCGGCGCCGGGCGGCTCGCGGGCAGCGTGCTCACGGCCGACGGGCAGCCGGTCAAGGACGCGGCGGTGACGCTGACCGACGTGCGCGGCGAGGTCGTCGCCACGACGCACAGCGGACGCGAGGGAACGTACGTCATCGGCGACCTGGTCGCGGGGGAGTACACCCTCGCGGCGAGCGCCCCCGTCTACCGGCCCGCGGCGCTCCCGGTGTCCGTGCAGGCCTCGCGCGAGACCCGGCAGGACATCGAACTGGCGGGCGGCGCCGTGCTGCGCGGCACCGTGCGCGCCGGGGGCGGGCGGCCCGTCGAGGAGGCGCGGGTGACGCTGCTGGACGCGGCGGGCAACGTGGTGGACACGGTGACGACGGGCGCGGACGGCGCGTTCCGGTTCGTCGATCTGTCCTCCGGCGAGTATACCGTCGTGGCGGCCGGATATCCGCCGGTGGCCACGGTCCTCCAGATCGCCGGGGGCGGGCGGACGGAGCGGGACCTCCAACTCGGCCACGAGGACTGACGCGGCGGCTGCTCCGGCGCGCCGATGAGGGCTGAACGGGCAGGTCAGCGCGGTGACCAACGGCCGTTAGTGGTATAGACCTTCAACAGTTATCCACAGGTCTGTCCTTGTCTTGAACGACCGCGTAACGTTCCAGACATGAAGATCCTCATCAGCGCCGACATGGAGGGCGCCACGGGAGTCACCTGGCCCGGTGACGTCTTGCCGGGGGCCTCCCAGTGGGAGCGGTGCCGCCCGATGTTCACCTCGGATGTGAACGCAGCGATCACAGGCTTCTTCGAAGCGGGCGCCGACGAGGTGCTGGTGAACGAGGCGCACTGGTCGATGCGCAATCTCCTCATCGAGCAGTTGGACGAGCGCGCCCAGATGCTCACCGGAAGACACAAGTCCCTCAGCATGATCGAGGGCGTCCAGCACGGCGATGTCGACGGGATCGCCTTCATCGGCTATCACGCGGCGGCCGGTGACGAGGGCGTCCTCGCCCACACCTATCTGGCGAACTCGCTCACGGGAGTCTGGGCCGACGGCGTCCGGGCCAGCGAGGGCCTGCTCAATTCCCTGGTGGTCGCCGAGTACGGGGTCCCGGTCGTCCTCGTCACGGGCGACGACCGCACGATCGAGGACGCGAAGGGATACGCGCCGGACGCCGAGGGCGTAGCCGTGAAGGACTACGTCTCGCGGTACGCGGCGGTGTGCCGCACCCCCGCCCGCACCGCCGCCGACATCCATGCGGCCGCCTCCCGCGCCGTCGCCCTCGCCGGGCGCCGGACACCCGCCGAGCCCCAGCCGCACACCATCGAGATGGAGTTCGACGCCGAGCATCTCGTCGGCGCCGCCACGGTGGTGCCCGGCGTGCGCAAGACCGGCGAGCGCCGGGTGTCCTACACCTCGCCGTCCGCGTACGACGCGATCCGCTGCTTCAAGGCCGTCACCACCGTCGTCTCGTCGGCCGTGGAGGAGCAGTATGGCTGAGCACTCGGGGACCGGACCCGCCGGACACGTGGACCAGCAGGCCCTGGACGAGGTCGTCACGGCCACCTCGGACCTGATCCGTATCGACACCACGAACAGGGGCCAGGGAGAGGGCGGCGAGCGCCCCGCCGCCGAGTACGTAGCGGAGCGGCTGGCCGACGCCGGGATCGAGCCCACGCTGCTGGAAAAGAAGCCGGGCCGGACGAATGTGGTGGCGCGGATCCCCGGCACCGACCCGTCCGCCGACGCCCTGCTGCTCCACGGCCACCTGGACGTCGTCCCCGCCGACCCGTCCGAGTGGACCGTCCACCCCTTCTCGGGCGAGATCCGGGACGGCGTGGTGTGGGGCCGGGGCGCCGTCGACATGAAGAACGCGGACGCGATGATGCTCACCGTCGCCCGCGCCTGGGCCCGGGCGGGCGTGCGTCCCCCGCGCGACATCGTGCTGGCCTTCACGGCCGACGAGGAAGACAGCGCCGAGTTCGGCTCGGACTATCTCGCCGACCGGCACGCGGGATTGTTCGAGGGCTGCACCGAGGGGATCAGCGAGTCCGGCGCGTTCACCTTCCACGCCGGAGGGGACCTGCGGATCTACCCCGTGGCGGCCGGTGAGCGCGGCACGGCCTGGCTCAAGCTCACCGCCCACGGCCGCGCGGGCCACGGCTCGAAGGTCAACAAGGAGAACGCGGTCAGCAGGCTCGCCGCCGCCGTCCAGCGCCTCGGCGAGCACGAGTGGCCCCTCCGGCTCACCCCCACCGTGCGTGCCGCGCTCGACCGCCTCGCCGAGCTGCACGACCTGCCGTCGCTGAGCGAGGAGGCCGGGGCGGCAGAGGTGGACGCGCTGCTGGCCAAGATCGGCCCCTCCGCCTCACTCGTCGAGCCCACCGTGCGCAACAGCGCCAACCCCACCGTGCTCGACGCGGGTTACAAGGTGAATGTCATCCCCGGCACCGCCGAGGCCCTGGTCGACGGGCGGATGCTGCCCGGCGGCGAGGAGGAGTTCCACGCCACGCTGGACCGGCTCACGGGCCCCGACGTGGACTGGGAGTTCCAGCACCGGGAGATCCCGCTCCAGGCCCCCGTGGACTCCCCGCTGTTCGGGGCGATGCGCGAGGCGCTGGAGCACTTCGACCCCGGCGCGCACGTCGTGCCGTACTGCATGTCGGGCGGGACCGACGCCAAGCAGTTCTCCCGCCTCGGCATCGTGGGATACGGATTCTCGCCGCTCCGGCTCCCCGAAGGCTTCGACTACCAGGCGATGTTCCACGGCGTGGACGAGCGGGTGCCGGTCGACGCCCTGCACTTCGGAGTCCACGTGCTCGACCGCACCCTGCTCGGATCAGGAGGCTGACCCCAGATGACCACCCAGGCCCCCTACGGCACCTGGCCCTCGCCCCTCGACGCCCGGCTCGTGGCGGCCCACGACGGGCGGCCCGAGTTCCTCGGCGCCGTCGGCGACGAGCTGTGGTGGACCGAGCCCCGCCCCGAGGAGGGCGGCAGGCGGGCCCTGATGCGGCTCACCGTCGAGAGCCGCTGCGAGGGCAGCCCCGAGGCCCGGTCCGAGGAGGGCCGTCAGGACGGGGAAGGCGCCGTCTCCGTCCTCCCGGCGCCGTGGAACGTGCGCAATCGCGTCATCGAGTACGGCGGCCAGCCCTGGGCCGGAGCCCCCCGGACGCCCGAGGAGGGCGGCCCGCTGATGGTCTTCACCCACTTCGCCGACCAGAGGCTCTACGCGTTCGCGCCCGACGCGCCCGACGCCCCCGTGCCGCTCACCCCGCTCTCCGAGGTCACCGAGCACGGGCTGCGCTGGTGCGACCCCGTGGTGCTGCCCGGGCGGGGCGAAGTGTGGTGCGTGATGGAGGAGTTCACGGGCCAGGGGCCCACGGACGTGCGGCGCGCCCTCGTCGCCGTCCCGCTCGACGGCTCGGCGGCCGGGGACCGCTCGCGGGTGCGGGAGCTGACCGACGACGCGGACCGGTTCGTGACCGGGCCCCGCCTCTCGCCCGACGGCCGCCGCGTCGCCTGGATCGCGTGGAACCACCCGGCGATGCCCTGGGACACCACCCGCGTCAAGACCGCGAGGGTCACCGAGGACGGGGACCTGACCGAGGTCAGCGTCGTCGCGGGCGGCGAGGGCCAGTCGGTGGCACAGGCCGAGTGGGCCGCCGACGGCACACTGCTCATCGCCTCGGACGCCAGCGGCTGGTGGAACCTGCACCGGCTCGACCTCGACGCGGCGGGCGGCCAGGGGCGCCCGCTGTCGAAGGCGCTCTGCCCGCGCGAGGAGGAGTTCGCGGCGGGGATCTGGAAGATCGGCCAGCGCTGGTTCGCGCCGCTGCCGAACGGGCTGGTGGCCACCCTGCACGGCCGCGGCGCCATGACCCTCGGCGTGCTCGACCCCGAGACGGGCGACCTCGTCGACACGGCGGGCCCCTGGACGGAGTGGGCCCCGTCCCTCGCCGTCACCGGGACCCGGGTCACGGGCATCGCCGCCAGCCCCCGGAGTTCGTACGAGATCGTGGAGCTGGACACCCGCACGGGCCACAGCCTCGTGGTCGCGGCCCCGCACCGTGACCAGGTGGACCCGGCGTATTATCCGGAGCCCCTGATCCGCACCTTCGTCGGCCCCGACGGGCGGGACATCCACGCGCACATCTATCCGCCGCACCACCCGCACCGCACCGCGCCGGACGGAGAGCTGCCGCCGTACGTGGTGTGGGCGCACGGCGGGCCCACGAGCCGGGCGCCGCTCGTTCTCGACCTGGAGATCGCCTATTTCACCTCCCGCGGCATCGGCGTCGCCGAGGTCAACTACGGCGGCTCGACGGGTTACGGCAGGGAGTACCGCGACCGGCTGCGCGAGCAGTGGGGCGTGGTCGACGTCGAGGACTGCGCCGCCGTCGCCCGCACCCTGGCCGAGGAGGGCACCGCCGACCCGGCCCGGCTCGCCATCCGGGGCGGCAGCGCGGGGGGCTGGACCAGCGCGGCCTCGCTGACCTCGCCCACGGTCGCGGGGCTCTACGCGTGCGGGACCATCACCTACCCCATCCTCGACCTGGAGGGCTGGGCGACCGATGAGACGCACGACTTCGAGTCGCAGTACCTGGAGTCGCTGGTCGGTCCCCTCGCGGACTATCCCGCGCGGTATCGCGAGCGTTCGCCGCTGCACCGTGCGTCGAACCTGTCGTCGCCGTTCCTGCTGCTCCAGGGGCTCGACGACGTGATCTGCCCGCCCGTCCAGTGCGAGCGCTTCCTGGAGCAGGCGGAGGGGCGCGAGGTGCGGCACGCGTATATCGCGTTCGAGGGCGAGGGACACGGTTTCCGCCGCGCGGAGACGATCGTCCGGGCGCTGGAGGCCGAGCTTTCCTTGTACGCACAGACGTTCGGCATCGCGCGGACCGATGTCCCGGCCCTGGAGCTGAGCAAGTGAGCGGCGCCCAGGCGGGCCAGTCGGGCCCGTCGGTCCCGCCGCTCCCCGTCGGGGAGCCCTCGATGTCCGTCGCGGAGCCGCACGCGCTGCTGGAGGGCTATCTCGACTTCTGCCGGAGCGCCCTGCTGCGCAAGCTGGAGGCCCTCCCGGAGAGCGAGCTGCGCCTCAGCAGCCTGCCCTCCGGGTGGACGCCGCTGGAGCTGGTCCGCCATCTCACCTACGTCGAGCGGCGCTGGCTGCGCTGGGGGTTCGAGGCCGAGCAGCTCCCCGACCCCTGGGGCGACCGGGGCCCCGAGGACCGCTGGCACGTGCCGGCGGAGACGACGGCGGAAGAGGTGATCGAGGAGTTCCGCGCGGAGGCCGAGCGCTCGCGGAAGATCACCGGCGCCGCCGCGCTCGGCGACCGCGCCCGCACGGGCGGCCGCTTCCGCGCGGAGGGCGGGGAAGCGGAACAGGAAAAGGAAGGGGCAGGGGCCGGAGCAGGGGAAGAGGAAGCGGACGGCCGGACGGCCGCGGTGCCCGCGCTGAGCTGGATCCTCTTCCACCTCCTCCAGGAGTACGCACGCCATCTCGGGCATCTGGACGTGGTGGTCGAGCTGGCGACGAGGGAGACGGGGGAATAGGGAAGCAGGGGCAGGCGGCGGGCCGGTCAGAGTCCGGCGACGTCCGCGAGGATGCGGGCCTGGCGGAGGAGGGTGACGCTGTTGTCGAGGGTGTCGTCCTCGTCGACGGACCACAGGGCGTATTCGATGTGACGCGCGACCGACCAGGCCCGCACGCGGTCCCGGTCCTCGCCCAGCGCGTCCGCCACGAGCGCCGTGCGGTGGGCCAGCACGGCGTGCGGGTCCGGCTTCGCGAACGGGTCGTCGACCTGCTCTATCAGCGGCCAGGGCTCGAAGGCCGGGTCGCCGGTGAGCGGGTGCGGGTCGATCGCCAGCCAGGGCGCGCGCTCGGCGGCCATCAGATTGCCGGGGTTGAAGTCGCCGTGGACCACCACCTCGCGCCGGGTGCCGCGCGGCAGCTCGCGGAAGAGCCCGGCGCCGAGCCGGAAGAGGCCCGCGTCCAGCTCGGGCGGCCAGGTGCGGGACGCCTGCTCCTCGGCCAGGTCGGCCCATTCGGCGGTGAGTTCGCCGACGGTCTCCAGGCCGAGGGTGCGTCCCTCGGCGAGGTCGGCGCGCCAGAGTTCGCGCATGACCTCGCAGCCGAGGAGCAGCCGTTCGTCCGCCGGGATGTGGGTGGACCGGCCCAACTCGGTGCCGGGCTCGCACCGTTCGAGCAGCAGCGCGTAGTGCTCGGGGTCGTGTGCGTGGACCCGGACCGCCCCGCGGCCGTCCCACAGTCGCAGTGTCGGTCCCTCCGGCACGGCCTCGCGGTGGGGCCAGGTCACCTTGAGCACGGCGGGGGAGCCGTCGGCGCGCTCGACCGGCGCCACCCATGACGAACTCCCGCCGTGGTACGGGGCGCCGAGCCGCAGCTCCCACTGCTCCCGCATCCGTTCCACCAGCGCGGGCAGCCCGGCCAGCCACTCCCGTCCGCTCTCGGTCCGGCGCATCTCCGTCATCACGGGCAGGGTCTGCGGGAAGAGCTCGTACGGGGTCACGGATGTCACGGGCGTGCCTCTCTGGGATCCACGCGAAAGTGATCACCTGGTGACCGGGTGGGATCGGCCAGGGATCACCGGGGACCGCCATGGTAGGCACCCAAGTCCGGCGTATCCGGCACGGGGTTGCCGAAGTAGTCCCGTCCGCCGTCGTCCGGCACGGCGACGCCCGCGCCGAGCGCCGGGGAGCCCTTCAGCAGCGCGATGCCCTCCGGCGAACCCGGTGTCGTACCGCCCGCGCCGCCCGTGAAGAGCGGGTCGCCGGTCGCCGCGCCGCCGTCGCCGGAGGGGACCTGCGGGACGCGGAAGTAGAGGTTGTGGTCGAAGGTGTTGGGCGCGGCGGAGACGGCCGATCCGCCCGGGGCGCCCGCGAGGACGTTGTTGCGGAACGTCACGCCGCCGGGTCCGTTCCCGCTGACCAGCGGCGTGCCCTCGACGCCGGTCGCGATCGTGTTGTTGTGGACCAGGGTGCGGGTGGAGGGCCCGCAGACGACGGAGACGACACCGTAGGGAGCGGAGCGGTTCTGGTCGTCGAGGCTGACGTTGTAGCGGACGGTGTTGCGGTCGGAGGTCATGCCGTCGCCGTTGCAGACGAGGAGGAAGCCGCCCTCGTTGTCGTGGCTGTAGTTGTACTGGATGACGTTGCCGTTGTTGCCGCCGTCGATGTCGAAGGCCTGGGAGTCCCGGGTGCCGTGGCCGCCGGAGACCTCGTTGAACTGGGTCACGACCCGGTCCGAGTTCCAGGACCAGACCCCGGCGTTGTAGCCCGCCGAGCGCATGTTGAAGCCGTGCACGCGGTTGTGCTCGACGCGGGCGCCGACCGCGTTGTGGGTGACGATGCCGTCGCCGCCGACGTCCCGTACGTCGTTGCCGCGCACCGCGAGGCGGGTGATGGGGGCGAACGTGGTGCCGGGCCCGTTCGGGTGTTCGGGGCGCTTGCCCCAGGTGGAGGCCGTGCCGATGCCCGTACGGTCGACGTGCGCGACGGAGTTGCGGCGCACCGTCACGCGGTCGAACGCGGTCGGCCGCTTCTCGCCCGCCGCCGCGAAGAGGATGCCGCCGGAGCCCTCGACGTCCTTCACGTCGGCCCCGTTCACGTCGCGGACCTCGTTGTCCTCGACCACGTAGTGCCGGCCCATCCCGTGGTCGGTGAGGCGGACGAGGATCCCGGCGCGGGGCTCGGTCGTGGTGGCGGGGCCCTTGTTCGTGACCCTCAGGCCGCGCAGCTCCCAGCCCTCGACGTTCTCCAGCAGGACCGCCGCGCGGGCGCCGCCGCCCGCGATCTCCGGCCGCGCCGCACGCCGCTCGCCGCGGGCGGCGCGGTCCCCGTACGCCCCGGCGCGGATCGGGGCCTCGGCGGTGCCGGAGCCCTTGGGGGCGAAGGTCCCCAGGCAGCGGGTGCCGCGCGCGAAGAGGACGCGGTCGCCGGGCGCGTACGTGCGCGCGCTCGCCTTCGCGAGCGTGCGCCACGCGGAGCCCTGGCCGGTGCCGGGCGCCGAGTCGTCGCCGTCGGCGCAGTCCACGTAGTACGTGGTGCCGGATCGCGCAGCCGCCGTCGAGGGGGCGGCGGCCGGCGGGACGAGCGCGGCGGCCGCGACGGTCGTGACGGCCGCGGCGGCGGCGAGTGCCGAGCTGCTGCGCATGCGCATGGGCCCTCCCGGGTCGGGGACCTGCAGGGTGCCGTCCGGGGCGGGGGAGGGGGAAGGGACAAACGCGGGGCGGGACTTGGACGTTTCGCGGCCCGCGACGGCCGCTCCAGACCGCTCCAGGTCGCTCCAGGTTCCGGACACGCTCAGGTAAGTTCTCCCTATGATCACGAGCCTCCGCGTCCTCCGGGTGTCCGCGCATGTCGCGGAGGCGAGGACCCCTTCCGCGTACGCCACGCTCTCCCGGGACGAGTGCGACCGCGCCGAGGCGTTCCTGCGGGACGCCGACCGGGACCGGTATCTCGTGGCGCACACCGCGCTCCGCCGCGAGCTGGGCACCCACCTCGGGGTCCCGCCCGGCGAGGTCCCGCTGACCCGGGCCGACTGCCCGGTCTGCGACGGCCCGCACGGCCGCCCGTCCGTCGCCGGGGACCCGGTGCACTTCTCGCTCTCGCACGCCGGTGACCTGGTGCTGATCGCGCTGGCCGACGAGACGGTCGGCGTGGACGTCGAGGAGCACCCGGGCGCGAAGACCGTCGCCGAGACCACGTCCGCGCTGCATCCGCGCGAGCGCGCCGAGCTGGAGGCGCTGCCCGAGGCCGCGCGCCCCGCCGCGTTCGCGCGGTGCTGGACGCGGAAGGAGGCGTACCTCAAGGGCACGGGCACGGGCCTGGCCGAGGACCCGGCGCTGACGTACGTGAGTACGCTCGGCGCCCCCGCCGACCCGCCCGGCTGGCGGCTCGCGGACGTCGAGGTCCCGGAGGGCTACGCGGCGGCCTCGGCCCTCGCCACGGACAGGCCCCCGGAGCGGCCCCTCACCCGGTAGGACCGGCCCGCCGGGCGGCGGGCCGCCGGGGTCCCCAAGGTGGAGCCATGAGCCCCAAGACCTCCGGGACGCGTTCCCGGGGCGGCTCCGGCCGCCTGATGACCACGGGCCGCGTCACGCTGGGCGTGATCGTGGTCCTCGCGATCGTCTTCATCTTTGAGAACACGCGCCAGACGAAGATCCGGCTGCTGATCCCCGAGGTGACGATGCCGCTCTGGATGGCCCTGCTGGGCATGGGCGTGGTCGGCTGGCTCGCGGGCCAGTTCATGATCCGCCGCCGCTGACCCGCTGCCGCTGCCCAACCGCCGCTGACCCGCTGCCCAACCGCCGCTGAGGCAGTATTACGGGTGCCGGTGCCGGTGCCGGTGCCGGTGCCGGTGCCGCCGCCGGTGCCGCGTCAGTCGTCCGCCTGGCCGTCCCCGTCGAAGGCGGCTCCCACGAGGCCGTAGCCCGCGCCGTAATCGTCGGCGTTGATGATCGTGTCGTCGTAGGCAGGCGTGAGCCCTCCGCATCCGAAGGCGGGCGCACAGGTGTCCACGGTGCCGTCTCCGTCGCTCGCCGCCGCCGTGCCGCCCGTGAGCCCGACGCCGCCTCCCGCGACCACGGCCACCGCGACCGCCGCCGCCAGCTTCCTCGCGCGCATGCGTACCCCCTCGTCCTGTACCGGATCGGAAGTGGCATGGTCCGTGGCGGGCGCGGAGGGCCGCGAGGTGTTTCGGTCGGGCCCGAAACCGGCGGCCCCGCTCCCCCCGGGGCGGCCCGGCCTCGGCGCTCCCGCCCGCCCGGAACGCCCCGCACCCGGCGAGCAGGCGAAACTTCCGCCACTCGAACACCGGAGCGAGACATAATGCGGGCATGAGTCGTCGCACCGTATTGATCGAAGCGCCCTCGAACCTGGGCCTGAAGCCGCCCGTGCCCGGGAGCGTGCCCGGGTGTGCCAAGCTCGCCGGGGCGCTGCGCGAGCAGGGGCTGCCGGGGAGGATCGGCGCGCTGGACGGCGGGGTCGTCGTGCCGCCGCGTTACGACAGGGGGGACTGGAAGCCCGGCGACGGGGTGTTCAACGCCGCGCAGCTCGCCGCGTACACCCCGCGCCTCGCCGACCGGATCGAGCGGCACGTGCGCGTGGGCGACTTCCCCGTCGTCCTCGGCGGGGACTGCTCCATCGTGCTCGGCTCGGCGCTGGCGCTGCGCCGCCTCGGGCGCTACGGGCTGGCGTACTTCGACGGCCACGACGACTTCCGCCACACCGGGAACGCGCCGCACGTCGGCGCCGCCGGGGGCGAGGACGTGGCGCTGGTGACCGGCCGCGGCCAGGCGGACCTCACGGACCTGGAGGGGCTGCGCCCGTACGTACGCGACGAGGACGTGCACCTCCTCGGGCTGCGGGACGCGGAGAACGAGCCGGAGAACGTGTTCGACGAGCTGACCTCGCTGGGCATCGCGCACACGGCCGTCGCCGTCGTCCGCGAGAAGGGGCCCGAGGCGGTGGCGCGGGAGGCGCTCGCGCGGCTCGCCTCCCAGGAACTCGACGGCTTCTGGCTGCACATGGACGCCGACGTGCTCGACCCGACGGTGCTGCCCGCCGTCGACAGCACCGAGCCGGGCGGGCTCTTCCCGGACGAACTCCGCGCGCTGCTGCGCCCGTTGGCCGACTCGCCGCGCTGCGTCGGATTCCAGCTCACGATCTACGACCCGGACCGCGACCCGGAGGCCGAGGGCGCCCGGCTGCTGACGGATCTCGTGGCCGATGTGCTGGGGGACCTCTCGCCCGTGGCGTGAGACGGGTCCCGCAGCCAGCCGGAATCGGCTCTGGCGAAGCGGGACCGAAGCGTGTTCCATGGTCATCGGGGGTCCCGGTCAGGCGGCGGCGCCCATGAGCGAACGACCGAAGCGAGGTTGCCGTGGCCACGACCGTACGACGCAGCACCCGGACCCTTCCCGCCGCGCCCCTCGGCCCGGAGAACCCGCTGCCCGCGCTGCTGCCCCTCGACGAGGCGCACACCCTCGACGAGGAGGAACGGGCGGGCCTGCCACCCGGAATGGCCCGCCAGGTCGGGTACGGGCCGCTGCGCTCGGTCCTGCCCGTCCGGCTGCGTGACGGCTTCTCGCGCTCGCGCACGCCGCTCGCGCTCGACACGATCGTGATCGAGAACGAGCGGCTGCGCGCGACCGTGCTGCCCGGCCTCGGCGGCCGTATCGCCTCGCTCTTCCACAAGCCCACCGAGCGCGAACTGCTGTACGTGAACCCGGTCTTCCAGCCCGCGGACTTCGCGCTCAACGGCGCCTGGTACTCGGGCGGCGTCGAATGGAACATCGGCGCGACGGGCCACACGACGTTCTCCTGCGCGCCGCTGCACGCCGCGCAGGTGCCCGCGCCGGACGGGGACGGGCAGATGGTGCGGCTGTGGGAGTGGGAGCGGCTGCGCGACACCCCGTTCCAGGTGGACCTGTGGCTGCCCGACGAGAGCGACTTCCTGTACGTCGGCGTCCGGATCCGCAATCCGCACGACCGCGCCGTCCCGGTCTACTGGTGGTCGAACATCGCGGTCCCCGAGGACCCGCACACCCGTGTCCTCGCCCCCGCCGACCACACCTGGTACTTCGCGTACGAGCGCAGGCTCCGCCGGATACCGGTGCCCGAGTGGGAGGGCGTCGACCGGACGTACCCGCTGCGCAGCGAGTTCCCCGCGGACTTCTTCCACGAGGTGCCGGACGGTTCCCGCAAGTGGATCGCCTCGCTCGACGCCGAGGGGCGGGGCCTGGCGCAGACCTCGACCGATCTGCTGCGCGGCCGCAAGCTGTTCGTCTGGGGCTCGGGCCCCGGCGGGCGCCGCTGGCAGCGCTGGCTGACCGAGGACGGCACGCCCGGGTACGCTGAGATCCAGGCGGGCCTGGCCACCACCCAGCTCGAACATGTCGCGCTGGAGGCGGGCGGCGAGTTCGCCTGGCTGGAGGCGTACGGGCCGCTGGCAGCCGACCCCGCGACCGTCCACGGGCCGGACTGGACCGCGGCGCGCGGGCACGCGGAGGAGCGGCTGGAGGAGGCGCTGCCGCGCGCCGCCGTGGACGCCGCGTTCGCCGCGTGGCGCCCGCACGCCGACGAGGAGCCCAAGGGCGAGCCCCTGGCCGCCGGTTCGGGCTGGGGCGCGCTGGAGGTGGCCCGGGGCGGATACGCGCTGCCGGGCACGCCCTTCGACCCGTCCACCCTCGGGCCCGAGCAGCGCCCCTGGGAGGAGCTGCTGCGCACCGGCGTGCTGCCGGACGGCGACGGCGCGGGCACGGTCCCGGGGCCCACCCTCGTCTCGCCCGAATGGCGCGAACTCCTGGAGTCCGCCCAGCCGCAGGCCGCCCGCCGCGCACACGAGCTGGACTACCACCTGGGCGTCGCGCAGTGGCACGCGGGCGACCGCTCGCAGGCCGTACGGAGCTGGGAGCGCGCGGTCGTACGGGGCGGGGAGTGGCCCGCGCTGCGCTGCCTCGCCGTGGTCGACCTGCGCGAGGGCCACACCTCGCGCGCGGCCGAGCGGTATCTCGCCGCCGTCCGCGACGCCAGGGAACGGACGCCCGAGGCGTCGGCGGCGCGTGCCGCGCTCGCGCGCGAGGCCGTCGCCGCGCTGCTGGCGGCCGGGCGGCCGGACGACGCCGAGTCCGTGCTGGACGGGCTCGACACCGAGACGCGGCTGCGGGGGCGTTTCCGGCTGCTGCGTGCCCAGGTCCTGCTCGCCCAGGGCGAGACGAAGGCGGCACGTGCCGTGTTCGACCAGGGGTTCGACGTCGATGATCTGCGCGAGGGCGAGGAGGCCCTCAACGACACGTGGGCCGCGCTGACGGCCGATCCCCTGCCGGCCCGTTACGACTTCCGGATGCGGCCGACGTCGTAGGCCCGCCGTGCCCAGGGGCAGCCTCTACCTGTTGCCGGGAAGGGGCTGCCCCTTGCCGTTCGTCGCGGACCGCGGGCGCGTCGGATCGCCGGCGCGTCTCGCCTGGTCGCGCGGTTCCCCGCGCCTCTGATCGGTGAAGCCCCGCTAATCGGTGCCCGGGCCCTGACGGTCCACGTACTCGAAGACGCTGCCGTCGGGATGCCGGGCCACCAGGTTGCGGCCGATGGGCGTCGGCTTGGGGCCCGCGATGATCTCGGCGCCGACCGTGTGGAGATCGACCAGGGCCTCGTCCACGTCCTTCACGGCGAGCGTGGCGGCGATCTTGCGCAGCACTTCGAGGTGCCCCTCGGGCCCGCTCATCAGGAAGAAGGGGCCGACGGCGGCGACGGCGACGGGGCCGTTCTGGAAGCGCACGGCCTCCGCGTTGGCCAGTTTCTCGTACACCGGCACCGCCGCGTCCAGATCGTCGACACAGACGCGCAGCGAAGTCCCCAGAATATCCATGCCGACCAGCCTAGTTGGGGTCGCGGGGCACGTCAGGCACGGCAGAGGATCTCGCCGTTGACGACGGTGAACCAGGCGTCCGGGTGGGCTCCCCAGGCGCGCCAGGTCTCCGCGATCCCGGCCAGCTCCTCCGCGCTCGCGTGGCCGCCGCCGACCGCGACGTCCGCGTACGTGGAGGCGACGGTGCGCTCGGCCCACAGGCCGCTCCACCACGCGCGCTCCTCCGGCGAGGCGTAGGTCCAGGTGCCGGTGGTCACGGTGACGTCGGTGAAGCCCGCTTCGCGCGCCCAGGCGTGTAGCCGGCGCCCGGCGTCGGGGACCCCGCCGTTCGCCCGCGCCACCCGGCGGTAGAGGTCGAGCCACTCCGCCATGCCGGGCACCTCGGGGTACCAGAGCATGCCGCCGTAGTCCGCGTCCCGTACGGCGACGAGGCCGCCCGGCGCGCAGACGCGGCGCATCTCGCGCAGCGCGTGCACCGGGTCGCCGACGTGCTGGAGCGTCTGATGGGCGTGCACGACGTCGAACGTGTCGTCCGGGTACGCCAGATCGTGCACGTCGCCCGTCTCGAACGTGAGGTTCCACAGCCCGCGCTTCTCCGCCTCGGCGCGGGCCAGGTCCAGCACGCCCTCGTCCGCGTCGAGCCCGATGACCGCTCCCTCGTGGGCGAGCGCGGCGAGGTCGGCGGTGATCGTGCCGGGGCCGCAGCCGATGTCCAGGAGGCGGGAGGTGGGCTCGATGTGGGGCGTCAGGTACGCCGCGGAGTTGGCGGCGGTGCGCCAGCGGTGGGAGCGCAGCACGGAATCGTGGTGACCGTGGGTGTAGACGGCGGTTTCGGCCGCCTCGTGTGCGTGTGGCATGCACGTACGATCGCGTACGTCTCGCTATGCGAGCAACGGTGTTTCATTATTCGGACTGCATCGGCCGGTAGACCGTCAGCGCCTCGTGCTCCTTGGTCAGCAGCAACCGCTCGGGCGCGGGCGCCACTTCGCCGTCGTACGCGAGGGACGCGCCGCGCGGGATGCCCGTGATGAGCAGCCGCCGCAGCATCGCCGCGTTCCGCCTGTGCCGGTGCCCCAGCACGCCGCCGAGCGCCGACCACAGCAGCCGGGTGCGGGCCCAGTGGCCGCCCCGTACCACGCGGACGTCCAGCAGCCCGTCGGCCAGGTCGTGCCGCCGTACGGGCGCCAGGCCGACGCCCCGGTAACCGCAGTTGCCCGCGAACAGCAGCCACAGCGTGCGCGGATGCCCGGCCAGGCCCGCCTCGACGGGCCGCGCGTTGCGCAGCACGTGCCACGCCGCCAGCAGGACGGCGGGCCCCGAGCCGATCCGGTCCGCCCACCGTTCGCGGACGCGCACCAGTTCGGGATACGAGCCCAGGCTGAAGGTGTTCACGAAGACGCCGCCGCCGTCCGCCGCTCCCTCAGCGCCCGCCGGGTCGGTGAACCGGCCGAGGTCCACGGCGACCGCCTGGCCCGCCGTCACCGCGTGCCGTACGTCGTCCGCCGTCTCGATGCCCAGGTCCGCGGCGAAGTGGTTGCGGGTGCCGCCCGGCAGCACGGCCAGCGGGACGCCGTGCCGCACGGCGGCACGCGCCCCCGCGTTCACGGTGCCGTCGCCGCCGCAGACGCCGAGCGCGCCCCCCGCGGCGGCGGCCTCGCGCGCCGCCGTGTCCAGCGCCTCGGCCAGGTCGTCGGTCCCGGGGTCGCACAGCACGGTGCCCGCGCCGGGCAGCGCGCCGCGCAGCGCGGTCAGCACGCCGGGCTCGTCCTCCGTCCCGCCCGCCCCGTCGGCCCCGGACGTGGAATTGGCGACCACCGTCAGGCCCGTACCGTCCGGGAGCGCGGGGGCCTCGGCGACCGGGCGCGCGGGCGCGGGCAGTTGGGAGCGCGAGGGGGCGAGGCCGCGTACGGCGAACGCCGCGCCGACGCCCAGCGTCATGCCCGCCAGGACGTCGCTCGGGTAGTGGACGCCCGTATAGACGCGGGAGAACGCGACGGACGCGGCGAGCGGAGCCACCGCCAGGCCCCAGCCGCGCGACTCCAGCGCCACCCCCGCCGCGAAGGCCGCCGCCGACGCGGAATGGCCCGAGGGGAAGGAGCTGGTGAAGGGCTGCCGGTGCAGTCGCCGCACCAGCGGCACCGCGTCCAGCAGGGGCCGCTCGCGGCGCACGGAGCGCTTGGCGAGCGTGTTCACGGCGAGGGAGGCCAGGGCCAGCGAGGCCGTGCCGCGCAGCGCGGCGCGCCGCGCGCGCGTCCCTCCCGTCGCGCCGAGCCCCGCCGCCACCGCGAACCACAGCCGACCGTGGTTCGCGCTGCGGCTCAGCCGGGGCAGCACGCGCTCGGCGCCCGGCCAGTGCCGCCCCGCGACCAGATGGAAGGCGGCGCGGTCCCAGGCGGAGTACAGCCCGCGCAGGGTGCGCGGGCTGAGCCGCCGCTCGGTTCCCCTCAGGGGGCTCACGGCGTCCAGTTGAGCGCTCCTTCCTCGGTCCAGGTGTCCGGCGCGGCCCGGCTGATCTCGGCCAGCGCCGAGTCCGGGTCCCGCTCGCGCGCCAGGTCACCGATGCTCACCATGCCCGTCAGCCGCTCGTCCGCGACCACCGGCAGCCGCCGTACGGCGTGCGTCCGCATCAGTCCGACGGCGGCGTCGATCTCCGCCTCCGCGTCGACCGTCACCGGGTCCGGGGTGCACACCGACTGGCAGGTCACGCTCAGCGGATCGACGCCGTCGGCGACCGCGCGCAGCGCGATGTCCCGGTCGGTGAGGACGCCCAGGAGCTGGCCGTCCCTCGCCACGAGCACGTCCCCGATGTCCTGGGCCCGCATGAGCTGGGCGGCCTCGACGAGCGAGGCGTCCGGACGCACGGTGGTGGCGGCGGGTGTCATGACTTCCCGTACGTACGTTGCCATCGTGATCAGCCTTCCCCTGATGGGCTGTCCTGTTCTTCCGGCACTCGCGGAGTCCCGGGGTTCTGGAGGGGGGTGGGTACCCGCGCGCGAGGGATCGACACTCGCCCCGTTCGTGCCCGTGGGACGTTTGCCGCCCGGAGAGCCGGGCACCCGGAATCTCGTGCTTCGGAATGCAGGCACATCCGCGGGAGCGTCCTGTGCGTCATCACACGCCCCGCTGTCTGCTCCCGCGGTGACTGGAATGTCCGATCTCCGTCACCTGTAGGGGAGAGCACAGGAAATGACCGTACGACCGCGTACGAAGCGTGCAAGGCACCCTCACGACGACGCCCCCGACACAGCGGCCGACTTCCGGCGTATCGCTGAACTGCCGGACGGCGAGGAGAAGGAGGAGCTGCGGCAGCGGGTGGTGCGGGCGTGGATGCCGATGGCCGGGCGGCTGGCCCGGCACTTCCGTAACCGCGGCGAGGCGCTGGAGGACCTCGAACAGGTCGCCGCGCTCGGCCTCGTGAAGGCCGTCGCCCGCTACGACCCCTCGCGCGGATGCGCGTTCGAGAGCTTCGCCGTCCCGACGATCGTCGGCGAGGTCAAGCGCCACTTCCGCGACCACATGTGGGGGCTGCACGTGCCGCGCCGCGTGCAGGAGCTGCGCAACCGCGTACGCTCCAGCCAGCGCGAACTCAGCCTGACGCAGGACGGGCGCAGCCCCTCCGTGCGGCAGATCGCCGAGCACAGCGGCATGACCGAGGAGGACGTCCTCGTCGGCATGGAGGCGCTGGAGAGCTACAGCACCCTGTCCCTCGACGCCGAACTGCCGGGCGCCGACGACGGCTACTCGCTCGTGGACACCCTGGGCGGGCCGGAGCCCGGCTTCGACCAGATCGTCTACCGCGAAGCGGTGAAGCCCCGCCTCCGCATGCTGCCGGAGCGCGAACGGCGGATCCTCTACATGCGCTTCTTCTGCGACATGACGCAGAACCGCATCGCCGAGCAGCTCGGCATCTCACAGATGCACGTCTCCCGGCTCATCAGCCGTACGTGCAGCCAGATCCACCGCGAGGTGGAGAACGACGCCCCGTGCCCCGAGCTGCCGCGCCAGCGCGACCGCCGCGTACGGCGCCGGGCCGTCGCACACGCCCACTAGGGAACGGGCCGCGGACACCGGAGGCCGGCGCGACGGGCGGCCTCCGGTCCCCCGGCTCACGACCACCGGTGCAGCGCGAGGGCCAGATGCCGGGCCATCCGGGACACCGCCCCGGCCTCGGCCATCGCGAACGGCCTCCGGCCCCCGGTGCGCAACAGCGTCAGCGCCCCGAGCACCGTCCCCGACGGCAGCTCCAGTGGTACGCAGACGAGCGAACTGGCCTCCGTCCTCACGAGGACGGGGGCCCCGCCCTCGTCCTGGCCGAGCACCCCCGGCGCCTCGGGCCGCACCTGGAGCGCCTCGCGGCCCCGCTCCACCGCGTCCACGACGAGCGGCACCCGCGCCGGGTCCTGGGCGGCGACGGCCTCCCGCACCGCCGGATCGGCGTCGCAGGAGACCCGTACGGCCGCGCGGCGCAGCGGGCCGTCCGCGTCGGTGCGGGTGTCCACGACCACCCAGTCGGCGAACCGCTCCTGGAGCACCGCCGCCGCCCGCTCCACGGCCTCCTGCGCCGAGGCGGCCACCAGCAGCTCCGAGGCCATGTCGTCGACCAGGTCCAGCAGTTCCGCGTGGCGCGTCATCTCCGACAGCGCGGGGGGCCGCGTGACCAGGTCGCCGTGGACCGGGGCGCCGTCGACGCTCACCTCGCCGTCCACGTCGCCGGGCGGGCGGGTCGCCGGCGCCGCCGCGTTCTGCGCGGCGAGCTGGAAGACCGCGAGCACCGCGCTGCGCTGCTCCCGGGGCGGGCGCAGCGGCGTGAGGGTGGCCCGCAGCTCGCCCCCGGCCGGGTTCTCCGGGTCCGGCACGCCCAGCAGCCGCACCCGCAGGCTCCGCGCGCCCTCCCCCCGGGCCACGGCCGCCACCTGGGAGCGGAACGCCGCCCGCACGCCGTGGTTGAGCGCGCCGGTCAGCGCCCGGCCCGAGGCATACCCCGGGCGGATCGCGAACAGCTCGGACGCCGCCACGTTCAGCCTGCGCACCACGCCGTCCCGGTCGAGCAGCACGACGGGCATCGGCAGCCGCTGGAAGAGCGCGCGCAGGAGCTGCTGCTCGCGGGTGTCCGGGTGCTCGCCGCCGCCGTGCCGTCCCGACGCCGCCAGGAGTTGCACGTACCGGGGCCACAGGACGTCGACCACGTGTTGGAGTTCGAAGAGCGCCGCGTCGAGGGCCGACATCGGCTCCCCCTGCGGCAGCGCGCGCGCCGACTTGAGCTCTTCGACCCTCCTGCGGAAATCTGCGAGCTCGGAACCGTATTCCTCTACCCCGGCCATGGGGTTCAACGTATCCGGACGGAGCCCCTTCGGACCCCGTCTCGCAGCTTTGGCCAAGAATCTAGGTCAAGCTGAGGGGATACGACCGTTTTTCGATCTCCTGGACGGGGCAGCCGTGCGCCATGAGGTACTCCCGGCACACCCCGCACCCGTCCGGAGCTGCTGAAGAGACGCAGCTCGACCCGGACGAACGGGCCCCGGGAGAAGCCTCCCTCGGCCGGAGCCTCGCCACCGTGGCCGAGCAGACCGCCCGGTTCAGCCCCGACTGCTGTGGCGCCATCGCCACCCTCACCGACGACACCGCCGCGTCCGCCGCCGAGCCGCCGGACGCCACCGGGCTGCCGGACGGGCCCGGCGAGGTGGCGGCCACCCACCCCGACCTGGCCGCGCTGGTCGCCGTGCAGCGCGCCTGCGGCGACGGGCCGCTGCTCACCGCGCTGGAGACCGGCCGCCCCGCGGGCGGCGACGATCTGCTCACCCTCGACCGCTGGCCCGACTACCGGGCCAAGGCGCTCGACTCGGGCCTCCGCTCGTGTACCACGCTCCCGTACCGGCGCGACGGGCTCACGCTCACCCTCACCGTCTGCTCCTTCCGCCCCAACCGGCTGGACGAGGCGGTCCGCAGCAGCACCGCGCTGCTGGGCGAGCTGGCCGCCTCCGTCCTGGTGCGCGAGGTGCGCTACCAGGCCGCGCTGGAGGAGGTCGAGCAGCTCGACTCCGCGCTGCGCTCCCGGCCCGTGGTCGACCGGGCCTGCGGCATCGTGATGGCCGTGACGGGCTGTGACGACGACGAGGCGTTCGCCCTGCTGCGCACCCTCTCCCAGCGCGGCAACCGCAAGCTCCACGACATCGCCGAGGCCATCGTGCGCACGCGCGGCCGCGGCCTGCCCGACAAGCTCCGCAAGCTCGGCCGTTGGCCGTAGGCCGCCGCACGGGTGGCGGCGGCGGGGGAGTGTCGGCGCTCTCCGCCGTCACACCCTTCTGCCAAGGTGTACGGATTGCAAGGGTTGTCTGACGTACACACAGGCAGCGGCGGAGGCAGGGACGGATGCGGCGCACCGACCAGGACCGGGCCGGAACCATCGGCACCATCGACGTGGAGGCCAGCGACTTCTGGAACCGGCGCGGCATGCGCACGGACCCCACCCAGGTGGCCGCGGCGCCCGGCGCCCCGCTGCTGCTGCTCGCCGTGCTGGCGGCCGTCGGGGGCGGCGTGCTGCTGCCCCGCCCCTGCTCCGCGTGGTTCGCGCCGCAGGCCCGGCTCCT
Source organism: Streptomyces albiaxialis (assembly GCF_039530985.1). Taxonomy (NCBI): domain Bacteria; kingdom Bacillati; phylum Actinomycetota; class Actinomycetes; order Kitasatosporales; family Streptomycetaceae; genus Streptomyces; species Streptomyces albiaxialis. The sequence continues at coordinate 182,472 of NZ_BAAAPE010000016.1, forward strand.
CGGCCGCCCCGTGCGCGGAGTGCCGGTGCCCGCGGAGTGCGGCGGCGTGCCCGACCCGTTCGCACTGCTGGAGACGGTGCGCCGGGCCCGCGAGGAGGGCGACGAGCCCCGGCTGCTGGTGCTCTCCGTCGCCGACGACGTCACGGGCACGGCCGCGCCCCCCGAACTGCTGCACGAGGTGTGCGAGGCGGCGGCCGGCGAGGGCCTCGTGCTCGTCAGCGACGAGAGCTGGCGCGACACCTCGCACGACCCGCACGACACGGTGACCGTCAGCCCCGTCGAGATGATGGAGGGCACCCCGCACGCGGACGCCGTCGTGGTCCTCGCCGCCCTCGGCGCCGCGCTCCTCGCGCCCGGGCTGCACGCGGGCGTCGCGCGCTTCCCCGCCCACGGCAGGGGACGGGCGCTCGGCGAGGAGGTCCGCGGGATCCTCGCCGCGCTCCACACCGAGCTGTCGGACCCGGTCGCCGCCGCGGCGGCCGAGGCGCTCTCCGAGCCGGAGGACGAGCGCCGCAGACGCGCCGAGGCCGCCCGGCTGCACGGCGAGCGGGGCGCCGCGCTGTGCCGGGCCGTCACCGACGCCGGAGCCCTGTGCCGCCCGCCGCACGCCGGGCGGCATCTCTACGCGGACATGGAGCAGGCCCGTTCCCGCCTCGCCGCGCGCGGTATCACCGACGCGGCGGGCCTGGAGGCCGAGCTGGTGCGCCGCCTCGGTCCGTACGCGGACGGGGGCCACCGCTTCGGCGACGATCCGCGCGCCCTGCGCGTCCGGCTCGCCACCGACGTCCTCGCCGAGGTGCGCGGGTCCCCTCTGACCACGCAAGATGGTCGGGCCGCGCAGGAATCACTCGGCGCGGCCCAGGCGTTGGTCACTGTGCAGTCGGTGCTCGCGGATCTCACGGATGGGAGCCCTCAGTAGATGACCGAACGGACCGAGCGGACCGGACAGACCGAGCGAGCCGGGCAGACCGAACGGACCGGACAGGCCGAGCGGATCGGAGAGGCCGAGCGGATCGGACAGACCGGCGAGCGCGCCGGGCGTTCCGAGCGCGCCGGGCGCTCAGGGCGGCCCGAGGTGCCCCCCGAGGGCGGCGGAAGCGGCGAAGCGGCTCACACGCACCTGCTGACGATCTCCCCGCCCCCTTCGCGCCCCCGCCCCGCCGAGCGCTCCGAGGCGCATCCGCTCGGCGCGAAGCGGCTGTGGCCCCGCTCGTTCGCCGACCGGCTCACCTCGCCGCTGCCCGGCGTGCGCGCGATGGCGCGGATGGCCAGGGAGGGCGCGATGCGGCCGAGCGCGGTGGCGCTGCGGGAGGAGATCCCCCGGCTGCCGTTCGCGCCGGGCCCGCTCCCCGAGCCCGACGCCGACACCCTCGCGGTCACCTGGGCGGGGCACGCGAGCTGGGTCGTGCGCATCGGCGGGCTCACGGTCCTGACGGACCCCGTCTGGTCCCGGAAGATCCTCGGCACCCCGGCGCGCGTCACGCCCGTCGGCGTCGCCTGGCAGGACCTCCCGAAGATCGACGCCGTGGTCATCTCCCACAATCACTACGACCATCTCGACGCCCCCACCCTCAAGCGCCTCCCGCGCGACACGTATCTGTTCGTCCCCGCGGGGCTCGGCGACTGGTGCCGCAGACGGGGCTTCACGACCGTGACCGAGCTGGACTGGTGGGAGGGCGCCGAGCTGCCCGCCCCCTGGGGCGCCAAGGTGCGGTTCGACTTCGTCCCCGCGCACCACTGGTCCAAGCGCACCCTCACCGACACCTGCCGTTCCCTGTGGGGCGGCTGGGTCCTCACCGACCGCCACGGCCAGCGGCTCTATTTCGCGGGCGACACGGGTTACGGGCACTGGTTCTCCGAGATCGGCCGCCGCTACCCCGGCATCGACCTCGCGCTCCTCCCCATCGGGGCGTACGACCCGCGCTGGATGCTCCGCCCCGTCCACACCGACCCCGAGGAAGCGGTGCTGGCCTGCCAGGACGTGGGGGCCCGCCGGATGGCCCCGATGCACTGGTCGACGTTCCTGCTCTCGGGCGAGCCGCCCCTCGAACCACTGCGCCGGGTGCGCGCGGCCTGGGCGGACGCGGGCCGCCCCCGCGAGGCGCTCTGGGACCTGCCGGTCGGGGCCTCGCGCGTCCTGGAGTAGCGGTGGCCCCGCAGGCCTCGGGTCTCAGGTGTCAGGTTCAGGCCTCAAGGCTCAGGCCTCAAGGCTCAGGCCTCAAGGCTCAGGCCTCTGGGGCCGAGGCCCGTTCGCGGCCCCTGGCGCGCAGGCGACGCCAGACCGAGGGCGCGGCGCTGATCACCAGGGTGAGGCCGACCGCCGCCGCGATCCCCTCCCACGGCTCGGGGAAGAGGGCCCCGCCCGCGATGCCGATCAACTGGTAGGCCGCCGCCCAGGCCAGGCACGCGAAGACGTCGCCGCGGGCGAACGTCCGTAGCGGCATACGGGCCAGCAGGCACGCCAGCATGACCGGGATCCGCCCCGCGGGCACCAGCCGGGACAGCACCAGTACGGCCACGCCGTGCTCGCGCAGCTTGCGGTCCGCCTGCTCCAGCCGCTCGGGCGCGGCGCGCTCCCGCAGCGCCGCCAGCCAGCGCGAGCCGTTCTTCGAGCCGACCCCGCGCTTGCCCAGCCAGTACAGCCCGATGTCCCCGAGGAACGCGGCGAACGCCGCGACCCCGAACACCGTCAGCAGCGAGAAGACCGGCAGGCTCTGGTGCAGCGCGACCACGGCGGCGCCGGAGACCAGCGCGCCCGTCGGCACGACGGGCACCAGCGAACCGACGACGACCAGCAGGAAGAGCGAGGGATAGCCCACCGCCTGCTGTGTCGCCTCCGGCGGCGCCACCACCTGCCGCGCCACCACGTCCGCGATCTCGGAGAGGCTCGTCACCGGGCCTCCTCCAGCCGGACGCTCTCCCCGTGCCCCAGCAGATGCACCGCGACCTCCGGTGCGGGGACGGCGGCGAGGCGGACGAACTCGGTGCCGGGGGAGTGGAACTCGTGGGGCCGCACGGCGTCCATGCCGATCGGCCAGTACGTGCCGTAGTGCACCGGCACCGCGCTGCGGGGCCGGAGCCGGGCCAGGGCCTCGGCGGCGCGGCCCGGGTCGAGATGGTGCTCGCCGAGGAACGGGCCCCAGCCGCCGACCGGCAGCAGCGCCGTGTCCACGGGACCCACGGCCTCGGCCATCCCGTCGAAGAGCCCGGTGTCGCCCGCGAAGTACGTACGGGCCTCGCCTTCGACCACGTATCCCAGCGCGGGGGAGGCGTGCGGCCCGATCGGGAGCCGCCGCCCGTCGTGCGCTGCGGGCACGGCCCGTACGGTCACGGGGCCGACGCGGACCTCGTCGCCCGGCGCGACCTCCCGCAGGTCCAGCAGCGGCGCCAGCCGCCGCAGCCCGGGCACGGCGCGCCGCGCGCCGCGCGGCAGCACCACGCGGGTGCCGGGCGCGAGGCGGGCCAGCGAGCCGAGGTGCAGATGGTCGGCGTGCAGGTGGGAGACGAGTACGGCGTCGGCCAGCGCCGCCGACGGGGGCGGGAGCGCGCCGCGCCGTCTGCGCAGGTGCGCGAGGCGCCGCACCAGCAGCGGGTCCGTCAGCACCGTGACGCCCGAGTCCCGCACCGTCGCGGTGGCATGGCCCCACCAGGTGACCTCGACCGCCACGGGGCTCCCTCCGCCGCGCCGCTTCCCGGACGCGCGCCCGCGCGCCCCTTGCACGTACGAGCGTAAGCGCGCGGCGGCGGGCGCGGGCCGCGCGGGGTCCCACAGGGTCGCGCGGGGGTCGCCGGGAGTTATCCACAGCGCCGTCCGGCCCGGTGGCGGACTATGAAAAAGTGGACGAAGTCCCGCGGGCGCGGGGCGATGGAGGTGGGCGACGCATGCGGGTGGGATGGCGGGGCCTCGGGGCGACCCTGCTGCGCGTCGGCGCGGTCTGGGCGGTCAGCACGCTGACCATGCTGCTGCTCGCCGGGGCGCTGCCCGATTTCCGGCTCCAGTCGGCGGACGGGGACAGCGCGACCGTCATCGGCATCACGGCCGCCTCGGGCGCCGGGGCCTTCGGCCTGCTCAGCGCGCTCGTCTGGCCCGTGCTGGTGCGGGCCCTGCTGCTGGTGCCCGCGCTGGTGCTGGGTCTGCTGGTCTTCTTTCTCAACGGCTCGCTGCTGTGGCTCGCGCTCTCCCTGATCCCCTACGGGCGCGGCACCGCCGATCCGACGACGGCGGTCGTGGTGGCCGCCGCGATGTCGGCGGCGTCCTCGGCGACGAGCGGTTTCCTCGCCGTCCACGACGACGGGGCGTACCGGCGCAGGCTGGCCCGGATCGCGGGCCGCAGGCGGCGCCGCGAGGGGCGGGCCGAGCTCCCGGACACCCCCGGCGTGGTCTTCCTCCAGCTCGACGGCCTCGGTTACGGGGTGCTGAGGGACGCGCTCGAACCGTCCGGCGGGGCGCCGCCGCTGATGCCCGTCGTCGCCGCGATGTGCGGCAGCAGCCACCGGCTCACCCCGTGGCGCACCGACTGGTCCAGCCAGACCGGCGCCAGCCAGCTCGGCATCCTGCACGGCAGCACGGAGGACGTGCCCGCCTTCAGGTGGTACGAGAAGGAGACCGGCGAGGTCATGGTCAGCAACCGGCCGACCAGCGCCGTCGAGCTGCAGCGCCGCGCCGTGGAGCGCACCGGCGACAAGGGCCTCCTCGCGCTGGACGGGGCGAGCAGGGGCAATCTGTTCACCGGCGGCGCAGCCCAGGTCGCGCTCGTGCTCTCCACCTCGGCGCGGCGCGGCAAGGAGACCCGCTCCCGCGCCGGGTATTTCGCGTATTTCTCGGACCCCGCGAACGCGACGCGTACCGCCGTGTCCTTCGTCGCCGAGGTGGCGCGCGAGATGTGGCAGTCGACGCGGGCGCTGGCGCGGCGCGAGCGGCCGCGCGTGGGGCGGGGCGGGCTCTATCCGTTCGTGCGGGCCTTCGCGACGGTCGTCGAGCGGGATGTGGTGGTCGCCGCGGTGCTGGGCGACATCCTCAGCGGCCGTACCGCGGTCTACGCGGACCTGGTGGGGTACGACGAGGTGGCCCACCACTCCGGCCCGCGCGGCCGGGACACCCACCAGGTGCTGCGCAGGCTGGACCGTTCGGTCGCGCTGATCGCCAAGGTCGCCGAGCGCGCCCCGCGCCCGTACCGGCTGGTGCTGCTCTCGGACCACGGGCAGAGCGAGGGCGAGACGTTCGAGGGGGCCTATGGCCTGACGCTGGAGGACCTCGTCCGCGCGGGCTGCGGGCTGCGCGTCCCGCGCCGGGCCCGGCGCACCGTCAGCGGCTGCGAGGCCCGCGCGGCGGCGCGCGCCGCGCTGCACCGGCCCGAGCCCGAGGACCCCGCCACGGACGCGGCGGGCGCCCCGCGCCGGGGCACCGGGCCCGTGGTGCTGGCGTCGGGGAACCTGGGCCTGGTCTCGTTCCCGGACGAGCCGGGCCGGACGAGCCGTGAGCGGATCGAGGCGCTCCGGCCCGCGCTGCTGCGGACGCTCGCCGAGCATCCCGGCATCGGCTTCGTGCTGGTCGAGAGCGAGGAGCACGGCCCCGTCGTCCTGGGGCGCGGCGGCGGCGAGCGCCGGCTCGCGACCGGCGAGGTCGTCGGGGCCGATCCGCTGGAGCCGTTCGGGCCGGGCACGGCCCGGGCCGTGCTGCGCACGGCCCGCTTTCCGAACGCGCCCGACATCATGGTCAACTCGTCGGTCGACCCGGAGACGGGCGCTGTCCACGCGTTCGAGGAGCAGATCGGTTCGCACGGCGGGCTGGGCGGCGAGCAGAGCCACCCGTTCCTCCTGTCACCTCTGGAGCTGTCGCCGCCGACCGAGGAGCCGGGCGCCCCGCTGGTGGGCGCCGAGGACGTGCACCGGGTGCTGCGCCGCTGGCTGGACGAGTGCGCGGCGCCGCGTCCCGGCGTCGCCGTTCCTCACTTCGACGCCGACGAGGTCTCCGGGACGGAGTCCGTGTCCGGGCGGGAGTCCGGGGCGGGGCCGGAGCCCGAGCCCGCTGTCTCCGCCTCGCGAATAGGGACGCCGACCTCGCGCAGGTGACGCAGGGCCTCCCTCCAGGAGGCGACGAGCCCGGTCTCGTGGTACGAGACGCCGATCTCCGCGCAGTACGCCATGACGATGGGCCGCGCGCGGCGCAGATGCGGGCTCGGCATGCTCGGGAAGAGATGGTGCTCGATCTGGTAGTTGAGCCCTCCCAGCGCGATGTCGGTGAACCAGCCGCCCTTCACGTTGCGCGAGGTCAGCACCTGGCGGCGCAGGAAGTCGGGCCGCTCGTCGCCCTTGAGGGTGGGCATGCCCTTGTGGTTGGGCGCGAAGATCGAGCCGAGGTAGACGCCGAAGACGGCGTGGTGCAGGAAGAGCACGGCGAAGGCCATGCCGACCGGCAGGGTCAGGAAGAGCAGGCCCAGATAGGCGGCCGTGTGCGCGAGGAGCAGCCCGCCCTCCAGCCGCTTGCGCTTCATGTGCGGCTCGCGCAGCGCCCGGAAGCTCGACACATGGAGGTTGAAGCCCTCCAGCGTCAGCAGCGGGAAGAAGAGCGCGGCCTGGTGGCGGCCGATGAACCGCGGCAGCCCCTTCGCCTCCCGCGCCTGGTCCTTCGACCAGACGAGGATGTCGGGGGCCACGTCGGGGTCCAGCTCCTCGTGGTTCGGGTTGGCGTGGTGGCGGGTGTGCTTGTTCATCCACCAGCCGTACGACATGCCGATGCCGATGTTGCCGACGACGCGGCCCGCCAGCTCGCTGGCCCTGCGGGAGCGGAAGACCTGCTTGTGCGCGAGGTCGTGGGCCACGAGCGCCATCTGCCCGTAGGCCAGTCCCAGATATACGGCGACGGCGAGCTGCCACCAGCTCTCACCCACGGTGAGGAGCGCCGCGACGCCTCCCGCGAACGCGAGTCCGACCACGCTGAGCCGTATCGCGTAGTAGCCGGGCCTGCGTGCCATCAGCCCGGCCTCGTTGATCCTGTGCGTGAGCCGGGAGAAGTCACTTCCCTGGGTGCGGGCCCGGGGGCGGGACGGTGGTGCCTCGATCGCTGTCGTCATGCGTACCAGCCTTCCGGCACCGCATGGGGCGCTGACAGCCGTGCAGCACGCCTGTGGGGGTGGGGCTGGTACGGCCAAGGGGGTGGTGCTGGGTACACCCCCGTCTAGTCATCATTACCTAGGGGATGCCACGATTCCGCAGGTCAGAAGTCCTGCGAGGATTCCCGCCCGGCGGCGTCGGACGCGTCGTCGCGCAGCCGCCCCAGGTGGACCTGGCGGGCGAGCCGGATGGCGGGGCGGACCAGCAGCTCGATGCTGCCGAGGAGGAAGCACCAGATACCGGTCCTCTCCCACCCGGACGAGAAGAACATCACGCTTCCCGCGATGAACCAGAGCGCGACCAGGGCGTCGTTGACGATGCTGGCGGCCTCGTACCGCCGTCGGACGACCAGTTCCTCCTTGCCGATGCGGAGGGTCAGGCGCGGTCCGTGCGGTGGTGCGGGGAACTGTCGGCCATGGCGGCACCATAACGGTCATGGTGGGTGCAACCGGGACACCTCGGTCGCCCGGATCAGGGCTCAGGTGCCCACCGCCTCCTGGAGCGCCTTGGCGGTCGCCGGGTCGGCCGGGAGGAGGGTCTCCACGGCCAGTTCGGAGACCGTCACGTCCACCGGGGTGTTGAACGTGGCGATCGTCGAGAGGAACGAGAGGACCTCGCCCCCGTGCTCGATCTGCATCGGCAGGGCGAACGGGCTCCCGTTCCCCGTCCGTTCCGCGCGCTCCTCGCTGCCCGGGGGCAGGGGATACGCCTCGACCTCCTCGTACACCGCGCGCAGTCCGGGCGAGCGGTGGAGGGCGAGTTGGCGGCTCATCTGGTCGAGCAGATGGCCGCGCCACTCGGGCAGATTGCGGATGCGGGGCGCCAGGCCCTCCGGGTGGAGGGTGAGCCGCATCGCGTTGAGCGGCGGCTCCAGCAGATGCGGGGCGACGCCCTCCGCGAGCGTGGCGACGCCGCGGTTGGCGGCGATCACGTCGTAGACCCCGTCCACGACGATCGCCGGATACGGCTCGTACGCCGCGACCATCCGCTCCAGGTGGCCGCGCAGCGTGCCCAGCGAGGGGTCGTCGAGGGGCGTGGCGGGGAAGGCGGGCGCGAAACCGGCGGCGAGCAGCAGCGCGTTGCGCTCCCGCACCGGGACGTCGAGGGTGTCGGCCAGCCGCAGCACCATCTCGCGGCTGGGCGCGGTGCGGCCGGTCTCGATGAAGCTGATGTGGCGCGCGGAGGAGTCGGCGCGCAGGGCCAGTTCGAGCTGGCTGAAGCCGGCGCGCTCGCGCCAGCCGCGCAGCAGCGTGCCGAGGGGGCGGTCGTCCGGGGGTGCCGTCATGGACCAGACGGTAACCGAAGGAACGTGGCAGGCTGGAAGTGTTTTCAGGAGTGCGGAACCCACCGCGACGGAACGAGGAACGCGTCATGGCACCCGAGCCGCTGACCCCGCAGGAGACCGAGAAGGCGCTGGCGGAGCTGCCGGGCTGGACCACGGACGGCGACAGCATCGCCCGCGCCTACTCCTTCGACGGGCATCTGCCCGCCGCGGCGATGGTGATCCACATCGCCACGATCCAGGACGAGCTGGACCATCACGCCGAGCTGACGCTCGGCTACAACACGCTGGCGGTCTCCGTGAACACGCACAGTGTGGGCGGCAGGATCACCGCCAAGGACATCGCCCTGGCCCGGCGGATCGAAGGGATCGCGCCGGGACACGGGGCGCGCTGAGCGGCGGTCCTGCCGGAGACCCCTAGCTCATCCAGTTCATCGTGTCCGGATCGGCGCCCAGCCGGGTGTCGGTGTTGAGCGCGGCGACGGCCTTCATCGCCTCGGGGCCCAGCTCGAAGTCGAAGACGTCGATGTTCTCGCGGATACGGGCGGGCGTGACGGACTTGGGGATGACCACGTTCCCGAGCTGGAGGTGCCAGCGCAGCACCACCTGGGCCGGTGTCTTGCCGTGCCGGGCGGCGATCTCGGCGAGCACCGGGTCGCGCAGCACCTCGCCGCCCTGGCCCAGCGGCGACCAGGCCTCGGTGGCGATGCGGTGGTCCGCCTGGAAGGCGCGCGGCACGGACTGCTGGAGACGCGGGTGCAGCTCGATCTGGTTGACCGCGGGGACCGTGCCGCCCAGGTCGATCAGGCGCTTGAGGTGTGTGGGCTGGAAGTTGGAGACGCCGATCGCGCGGGCGAGCCCGTCCGCGTGGATCTTCTCGAACGCCCGCCAGGTGTCGGTGTACTTGTCGACCTCCGGCATCGGCCAGTGGATGAGATAGAGGTCCACGTGGTCGAGGCCGAGGCGGTCGAGGGAGGCGTCGAGGGCGCGCAGCGTCGAGTCGTACCCCTGGTCGCCGTTCCACAGCTTCGTCGTGACGAACAGCTCGTCGCGGGGGATGCCGGAGCCCGCGAGGGCACGGCCCGTACCCTGCTCGTTCTCGTACACGGCGGCCGTGTCGACGCTGCGGTAACCCGTCTCCAGCGCGGTGGCGACGGCCTTCCGCGCCTCCTCGTCCGGCACCTGCCAGACCCCGAAGCCGAGCTGCGGCATCGTGACGCCGTTGTTGAGCGTGATGTTCGGAACGTTGCTCACGCGGTCGGTCCTCACGTTCGGATCAGTCGTTCTCTCAGGTCTCTGCGGTCCCTGCGGCCCCATGGTGAACGATCAGTGCCGACCGTGCGTTCCGTTTCGCGACGCCGGGTGCCGGGTGCCGTCTACCGGTACAGGGCCTCGATCTCGACCGCGTACGCCTTCTCGATCGCCTTCCGCTTCAGCTTCAGCGAGGGCGTCAGCAGGCCGTGCTCCTCGGTGAAGGGCGCGGCGAGGATGCGGAACGTACGGATGGACTCGGCCTGCGAGACCTGGGTGTTCGCGGCGACCACGGCCCGCCGGACCTCGGTCTCCAGATCGGCGTCGTGCAGCAGTTCGGCCGGCTTCATCCGGGGTTTCTCGCGCATCGTCAGCCAGTGCTGCACGGCCTCCGGGTCGAGGGTGACGAGCGCGGAGACGTACGGGCGGTCGTTGCCGAGGACGATGCACTGGCCGACGAGCGGGTGCTCGCGCACGCGCTCCTCCAGCGACCCCGGGGAGACGCTCTTGCCGCTGGAGGTCACCAGGATCTCCTTCTTGCGCCCGGTGATCGTCAGATAGCCGTCCGCGTCCAGGGCGCCGAGGTCGCCGGTGGCGAGCCAGCCGTCACGGAGGGTCTCCCCGGTGGCCCGCGCGTCGTTCAGATAGCCGGTGAAGACCTGGCCGCCGTGCAGCAGGATCTCGCCGTCCTCCGCGACCCGCACCGTCGTACCGGGGACGGGCCGGCCGACCGTGCCGAAGCGGGGGCGCTCGGGCGGGTTGGCGACGGCCGCGGCGGTGGACTCGGTCAGCCCGTACCCCTCGAAGATCCGCATTCCGGCGCCGTCGAAGAAGAGCCCGAGGCGGCGCTCCATCGCCGAGCCGCCCGACATCGCGTGGCGGCAGCGCCCGCCCATGGCCTCGCGCACCTTGGCGTAGACGAGCTTGTCGTAGAGCTGGTGCTGCATCCGCAGCGAGGCGCCGGGGCCCGGGCCCGTGCCGAACGCCTTGTGCTCCATGGCCTCCGCGTACTTCACGGCGATCTCGACGGCCTTGTCGAAGGGTTCGAGCTTGCCGTCGCGCTCGGCCTTGCGGCGGGCGGCCTGGAAGATCTTCTCGAAGAGGTGCGGCACGGCCTGGAGGAACGTCGGCCGGAACGCGGCCAGGTCCGGCAGCAGCACCGCCGCCGACATGTCCGGCTGGTGGCCCAGTTTGACGCCGCCGCGCACCGCCGCGACCTCCACCATCCGCCCGAAGACGTGCGCGAGGGGGAGGAAGAGCAGCAGCGAGCCCCGGTCGCCGGGGCGGGGGCCGAAGACGTCCCCGTACCTGCCGACGATGTTGTCGGCCTCGGCCATGAAGTTGGCGTGGCTGATCACGCAGCCCTTGGGGCGGCCCGTCGTGCCCGAGGTGTAGATGACGGTGGCCGTGGTGTCGGGGGTGAGGGCGTACCGGTGGCGGTTCACGACCTCGTCCTCGATGTGGGAGCCCGCGGCGAGCAGCGCGTCGAGGGCGCCCGCGTCGAGCTGCCAGAGCTGCTTGAGATGGGGCAGCCGGTCGATGACGGAACCTATGGTCATCGCGTGGTCCTCGTGCTCGACCACTGCCGCCGAGACCTCCGCGTCGGAGAGCATCCAGGAGACCTGCTCGGCCGACGACGTCGGGTAGACGGGCACCGACTGGGCGCCGATCGCCCACAGCGCGAAGTCGAACAGCGTCCACTCGTACCGCGTACGGGACATGATCGCGACGCGGTCGCCGAACCGGACGCCCTCCGCGAGGAGACCCTTCGCCAGTGCGAGCACCTCGTCGCGGAACTGCGCGGTCGTCACGTCCCGCCACACGCCCCGGGCGTCCTTGCGGGCCAGCGCGATCCGGCCCGGGTCCTCCTCGGCATGCGTGAACACGGCGTCAGCCAGCCCGCCAACCTGGGGCTCCGTCGCCACGGCCGGGACGGTGAACTCGTGCAAAGGACCTGCTCCTCGACGTGCATGGGGTGCGTGCCCGCCGTGGGGCACAGCGCGTGTGACCGTATCCGATACGGCACGCGATGGGGAGGGCGTCCGCGCAGGTCAATCCCTTGGTTGCCGGGTTCTCGTGAGATCTGCACCGAACCTCCGCGAGGGTGGCGCGACCTTGCGCGAAGGAGGGAGAAAGGGGAATGGTCGGAAAAGCAATTCCGCAGCGCGGTAGGTGAGCGCTGCCGCACGTACCGAGGGAGCACATGCGCCGCCTGGCCCGAGTCGTCGACCCGTACATACTGCTGCTGCTCGGCACGGTGCTCGTCGCCGTGCTGCTGCCCGCCTCCGGCGGCGTGGCCGAGGGCTTCTCCTGGGCCACCAAGATCGCGGTCGGCCTGATCTTCTTTCTCTACGGCGCCCGGCTCTCCACCCGCGAGGCCCTCGACGGCCTCCGCCACTGGCGGCTCCACCTCGCCGTCGTGCTGTGCACGTTCGCGCTCTTCCCGCTGCTCGGCCTCGCCTCGTACGGACTCGTGCCGTACGTCCTGACGCCGCAGCTCCAGGACGGGCTGCTCTTCCTCTGCCTCGTCCCCTCCACCATCCAGTCCTCGATCGCCTTCACCTCCATCGCCCGCGGCAACGTGCCCGCGGCGATCTGCGCGGGCACCTACTCCAGCCTCCTCGGCATGATCGCCACGCCGCTCCTCGCCGCCTGGCTCATCGGGGGCGAGGCGGGCCTCTCGGCGGGCGGGCTCGCGGAGATCGGCAGCCAGCTCCTGGCCCCGTTCGTCGCCGGACAGCTCGTGCGCCGCTGGCTGGTCGGCTTCCTCACCCGGCACAAGAGGATCCTCGGCTACGTCGACCGCAGCTCGGTCCTCCTCGTCGTCTACACCGCCTTCAGCCAGGGCATGAACGAGGGCGTCTGGAGCGCTGTCAGCCCCGGGCGGCTGGTCGCGCTGGTGGGGGTCGAGGCGGTGCTGCTCGCGGTGATGCTGACCGTGAGCTGGTACGGGTCGCGCAGGCTCGGCTTCGACCGGGCGGACCGCGTCGCGATCACGTTCGCGGGCTCCAAGAAGTCCCTCGCGGCGGGGCTCCCCATGGCCTCCGTGCTCTTCGGCGCGCAGGCCAGCGTCGCCGTGCTGCCGCTGATGCTCTTCCACCAGATGCAGCTCATGGTCTGCGCGTATCTGGCGCGGCGCTGGGCCGGGCAGATCCCCTCGGAGGTCTCAGAGCGCGGCGGCGACGGCCAGCCGCCCGGCCCCGGCGTAGACGTTCATGCTGCTGCCGCGGAGGAAGCCGACGAGCGTGAGCCCGGTCTCGTGCGCCAGGTCGACGGCCAGCGAGGAGGGCGCTGAGACCGCGGCGAGGGCCGGAACGCCCGCCATCACGGCCTTCTGCGCCAGCTCGAACGAGGCCCGCCCGGAGACCATCAGCACATGGTCGCGCAGCGGCAGCCGCCCCTGCTGGAGGGCGCGGCCCAGCAGCTTGTCGACCGCGTTGTGCCGCCCGACGTCCTCGCGCACGTCGATCAGCCCGCCGTCCGGGGTGAACAGCCCGGCGGCGTGCAGCCCGCCCGTCTTGTCGAACACCCGCTGCGCGGCGCGCAGCCGCCCGGGCAGCTCCGCGAGGGTCCCGGGGTCCAGCGCCGGGCCCTCGCCGAGGGTCCAGCGGGCCGTGGTGCGCACGGCGTCCAGGCTGGCCTTGCCGCACAGGCCGCAGGAGGAGGTCGTGTAGACGTTGCGCTCCAGGGCGATGTCCGGGAGCGGGGTGCCGGGCGCGAGGCGGACGTCGAGGACGTTGTAGGTGTTCGCGCCCTCGTCGGTGGCGCCCGCGCAGTAGACGATCGAGGCGATCTGCTCCGGGTCGTGCACGACGCCCTCGCTGAGCAGGAAGCCCGCGGCCAGTGCGAAGTCGTCGCCGGGCGTGCGCATGGTGATGGCCAGCGCCCGCCCGTTCAGCCGGATCTCCAGCGGCTCCTCGGCCACCAGAGTGTCGGCGCGTTCCGAGACGACCCCGTCCCGGATACGGACGACGCGGCGCCGCTCGGTGACCCGTCCCATGGTGTCTCTCCTGGTGCGTACGTGAGGTGCCGACCACGCCATTCTCCCCGACCCGCCCGCAAGGGGGTCACCCCGTGAAGAGCTTGGCCGCCTTGCTGATCAGCTCGTAGAGACCGTACGCGAGCGGGGCGCCCACCCAGAGCCAGGCGAGGACGGTGAGCGGGATCCTGCGCGGGGTACCGGTCTCAGGCCGTGCGCTGTCCGTCGGGCTCATCGGCCTCCTCCTTCGCGGTCGTGGGCTCGTGGTGGCGGGGGTGGACGGGGCGGACCAGTTCGTTCGCGACGAAGCCCACGGCGAGCAGGGCGATCATGATGCCGAGCGAGAGTCCGTAGAGCCCGCGGCCCGAACGGCCGGCGTCCTCCTGGGAGTCCGCGACCCAGTTGACGATCAGCGGCCCGAGCACGCCCGCGGTGGACCAGGCCGTGAGCAGCCGCCCGTGGATGGCGCCGACCTGGTACGTGCCGAACAGGTCCTTCAGATACGCGGGTACGGTCGCGAAGCCGCCCCCGTAGAAGGAGAGGATCACCAGCGCGCAGCACACGAACAGCGGCTTGGAGGCGTCGCCCGCCTGCCAGATGAGCAGGTACATCAGCGCGCCGACGCCGAGATAGACGCGGTAGACGTTCTTGCGCCCGATCACGTCCGAGGCGGACGACCACAGCAGGCGGCCCGCCATGTTCGCGAGGGACAGCAGCGCCACGAAGCCCGCGGCGGCGGAGGCGCTGACCGGGGTCGAGGTGTCCGCGAAGAAGTCCGTGATCATCGGCGCGGCCTTCTCCAGGATGCCGATCCCGGCCGTGACGTTCATGCACAGCACGACCCACAGGCACCAGAACTGCGGCGTCCGTACGGCGTTCCGGGCCGACACCTGCGCGGTCGTCACCAGCGCCCGCGACTCCTTCGGCGGCTCCCACCCGGCGGGCCGCCAGCCCTCGGCCGGCACCCGGACGAGCAGCACGCCGAGGGCCATGAACACCGCGTAGACCAGCCCGTGCACGAGGAACGCGGCGGCGATGCCCCCGCTGTCCTCCCCGAACTCCTCCAGCATCCGCGCCGACCAGGGCGAGGCGATCAGCGCGCCGCCCCCGAAGCCCATGATGGCGATGCCCGTCGCCATGCCGGGGCGGTCGGGGAACCACTTGATGAGCGTCGAGACGGGGGAGATGTAGCCGATGCCGAGCCCGATGCCGCCGACGAAGCCGTAGCCGAGGACGACCAGCCAGAACTGCTCGGTGTACGCGCCGAGCGCCGCGAGCAGGAAGCCCGAGGAGAAGCAGACCAGCGACACGGCCATCGCCCAGCGCGGGCCCCGGCGTTCGACGAGCGTCCCGCCGAAAGCGGCCGACAGGCCCAGCATCACGATCCCGAGCTGGAAGGGCAGGGCGCTCGCCGTGCCGGAGAGACCGAGCGTCGATTCGAGCGGCGGTTTGAACACGCTCCACGCGTACGCCTGTCCGATCGACAGATGCACCGACAGCGCGGCGGGCGGCACCAGCCATCGGCTCCAGCCCGGGGGCGCGACGGTGCGTGAGCGGTCCAGGATCCCAGGCGTCATGCCCCGGCACCCTACGAAGATCACCTGGCGTTTGACCAGGCCTGCGACGGGACCCACCCGCGCGGACACGGCTCGGGCGCGAAGCGGGCACATACGCTGGGCGTACGGGCACGCGCGGCGAGGGCGAGGGGAGCACGGGATGGAACAGCAGCCGGGCGAACGGCGACTGGCCGTCTTCGACCTCGACGGCACACTGGCCGACGTCGCACACCGGCTGCACTTCCTGGAGCCGCCGCGCAGGGACTGGAACGGCTTCTTCCGCGCCGCGTCCGGGGACCCGCCGCTCGCCGAGGGGATCGCGCTCGCCCTCCGCTGGGCCGAGACATGCGACCTCGGCTATGTCACCGGCCGCCCGGAGCGCTGCCGCCGGGCCACCGAGCGGTGGCTGAGGGAGCGGGGCCTCCCGGCCGCGCCCCTGTGGATGCGCCCGGACCGCGACCGGCGCCCGGCGCGCGTCCTCAAGCCCGAACTGCTGGCCGACGCCGCGCGGACGCGTGAGATCGCGGTCGTCGTCGACGACGACGCCCAGGTCTGCGCCGCCTACCGCGCCCGCAGCCTCCCCGTCGTCCACGCCACCTGGGCCGCCGCCTCCCGCGCCCTGGAACGCGCCCAGGAGGAGACGGGCCGCACGTAGCGGCGTACCGCCGGCGCGAGCCGGTCCGGGTGCCGGTCCGGGTGCCGGTCCGGGTGCCGGTCCGCGAGCCGGTTCCGGGTGCCGGTCCGTTGCGGGCCGCCCTTTGTCCTCAGTCAGGAAAAAGTCGCGCGGGATCGTGCACAACTTCTTCCCAACCCCGGGGGCCGCTGCTACGTTCCCTGTGAAATCCGGGGCTCGACACAGCACTGCCGATCGCAAGGCTGGAGGGGTAGCGGTGAGGCGCATGACGGCACGGCCCGCGAACACGCACCAGGCGCGCCTGCTCCGCCTGCTGCGCGACGGCGGTCCGCGCTCCCGCGCCGAGCTGGGCGACCGGGTGGACCTGTCCCGTTCCAAGCTCGCGGTCGAGGTCGACCGGCTGCTGGAGACGGGGCTCGTCGTCGCGGACGGGCTCGCCGCCTCGCGCGGCGGGCGGCGCTCGCACAACATCCGGCTCGCCCCCCAACTCCGTTTCCTCGGCGTCGACATCGGCGCCACCTCGATCGACGTCGCCGTGACCAACCCCGAGCTGGAGATCCTGGGCCACCTCAACCAGCCCATGGACGTACGGGAAGGTCCCGTGGCCGTCTTCGACCAGGTGCTGGCGATGGTGGCCAAGCTCCGCGACACCGGTGTCGCGGAGGGCTTCGACGGTGCGGGGATCGGGGTCCCGGGCCCGGTCCGCTTCCCCGAGGGCGTCCCGGTGGCGCCGCCGATCATGCCCGGCTGGGACGGCTTCCCCGTGCGGGAGGCGCTCAGCCAGGAACTGGGCTGTCCGGTGATGGTCGACAACGACGTGAACCTGATGGCCATGGGCGAGATGCAGGCCGGAGTCGCCCGTTCCGTACGGGACTTCTTCTGCGTCAAGATCGGTACGGGCATCGGCTGCGGCATCGTCGTCGGCGGCGAGGTCCACCGGGGCACGACGGGCAGCGCGGGCGACGTCGGGCACATCCAGGTCGAGCCCGACGGGCGCCAGTGCGCCTGCGGCAACCGGGGCTGCCTGGAGGCCTACTTCGGCGGCGCCGCGCTCGCCCGCGACGCCGAACAGGCCGCGGCCGACGGCCGTTCGGACGAGCTGGCCCAGCGCCTCGCCGCGGGCGGCCGGCTCACCGCGGCCGACATCGCCGCCGCCGCCTCGGCGGGCGACGGCACCTCTCTCGACCTCATCCGCGAGGGCGGGGCCCGCGTGGGCCAGGTCATCGCGGGACTCGTCAGCTTCTTCAATCCGGGCCTGGTGGTGATCGGCGGCGGTGTGACCGGCCTCGGCCACACGCTGCTCGCCAGCATCCGCACCCAGGTCTACCGCCAGTCGCTGCCCCTGGCGACCGGCAATCTCCCCATCGTCCTGGGCGAGTTGGGCCAGGTCGCGGGCGTGACGGGCGCGGCCCGGCTCACCAGCGACCACCTCTTCTCGCCCGCGTAGCACGAGCGCGTCCCGCTGCCTGCCGCTCCACCTCTTCTTTTTCTTCCGCTTCTCCTGTTTCGCGCCTTCTGTCAGCACCGCTGCACCGCACCACTGCACCGCTGCACCGCACCGCTGCACCGCACCGCTGCACCGCACCGCTGCACCGCACCACTGCACCGCACCGCTTCACCGCACAGCGATGACGTACGGCCAGGGCGGAGGTCCCGCATGCCATTGCTCACCATGTCCGGCATCACCAAGTCGTTTCCCGGCGTCCGCGCGCTCGACGGCGTCGATCTCGATGTGGAGGCCGGGGAGGTCCACTGCCTGCTGGGGCAGAACGGGGCCGGGAAGTCCACCCTCATCAAGGTCCTCTCCGGCGCCCACCAGCCCGACGAGGGCGAGATCACCTGGCAGGGCGAGCCCGTACGGCTGCCGACCCCGGTCTCCGCGATGCGGCTCGGCATCGCCACGATCTACCAGGAACTCGACCTGGTCGAGCACGTGTCCGTCACCGAGAACGTCTTCCTCGGCCACGAGATCGCCTCGCGCGGCGTCATCCGCCCCCGCGAGGCCCGTACGAGGACGGCGGAGCTGCTCGCGCGGCTCGGGCACCCCGAGATCGACCCCGGCGCGCTCGTCGGCTCGCTCTCCGCGGCCGGCGCGCAGATCGTCTCGATGGCCCGCGCTCTCTCGCATGACGTGCGCATGATCATCATGGACGAGCCGTCCGCCGCGCTCGACCCCGACGAGGTCGACAACCTCTTCCGCATCGTCAAAGACCTCACCGCCGACAACGTCGCCGTCGTCTACATCTCGCACCGCCTCGAAGAGATCCGGCGCATCGGCGACCGCGTCTCCGTGCTGAAGGACGGCCGCGTCGCCGCGCGCGACCTGCCCGCGCGCACCACGCCCACCGACGAGGTCGTCTCGTTGATGACCGGCCGCGACGTGCAGTACGCCTTTCCCGGGCGGCCCACCGCCGACGCGGTTCCGGCCCCGCCCGTGCTGTGCGCCGAAGGGCTCGCGAGGGAGGGGGAGTTCGCGCCCCTCGATCTCGAACTGAGGCCCGGCGAGATCGTCGGCCTCGCCGGGCTCGTCGGCTCCGGGCGCTCGGAGATCCTGGAGACGCTCTACGGGGCCCGCCGGCCGACCGCGGGGCGCGTCCTCGTGGACGGGAAGCCGCTGAAGCCCGGCAGCATCCTCGCCGCCGTACGGGCCGGGATCGGGCTCGCGCCCGAGGAGCGCAAGTCCCAGGCGCTGCTGATGCTGGAGTCCGTCACGCGGAACGTCTCGGTCTCCTCCCTGCCCCGCTTCTCGCGCGGCGGCTGGCTCGACAGGGCCCGCGAACGGGCGGCGGCACGCGAACGTACGACCGAGCTGGCCCTCTCGCCGAACGACCCCGAACGGCCGGTCCGCACCTTCTCCGGCGGCAACCAGCAGAAGGCCGTGCTCGCGCGGTGGCTGCTGCGCGAGTGCCGGGTGCTGCTGCTGGACGAGCCGACGCGCGGGGTCGACGTGGGCGCGCGGGCCGAGCTGTACGCCGTGATCCGGCGGCTCGCGGACTCGGGCGTGTGCGTGCTGCTCGTGTCGAGCGAGGTCCCCGAAGTGCTGGGGCTCGCCGACCGGGTCCTCGTGCTGAGGGAGGGCGTCGTCGTCCACTCCGCGCCCGCCGCCGAACTGGACGAGCACCGGGTGCTCGACCTCGTGATGGAGGGGAGTCCGGCATGACCCCGCGCCCCGAGCGACGGTTCGCCTGCGGCGGGCACTGCCCCTGTCCCGCCCCTTCCCGGTTCTGCCAAGGGGGTGCCCCTGCCCGACCCCCGCAGTCTGCGGCTGAGTTGACGGCTGGGCGCGCAGTTCCCCGCGCCCCTTACGGGGCAACCACGTGCCCCGCAACGCACCTGACCCACGCCCGAGGTGACCTCACGTGAACTCTCCCGCAAACGTGGCCAGTAAGCCCGCGCCCCCGACGAAAGAGGCTCCGGCGAAGCGCCGGATGCCCCTCGACGTGCGGCACGTCTCCCTCATCGGCGTACTGGTCGCGCTGGCGATCGTCGGCGCGATCACCAAGCCCGACGAGTTCCTCGACACCGACAACCTCCGCCTCATCCTCACCCAGGCCAGCGTCATCGGCGTCGTGACCGTCGGCGTCACGTTCGTCATCATCGGCGGCGGCATCGATCTGTCCGTCGGGGCGATCGTCGCGCTCGCGTCCGTGTGGGCGACGACCGTGGCCACGCAGGAGTACGGCCTGTGGGGCATGCTGCTGTGCACGCTGCTCGTCGGCCTCGGCTGCGGGCTGGTCAACGGGGCGCTGATCGCGTACGGGCCCATGGTGCCGTTCATCGCGACGCTCGCCATGCTCGCCTCGGCGCGCGGCCTCGCGCTGCAGATCAGCGACGGCAAGACGCAGGTCGTCACCGTCGAACCGGTCCTCGACCTCGGCGTCTCCGACGCGTACGTGCTCGGGATCCCGCCGATCGTGCTGGTCTTCGCCGCCGTGAGCGTCATCGGCTGGCTGGTGCTCAACCGGACGACGTTCGGCCGCCGCACCGTGGCCGTCGGCGGCAACCCGGAGGCGTCGCGGCTGGCGGGCATCGCCGTCAAGCGGCAGCGGCTGCTGCTCTATCTGCTCTCCGGGCTCTGCTGCGGCATCGCCGCGTTCCTCCTGATCATCCTCACGGGCTCGGGCCAGAACACCAACGGCAACCTCTACGAACTCGACGCCATCGCCGCCGCGATCATCGGCGGCACCCTCCTCAGCGGCGGGCGGGGCACGATCCTCGGCTCCGTCCTCGGGGTCCTGGTCTTCACCACGATCACCAATCTGTTCGCCCTCAACAACCTCCAGACCGACGTCCAGCAGATCGCCAAGGGCGCGATCATCGTCGCCGCCGTCCTGGTCCAGAAGGGTCGTACAACGTCATGACAGACACGCCACGCCAAGCCAGTCGCAGAAGCATGCTCTTCGGTACGGCCGCCGCGGGTGCCGCGCTCTTCGCCGCGGGCTGCACCAGCAACGAGAGCAACGACGGGGACGAGGGGAAGGCCGCCGACCAGGCGGGCATCGCCGACGACAAGCCCGGCAAGAAGGTCACCATCGGCTTCGCCGGGCCGCAGGCCGACCACGGCTGGCTCAACGCCATCACCACGCAGGCCAAGTCCCGCGCCAAGAAATACGAGGACGTCACGCTGGAGGCCACCGAGGGCTCCAACGACAACGCGACCCAGGTCGGCCAGATCGAGACACTGATCAACAAGAAGGTCGACGTGCTGGTCGTGCTGCCCGCCGACGGCAAGGCCCTCACTCAGGTCGGGCTCAAGGCCATGCGCGCCGGGATCCCGGTGGTCAACCTCGACCGGGTCTTCGCCTCGCAGAAGGCGTACCGCTGCTGGATCGGCGGCGACAACTACGGCATGGGGCTCAACGCCGGGCACTACATCGGCGAGCAGCTCAAGGACAAGAAGAACGCGAAGGTCGTCGAGCTGGCCGGGATCGACAACCTCGAACTCACCCGGGAGCGCACCAAGGGCTTCGACGACGCCCTCAAGAGCTACCCGAACATCGAGAAGGTCGCCCGCCAGGCCGCCGAGTTCACCGTCGAGTCCGGCCAGGCCAAGATGTCCCAACTGCTGCGCGCCCAGAAGAAGTTCGACGCGCTGTGGAACCACGACGACGACCAGGGCGTGGGCGCGGAGCGCGCGATCAAGCAGGCGAACCGCGACGAGTTCCTGATGGTCGGCGGCGCGGGGTCCAAGCGCGTGATGCAGTCGATCAAGGACGACGATAGCGTCATCAAGGCCACCGTCCTCTACCCGCCGACCATGGCGGCCTCCGCGATCGACCTGGCCCGCGCCCTGGCCCAGGGCAAGGGCGTCGCGGGCATGGCGGAGTTCGAGATCCCGGCCTCCCTGACGCTCTATTCGGCGGTCGTGACCAAGGAGAACGTCGACGAGTACCTCCCCATCGGCTTTACCTGAGCGCTTCGCTGGAACGCGCCGCCGTAGGGCCTCGGCCGCTGACCGTCCGCGGGCACGTCGTGGCCGGTCGCTCCCCCAAGCTCTTCGAGCAGGGGG
Organism: Streptomyces albiaxialis; assembly: GCF_039530985.1. Classification (NCBI taxonomy): domain Bacteria; kingdom Bacillati; phylum Actinomycetota; class Actinomycetes; order Kitasatosporales; family Streptomycetaceae; genus Streptomyces; species Streptomyces albiaxialis. The sequence goes on from NZ_BAAAPE010000016.1 coordinate 203,796, forward strand.
TGCCCCCACCCCGCGCCCCTGACGGGGCGCACCTGACACCGGACATCCCTACAGGGAGGAGCTCCATGTCGTACGACACCACCACGCCCGCACCCGCCGTCGCGCCGCCACTGGGCGTGGGCATGGTCGGCTACGCCTTCATGGGACAGGCCCACTCCCAGGGCTGGCGCACCGTCGGGCGGGTCTTCGACCTGCCGCTGAGCCCCGCCATGGCCGCGGTCTGCGGACGTGACCCCGAGGCCGTCCGCACGGCCGCGGCCAAGCTGGGCTGGGCGGCGGCCGAGACCGACTGGCGGGCGCTGATCGCCCGCCCCGACGTCCAGCTCGTGGACATCTGCACGCCCGGCGACAGCCACGCCGAGATCGCGGTCGCGGCGCTGGAGGCGGGCAAGCACGTGCTGTGCGAGAAGCCGCTCGCCAACACCGTCGCCGAGGCCGAGGCCATGGCGGAGGCCGCGCGCGCGGCCCGCGCGCGCGGCCAGGTCGCCATGGTCGGCTTCAACTACCGCCGTACGCCCGCGCTCGCGCTCGCCCGCCGCATGGTGGGGGAGGGGCGCGTCGGGACGCTGCGCCACGTCCGGGTGACCTATCTCCAGGACTGGCTGGTCGACCCGGACTTCCCGCTCGCCTGGCGGCTGCGGAAGGAGGCGGCGGGCTCCGGCGCCCTCGGCGACCTCGGCGCGCACGCCATCGACCTCGCGCAGCACCTCGCGGGCGCGCCGCTGACCGGGGTCTCGGCCCAGACCGAGACGTTCGTACGGGAGCGCCCGCTGCCGGACGGCGGCGCGCTCGGCCCGGTCACCGTCGACGACGCGGCGCTCTTCACCGGGCGGCTGGAGTCGGGCGCGCTGGCCTCCTTCGAGGTCAGCCGGGTGGCCGCCGGGCGCAAGAACGCGCTGCGCGTCGAGCTGAACGGCACGGCCGGCTCGCTCGCCTTCGACCTGGAGCGGCTGAACGAGCTGGAGTTCCACGACCACGCCACCGACGCGGCGGAGGCCGGGTTCCGGCGGATCCTCGTCACCGAGCAGGAGCACCCGTACCTGGAGGCGTGGTGGCCGCCGGGGCACGGCCTCGGCTACGAGCACACCTTCGTCCACCAGGCCCGCGACCTCGTGCGCGCCGTCGCCGCCGGGACCGAGCCCGAGCCCTCGTTCGCGGACGGGCTCCAGGTCCAGCGGGTGCTGGCGGCGGTGGAGGAGAGCGCGGAGAAGAACAGCGTCTGGACGCCCGTCCCCGTATCCCCCGACACGGTCTAGGAGGTCACCGTGGCACGCAAGTTCACCCTCTTCACCGGCCAGTGGGCGGACCTGCCGCTGGAGGAGGTCTGCCGCCTCGCGAAGGACTTCGGCTACGACGGGCTCGAACTCGCCTGCTGGGGCGACCACTTCGAAGTGGACCGGGCGCTGAACGAGCCGGGGTACGTGGCGGGGCGCCGCGAGCTGCTGGAGAAGTACGGCCTGGAGTGCTGGGCGGTCTCCAACCACCTCACCGGGCAGGCCGTCTGCGACAGCCCCATCGACGAGCGCCATCAGGCGATCGTGGCGCCCCGGATCTGGGGCGACGGCGACCCGGAGGGCGTACGGCAGCGGGCCGCGGCCGAGATGAAGGACACGGCACGCGCCGCCGCCGCGCTGGGGGTGCGGACCGTCGTCGGCTTCACCGGCTCCTCGATCTGGCACCTGGTCGCGATGTTCCCGCCCGTGCCGCCCGCGATGGTCGAACGCGGCTACGAGGACTTCGCGGAGCGCTGGAACCCGATCCTCGACGTCTTCGACGCGGAGGGCGTGCGGTTCGCCCACGAGGTCCACCCCAGCGAGATCGCGTACGACTACTGGACGACGCAGCGCGCCCTGGAGGCCGTGGACCGGCGCCCGGCCTTCGGGCTCAACTTCGACCCGAGCCATTTCGTGTGGCAGGACCTCGACCCGGCGGGCTTCCTCTACGACTACCGGGACCGGATCTACCACGTCGACTGCAAGGAGGCCCGCAAGCGCCTCGACGGGCGCAACGGGCGGCTGGGGTCCCACCTGCCCTGGGGCGACCCGCGCCGGGGCTGGGACTTCGTCTCGGCCGGGCACGGCGACGTGGCCTGGGAGGACGTCTTCCGGATGCTGCGGGCGATCGGCTACGACGGCCCGGTGTCCGTGGAGTGGGAGGACGCGGGCATGGACCGCGTCCAGGGCGCGCCGGAGGCGCTGCGGCGGCTGCGGGAGTTCGACTACGAGCCGCCGGAGGCGTCGTTCGACGCCGCGTTCGGCGGTAACTGACCCTGATGTGTGGGGAGTTGTCGGTATAAAGCATTTCTTCAACTTCCTTACTGTCATAGGTCTTTCAACTACCGACGAACAGCACTACCGTTCTTGATGCGTACCGGACAAAGGGCTGCCCCCCTCCACGAGCCCCCGGCACCGGCGCGACGGCGCGCGCCGCACCTTCCCGTTACAGGAGGAGTCGCGTGCACAGAAGATTCGGCAGAATCCGCAAGTTCCGCACCCAGCTCGTCGCCGTCACCACCGCGCTGCTCGTCGGCGGCACCCTGGCCGTCGGCGTACCGGCCTCGCAGGCAGAGGACAACAAGGAGAAGGCCGCGCCGGAGTTCCAGCAGGTCACCCTCGCCAAGGGGGTCGAGGAGACCGGCGAGCCGATGACGCTCGCCGTGCTCCCCGACCGCTCGGTCCTGCACACCGCCCGCGAGGGCACCCTGCGGCTCACCGACGCCAAGGGCGACACCAAGGTGGCGGGCACCCTGCCCGTCTACAGCCACGACGAGGAGGGCCTCCAGGGCGTCGGTGTCGACCCCGGCTTCAAGAAGAACCGGCACATCTACCTCTACTACGCGCCGAAGCTGGAGACCCCGGAGGGCGACGCGCCCGACGAGGGCACGGCGGAGGACTTCGAGAAGTTCGACGGCGTCAACCGCCTCTCGCGCTTCGTGCTGAAGAAGGACGGCACGCTCGACAAGGGCAGCGAGAAGAAGATCCTCGACGTCCCCGCCAGCCGCGGCACCTGCTGCCACGTCGGCGGCGACATCGCCTTCGACGCCAAGGGCAACCTGCTGCTGTCGACGGGCGACGACTCCAACCCGTTCCAGTCCGACGGCTTCACGCCGATCGACGAGCGCGACAGCCGCAACCCCGCCTTCGACGCCCAGCGTTCGGCGGGCAACACCAACGACCTGCGCGGCAAGATCCTCCGCGTCAAGGTCAAGAAGGACGGCTCGTACTCCGTCCCCAAGGGCAACCTCTTCAAGCCCGGGACGAAGAAGACGCGGCCCGAGATCTACGCCATGGGCTTCCGCAACCCGTTCCGGATGACCGTCGACAAGAAGAGCGGCGCGGTCTACGTCGGCGACTACGGCCCGGACGCCGGTGCCGCCGACCCGAAGCGGGGCCCGGCCGGACAGGTCGAGTTCAACCGCGTCACCGAGGCGGGAAACTACGGCTGGCCGTTCTGCACCGGCAAGAACGACGCGTACACCGACTTCGACTTCGCCTCCGGCAAGTCCGGTGAGAAGTTCGACTGCGCCAAGCCGAAGAACACCTCGCCGCGCAACACCGGACTGACCGACCTGCCCGCCGCCAAGCCCGCCTGGATCCCCTACGACGGCAACTCCGTGCCCGAGTTCGGCGACGGCTCCGAGTCCCCGATGGGCGGCCCCGTCTACCGCTACGACGACAAGCTCGACTCCGTGGTGAAGTTCCCCGAGGAGTACGACGGGGACTTCTTCGCCGGCGAGTTCGGCCGCAAGTGGATCAAGCGCATCGAGCACGGCAAGGACGGCACCGTCTCCAAGATCAACGACTTCCCGTGGGCCGGCACCCAGGTCATGGACATGGACTTCGGCCCCGACGGCGCGCTCTACGTCCTCGACTACGGCACCGGCTACTTCAACGGCGACGAGAACTCCGCCCTCTACCGCATCGAGAACGCCACCGAGGGCCACACCCCCGTCGCCGAGGCCGAGGCCGACGTGACCAGTGGCCAGGCCCCGCTCAAGGTCGCCTTCTCCTCCTCCGCGAAGGACGAGGACGGCGACGACCTCAAGCTGGAGTGGACGTTCGGCGACGGCAAGACCTCCACCGAGGCCGACCCCACCCACACCTACGAGGCCAACGGCACGTACACCGCGACCGTGACCGCCACCGACCCCTCGGGCCGCAGCGGCAGCGCCAGCGTCCACGTCACCGTCGGCAACACCGCTCCCGAGGTCGAGCTGAAGCTGCCGACGGACGGCCAGCCGTTCTCGTTCGGCGACGAGATCCCCTTCGAGGTCCAGGTCACCGACCCCGAGGACCCCGAGATCGACTGCTCCCGGGTCGAGGTGACCTACATCCTCGGCCATGACAGCCACGGCCACCCGATGACCTCCGCGAAGGGCTGCAAGGGCACCATCAAGACCCAGGCCGACGGCGAGCACGACCCGAACGCCAACATCTTCGGCGTCTTCGACGCCAAGTACACCGACGGCGGTGCCAACGGCCAGCCCCCGCTGACCAGCCACGGCCAGAGCAAGCTCCAGCCCAAGCACCGCCAGGCCGAGCACTACACCACGGCAGCGGACGGCGTCACCAAGGGCGACGTCGCCGGGGCCGAGGGCGGCAAGGCCGTCACCGGCGCGCAGAACGGCCAGTGGATCGCCTTCGACCCGTACGCGCCGGGCGGCGTCACCGAGCTCAGCGCCCGCGTGAAGGCCGCGGCCGACGGCGCGATCGAGGTCCGCGCGGGCGGGCCCGACGGGCAGCTCCTCGGCACCGCGCAGGTCAAGGCCGGAGCCGACTGGGCCGAGGTGAGCACCGACATCAAGGACGCGCCCGCCGGTACGACCAAGCTCCACCTGGTCTTCACCGGCGGCGAGGGCAAGCTCTTCGACGTCGACAGCTTCAGCGTCACCACCGGATGAGGGGAGGGACACCGATGGCGAGACACACGCGCGGCGTGGCCGTCGCCACCACGGCACTGCTGCTGGGGGCGCTCGCGCTCCCCAGCAGCCAGGCAGCCCAGCGCGACGACGGCCGCACGACGGAAAGGGAACGGGACCGGGCCGAGCCGAAGGTCCTCGTCTTCTCCAAGACGGCCGGCTTCCGGCACGACTCCATCCCCGACGGCATCGCCGCGATCCAGCGGCTCGGCGCCGAGCACGGCTTCGGCGTGGACGCGACGGAGAACGCCGCCACGTTCACCCCGAAGAAACTCGCCGCCTACGACGCCGTGGTCTTCCTCTCCACGACCGGCGACGTGCTGAACGGCAAGCAGCAGACGGCGTTCGAGCGGTACATCAAGAAGGGCGGCGGCTACGTGGGCGTGCACGCCGCCGCCGACACCGAGTACGACTGGCCCTGGTACGGCGGACTCGCGGGCGCCTACTTCGACTCGCACCCGCACATCCAGCCCGCCACCGTGAAGACGGAGGACCACGCCCACCCCGCCACCTCCCACCTCGGCAAGACGTGGGAGCGCACCGACGAGTGGTACAACTACCGCTCCAGTCCGCGCGACAGGGCCCGCGTCCTCGCCTCGCTCGACGAGGGCTCGTACACCGGCGGGAACATGGGCGGGGACCACCCCATCGCCTGGTGCCAGAACTACAAGGGCGGCCGCGCCTTCTACACCGGGGGCGGCCACACCAAGGAGTCCTTCACCGAGGACGCCTTCGTCCGGCACCTGCTCGGCGGCATCCGCTACGCCACCGGGCAGGCCCAGGCCGACTGCCGCCCCGAGAAGGGCTACACCCCGCTCTACGACGCCACGACGGGCCTCGACGGCTGGAAACAGGCAGGCCCCGGCTCGTTCGAGGACGACGGGAACGGGACCCTCACCACCAGGGGCGGCATGGGCCTCCTCTGGTACGCGGGGAAGGAGTTCACCGACTCGTACTCCCTCAAGCTCGACTGGCGCATGGCGAGCGAGGGCGGCGACGACAACTCCGGCGTCTTCGTCGGCTTCCCCGCCGGCGACGACCCCTGGTCGGCCGTGAACAACGGCTACGAGATCCAGATCGACGCGACCGACACCCCCGAGAAGACCACGGGGTCCGTCTACGGATTCCAGTCCGCCGACCTGGAGAAGCGCGACGCCGCGCTGAACCCGCCGGGGGAGTGGAACACCTACGAGCTGCGCGTCGAGGGAGAGCGCCTGCGCATCTACCTCAACGGCACGCTCATCAACGACTACACCAACACCGATCCGGCGCGCAGCCTCAAGGACGGCCACATCGGCCTCCAGAACCACGGCGACGAGGACGAGGTGTCCTTCCGGAACGTCCGCGTCGCGCCGCTCGGATCCCCAGGAAAGGAGCGGTAACGGCCCGTCCCCGGAACGCCCGCGGCCCCGTTCCGAGGGGGTTCGGGCCCGCGGGCCGCGCGGCAGGGGCGGAGAACGCCGACTCCGTCCCTGCCGCGCCCTCACGGCTCCCCCGGGGTTCCCGTGACGCCAGCGGGTAGAGGGCGGGGCAGGGCCATCTGGTCTGGGCCAAGCACGACGAGACAGGGAGGAACCGTGAAGCCACGAACCGGTATCTGGCTGACAGGAGCCCGAGGGTCGGTCGCCACCACCGCCGTCACCGGCGCGGCGGCCCTCACCGCGGGGCTCCACCCCCCGACCGGCATGATCACCGAGACGCCCCCCTTCGCCGACGTCCCCCTCCCGCCCCTCGACACCCTCGTCTTCGGCGGCCACGACACCACCTCCTGCCCCCTCCCCAAGCGCGCCGAGGCCCTCGCCGAGGGCGGCGTCCTCCCGCACGGCCTGCCCGCGGCCCTGCACGCCGAACTCGCCGCCGCCGACGCCGCGATACGCCCCGGAGGCCCCGCGCCCCACGACCCCCGCACCGAGGACGAGCTGATCGCCGCCTTCGCCGCGGACCTCACGGCGTTCACCCGCGAGCACGGGCTCGCGCGTACGGTCGTCGTCAACGTCGCCAGCACCGAACCGGCACCGTCCTCGCCGGACGACCCCCTGCCGCCGAGTTCTCTCTACGCCGCCGCCGCGCTCCGCGCGGGCTGCCCCTACGTCAACTTCACCCCGTCCACCGGGCTCCACCACCCCCGCCTCGCCGACGCCGCGCGCACAGCCGGAGTCCCGTACGCGGGCCGGGACGGCAAGACGGGCCAGACCCTGCTCCGCTCGGTCCTCGCGCCGATGTTCGCGCAGCGCGCCCTCGCCGTACGGGCCTGGTCCGGCACCAACCTCCTCGGCGGCGGCGACGGCGCGGCCCTCGCCGACCCCGGCGCCGCCGCGGCCAAGAACGCGGGCAAGGAACGCGTCCTCGCCGACACGCTCGGCGCACTCCCCGCCGGAGACGTCCACATCGACGACGTACCGGCCCTCGGCGACTGGAAGACCGCCTGGGACCACATCGCCTTCGACGGCTTCCTCGGCTCCCGCATGGTCCTCCAGACCATCTGGCAGGGCTGCGACTCCGCGCTCGCCGCGCCCCTCGTCCTCGACCTCGCCCGCCTCATGGCCCGCGCCCACGAGACCGGTGTCACCGGCCCCGTCGACGGCCTCGGCTTCTACTTCAAGGATCCCGACACGGGCCCGAGCGGACTGCCGGACCAGTGGCGTGCCCTCCTCGCCCTGGCGGACCGGCTGTGATCGCCGCGTGGGCGCAACTGCTGCGGGTCTCCGCGGTGCTGACCGTGCCGGGCGACGCGTTCGCCGGTACGGTCGCGGGCGGGCGTGCCCCCGGGCGGGGCACGCTGCTCGCCGCGGGCTCCTCGCTCTGCCTCTACGAGGCGGGCATGGCCCTCAACGACTGGGCCGACCGCGAGACCGACGCGGTCGAACGCCCCGACCGCCCGCTCCCCTCGGGCCGCATCGCGCCCGCGTCCGCGCTCGCCGCCGCCGGGCTCCTGACGGGCGCGGGCCTCGCCGTCGCCGCCCGCGCGGGGCGCCCCGCCCTCGCGACGGCCACGGCGCTCGCGGGGGCGGTCTGGGCGTACGACCTCCACCTGAAGAACACCCGCTGGGGCCCGCTCACGATGGGCACCGCCCGCGCCCTGAACATCGGCCTGGGCGCGGCGGCGTCGATACCGGGCGCGGCGTCGGGACCGGGCGGCGGCCGTACCGGGGACGTCCTCCGGACCGCCGCGCTCATGGGCGCGCACACCGTCGCCGTGACGACGGTCTCCCGGGAAGAGGTCCAGGGCGGCAGCCCGCTGCCGCCGCTCACCGGGCTGGCCGCCGTCGCCGGGATCACGGGGGCGACGGCACGCCGGAGCCCCGCGGCGGCCGCCGCGTACGCCGTGACCGCCGCGCGCCCCCTCTTCCACGCCGCGCTCAACCCCTCCCCGCCGCTGCTCCAGAAGGCCGTCGGCGGGGGCATCCGCGCGATGATCCCCCTCCAGTCGGCCCTGTCGGGGAAGAGCCCGGCCGCCGTCGCGCTGCTGGGGCTGCTGCCCCTCGCCCGCCGCCTCTCCCGGAAGGTGAGCCCGACATGAGCGCGCTGCGGTACGCGTACGGCACGAACGGCCTCGCCGACCTCCGCCTCTCCGACGCCCTGCCCCTCCTCGCCGACCTCGGGTACGACGGCGTCGGGCTCACCCTCGACCACATGCACCTCGACCCCCTCGCGCCCGACCTCGCCCGCCGTACGGCCGAGGTCGCGCACGCCCTGGACCGGTACGGGCTGACGGCCACCGTCGAGACCGGCGGACGGTACGTCCTCGACCCGCGCCGCAAGCACGGACCGTCGCTGCTCGACCCGGACGCCGACGCGCGGGCGGTGCGGACGGGGCTCCTGCTGAAGGCCGTCCGGGTGGCGGCCGACCTCGGCGCCCACGCCGTGCACTGCTTCAGCGGCACGCTCCCGCCGGGCACCGCCGAACACGACGCGTGGCCGCGCCTCGTGGACGGCGTGGGCGCCGTACTCACCGCGTGCGAGGCGGCAGGCGTCCCGCTGGCCGTCGAACCCGAGCCGGGCCACCTGGTCGGTGACCTCGCGGGGTTCCACCGCCTCCGCGCCGCGCTCGGCGACCCGCCTCTCCTGGGCCTCACCCTCGACATCGGCCACTGCCAGTGCCTGGAGCCGTCGCCGCCGGACGCGTGCGTCCGTTCCGCCGCCCCCTGGCTCCACCACGTCCAGATCGAGGACATGCGCCGCGGCGTCCACGAGCACCTCCCCTTCGGCGAGGGCGAGATCGACTTCCCGCCCGTCCTGGAGGCGCTCCGCGCCGCGCACTACGGCGGCCTCGTCACCGTCGAACTCCCCCGCGACTCCCACGCGGGCCCGGAACGCGCCCGCACGTCGATCGACTTCCTCCGCGCGGCCGAACGGGCCGTCCCGACGGGAGCCGCTCCCACGGGAGCCGCCTCCACGGGAGCCGTCCCGACAGGAGCCGTCCCGACGAAGGGAGATGGCACCGCATGCTGACCCCTCTCGCCTCGCTCCGTACCGGACTCGAAGTCCAGCTCGACGCCGACTCGCGGGAATGGCTGCACCGGGCGCTGGCCGACGCCGCCGACACCCCGCACCACACCGGCCCCGGACTCCCGCCCTGGGAGCGGCACTTCGCCGCCGCCGGGCGGCGCTGCGTGCCCGCCGCCGGACAGGGCGGTCCCGCGCCCGGACTCGCCGAGACCGCCCGCATCCTCCTGCTGCACGCCGCCTCGCCCGGCGGAGAGGCCCTCGCCCGGCTCTACGAGCACGCCACGGCCCCCGAGCGGCGCGCCGTCCTGCTCGCCTTACTGCACCTCGACCCGCCGCCCGTGCCGCGCGCCGCGCTCCCGCTCGTCGAGGATGCGCTGCGCAGCAACGACACCCGGCTGATCGCCGCCGCGCTCGGCCCGTACGCCGCCGAGCACCTCGATCCGCACCAGTGGCGGCACGGCGTGCTCAAGTGCCTGTTCACCGGCGTGCCCCTGAGCGCCGTCGCCGGGCTGGAGCGGCGGGCGCGCGGCGACGCCGAGCTGGCCCGGATGCTCACCGACTACGCCCGCGAACGTACGGCCGCGGGCCGCGCCGTCCCCGACGACCTGCACCACGCGCTCCAGCTCACCGCCACCGAGTCCGCCGAATCCTCCCGCCCCGAGGAGCCGTGACCGCCATGCGCATCTTCGACCCCCACATCCACATGACGTCCCGGACGACCGACGACTACGCGGCGATGTACGAGGCGGGCGTCCGCGCCCTGGTCGAGCCCTCCTTCTGGCTCGGCCAGCCCCGCACCTCGCCCGCCTCCTTCTACGACTACTTCGACTCCCTCCTCGGCTGGGAGCCGTTCCGCGCCGCGCAGTACGGCATCGCGCACCACTGCACGCTCGCCCTCAACCCCAAGGAGGCGAACGACCCGCGCTGCCGCCCCGTCCTCGACGAGCTGCCCCGCTACCTCCTCAAGGACAACGTCGTCGCCGTCGGCGAGATCGGCTACGACTCGATGACGCCCGAGGAGGACGCGGCCCTCGCCGCGCAGCTCCAGCTCGCCGTCGAGCACGACCTGCCCGCGCTCGTCCACACCCCGCACCGCGACAAGGCCGCCGGGCTCGCCCGCACCCTCGACGTGCTGCGCGAGTCCGGGCTGCCGCCCCGCCGCGTCGTGCTCGACCACCTCAACGAGACGACGCTCGGCGCCGCCGCCGACAGCGGCTGCTGGCTCGGCTTCTCGATCTACCCCGACACCAAGATGGACACGGACCGCATGATCCGCATCCTCCGCGTCCACGGCACCGACCGCGTCCTCGTCAACTCGGCCGCCGACTGGGGCAAGAGCGACCCGCTCAAGACCCGGCACGTCGGCGACGCGATGCTCGCCGCCGGGTTCACGGACGACGAGGTCGACCAGGTCCTGTGGCGCAACCCCGCCGCGTTCTACGGCCAGAGCGGACGGCTCACCCTCGACGTGACCACCCCCGACGGCACGCACGAGGGCAACTCCATCCTGCGCGGCGGCGAGTGAGGAGGCGAGGACACGCATGCGTTTCCGGCACCCGGACGGGTCGACCGTCCACCTCGCGTACTGCACCAACGTCCACGCCGCCGAGCAGCTCGAAGGCGTCCTGGCCCAGCTCACCGAGTACGCCGAGCCCGTACGCCGCCGCCTGCACCGCGACCGGCTCGGCATCGGCCTGTGGCTGGCCCGCGACGTCGCCCGTACCCTCACCGACGACCCGGCCGCCGTCCGCCGGCTGCGCGCCGGGCTCGACCGGGCGGGCCTGGAGGTCGTCACGCTCAACGGCTTCCCGTACCAGGGCTTCGGCGACGCGCACGTCAAGTACCGCGTCTACCGGCCCGACTGGACCGACGACGCCCGCCTCGACCACACCACCGACCTCGCCCGCCTCCTCGCCGCGATGCTCCCGGAGGACGTGCGCGAGGGCAGCGTCTCGACGCTCCCGCTCGCCTGGCGCACCGGCTTCGACGCCGAGGCCCGGCACCGCGCCCTGACCCGCCTCCACACCCTGGCCCAACGCCTCGACGCCCTGGAGGAGCTGACGGGCCGCTCCCTGCGCGTCGGCCTCGAACCCGAGCCGGGCTGCACGATCGAGACGACGGCCGACGCGATACGGGCGCTCACCGGCGAGGACGCGCCTCCGGCGCACCGGATCGGCGTCTGCCTGGACACCTGCCACCTGGCGACGGCGTTCGAGGACCCGGCGACGGCCGTCACGGCCCTCACGGAAGCGGGCGTCCCCGTCGTCAAGTCCCAGCTCTCGGCGGCCCTCCACGCGGACGAGCCCGCACGGGACGACGTACGGGACGCGCTCGCGGAGTTCGCCGAGCCGCGCTTCCTCCACCAGACGCGGGCGCTCGCCCCCGACGGCACGCTGACCGCCGTCGACGACCTGGACCGCGCGCTGGCCCCCGGGGCGCTGCCGCGGAACGGCCCCTGGCGCTCGCACTTCCACGTCCCCCTCCACGCCCCCCTGACCCCGCCCCTCACGGCCACGCTCCCCGTACTGAAGGAGACCCTCACCCACCTGGTCGGCGGCCCGGCCCCCCTCACCCACCACCTGGAGGTCGAGACCTACACCTGGCAGGCCCTCCCCCCGGCCCTCCGCCCCACCACCCGGGCCCGCCTGGCCGACGGCCTGGCCGCCGAACTCACCGTGGCCCGCGACATGCTCACGGACCTGGGCCTGAAGGAGCTGCCATGAAGACGGCCGTACCGCGAAGCGCCACCGGCGCGCCCGCGGCGGGCGGGCTGTGCCGAGCTGGGGCGGTCACACCCAGGGGCGCGGGGAACTGCGCGCGCGAGCACAGCGGCGCGGCAGCCCGGCGGGACCGTCAGGGGCAGCCCCTGTCCAGCGCAGCGCCCATGCCGGGCGAGGCCGGAGGCGCCGCGTCAGGGGCGCGGGGAACGGCGCGCGCGAGCACAGCGGCGCAGGCGCAGGGGCACCCCCTGCTCAGCGCAGCGAAAGAGCACATGCAAACCTTTCCGGCGGAGGCGGAGGAGCCCTCATGAACGCGCCGCACCCTCTCCTCGTCATCGACGTCGTAGGGCTGACCCCACGGCTCCTGGCGCACATGCCCCGCCTCAAGGCGCTGGCGGACTCCGGCACAAGCACGCCGCTGGCGACCGTGCTGCCCGCCGTGACCTGCGCGGCGCAGTCCACGTTCCTCACCGGTGAACTCCCCTCCGGGCACGGGATCGTCGCCAACGGCTGGTACTTCCGCGAGCTGGGCGACGTCCTTCTGTGGCGCCAGCACAACAGACTCGTCGGCGGCGAGAAACTGTGGGACGCCGCGCGGGCGGTACGCCCCGGGTACACCGTCGCGAACGTGTGCTGGTGGTACGCGATGGGCGCCGACACCGACTGGACGGTCACCCCCCGCCCCATCTACTACGCGGACGGCCGCAAGGAGCCCGACTGCTACACCCGCCCGCCCGACCTGCACGACGAACTCGTCGCCGAACTCGGCGAGTTCCCCCTCTTCACCTTCTGGGGCCCCGGCGCGAACCTCTCCTCCTCGGAGTGGATCATCGGCGCGACCCGGCACCTCCTCCGCACCCGCCACCCCGACCTCGCCCTGTGCTACGTCCCGCACCTCGACTACGACCTCCAGCGCTACGGCCCCGACGACCCCCGCGCCGCCCGCGCCGCCGCCGAGCTGGACGCGGCCCTCGCGCCCCTGCTCGACCAGGCGCGGGAGGAGGGCCGTACGGTCGTCGCGCTCTCCGAGTACGGCATCACGCGCGTACGCCGCCACGTGGACATCAACCGGGCCCTGCGCCGCGCCGGGCTGCTGAACGTCCACACGCAGGACGGCATGGAGTACCTCGACCCGTGGACGTCCCGCGCGTTCGCCGTCGCCGACCACCAGATCGCGCACGTCTACGTCCGCGACCCGGACACCGACCTGCCCGCGGCCCGCGAGGCCCTCTCCGGTCTCCCCGGGGTCGCCGAACTCCTCGACGAGAACGGCAAGAAGGACCACGGCCTCGACCACCCCCGCTCCGGGGAGCTGGTCGCGGTCGCCGAGGCCGACGCCTGGTTCACGTACTACTACTGGCTGGACGACGCCCGCGCCCCCGACTTCGCGCGGCTCGTGGAGATCCACCGCAAGCCGGGCTACGACCCGGTCGAGCTGTTCATGGACCCCCACGACCCGTACGTCAAGCTGCGTGCCGCGACCGCCCTCGCCCGCAAGAAGGCGGGGATGCGCTACACGATGTCCGTCGTCCCCCTCGACCCGTCCCCGATCCGCGGCAGCCACGGCCGCCTTCCCGACCGTACGGACGAAGGGCCGCTGCTGCTCTGCTCGCGCGGGGGCGCCCTGGACGGCCTCGGCCCCCACGCCGACGGCACGCCCTTCCCCGCGACCGAAGTGAAACGACTCCTCCTCAACCTCGCACTGGGAGACCGATCATGACCAGCGAGCGAAACCCGGAACTCGACCGTGCCCTGCGCCGCAGGGGCTTCCTCGGCGTCGCGGCCGGAGCGACCGCCGCCGCGATGCTGGGCGGCGGCTCGGCCCTCGCCGCGCAGCCGTCCGGGGGCGGGCGCCACCGCCCGATCGTGCCGCGCGGCAAGCTCGGCATCCAGCTCTACACCCTCCGCGACCAGACCCAGGCGCTCGGCTTCGCCCGCGTCTTCGAGGAGCTGCGGCGCTACGACTACGACTCCGTCGAGTTCGCCGGATACACCCAGGGCACCGGCGACATCAGCCTCAAGCAGCTCAGACGGCTGATGCGCGACAACGGCCTGCGCGGCATCGGCAGCCACGTCGGCTACTACTCGGACAACCCCGACGACTACACGTTCGCCACCCAGCTCGATAAGGTCGTCGACGACGCTGCGGCCCTCGGCCTCCCCCACGTCGGCACGGCCGCCAGCCCCGACCGGTACGGCCGTACCGTCGACGGGTGGAAGCGGGCCGCGGCGGACTTCAACGCGTACGGGGAGGCGGCGCGCAAGCGGGGCCTGAAGTTCTACCAGCACAATCACCAGATGGAGTTCGGCTTCGCCGAGGACAGGCCGGACGTGCGCCTCTACGACGTGCTGCTCGAGGAGACCGACCCCGAGCTGGTCTATCTGGAGATGGACATCTACTGGGCGTACGCGGGCAAGTACCGCTTCAGCAAGCGGCCGGACGGCACGCCCGCGCCCTTCGAGCCCCTCGACTACGTCAAGTCCGCCCCGCACCGCTATCCGCTCTTCCATGTGAAGGACGGCGAGCACGACGAGGCGTCGGCCGACGGCTACCACATGGTCGACGTGGGCGACGGCGACATCGACTACGAGCGCTTCATCGGCGCCCTCACCCGCCGCAAGGGCCGCCACCACGACCACCACTTCCTGGTCGAACGCGACGACGCCCCCGACCCCGACGTCAACCCCGCGGGTTCCCTCTCGACGGCCCGCCGCTCGGCGAAGCATCTGCGCCGCCGCTGCTGAGAACAGGGCCGCCCCTCGGGCCGCCGCCCCTTCCCCGGCACCGGGGGAGGGGCGGGAGCGCAGCATGCCGGCCGTGGTGAGGGCGAGCTCCGCACCTCCCAGGGCGTCAACAAGGCGCTGCCGGTCAGGGAGGCGAGCGGGGCGGTGGACGTCAGGCCGGGCGGCAGGGCGGAGAAGGCGCGGATCAGGCGGCGGGTGACGGTCGGCGCGAGCGTCGCGTCGCCCGCCGCGACCACGCCGATCGCCTCGTCCGGCGCCTCCGGCGTGGTGTTCAGCAGGAACCCGCTCGCGCCCGCGCGCAGCGCCGCGTGTCCTACTCCGAGAAGGATGTGCTGCGCCAGCACCGCGTCGCCGTCGGCCTCGTCAGCCGGGCGGTGTGCGCGAGCCGCGACGCAGCGCGCGGACGGTGAGGAGCGCCAGACCCGAGGCGAGCACGGTCGGACCCAGCGCGAACGGCAGCCCGCCCAGGGCCAGTACGCCCAGCGCGCCCGAGCCGTCCACCTCGTAGGCCGCGCCCTCGCCCTCCAGGCTCTGGGCCACCGTCTGGAACGCGAGATGGAAGCCGATCCCCGCCCAGACGTCCCCCGTCGCGAGCCGGAACGTGCCGAGCACGAGCGCGAGGACGAGGAAGATCAGGAGCCGGTCCGGGCTGGTCGCCACGCCGATCAGGAAGCCGTAGAGGGCGAAGAGGACGGCCTGGGCGAGGTTCGCCCGCCAAGGGGGCAGCGCGTCGAGCAGGGCCCGCAGCAGCAGCCCCCGGAAGACCAGCTCCTCCGGCAGCGCCTCGTACAGGAAGACCAGCACCACCAGCAGTCCGGTCACACCGGCCGCCTCGGCCACGGACGTGCGGGGCGCGAGGGCGAGCGTCGTGACGCCGGAGCCGAGGCAGAGCGCGAACCCGAGCGCGGACGGTACGGCCCAGGCGGCGGCCCCCAGCAGCAGCCGCGGCCCGCCCGCGCGCGGGGACGGCAGCCCCAGCTCCGCCCACGGGCGCCCGGCGAACAGCAGCCGCCGGGCCAGCACGGCCGCCGGGACGACCAGCGCCGTGGTCAGCACGGCCCGCGCGGCGTGTGTGGGCCGGTCGTAGTCGAGGCCGAGCGGCGTGCCGTGGAAGACGAACAGCCAGACGAGCACGGCCCCGGCGAACAGGACCAGGACCCGCACGGTCACGCGTAACGGGCCGCCGCCGTCCCGCTCGCTCACGCCGCCCCCCTTGCCGCACCGTGGCGCCTCTTGCCGCCCCTCGTGGGGCTCAGCCCGCGGCGCCGAACACCTGGGTCCACCACGGGCCGCCCGCGCCGTCGTGACGGCCTATGCCCATCTCCTTGAAGTCGCAGTTCAGGATGTTCGCCCGGTGTCCCGGGCTGTCCATCCACCCCTGCACGACGTCCTTCGAGCTCTGCTGCCCCCTGGCTATGTTCTCGCCGTAGGTGCTCCAACCGTAGCCCGCCGCCGTGATGCGGTCGCCGGGGTCGTCCCCGTCGGGGTTGCTGTGGTCGAAGAAGTCGCGCTTGTCCATGTCCGCCGAGTGGTTCAGCGCGGCCGTGTTGAGCTTGCTGTTGACCTTCACCGGGCCGCAGCCCTTCTTCTCGCGCTCGGCGTTGACGAGCGCGGCGACCTGCTGCGCGGTACCGGCGGGCGCCGGGTCCGGCTTCGGCGGGTCGGGCTTCGGTTCCGGCGCGGGCTCGGCGGGCGCGCTCGTCGTCGGGCGGCGCTCCGGCTTCTTGCTGGGCTCGGGCTGCTGCTTCTTCTTCTCGGGCTTCTTCTTCCGCGACGGGGAGGCGGAGGGCGAGGGGCTCTTCGAGGAGGGGGAGGCGCTGGGGGAGGCGGGACGCGAGGGCCCCTCCTGCGCCGAGCGGGCCTCGACCCTCGTCGGCTGCTCCTTGTCCTCCTCGGAGCCGGGCGAGAGATAGACGATCCCGCCACCGGCGCCCAGCACCACGAGAGCGGCCGCGACCCCCGTCACGCGCCGCCGCCGGGCCCGCCGCAGCCGCTCGGCCCGCCGCGCCCCGCCGCCGGGCCCCGACGTGCCGGTCGCTCCGTGGGACGCGGCGGGCCCGGGCTCTTGGGCGGGGGGCCGGCCGTACGCGGGCTCGTGCGGGGACTGCTCGTGCGGGGACTGCTCGTACATGGGCTGCTGGTACGCGGGCTGCTGGTGGGCGGCGGGTCCGTGGCCGGGCGCTCCGTACGCCGTGGGCGCGAGGTCCGGCGAGCCGTGGGGCGGTGTCGGCTGCGGGAGCGGGGCGTACTCGGGCGTGCCGTGGGCCGGGGTGCCGAACGCCGCCGTGTCGTAGAGACCCGGCGCTCCCTGGCCGTACGGGGCGGCCGGGGTGGCCGTGGCCGCATGAGCCGCCTGGGCTGCCTGAGCCGCCTGGGCCGCGACCTCGGACGCCGACGCGCCGGCCGCGGAGAACGCGACAGGCACCAGCGCGAGCCCGACCAGCAGCCGTTCGGCCGGGACGAGGTCCGAAGAGCCGCCGGAGCACACCGTGCAGTCGCGGGTATGCCGGGCGAGCCGCTTGCGCCACAGCGGCGACGGCGCGCCGTCCCAGCCGACGACCGCGGCCTCCAGCAGGATGCAGCGCGGCTCGGCGGCCAGCGCGCGCACGAGGACGCGCGCCGTGTCGAGCTGCCCCTTCATGCGCTGCACGCGTACGGCCGTGTGCTGCGGCGTCAGTTCCAGCGCCGCGGCGACCTCGGCCCGGGTCAGTTCGCCCGCGGCCTCCAGCCACCACAGCGACAGCAGCGCGCGGTCGCCCTCGTCCAGCCAGCGCGTGGCCTGCGCGACCTCGCGCCGCTGCCCCGACAGCCCGAGCCGGAGCACCGCGAGGTCCACGAAGTCCTCGCTGGGCAGGGCGGCCGGGTGGGTGTCCTCCAGCCGTCCGGCGGGTATCGCCTCGGCGCCGGTGCGCCGCCAGTACGCGCGCAACTGGTTCATCGTGATGGCCACCAGCCAGCTACGGAACCTCTCCGGAGCGCGCAGCGCGCCGAGCCCGGCCACGACCTGGAGCATGGTCTCCTGGACCACGTCGTCCACGTCCGCGTGCCCGTTCAGTGCCCGGCCGACGATGTTGTACACCAGCGGGAGGTGGGCGGAGACCAGGCGGTCCCGCGCCTGCTGGTCCCCGGCCTGTGCCGCCGCGATCAAGGCGGCCTGGGGTTCGCTGCTCACGCTGCTCGCTCCTTCTCGGTTCTGGGGGTCGGTCCATGCCCCCGTACTGGGGGTGCGCGAGGGGCTGGGCCGATAACAGAAACCACGCGGCCGATTGGCTCACACGTCCGAATCCTGTCAGAGGGTACGAGAGGAGATTCCCGGCGATTCCGTGTGTGATCCGGACTTATCCGGACCTCGCGGTCGTCAGATCGCACCGTGCCATCGGGCGGAGGGCGGGTGCGTTGGGGGCGCACATTCGCCGGGCCGTACGGGGGTGGGGAGCTGACTGGTCAACGCCCGTTCAGACAAGCGGAGTTGACGGGGTCCGCGCGCGTCCGGCCCGGACTTCCGCGGGCCGACCCGCGTCACATGAATGCGCCGTCGCACTTCCGTTCATTATATGAAGAATGCCGATCTGTTCTTCGTCGGGCCGGAGCGCGGGCAAGCGTGGTGTGACCGAACTTCCGGCGAGGGGAACGGAATTGTCGAGGACCGAGGCAGTGACGGCGGCGCGGGACGTACGGACGCGGGGGCGGGCCCTTCTCGCGACGGCGCTCGCGACGGGCCGGTCGGTGATCGACCGGTCCGTGGCCGGACGGCCCATGACGCGGAAGCCGGTGTGGCCGTCCCCGTGGGTGCAGCTCAACCTCGCACCGATACCCGGCGACCGCTCCGGCATTTACGCCGAACTGCGTTCCATATCCCGGGAGTTCCTCGACGACGGGCGGGCGCGCAACGTCTTCTTCATGCACAAGGAGCCCGGCGTCCGGGCCCGATTCGAGGCGGCGGCCCTCGACCCGGGCTCGCTGCGGGCCGCGCTGCTGCGCCGCCTGAAGGGGAGCGAGGCGCTGCGGCGTGCGCCGGTCCACGCCGTCTACGAGCCCGAGCACTACCTCTTCGGCGGCCACGCCTCCATGCCGTACGTCCACGGCCTCTTCACCGCCGACTCCCTCGCCTGGCTCGACCACCACCTCGCCTTTCCGGGGCGCGAGGGCCAACTGACGGCGTGGCGCCACTCGTTGCTGCTCCTGCGCGAGTGCTTCGCCGGGCTCGGGATCGTGGGCTGGGAGCACCGCGGGGTGTGGGAAGCCGTACGGGAGCGCACCGGGCGGGGCGTGCGCGGCGCGGGCCCGACGGACTCGGCGGCGCTCGCGGCGCGGCAGCGCGCGGCCGAGGGCATCGTCGCCTGCTGGCGCGCCCCGCGCGATCAGCTCCTCGCCGCGTTCCCCGAGCACCGGCGCGCGGCGCTCGCCGCGCACGCCGACGCGGCCCGCGAGGCGGGGGAACGGTGGCGGCACGGCTACTTCGAGGCGGGCGAAGCGACGCTCGGCCCGCGCGCCGCAGCCGCGTACGCCACCGTCTTCCACTGGAACCGCGGCGCCCTCTCCGCGACCCGCCAGGGCCTTCTCACCGACGCCCTGGCCGAGGAGGCCCCCCATGCCACCCCCCACACCTGACCGCCCGCGCCCCACTCCCACACCCGACGAGGGCTGGCCCCGCGACGGAGGCGTGTCCGGCGGATGTATCGGGAGCGTTGCTCTTGTTCGGGTTGCCGGGGTGGATTGGGAGAGGTGGGGAGAGGGTGGGGACGAGGGGTTGGCCGGGCGGGCTATGGGGCTCGATCGGGAGGCGGGGCGGGTCGGGGGGCTGGCCCGGGCGCTGGGGGAGCGGCTCGGCGCCGAGGTCGTGCCCGACGAGCGGCTCTCCGTCGCCGACCGGAGAGCCGTGCTCGCGCTGCGCCGCGCGCTGCACGCCGGGCGCGCGGACGCGGGCGGGCCCGCGGACCGCGCGGGTCGTGCCGCCGTCGCCGCGCTCGGCGGAGGACCCGCCCGCGACCTCGCGGAGCTGGAGCGGGTCGCCGCCGCACTGGACGCCGCGCGGGAACGTTTCGCCGAGGACGTGACCGCCGAACGCGCCCGCGTGGGGGAGGCGTTGCTGGCCCTCGCCCGTTCGCACCCCGTGCTGCGGGACTTCGTGACGGCCTCCTCGCCCCGGCTCCTGGACGACCTGGAGCGGCATGTACGGGCGGGCGAGCCGTGGGGCGGGAAGCGGCCGCGCAAGGGGACGGGCTATGTGTGGCGGGCCCTCGCCCGCTGCGCGGCGAAGACGACTCCGCGCGGCTGGGCGGGCCGGCTCGCGGCCGTACCGGTGGAGGGGCGGGAGGGCCCGCTGCTGCCGTACGGGGCGCGGCTGGGCGCCGTCGCCGCCGAGTCCACGGAGAACGTGCACCGCCTGTGGGCCTCCCTCCGCGCCCTCGACCTGCGTACCGCCGCGCCGGACGCCCTGCTCGCCCTCACCCCGCTGCACCGCTCGACGCCGGACGGGTTCCACTGCCGCGCCGCGGACGTGGGCGAGGACGCCGACGCGAGGGCGGCGAGCCGGTTGCGGGTGGTGGACCTGCGGCGTACGCCCGTGCTGGACGCCGTGGTGGGCGTCCTCGCGGACGGGCCGTGCCCGTTGGGCGGCCTGGAGGCCGCGCTGGCGGGCGGGCACGGCGAGAAGGGGCGCCGCGTACTGCGCGGCTTCCTCGACCACCTGCTGCGGCTCGGCGTGCTCCAGTTGTGCGCCGCGCCCGAGACGCGCCGCCTGGAGTGGACGGCGGGTGCCGCCGCGGTGGCCAAGGCGCCGGCGCGGCACCCGGCCCCGCGCGGCTGGTTCCTCGACTCGTACCGGAAGACGGACGCCACCGTCTCCGCCGGGGCCGCGGCGCGCGCCGCGGAGGGGCTGCGCCTCGCCCGGCGGCTGGACGCGCTGCGCGCGGAGGGCGGCGCCGCCGCCGGGGACCGTACGCCCCGCTGGCAACTCCTCGACGAGGCTCGCGAGATCGGCCCCGAGCCCCGTCCCCTCCTGGACCTCCTCCGAGCCGAGAGCGGCACCGAAGGCGTACGGGCCGTCTCCCGCGCCCGTTACGAGGGGTGGCGGCCCGCGCGTACCCCCGGCTCCGCCTACGCCCGGCTCCTCGACCACCTCGCGGCGCGCCTGGACGACGAACGGGTCGACGTGGACGAGGAGTTGCTGGACGCGCTCGGTGCGCCCCGCGTCCAGGACTGGGTGGCGAGCTGGCCGACGGACTGCCTGCTGCGCCCGCTCGCGGGGGCACCGGACGAGCCCGTCGCCGTCCTGGAGTCGGCGTCGCCCGCCGGAGTGCTGGACGCGCGGTTCGCCGAGGCGCTCGACACGCACCACGGCGGCTACGCCAACGTGCCCGCCTACCGCGCGTTCCTCGCCGCCTACGAGCGCACGACCGGCGTCCGCTTCGTGGAGCTGCTCGTCCCGCCGCTCGGCGAACCGGCCGCGAACGCCGTCCGCCGCCCCGCCGTCACCACCTGGTGCACCGGCGACCCGAACACCGGGCTCTACTACCCGCCGGACGCCCTCGACTCCGTACGGCACCTGCCCCTGCACCGCATCACGCTGCGCCGCGCGCCCGGCGGCACGCTGATCGCCGAGGACGCGGCCGACGGCGTACGGCTGCTGCCGGTGCACCACGGGACCCGTACGCCGGTCCCGCCGTACGACCGGCTGCTGCGGCTGCTCACCGCGGCGGGCCACCCGGCCTCGCAGTACGCGCTCCAACTGGGCGGCCTGGCGGGTGCGTTCCCCGATGCGGCGCGGGTGCCGAGGCTCACGGTGGGCGGCAGGTGCGGCGGGCGGCTCGTGGTCAGCCCCGCGCAGTGGCGGCTGCCGCGCGCCGGGATGTGGCGGCCCGCCGACCCCGAGCCGGCGAAGGCCGAGCGGCTGGCCGCGCTGCGCCGCGCCGGGGGCCTGCCCCGCTTCGGTTACGTACGGACCGAGCCGGGCGGCAAGCCCGTCCCCGTCGATCTCGCGGCCCTCCCGGCGCTCCAGGCGCTGGAACGGCTGTGCCAGTCCGCGCCGGACGGCCGCGACCTCTGGTTCGAGGAGGCGCTGCCCGTGCCCGCGTCGGAGGAGGGCGCCACCGCCCTCCGCGACCCCGCGCACGACGGCGCCCCGGTCGCCACCCAGCTCCTGCTCCGGCTGCCCCACGACCGTACGGCCCACGCGCTCGCCGCCCTCGCCGCCCGCGAGCACGCCACCGCGTGCGGCGCCACAGACCTCCCCGGCCCGCGGCCGTCCTCCGACGGCGACGGGCAGGGGCGGACACCCCATCCACAGGGAGAAGAGAGAGAAGGGAAGCACCATGCCTGCCACGATCGAAGCTCTTGACCTGGACAACCTGATCGACGACCTCGACGCGCGGATCAGCGAGTCGGCGCTGCCGGACGACACGTCGATGGACTCGGGCCAGTGCAGCGGCGTCTGCACGGTCCTCGTCTGCACGGTCATCGTCTGCTGACGACCGTCCACCGCGCACCGAGCCGCCCGGCCCCACGGCCGGGCGGCTCTCGCCGACCCACCGTACGCACGCACGTACGGCACGTACGGCACGTACGGCACCTACGCACGCACGTGAGCACCTACGCACGCCCCACCGCACAGGACGCGAGGACACCCGTGACGGAGACGACTTCGACGGAGGAGGCCGCGACGGACGCCGTGATCCGGGCCCAGGCCCTGCGCCTGGCGACGGACCTCCTCACCCGCTGGACCGAGCGCCCCCACGGCACCCCCGGCACTCCCGCTGACGAGACGCCGACCGGCGATCCCGCCGTCCCCGTGCTCGCCGCCCTGCTCGCGGAGACCGGCGAGCCGTCCGCCGTGGCCGCCGCGGCCCGCGCGACCGCCGTCTGGGCGCGCGGCGCGGGCCGGGGCGGCGGGGGCAGGCGGGGGCTGTACGGCGGGGGGCTCGCCGGGACCCTCGTCGGGCTGCGCCACGCCGCCGCCGTCCACCCCGAACTGCACGCCGTGGCCGACCGGTTGCGCGACCGGCTGCTCGCCGACTCGCCGGGCCCCGTGCCGTACGGGAGCGTGACCTTCCCCGACTACGACCTCGTCCTCGGCCCCTCGGGCGTGCTGCTCGCCCTGACCGCGGGCCTGGACCGCTGCGGGCCGACCGTGGACCTCGCCCCGTACGCCGACCGGCTGGCCACGCTCTGCGACGCGCCCGAACTGGACGGCCTGCGCGCGCGTTACGCCGGGCACGCGCTCCTCGACTGGATGGACGGCCGCGTCAACACGGGCATGGGCCACGGCGTCGCCGGGGTGACCGTCGCCCTCACCGCCGCCGTGCGCCATCTGGGGGCGCGCCCGGAGTGGGTCAACGCCCTGCGGAACGCGGTGCGATGGCTCTCCGCGCAGGCGTTCACCGACGCGCGGGGCGTACGGACGTGGGACGGCGCGGGCCTCGACGGGGTGGCGCCGCCGCCCGGCGCCCGTACCCGGCAGGCGTGGTGCTACGGCACGCCCGGCGTCTCCTGGGCCCTGTGGGACGCGGCCGACGCGCTCGGCGACGCGGCGACGGCGGCGTGGGCCGACGAGGCGTTCACCACGCTCGCGGGCGGCTACGACGAGGAGTTCCACCTCTTCGGCGACCACCCGGGGGACCGCCTGGGCCTGTGCCACGGCGCGTCCGGCGTGCTGGCCGTCGCCGACGCCTTCCACCGGTACGCGGCGCCGCACCCGGCGGCCAGCGTCCTGCGCACCCGGCTGCTGCGCCATCTGTCGGCCAGGGAGGACGAGTTGCGCGAGCTGGCCGACGCCCGTACGGGCCTGCTCGGCGGCGCGGGCGGTGCCCTGAGCGCCGTCCTGACGGCGACGGGCGGCACGCGGGGATGGCTGCCGTGCCTGGGCCTGAGGTGAGGCCCCTGTTCCCATAATTGGCCTAGACCTGCGGGAGGCGCTGGGGTATACACGGGACCGACCGACACCGAAGCATCGGACGTCCCCGTACGAGCACGAGCCAGGAGACCCCCGCGCCATGACGATCCCTCAACGCACCCTCGCCCTCGGGACGTTGCCGTTCGGGACGAGCGTCGACGAGGAGACCTCGTTCCGGATCCTCGACCGCTTCGTAGAGCTGGGCGGGAGCGTCCTCGACACCGCGGACAACTACGCGTTCTGGGCCGACGGCGCCACCGGCGACGAGAGCGAGACGGTGATCGGCGCGTGGATGGCCGCGCGCGGCACGCGCGAGCGCGTGCGCCTCAGCACGAAGGGCGGCGCGCGCCCCACCGTCCCCGGCACCGGCCTGGAGACCGCCGAGGGGCTGTCCCCGAAGGCCCTCGCGGCGGCCGTCGAGGGCAGCCTGCGGCGGCTGGGCACCGACCACATCGACGTCTACTGGGCCCATGTCGAGGACCGGTCCGTGCCCCTGGACGAGACCGTCGGCGCCCTCGCCGGTCTCGTCGAGAGCGGTACGGCCGGGGCGGCCGGCCTCAGCAACCACGCGCTCTGGCGCGCCGAACGCGCCCGCGCCCTCGCGGGCGGACGGCCCCGCAGCACCCATCTCCAGTACCGCTACTCGTACCTCCAGCCGCGCCTCGACATGCCGCTGCCGTCCGCCGCTCACGTGCACGCCGCGCCCGAACTCCTCGACTACGTACGGGCGGAGGAGGACCTGCGGCTGTGGTGCTACAGCCCGCTGCTCTCGGGCGGCTACACCCGGCCCGACGTCGCGGTCCCCGCCGCCTACGACCACCCGGGCACGCCCCGGCGGCTCGCCGTCCTGCGCGAGGTCGCGGAGGAGACCGGGGCGACCGCGAACCAGGTCGTCCTCGCCTGGCTGCTCGACCACGACCCGCCGGTCCTGCCGATCGTGGGCGTCAGCTCGGTCGCGCAGATCGAGGAGGCCATGGCGGCGCTCCCGCTGCGCCTCGACGCCGAACAGCGCCGCCGCCTGGACGAGGCGGGGCGCTGACGCGGGCGGGGTGCTGACGCGCGGACGGTGCGCCGACGCGGCGGGCGGTCAGGACGGCAGGCGCGTCGCGAGGACCAGGCGGCAGCGCGGGGCGCCGTCGCGGCGGCGGCCCAGCTCGGTGAGGGAGACGAGGGAGACGGCGAACCCGGCCTCGCGCAGCTCCCGCCGTACGTCCGCCAGCGGCCAGGTGCGGTAGTACATGACGAACGGCGGGCGCCACAGCGCGTTCCGCACCCGCATCGCCATATCGAAGCCCAGCAGCGACCAGTACGCGGGCGAGCCCGGGCGCGGGGGCGCGGCCAGCGGGAAGGCGAACCGGCCGCCCGGCCGCAGCACCTCCCGGACCTGCGCGAACAGCGAGGGGCGGGCCGAGGGCAGGAAGTGCCCGTGCGCCCCGAAGCTGACGACGAGGTCGAAGGAGCCCCGGCGGAACGGCAGCGCGTGCGCCTCGCCGCGCACCCACCCCACCCGCGCCCCGTCGGGCCCGGCCGCGGCCCGGTCCAGCATGCCCGCGCTGAAGTCGAGCCCTGCCGCGGTCCCCGCGCACACCTCGCGCAGCACCCGGGCCCCGGCGCCGGTGCCGCAGCACAGGTCGAGCCCGGCCGCGAACGGGCCGTACGGGCGCAGCGCGCGGGCCGTCGCGTCCAGCACGGTGTCGGGCGTGCGGTACGCGGTGTGGTCGAACTTCGGCGCGAGCAGGTCGTAGCCGCGCTCGACGGACGACAGCGCCTGGACGGCCAGCTCGCGGTACGTGGGCCCCCGGCGGCCCGGCGCGGAACCCGGGGACACCGGGAAGCCCGGGGAAGCCGGAGAGTCCGGGGATTCCGGGGAAGCCGGGGCGTTCGCGGGATCTTGAGCGTCGTGTACGGACATCGCCGCCCAGCCTATGCGGGCGCGCCGCGCCGGTCCTGCGCGCCCGGGCGACTGCATCTTTCGATGGAGCGCGCGGCGGGGATCTCGTTCCGCCCGGCGACGCGCCGACGGGCGCCCGCGTGGTCCGCTGGAGGTCCCACAGGAGGTGCACACCATGACCGCCGAACTCGGAAAACGACTCCCCGACGCCCAGCCCCGCGTCCGCGCCTCGGACGCCGAGCGCGAGGCGGTGGTCGAGCGGCTGCGCGAGGCGACGGCGGAGGGGCGCCTCACCCTGGAGGAGCTGGCCGACCGCTGCGAGGCCGCGTACCTGGCCCGGTACCGGGACGACCTCGACCGCGTCGCCGCCGACCTCCCCGCCCCGGGCCCCGCCGAAGGCGCCTCCGGCCCGGGCGCCAGCGGGGTCTACCGGACGAAGGCGGGCGACGCCACGTACGACCACCCCGAGCCCGACCCCTCGGGCCGCCTCACCGCGACCTCGGGCCTGGGCGACCTCACCCTGAACCTCGCCCACGTACGGGCACCGTCCACCGGCGAGCTGCGCGTCACCGCGAAGGCCTGGGCGGGCGACGTCCGGCTGATCGTCCCCGAGGGCGTGGACCTGCGCGTGCAGGGGAGCGTCCGCGACAGGACCGGCAAGCGGAAGCAGCCGGTGCCGAAGGACGCGCCCCGCGTCCACGTCTCCGGGACCGCGATCCTGGGCGAGGTGGTCGTCGTACGGCCCCGGGGCGGCCGTTCGGCCCTGCGCGAATGGATCGAGGAAGCGGTCGACACGGCGCTCGACTTCCTCTGACCCGGCCGTCGGTGCCGGCCCGTCAGTGCGCGTCCGTCAGCCCCGGTCCGTGAGCGCCTCGACGGCGACGCGCGCGGCGCGGGCGATGAGCGCGTCGTCGTGCTCCGCGTCCTTGGTGTCGCGCCGCGACATGACGGCGAGCACGAGCGGTTCGGCGTCCGGGGGCCAGATGACGGCGATGTCGTTGCGGGTGCCGTAGCCGCCGTTGCCCGTCTTGTCGCCGACCCGCCAGCCCTCGGGGACGCCCGCGCGGATCAGGTCGTCGCCCGTCGTGTTGCGCCGCAGCCAGTCGGTCAGCAGCGCGCGCTTGCGGTCGGACAGCGCGTCGCCGAGCACGTAGGTGCGCAGGTCGGTGGCCATGGCGCGGGGCGTGCTGGTGTCGCGGCGGTCGCCGGGCGTGGCGTCGCTGAGGTCGATCTCGTACCGGTCGGCGCGCGTCACGCGGTCGCCGAGAGCCCGCAGCACGTCCTGGAACCCCGAGGGGCCGCCGAGTTCGTCGAAGAGGAGATTGGCGGCGCAGTTGTCGCTGTACCGGACCGCCGCGTCGCACAGCTCGCGCAGCGTCATCCCCGTCCGTACGTGCCGCTCCGTGACGGGCGAGTGGTGGATCAGGTCGCCACGCCCGTACCGCACCTTCTTGTCGAGCCCCTTGAGGGAGTTCTTGTCCAGGACGGCGGCGGCGAGAAGGGCCTTGCAGGTGGAGGCGTACGCGAACCGGTCGTCGGGCCTGTGCGCGACGACCGCCCCGCTGCCGGTGTCCACGCCGTGGACGCCGAGCCGCGCGTCGTACCGCCGCTCCAGCGCGGCGAACGCGCGCTCGGCCCGCTCGCGGCGTGCGCGCGGCAGCGACATGGAGGACGGAGAAGAGTCCGGGGACTTCTTGGACGCGGCGGGGTCCGGGCCGCCGTCGGACGAGCCGCACCCGGCGAGGGGCAGGGCCGCGAGCCCGGAGAGCGTGGCGAGGGCGGAACGGCGGGGGAGGGACGCGGACGACGCGGGCATGGCGGGGCACCTCTCTGCGGGCCGGGAACGGGGCGGAGGAGCTCCGAGGAGATCAGCCGCGGGGTGCTCCCGTCCAAGTCCGAGCGGGCTCTCGGGCGATCCGCGCTCGATATGAGCCCAGCTCGCAGTGGGGCGGGGGCGGCGGGACGCGCTCACGGAAGAGTCACGCTCCGGCGGGTACGGACCGGGGCCCGGGCTACGGGCCGGGGCCCGGGCGCCGGTAGCTTGGGGCGTCTCATCAGGTGTTCGGACAACTCAGGAGGTGAGCGCGGTGCCTCTCGACGCCGTCCGCCCCAGCTCCCTGGTCGAACAGGCCATGGACCGGCTGCGCGCGCAGATCACCGGCGGCCACTGGCCCGTCGGCACGAAGCTCCCGGGCGAGACGACCCTCGCCAAGGAGCTGGGCGTCGGCCGCTCCACCGTGCGCGAGGCCGTACGGATGCTGGCCAGCGCCGGGCTGGTGAAGGCGCGGCAGGGCGCGGGCGTCTTCGTCACCGCCACCCGCCCCGTCGAGGAGTGGCCGGACCGGCTGCGCCGCGCCGCGCTCGCGGACGTGTACGAGGTACGGACGCTGGTCGAGGTCCAGGCGGTCCGGCTCGCGGCCCGCCGCCGCACGGAGGAGGACCGTACGGCGATGCGCGAGGCCCTCGCGGGGCGGCGCGCGGCGGCGGAGCTGGACGACGAGGCCTTCGTGGACGCCGACATCGCGCTCCACGCGGCGCTCGTCGCCGCCGCGCACAACCCCGTACTGACCGATCTCTTCGCGGAGTTCGCGCCCGTGCTGCGGCGCGGGCTCGTCGAGCTGATGGCGCTCGTCGCGCCGCGCGACGAGGACCCGAACCACGGGGACGCGGCGCACGCGGCCCTGGTCGCGGCCGTCGAGCGCGGCGAGCCGGAGGAGGCGGTACGGGTCCTGGAGGACGAACTCGCGGCGACGCTCGCGCGCCTGCGCGCCCGGGCCTGAGGCCGGGGCCGGGCCGCCGCCCGGGGCCCGTACCGGCTACTTGGATTCGAGCCGGCCCTCTGTTGTGCCGTCCGCCGCCAGGGCCTCGCGGGCCGCCGCCCAGCCCGTGTCGTCGACGCCGAGTGCGTGCCGCAGATACGCCCAGGTGACCCGCTGGACGAGGGCGACGCGCCGGGGGTCCTCGTCCGTCGTCTCCTTGGCCTCGTAGCCCGCGATCCCGCCCAGCGAGTGCTCGCCGCCGTGGACCGTGAGCAGGCTCTTCGGGCCCGGGCTCAGGTGGTACGGGTCGGTGAGCCACTCCGGGCCCCGGACGGTCAGCGGGAGGTCGTCCTTGTCTCCCGCGACGACGAGCGCCGGGGCCGTCATGCGGGTGAAGTCCGGGTTCATGAACGGGAAGTGCTCGGCCGCGTACGGCGTCAGGTCGGCTCCGCCCCGCCCCGCCGTGGCTATCAGCACCCCCGCCGTGACGCGCGGGTCCGACAGGTCCTCCGCGTCCTCCGCAGGACCCGGGCCGCCCGTCGAGCCGCCCGCCGGGCCGAGGACGCGCAGCCCCAGCAGCACGCCCGCCGTCTGGCCCCCGAACGAGTGCCCGGCGACGGCGACGCGGCCCCGGTCGACCCGGCCCGCGAGGCCGGGCACGGCGGCCTCCAGCAGGTCGAGGTGGTCGAGGACGCGCCTCATGTCCTCGACGCGGAACCGCCACAGGCGCGCGGTCCTGGGGTCGTCCGCGGGAAGGCCCACGGTCCGGGAGTCGAGGTGCGTGGGCTGTGCCACCACGAAGCCGCGCGCCGCCCAGAAGTCGGCCAGCGGCCCGTAGCCGTCGAGGGACGAGCCGAAGCCGTGGGAGAGGAGGACGACCGGGAGTCCGCGCCCGGTCGCGGGCGCGGAGACCTTCACCTCCAGGTCCCGCCCCCGGCCCGGCGCCTCCAGCGTCACGGGCTTCACCGAGACGACGGGGGCGGGCGCGGGCTCGGGGGCGGGCGTGGCGAGGTCGCCGGGATCGAGGCCGTTCATGAGAGTCCTTCCGTTCTTCGTACGCATCGTCGTACGCGTCGCATGGAAACGGGACACTGTCCCGTTTTGACGATACGGGACAGCGTCCCGTTTAGTGAAGGGGGACCGGAAAGGGGAGGTGCGATGGGTGCCGGAGACGGCGGACGGGGCGCGGGGCACGCGCCCAGGACCAAGCGGGCGGACGCCCGGCGCAACGAGGCGGCCCTGCTCGACGCCGCCGCCGCGGTCTTCGTCGCGTCGGGCGTGGAGGCGCCGATCCGCGACATCGCGGCCAGGGCAGGGGTCGGTACGGCCACGATCTACCGGCACTTCCCCACGCGGGCCGACCTCATCGTCGCCGTCTACCGCCATCAGGTCGAGGCCCTCGCCGAGGCGGGCCCCGCCCTGCTCGCGGACCGGGAGACCCCGTACGCGGCGCTGCGCGAGTGGATCGACCGCTTCGTCGGCTTCGTGGTCACCAAGCAGGGGCTCGCCACCGTGCTCCAGTCCGACGACCCCTGCTACGACCCCCTGCACGCGTACTTCCTCGAACGGCTCGTGCCCGTCTGCGCCGCACTCCTCGACGCCGCCGCCGGGTCCGGCGAGATCCGCCCCGGCCTGGACCCGTACGCCCTCATGCGCGGCGTCGGCGGCCTCTGCGCCGGCGCGGGCACGGACCCCCGCTACGACGCACGCGCCCTGGTAACCCTCCTCATCACCGGCCTCCGCGCCTCCCCCTGACGCCCGCGTTCCTTCACCGATACGGGGATGCCCGGCCCCGGGCCCTCGCGCGGCATGGGCGCGGCCTACGGTTCGGGGATGGACGTGCGAGGGGTCGATCCGCGGGACGCCGGGTGGGAGGACGAGGAGCCGCGGTATCGCGTGTACTTCTGGGACCGGCGGCGTACGGCCTCGGACGAGTACGAGGTCCGGGGCGCGGAGGGCGTGGACGAGGTGCTGGCGTGGACGCGGGCGCGGGCGGCGGCGCGACCGGGGCTGACGTACACCGTGTACGCCCTCGTGGAGCCCGCGCGGCCGGGCGAGAGGCCCGGGCTCGTGCGCCTCGCGGGGGTCAGAGGGGATCCCTTCGGCTGAGCCGGACCGTCGCCGTGCCCGGCGGGGCCGTCAGAGCGTGGCCTTCTCCGCGGCGTGGGCGGCGATCGTCGCGGCCGTCTCCTCGGGGGTGAGGTCCGAGCTGTCCAGCCACCAGCCGACGCCGCCCAGCTTCTCCTCCATCGCGCGGTAGAGCGGCGCGATGGGGTAGTCGATGCGTTCCTCGGGCGCGCGGGCGGCGTTGCGGCGCTCGCAGACCTCGGGGGAGGGGGCCAGCACGACGAACCGGACCGGGCGGGGGCGCAGCAGCCCCGTCATCAGGTCCAGCACCTCCCGGTCCGCGACGACGTGTTCGAGGACCGGGGTGATGCCCGCGTCGGCGAAGTTCGCGGCGAGGGAGCACATGTTGCGGGCGCAGAGCAGCACTTGGCGCCGGGACTCCTCGGCGGGCGTGCCGTTGAAGCCGACGCGGCCCCGCTCGACCATGTACGAGAGGACGTCCCCGTTGACGCGTGCCGCGCGCGCGTGGTGCGCGGCGACCAGCGGCGCGACCGTCGACTTCCCCGCGCCCGGCATGCCGGTGAGGATCAGGCAGCCGGGCTCCGCGTCCGGCCGTCCGTCGAGTGCGCTCATTCCGGTCTCCCTCTCTCCCGCTCCCGCTCCCGCTGCCTCTCCGCGTGCGCCGTGCCGCACGGCATCCTCGCAAGCCGGGTCACGGATACGCATCCGGGTTACGGTTCCGGGCACGGCCGTCGGCCCTTGATCGTTTGTGCCGGTGACCCCTTCGCAGAGCGACATGACAGACACGTGAGGAACGGAAGCCATGAACGACCTCGCCGCCGGGCACGACGCCCGCGCCCGCCCCGCCGTACGGCCCGCCGTGCCCGACGACGTACCGACGGCGGTGACGACGCTGACCAGCGCCTTCGCCGACTACTCCTTCACCCGGCACGTGATCTCCGCCGACGATCACGAGGAGCGCGTGGCCCGCTTCCAGGAGCTGTTCCTGACGCGGATCGGGCTGGTGTACGGGCGGGTGTGGGTGGCCGACGAGGGGCGGGCCGTCGCCGTGTGGACCACCCCCGAGCGCGACCCGGGCCCGGCCTTCCAGGAGATCGGGCCCGAGCTGGGCGAGCTGGCGGGCGAGCGCGCGTCCGCCTTCGAGTCCGCCGAGCGCGCCCTGGACCCGTACCGCCCCACCGAGCCCGCCTGGTTCCTCGGCACGGTCGGCGTGGCCCCCGGGGCGCAGGGCCGCGGCCTCGGCACCGCCGTCATACGGCCGGGGCTCGATGCCGCGGACCGCGCGGGGCAGCCCGCGTTCCTGGAGACCTCGACGGAGAGCAACGTGCGGTTCTACGAGCGCCTCGGCTTCGCCGTCACCGGCGAGGTGGACCTGCCAGACGGCGGCCCCCGCACCTGGGCGATGCTGCGCCGCCCGGGAGCGTAGCCGTAGCCGTAGTCGTGGCCGCGTGACCGAGGGCGTACGGGCGTACGGGAGTGCGGGGCCCAGCACGGGCCCCGCCCGGATCCGGCCCGGACCCCGCTCAGGCCCCGCTCAGGGGGCCAGGACGATCCGGCCGAAGACCGTGCCCGCGTCCATCGCGCGATGGGCCTCCGCCGCCCGGTCCAGCGGCAGCACCTCGTGTACGACCGTACGCAGTTCCCCGCGCGCCGCCTCGGCGAACTGCGCGGACCGTACGGCCTGTTGGTCGGGCCCCGGCACGGTGTCGGCGCTGAACGTGGCGAACGACAGCGAGCTGCGGAAGCGGTCCAGCAGCCGCGCGCCGAAGTCGGCGGGCGGTTGCCCGGCCACGATGCCGACGGCCAGGAACCGCCCGTTGGGCCGCAACATGTCCAGGAAGTGCGGGAGCCGGGGCCCGCCCGCGATGTCGACGATCACGTCGAAGCCCTCGCCGCGGTCCTTGCCACCGCCCTCCCCGTCGCCCTCGCCCTCTCCGGCGCGGTCGAGGATGTGCGTCGCGCCCAGCTCCCGCAGGCGGGCGCCGCGCTCGGCGGACGAGGTGGTGACCGCCACCGCGCCCGCGCCGCCCCTGGCCGCGAGCTGGACGGCGGTGATCCCGATGCTGCCCGCAGCGCCGCGTACGAGCACGCTCTCGCCGGGCGCGAAGTGCGCGCGGGCCAGGGCGAAGTGGGCGACCACGCCGGAACCGCCGAGCGTCACCGCGTCGGCTCCGGTCAGGCCGTCCGGCAGCGGAAGGACGTTGTCGACGGCGGCGACGGCCTCCTCCGCGTACCCGCCGGAGAGGCCGGTGAACGCCCATACCCGCCTGCCCTCCCACGAGGCGATCACGCCCTCGCCCACGGCGGTGACGCGTCCCGCGACCTCGCTGCCCAGGAGATGTCCTTCCTGGAAGCCGTGGCCCGCGACCGTGCCCCGGCGGATCACGGCGTCCACGCCGCCCACCCCGATCGCCTCGGGGGCGATCCGCACCTCTCCCGGGCCCGGCACGGGTACCGGCAGGTCGACGACCTCCAGCCCCTCCGGCTTCCCGAACTCCCTGATCACTACGGCTCTCATCCGCACTCCTCATGTCGATGACGGACGGCGGCGCCACCGCCTCCGGACCGTAACGGACGCCCCCGTCCGGTTGAGTAAAGTGAGAGGCCATGACCAGCGAATTGCCTCACCCCGGACGCTCCGACGCCCGCGACAACCGGGCCCGCGTCCTGGAGTCCGCGCGGGCGGTCTTCGGCGAGAAGGGCCTGGGCGCCCCCATGCGCGAGATCGCCCGGCACGCGGGCGTCGGCCCCGCCACGCTGTACCGGCACTTCCCGACCAAGCGGGACCTGATCGTGGAGACCTTCGCCGAGCAGCGGCGCGAGTGCCGGGCCGTGGTCCGCGACGCCCTCGCGGACGCGGACCCGTGGCACGGGTTCCAGGTGATGGTGGAGCGCATCTGTGAACTCCACGCCGGGAGCCGGGGGTTCGCCGACGCCTTCATGGCGGCGTTCCCCGAGGCCATGGACTTCGCCGCCGACCGCGAGCAGACGGCGCGGGCGATCGGCGAGCTGGCCCGCCGCGCGCAGCGGGCCGGGCGGCTGCGCGCCGACTTCGTCGTCGACGACCTGGTTCTGATGCTCATGGCCCACCGCGGGGTCCAGGACGCCCCGCGCGCCGACCGGCTCGCGGCCTCCCGGCGCTTCGCCGCCTACATGATCGAGGCGTTCCGCGCCGCTCCGGCGGCCGCGGTCGCGCCGATGCCGCCCGCTCCCCGCCTGCGCTTCGCGGAACTGCCCCGCCCCGCGTAGCGCCTCGCACGGCTCCCGTTCCTCCCGTTCCTGCCGTAGCGCCTTTCGCGGTCCGGATGCGGGGGAAAGGGACCCTTGTTAATCTGCCGGGCAAGGGATCAGCGCTTTCCCCCTCGCGGTATTCGGGATTTCTCCAGCAGCTCGCGGAAGAACGACCGCCGGGCGGAACGGAGTTGCCGTGGCGCTACCGACGGATTCCGCGCGGATTCAGGTGGAGAGCGGAAATCTACCGGCCCTGGTGGCTTCCGTACGCGCGGCCGTACGCGAATTCGCCGACGACGGCCCGGAAAGACGCGCCGCGCGCGTGGCCGAACGGCTGCGGCCCTTCCTCTCCGACCCGGCGCTGCTGACCGCCGGGCAGCGCGAGGGCGCCCCGGACGGCTACCGGCAGCATCTGCTCCACGTGGAGTCCGAGCCCCCGGCCGGCTCTGCCGGAGCCGTCTTCTCCCTCGTCGCGCTCGTCTGGCTGCCGGGCCAGGAGACGCCCGTCCACGACCATGTGGCCTGGTGCGCCACGGGCGTGTACGAGGGGTGCGAGGACGAGCGGCGCTTCCGTTCCGCTTCCGGCGAGCTGGAGGAGGCGGGCCGGCGGACCAACCGCGCGGGGGACGTGAGCAGCCTGGCGCCGCCGGGAGACATCCACCTGGTCCGCAACCCGGGCCCCGGGCGTGCGGTGTCGCTGCACGTGTACGGCGCCGACCTGGGCCGCCTCGGTACGAGCGTCCGCCGCGTCTATCCGGGACCCGCCCGGTGAGCGCCGACGGCTCCGGGCCCCACTACGCGCTCCGGTGCGCCGGGTGCGGGCGGGAGACGCCGGACGACGGGCTGACGACGGCCTGCCGGGAGTGCGGGGACAGCGCGCTGCTGCGCACCCGGTACGCGGACCGCGCGTTTCCGGTCGGGCCCGAGGTGTCCGCCGCGTCCGGCATCTTTCGGTACGCGCGCTGGCTGCCCGTCCGGCGCGAGGTGCCGGGCTCCTGCCTCCCCGCCGTCCACCGCAGCGAGGGGCTCGCCGCCGCGCTCGGCCTCACGGACCTGTGGATCTCCTTCAGCGGCTACTGGCCGGAAATGGGCTGCCACATGGAGACCGGAACGTTCAAGGAACTGGAGGCCTATACCGTCCTGGCCCGCATTCCGGAGAACGCGGGAACCCTGGTGGTCGCCTCGGCGGGGAACACGGCCGCGGCATTCGCCTCCGCGTGCCGGAGATCCGGGACACGGTGCCTTCTCGTCGTCCCCGAATTCGCGCTGCGGGCACTGGAATTCGGGGCACCCGGCGAAGGGTGGGGGAGGGCGGTCCGCGTACTCGGCCTTCCCGGCGCGACGTACAACGACGCGATCACGTACGCCGCGCGGCTCGTCGCCTCGTCCCCCGCGTACGTCGGCGAGGGCGGCGTCCGCAACGTCGGCCGCCGGGACGGGCTCGCGGTCATCGCGCTCGCCGCGTACGAGGCGATGGGGCGGCTGCCCGACGTCTACGTCCAGGCGGTGGGCAGCGGCGCGGGGGCGCTCGGCGTCCACGAGGCGGCGACCCGCATCCTCGCCGCCGCGCCCGGCGGCCGTCTGCCGCGCCTCCTCCTCTGCCAGAACGCGGCGCGCGCGCCGCTGCGGGACGCGTGGCACGGCACGCGCGACGGCCGTACGGGCGGCGCCCCCTCGCCCCCGGCCCCGGACCCGGCCTCGTACGCCCCCGAACTCCTCAACTCCGCACCGCCCTTCGCCACGGCGGGCGGCGTGCGCGAGGCGCTGCGCGCCTCCGGCGGCACGGTCCTCGTCGCGGACGAGGACGCGGCACGCCGCGCCGCCGCGCTCTTCGAGGAGCGCGAGGGCATCGACATCGAGCCCCCGGCGGCCGTCGCGGTCGCCTGTCTGCGGGAGGCGGTGCGCACGGGGCGTATCGCGCCCAGGGCCCGGATCCTGCTCAACGTGACCGGCGGAGGCCGCGAACGCCTCCGCCGCGAACGTCTCCGCCGGGCACCGCGCGTACGCGCAACGGCCACCGGGCGGGCCCGCGAGCCCGAGGGCGGGACGGGCGGGAAGGGCGGGCCTCCGGTGGCCGGGTCGGGCGCGGGCGTCAGGAGTTGGGGCTCGCCGCGCTGATGCCGCCCAGTGCCGAGTCGGGGTCGCGCTCGACGGCGAGGTCGCCCAGGGAGACCATGCCGACGGCCTTCTCGCCCTCGACGACGGGCACGCGGCGCAGCGAGTGCTGCCGCATCACCCGCACCGCCTGTACCACCTCGTCGTCGGGGGTGACGGTGACCAGTTCGGGGCTGCACGCGTTCCGTACGGGTGTCGCGTCGGCGTCCTCGCCCTCGGCCAGGACCCGTACCACCAGGTCGCGGTCGGTCACCAGGCCCCGCAGCCGGTCGTCCTCGGCGACCAGCACGGCGCCGATGTCCTCGTCGCGCATCCGCCGTGAGACCTCGCGGACCGCGGTGTCGGGTCCGACGGCGACGGGCGCGCTCGTCATGATGTCGCGGATGTGCTGAGCCATGTGTCCTCGGTCCTCTCGTCGGACGTGACGGCGACGTCGACGGTGCGGGAGCGCTCCGTCGGCACCGCCGCCGGGGCACCGGCCGGGTACCCGCCGCCACGCCGCGGACACGCGCGGGGGCCGGTGGAGTCTCCAGCGGGGGGAGACGTCAGAGTGTGGGCATGAACGGCGAGAAGCTCCTCCCGATCGGCGAACTGGCCCGGCGCGCCGGGGTCCCGGTCAAGACCGTCCGCTACTGGTCCGACCGGGGCCTGGTCCCCCCGGCGGGCCGCAGCCCCGCCGGGTACCGGCTGTACGGGGACGACGCCGCCGCCCGCGTCGGCCTCGTCCGCACCCTGCGTGCCCTCGGCATCGGCCTCGGCACCGTCCGCGCGGTCCTCGACCGCGAGACGACGCTGCCGGAGGCCGCCGCCGCGCACGCCGAAGCGCTGGCGGCGCGGATCCGCGCCCTCCGCCTGCGTCACGCCGTGCTGGCCACCGCCGCCGAGGCCGCCGCGGCGCCCGAAGAGCTGGAGGAGCTCCACCGGCTGGCCGCCCTCCCCGAGTCCGAACGCCGGCGCCTGACCGACGACTTCCTCGCCTGGGTCCTCGCACCGGCCCCGCCGCTCGCACCGGCGCCCGGACCGGCGCCCGGACCGGCGCCCGGAGCAGCACCCGGAGCAGCACCGGCGCCCGCCCCGGACGCCGGGCTCCTCCGTACGATGACGCCCGAGCTGCCCGAGGAGCCCACGCCCGGGCAGATACGGGCGTGGATCGAGCTGGCCGGACTGGTCCAGGACGCCGGGTTCCGCGCGAGGCTGCGCGAGATGGCGGAGGACCACATCGCGGAGCACCCCGTCGCCGTACCGCCCCGCGAGGACATCGTGGCGGCGGCGTACGGCCTGGCGGCCCCGGCGTCCCGCGCGGGCGCCGACCCCGGCGCGCCGGAGGCCGCCGCAGTGGCCGACGCGCTCGCCGCGCGCCAGGCCGCGCTCCTCGGCGAGGCCGACGGGCCCGCCCTGCGGCACGCGCTCGCGAACCGTCTCGAACGGGCCGCCGACCCGCGCCGCGAGCAGTACCTCCGCCTCCTCGCCGTCGTCAACGGCTGGCCCGCGCCCGAGAGCCGGGCCGCGGCGCTGGCCTGGGCCGTCGAGGCCCTGCGCACCGTCCGTACGGACAGCCTCGTGCTGCGCCCCTGGCGCGCGGAGGACGCCCCGGCCGTGGCGGCCGCGCACCGCGACCCGGCGCTCCGCCGCTGGGCCACGCACCCCATCGAGGACACGTCGGGCGCCCGGGAGTGGATCGACGCCCAGCGGCACGCCTGGACGGAGGGGGCCCGCCACGCCTTCGCGGTCCTCGAACCCGGCCCGGAGGGCCGGGTGCTGGGCGGTGTCGTCCTCAAGCAGTGCCGCGAGGTGGGCTATTGGACGGTGCCCGAGGCCCGTGGCCGCTCCGTCGCGCCGCGCGCCCTCGAAGCCCTCACCGCCTGGGCGTTCGCGGCCCTGGGCCCGGACGCCCCGGCCCGCCTCGAACTCCTCCACCAGGCCGACAACGCCGCGTCGTGCCGCGTGGCCGAGAAGTGCGCGTACACCCTCAGCCACCACCTCCCGCCCGCGCCGCCCGCCTTCCCCCACGAGGGCCACGTGCACGTGCGCGCGAACGCGTCGCCGGGGGCGCCGCGGTGAGTTCGGACCGGTGGGCTCTGACCCCCGCCCGGTCAGCCAGCCGTCAGCCAGCCGTCAGCCAGCCGTCAGTGTCGCCGTGAAGCTGTGGCCGTAGGCGTGGCGGACCGGGAACGTGACCAGCGTGCCGCCCGGGGCGGGGCGGACCTCGACGCCCTCGTCCGCCGTGACCGGCTTCAGGCGGCGGCCGCGCAGCAGGACGGTCAGGCTGTCCCGGCGGGTCGTGGGGTCGGAGGCGGCGAGCGCGAGACGTCTGCCGTCCTTCCGGTCGCCGTCCTCGCGGACCAGGACCGAGGCCGGGCCGTCCAGGCGCAGGCCGGGGAGCCGGTGGGGGCCCGGCGCGAAGGAGTTCACGGCGGTCAGGCCGAGCCGGGAGTGCCGGACGGCCTGGAGGCGGGGGGAGTTGGCGAGCACGCTGAGCGGCCCGTTCCGCCCGGCCCCTTCGCGGTCCTCGTCCCCGCTGTACGCGCGCAGCGCCCGCTCGGTCGCGCCCGGGACCAGCGCGTAGGCGAGGGACAGGGGTCGGGCGCCCGCCTTCTGGTGGAACGCCGCGCCGAAGACGCGGCGGCTCGCGGGCGTGTCCGGGTTCGCCGTGCGGACGACGCGGCGGCTGCGGGTCACCGGCTCCAGGGAGACGGTGACCGGGGGAGGGGAGCCCTCGGGGCCGCGCAGGAAGACGTAGCCGACGGAGGTGTCCCGGGTGGCGTCGGCCCAGCGCAGCCAGCGGAGCCGGGCCGTGCCCGTGCCGGACCAGGAACTCCCGTCCGTACGGGCGCCGCTGAGCCGTATCTCGTCGCCGGGGGCCGCCGCGCGGGCGTCGACGGTGGTCGTCACGGCGCGGCCCGCGCGGTCGCCGACCCCGGCGGCGAGGACCACTATCTCGTCGTCCAGCAGGAACCACGACTTGGTGGCGGTCGCGTTGCGGTAGACGGTGAAGTCGTCGGGGAGCCGGTCGCGGTGGGTGTACGGGACGTCGTCGGACTGCACCAGCGCGGCGGCCCCGTACGCGCCGAGGACGGCGCCGCCCGAGTGGGGGTGGGTGCCGCGCGGGAAATAGACGTAGGTGTTCTGCGACTCGGAGGACGCGGTGAAGTGCAGCGGGTGGTCCGGGTTGTCGTAGAACGGCTTGCCGTACAGCTCGGGAATCGTGTGCCGTCTCTCCACCGGGGCCGTCACGCCCGCGAGCCCGTAGGGGGAGACGGTGACGAAGTGGTCGGCGCCGTACGCCTCCGTCTGGTCCTGCCCGGCGAGGTAGAGGTAGTGGGCGCCGTCGCCCTGGAACCAGGGCATCAGGTTCTCGCCGCTCATGTACTCGTACTTGCTGATCCTGTCCGAGCTGCGGGAGAGCGCGAACGCCCAGCCGGGGCGCCGGTGCACGGTCTTGTCCATCGCGTTGAACGCGGTGCAGCGCCGCGCCGGGTTGAGGTCGGCGGCGGGCACGGAGCCGTCGGCGAGTACCGCCGCGTACCGCACCACGGTGAGCGGTGAGGCGAAGCGCGCGGGGTCGGGCGCCGGGCGCGAGGCGGCGTGCAGATGCTTGACGTAGCTCTTGAGCGCGGCGGCCCGGTCGCCGGTCGCGTAGCCGGACAGGTCGGTGACGGCCTCGGCGACGGCGGCGGTGTCCGCGTAACCCCCGGCCGTACGGGAGACCGCGCGGCCCTTCACGATCTCCATCATCCAGCCCTCGAAGATCACCGGCGCGAAGCCGTCGGCGACCCAGCGGTGGATGACGGGCACGAGCGCCGAGGTGTCCGCGAAGCCCGTCCCGTCGAGGTACTTGAGGGTCTGCACGGAGCGCGTGAGCAAACCTTTGCCGTACGAGCCGGTGTAGGCCACCGAGTGGTGCTGGATGAAGCTGCCGTCCGCGTAGTACCCGTCGGTGACGCCGTGCCGGAGGTCGTACGGGTCGATCGTGGCGTAGACCGTGAGCTGGTCCTCCAGCGCCTTGCGGACGCGGTCCTCGCCGTCTGCGCCGCCGAGCAGCGCGCCCTGGAGGAGGCGGTTGGTGGTGATGTCGGCGAGGTTGGCGCCGGTGTGGAAGCGCGAGTCGAGATCGACGTCGCCGTCCTTGCCGTTGCGCAGATAGGCGTCCATGGAGGCGACGTACGTGCGGAGCAGCTCCGGGCGCTCCCGCGCGATCCGCTCGGAGAGGAGCAGCAGGACCGCGGTGGCGCTGGTGGAGATGCCGATCTCCCAGTTGAACCAGTTGCCGTAGTAGCCGGTGTCCTGGTCGCCGTACCAGCGCTCGTGGAGCAGCGCGAGCGCGTCCACGACGCGGCGCTGGACGGCGGCGTCCCCGTCGAGCCCGCCGCCGGGGGTGCGGGTGGCGAGCGCGATCTCGTAGAGCCGCTTGTACGTGGTGTTGAGGTGCGCGTCGTCCGTGCCGAGCGGCAGGCCGCGGAACAGCTCGTCCTCGCCCGCGTCCGCCATCGCCGCGAGGTGGGTGCGGGCCGTCTTCTCGACGGCCGCGAGCTTCGCGGCGGTCTCGGGGCGCGCGTTGGACTCGGGCGTCCCGGCGAGCGCGGCGCGCGCGTTGGCGAGGAGGCGGGCGGGGTCGGCGGCCGCCGCCGTGCCGCCGCCCGGTGGCTCGGCACCCGCCGCGAAGCCGGGCAGTACGGCCGCCAGGCCGCTCGCGGCCAGGAGGGACAGCACATGACGCCGCGTGAACTCCATGGGGCCTCCCCGGTCCGGCCGGCCGACGGGCTGGCCGGACGGCTGTTGGCTGGCTGACGGAGCGCAGTCAAACAGCAGGGGAGGAGGCGGACAAGGCTCCGCACACGGGCGGACAGGGCTCCGCACACGGGTGGACAAGGCACCGGACGCGGGCGGACAAGGCACCGGACGCGGAAGGGAGTTGGCCGACGGGCCCTTCAGCCCGCGGCTTCCGCCCGCTCCGTGTACCGCTCCAGGCGCGCGCGGAGGTCCTCGTTCTCCTCCTCCAGCAGCCGCATCCGTTCCCGTACGGGCGCGAGCGCGGCCGAGACCTCGCGCTCGGAGAAGCGGGGCGTGATGTGCTGCGGGCAGTTCCAGTTCCAGCCCTCGACGGCGATCACGAGATGGCGCTCGGGGCGGCCGTCGGTGCGCGGCTCGGCGAGCGTGTGCGTGAGCGCGGGGTCCTCGTCCAGGGTCCGGACGGAGAGGCGGCCGTAGAGCTTGAGCCGGGCGCGGGCCGCGTAGTTCATGACGAAGAGCGCGACGCGGTCGTTGCTCCGCGCGTTCCCCGTGGTGATGTACTGCCGGTTCCCGCGCACGTCCGTGAACGCGAGCGTGCCCGGGTCCAGCACGTGCAGGAACCCCGGCGGCCCGCCCCGGTACTGCATGTACGGCCAGCCCGTCTCGCCCACGGTCGCGAGATAGAACCCGTCGGCGGCGGTCAGGAACGCGGCCTCGTCGGGGCCGAGCGGATCGGATTCCTCACGCCCCTGGTCCGGGCCGAGTCGGCGCCGGGCGGCGAGCGCGCTGCCGTTCTCCTCCTGGGCCGCGCGGACGGACGGGGTGTAGGCGATACGGGCGAAGCGGGTCATGCGGCGTCCTCTCGGGGAGTCCTGGGGCCGCCCGGAGGTCTCCGGGCGTCACGCGAGGCCGTGGACGTACGGGCGTTCGCTCGCGTCGGCGGCGGCGAGGAGGCGGGCCGCGACGTTGCGGGCGCGGTCGACGGGCTCGGGGCTGTGCTCGCGGGCGGCCGTCACGGTCGCGCCGTCCATCAGCAGCAGCAGATCGGCGCCCAGCGCGTCGGCCTCCGGGCCCTCGTCCGCGTATCCGGCGTCGCGCACGAGGCCCGCGAGGAAGGCGGCCACGGCGTCCTTGTGCTCGCGCACCAGTCGCCGGACGAGGCAGTCGGGGTCGGTGAACTCGGCCGCCGCGTTGTTGAACGTGCAGCCCCGGAAGGCGCTCCCGGCGCAGTCCTCCCGGAGCACGTCGAAGACGGCCAGCGGCTCGCCGCCGCGCGCGGCGACCTGCTCGCCCAGCCAGGTGCGCCAGCCGAGGCTCCGCTCCCGCAGCGCGGCGGCGACGAGATCGTCCTTGCTGCCGAAGTGCCGGTAGAACGACGCGCGCCCCACGCCGGAGGCGTCGAGCAGCCGCTCCACGCCCACGGCCTGGATGCCCACGTCGGAGAACAGCTCCATGGCTGTACGGATCAGCCGGTCACGCGCACGGGTCGCCATGGGTCCCGAGCGTAGCCGCCCCGGGCCAATTTCGGAACCGATCGGTACCGTCTTCTTCTCCCACTCGGCACCGATCGGTACCGAGTGTCGAGCCCCGAACCCCCGAGGGGCTACGGCAGCGGCGTGCCGCCCGTCGCGTTCACGATCTCCCCGGTGATGAACGAGGCCTCCGGGGACGCGAGGAAGACGTACGCCGGAGCCATCTCCGCGGGCTGGGCCGGACGGCCGAGCGGCGACTGCTTGCCGAACTCGACGGTGTCCGGGAGCGTCGCCGGGATCAGCGGTGTCCACACCGGCCCCGGCGCGACCGCGTTGACGCGGATGCCGCGCCCGATCAGCATCTGGGCCAGCCCCTGCGTGAACGTGACGATGCCGCCCTTCGTCGTCGCGTAGTCCAGCAGGTGCGGGCTCGGCTTGTACGCCTGCACCGAGGCGGAGTTGATGATGCTGCCGCCCTTCGGCACGTGCGCGAGCGCCTTTTTGGAGAGCCAGAACATCCCGTAGAGGTTCGTGCGCAGCACCCGGTCGAACTGCTCGGTGGTGATCGACTCGATGCCGTCGGGCTGCGACATCTGGTACGCCGCGTTGTTCACCAGCACGTCGATCGCGCCGAACTCGGCGACGGCGCGGTCCACCAGCGCCCGGCAGTTCTCCTCCTCGCGCACATCGCACGGGACGGGCACCGCGCGCCGCCCGGCGTCCTCCACCCACCGCGCGGTCTCGCGGGCCTCGTCCCTCTCCTCGTCCAGATGGGTGAAGAGGACATCGGCGCCCTCGCGCGCGTACGCCAGGGCCACGGCACGCCCGATACCGGAGTCACCGCCGGTGATCACGGTCTTCAGCCCCTCCAGCCGCCCGCTGCCCCGGTACGACTTCTCGCCGTGGTCCGGCGGCGGGTCCATCGGCCCGGTCCATCCGGGGTGCGGCTGGTCCTGTGCGGGGAAGTCGGGGCGGGGATGCCGGGTGACGGGGTCGGGTGCGGCGGGCCGGGGGCCGTCGGCGGCCCCGCTCCCGGCTCCGTCCGCGGCGTCGTGCGCGTCGTGCGTGTCGCTCACAGGGCTTCGCTCCTCTCGGTTCCGCGCCCGCCCGTTCCGGGCCCGTCCACTCCGCCGCCGCCCGTTCCGCCGCCGCCCGTTCCGCCTCCGCCCGTTCCGCCTCCGCCCGGTCCACCTGCGTCCGGTCCGTCCCGTCGGCCGGCGGCGCCCGCGTGCAGCGCGTCCAGCACGGCGGCGTCCGTGACCTGCGAGAAGTCGTCGTACCACTGGCCGACCGAGAGAAAGTCCTCCGGGCGGTGCGGGCAGGCGATCACGTCCGCCTCGTCGCGCAGCCCGGTCAGCACGTGCGGGCTGCACACCGGTACCGCGAGCACCAGCCGTTCCGGCTCCGCGGGACGTACGGACCGCAGCGCGGCGCGGGCGGTGACGCCCGTCGCGAGGCCGTCGTCGACGACGATCACCGACCTGCCGCGCACGGCGGGCTTCGGGCGGTCGCCCCGGTAGAGCCTCTCGCGGCGGCGCACCTCTTCCCGCACACGCTCGGTGTCCGGCGCGAGGTCGTCCTCGGTCATGCCGAGCACCGACAGCGCCGCGTGGTCGTAGAGCGGCGGGTCCTCGCCCGCCAGGGCGCCGATGCCGGACTCGGGATGGCCCGGCACGCCGATCTTCGCGGCGACGAGGACGTCCAGCGGCGCGCCGAGGGCCCGCGCCACCACGACGCCGACCGGCACACCGCCGCGCGGCAGCGCCAGCACCAGCGGATCGCGCAGCTCAGGGGTGTCGGCCCATTCCTCGAACCACCCGGCCAGCTCTTCTCCGGCATGCAGCCGGTCACGGAATCGCACCAGTCTCACTCCCCGAACCCGTCGGAGGTCATATGCGCGCCCCGGGTTCCCGATGCGATCCCCTTCATGCACGGAGCCCCGCGCGGCCTCCCGCACCTCGCTGAGCAGGCCGGATGCGGGGTGAGGAGGGTGGGGTGCGGGGCTGCGAGGATGCGGGGATGCGTGGAATCGATGAGCTGATTGATGTCGAGGACCCGGCCTGGCCGGGGTCAACGCCATGCCCGCGACATTCGACCCCGTCTGGACCCCGGGCGCCGGGCTCGTGGTCGCGCACGACGTGCTGGGCGGCGTCTTCGCCCTCAACGGCGGCGACCCCGGCGCGGCAGGGCGCCCCGGCGGGCCGGGCGAGGTCACCTACTTCGCCCCCGACACCCTCGCCTGGGAGGCGCTGGGCGCGGGCCACTCGGCCTGGCTGTCCTGGATCCTGTCCGGAGGGCTCCGGAAGTTCTGCGAGAGCCTGCGCTGGGACGGCTGGCAGGACGAGGTCTCCGCTCTGGACGCCGGGCAGGGACTGTCGTTCCACCCGCCGCTGTGGTCTGCCGAGGCCCGCCGGGACATACGGGCGACGAGCCGCCGCGCGGTGCCCGTGGCGGAACTCCTGGGCCTCGGCCGCGACACGTCCCGCCAACTCGGCCGCGCCGACCCGGGGTTCCTCGGAACGGTGTGAACCAGCCCTCCGATATCCGATGTCGTGGCTCAGCAAGGGCTCCTGGTCTGCGGCGTCAACTCGCCACGCCCGTGGGCACATCCCCACCGAGGAGGGCGCGCAGCCGGCGGGTGACGTCACCGGCGCTGTGCCCGTCCCACACGGGCGCCGTCTCCACCTCGGGCACGTCGGCGAAGAGCGACCAGCTCTCGGCCCGGTAGTGATTGCTGACCTGGCCCGTGGGGAGCTGGGCCACGACGATGAACCAGCCGCCGCCGAAGCACGG
The DNA here is from genome assembly GCF_039530985.1 of Streptomyces albiaxialis. Classification (NCBI taxonomy): domain Bacteria; kingdom Bacillati; phylum Actinomycetota; class Actinomycetes; order Kitasatosporales; family Streptomycetaceae; genus Streptomyces; species Streptomyces albiaxialis. Next base: position 248,598 of record NZ_BAAAPE010000016.1, read on the forward strand.
TTCACCGTCGTGGTGCCGCCATGAGCGGACGACGGGATACCCGGCGGCCAGCCACGCCCGGACCGCGTACGCGTGGTAGAGCCGCCTGAATTCGTACAGTTCCTCGAAGGTGTGGAACCCGTCGGAGATGCTGCCGGTGTCGGTCATCGCTGGCTCCCGATCGTGTAGAGCCCGCCGCGCGGGGTTCGCCGCCCCTGCGCGCCGGGCCTTGCCCACGTTGCCGGGCGCCTCGACAACCTGGCCGGACCGAAATGGTCAGCCCGCGAATGTAACTCAGCCCAGGTCTCCCCGCAAGCGCCGCGCTCCGCGCCCGCTCGGTAGGCTCGGCCGGGACGGTGAACTGGCGCAGGACGGAAAGGACGCGTGAGTGACGAACAGCAGCAGGCCTCGTCGGCCGGACGTCACGGCGGTCGAGATCATCGGCGGCCCGGAGGCGCTGGAGGTCGGCCTCAGCGACCACGACTCCCGGTGGGCGGAGATCTACCTGCGTCACCGGCGGCGGATCCTCGACGCGTTGGCGGCGGCGGACGTCGATGTCGAGCACATCGGATCCACGTCGGTCCCAGGCCTCGCCGCCAAGCCGATTGTCGACATCGCCGTCTCGGTGGCCGACATCACGGCAGAGGAGGACTACCTCGACGGACTGCTGGCCGCCGGCTACGAACTGCGGGTCCGCGAGCCGGGCCATCGGCTCGTACGGACACCGGCCCGCGACGTACACGTACACGTCTACGAACGAGGGGACGCGGCGGTGCACGACTACCTCCTCTTCCGCGACCACTTGCGCACCCACGCGGACGACCGCGCCCTGTACGAGAGCGTCAAACGCTCTCTGCTCAGCCGGCAGTGGAACGACATGAACGACTACGCCGACGCCAAGGACGACGTCATCCTCGCGATCAAGACCCGGGCCAGGGCAGCTCGCCGATGACGCGCGGGGGGGCCAGTTCCCGCCCCCCCCCGCGAGGGCGCGCTCATGCGCTCACGCGTCCGGTCCTTCCAGTCCGTACGAGCGGTCCATCAGTTCCGTCATCGCCTCCCGGAAGTCGCGTCGCCGCCGCTCGCTCCAGCCCTCCGTCAGGCGGTCGAAGACCCGCTCCTGCCACGCGTGGGCGTGCTCCAGCAGGGCGTGGCCGGAGGGGGTGACCGTGGCGTGGCGTCGGCGGCCGTCCGTCTCCGACGGCCGCAGCGTCAGGTATCCGGCCTCCGTCGCGCCCTTGACCAGGCGCGAGGCGCCGCTCTGGTCGATGCCGATCTCGTCGGCGACGCCGTTGACCGTGGCCGCGGCCCCGCGCCGTTCCAGGGCGTGGACGGCCTCCGTGACGAGCACGAGGCGGCCCTGCTCGGCGACCGAGGGGTCACCGCCGGACGACTTGCGCGACCAGTGCCGTACGAACGCGAACAGGGCCTCCCCGGGGCCGGGCCCGGGGCCGGAGTCGGGGCCGGGTGCGGGTTCCCGCCCGTTCATTCGGTGGCCGCCATCTCTCGGCACACGTAGGCCAGTTCCAGCGCCGCGCGCAGGTCCGGCAGCCGGAGAGCGGCGGTGACCTTCTTCCCGGCGCCGACCCGGAAGACCGTCGCCACCCGGGTGGGCGCCGGGTTCGCGGGCCAGGTGGCGTCCTCCTCCACGACCATGAGGCGCTCGCTGACCGGGTGCCACGACCGGGGGACCAGCCGGATCCCCGAACGCTCCACCCACTCCGCGAACTGCCCCGGCGTGATCGGGCCCGCGCCCTTCGGGCCCAGCACGACGACCGGGTCGCCGACCGCCCGGGCCGCGCGCTCCGGGTCACCGCCGTTCACGCCCGCGTGCCACTCGTCGACCGCTGCCGCCAGCGGTGAGTCCGGTGAGTCCATGAGAGAAGTGTATGCGAAACGCATGGGAATGAGGGAGGGGTGCCGGGGCGGCCCTTCCTCACGTCGGCGTCCCCGTGCGCGTCCGCCGCAGCCAGCGCCCGCGCCCCGGGCGGGCCGTGACCGTACGGTCCGCGTAGACCACCTCGCCGCGGCTGACCGTGAAGCGGGGCCAGCCGAGCACGCGGCGGCCGTCGTGCACCGAGTAGCCCGCGCGGGACTCCATGGCCGCGCCGTCGATCACCCGCTCCTCGTCCGGGTCGAGGACGAGGAGGTCCGCGTCGGCGCCCGGGGCGAGCGTGCCCTTGCGCGGGTAGAGGCCGTGCAGCCGGGCCGGGGCCGTGGCCGTGACGGCGACGAGCCGCTCCAGGGAGAGCCGCCCGGTGCGCACCCCCGCGTCGTAGAGCATCGGCACCATCGTCTCCAGCTCGGCGACCCCCGCGCGGGGCGCGGTGAGCCGGTGGCCGGGGGAGAGCTTGTCGCGCAGGAACCAGGGCGCGTGGTCGGTCGCGACGGTGTCGACCGAGCCGTCGGCCAGCCCGTTCCACAGCGCGCGGGAATCGTTTGCCTGCCGCAGCGGCGGCATGCCGACGAAGCGCGCGCCGTCGGAGGCCGCGTGCGCCTCGGCGGTGAGGTGGAGGTAGAGCGGGCGGGTCTCGACGTACACGGGAAGGCCGCCCGCGCGGGCGCGGCGGGCCGCGTCCAGGGCCGCCCCGGACGAGAGGTGGACGAGGCAGACCGGTGCCCCCGTCGCACGGCACACCGCGACGGCGCGCTCGACGGAGGCGGCCTCCGTGAAGTCGGGCCTGCTGGCGGGGTAGTGGGTCAGCGCGTCCCGCCCGGACGCGGTCAGGTCCTCGGCGACGAAGCGGGTCAGCGCCCCGTCCTCGCAGTGCACCAGCGTGAGCATCCCGGCGTCGCCCGCGCGCTTGACCGCGGCGACCAGGCGGCTCGGATCCGCCTCCTCGTCCAGGGACATCATGAACAGCTTGATGCTCATGTGCCCCTGGGCCGCCAGCGCCGGGATCGCCGCGAGCGAGGCGTCGTCCGCCCGTAAGAGACCGGGGTGCAGCACGTAGTCGACGGCCGAACAGGCGCCCGCCGCCGCGAGGTCCCGGGCCACGGCCTCCTCCACGCTCTGCGCCTCGTCGGCGGGGAAGGTCATGTTGCCCAGGGTGGTGACGCCCCCGGCGAGCGCGGCGCGGGAGCCGGACGCGAAGTCGTCGACGAAGCCCGGCTCGTCGCCCGGCCCCGGCGCGGTGGCCTGGAGGTGGACATGGGTGTCGACGGCGCCCGGCAGTACGTACGCGCCCGAGGCGTCCAGTTCGCGGCGGCCCCGCATCGGCCCGCCCAACTGGACGATCCGGCCGTCGGCCACGCCGAGGTCGCCAGGACCGGAGCCGCCCGCGGTGACGAGCGTGCCGCCCCGCACCACCAGGTCGTACTCCTCAGCGGCCATGCCCGCTCGCCCCTCCACCGGAGGAGCCGTACGGACCCCCGCCGTACGGGCCTTCGCCGTACGGGCCTCCGTTCGGGCCTCCGTTCGGGTCCGTCGGGCCCCCGTACGGGCCGTCGTGCAGCTCTCGCGCCGTCCACGGGCTCTCCGGGTGGCGCGTCAGCAGCCGGTGCGAGTCGCGGACCTCGCGGTACCAGGAGCCGAGCGTGTCCTCGTCGAAGTGCAGGCAGCGCCCCAGGACGTACGCGGTGGAGAACTCGGCCCAGGAGCCGTACGCCTTCCGCGCCAGTTCGCCCGCCGAACGCAGCGCCGCGCGGGCCTCGTCGGCGTGCGCGAAGCCCGCGTTCACGCCCCAGCACGCCATGTTGGCGGCCCGGCCCAGGTCCCAGGCGAGCGTCCTGCGCACCCGCGCCCCGGCGGCGAGCAGCCCGTCGGCGCGGAACCGCTCCTCGTAACGGGGCACGCGCGCCGCCTCCTTCGCCAGCGCCTCTGCGGGGCCGTCGGCCGCGCCCGGGCCGAGCCGCTCGCGCAGGGTGCGCGCGATGCCCTCGGCCCACGCGGCGCCGGACACGGCACCGCCGTACGCCCCGTACGCCCCGTACGGGTCGTGTGCGCCGGACGGGGCGGCCAGCTCCTCGCGGACGTCGAGCGCCAGGTCCCAGCCGAACGTGGAGATCTCGCCGTCGAGCAGCAGCTCCTGCGTCTCCCGCCATCCCTCGCGCGAGGTCACGCCCCAGGTCGCCTTCAGCCGGGTGCGCTCCCACTTGGGGGAGGGGCTCGGGTCCACGACGGTGTTCCAGGCGTCGCCGTTCGCGTACGCGAGGTGCGCGCCGCAGGCCAGGCCGCGCAGCACCTCCGGGTCGCGCTCGCCCGCGGCGCGGTCCGCCCGCAGCCGCTTCCCGACGCCCGGCAGAAACGGCAGCTTCCGCAACAGCACCTTGCCCTCCGGCCCTCCGACGCCATGGACACGCCGGACACTACCGGGCGGGGCGCGCCTCCAGAACCGCGTGACCCGGCAGGCCGGGCAGGGTGACGGTGGCGGCGAGTTCGAGCCCCGCGTCGCCGAACAGCCCTACGTGCTCGGCGAGCGTGCGCTCCCTGCCGGGCGTCAGCACCATCATCTCGATGTCGCTCAACGCCATGAGCGCCGCTTCCTCCAGCCCGCCCGTCAACTCCCCGCTCTCGTCGGGCAGGACGAGCGTGGGCACGACGACCCGGCCCCCGGGGCGGGCCGCCTCGCGGCAGTTGCGGAGGATCCGCACGCAGGCGGCGTCGTCGAAGTTGTGCAGGATGTTCTTCAGCACGTACGCGTCGCCGCCCGGCGGTACGGACGCGAGGAAGTCGCCCTCCACTGTCTCGCACCGGCCGGTCAGCCCGGCCGCGTCGAGCGCGGTCTGCGCCGCGCGCAGCGCCGCTCCCGTCTCCACGAGCGTGCCGCGCACGCCCGGGTGCGCGGTGAGCACGGCGGCGAGCAGCGTGCCGTCGCCGCCCCCGACGTCGACGACCCGCGCGAACCGCCCGAAGTCGTAGTGCCCCACGATCACCGGGGTCTGCGCGGCGGTGACCAGGCTCATCGCGGTGTGGAAGCGGGCGGCGAGCGGGCCGCCCGCCGCGAGGTCCTCGTAGAGGCCGACGCCGTTCGCCAGTTCGTAGGCGGGCTTGCCGTCGCGTACGGAGTCCTCCAGCGCGCCGTACGCCCGCCACACGTCCGGGTCCCCGTACAGGGCGGCGAGCGCGCGCGGCGCGGGCCCGTCGCGGAACGCCCGCCCGAGCGGCGTGAGCGCGAACCGCCCGCCCCCGCGCGGGGCAAGCAGGCCGAGCGCGGCGCCCCCGCGCAGCAGCCGGCGCAGCGCGCCGGGGTCCGAGCCGGTGGCGAGGGCGAGCGCGTCCACGGAACGGGTGCCGTCCTCTCCCGCGCGGTCCCCGTCCGTGCCGTCGGCCTCTCCGAATGCCTCGGGAATTCCCAGGCGCGAGAGCGTTCCGCAGACCTGGGAGAACGCGAAGCCGAATATCAGCGAGGTGGTGGCCTGCCTGACCGCTTCGTCCGCCTGGCCGGAATCCGTCATCGCCCGTCTCCCAAGTGTCCGTACTCTTCCGGGTTTCCGCTGGAGAATCTACGGTCGCCCCGTACGGGCCCGCATCGGGAGTTCGCAGGACCGCCGCGCGGGAAAGAGGCGAAGGTCTGCGGATTGACGCGGGCCCGCGAAAATGCCAGAGCCCGCGCTGTCAATCCCCCGGACTTCCCTTCCTCACGCCGACGACGGTGTTCCCGCACGATGCCGGGGCCGGTTCCGCGCGGCTTAGTTTCGGAGTGCTTCCCGAGAAAGGAGCTCTCCATGGCACTGACCCAGGAATCCCCCGTGGCGAAGTGGGCGCGGCAGAACGCGACCACGCACGAGGGACATTACGTGGCGCCGACCGACCGCGTCGTCCCGGTCCTCTTCACCCCGCTGATCGCCCTCACGGTGGCGGGTGCCGTCGGGTGCGCGCTCGGCCCGGCCACCTCGTTCGCCAAGGCGTTCGGCTATCACGACCAGGAGGGGTCGGTCCCCGACGGCGGCCGCAAGGCCGGGAGTTCGGTGAACGCGCTCATCAGCGGTCACCCGGGCATGGCCTGACCACCTGACCCCGGAGTGACCTCCGGCGCCGCCCGGGCCGAACCCGCCACGCCGGGCCCGGGCGGCGCCGTTGCCGGGGCACCCCGCCCCCGTACGGCCACGGCCCGACGGCCACGCCCGTACGGCCACGGCCCGTACCTGCTCCCGTACCCGCCCCGTATCTGCCCCCACGCCGGAGGAACCATGAGCCCGTACACGCCCGCACCACCACCCTCGTGGGGCGGCAAGGACGACCTCGACGCGGTCTTCCGCAAGGTCGAGACGCTCACCTCGGTGGGCGCGACGATCGGCGCGCTGGAACAGCTCGCCGCCTCCTCGACGCTGGCCGACGACGGGATGTTCGGCTGGCCGGTGATGAAGCTGCGCTCCCCGATGTGGTGGCGCCGCCTCGGCCCCGAGCGCCTGGAGAAGATCTTCGGCTACCCCAATGTCGTCGGGCTCGTGCAGACCCGCGCGCTCGCCGGGCTCGGGCTGGTGCTGCCGGGCGCGACCCGGGCCCAGCGCGGCGTCCTGTCGGCCACGATGTGCGCCACGGCGCACGGCCTGCACACCCGGATGGGCGGCTACGGGCTCGACGGCTCCGACCACCTCACCTTCGTCAACTACGCGGTCTCCGCCGCCGAGAAGGCGTTCGGCCACGACCCCCGCGCCCGCGAGGCACTGGCCCGGTTCCTCGCCGCGCAGGTCTGCATGGCCTACTTCACCTCCGGCGCCGCCAAGCTCATCTCGCCGGTCTGGCGCGACGGCACGGCCATCCCGGAGATCTTCCGGACCAGCATGTTCGGCGACTCCCGGTTCTTCGAGGCCGTCCGCGACCGGCCCTGGCTGGCGAAGTCGGTGGCGTGGGCGACGATCCTCGGCGAGATGGCGTTCCCGCTGGTCCTCGTCGCGCCGAAGCCCGTCGCGCGCGGCATCCTCGCCTCCGGCACGGCCTTCCACCTCGCCAACGCCCGCTTCATGGGCCTCAACCGCTTCATCTGGTCGTACTGCTCGACGTACCCGGCGCTCGCCCATGTCTCGCGCTCCCTCGGCGAACCGGCCACTCCCGCCGCCCGGGGCGTCCCCGCCGTCCCCGCGCACTCCGCCCCCACGGCCCTCGTCCGCGCGTCCGAGGCGCTGCGCCGTCCCGGCGTGCGGCGCGGTGCCGTGCTCGCCGGGGCCGGTGCCGCCGTACTCGCGGGCGCGGCCGCGCGGCAGGTCGCCAGGACGCGGCGGGAGCGGCTGACGCGCTCGATGCCGGGCAGGCTCGTCCGGGTCGCCGGCCGGAACGTGCACGTCCTCGCCCGTACGGAGGGGGCGGACGGCGCGGACGCCGGACCGGCGGTCGTGTTCGAGAACGGGCTCGCCTCGCCCGCGACCGAGTGGGGCTGGGTCCTCAAGGGCCTGCGGCCCGGCACCCGTTACGTCGCGTACGACCGGCCCGGCACCGGCTGGAGCGACGCGGTCCGGCGGCGGCAGGACGCCGACGCGGCCTCCCGCGACCTGCTGGCCCTCCTCCGCGAACTCGGCGTGGAACCCCCGTACGTGCTGGTCGGGCACTCGATCGGCGGGCTGCGGGTCCGCAGCTTCGCGCGCCGTCACCCGGAGCTGGTCGGCGGGCTCGTCCTCGCGGACGCCTCGCACCCCGACCAGTTCCGGCGCTCGCCGCGGCAGCGGGAGGCCCTGCCGTGGATCAAGCAGCGGATGACCACCACGTACCTCCAGGCCACGGCGGGGCTGCTGCGCCGCTCGGGGCGGATGGACCAGATGGACACCCTGCCGCGGGAGTTCGCGGCGGCCACGCGCGACTGCATGGCGCACCCCCGCGTGTGGCGTACGGCGCTGCGCGAGCTGGACCAGTCGCAGCGGTGGTGGTCCCCGGACGCCTCGCTGCTGGAGCCGAGCGCCGCCATGCCGGTCGCGGTGCTGACGGCGGGCGAGACCGTGCGCAGCGACCCGACGCACACCGGACTCCAGCGCGAGCTGGCCGAGTTGTCGCGGGTCTCGCGGCACGACCTGGTGGACGAGGCCGGGCACGAGACGCTGGTGCTGGCCGAGCAGTACGCGAAGCACGTCGTGGAGGCCGTCGAGTGGGTGCGCGCGCAGCACGCGGCTCCCGGCGCAGGGAAGGGAGCCCGCTCATGAACCAGCTCGCCACCGCCTCCCGCTACGGCCTGTACGGGGTGCTGACGACGTGGATCGGGCTCACCGTCGCCAAACAGTTCCGGAAGACGCCGCCATTCCTCAGCCGTATCGACCCCATCAACACGGCGATTCCGGTGACCACTTTCTTCGCGCCCAATCCGGGCAACACCGATATTCATCTGCTGACCCGTGCGCGTATGGGCGACGGCAGCACGACGGAATGGGCCGAGTATCCGCTCATCGAGCGCCGGACCCTGCGCCATATGATCTGGCACCCCAGCCGCCGGGTCGAGAAGCTGCTGCCCGACGCGTTCTCGGAGCTGAAACAGGTCACGCTGGGCGAGGACCGTATCGAGCGCCTCCAGCTCACCATTCCGTATCTGACGATGCTGAATTTCGTGACGCATACGTGCGAACAGCCGCCCGGGGCGCGCAAGGTGCAGTTCATGCTGGCGTCCTCGGCGGGATTCGACGACCGCGAGGAGCCGCGCACGCTCTTCGTCTCCGAGTTCCACGACCTCGACTAGCCCGCGACGTCACCCCGCGGGGTCACGGGACGGGACGCCGGGCCGGGCGGGCGATCAGCGACCATTCCAGGCCGGTGGTCACCGCCTCGGTCCTGTTCCTGGCCTCCAGCTTCCGCAGGATGTTCCCGACGTGGGTGGAGACCGTGGCCGGGCTGATGTGCAGGGAACGGCCGATGTCCGCGTTGGACATCCCGTCCGCCATCAGCGCCAGCACCCGCTCCTCCCGGTCGGTCAGCGTGTCCGTACGGGGCATCCGGGACGCCAGCGCGTCGGTCAGCCGGTCGTCCAGCCGCCGCAGCAGGCGGGGCGAGATGAACAGCTCGCGGGACGCCGCCGCGTGCACCCCGGCCGCCGTGTCGAACGCGGAGTCGTCCGGGAGGATGACGGCGGACACCCCGTGCGACAGGGCGTCCGCCACCTGCGTCTCGCCCCCGTCGCACACCACGGCGAGCGGCACAGGGCGCGACGGCTGCGACGGGTCGTCCCGGCCGGGCGCCAGCGTCCGCCACACCTCCGGCGTCCGCTCGGTGAGCCGGGCCAGCCAGATGTCCACCTTCCCCGACTCGGGCCGCGACACCGCGTCCAGCACGCTGCTGCCGCACAGCGCGATCTCGATCTGGAACCGGTCGAGCGCCAGACCCAGCAGGTAGGACAGGTGTTTGTTGTCGTTCGTGACCAAGCCTATGGATAGCACGCCCAGTTCCCCTCTGTGGTCCGTCCGTGGTCTGGGTGTCAAGGCATGGCACCAGAGTGTGTCAGCGCTCACGCCTCCGCGACCGGACCGGTACGGCGGCAATCCTGACCGTTCCGTGCCCGTGTCCGCCCGATCGGGCGGACGGGCGGCTCGCAGGGCGGGCGGGAACGCGTCGGCTAGAGGAAGCTGACGTTCTGCGCGAGGGCGAGCGTGCCGGAGTAGTTGACGGTGTTCGTCGCGCGGCGCATATACGCGCGCCAGGCGTCGGAGCCGGACTCGCGGCCCCCGCCCGTGTCCTTCTCGCCGCCGAACGCGCCGCCGATCTCGGCCCCGGAGGTGCCGATGTTGACGTTCGTGATGCCGCAGTCGGAGCCCTCCGGCGACAGGAAGACCTCGGCCTCGCGCTGGTCGCGGGTGAAGATGCTGGAGGAGAGGCCCTGGGGCACGCCGTTGTGCAGCGCGATCGCCTCCTCCAGGGTGTCGTAGGTGAGGACGTGGAGGACGGGCGCGAAGGTCTCCTCCCGTACCACGGCGGTCTGTTCGGGCGCCCGTACGAGCGCGGGCGCGACGTACGCGGCGTGCGGCGCAGCGTCCGCGAGGCGGCGCTCGCCCCCGGCCAGCAGGGTCGCGCCCTCCTTCTCGGAGCGGGCGATCGTCTCCCGCATCCGGTCGAGCGCGGCGGTGGAGATCAGCGGGCCCACGAGGGTCCGCGCGTCGAAGGGGTCGCCGACCGGGAGCTTGCCGTAGGCGGCGGCGAGCCGTTCGACGAGGGGGTCGGCGAGATCGCGGTGGACGATGAGGCGGCGCAGCGTCGTGCAGCGCTGGCCCGCCGTGCCCGCGGCGGCGAACACGATGCTCCGCACGGCGAGATCGAGGTCCGCCGAGGGGGCGACGACGGCCGCGTTGTTGCCGCCCAGCTCCAGCAGGGAGCGGCCGAGGCGGGCCGCGACGCGGGGGCCGACCTCGCGGCCCATGCGGGTCGAGCCGGTCGCGCTGACAAGCGCCACGCGCGGATCGTCCACCAGCCGCTCGCCCACGTCCCGGCCGCCCAGGAGCAGTTGGTGTACCGCACGCGGGGCTCCGGTCTCCGCGGCGGCCCGCGCGAGCAGCCCGTCGCAGGCCAGCGACGTCAGCGGGGTCAGCTCGGACGGCTTCCAGACGACGGTGTCGCCGCAGACCAGCGCGACGGCCGTGTTCCAGGACCACACCGCGGCGGGGAAGTTGAACGCCGAGATCACCCCGACCACACCGAGCGGGTGCCAGGTCTCGGCGAGCCGGTGCCCGGGGCGCTCGGAGGCGATCGTACGGCCGTAGAGCTGGCGGGAGAGGCCGACCGCGAAGTCGCAGATGTCGATCATCTCCTGGACCTCGCCCAGTGCCTCCGAGCGGATCTTGCCCGCCTCGACGGTGACGAGGTCCGCCACGTCCTCCTTGTGCGCGCGCAGCAACTCGCCCAGACGGCGGACCAGTTCGCCGCGCTTCGGCGCCGGGGTCGCGCGCCACGCGAGGAACGCCTCGTGCGCGGCCTCGATTGCCCGCTCGGCGTCCCCGGGTCCGGAGGCGGCCAGCCCGAAGAGGTCCTCGCCGGTGAGGGGCGTACGGGCGGCGAGGTCCGCGCCGTCCGGCGGGGAGACGCCGATCCGCTCCAGGCTCGCGCGGGCACGGGCCCGCAGCTCGTCGGTGGAGGGCAGGACGGGCTGGTCAGCGGTGGTCATACGGCTCCTTGGGGTGCTGCGATCTCCGGGAGGTCCAGCTCCTCCGCGACGCGTGCGAGGGAGCGGCGGCGCTGTGCGGCGTAGAGGGCGTAGGGGTCGAGGACCTCGCGGCCGAGGGCGCCCGCGAGCCAGTCCGTGTCGTACGCGGCGCCCTCGCGGGCGTCGTCCCTGGAGCCCTCTCCGCTGAGGTTGGACTGGAAGATCCCGGCGGCGGAACGCGGCAGGAAGTCCTCGTAGACGACGGGTTCCGCGCGCACCCAGCCCTCGTCGAGGAGCGCGTCGAGCCCGGCCGGCGGGCGGGAGCCGTCGCGGGCGCGGGCGGGGGAGACGCGGTAGGTGAAGTACGCCAGGCCCCGCGCGTCCAACTCCCGCTCCGTCGCGGGCAGATGGGCGGCCCATACGGAGCGCGCGACCTCGGCGCGGGCGGCCCCGGGCTCCGCGGCGAGGCGGGCGTCGACCAGGCCGAGCATCCCGTCGTACAGCTCCCGGCCCTCCGGGGTGAGGGCGATACCGCGCGCCTCGACCTCGCCGAACCGCACCCGCAGCGCGCCCTCGGCCACCGTGCCGTCCGGCTCGCGCATCGGGCGGGACTCGTCCAGGGCCCGGAACGAGGTCTGCCGCAGCAGCACGTCGGGGCCCTCCCAGCGCGGCGGGCCCTGGATGGTGTCGATCATCTCGATGCCCCGCCCGGTCATCCGTGCGTAGAGGCCGTCGATGTCGAGGACGCGCGGGGTGAGGTGGTTGAGGTGGGTGCTGCGGACGCCGCCGATGTCGGCGGCGACGGCCGAGACCTTCTCCAGCGTCCGGTACCAGGCCCTGTCGACGGGTTCGCGGGACAGCTCGAAGGCGGCGACGGCGAGCCGGAGAAAACGTTCGCCTTCCTCATCGGGCAGCTCCCGCTCGGTCTCGGCGCGGTCGGCGAGCGCCAGCAGCTCGGGCGGGAACAGCTCGCGCCCGGCGAGGAAGGCCTCCAGCCGCGTGCGCAGCCCGTCGTCGAAGAAGCGCGGATCGGCGGGCGTGAGCAGCGAGGTGAAGACCCGGAACGGATTGCGGGCCAGCTCCTCCTCGTCCACGGGGCGGAACGCCGTCGAGACGACCGGCACCGCGCTGGCGGCGGCCTCGCGCAGGTCGTAGAAGCCGACGGGACGCATGCCCAGGGCGCCGAAGATCCGCGCCACCTGGCCGAGTTCGGCGGGCGTGCCGACGCGGATCGCGCCGTGCCGCTCGGCGGTCACGCGCCCCAGCGAGCCCAGGCGCTCGGCGTCGGCGCCGCGTTCGCGCAGCACGTCGGCGTTGACCTCGCGCGAGACGTCCACGAGCGTGGTGTACGCGGGCACCTCGCGGCCGTACATGTCGGAGAGCCGCGCGGCGAAGGCGGCCCGGAGCCGCCACTGGCTGATCATCGAGGTGCCGCCTTTCGGTCGCCTGCGGGGAGGGGAGAGCCTGTACGGGGCGTGGGGCGCGTCCGGGTCATACGACGTACGCCTCCGGCCGGTCGCTCCCGGCGCCCGCCGCGAACCGGTCCGCGCTCAGGGGTGAGATGTCGGCAAACGTTTCGCGCTCCAGGCACAGGTCGCGCACGATCTCGCCGACGGCGGGCGCCTGGAGGAAGCCGTGCCCGGAGAAGCCGGTCGCGTAGAGGAAGTTGACCAGCTCTCCGGAGCGGCCGATCAGCGCGTTGTGGTCCGGCGTGACCTCGTACAGCCCCGCCCACCCTCCGGCGGTCTCCATCTCCGCCAGCGCGGGGGCCCGTACGCGCACGGCGGCGCGGAACAGCTCCAGCCACTCCGGCGTCCAGGTGGTGTCGAAGCCGTCCCGCTCGCGCGGGTCGGCGAGGCCGAAGAGCAGCCCGTCGTCGCTGTTGTGGAAGTACGCCGTGGACGCGAAGTCGATCGTGAACGGGATACGCGGCGCGGGCGGCGACAGCGGCGCGGTGAACACGAGCTGGCGGCGCACGGGCCGCACCGGCAGCGCGACGCCCGCCAGCTCCCCGACGCGCCCCGACCAGGCGCCCGCCGCGCACACGACGGTCCGGCAGGCGATCCGCCCCCGGTCGGTGCGCACGCCCGTGACGCGGTCCCCGGCCGTGTCGAAGCCGGTGACCTCGATGCCGGTGAGGAACCGCACGCCTGCCCGCGCCGCCGCCTCCGCGTACCCCCGCACGACGCGCGCCGGGCGGACGTGGCCGTCCGTGGGGGAGTGCACGGCGGCCACGAGCCCGTCCGTGTCGAGGTACGGGCACAGCGCGCGGGCCTCGGCGGGGGTGACCAGGCGGCTGGGGACGCCGAGCGCGTTCTGCGTGCGGACGCCCGCCTCGAACTCCGCGACCTGCCCCTGGCTCGTGAGGAGGAAGAGATAGCCGACCGTGTCGAGCCCGATGGGGGCGCCGGGGCGGCGGGGGAAGTCCGCGAAGGCCCGCAGACTCCTGCGGCCCAGCTCGATGTTGAGGGGGTCGGAGAAGTGGGCCCGGACGCCGCCGATCGGCTTGCCCGAACTGCCGCAGCCGAGCGCTCCGCGCTCGACCACCACGACGTCCCGCGCCCCGGCCTCGGCCAGGTGGAACGCGGCGCTGACACCCATCACGCCGCCCCCGACGACCACGAACTCGGCGGCGGACGGCACGGAACGGTGGACGGGGGTGGCGGACAAGAGGCCGATCCCTCCATAGCCTGAGCGGTGAGCCGGGATGTGCGATCAGCGGTGCCTGCCGCCATCGTCACCCACGCCGCCCGCCGCCGTCCATGAAGCGTCGGCAACGGCCGCCGCACGCGTCGCACGGACCACACGCGCCGCACGGATCACGCCGCCCCGCGCCGTGCCCGGCGGCTCGGCCCTCGGGCCGTCAGCGCCGCGGACCCCGCAGCGCGTTACGGGCGTCCCGCCGCCGTGCCCAGCAACCCCTCCACCAGGGCGTCGAGTCCGGCCTTCAGGCGCGCCGCGTCCATGCCCAGGTCCACGGTCTGATGGACGATCAGGGGCGCGGCCAGCGGGGCGAGGAGGGCGTCGGCGAGGTACGCGGCGTCCGCGTCGGGACGGGCCTCGGCGACGAGGGCCGCCAGGTGCGCGCGGTGCGCGGCGTACGCGCCGGTGTAGCGGCCCGTGGGCGCGCTCGTCTCGGCGGCCAGCAGCAGGTCCGTCTCGCGGAGCAGCCGGTCGAGGTAGGCGTGCAGGAACGCGCGTACGCGGGCCGAGGGCGGCGCGCCGGGTCCGAGCGGGGGAGGGCCCTGGAGGAACGCGCTCTGCAGCGCGCGCTCGCTGTCGTCGAGCAGGGCGTAGGCCAGGCCGGAACGGTCGCCGAAGCGCCGGTAGACCGTGCCGACGCCGACGCCCGCGGCCTCGGCGACCTCGTCGAGGGAGATCTTCTCCAGGCTGCGCTTCTCGGTGAGGGAGCGGGCTGCGGCGACGATCTTCTGCCGGTTGCGCGCCGCGTCCGCCCGTTCGGGCGGCTCGGCGCCCACGACGGGGAGCCGGGCCGGTTCCTCCCGCTCCCGCTTGCTCCCGCTGGCCCGCGCCATTCCCGACTCCCGCAGCTCTCCGGATCGCTTCTTCCGACGGCGGGAGTCTAGTCGCGGTTGATAAGCGGAGTATTCTCCGGTTACCTTAAACGGAGAACGCTCCGCTTAGGGGCCCCATGAACGAGAAAGCGTGTGACATGCCGGAACATCTGAAAGCCGCCGTCGTCTACTACAGCTCCACCGGGAACGTGCACGCCCTGGCCCGTGCCGTCGCCCAGGGGGCCGAACTGGCCGGTGCCGAGGTGCGGTTGCGCCGCGTCGCCGAGCTGGCCCCGCCCGAGGCCGTCGCCTCCAACCCCGACTGGCTCGCGCACGCCGAGGCCGCCCGCGACGTGCCGCTCGCCGAACTGACCGACCTGACCTGGGCCGACGCGCTGCTGTTCGGCACGCCCAGCCGCTACGGCAACATGGCGGCGCAGCTCAAGCAGTTCCTCGACACCACCGGCGGCCTGTGGGACGCGGGCGAGCTGGCCGACAAGGCCCTCGCCGGGTTCACCAGCGCCGGATCGCCGCACGGCGGCCAGGAGTCGACGCTCACGAGCATGTACCAGGTCTTCATGCACTGGGGCGCGATCCTGGTGCCGCCCGGCTACACCGACCCGGTCGTCGAGGGCGCGGGCGGCAACCCGTACGGCGTCAGCGCCGACGACGGCGGGGGAGCCGGACCCGGCGAGCCGGCCCTCGCCGCCGCCCGCCACCTCGGGCGGCGCGTCGCGGAGAAGGCCGCACTGCTGCGCCGTACCCCCGCCGGCACCCCCGGTGGTACGTCCGTGGGCACGCCCGTGGACGCGCGGGCCGCCGGGAGCCTCGGGGGCCTCTCGTGAGCGCCCCCGCGTGGGCGCGCGACCTAGAACGCCGCGCCGAGGGCCCGCTGTTCACGGCGGGGCACGACGAGTACGAGGCCGCGCTGCGCGTCTACACCGCCTCGCTGCCCGGCCGCCCCGACGCCGTGCTGCGGGCCGCCTCCGCCGCGGATGTGTCGCTGGCCGTCGCCACGGCCGCCGCGGCCGGGGTCCCGCTCTCCGTGCGCGGCGGCGGGCACAGCGGCGCCGGTCTCTCCGTCTCCGCGGGCGGGCTGATGCTGGACACGGGCGGGCTGCGCGCCGTACGCGTCGAACCGGCCGCCCGCGCGGGCGAGCAGGCGTACGCCGTGGCGCAGCCCGGCGCGACCTGGGGCGACTACGACCGCGCCACCCAGGAGCACGGGCTCGCGAGCACCGGCGGCGTCGTCTCCAGCACGGGCGTCGCCGGGCTCACCCTCGGCGGCGGCATCGGGGCGCTGCGCGGGCTGCACGGCCTGGCCGCCGACAACCTGGTCGCCGCCGACGTGGTGCTGGCGGACGGCTCGCGCGTACGGGCCGACGCGGCGCGCGAGCCCGAGCTGTTCTGGGCGCTGCGCGGCGGCGGGGGCAACTTCGGCGTGGTCACCGGGTTCCACTACGCGGTCCACCCCGTCACCGGGATGACCACCGGATTCCTCGGCTGGCCCCTGGAGTCCGCGCCGGACCTGGCCGCCGTCTACCGCAAGGTGGCCGCCTCCGGCGACCTGCCCGACCGCTCCGTGGCGGAACTGATCTTCACGCACGCGCCGACGGGGGAGCCGGCCGTGCTCGTCACGCCGCGCGTGATCGACGGGCCGGGCGAGGACCCGCTGATCCCGGTGCTGCGCGCGCTCCACCCGGTCCAGGACTCGGTGGCGCCGCGGAGCTACGTGGACGGGCAGAGCTTCATGACCCGCTGGTGGGCTGGGGTGCCCGGCATCACTGGGGCACGAGCACGCTCCGCGAGCTGTCGGAGGAAGTGGTCGCCGTCCTCGTGGAGTTCACCGCCCGGGCGCCCTCGGCGCGCAACGGGATCACCGTCGAGCATCTGCACGGCGCGGTCTCGCGCCGCCCGGCGGAGGAGACGGCGGTCGGCTTCCGGCACGCGCCCTTCAACGTGCTGATCGAGGCGACGTGGGACGCGCCGGAGGAGGACGGCGAGAACCGGGCGTGGGTCCGCGAACTCACCGCCGCGCTCCGCCCGTTCGGCGCGGGCGGCGCGTACGTGAACTATCTGCCGCGCGACGCGACCGCCGACGAGCTGCGCGCCGCGTACGGGGAGACGGGCTTCGCGCGGCTCCGCCGGGCCAAGGCGGCCTACGACCCGGCAAACGTCTTCCGCGTCAACCAGAACATCCCGCCCGCCGGCTGACCCCGGTCCCGGCCCCGCTCGGGCGGGGCGCTGGTCGGTGAGGGGGGACCAGCGCCCGGCCGTCCGCCCCGCGGTCCCGGCGAGGGCTCAGTTCGCCGCGCCGTCGAGCAGCCAGTGGTAGCGCAGCCGGAGGGCGCGCTCCACGCTGCTCGCCGCCGCGGCGGCCCCGAGGGCGGTGTTGAGCCACAGCGGCAGATGGAGCGGCGAGCCGAAGGTCCCGACGCGGGAGGCGACGGGCGGGATCTCCGAGACCGGCTCCGCGATCTGCAGCACGAGGAGCCCCGCGCCGATGAGGAGCATGAGCACCGAGAACGCGGCGATCCCGCGGCTCAGCGCCGGGTGGTTCCGGTCGAGGCGGGCGCGGCGGCCCTCGGCGGAGGCCGGGTCGGGAACGAGCTGGCGCTCCGTGCCGCCCTCGCTGACGAAGTGGCAGCGCTTGATCCCGAAGCCGCTCATCGCCACCTCGATCGTGCCGCCCGGCACCGGGAAGGCGGCGGGGAGCCTGGATTCGGCGTGCAGCCTCCCGTCCCGGTACAGGTGCGCCTCGACCTTGCCGGAGGCCTGGTTCTGCCAGTGCCGGACGTCCACCGCATAGGCCGCCCCGTGGCCGTCGTGCCGCGCGGGCGGCAGGTGGAACAGGGCCCGGCCGGGCAGTTGCCACCAGCGGAAGCGCCGCAGTGGCCGTCCGTCCCCCGGTCTCACGCGCCGCACCGCCCGGCGCCGTCGCCGCTCCTCGAACACTCCTCGGCCTCCCCGGCGCTCGACCGCCTGCGTACTGGCACACTGTGCTAGTGCCGTGGCACCGAGATTAGCACGGCGTACTAGCACGGCGTGACAGTCGGCGGCGGAAGGCAGGGGCAGTGACGCGGGAGAAGGCGGGAACCGACACGAGGGGCAGGATCCTCGCGGCGGCCGTGGAGATGATCGGGGAGGATCCGGGGGCGAGCCTGAGCGTCCGCGCGGTCGCGGCGCGGGCCGGGGTGAGCACCGGATCGCTCAGGCACTTCTTCCCGACCCAGCGCGAACTGCGGGACGCGGTGCTCGCCTGTGTCTACGACGGTGTGGTCTCCGACGACTGGAGCCAGGACCCCTCGGTACCGGCGCGGGACCGGCTCGTGGCCTGCCTCCGCCAGGTGCTCGCGCCCGCCGGGGTGGGAGCACAGGCGCGGGAGGCCTGGGGGAAGATCTACGAGGCGTTCATCGTGCCCGAGCAGACCGAGGACGTCCGCGCCGCGTATCTCGCCATGGACCGCGAGGGGCAGCGCCGCGTCGAGTCCTGGCTGGCGGGCCTCACCCGGGAGGGCGCGCTGGCCCCGGGCGACAACACCCGGCGGGCGAGATTCCTGATGACCGTGCTCAACGGGCTCGCGACCGAACGGGCGCTGCCCGCCGAGGAGTCGATCCTGCGGTCCGAGACGGAGACCCTCTACATGGCCGTGGACTGCGTCCTCGCCGACCGCGGGTGACGGGCGCTCACTCCTCGATCCGGCGGCGTCCGCGCAGGAACGGGGAGCCGGGGCCGACGGGGACCGGGCCGGACCCGGCGCCGATCCGCACGCCGTCGAACTCGTACCCGCGGCGCACGACGTCCTCGTGCGCCTCCGTCAGCAGCACCCTCGGCCCGGGGCCCGGAACGCGGAGACCTGCCACCGTGTGCCCGGCGCGAACCGGCCGATGCCGGAGTGGTGGACGAGGTCGGCGAGCCCGGCGGTGCGCCGCACCCCGCCGTCGTCCTCGTACGCGACCTCGACGCTCTCGGTCTCGTCGCGGGAGCGCGGGCCCAGCACCGTCGCCGTGGGCGGCGTCCGGTCGTACGCGGGCAGCGGACGCGCCGTGGTCCTCGCCAGCCGGAGGAAGAAGAGGACGGAGACTGCCGCCACCGGGCCGAGCCCGGCGCACAGCCGGACGAGCCAGCTCATCGCGCGGCCCCGGACGGTGAGTTCCGGGCCGGCAGCACGCCGCCCAGCTCGCGCGCGGCCGAGGTGAGCGTGGGGTGGGTCTCGACGGCGAGACCGGCCTCGTCGAGCCAGGCGGCCACCCGGTCCGGCCGTCGGCGCCGGACGCAGGACTCGGGCCCTCTCCCGCCGTCCGCCCCCGGCCCGGGCGGCGAGGGGGCGCCGGTGTGGAAGCCGAGCAGCAGCAGCAGACCGCCGGGCCGCAGCGCCCGGCGGAAGCCGGTGAGCACGGGGACGACCGCCTCGTCGGGGACGTGGATGATCGAGTACCAGGCGAGCAGGGCCGCCAGCGAGCCGTCCGCGAGGCCGAGCCGGGTCATCGACCCCACCTCGAACCGCAGCCCGGGGTGCTCGCGCCGCGCCACCTCGATCATCCGGGGCGACAGGTCGATGCCGAAGGCGTCCACGCCGAGGCCCCGCAGATGCGCGGTGATCCTGCCGGGCCCGCACCCCACGTCCGCGACGGGGCCGCCGCCCAGGGCCCGCACCCGGTCGGCGAAGTACGCCATGACGTCCCGCTCGGGCGGCAGTTCGGCCGTGAGGTTCCGCGTCTCGTCCGCGTAGCCGACGGCATCGGCGTCGTAGGACGCCCGGGTGTCCGAGAGCCATCTCCCGGCCGCCGGGTCCTCCTCGCGCGGGGACTCCCCTCCGGTGTCCACCTCCGCAGATTAGACCAGGAGTGCGAGCCAGAGGGCGACCGTGGCGAGGAGCAGGGACGCCGGTGTGGTCAGCAGGCCGAGGAGCGTGAACTCCCGCAGCCCCACCGCGTGCTCGTGCTGATGCGCGATGCGGCGCCACAGCAGCGTCGCGAGGGAGCCGGTGTAGGTGAGGTTCGGCCCGATGTTCACACCGAGGAGGACGGCGAGGACCGCGCCGGGGCCCGAGGGCGCGGCGAGGGGGACGAGGGCCAGCGCGGCCGGAAGATTGTTGATGAGGTTGGCGAGCAGCGCGGCCACCGCCGCCGTGCCCAGCAGTGCGGGCAGCGACGTCCCCTCGGGCAGCACCCGGTCCAGGGCTCCCCCGAGCCCGTTGTCGAGCACGGCCCGTACGAGGACGCCCAGCGCGAGCACGAACGCCAGGAACGGGAGCTGCGCCGCCCGCACCAGCGTCACCGCCGAGGTGCGCCGGATCAGCAGCGCCCGTACGGCCATCACGAGGGCACCCGCCGCCGCGGCCCAGGCCGGGTCGGCGCCGCACGCCGAGGCCACCGCGAAACCGGCGAGCGTCGCCGCGACCGTCAGCAGCGCGAACCGCGGCAGCCGCACCGGCCCCTCGACCCCGGTGCCGCCCTCCGCCGGAGCGTCCAGATCGGCGGCGAAGAAGCGGCGGAAGACCGCGTACTCCACGGCGATCGCGGCCAGCCACGGCAGCGTCATCAGCAGCGCGAAGCGGGTGAACGTCAGCCCCGTCGCCGTGAAGGCCAGCAGGTTCGTCAGGTTGGAGACGGGCAGCAGGAGCGAAGCCGTGTTCGACAGGTGCGCGCCGGCGTAGACGTGCGGCCTCGGGCGTACGCCCATCCGGGCCGCCGTCGCGAACACCACCGGCGTCAGCAGGACCACCGTCGCGTCCAGGCTCAGCACGGCGGTGATCAGCGAGGCGAGCGCGAACACGGACCCGAGCAGCCGGCGCGGCCGGTCCGCCGCCCACCGCGCGGTCCACGCCCCGCAGGCCCGGAAGAGCCCCTCGTCCGCGCAGAGCCGCGCCAGCACGAGGATCGCCGCCAGGAACCCGATCACCGGCCCGAGGCGCCCCGCCTCCTCCCGTACGTGCGCCCACGGGATCGCCCCCGCCGCGACCACCAGTCCGGCGGCGGGCACGGCGACGACGGCCTCCGGCAGCCGGAACGGCCGTACGACGGCGCACACCAGCACCGCGACCAGCGCGACGACGGACAGGGACTCGGCGACCATGCCCTCGATCATCCCGGCCCGCGCGGCCCGGGCACGCGCCGGGTGCGTCCCGGCCCGGGTGCGTCCCGGTCCGGGTGCGTCCCGGTCCGGGATGTGGAACGGGCGCCGGGCGTTCTTGACCGCCTGGTCAGGCCGCTGATTGGATCGTCGGCATGAAGCGACCGGACCTCACGCGGCGACGCCATGTCGATCTCGCGCGTGTCTCCAGCACCTGTTGTCGCTGCCGCTGACGCCAGGGGGCGCCTCCCCCTTCGCCGTCCCGCTCCGCCTCGCCGCGCCCGAGGGCCCGTGCTCCACGCCGCGTTGACGTACCGGGACCTCCCGCACCTCCGCTGAGCGGACTCCTCCGGCTGCCGCCTGCCGCGCCCCACCCGCGGGCCCACGCTCGCCGCGCGGGCCCGGCCCGGCACCGGCATGCCCGCGCCGTGTCCCGCCCTTGCGACCCGCCTCCCGCCCGTGTGAGCCGTCCCCCCCCCGCCGTACGAAAGGTCCCCGCATGGCCCTCGTCCTGTCCGTCTCCGGAAGCCCCTCCGCGACCTCCCGCACCGCGCGCCTGCTGCGGCACCTAGACACACGTCTCGCGTCCCAGGGGCACGAGGTCCGGTCGCTGGACGTGCGGACGCTGCCCGCCGAGGCCCTGCTCGGCGCCGACGTCCGCCACCCGGCGATCGCCGGGACGGTCGAACTGTTCGCGCGCGCCGACGGCGTGGTGATCGGCACGCCCGTCTACAAGGCCGCCTACTCCGGCCTGCTCAAGACGCTGCTGGACCTGCTCCCGCAGTACGCGCTGACCGGCAAGACCGTCCTCCCGCTGGCCACCGGCGGCACCACGGCCCACGTCCTCGCGCTGGACTACGCGCTGCGCCCGGTCCTCAGCTCGATGGGCGCGGGACACATCGTCCAGGGCTGGTTCACGCTCGACACCGACCTCACCGTGGGCGAGGACGGCGCCCTGACCGTCGCGCCGGGCGCCGCCGAGGCGCTGGCGCAGGTCACCGACCAGTTCTCCGCCGCGCTCGGCGGCCGTACGGCGGTGCTGGCGGCCACGGGATGAGCGGCGGCGCCGACGCCGACCCCCGCGGGGCAAACGATTGCTCAGGCCCCTTCCCGAACCCTCCCCGTACGAAAGGCGTACGCCCGTGAGCCTCACCTTCCACTGGTTCCTGCCCACCAACGGCGACAGCCGCCACGTCGTCGGCGGCGGCCACGGCACCCCGGCCACCTCCTCGGGCCGCGACCGGCCGCCGAGCATCGGCTACCTCTCCCAGATCGCCGCCGCGGCCGAGGACCTCGGGTTCACCGGCGCACTCACCCCGACCGGCGCCTGGTGCGAGGACGCGTGGCTGACCACGGCCATGGTCAGCCAGCGCACCGAGCGGCTGAAGTTCCTCGTCGCCTTCCGCCCCGGCTCCGTCTCGCCCACCCTCGCCGCACAGATGGCCGCCACCTTCCAGAACCGGACGGGCGGCCGCCTGCTGGTCAACGTCGTCACCGGCGGCGAGAGCCACGAGCAGCGCGCGTACGGCGACTTCCTCGACAAGGACGCGCGCTACGCCCGTACGGACGAGTTCCTGGGCGTCGTACGGCGGCTGTGGGACGGCGAGCGCGTGAGCCTGGACGGCGCGCACGTACGGGTCGAGGACGCGCTGCTCGCCCGGGTGCCCGAGCCGCGCCCCGGGATCTACTTCGGCGGCTCCTCGCGCGCCGCGGGCGCCGTCGCCGCGCGCCACTCGGACGTCTACCTCACCTGGGGCGAACCGCCCGCCGCCGTCGCGGAGAAGATCGCCTGGATCCGGACACTGGCCGGGAAGAAGGAGGGGCGGCACGTCCGCTTCGGCATCCGTCTGCACGTCATCACCCGGGACACGGCCGAGGAGGCGTGGGCCGAGGCGCGGCGGCTGCTCGACGGCTTCGACCCCGAGACCGTACGCGCCGTCCAGAGCGGCCTGGCCCGCAGCGAGTCCGAGGGGCAGCGGCGGATGCTGGCCCTGCACGGCGGCGAGCGGGACGGGCTGGAGATCCACCCCAACCTGTGGGCCGGGATCGGGCTCGTGCGCGGCGGTGCCGGGACGGCCCTGGTCGGCAGCCACGACGAGGTCGCGGACCGGATCGCGGAGTACCACGGGCTGGGCATCGAGGAGTTCGTGCTCTCCGGCTACCCGCACCTGGAGGAGGCGTACTGGTTCGGCGAGGGCGTGCTGCCCAGGCTCCGGGCACGCGGCCTGTGGCGGCACCCGTTCCGCGCCGAGGACCCGGGAAGCGCCGACGCCGGGCAAACGGTTGCCCGGACACCCGTCGCCGCCGCGGGGAGCGCGCGCTGACGTGACGGCCGCCCGCGAGCAGCGCGGCGCCCGGCAGGTCGGCGCGCTCGCCGCCCTCCCGCCGCTCGCCTGCGCCACCTCGAAGCCGTCGGAGTCGTCTGGCGCCACCGTTGCCAGGAACGGCCGCCCCGCCACGAGTACGTGCTCACCGAGGCGGGGCGGGATCTGCTCGGGGCGCTCACCTCGCCGCGCTCCTGGGGGGACCGCCGGCTGGCCGAGGAGCCGCCGATGGCGGTACCGGGAAGCTGCTGCCCTTCACCCCGTTCGCGGCGCTCCTCGGCGCGGGCTCCTCGCTCGTGAGGATCGCCTGGCACCGCCTCGCCGTCAGGAGAGCGCGGAAGGCGCCGGAGCGCGGCTGACCAGCTCGTCGGCGACCCACCGCGCGACGCCCTCGGGGAACGGCGCGGGCAGCCCGAGGACGACGTGCGTGAAACCGGCGTCGACGGCCTCGCCGACCGCCTTCCGCGTGCTCTCCGGCCGTTCGTAGGAGACGGGCAGGTGGATCGAGCGGGTGAGCGTGGCGGGGTCGCGCCCGATCTCGGCGCAGTGGCGGTCGAGCAGGGCGCTCCTGGCGGCCACGTCCTCGATGTCGCCGCCGGGGACATTCCATACGTCCGCGTGCCTCGCGGCCACGCGCAGCAGCGCCGAGGAACGGCCGCCGATCACCACCGGAGGGCCGGGGCGCTGCACGGGCTTGGGGTTGCAGAACGCCCCGGCGAGCCGGATGTGCTCGCCCTCGAAGTCGAACGGCTCGTCCTCGGCCCACAGCCGCCTGATCACGGTGCACGCCTCGTCCAGGGCGCTGACCGAGCGGGTGAAGCCGTGGTACGGCAGGCCGTGCGCCTCGTACTCGCGCCGGGCCAGGGGATGGCCGGGGCGCGAGCCCGCGCCGATCCCGAAGTCGAGCCGCCCCTCCGCGACGGAGTCGACGGTCGCGGCGATCCTGGCCAGTACCGCGGGCGGCCGGAAACGGTTGCTGGTCACGAGCACGCCGAGGCGCAGCCGCCGGGTCCGCGCGGCGAGGGCGGAGAGCAGCGTCCAGCCCTCGTGCGCCGGTCCGCCCGGGTCGCCGCCGATCGGCATGAGGTGGTCGAACAGCCAGGCGTGCTCGATCTCGGGAACGGCGTCCGCCTCCGTCCAGACCCGCAGGATGTCGTGGTAACCGACCTGCATCGGAGGGGTCATGATGCCGAAGCTGGGCATGGGCAGCGGCTCCTTTCTCGTCGATTTCGTCGCTCGGGTCGGTCCCGTCTCTCTCGTCGTCACTTGGAGGTGATCCGGCCCAACGGGTCCGCGCTCCGGCCCAGTTCGGCCTCGGCCTCTTCCCACGAGCTGTCCGCCGGGTCGAGAGCCGGGTCGCGTGCGAGGTCGAGTGCGTCGCGGAGGAACGCCGAGGTCAGCCGCCGGACGAGGGCGACCCGTTCGGGGCTCTCGTCGGTCGTCTCGGTGACGGCGTAACCGGAGATCCCGCCCAGCGAGTGCTCGGCCCCGAACAGGGTGAGCAGGCTCCTGGCGCCGGGGGCGAGGGCGTAGGCGTCCGTGAACCACTCGGGCCCCCGGTGCGTCAGCGCGGAGTCGTCCTTGTCCCCGGCGACCACCAGCGAGGGTGTGGTCATCCCCGTGAAGTCGGGGTGCATGAAGGGGAGGTTCTCGGCGGCGAACGGCGTCAGGTCCGCGCCGCCCGTGCCCGGCACGGCGAACAGGACACCGGCCTTGACCCGCGCGTCGGACATGTCCTCGCCCGGGGTCCCGTCGGCGCCGAGGACCCGCGCGCCCAGCAGCATGCCGGCCGTCTGGGCGCCCCAGGAGTGTCCGGCGGCGGCGACGCGGCTCCGGTCCAGCCGCCCCGCGAGCCCCGGGACGGCGGCCTCCAGGGTCTCCAGCCCGTCGAGGACCCGCGTCAGGTCCTCGACCCTGATGCGCC
Organism: Streptomyces albiaxialis; assembly: GCF_039530985.1. Lineage (NCBI taxonomy): Bacteria > Bacillati > Actinomycetota > Actinomycetes > Kitasatosporales > Streptomycetaceae > Streptomyces > Streptomyces albiaxialis. The sequence continues at coordinate 273,404 of NZ_BAAAPE010000016.1, forward strand.
AGATCTCCGGGTGACGCGGGTCCTCCGGCGGGACGTCCAGCGTCCGGGAGTCGAGATGGGTCGGCTGGACGACGGCGAACCCGTGGGCGGTCCAGAAGTCGACCAGCGGGGCGTAGCCGTCCATCGACTCGCCGAAGCCGTGCGAGAAGACGACGACGGGCAGCGCGTCGCCCGTCACGGGGGCGGAGACGCGGACGTGCAGGTCCTCGCCGCGACCGGGCGCGGGCAGCACCACCGGGCGTACGGATATGACGGGAACGGAACGGGACATGGGTGTCTCCTCGAAGGTCAGGCCGGCCGGGAAAGCCGGAACGCTGTTCCGCTTCCGAATATACGGAACGCTGTTCCGATTAACAAGCGCGGTGCCTCCGGCGCCTCCGGGCTACCGCGCGGGGCGGCCCGCGAGCCTGACGCGCCCCCAGACGTACGGGTCGGCCTGGGCGCTGCCGAACGCCGACCAGGCGAGCCGCGTCTGCCCCGTCCTGTCCCGGGTGTCGGAGTCGTACAGCAGGAAGTTGGCCCGCATCCGGTCCGGGTCGACGGCGGCGGGGAGGGTGGGCAGCGGGATCCGTACCTCGACCGTGTAGCCCCGGTACGGGACGCTCACGCGGGAGGCCACCCGTACGCCGGGCGCCGTCGTGCGCGCCGGGCCCTGCCGGTGGTCCGCGTCGCGCGCCGCGCACGGCCCGGAGCCGCCGGGGTGGCCGGGATCGCCGGAGCCTTGGGGGTGGCCGGAGGTGAAGGGCAGGACGCCCAGCTTCAGCGTCGACGCCGTGTCGTCGGCCGTGCCGCGCGGGTCCAGCGCGATCTCGACCGCGTCCGTGCGCCAGTGCCGCTTGCAGTCCGAACGGGCCAGCGCCGCGCCGCGCTTGTCGTCGGCGACCTCGAAGAGGACGTGCAGCGTGCCGCCGTGCCGCACCGCGCGCACCGTGCCCGCGCAGTCCCGCGCGCCGCGGCAGCGGCCGCTGCCCTGCCAGTGGACCAGCCGCAGCCGTGGCGCTCCCGCGTACTCGCCCGTCCCGGCGCGGCCGTCCGTCCTCGGCTCGCGCGCGGCCCGGGGGAGGGCGGCGGAGGGCGGGGCGGGATAGCGCGGCTGGGCGCCGTTCGCCAGCCAGGGCATGCCCTCGCGCGCCGCCCAGTCGCGGAACTCCCGGTAGAGCGGGCGCAGTCCGCCCTGCGGACGTACCTCCGCCCGCACCGGCGCGCCGTCCCGCGCCAGCACCGTGAACCAGTCGCAGGGCAGCCGCTCGCGCGGCGTCCGTACCACCGGGGCGAGCGCGCCGAAGCCCTGGGTGCGGTACGTCCGGGCCGCGTCCCGCTCGACCTGCGCCCAGGTCGTACGCCCGCCGTCCGGCCCCCGTCGTGCCCACGCGCCCGTCCACACGCCGGTCACCGGCAGGCCGGTACGCGGGTCCCGTCGCTCGCCCCTCTCGCACCGGGGGCCGACCGGCCCGTCGTACAGCCAGTGCTGGGCGAGCAGCGTGCGCGGGCGCCAGAGGCCGAGCCCCTCCTCGGCGAGCTGTCCGGGGAACGCGCGCGGGTCGCCCGCCAGCCGGAACGCCTCGACGGCCAGCCGCGCCGCCTCCTGATGCGCCCCGTGGTTGTCGAAGGGGCGCGGCTCCATCGTCACCACCGTCTCCGGACGGGTGGCGCGGACGAGGCGTACGGCGCGCGCGAGGGTGCCGGCGTGGCCCCACAGCCGGTCCACCAGCGGCGCGGACAGCGTGTACCAGGAGTCGGGCCTGCCGAAGTAGCGGACGTCCGTGATCCCGGCGCGCGCCACCGCCGCGCGCTCCTCGCGCTCCCGGATCAGCCCCAGCGCGCGCCCCTCCTGCGGACCCACCGCGTTGCCGCCGCCCTCGCCGCGCGTGACCGTGGCGACGGCCGTCCGCAGCCCGTCGCGCTGCCGCCACTGCCCGAAGGCCGCCAGCGACTGGTACTCGTCGTCGGGGTGCGCGCCGAGGAACAGCACGTCGGTGTCGGCGGCGTCCCCGGCGCGTTCCCCGTCCGGGGTGGGCGCGGGCGCGGGGGCGGGGGCCACGGCGGCGAGCACGGCCGCGCAGAGCAGTGCGGCCAGGACGAGCGCTGCCCGGGGCCTCAGCTCCCGGCCCCGGGTGCTCCAGCCCCGGGCGTCCCTGCCCCGGGCGTCAGCTCCCGCAGCGGGCCGTCGAGTTCGCTCGCGTAGAAGTCGAGGAAGCCGTCGGGGTCGGGGCCCGCGTTCATCAGCACCAGGCGGTCGTAGCCGGCCTCGGCGAAGCCGCGCGCGTTCGCGACGTACCCCTCGGGGTCGGGGCCGCAGGCGAAGCGCGCGCGGATGTCCTCCTCGCGCACCGTCGCCGTCGCGGCCTCGAAGTTGACCGGGTTGGGCAGCTCGCTCATGACCTTCCAGCCGGTCAGGGCCCACGGGAAGTATTCCAGCGCCGTCCGCGCCGCCGTCGCCCCGTCCGGCGCCCACGCGACCGGGACCTCCGCGTACCGGGGGCCGGAGCCGCCCGCCCTGCGGTAGTGATCGACGATCTCCGGCTTGTCCTCCGTCGCGAACAGCGAGTCGCCCAGCTCGGCGGCGATCCGCGCCGAGGGCCCGCCGCTCGCCGCGACGGAGATCAGCGGCGGCTCGTCCGGCAGATCGAAGACCCGCGCGTCCTCCAGCCGCAGATACGTGCCGTCGTACGAGCGGTAGCCGCCGCGCCACAGCAGCCGGATGATCTCCAGCGCCTCCCTGAGCATCACGTGCCGCTCACGGACGGCCGGGAATCCGCGCCCGACCACATGCTCGTTGAGGCGCTCCCCGGAGCCGACGCCCAGCACGAACCGGCCGTCCGAGACCAGCGCGAGCGTCGCCGCGGCCTGGGCGATGACGGCTGGGTGGTAGCGGACCGTCGGGCAGGTCACGCCCGTCACCAGCCCGATCCGGTCCGTCCTGGCGGCCACGGCCCCGAACAGCGTCCAGGTGAACGGCGAGTGGCCCTGCTTGTCCAGCCAGGGGTGGAAGTGGTCGCTCATCTCCACGAAGTCGAACCCGGCCGCCTCCGCCTTCCGTGCCTGCCGGATCAGCTCGTTCGGTCCGTACTGCTCGGTGGCCAGCTTGTAGCCGATCTGCACGTGCTCCTCCTGCGTACTCGTCGTGCGCCGGTGTCCCGTCCGTCCCGCCGGGCACCTTGGCAGCCGGGTGCCCCACGGCCGGGCAGACAGGCCGCCCGGCCCCTCCGCCACCCCCTGGACGGGTGAGGGAGGAGGCCGGTGCGGGCCACCGGCTATGACGCCTATGACGCGGGCAGGCGCATCAGGCGGTGGATGTTGCCGTGGTAGATCCGCGCGCGGTCCGCGTCCGTGAGGCCGAGGCCGTCGAGGACGCGGATCGTCTCGCGGACGTACGCGGGCCCGCCCTCCGGGTCGAACGGGCAGTCCGTGCCGAACAGCACATGGTCGGCGCCGAAGAAGTCCAGGCCGCAGCGGGTGCCGAGGGACGAGCCGGAGAGCGCGGTGTCGGCGTGGAAGCGGCGGAAGTACTCCAGCGGCGGGTGCGGCAGCGGCGCGTCCCGCAGCCGCTCGTAGTCCTCGCCCGAGGTGCGGCTGCCGAGCTGCGGCCCCCAGCCCAGACCGATCCGGCCCTCCAGGTACGGGATCATCGCGCCCATGTGATGGGTGATGATCTTGATGCCCGGATACCGTTCGAGCAGGCCCGAGAAGACCAGCCGGGCCATCGCGACGCTCGTCTCGTACGGCCAGCCCAGCGCCCACCAGATCTCGTAGCGCGAGGTGTCCTCCGTCGCATAGTCGGCGAAGGCCGCGCCGCGCGCCGGGTGCATCCAGACGGGCAGGTCCCGGCGCCACATCTCCGCGAACACGCCCTCGAACGCCGGGTCGTCCAGCGGTCTGCCGCCCACGTTCGTGAAGACCTGCACGCCGCGCGCGCCGAGGTCGTCCACGGCGAAGGCGAGTTCGGCGAGGGCCGCGTCCGGGTCGTTCATCGGCAGCGACGCGACGAACGCCGGGAACCTGTCCGGGTGGCGGTCGCACAGCTCGCGCATCGACTCGTTCGCCAGCCGCGCGAGCGCCGGGGAGGTGTCCGGCCCGGCGAGGAGTTCGAGGGGAGGCGAGGAGAGCGTGAGCACCTGCTGGTAGCCGTCGCCGAAGTCGTCCATCATCCGCAGCCGCGCGTCCAGGTCGTGCAGCGCGTCCAGCTCCAGCCACCGCTTGAGCGCGCCCGCGTCGACGACCAGTTCGCGCATCCGTGCGAAGTACCGCGCGGGCAGGATGTGGCTGTACGCGTCGACCATCAGGCCGCCCGTGGTGATACCGGTTGTGGTGTTCATCGGTCTCCGTTCCCCCTCGATGTCTTCGGGACCCAGCGGGTGATCCTGCGGTCGACGGCCTGGACGAGCGCGAGCGCGGTCAGCGCGACGGTGATCACGACGAGCAGCACGGCCAGCACGCTCGCCCCGTCGAACCGCCCGCCCGCCTCGGTGACGAGATGGCCCAGGCCGACCACGGCGATGAACATCTCGCCGTTGATCATTCCGGTCACCGCACGGCCGACGCCGAGCCGGATCCCGGCCATGATCAGCGGGGCGGCGGCGGGCAGCACCACGCGGAGCAGCACCTGCCGTTCGCCCGCGCCGTACGAACGCGCCATCTCCACCAGATGCGGAGGCACCGAGCGGATGGCGGAGGCCGTGTTGATGATCACCACGAACACGGCGTACATCACGATCACCGCCACGATCGCGGACCGCCCCGCGCCGAACAGCGAGAAGAAGACCGGCGCGAAGACCAGCGAGGGGGCCGTCAGCAGCGCGGAGACGTACACCCCGAGGGCCGCCTCGACCTTGCGCCAGCGGCCCATGGCGGTGCCGACGGCGAGCCCGGCGACGAGCGAGATCACCAGTCCCAGCACCAGGTTGACCAGGCTGTCGCGCAGACTGCCGAAGATCAGGCCCTCGCGCGCCATGACGACGAGCCGGTCCAGCACCGTGCTCAGCGGCGGGAAGAACGACACGTCCGCCGTACGCCCGACCGCCTCCCACGCCACGGCGGCCAGCGCGAGGCTCACGGGCGTGGCCGGGACGCGGCGGAGGACCGGCCGTAAGGAGGAGGCCGCGTGGTGCGTCGTAGTCACGCGGACACCTCCGTCCCGGCCGCGGGGGACGCCGGGCGGTGCTCGGCGTGCATCGCGCGCAGCCGGTCCCACAGATACGCGGTGATCTCCGCGTACGCGCCCGACCGGCCGACGCCTCCGACGTCGTGCGAGCGCGGGCGCGGCAGGTCCACGGGCACGATCTCGGCGACGCGCCCCGGGCGGGCGCTCATCAGGACCACGCGGTCCCCGAGCAGCACCGCCTCCTCCATGCTGTGCGTGATGAAGACGACGGTCAGCCGGTGCTCCTCCCACAGCGCCAGCAGCTCCTCCTGGAGGAGCCGCCGCGTCTGCTCGTCCACGGCGCCGAACGGCTCGTCCATCAGCAGCACCCGCGGCCGTACGGCCAGGGCGCGCGCCAGGCCGACGCGCTGCTGCATGCCGCCGGACAGCTCGCCGGGCAGCTTGGCCTCGAAGCCCGCGAGGCCGACCGTCGCAATGAGCGCGCGGGACCTCTCCTCGCGCTCGGCGCGGTCCACGCCGCGCATCCGCAGACCGAACGCGACGTTGTCCAGCACCGTCGCCCACGGCAGCAGCGCGAAGTTCTGGAAGACGACGCTGCGTTCGGGCCCGGGGCCGCGCACGGGGGCGCCGTCCACGAGGATCTCGCCGTCGTCCCAGGGCACGAGCCCGGCGACGGACTTGAGCAGGGTCGTCTTGCCGCAGCCGCTGGGCCCGAGCACGGTCACGAACTCGTTCTCCGCCACCTCCAGCCCGACGTCCCGCAGCGCCTCGACGGTCGTCCCGTCCCGTCCGGTGAAGCTCTTGCTCACTCCGCGAATCGTGATCACTTGGGGCTCCTTGCGGTACGGGAACGGGGTTCCTGGTCCTGATGGGCGCTCGCCCAGCGCGTCAGCCGGTGCTCGGCCCAGCGCGCCAGCGAGATCAGCAGCAGCGCCTCGGCGAGAACGATCGCGATCGTGCCGTAGAGCGGCGGCGCCTTGAGCAGCCCGCGGTAGGTGAGGATGAGACCGCCCAGGCCGTCGGAGACCATGAGCAGTTCGACGAGGACCATGCCGGTGACGGCGCGCCCGAGGCCCAGCCGTACGCCCGTCATGACCGCCGGCAGCGCGCCGGGCAGCAGGATCCGCGTCCAGACGCGGCGCTCGGAGGCGCCGAACGAGCGGGCCATCTCGATCAGCGACGGATCCACCTGCCGTACGCCCGCACGGCTGTTCACGATCACCATCACCACGGAGAAGAGCGCCACGAGCGCCACCCGCGAGGTCAGCCCGACCCCCGCCCACATCACCAGCAGCGGAATGATCGCGGCCATCGGCGTGACCAGGAGGATGTTGAGGTGGACGTCCGTGTACCGCTCCAGCGTCCGGAACCGGCCCAGCAGGATGCCCGCCGGGACCCCGACGCCGAGCGCGATGCCGAAGCCCAGCACGAGGGCCTGGTTGCTGACGTACAGCGCCCGCCACAGCTCCGCCTCGCCGAGCAGCGTGACCGTGGCCCGCACGGTCTCGCCGAAACCGGGCAGCAACAGGCCGCCCCGCGCACGGGCGTACAGCTCCCACGCGGTGGCGAAGAGCGCGAACGCGAGGAGCTGGTAGGGGAGGTTGGTGTCCCGCAGGCGACGCGCGGGGCGTACGCGGCGCACGCGGCGGATCCCGCGGGGCGTCAGGGAGCGGCGCGCACCGGACGCGCGGCCCGCGCGGGCCTCCCGGAGCGTGGTCGTCGGGGTCATGACGCCCCCTTGAGCCGGCCGGACTTCCCCCGCGGGGGCGTCTCGCGCGAGGCCGTGTCCCGCGAGGCCGTCTTCCGGGTGTCCCGCGAGGCCGTCTCCCGCGCGGCCTCGCGGATGAAGCTGAGGTCGGCCGCCTCCTCGGCGCGGACGCCGCGGCCGATCACCCCGGCGCGGGCGAAGAAGTCGATGGTGCCCTGGACGTTGCGCGGGGTGAGCGCGGCGGCGTCGAAGAGGCGCGCGTCGCGGTACCGCTCGGCGACGCGCCCCACGTCGCCCTCGTCCTCCTCCGGGAGGTGCGTGCGCGCCAGCTCGACCAGGCGCTGCGGGCGGGCGTTGATCCTGGCGTGCTCGCGCACGAGCGCGGTCACGAACTCCTGTGCCACGCCCCGGTGATCGCCGAGGAAGTCCGCGTTCGCGTACACGGTCTGCGGGTGCAGATCGGGCAGCGTCTTCGCGAAGTCGGCGACCTTGGTGAGGCTCGCGGCGGCGGGCGACCCGGACGACTCCAGGGCCACGGCGTCGGAGACCTCCAGCGGCGTCGCGTCGATCTCGCCGGAGACGAGGGCCTGGGCGCGGACGTCCGAGCCGCCGATGGTCAGGTAGTCGGGGCGCTCGTCCCCCTTGCAGGTGGAGCGCACCCAGTCCTTGGAGATGGCCGTGGCGACCGCGCCCTCGCTGAAGATGCCGAACGGGCGTCCGCCCAGCTCGTCGCAGGACGAGACGCCCTTCCGGCCGTAGAGGGCCCACTGGTTGCCGACGACATCGGCGATGATCTTGATGGGCGCGCCCTGCTCGACGGCGCTCAGCGCCGGGCCCGTGGCCTCGGCGGAGATCGCGTAATCGCCCTGGGCGAGGCCCTCGATGGCCAGCTCCGGCTCGGCCAGCTCCACGATCTCGACGTCATGGCCCTGGCGGCGGACGGCCTCGGCGGCGGCGAGGACCGGCACGGTCGTGAGGTCCGGCTCGATGACCGCCACCGTGAACGCGAGCTTCCCGTTCGCGCGGGTCTCGGTGCCCGCGCCGGTGCCGCAGGCGGCCGCCGCGGCGGTCACGGCGCATAACGCGGCGGCGACGGCACTCCGCTTCGCCCGCGCCGCCGTCCGTGCCGTTCGTGCCGTTCGTGCGGTTCGTGCCCAGGCCCTCGGCCCGGTCCTTCCCCTGTCCCTGCCCCTGGTTCGGGTGTGCATGGATTCCCCCTTCACGTGGCACCGGTTTCCCGAGGTCACCGGCTAGGCAAACGTATGCCGTAACGGGATGCTACGCACCCGGGAGGCGGAATCGTCAAGTGCTCAATGCAGGTGGGAGAGGCATGAGTTGGGGTTCCGGATTGCGAAAGCGCCTGCGTATGTGCCATCTTGGGCCGCGAAAAAGGAAAACGTTTCCCGTCCCGTGGAGGGTGGCCGTGAGTTCACTGGTGGAAGTCGCCCGCGCGGCCGGGGTCGCCGTGTCCACCGCCTCGCGCGTGCTCAGCGGATCCGACCATCCCATCTCGGCCAAGACCCGCGCGAAGGTGCTCGCGGCGGCCGAGGAGCTGGACTACTCGCCGAGCGCCCTGGCCCGCGCCATGGTCTCGCCCCACAGCCGCCTCGTCGGCGTCCTGGTCAGCGATATCGACAACCCGTACTTCTCCGTCATCGCCCGAGGCGTGGACGACGCGGCCTCACGCGCCGGTTACGTCACCATGCTCTCCAACGTCGACCGCCGCACCGGCACCGAGATCGACCGCCTCCAGGCGATGCGCGACTACCGCGCCGCCGGTGTCGTCTTCGCGGGCAGCGGCTACGTCGACGACCCGCGCACCCCCGACCTCGTCGACGCCGTGCGCCGCGCGCGCGAACAGGGCGTCCAGGCCGTCTCCCTCGCCGTCCGCGACCTCGGCTGCCCGTCCGTCGTGGTCGACAACCGGGCCGTCGCCCACGACATCACCGACCACCTCGTCTCGCTCGGCCACCGCCGCATCGCGTTCATCGAGGGCCCGACGGGCATGACCGTCACCCGCCACCGCCGCGAGGGCTTCCTGGCCCGGATGCGCGAGGCCGGGCTCGCCGACTCCGCGCAGTGTCAACCCGGCGGCTTCGACTACGAGTCCGGGCACGCCGCCACCCTCCGCCTCCTCGCCCGCCCGCCGCTCCCCGACGCCGTCATCGGCGCGAACGACGAGGTCGCCGTCGGCGCCCTCAGCGCCCTGCGCCAGGCCGGAGTGGACGTGCCCGGCGAGGTCTCCGTCGCGGGCATGGACGATCTGCGGCTCGCCGAGTTCGTCGGCCTGACGACCGTGAGCCTCCCCCTCTACGAGATGGGCTCCCTCGCCGCCCGCCACATCATCGACTCGCCCCCGGTCCCGAGGCCTCGCGTGACGACGAGCGCCGACGCCGGCCGTTCCTCCGGGGCCGGGCCTACCCGGAGGGGCGGCCGTCGTGCCGACCCGCCTGGCGACGGGCGTGCCGATGCTCCTGCTGACGTCTCTGCCGACGTCCCTGCCACGACGACCGTGCTCGGGCACCGGCTCACCGTCCGCGAGACGACCGCCCGACGGACCGGGGAGCGAGCCTGACTGACCGGCAGGTCGAGTCGGGTCGGATCGGTCCGGGGTGAGCCAGGCCGGATCGGTCCGGGCCAGGCCGGGGCGGTCCGGGTCGGTCCGGGGCGGGTCGGGTCGGCGGGGCGGATGGATCAGGCGTCGCGGCGGTTCAGCGTCACGTAGCCGCCGACCAGGGCGGCGGCCGTCCAGGCCAGGAGGATCGCCAGCGCGCCCCAGGGGCCGTAGACGTGGGCGAACTGCGGATCGTCGCTCGGGCCGACGAGACCCATCAGCTCCATCCCGGCCTGGTCCGGCAGGAATTGGAGGACCGTCTTGAGCTTCGGCACGTTGCCGAGGCCCTGGGAGCCGAGGAACAGGAGCGGGAGCAGGATGCCCAGCGCGAGTGCCGAACTGCGCAGCATGGTGGCGACGCCGAGGGCGAAGAGGCATATCAGCGTCAAGTAGACACACGCGCCCACGAGGCCCGGCAGCACTTCGTCCGCGCCAGCCGTCGTCCCGTACGGACCGAGTGCCGTCTGCGTCGCGGTGAACGTGACGGCCACCATGACGACCGACACCGGGAAGGCCGTGAGGGCGCACGCCAGCACCTTGCCGCCGAAGAAGGCCCCGCGCCGGGGGACGGCCGCCAACGAGGCCCGTATCGTCCCCGATCCGTACTCGGAGCCGATCACGAGCACCCCGAACACCACCAGCGCGAGCTGCCCGAGCATCAGGCTGATCAGCCCGGCGAAGAGCGGGTCGAAGTTCTCGACACGGTCGATGCCGGAGCGGAAGTTCAGCGCGATCAGGGTGCCCAGTCCGGCGCTGAGGGCGAAGGCCAGGCCGAGCGTCCACACCGTGGACCTCACGCTCCGGATCTTGAACCACTCCGCACCCACCACGGCCCGCAGGAAGGCCACTTCGCTCATCGCCCCTCTCCTCCCGTGCCCCCGCTCCGGTACTCCACGGACTCCCCGGTGAGCCGCAGGAACGCCTCCTCCAGCGGCGCCGCGGGCATCCGTTCGGAACCCGGCGAACGGCCGGGCGCGCTCGCGCTCGTGGGCGCGGGCGCGTGTCGGGCGAGGAACTCGTCCGTGCCGGAGTCCGCGAGCAGGCGGCCCCGCCCGATGACGATCAAGTGGTCGACGGTCAGCGCGGCCTCGCTCATCAGGTGGCTGGAGACGAGCACCGTCCGCCCCTCGGCCGCCAGCTCCCGCATCAGGGTGCGGATCCACACGATGCCCTCCGGATCGAGGCCGTTCACCGGCTCGTCGAGCAGGAGCACGGCGGGGTCGCCGAGCAGCGCGGCGGCGATCCCCAGCCGCTGCGCCATGCCCAGCGAGAACGTCCCAGCCCGCCGGTCCGCCACGGGCCCCAGCCCCGTCCGCTCGACGACCTCGCCGACCCTGCGCTCCGCTATCCGATTGCTGCGGGCCAGCCAGCGCAGATGGGCACGGGCCGTCCGGCCGCCGTGCACCGCCCCGGCGTCGAGCAGGGAGCCCACCGTGCGCAACGGGTCACGCAGCCGCCGGTAGGGCAGGCCGTGAATGCGGACGTGGCCGCTCGTCGGCCGGTCCAGGCCCAGCATCATGCGCATCGTGGTGGACTTGCCCGCCCCGTTCGGCCCGAGGAAGCCGGTCACGCGGCCCGGTCGTACGTGGAAGGACAGCCCGTCGACGGCCGTGGCCGCCCCGAAGCGCTTGGTCAGTTCGCAGACTTCGATCACACCGACACTCTCCCGCGCGGGGGCGACCCCGCACATCGCCCCAGGGGCAGAGCCGTTCGCCTCGGCCCGCGGGATGAGCGCGCCGCCCCTACCGCCCCCGTCTCAACCTCCGGGATGACAGCCCGCAGGGGGATGCCCGCGCGCTCCGGACCTACTCGTACGTCCAGACGTTCCCCACGTTCCGGCCGCCCCGGCGCATCACCGTGCCGAGGGTCTCGGTGAGCGCGGACTCCGCCCCCGCCAGCAGCGCGGGCCCGAAGACGCACAGCGACTCCTCCCACGGGTGCCAGAACGTGCCCATGCGCAGGTCCCGGGTCAGCAGCATCAGATAGTCCGCGTCGCCGCACACGGAACGCGGCCAGGAGGGGCGAACCGGCCCGCCGCCGCGCCCCGTTCCCCCGCAGTGCCCCGTTCCGCTGACGCGCGCGGGATCGAAGCGATAGCCCTGGTGCCACCAGGAGAGGGCGTAGAGCTGTTCGCCGGGCGGTGTCGCGGCGCGTGCCGCGCGTTCGACGATCTCCTGGACCGCGCCCCGTACGCGTTCCGCCCGTGCGCTCCCGTCGGGCGTGCCGACGTGCCAGGTCACCGAGGACGCCGGCTCCTCGACGGCGGGGCACGAGTCGAGGCCCGGGCGGAACGCGAACCGGCGCTCGAACGCCGCGCACAGCGCGTCGTGTTCGGGGCCCCCGAGCAGCATCGTCACCGGGCGCGTCGCGTACGGCGGCGGGCCCGGGGGCCGCCATACGTGGTCCCGCACCGTCGTCACCGCGCGGAACCCGCAGCCGAGCAGCGTGTCGAGCACCGGCCCGCGCGGCGCCTCGGCGGTGACATAACGCCTTTCCGGCGCCGGGGCGACCGCGCGCCCCAGCGCCCAGGGCGTACGCGCCCAGCGCAGCCACGGCGGCAGGTACTCCGCATGCGGGCCGGTCATTCCGCGTACGGCCACGAACTCCGTACGCCCCACGGGCTCCGCCCAGCCCGCGCCGACCAGCCGCGTCTCGGCCTCAAGAAGCTGTACGTTCAGGCCCCAGCTCACCAGCCCGCCATGGTCCGCGCGGACGGCCTCCAGCCCGCGCGCGTACGCGCAGGGCTCCCATTCCGGGCCGCCGCCCCCGCCCCCGCCCGCCTCGGCGAGCCGTCTCAACTCCCGGTCCCGGTGGTCGCCGTGGCCCAGACGGCGTACCCGCTGTCCCTTGGCCGGCACGGCCCGCCCCTCGGCCGTCGCGGCGTCGATGTCGTCGAACCGGGCGACCAGCAGCGTGCGTTCCGGCCCGGCGGCCGTGAACCCCGCCTCCCGCAACGCCCGCCCCCAGGGCGCCGGATCGTGTCCGTACACCCGCCATACGGCGGGCTCGCGGCGCCCCGCGCATGCCTCCTGCTGGCGCCGGACCAGCGCGCCCTCGTCGCCGCCGGACGGGTGCGGAGCGCGGCTGACGGTGGCGTGGGTGCCGTAATGCGTCCGTACGACGGGACCGTCGCGCTCGATGACGGCGCCCACGGGCGGCGGTTCCGGGACGTGCGTCCGTACCTGCGTGTCGTAGGCGGCCAGCAGGTCCCCGGCGCGGGCGGCGGTGTCGTCCATACGGCCATACTCCCGTCCGGGTACGCACGCCCGGGGACCGCCGGTCGGATCGATCGCCCGGTGAGGGTCAGGTCACGCCACGTGCTCCCGCGTGCTCGGGGCGACGCGGGTTACTCGGCGGGGCCGTGGGAAACCCGGGCCCGCGTGAGACCGTAAGGAGGTCCGAGAACCATGACGGAACAGCGATCCGAGCCGCTTCCCCTGCCGGACTACGACGAGCTGCCCGCGGGCGGCGTCGAGCACCGCATCAGGTCCCTGACCGGCGACGACGTACAGCGCCTGCTGGACTACGAGCGCGCGCACGCCGACCGGCCGCTCCTCGTCGACATCCTCACCGCCCGGCTCCGCCAGCTCGACGAGGGCGCGGAGCCCGCGCCGGGGGACCCCGAGGGCGCGAGGCCCGAGAAGCCGGAGGGACGGCAGGGGCGGTCCCCGGCGTCTCCTGACACCGCGGCCGAACCCGAGCCGCCCCTCCGGCACGGCGTGCACAACGTGCACGACATGTGAGCCGCCGCCCGACGGATACGGCCGTCAGGCCTCGTCGCCCTCCAGCCCCGTGGCGTAACGGCGCGCGGCCTCGTGCGCCGCGCGGCGGGCCCCGTGGCGGTCCTTGCGGTTCTCGGACCTGACCATGTCCTGCCACTCCTTGTAGCAGGAACGCTTGTTGCAGCCCGCGCAGCACGTGGCGCGGCCGAACAGCATCGATTCCGGGTGCTCCCACTGACAGCGGGTGTCCGTGGTCTCACGCGTCGGGCGCGGCGGCAGGTCACAGGGGCCGAAGCGGTGGTCGTGGACGGGCCGGGGGTCGTGTTCGCGGGAGCGGACCCACAGAGGCTTTGTGTTGTCCGTGCGGGACATCTCGTTCCTTCCGGAACCCGCCGCCCGTGATCCCGGACTCTCCGGGCGGGCGGCTAGATCCTGAAGCGCACGGCCCACCTCCTTGCGTAGGGGAAATTGCCTGAAGTCGGTTGTTTGCAGGTGTTTGCACCGCGGGGACGCTCCGCACCCCCCGTGCGGGGCGGCCCACGCGGTGCAAAACGTTGCAGGATACGGGTGGGCGCCCGGCCTGTGCAAGACCTCCGGGCCGCTCAGCTCCGGCGGTCGCGGCGGCGCAGCGTGAAGCCGCGGCGGCCTTCGGTGGCGCGTTCGGTGCTCGCGGCGATCTCGCGTACGCCCCTGTCCAGGCGCTCGAAGAAGTCCTCGCTCGCGGCGGCGAGGTGAGAGTGCGGTCCCGGCGCCGGTCCTGGCCCCTGCCCCTGCGAGGCGCCCGTGCCGGCGTCCACCGCGTTCTCCAGGTCCCTGAAGACGTCCGCCGCCGCACGCGTCACGGCATTCCCGTCCTCCGCCTCCGCCCCCGGCCCCGCCCCGTCCGCGTTCAGACGCCGCCGGAGCTGTCGCCCGTACGGCGAGTGCGGATCGGGGTCGTAGGGCCCGTGCGGAGGCGTGTTCAAGGTGGTCCCTTCTCGGGGCGGTGCCAGGTGCACCGTCCACCTTAAGAGGTCGCCCCCCGCCGCGTGAGGGCGCGCTCCGCCGCTACAGCCTGCGCGAGACCTCCTCTGCCGCCTGGCGGACCGCCGGGGCGAATTCGTGGAGCTGGTCCTCGGTGACCAGGAAGGTGAGGGAGGAGACGGAGACGGCGCCCATGGGGTAGCCGTCGTTGTCGAGGACCGGCGCGGCGAGGGAGCAGACCGCCTCGTCGGCCTCCTCGTACTCCGTCGCGTAGCCCTGCTTGCGGACCGTGTTCAGCTCGCCGCGCAGTTTGCGGCGGTCCGTGACGGTACGGGGCGTACGGGCCGGGAGCCCGGCGCTGTCGAGGAGCGCGGCGCACTCCTTCTCCGGGAGGTGGGCGAGGAGGACCTTGCCGGCGGCGCTCGCGTGGAGGGGGAGGGGCATGCCGACCTCGGTGGCGATGCGGTACGCGTGGCCGGGATCGACCTTGTGGGTGTAGGTCGCGTAGTCCCCGCTGAGGACGGCCAGATGGACGGTCTGGCCGAGGCGTTGCTGGAGTGCGCGCAGCACGGCGTCGATGCCGACCGCGTCGTCGGCGAGCACCTGGGCGGCGAGGGTGCGGAGTTGGGGACCGATGCCGTAGCGGCCGTCCCCGTCGGCGACCGCGTACCCCTCCGCGATCAGTGTGCTCAGGATCCGGTGGGTGCTGGCCTTGGGCACACCCGCCTGTTCGGCGACCTCTCCGAGGCGGCGCGGGGACTCCTGCCGGGCGACGGCATGCAGCACGCGGAGCGTTTTAGCTGCAGAGTTCACCGACTTCTCGCGATCCATTGACCCTCCGTACGGCACGGGGTTAGCTTGCCACCAATCCGCTCTGCGGAACGTCAATCTACTCTACGGAACGGTTGGCGTCGCAACGGGCGGTGCTGCGCTCTCATCTCACGCCCCCGAAAGGCGACCGTCCATGGCTGTGCGCGACCCCGAGGCGAATCCGTCGCCGGAACGGCTTGATCTGGTGATCTCCGGCGGCCTGTTGGCCGGTCCGGACGGTCCGGTCGACTTTTCAGGTCCGTCCGACCCGTCCTGTCCGGAGTACGGCGACCCCGTTCCCGGTGACCTCGGCGTACGCGACGGGCGTATCGTCCGCGTCGCCGGGCCCGGCACTCTCGCGGCCTCCCAAGAGGCCGGAGGCGCCGGGGTCTTCGACGCCACGGGGCTGCTCGTCGCGCCCGGTCTCATCGACCTGCACACCCATGTCTACGACGGGCGCACCGGCCTGGGGATCCCGGCCGACGACGCCGGGGTCCGGCAGGGCGTGACGACCGTCGTGGACGCCGGGAGCTGCGGCAGCGACGACTGGGCGCACTTCGCGGCGCACATCACGCCCCACGCCCGTACGCGCGTGCTGAACTGGCTCAACGTCTCCCGGCACGGCCTCGTCCAGGGCACCCGCGAACTCGCGGGCGGCGCCGCCGACCTGGACCCCGAGGCCACCGCGCGCCTGCTCGTCCGGCACCGCGACACCGTGCGCGGCGTCAAGGTGCGGATGAGCGGCTCCGTGCTCGGGGAGAGCGGCCTCGCGCCGCTGCGCGCCGCGAAGGAGCTGACGGCGCGGGCGGGCCGGGAGCTGGGGCGGCGCGTCCCCGTCATGGTGCACGTCGGCAACGAGCCGCCCCGCTTCGGGGACGTCCTCGAACTCCTCGGCGAGGGCGACGTCGTGACCCACGCCTTCCATGGCAAGCCCGGCGGGCTGTTCGCGGGCGGCGACCGGCCGGTCCCGGAGGTCACCGACGCGGTGGAGAGGGGCGTACGGCTCGACGTCGGCCACGGCAGCGCCAGCTTCTCCTTCCGTACGGCCGAACGCGCGCTCGACGCGGGCCTGCGTCCGTACACCGCCAGCACCGATCTCCACCGGCGGAACGCCGACGGGCCCGTGCACTCGCTCGCCACCACCCTCACCAAGCTGCTCGCCCTCGGCCTGCCCCTCGCCGAGGTGCTGGCCTGCGCCACGGACCGGGCCGCCGAGGTGCTCGGGCTCCGCGGCGAGCTGGGCACCCTGCGGCCCGGCGCGCCCGCCGACCTCAGCCTGCTGGAGCTGCGCGAGGAGCCCGTCGAACTCACCGACGCCGAGGGCGAGAAGCGTACGGCGCGGCGTGCGCTCGTCCCGCGCGCCGTCGTCCGCGCGGGCACACTCCGGCGCCTCGCCCCCGAGCACGTGCCCGCCCCCTCGCCCGCGCCCGACGAGAACCGACCCGCGTGAAAGGCCGCGCATGAGCGAGTCCCCCACCGAGACCTCCACCCAGTCCTCCACCGCGTCCCCCGCCCCGCCTCCCACCCGGCCCTCCCTCATCGGTCAAGTGGCCGACGCCGCCGGGCCGCTGGGCCGGGAGGACCGGGACGACCTGGCCGAGCTGCTCGCGCTCGTCGAGCGGTACGCCGACGACGAGGGCATCGCACTCGACGACACCCGATGGCTGGCCGTCGCCGTCCACGCCCTCGCCTTCGTACGGCGGGTGCGCGAGGGCGAGCGGCTCGACGAGCTGGCCCCCGAGCTGTACGCGGAGGTGCCGCCGGAGCGGCTCGGGCGCGTACGCGACCTGATCGGGCACTACACCGCACCGCGCGGCTGGACCGCGCCCGACACGGAAGTCCTGCTGCTCGCCCTGCATTTCGAGACGGCCCGGCAGGAGAGACCACCCCAGGACCAAGAGCACGAGGAGAGCGAGACCATGGCAGTGAAGATCGTGATCGGGCACCGTCTCGGCAAGGGACAGGCGGTCGCCGACGGCATACGCGCGGCGGGCGCGGAACCCGTGCTGATCCCCGGCCCCGGGGCCGATATGAAGGTCGGCGACGTGATGGCCGCCGAGGAGGCGGCGCTGGGCATCTCGTTCTGCGGCAGCGGCGGCGCGGGCGCCGTGACGGCGAAGGCGAAGTACGGGCACGAGATCGAGTTCGGCATGCGCTCGGCCCAGGCCGGGGTGACCGCCGTCGAACAGGGCCGCACCGTCCTCGGCTTCGGCTTCCTCGACAGCGAGGAGCTGGGCTTCAAGGTCGCCGAGGCGCTGCTCAAGAGGCTGGACGCGACGGGACGCGCGCGAGGGGGCGAGGGATCATGAGGCACGAGCGTCTCACCGTACGGATCACCGGCTCCGGGCCCACCCGCGAGAAGGCGTTCGCCACCGCGATGCGCCAGGTCCAGCAGCGGGTCGGCAAGCA
Source organism: Streptomyces albiaxialis (assembly GCF_039530985.1). Classification (NCBI taxonomy): domain Bacteria; kingdom Bacillati; phylum Actinomycetota; class Actinomycetes; order Kitasatosporales; family Streptomycetaceae; genus Streptomyces; species Streptomyces albiaxialis. The sequence goes on from NZ_BAAAPE010000016.1 coordinate 290,731, forward strand.
GGCGACGGGGACCTGTTACCGCGTCGAACCCGTCGACCTGGCCGTCGAGTCGGCCGTCGAGCACCGCTGGACGGAACGGTTCCTCGGACTGCTCTTCCCGCGCGAGCGCACGCGGTTCGAACTGACCCTGCGGATCGAGGTGGAGGTCGCCTCGCTGGACCTGGCGGCCGTCGACTTCACCGTGCGCGAGGAGCGGCTGACGCCGCTGCAGCACGCGCTGCACATGAGGTGAGACGCCGATGAACGAGACCCTCACCATCCTCCTGGAGTCCGTCGTCATCGGCGCGCTGATCGGCTTCGGCGCCTCGGCCGGCGTGGCCCGGATGTTCCACGCGCCCAAGGTGCAGGGCATGGGCGCCTTCCGTACGCTCGGCGAGCTGAACGCCTGCGAGAACGACCCCGTCGCGCACTTCTCCTTCGGCCTCGGCTTCTTCTTCAACGCCTGGGCCAGCGCCGTCGGGACCGGCGCGCTGACCTCCGACGTGGACCACCGCATCGTGCCGCACTGGGCCGCCGCGCTCTCCATGGCGAAGAACCGGAACCTCGCCGAGACGCTGCACAACCCGCGCCGGATGGCGTTCTTCGGGGCGGGGGTCGGCGTCGTGCTGGTCTCCGTGCTCAACACGACGGCGGCGTCCATCCCGTCCTCGCTCCAGGAGGTCGCGGCCAAGGTCCTGGGGCCCGCGTCCGAGTGGTTGATCAACCCGGTGATGCCGATCGTCTTCTGGATGGCCGCCGTCGACGCCGGGCGCCGTACCGGCGGCTGGGGCACCGTGCTCGGCGGGCTCGCGCACGTGGTGATGGGCAACGCCGTGCCCGGCATCGTGCTCGGCATCGTCGTCGGCAAGGCCGTGGACGACCTGGGGTGGACGCGGATGACGCGGGTGCTGGCCGGAGCGGTGATCACCCTCTTCACCGCCAGCGCCTTCCTGCGCGGCGTCGACCTCACGCTGCTCCAGCAGATGAAGGTCCACGTGCCCGACTGGCTGAACCAGGTGCACGACTCCACCGGCACGAAACCCACGGACTGAGGACGGGACGGTTCCATGACGCACGCGACAGCGGACGCAGGGTCGGCGGATCCGGGTCCCGAGCCCGGGAGCACGGGGACCAAGAGTACGAGGAGCAAGGTCCCCGGCGAGGGCAGCTTCTGGCTCTCCGAATGGGCGTTCCCCCTCTTCGTCGCCTCCCTCGCCGCCGGGATCTTCGCCGGTACGCACCTCTACTACGTCTACCGCACCGGCACCTTCAGCGACGTGGCCGTGACCGCGATACTCAAGGCCGGGATGGACAGCGGGAGTTACGGCGCCGCGGCGGCCTTCGGTGCGGGCTTCCTCTTCGCCCGCGTCATCGAGGGCCCGATGGTCGGCATCCTCGACATCGGGGGCTCGCTCCAGACGGGCGTCGGCATCGGCGTCCCCGCGATGCTGCTGGCCGCCGGGATCACCGCGCCGCTGGAGCACTTCTGGCTCGCGGTGCCGACGGGGGCCGTGCTGGGGGCGCTGATCGGCTGCCTCATCCTCGCCATCCGCCGGGCGACCGTGAACTCGGCGGGCAACACCTCGACGTTCGGCGCCGACGTGATGATGGGCGCGGGCAACTCGGCGGGGCGCTATCTCGGGCCGCTCGTCATCATCGCCGCCGCCACCGCCTCGCTCCCCGTCGGGCTCGGCTCCACGCTGGGCGCCGCGCTCTTCTACAAGTGGCAGAAGCCTCTGACGGGCGGCGCGATCCTCGGCGCCATGCTCTTCGGGCTCTTCTTCCCGATCCCGCACAAGTGAAGTCCACGACGAAGCCCACGACGTGAAGGAACGCATGCGCACCAGAGACCCGGACGTCCTGACCTACGAGTCCCTCGGCCTCCGCGCCGCCGTCAACGCCAACGGCAAGATGACCGCGCTCGGCGGCAGCAGGCTCAGCGCGACCACGATCGCGGCGATGGGCGCGGCGGGACGCGACCACGTCGTGATGGACGACCTCATGACCGCCGTCGGCCGCGAACTCGCCGCCGCCGCCGGTACGGAGGACGCCTGCCCCACCACCGGAGCCGCGTCCGGCGTCGCGCTCGCCGTCGCCGCGCTCGTCGCGGGCACGGACCCCGCCCGAGTCGAACGGCTGCCCGACCCCGGCGGCCGCCCCTGCGAGGTGGTGCTGCCCAAGGGCCACGCCGTCAACTTCGGGGCGCCCGTGGCCCAGATGATCGCCCTCGGCGGCGGTACGCCGGTCGAGGCCGGGGCCGCGAACAAGGTGCGGGCCGCGCATCTGGAGGGCGCGATCGGCGCCCGTACGGCCGCGCTGCTGTACGTCCAGTCGCACCACGCCGTGCAGAAGGGCATGGTCTCCCTCGCCGAGACCGTCGCCGTCGGGCGGGCGCACGGCGTCCCCGTGATCGTGGACGCGGCGGCCGAGGAGGACCTGCGGAAGTGGCCCGCCACCGGGGCCGACCTCGTGATCTACAGCGGCGGCAAGGCGATAGGCGGCCCCACGTCCGGCTTCGTCTGCGGCCCCGCACCGCTGATCGCGGCGGTCCGCGCCCAGTACGCGGGAATCGGACGGCCCATGAAGGTCGGCAAGGAGACCCTGCTGGGCCTGGCGCAGGCCGTACGCGAGTACGGTGCCGGGGCGGCGGCGTCCGACGGCGACGGCGCGCGGGCGCGGATGGAACGCCTCGCCGCGCGCCTCGGCACGCTGCCCGGGCTGAGCGCGCGGGTGGTCCGGGACGAGGCCGGGCGGGAGATCTTCCGTACCGAGCTGGCCGTGGACCCGGCGCGCGCCGGGCGGGACGCGGCCGGGCTGGCGGCCGAACTCGCCGCCGGCACACCGCCGGTCTTCCTCCGCGACCACTACGCCACGACGGGGCGGCTGGCCGTGGACCCGCGCGCGCTGAGCGCGGAGGAAGAGGATCACCTGGCGCGGCGGCTCGCGGAACTGCTGGGCGCCCGCACGAGCGGTGACGACGACACGACGAACGGAAGGAACAGCGAGTGAGCACTGGCACGGTGGAACGACGCCTCGTGGTGACCGAGGAGGCCGGACTGCACGCCCGCCCGGCGGCGGCCTTCGCACAGACCGCCGCGGGCGCCGAGGCGCGGGTGACCGTGGCCCGCGCCGACGCGGGGACGGGGACCGAACCGGTGCCCGCGCGCAGCGTGCTGTCCGTGATGGGCCTCAACATACGGCGCGGCGACGAGATCGTGCTCCGCGCGACCGGCGCGGACGCCGACCGTGTGCTGGACGCGCTGACGAAGATAGCGGCCCCCGCGTGAGCCCGGCCGGAGCGGGCGACGGGGCCGCCTCAGGAGCCGCCCCCGGCGTCCGGTCGGCGCTCGGCGCGCTGGGGGAGGCGCGGGTCGTGCCCACCGTGCGGGCCGCTGACGCGGAGGCGGCGGACGCGCTCGCGCGGGCGCTGTACGGCGCGGGGGTCACCGTCTTCGAGTTCACGGCGACCACCCCCGGCTGGCGGGAACTCGTCGCGTGCTGGACGGCGGAGGCGCCGGACGCGGTCGTCGGGCTCGGGACCGTCACCTCGCCGGAGATCGCGGAGGAGGCGCTCGGAGCCGGGGCCCGTTTTCTGGTGAGCCCCTTCCAGGTGCCCGAGGTGCGGCCCGTGGCGGACGCCGCCGGACGGCTGTTCGTCGAGGGCGCGCACAGCCCGACGGAGGTACGCGCGGCGGCGGAGCGCGGCGTGGCCAAGCTGTTCCCGGCGCACGTCGGCGGCCTCGCCTACCTCAGGACGCTCCGCTCGGTGCTCCCCGGCGCCCGGATCATGGCGACCGGCGGGGTGACCCTGGCGAACGCGGGGGAGTGGCTGGCGGCCGGGGCGTTCGCGGTGAGCGTCGGCAGCGACCTGACGGCGGGCGGGGACGTCCCGGCGGCCGTCGAGCGCCTCAAGGCGGTACGCGCGGAGGCGGTACGCGGATAGGCCGTACGCGCGGAGACCGTACGCGGATAGGCCGTACGCGACGAGGCCGTGCGGGACGCGAGGGCGCGTGGCGGTTCAGGGGCGCACCAGCACCTTGAGCGCCTCGCGTGCTGCCATGGCCCGGTAGGCCTCGGGGGTCTCCTCCAGGCCGACCGTACGGTCGAAGACGCGGCCCGGCTCGACCGTGCCGTCAAGGATGTCCGGCATCAGCTCCTCGATGTACGCGCGGGCCGGGGCGACGCCGCCGGTCAGGGTGATGTTGCGGCTGAAGACGTCGCGGCCGACCGGCCCCTGCGCGTACTGCGGCAGGCCGACGCGGCTGACGGCACCGCCGTCCCGTACGACGCCGAACGCGGTCTCCAGCGCGGGGAGGGTGCCCACGCACTCCAGCACCGCGTGCGTGCCGAAGCCGCCGGTCAGTTCGCGCACGCGGGCGACGCCCTCCTCACCGCGCTCGGGCACGACGTCGGTGGCGCCGAAGTCGCGGCCCAGCGCGGTGCGTCGGGCATGCCGGCCCATCAGGACGATCCGCTCGGCGCCGAGCCGCCGCGCGGCCAGCACCGCGCAGAGGCCGACGGCGCCGTCACCGATCACCGTGACCGCCGTACGCGGCGAGACCCCGGCCGTGACAGCGCAGTGGTGGCCGGTGGGGAACACGTCGGAGAGCGTGAGCAGCGACGGCAGCAGCGCCGAGTCCTCGCCGACGGGCAGCCTCACCAGGGTGCCGTCCGCGTACGGCACGCGGACGGCCTCGCCCTGGCCCGCGTCCACGCCGTCGTTGCCCCAGCCGCCGCCGTTGAGGCAGGAGGTGTGCAGGCCCTCGGCGCAGAAGACGCAGGTGTTGTCGGCGTAGACGAACGGGGCGACCACCAGCTCGCCGGTCCGTACCCCGCGCACCTCCGGCCCGGTCTCCTCGACGACGCCGAGGAACTCATGGCCGATACGCCCGCCCTCCTCGGTCGCGGGCCGCGAGGCGTACGGCCACAGGTCGCTGCCGCACACGCACGCGCTGACGACGCGGACGACGGCGTCGGTGGGCGCCTGCGGCTTCGGGTCGGGCACGTCCTCGACGCGGATGTCGCCCGCGCCGTAGATCAGGGTGGCTCGCATGGTGCTTCCCGGCATCGTGAGGGGATCGGGGATTCAAGCGTCCCTCCGCCCACCGTCCGGTTCAAGGCGAGGCCGTCCCGTCCGCCGCCCCCTGCGCCGTCGGGAACGCGAACCGTACGTCCGTGAGGCGCTCGGAGACCTCCCACAGGCGGCGTCCCGTCGCCGGGTCGGTCGCGGTGGCGCCCAGCTCCACGCGCTTCGGGGCGCCGCGCATCTCGCCCCGGCCGCCAGGCCCGTAACAGGCCCCGCCCTCGACGCCGGGCGCGGTCGCCGCGTGGAGCTGGGACAGCGCGCCGCCCTCGGCGGACTGCGCGAACGGCTTCAGCAGGCGCCCGAAGAGCAGCGAGACGAGACCCACGGGGCCGTCCGTCTGGAGGCCTGTGGCGGCGTAGCCGGGGTGGGCGAGCAGGCTGCGCACGGGGCTGCCCGCCTCGGTGAGGCGCCGGTGCAGCTCGTATCCGAAGGCGGCGTTGGCCAGCTTGCTCTGGTCGTAACGGGGCATGGGCCGGTAGCCGCGCTCGGCGGCGAGGTCGTCGAAGTCGATACGGGCCTTGCGGTGATTGAACGAGGTCACCGTGACGATTCGGGGGTCGCGCCCCGCGCTCAGCGGGTCCAGCAGCAGCCCTGTCAGGGCGAAGTGGCCCAGGTGGTTCGCGGCGAACTGCAGCTCATGGCCCTGCGGGCTGAGCGTGCGCGGCGGCGCCATGATCCCGGCGTTGTTGACCAGGACGTCCAGCCGGGGGTGCGCGGCGCGTACCTCGTCGGCGAGGTTCCGTACGGAGTCGAGGTCGGCGAGATCCACGCGCCGCACCTCCAGGCTCGCGCCCGGGTGCGCGGCGGCGATCCCGTCCGCCGCGCGGCGCCCCTTGGCCTCGTCGCGCACGGCGAGGATCACCTGGCCGCCCCGGGCCGCCAGCTCCCGCGCGGTCGCGAGCCCGAGCCCGCTGCTCGCCCCGGTCACGAGGAACACCCGCCCGGTGAGGCGGCTCTCTGTGGTTGTCGAGCCCTGCTGTCGAGTCATGGGCACACCTTGCCGCCGTTGGCACTCAGTGTCAATGCGAGCCTGAGTGTCACGTGAGGCATGGAGGGTACGATCGTGGGGTGAGCACCCGTCCAGAGATGACCATGGCCCAGCGCAAACGGCAGCTCGTCGCCGGTGAACTCACCGAGGCGGCGCTGCGGTTGCTCGCGCGGAAGGGGTTCGACGCGGTCACGATCGACGAGATCGTGGCCACCGCCGGGGTGTCCCGGCGGACCTTCTTCCGCTATTTCGCGTCCAAGGAGGACGTCGTCGTCCAGTTCCTGGCCGAGATGGGCGACGGCATCCGCGCGGAACTCGCGGGGCGCCCGGCGGCGGAGAGCCCCGCGGAGGCACTCCGCCACGCGGTCCGCGTCCCGCTCGACGCCTGCGCCGACCACTCCGACCGGGCCCTCGGTGTCGTCCAGCTCATCCTCCGTACGCCCGCGCTGCGGGCCCGCTTCCTGGAGCGGCAGGCCGAGTGGCGCGACGGCCTGACGGCCGAACTGGCGTCCCGCCTGGGGCTGGACGCCGAGACGGACCTGTACCCCCGGCTGGCCGCCGGGATGGCGGTGAGCACCTTCGACACGGTGCTGCACCGCTGGAGCGAGAGCGGCGGAGAGATCTCCCCCGCCGCCCTGATAGAGCAGGCCTTCACCCTGCTCGCTCCCTCACTGGACGCCCCCGTGCGCCAGACGGCCCACGACGCGGAGTCCGGCCGGTAGCGGGTTCGGTGGCTTCGCCCGGCTGGATATCGCCCCCTGGTTTGGCTGCGTTCCGTAGCCAGACAACTGCGGATCGGCTACCTTTCCTGCCAGTAGTCGTGGTTCGGAAGTCTCACCTCCCGCGGTGCGCACCGCGGGTGTTTTGCTGCGCAGCAACGTCCGAGGACCAGGGCGACCACCTCACCCAGGGGTACTGACAAGCAGTGCCCCGCGATCCTCGACAGGGGAAACACATGGCAACCGGCACCGTGAAGTGGTTCAACGCGGAAAAGGGCTTCGGTTTCATCGAGCAGGACGGCGGTGGCCCGGACGTCTTCGTCCACTACTCCGCGATCAACGCGACGGGCTTCCGTCAGTTGGAAGAGAATCAGCACGTCACCTTCGACGTCACCCAGGGCCCCAAGGGCCCGCAGGCGGAGAACGTCACCCCGCAATAGCCGGGCCGGGCCCACGGTCCGCTGGGCGCTGGAAGGGGTGCCCCGTCAGGGCGCGGGGAACTGCGCGGCCGGCCACGGTGCACGCGCGCTCCGCGACGCGCCTCAGGGGGCACCCCCTCCCGTTGCGCACCCGGGGGAGTGGGCTGCGCTTGCCAGCCCCGCGCCTCTGGCGCAGACCTCCCAAGCGCAGCAGGGAGGAGCAGGGCTTGCCCCTACGCGGTCAACCGGTGGCGCAGGCTCGGTTGGAGGCGGGGGGCGTGGGCCTCTGTCATCGCGTTGCAGAGGGCCCAGATCTCGTCCACCGGCAAGGTGGCGGCCGTGGCCGGGTCCGTCATGGCGGCCTGGCGGATCCGCACGGGGTCGTCGTCGAGCGCCGCGCGGACCGTCAGGTCGACCGTGCTCAGGTAGGTCCGGTTGAGCGCGGCGAGTTGGGGCGGCAGGGCCCCGACGCGGGTCGGCTGGACGCCGGAGGCGTCCACGAGGCAGGGGACCTCGACCGTGCCGCCCGAGGGCAGGTTGTCGATCAGGCCGTGGTTCGGCACGTTGCCGTAGACCGTGCGGGGGGTGCCCGTGACCACGCTGTGGATGATCTGCGGGGCGTACTCCATCGTCCCCTCGACCTGGAGGGGCCGCCCGGCGGTGAGTGCGTCGCGGGTGCTCTCGTACTCGGTGACGTTCTCGTCCACGATGTCGAGGTACGCGCCGACCGGCAGCCGGAGCCGGCCGACCTCGCTCTCGTGGTGCAGGTACCACGGCACGTACTCGGAGGAGTGCTCGCTCGTCTCGGTCGGGTAGAAGCCGAGGCGGCGGTACATGTCCACCCGCGTCCTGCGGCGCAGTTGCTCGTCCTTCTCGATGAGCGCGTCCAGCGCGGGGTAGAGGCTCGTGCCGCCGTGCTCGAACTCCAGCACCCACGCCTGGTGGTTGACGCCCGCCGCGCGGTACGTGACCTCCTCGAACGGGACGCCCACCAGTTCCGCGAGCCCGTTCATCGTCCAGTACACCGAGTGGCACAGGCCCACGACGCGGCGCAGCCCGGTCGCCGCCGCGAGGTACTGGACGTTCATCGCCATCGGGTTGGTGTAGTTGAGCAGCCACGCGTCGGGGCACAGCTCTGCGATGTCCTCGCCGAGCGCCTTGAGCAGCGGGAACGTGCGCAGCGCGCGGAAGATGCCGCCGATGCCGAGGGTGTCGCCGATGGTCTGCCGTATCCCGAAGCGCGCGGGCACCTCGAAGTCGGTGCGGGTGGCCTCGCGCATGCCGACCTGGACGATGTTGATGACGAAGTCGGCGCCCTCCAGGGCCGGACGCCGGTCGGCGTGGGCCGTGACGACGGGCGCGGCGCCCCGTACGTCCGCGATGTGACGGGCCGCCGCCTCGGCGGTGGCGAGACGCTCGGGGTCGATGTCGTGCAGCGCGATGTGCGCGCCGCGCAGCTCGGGGAAGGCGAAGAGGTCGGCGAGCAGGCCCTGGGTGAAGACGACGCTTCCTGCGCCGATGAAGGTGACCTTGGGGGTGGCGTTCGTGGTCATCACGCGTTCTTTCCTTGGGTGGTGGCGGGGGAGGCCGCGGCCGTACGGGCGCGGGCCTCCTCCCAGGTGGGCTGGGCCGGGGTGCCGCCGGGCGCGCGGGTGGACAGCGCGCCGCAGACGGCGGCCAGTTCGAGTGCCTCGGCCAGCGGGAGCCCCGCGAGGGTCGCGGCGACGAACCCGGCGTCGAAGCTGTCGCCCGCGCCGACGGTGTCGCGGGGCGTGACGGACGGGCCGCGCGCCGCACGCGGCGCGTGCCCGTCGTGGAGGAGCGCGCCGTCGGCCCCGTTCTTGACGACCGTCACGGGGCCGCGTTCCGCGAGCAGCCCCGCCGCCTCGGCGGGCGTCCCGGCACCGTGACCCGCCAGGGCCAGCGCCTCGGCCGCGTTCGGCAGCAGGAAGTCCGTGACGGGGAGCACCGCCGCGATCCCCTCGGGGTCCCAGCGGCCCTCGGGGTCGTCGTTGGTGTCGAGCGAGGTCGTGGCGCCGTGCGCGCGGGCCGTACGGAACAACGCCGGGAGCGCGGCGGCCAGTCGCGGCATCAGGAAGTACGAGGCCGCGTGGACGTGCCGGGCCGCCGTCAGCAGCCGGGCCGGCACGTCGTCGCCGCTCGTCGCGGCGAGCGTGCCGGGGCTGGTCAGGATCGCCCGGTCACCGTTCCCCGGCCGGGTGACGACGACCGTCAGCGGGGTCGGCAGCACAGGATCGAGGCGCAGCGCCGAGGTGTCCACGCCGCGCGCGTCGAGCGCGTCGCGGACGAAGCGGCCCGCCTCGTCGTCGCCGACGCGGCCGGCGAGCGCGACGCGCAGCCCGAGCCGGGCCGCGCCGCACGCCATGATCGCGGCGGAGCCGCCGAGGGTCAGCGCGCCGGAGCCGACGAGCTGTTCGCGCTGCCCGAAGGCGAGCGGCCCGTCGAGCGGCCCGACGACGATGTCCGGGTTCGCGTCGCCCAGGACGAGCAGGTCGAGGTCGTGCGTCATGGGTCAGCCCTTCAAGCCTGTCGAGGTGATGGAGCGGATGAACGACTTCTGGGCGCCGAGGAACGCCAGCAGCACCGGCAGCACCGTGATCACGTTCCCCGCCATCACGGCGGACCACTTGGTGTGGTGCTGGCCCTGGAAGGTGGTGAGGCCGAGCTGGAGCGTGTACTGCGTGTCGTGGTTGATGGCGATCAGCGGCCACGTCAGGTCGTTCCACGTGGTCAGGAACGTCAGTACGGCCACGGTGCTCAGCGCCGGACGCGACAGGGGCAGCACGATGGTGAAGAGCACCCGCAGCCGCGAGCAGCCGTCGATCCAGGCCGCCTCCTCCAGCTCGCGCGGCAGGGAGAGGAAGAACTGCCGCAGCAGGAAGACGGCGAACGGCGTGACCAGCGAGGGCACGATCAGCGCGCCGAGGGTGTCGATCAGCCCCAGCCGCTTCATCACCAGGAACGTCGGGATCATCGTGAGCTGGAACGGCACCGCCATCGTCGCCAGCATCAGCACGAGCAGCGTCCGCGAGCCCCGGAACCGCATCCGGGCGAACGCGTAGCCGCCCAGCGCGCCGAACAGCAGGTTCGAGGTGACCGCGACCGCCGAGACGATCAGCGAGTTGGCGAACCAGCGCGGGAACATCGCGTTCCCCAGCACGTACCGGTAGCCGCCCAGGTCGATGCCCGAGGGCCACAGCGCGGGCGGGAAGCGGTTGATCTCGGCGTTGGTCATCACGGAGCTGAGCAGCAGCCACACCAGCGGCAGCGCGAACAGCAGCGCGAGCGGCGCCAGCAGCAGATGCCAGCCGCTGAACGGCAGCCGTGCGCCCCGCCGTCGGCCCGTCGGCCCGTCGCTCGCGGTCCGTTCCGGGGCCCGGGCGGCGGGCGGCGAGGTCAGCGCGGTCATCGTGCGGCTCCTTCCGTGCGGAGCCCGGCGTTCCGCGTGCGGAGCGCGGCGCGGCGGTCCGCGCGTCCGCGCGCCACGCGCATCACGACCCCGACCAGGCCCAGCGCCACGGCCAGCACATACGCCGCGGCGGCCCCGTAACCGGCGGTGAAGCTCTTGAACGCCTGCTCCCAGATGAAGTAGACGATCACCGTGGTCGAGCCGAGCGGCCCGCCCTTCGTCGTGACGTAGACGAGGTCGAAGACCTGGAGCGACTGGATCGTCTGCCACAGCACCAGGAACACGGTGACCGGCGCGAGCGTCGGCAGCGTCACGTGCCGCAGCAGGTGCCGCCGCCCGGCGCCGTCCAGCCGCGCCGCCTCGATCAGCGACTGCGGTACGTCCTGGAGCGCGGCGAGATAGACGACGACGCAGAAGCCCGTACCGCTCCACAGGGTGATCCCCACCAGTACCAGCAGCGCCTGCGCCGGGTCCGTGAGGAAGCCCTGCGTGGACAGGCCGAGCCTGCTCAGCAGCGAGTTGGCGGCGCCGAAGTCGGGGTCGAGGATGAAGGAGAAGAGCACGCCCTGCGCGGTCGCCGAGACGACGAACGGCACGAAGACCAGCGTGCGGTAGAGGCCGACCAGCCGGATCCGCCGGTTGAGAGCGAGCGCCAGCGCCAGCCCTCCGCCGAGGCTGAGCGGCACGTACAGCACCGTGTAGAGCAGCGTGTTGCGCACGGCCTGGGAGAAGTGCGGGTCGGCGGCGAGCGCCCGGTAGTTGTCGAGGCCCACCCAACGGCTGGGCGTGACCAGGTCGTTCGCCTGGAACGAGAGCAGCAGCGACCAGAGGACCGGGACGACGCTGAGCCCGAGGACGATCAGCACGGCGGGGGATATCCACGCCCAGGCGGTCAGCGACTCGTGCCGGCGGGCCCGGCGCACGGAGCGTGGCGGGGAGGTGCGGGACACCGTGAGCGGTGTCGGGGTCGGTGGCATCGGGGGCTCCTTCAGCGGGGGATGAGAAGGGCGGCGTCGGCCTCCTCCGCGCAGGAGCGCATGGCGGCGGCGGGCGTGCTCCGTCCCAGCAGTACGGAGGTGATGGCCTGCCCCAGGGCCTGCGAGACCTGGGGGTAGGCGGGGTGGGCGGGACGTACCCGCGCGGTCTCCAGGGCCTTGGTGAACACCGCGAGCCCCTCGACCTCTTCGCTGTGCCGGCGCCACTCGGGCCTGGCCTCGGCGGCGCGGCTGAGCGGCAGGCTCCCGGCCTCGGCGCCCCAGCGCACGTCCTGCCCGGGCCGGGCGAGCCAGTCCACGAACGTACGGGCCGCCTCGGCGCGGGCCTCGCCGTTGTCGAAGACCGTCCAGGTGTCGGGGCCCGAGATGGTGACGGGCTTGCCGGAGAAGCTGGGCAGCGGGACCACGTGGTAGTCGACCTTCGCCGTCCGGATGTCCGGGAGCTGCCAGGGGCCGGTGACCACCATGCCCATCCGGCCGGACAGGAAGACCTGGTACATCTGCTCGCTGCCGGGCTTGGGGTCGATGTAGACGCTCTTGTCCCGGGCGAGGTCCCGGACGACCCCCAGGGCGCGGGCGCCCTGGTCGGCGAAGCCGATGCTGCGCCCGTCGTCGCCCATGAAGTCGCCGCCCAGGTCCCACAGCAGGGGCCAGATCCGCCAGACGGTGTCCTCGTCGCCGACGCCGGGCCATCCGGTGCCGAACCTCCCGGCGCCCCTGTCGGTGAGCTTCCTGGCCGTCTCGGTGAAGTCGTCCCAGGTCCAGCCCGCCTCGGGAAGCGGGATCCCGGCGTCCTTGAACAGCTTCCGGTTGCAGACCACGGCGAGCGCGTCCAGCACGGCGGGCGAGGCGCGGACCCGGCCGTTGATGGTGACGGCCTCGCGCGCCGAGGGCCAGTAGTTCTTCCACGGTGTACGGGCCGAGCCGACGGTGTCCGTCAGGTCCACGGTCTGCGGGCTGCGGGCGACGTTGGCCAGGTCGGAGCCGAAGACGTAGGCGATGTCCGGGTAGGCGCCGGAGGCGAGGGCCGCGGTGATCTTCTGGAGCATGGCGTCGGCGAGGACGCCGCCGCCCATGTCCACCCGGATCCGCGGATGCGCGCGCTCGAAGTCGGCCACGAGCCGCTTGAGTGCCGCCTTCGCGGTGTCGGCCTGGCCGTGCCACAGCTCGATGGTGACGCGGCCGTCGGCGCCGACGCCGTCGTCCTGCTCGGCGCCGCAGCCGGGCACGGCCGTCCCGGCCGCGGCGGCCAGCGCCAGCGCACCGGCACCGCGCAGCACCCGCCGCCGCGAGGGCCGCGGGGGCGGCGGAACGGCGTTTCGGGGTACGGCCATGTGCACCTCCGGGGGAGAAGCGAGGAAGAGAGAGGAGGGGGAGAAGCAGGGGGCAAGAGGGCCGGTGACGCGGTGCGTGCGCCGCCGGGCAGGGCGGTGGCGGGTGCGGGCGTCCGCCTGCCGCGGGCGGCCGGTCGCGGCGGACCGCCGTGGCGAGGTCGTCGCCCGTCGGCGCGCTCCCGGTGGTCGTCGGCACCGGCCGGGCGGCGGTAAGGCGGTGCGCCCGCCCCGCGCGACCGGTCGCTGCCGCGAGGGCCGGTCGCGGGCGGCCGGTGACGGCTGGCCGTCGCGGCCGTCGTGGCCGTCGTGGCGAGGTCGTCGCCGTCGGTCCCGGCGGTCCGGTTGGCCGAGCGATCCGGGTCCGGCGAGACGTCGGGTCGGACGGTCGTCGGGCCGGAAGGCCCGCGCGGTCGGCGGGGCGTCGGGTCGGACGGTCGGCGGGGGCGCGGGCGCCCCGCCCGTCAGCAGGTTTGCCGTACGTACCCGTCGTCGCCCGGCTTCGAGACGTCCACGTCGCGGCGCACGACGCTGAGCCGGTCGCCCCAGCCCTCGCACGCCTTCGCGAGGCCGTCGCGGGTGTACTCGATCACGACGACGCGGTCGTCGAACGCCTTGGCGTAGCGCCCGCACTCGTCGTACTCGCCGCACTCCTCGGCGACGGCGAAGTCCAGGCCGTTGGCCTTGCGGGCGTCGGCGAGGTCCGGGGTGTTCTTCTGCCCGATGGCCAGGCCCTTGTCGTGGGCGCGCTCGGACAGCAGCTTGATGAACGCCTGGGCCTGCTTCGCGGTCAGCAGCTTGTCCGGCGCCCGCGTATAGCTGTCGTAGTTGTCGGGCTCGACGGCCTGGAAGCCCTTCTCCGCGCAGGAGTCGATCCAGCGGCCGACCTTCTTCGCGATGCGCTCGCGCTTGTCGGCGGTGCGCAGGTCGAGGAAGGCCTCGTCCCACTCCTTGTCGTAGACGACGTCGCCGTTCGCGTCGCGCAGCAGCAGGTCGCCCCACTCGTCCTCGGCGTCCGGCTGGGCCTGGAACGCGTTGACGTAACAGATGTTGTAGAGCCCGTCGGCGGGCTTCGCCGTGTGGTCGCGGCTGACGACCTCGACGCCGGAGGGCGGGGCGTACGGTCCGCCGATCTGGTAGTCGAAACCGGCGTGCTTCGGCGGCGGTTTCGCCGCGGGTGCGCTCCCGGCGCCTCCGGAGCCGGGAGCCAGGGCACCGTGCGCCTGGGCGGCGAGCACGAGCAGGGCGATCGCCGCGACGGCGGCGCCGATGGTCCGATACGGACGCCGACGGTCATGTGTCATCGTCGAGCTCCAGAGATGGAGGGCACGTCCCCGCCTCGGACCCGAGGGCGGTCCTGGCGACTCAGTCCGGGCTCGCGGCGGTGCCGCATACCGGCTGGGCGTACCTCTGACGCCGAATGCTCGTCTTCGACGTGTCACGGAGTAAACCCACCAGCTTCACCCCGTGTCAAGAGTCCGGTCCTGCGTGAAAACCGGGGGGATCGCGCAACTTCGCGCAGAATCGTGGTCATGAGGTGCTCGTACACCTCTCACCCGTCGCTCTCCGGCCGCGCGTCCTCGGCCGCCGCGCGCAGCGCCTCCAGGACCCGGCGGATCAGCGGGTGCTCCTCCGTGCCGCGCCGTACGGCCGCGAAGACCCGGCGCGTGACCGGGACGCCCGTCACGGGCCGGACCGCGACGTCCGGCAGCTCGACCCCGCGCAGCGCCGAGCGCGGGACGAGCGCCACGCCCTCCCCGGCGCCCGCCAGCGCGGCGACGGCCCGGAAGTCGTCCGAGTAGTGCGTGACCCGGGGCTGGAACCCGGCGAACTCGCAGGCCAGCATCACCACGTCGTGGCAGGGGTTGCCCTCGTACGGGCCGACCCACCGCTCCTCGGCGAGGTCGGAGACGTTGATCCGCTCCTTGCCCGCGAGCCGGTGGTTCCAGGGCAGCACGGCGTCGAAGGGCTCGGCGTAGAGCGGGACGCGGATCAGCCGCCGTCCGTCCTCGCGCGGCACGCCCCGGTACTCGACGGCCACCGCCAGGTCGGCGTGCCCGTCGAGCACCCGGGTCAGGCTCGCGTCGCCCTCCGCGTCGAGCACCCGCATCCGGATGCCGGGCGCCGTCGCGCGCAGCGCGGTCATCGCGGGGCCGACAACGGTGGTGATGCCGGTGGCGAAGGACATCACGGTGACCTCGCCCTTCTCGCCCTCGGCGTAGGCCGCGAGTTCGGCCTCGGCCCGTTCGAGCTGGGCGAGGACCGTGTTGCCGTGGGCCAGCAGGATCTCGCCCGCGGCCGTGAGCCGGACCCCGCGCCCGTCCCGTACGAGGAGGTGGTGGCCGACCTCGTTGTCCAGCGCGGCGAGCTGCTGGGAGACGGCGGACGGGGTCAGATGCAGCACGGCGGCCGCGGCCGTCACCGTACGGTGGTCGGCCACGGCACGCAGCGTGCGCAGCTTCCTCGCGTCGATCATCTGCCCCTGCGCCGCCCCTGCCTCACCCGTGCTGTGTCCTGCCGTTCTGCCCCTACTCTGCCAGGGCGGCCCGCGCGGCGACGAACGCGGTGACGGCCCGCTCGACGTCCTCGGCCGAGTGCCGCGCCGAGAGCTGCACCCGGATCCGCGCCAGCTCGTGCGGCACGACGGGGTACGAGAACCCGACCGCGTACACCCCGTGCTCCAGCAGCAGGTCCGCGATGCGGGCCGCGCGCTCGGCGTCGCCGATCATCACCGGGACGATCGGGTGGTCGCCCGGCAGCAGCTCGAAGCCCTCCTCGGTCATCCGCGTGCGGAACAGCTCCGTGTTGGCGTAGAGCCGGGAGCGCAGCTCGGCGCCGTTCCCGCCCTCGGCCTCCAGCAGGTCGAGGACCTTGAGCGAGGCCGCGGCGATGACCGGGGCGAGGGAGTTGGAGAAGAGGTACGGGCGCGAGCGCTGGCGCAGCAGCTCCACGATCTCCCGGCGGGCCGCGACATAGCCGCCGGAGGCGCCGCCCAGGGCCTTGCCGAGGGTGCCGGTGAGGATGTCCACGCGGTCCATCACGCCGTGCAGCTCGTGGGTGCCCCGGCCGCGCGCGCCGACGAAGCCGACCGCGTGCGAGTCGTCGACCATGACCAGCGCGCCGTAGCGCTCGGCCAGGTCGCAGATCTCGGCCAGCGGGGCCACGTAGCCGTCCATGGAGAAGACGCCGTCGGTGACGACGAGCTTGCGGCGTGCGTCGCCCGCCTCCTTGAGCTTCTGCTCCAGGTCGGCCATGTCCCGGTTCGCGTAGCGGAAGCGGCGGGCCTTGGAGAGGCGGATGCCGTCGATGATGCTCGCGTGGTTGAGGGCGTCGGAGATCACCGCGTCCTCCTCGCCGAGGAGGGTCTCGAAGACGCCGCCGTTGGCGTCGAAGCACGAGCTGTAGAGGATCGTGTCCTCGGCGCCGAGGAACGCGGAGAGCCGGGCCTCCAGCTCCTTGTGGACCTCCTGCGTGCCGCAGATGAAGCGGACCGAGGCCATCCCGTAGCCCCAGCGGTCCAGGGCCTCCTTGCCCGCGGCGATGACCTCGGGGTTGTCGGCGAGGCCCAGGTAGTTGTTGGCGCAGAAGTTCAGCGTCTCGCCGGGGAGGCCGCCCGCCGTGACGGTGACCGAGGCGCTCTGCGGGGTGCCGATCACGCGCTCGGGCTTGAGCAGACCGGCGGCGCCGATCTCGTCGAGGGTGGCGCGCAGGTCCGTACGGACGGACTCCAGCATCGAGGGGCTCCTTCGGGGAATTCGGGCAGGGTTGAGGGTTTCGGGGCGCTCAGGCCGTCCAGTCGAGAATGACCTTGCCGCAGCGTCCGCCGGCGGCGTCGTCGAACGCGGTGTCGAAGTCACGGTACGAGTACCGGCCGGTGATCACGGGGGAGAGGTCGAGCCCGCCCTCCAGGAGCACGGACATCGCGTACCAGGTCTCGAACATCTCGCGGCCGTAGATGCCCTTCAGCGTGATCATGGACGTCACCAGGCGGGCGAAGTCGATCGAGAACTCCTCGGACGGCAGGCCCAGCATCGCGATGCTGCCGCCGTGCGTCATGTTCGCGAGCATGCCGCGCAGCGCCTCCGGGCGGCCGGACATCTCCAGCCCGACGTCGAAGCCCTCGCGCATTCCGAGCCGCCGCTGCCCGTCCTCGATCGCGGTCTTTGAGCCGCGCACGTCCAGGGCGAGGCTCACGCCGACCTTCTCGGCCAGCTCCAGGCGGTACGGGCTGACGTCGGTGATCACCACATTGCGCGCGCCCGCGTGGCGGGCGACGGCCGCGGCCATGATGCCGATCGGGCCCGCGCCGGTGATCAGCACGTCCTCGTTGACCAGCGGGAAGGAGAGTGCGGTGTGCACGGCGTTGCCGAACGGGTCGAAGATCGCGGCGACGTCGAGGTCGAGCTTCGTCTTGTGCACCCACACGTTGGAGGCGGGCAGCGAGACGTACTCCGCGAACGCGCCGTCCCGCACCACGCCGAGTCCGACCGTGCTGCGGCACAGATGCCGCCGCCCGGCCCGGCAGTTGCGGCACGTCCCGCACACCAGGTGGCCCTCGCCGCTCACCAGGTCGCCGGGCGCGACGGTGCCGGCGGCGGCCACGTCGGGGGCGACCTCGACGACCTCGCCGACGAACTCGTGGCCCAGCACGAGCGGGGTCCGCACGGCCTGCCGGGCCCAGCCGTCGTACTCCCGTATGTGCAGGTCGGTGCCGCAGATCCCGGTGCGGAGCACCTTGATCAGGACCTCGCCGGGGCCGGCCTCGGGCTCCGGCACGTCCATCAGCCACAGTCCGGGTTCTGCCTTTGCCTTCACAAGTGCCTTCACGGCGGGGTCTCCTGGTGGTGACGGCGCGATAGGGGACGACCACCGTGACCTCAGTGGCAGTGGCCAGCCTCACTGTGCCGGGCCCCCGGCCCCAGGTCCATCGAGGCTTTCTTAAGCGCCGCCGCAGAAGAACTGAACGGTCGCCGGGCCCTTATCCGCTGGGGCCCGTACGGCGGCCCGTGGCACCATGCCCGCCATGGCACGACAACAGGAGGAGGAGCGGACCACGGGGCGGGACGAGGCGCCCCCGGCGCTCGGTGTGGACGTCGGCGGAGTGATCATCGGCCGGGTGGCCGCGGACTCCGACACCTCGTTCTTCGGCCCGCAGCCGCTGCTGACCCCGGCCGTGGAGGGCGTGATGGAGGCCCTGGCGGCGCTGACCGCCGACCCGTTCGCCGGGCGGGTGCACGTGATCTCGAAGGCGGGCCCGAAGATCGCCGAACGGACCCGGGAGTGGCTCGGCCACCACGCCTTCTTCGCCCGTACGGGCATCCCCGAGGGGCATCTGCACTTCGTGCGCGAACGCGCGGACAAGGCCCCGGTCTGCGCGCGCCTCGGCGTCACCCACTTCGTCGACGACCGCCTCGACGTCCTGGCCCGTCTGACGACGGTCGCCCACCGCCTCCTGTTCACCGGCGGCCTCGGCGATCTCGCGCCCCCGGACCCCGGGCGCGTCCCGTCCTGGGCCACGGTGACGGAGACCTGGCCGGAGACCGTGACGGCCGTACGGAGCACGGGGTGACGAGGGCCGTGGGAACGGTCGGGAGGCTGTGGGCGGCCGGGCAGGCGCCGTTCCGTGACGGGCTCTACCGGCCGGACGGCACCGCGCTGGACGTACATGTCGAGGGGCCGGGCGAGTATCACCGCGACGCCGGGCAGCCGGTCCCCTTCCGGCTCGGGGAGCCGTTCGACGTGGCGCGGGCCATCGAGGAGTACGGCACCTTCGGCGCGGACGTGTGCTTCGAGGAGCCGCTGCCGGACGGCTCCGGGTGGCTGACCGGCGGGGGCGGGGGGATGGGCAACATCGGCTGGCTGGCGCGCCTCGGCGCGGACCGCTCGCCGGTGTGGATCGCGACGATGTTCCTCTCCAACCCGTTCCTGGAGGCGCGCTGCGAGGGGACGAGGGCTCACTTCACGAACGACTGGCGGAACGTCCTGACCCTCGACCTCGCCGACCCCGCCCTGGCGTGACGCTCGGGCGGGGTCGGGTCCGGGACCGGGGTCGGAGTCGGGTCCGAGACCGGCTGGGGGTCAGCAGGTCAGGTTGTCGCCCGGGGTCGTGCCCAGGAGCTGGGTGAACTGCTTGTAGCGGTCGACGCGGCTCTTGACCTGCGTCGGATTGCCGCCGTCGCACTCCAGCGTGCCGTTGATGCTGCGGATGGACTCGCCGAAGCCGTGGCCCTCGGTCATGGCCTGATGGCCCGTCACGGTGCCGGGGCCCTTCTGGGTGTTCCAGTACCAGAGGCCGGTCTGCCAGGCGACGGCCGGGTCGCGCTCGACGAGCCAGGGGTTGTTGAGCAGGTCGAGCCCGAGGGCCTCACCGGCGGCCTTGTAGTTGAAGTTCCAGCTCAACTGGATGGGCCCGCGGCCGTAGTACGCGTCGTTGCCCGCGGGGCAGCCGTAGGGCTGGTCCTTGTCGCAGTAGTGCGGGTAGTTGTCCTCGTTCTGCTCGACGACATGGACGAGACCGCCGGTCTCGTGGCTCACGTTCGCGAGGAACGCGGCGGCCTCCCGCTTGCGCGTGGTCTCGTCGCCGGTGTGTGTGAAGTCGGGGTAGGCGCTCAGCGCGTCGATGAGGCCCTGATACGTGTAGAACGGCTGCCTGTTCGGGAACATCTGCTCGAACTGGGCCTCGCTCACCACGAAGTCCGCGGGGTCCGGGTCGGGGTCGCCGCCCCCGGTGCCGCACTTGCCCTGGTCCACCCATACTCCCCACTGTCCGGTGGTGCCCGGGGTCTCGCCCCGTGTCCACCACTTGGCCTGCCAATTGTGACCGCCGTGCGAGACGGTCGAGCCGTTGGTGTAGACGCCGCCCGCGTCCCAGGCCGCCGCGCAGGCGGCGGCCGCCTTGGTGTCCTTGGCGTCCGCCCCCGCGGGACCCGCGGCGGTCGCGGTCGTCGGGACGAGGACCACCAGCGAGGCCAGCAGCCCGGAGAGCGCCGCGAGGGCGAGGGCCGGGCGGAGCCGCGCGGCGGCGCGCTTCCATGGTCGTCGGTGTGGGGGACGCGGGCGTGCGGAGTGCGACGGGCGGGCGTTGGGGCGCTCGTTCACTCTGTTCACTCCTCGGGCGCGGCGGCAGCCGCGAGTCAGGGAAGGGACGGTGCGCAAGGTGTGGCGGAAGGCAGTCAACCGACTTGGTCTATACCAGTCAAGGGTGTAGACCACTCTTCCGCGTTGACCCCGTACGGGCCCCTGTCTACGATGTTCGGAACATTGGACGCTGTTCGAAATGGCGAACATGGAGGCGTAGTTGGACCGGGCCGACGGCGACGCCGCCGAGGAGTTCCACGCGTTCTTCGAGGAGCATCACGCCGCGCTCGCCCGCCTCGCCCATCTCCTCACCGGTGACACGCACGAGGCGGACGACCTCGCGGCCGACGCGCTGCTCGCCGTCTGGCACCGCTGGGACCGGGTGCGCGCCGCCGGGCACCCCGCGGCGTACGCGCGGGGCGTCGTCGCGAACATGGCCCGCAGCCGCATCCGGGGTGCGGTGCGCGAGCGCCGCCGTGTCGCCCTGTTCTGGTCGCGCGAGTGCGAGGGGCGCGAGGACCCGGACGTACCGGCGGTCATCGACGTGCGGTCGGCCCTGGGAGCCCTCTCCTTCCGCAAGCGCGCCTGCGTCGTCCTGCGTTACGCGTTCGACCTCTCCGAGCGGGAGACCGCGCTCGCGCTCGGCACCTCCGTGGGTACGGTGAAGAGCCAGACGTCGAAGGGCATGGCCCAGCTCCGTCGGCAGCTCGGTCCGGAACGCGTCGAGGCGGCGGTCGCGGACGCGGGAGGGAGGCGGTGATGGTCGACGAGGACGTGCGGTCGCGGCTGCGCGAGGCGGCCCGCGCGCACGAGCCCGACCGGGCGCGGATGCGCGCGCGGATCGAACGCGGCATGGCGGCGCCGCCCGCCGCGCCCGTCATGCCCGTACGGGCGCGGCGCGCGTCCTGGCCCCGCGTCGTGGGCGTGGCCGCCGCCGTCACGGGTGTTCTCGTCGCCGGGGGTTACGGGGTCGCGTCCTGGCAGCACGACGACGCACGGCCACCGAGCGCGAGCGCGAGTGGGAGTGCGAGCGCGAGCCCGAGTGCCGGACCCCCTGCGCGCGTCCCCGCCGCCCGGCTCCTCTGGGCAGACGGCTCGATCGACCCCGGCAGCAAGACGTACTGGTCGCAGAGCGAGGTCACCGTCAAGGCCAGGAAGCCCCTCACCGCCCTCACCGTCGAGCTGCGCCTCTCCGCGCGCGGCCGCCCGGAGGACACGGGCAACTGGCGCACCCTGCCGGCCCGCGACTTCGAGGTCTCGGCACGCGAACGGCCCGACGGCGGCCTCGTCTACCGGTGGACGCTGAAGAAGGGCAGGACCGTACCGGCGGGCGAACACGTCTTCGCCGCCCAGTACAACCACGCGAAGGGCCCCCGCGACGCGAACGCCGACACGTACACGGTCCGGGTCGCGAACGGACCCGAACGCGCCGTGTGGAGGGGCGACTTCGCTTAGGGCCCCTCCGAGTGGTCGAGTACCGCATCGACCGGCGCGGCGGCGTCGCCACCCATGTGCAGATCGTCCAGCAGACCAAGCAGGCCCTGCGGCTGGGACTGCTGCGGCCCCGGGGACAAGCTGCCGACGGCGCGCGAGGTCGTCGAGGCGACGGCCGTCAATCCGAACACGGTCCTGAAGGCGTACCGCGAACTGGAGCGCGAGGGGCTGGTCGAGGCCCGGCGCGGCCTCGGCACCTTCGTCCGCGGGACGCTCGGCGCGGTGCCCGCCGACTCCCCGCTGCGCGCCGAACTCGCGGACTGGGCCGTGCGTGCCCACGCCGCCGGGCCCGAACGGGACGACGTGGCGGCGCTGTTCGCCGCCGTGCTGGACGAGCACTTCGTGAACTCCGAAAGGCAACAGGGATGACCGACACCGCCATGGAGGCGGCCGGACTCGGCAAGAGGTTCGGCCGCCGCGGCCCCCGGGGGCTGCGGGACCGCGCGTTCCGGGTGCCCGCCGGAAGCGTCTGCGCCGTCATCGGCCCGAACGGCGCGGGCAAGTCCACGCTGCTGGACCTCGCCGCCGGGCTGGACGCGCCGACCGAGGGCACCGTCACGCTGCTCGGCGCACACCCGGGCGCGGTGCGCGCCCGTACCGGGTTCGTGGGCCAGTGGAAGCCGCTGTACCAGCGGCTCACCGTCGAGGAGACCCTGCGCGCCGGCGCCGGCCTCAGCCCCGGGCGCTGGGACGCGGAGCTGGCCGAACGGATGCTCGCGGGCGGCGGCCTCGACCGAAGGGCCGTCGTCCGCTCCCTCTCCGACGGTCAGCGGACCCGGCTCGCCCTCGCGCTCGCCGTCGCCCGGCGGACCGAACTCCTCCTGCTGGACGAGACTCCTCCTGCTGGACGAGCCGTTGGCCGGCCTCGACCCGCTCGCCCGCCACGAGGTGACCGGCGTGCTGATGGGCCTGGCCGCCGAGGAGGGCACCACGCTCGTGATGTCCTCGCACCTCGTTCCCGAGCTGGAGGGGGTCTGCGACCACCTCGTGCTGCTCCGGGACGGCCGCGTCCGGCGCGACGGCGGGATCGACCCCCTGCTGGACACCCACGCCGTCGTGACGGGCCCCGCCGACGCCGCCGGTCCCGCGACCGCCCCTGACCGGCCTCAGGAGGCAGCCGCGTGACCGCCCTCGCCACCCCCGCCGCCCCGCGGCCCCTGCCACCCCCGTCGGCACGTCCCCCGGCCCCCGTGCCCTCGCCCGGCTGCTGCTGCGGCTGCACCGCCCCGCGCTGCTCGTCCGGCTGCTGCTCCTGCTCGTGCTCTCGGCCGGGCTGCTGTTCGTGGGCGGGCCGATCGCCGACGACGCGGCCCTGGGGTGGCGCGAGTACCACGCCTGCGACGCCGGGCAGAGCTGCTCGTACGGCCAGGACGCGATCGTCCTGCACCGGGACGCGTACGCCTGGGCCACCGCGGCCACCCTCGCCGTCCCCTTCCTCGTCGCGGCCTGGGCGGGCGCCTCGCTGACCGGCCGTGAGGTCGAGAACGGCACCGCCCGGTTCGCCTGGATGCAGGGTGTCTCCCCGGCCCGCTGGCTCGCCGCGAACCTCGCGCTCCTCGCCGTCGCCGGGGCCGTGGCCCTCGTCGCGTTCCGGCTGCTCCGGAACCGCACCGGCGCCCCGCCGGGGACCGCGCGCCGATAGTTTCGGGCCCTGTGCCCGGCGTTGACGGGTCCCTGAGCGCTTCCTAGCTTTCCGTTCGAAGTGTTGGCAGGTGTCCGGAATTTCGAACGGAAAGGGAGGCGCATGCCGAGACGCAGACAGCGCACGAGAAGCCTGGTCGGACTCGTCCTGGGAGCCCTGCTCACCGGGACGCTCGCCGCGAGCCCCGGCCCCGGCACCGGCGGCGGAACGGCGCACGCCGCCGACCGTACGCTCACCGTCGACCGGGCCCGCTCCGGGCCCGCGATCGACAAGTCGATGTACGGGGTGTTCTTCGAGGACATCAACCACGGCGCCGACGGCGGGCTCTACGCCGAGCTGGTGCGGAACCGCTCCTTCGAGTTCTCCGCGGCCGACAACGCCGCCTACACCCCGCTCACCGCATGGGAGGTCTCCGGCACGGCGAAGGCCGTGGACGACGACGGGCGCCTGAACGCGCGCAACCGCACCTATCTCTCGCTCGGCGGCGGTTCCTCCGTCACCAACGCGGGTCACGTCGCCGGGATCCGGGTCGAGAAGGGCGAGCGCTACGCGTTCTCGGTGTGGGCCCGCGCCGGGCGCCCGGCGGCGCTCGACGTCACCCTGCGCGACGGGGAGGGACGGTTGGCCGAGCCCCGGCCCGTCGCCGTACGCGGCGGCTGGACGAAGTACGAGGCGACGCTCACCGCCACCCGCTCGTCCACCACCGGCCGCCTCACCGTCGGCACCGACGAGGACGCCGCGCTCGACATGGTCTCCCTCTTCCCGCACGACACGTTCAAGGGGCGCCCGAACGGCATGCGCCAGGACCTGGCCCAGAAGGTCGCGGACCTGAAGCCCGGCTTCCTGCGCTTTCCCGGCGGCTGCCTCGTCAACACCGGCAGCCACCAGGGGTACGACGAGGCGTCCGGCTGGCAGCGGAAGCGCTCGTACCAGTGGAAGGACACCGTCGGGCCCGTCGAGGAACGCGCGACGAACGCCAACTTCTGGGGCTACAACCAGAGCTACGGCCTCGGCTACTACGAGTACTTCCAGTTCGCCGAGGACATCGGCGCGATGCCCGTCCCCGTGGTGCCCGCGCTCGTCACCGGCTGCGGCCAGAACGAGGCCACGGACGACCCGGCGCTGCTCAAGCGGCACATCCAGGACACGCTCGACCTCATCGAGTTCGCCAACGGCCCGGCGACGAGCGGCTGGGGGAAGAAGCGTGCCGCCATGGGCCACCCCGAGCCCTTCGGGCTCACCCACCTGGAGGTCGGCAACGAGGAGAACCTGCCCGACGAGTTCTTCGCCCGCTTCAAGGAGTTCCGGGCCGCGATCGAGGCCGCCCACCCGGACATCACCGTGATCTCCAACTCGGGGCCGGACGACTCCGGGCCCGTCTTCGACCGCGCCTGGCAGCTCAACCGGGACGCCGGGGTCGGCATGGTCGACGAGCACTACTACAACAGCCCCCGGTGGTTCCTGGAGAACAACGCCCGCTACGACGCGTACGACCGTAGGGGCCCGAAGGTCTTCCTCGGCGAGTACGCCTCCCAGGGCAACACCTTCGGCAACGCGCTCGCCGAAGCCGCCTTCATGACGGGCCTGGAGCGGAACGCGGACGTCGTGAAGCTCGCCTCGTACGCGCCGCTGTTCGCCCGCGAGGACGACACCCAGTGGAAACCCGACATGATCTGGTTCGACAACGCCCGCTCCTGGGGCTCGGCGAACTACGAGGCCCAGAGGCTCTTCATGACGAACGTCGGCGACGAGGTCGTCCCGTCCACCGCGACCGACACCCCCGAGTTCCGCCAGGTCGTCACCCGCGACAGGAAGAGCGGCGACCTCATCGTGAAGGTCGTCAACGCCTCCGCCGAGCCCGCCGCGACCCGGATCGACCTCGGTGAGGGGCCCGAGCCTGCGCCCACCGCGCGGGCCACGACGCTGAGCGCGGCGCCCGACGCCGAGAACACGGCGGGCGAACGGCCCGTCAGGCCCGAGGAGTCGACGGTCGAGGGCATCGCGCGTTCCTTCGGCCACACCTTCCCGGCGCACTCGGTGACGTTCCTGCGGATCGCCGCCCGGTGACACACGTGTGCGGGGCGCGTCACGCGGCGCGCCCCGCACACTCCCGCTCTCCCGCTGGTTCCCGTCAGCGTGCGGAGAAGCGGTGCTCGGTGGTGGAGCGGTACGTCCGGCCCGGGCGCAGCACCGTGGAGGGGAACTCCGGCTGGTTGGGCGAGTCGGGGAAGTGCTGGGTCTCCAGGCACAGTCCGTCGCTCTGCCGGTAGACCCGCCCGGAGCGCCCGACGCGCGTGCCGTCGAGGAAGTTGCCCGAGTAGAACTGCACGCCCGGCTCGGTCGTGGCCACCGTCATGGCGCGCCCCGAGGACGGGTCGCGGAGCGTGGCGAACGGCTCGGGCACGCGGGTGACGCCCTTGTCCAGCACCCAGTTGTGGTCGTATCCCTGGGCGGTCACGAGCTGCGGATGCGCCGTCCTGATGTCCTCGCCGACCCGCTTGGCCCGCCGGAAGTCGAACGGCGTGCCCGCGACCCGCGCCGACTCGCCGGTCGGGATGAGGGTCTTGCCGACGGGTGTGTAGCGGGCGGCGGCCAGTGCGAGTTCGTGGCCGAGGACGTCGCCGCTGCCCTCGCCCGCGAGGTTGAAGTAGGTGTGGTTGGTGAGGTTGACGACGGTCGGCTCGGTGGTCGTCGCCGCGTAGTCGATACGGAACGCCCCGGACGCGGTCAGCGTGTAGTCGACCCGCACCTTCAGCCTGCCCGGATAACCGGCCTCGCCGTCCGCGCTGGTGTAGCGCAGGGTCAGACCGACGCCCGTACGCCCCTCGAAGGGCTCGATGTGCCAGACGCGGCGGTCGAAGCCGTTCGGGCCGCCGTGCAGGCTGTTCTCGCCGTCGTTCCGGGGCAGTTCGTACGTCGTCCCGTCGAGCGTGAAGCGGCCCTTGGCGATGCGGTTGCCGTAGCGGCCGATGAGCGCGCCGAAGTGGTCGCCGTGCGCGACGTAGTCCTCGATCCGGTCGAAGGAGAGCGAGACGTTCGCCGTACGCCCGTGCCGGTCGGGGACCTCCAGGGACTGCACGGCGCCGCCGTAGCTGATCACGCTCAGCCGCGTGCCGCCGTTGGCGAGCGTCCACCGCTCGATCCGGGTGCCGTCCTCCAGCCTGCCGAACGGCTCCTTGACCGGCGCCTGGGCCCCCTGTCCCGGGCCCCCGTTCCCGTGCGCGCGCGCCGTGCCGCTGAGTGCGCCGGCTGCCGCCAGGCCGCCCGCGGCGGCCAGGACCGTGCGTCTGTTCGCGTGGAATCCCATGTCTACGAGCCCACCTTCCGCTTGTTCCAGACGTCGAAGGCGACCGCGGCCAGCAGCACCAGGCCCTTGATCACCTGCTGGTAGTCGGTGCCGATGCCGACCAGCGACATGCCGTTGTTGAGCACGCCCAGGACCAGGCCGCCGATGACGGCGCCCAGCACCGTGCCCACGCCGCCGCTCATCGAGGCGCCGCCGATGAAGCAGGCGGCGATGGCCTCCAGCTCGAAGTTGAGGCCCGCGTTCGGCGTGGCCGCGTTCAGCCGCGCCGCGTAGACCATGCCCGCCAGCGCGGCGAGCAGGCCCATGTTGACGAAGACCAGGAACGTCACCCGCTGGTCCTTGACGCCGGACAGCTTGGCCGCCGCCTTGTTGCCGCCCAGTGCGTAGATGTGCCGCCCGACGACCGCGTTCCGCATCACGAAACCGAGCCCGATCAGCAGCGCGCACATGATGAGCAGCACCACCGGCACGCCCCGGAAGCTGGCCAGTGTCAGGGTGAAGGCGACCACGGCCGCCACGATGGCCACGAGCTTGAAGACCCAGATGTTGAACGGCAGCACCTCCAGCTCGTACGCCAACTGCCGCCGCCGGTCGCGCCACTCCTGGAAGAGCAGGACGGCGATGACGACCGCGCCGATGAGGAGCGTCGGGTTGTGGTACTGCGTGTACGGGCCCATCTCCGGGATGAAGCCCTGTGCGATGTTCTGGAAGCCCTTGGGGTACGGGGCGATGGACTGGCCCTCCAGCACGATCTGGGTGAGACCCCGGAAGAGCAGCATCCCCGCCAGCGTGACGATGAACGACGGGATGCCGACATACGCGATCCAGAAGCCCTGCCAGGCCCCGGCCGCCGCGCCGATCGCCAGACAGATGATCAGTGCCAGTACCCAGGGAACGTCATGTTTGATGATCATGAAGCCCGACATGGCGCCGACGAAGGCGACCAGCGAGCCGACGGACAGATCGATGTGGCCGGCGATGATGACCAGCATCATCCCCATGGCGAGGATCAGGATGTAGCCGTTCTGCTGGACCAGGTTCGAGACGTTGTTCGGCAGCAGCAGTGTGCCGTCCGACCAGATCTGGAACAGCACGACGATGAAGGCCAGCGCGATCAGCATGCCGTACTGGCGCATATTGGTGCGCAGGCTCCGCAGCAGCACCGCGCCTGCGGACCGGTCCCCAGCGCCGCTGCCCGGGGGAGTGTCGGTGGGTGGGGTGATCTCGGTGGTGGTCATGAGGGCCTCAGCTTCTGTCCTTGGTCATGTGGCGCATGAGCACTTCCTGGGTGGCCTCCTCGCGAGGCACCTCACCGGTCAGCCGGCCCGCCGCCATCGTGTAGATCCGGTCGCACATGCCCAGCAGTTCGGGCAGTTCGGAGGAGATGAACACCACCGCTTTGCCCTGCGCGGCCAGCTTGTCGATGACCGTGTAGATCTCGAACTTGGCCCCGACGTCGATGCCGCGCGTGGGCTCGTCCAGGATCAGCACCTCGGGGTCGGCGTGGATCCACTTGCTGAGCACGACTTTCTGCTGGTTGCCGCCGGAGAGCCGCTGGACCAGCTCGGCGACGTTGGGGGCCTTGATGTTCATCGACTTCAGATAGCCCTCGGAGACCCGCCGCTCCTCGTGCTCGTCCACCACCCCGCGCCGGGTGAGACCCGGCAGGGAGGCCAGCGAGACATTGCGGTTGATGGAGTCGATGAGGTTGAGGCCGTAGGTCTTGCGGTCCTCGGTGACATACGCGATGCCGTGCTTCACTGCCTCGGAGACCGTCCTGGTGCGCACCTCCCGGTCGTCGACCCGCACGGTGCCGCCGTCGTACTGCCCGTAGGAGCGGCCGAAGACGCTCATCGCCAGCTCCGTGCGGCCCGCGCCCATCAGCCCCGCGATGCCGACGATCTCGCCCCGCCGCACCTCCAGCGAGACGTCGTCCACGACCTTGCGCTCGTGGTCGATGGGGTGCCGGACCGTCCAGCCCTCGATGGCCATGGCCGTCCTGCCCGCGTCCTCGCCCTCGTAGTGGGTCCGCTCCGGGAAGCGGTGGTCGAGGTCGCGGCCGACCATGCCGCGGATGATCCGGTCCTCGGAGACGTCCGCCTCCGCCTCCGGGTCCTCCCGCACCGTGAGGGTTTCGACGGACTGGCCGTCGCGCAGAATCGTGACCGCGTCCGCGACCCGGCGGATCTCGTTCAGCTTGTGCGAGATCACGATGCAGGCGATGCCCTGGTCGCGCAGCTCCAGGATGAGCTTGAGCAGCTTCTCGCTGTCCTCGTCGTTGAGCGCGGCGGTCGGCTCGTCGAGGATCAGCAGCTTCACCTCCTTGGAGAGCGCCTTGGCGATCTCCACCAACTGCTGCTTGCCGACGCCGACATCCGCGATCCGGGTCTGCGGCTTGTCCGGCAGCCCGACCCGCTTGAGCAGCCGGTCGGCCCGGCGCAGCGTCTCGTTCCAACTGATCACGCCGCGCGAGGCGACCTCGTTGCCGAGGAAGATGTTCTCCGCGAGCGACAAATACGGGACGAGCGCCAGCTCCTGATGGATGATCACGATGCCGCGCCGCTCGCTCGCGCGGATGTCCTTGAACGCCACGGGCTCGTCCTGGAAGAGGATCTCGCCCTCGTAGCTGCCGTGCGGATGGACCCCGCTGAGGACCTTCATCAGCGTGGACTTGCCCGCGCCGTTCTCGCCGCAGATCGCGTGGATCTCCCCGGGGGCGACGGTCAGGTTGACGTCCGAGAGCGCTCTGACCCCGGGGAAGGTCTTGGTGATCGAGCGCATCTGGAGAATGGGCGCGGTCACTTGAACTGCCCCGCCTTGTAGTAGCCGTCGTCGATCAGCCGCTGGGTGTTGGACTTGTCGATGCTGACCGGCTTGAGGAGGTAGGCGGGCACGATCTTCTTGCCGTTGTCGTACGACTTGGTGTCGTTGACCTCGACCTTCTTGCCGGTGAGCATGGCGTCGCCCATCTGGACGGCCTGCTTGGCGAGCTTGCGGGTGTCCTTGTAGACGGTCTGCGTCTGGTTCCCCGCGATGATCGATTTCACCGAGGCCAGCTCGGCGTCCTGCCCCGTCACCACCGGATACGGCTTCGCCTTGGTGCCGTAGCCCGCGCTCTTGAGCGCGGAGAGGATGCCGATGGAGATCCCGTCGTACGGCGAGAGCACGGCGTCGACGTCCTCGGAGCCGTAGTTCTTGCTGATCAGGTCGTCCATCCGCTTCTGCGCGGTGCCGCCGTCCCATGCCTGCGTGGTGGCCTGGTTCATCTTCGTCTGCTTGGAGCGGACGACGAGCTGACCCTTCTTGATGTACGGGCGCAGCTTCTTCATCGCGCCGTTCCAGAAGTACTGGGTGTTGTTGTCGTCCGGCGAGCCCGCGAACAGCTCGATGTTGAACTTCTCGCCCTTCTTCTCGTCCAGCTTCAGCTTGTCGACCAGGTACTGGCCCTGCAGCTCGCCGACGCGCTCGTTGTCGAAGGAGGCGTAGTAGTCGACGTTCTCGGTGCCGAGGATGAGGCGGTCGTAGGAGACGATGCGGACACCGGAGTCCTTCGCGCGCCGCAGCACGTCGGTCAGCGCTCTGCCGTCGATGGCGGCGATGACCAGCAGCCGGTGGCCCTTGGCGATCATGTTCTCGATCTGGGCGACCTGGCTCTCTACCTTGTTCTCGCCGTACTGCAGATCGGTCTTGTAGCCGGCGGCCTGGAACTGTTTGGCCATGTTCTTGCCGTCGGCGATCCAGCGCTCCGAGGACTTGGTGGGCATCGCGAGGCCGACCGTGCCGCCCTTGCCCTTCTCGGGCTTGTAGCGGCTGCCGCCCTTGGCCTCCTGCCCGCAGGCGGCGACGGAGGCGGTGAGCAGCGCGGCGAGCGCGACCGCGGCGGCGGCCCGCTTCGTACGTATCCCAGTGGTCATGCGGGGTCCCCTTCCGGGACGGGGAAACGGCTGAGGTCGCCCGGCAGCCGCGAGCCGAGCGGCGACATCCCGCCGTCCGCGCCGTGCCGGGCGAGCAGATCGAGCACGAGCCGCCCGCGGCGCACCCGCTCACGGGCCGTGGCGAGCGTGTGGTCGCGCAGATGCGCGCCGTACGGGTAGATGCCGGGGGACTTGCTCAGGCCGAACTTGAGATAGAGCGGCGCGCCGCGCCGGATCAGCTCGGCCGTCTCGTACATCCGCACATAGCCGCCGAGGTCGTCCGGCGCCTCGATGTAGAGGTCCATCGGGGCCCTGCTGACCCGGCGGATCTCGGTGAGGTGCGCCGGGGTCAGGTCCGAGGGCACGTTGAGCGAGTCGGCGCCCAGCCGCTCGTACACGGCGTACGAGGCCGGGTTGACGGGCCCCGTCAGCGCGGACAGCTTCAGCGTGGTGCCGGCGGGCAGCTCTCCGGCCTCCCGCAGCCGGTGCAGGGTCCACAGCACGCCCTCGTCGGCGACGAGGAGGCAGCGCACGCCGAGCGCGGTCGCGCGCAGCGCGTCCTCGACGCACCCGGCGAGCCCGTCGTGCCCCCGGGCACGCAGCCCGGCGCCGCCGGAGTCGGTACGGGTCGAGCCGCCGATGTCCCAGGTGCCGCGCGGCCCGGTGAACAGACACAGCTCGATGTCCCGCTCGGCGCACGATTCCAGCATCTCGGTGATCTCGGCGTCACCGAGCATCCAGACGCCGCTGCCCTGGCTGATGCGGTGCACCGGGAGACCGAGCCTCGCGCTCTCCTTCAGTACGGTGCCCAGCGCTTCTGGTCCTTCGACGGACGGTATCTCCGTACGCCACGTTCCGCCGTCGGGGAATGTGTGCGGCGACGCGTCCTCCTCCCTGAGCGGGGGAGAGGGGTGACCGATTCTTGTCAGGGCGTCGCCTCCGGGGAGGCGGGGGGTGGTGGGGGGTGCGGTCATGTGACTCCTTCGTCTGTGGTGCTGGGCACGGGCTGCCCCTGGTGGCGCGTCGCAGACTGCGGGTGCGTCGTGGCCGGTCGCGCAGTTCCCCGCGCCCCTGTAGGGGCGAGCCCCGCTCTTCGGCGAAGCTTGGGAGGTCTGCGCGCAGCCCCGATGCCGGTACGCGGCACTGGTCCGGGCACGCCTAGCTCTTGTCCGGGCGGAGCAGGACTTTGCCGGTGGCCTCGTCCGCCGCGCCCACCAGCGCGATCGCCTCCGCGAACTCCTCCAGCGGGAACTCGTGGGTGATCAGCCCCGCAGGGTCGATCAGGCCGAGGCCGAACGCCCGTACGGCCTCCGACCAGGCCGAGGACGGTGCCCCGAACACGCTCCGGACCGAGAGCTGGCTCAGGGACAGGTGCACGGGGTCGATCCCCTCGGCCCCCGGCGTGAACATCCCGGTGAGGACGACCCGTCCGCCCCGCCGGGCGAGCCGGCACGAGGCGGCCGCCGTCGGAGGCGCGCCCGCCGTCTCGACCACCAGGTCGAACCGGCCGCCGAGCTCCTCGGCCCCGGACGGGCCCACCCAGCGGGTCGCCCCGTACTCCACGGCACGCTCGCCGGAGGACGCGCGCGGGTCCACCGCGACCAGCTCGCCCGGCGAGGAGGCCGCCAGCAACTGGACGGCCAGCAGCCCGAGCGTTCCGGCGCCGACGACGGCGATCCGTTCGCCGGGCCGCGGGGCCCCCGCCCGTACGGCGGCGGCGACCACGGCGGCGGGCTCCAGCAGGGCGGCGGCACGCAGATCGGCGTCGTCGTCCAGTGGATACAACAGCCGTGCGGGGACGAGGAGATGGTCCGCGAAGGCGCCGGGCTCGGTGAACCCGGTCTCGGCGTAGCCGCCCCCGCACAGGCTCGTCTCCCCGTGGCGGCACCGTTCGCACGTCCCGCAGGCGCGGAAGCCCTCGGCCACGGTCTTCCGGCCGACGAGCGCGGGGTCGACGCCCTCGCCCGCGGCCTCCACGGTCCCGGCCCACTCGTGGCCGGGCACGACGGGGTAGCGGACGTAACCGGGGTCGCGCCGCCCGTCGTACAGCTCGCGGTCGCTCATGCAGATCCCGGCCGCCGCGACGCGGACCCGGACCTCGCCGGGGCCCGGCTCAGGGGTCGCGCCGCGGGTCAGACGGTGCTCGCCGGGGCGTTCGACGACGAGCGCGCGGCTCACGGGCGCCGGTGCGCGGCTCACTTGGGGGCCCTCCGCTCCCAGCCGTCGGCCCACAGGTCGAAGCGGGCCTGCTGCTGCGGGAACTCGGCCGCCGCGTCCGCGTCGAACTCGACGCCGAGGCCGGGCGCGTGGGAGACGGGGAAGCGGCCGGTCTCCGGGTCGACCTCGGGCGCGCCCTTGACGACCTTCTTGATCTCGGCGTCGGCGAAGTCGTTGAAGTGCTCCAGGACCTTGAAGTTCGGGGTGCAGGCCGCGAGTTGGAGGGAGGCGGCGGTGAGGACCGAGCCCCCGACGTTGTGCGGGGCCACCAGCGTGTAGTGGGTCTCGGCGGTCGCGGCGAGCTTCCGGGTCTCCAGGATGCCGCCGATGTGGCCGAGGTCGGGCTGGACGATGTCGGCGGCCTGGGACTCGAACAGCTCGCGGAACTCGATGCGGTCGTGGATGCGTTCGCCCGTCGCCACCGGCATGTCGACCTTCGCGGCGACCTTCGCGAGGGCCTTGAGGTTCTCCGGCGGCACCGGCTCCTCCAGCCACGCGGGCCGGAACGGGGCCATCTCGCGGGCGAGGCGCACGGCGGTGGCGGGGCTGAACCGGCCGTGCATCTCCAGCATCAGCTCGGCGTCGGGCCCGATCGCGTCGCGCACGGCCTCGATGAGCGAGACGGCGTAACGGGTCTCCTCGGCGCCGAGTTCGAGATGGCCGGTGCCGAACGGGTCGATCTTCAGGGCGCGGTAGCCGCGCGCCATGACCTGCTGGGCCGCCTTGTGGTACGCGTCGGGGGTGCGCTCGGTGGTGTACCAGCCGTTGGCGTACGCGGGCACGCTGTCGGTGACCTTGCCGCCGAGGAGCTGCCAGACGGGGACGCCCAGGGCCTTGCCCTTGATGTCCCAGCAGGCCATCTCCACGCACGCGATGCCGGACATCACGATCTCCCCGGCACGCCCGTAGTCGCCGTACTTCATCCGCCGCACGAGGTCCTCGGCCGCGAACGGGTCGGAGCCCGCGATGTGGTTGGCCTCGGCCTCGCGCAGATAGCCGCGCAGCGCGTCGGTATGGCCGAGCATGCGGGTCTCGCCGACGCCGGTGAGGCCCTCGTCGGTGTGGACGAGGACGTAGGTCAGGTTCCGCCAGGCCGTTCCGACGACATGAGTGGTGATTCCCGTGATGCGCACGCCAGTTGCCCCTAGGGATCGTTCGAAATTTCGTCACACGTTCGAAATGTTGGCGTGACCGTAATCACCTCCGAGGAGGGTGTCAATGGATGGCGCAACGGGCGAGGCCCACGCGGATACGGGTGCGGAACGGGCGTACTTGACGGCGGAACGGGCATTGCCGGGTGACCGGTGGCGGGGTTAGCGTGTGTTCGCGATATCGGTCAATGGCCGGAGTCTCGAACGAGAAGGGTGGTGGCCATGGGAAGGCTCGTCCCCGCGGTGACCAGGGCGCTGGACATACTGGAACTCTTCCTGGAGGGCGACGGCACGCTCTCGGCCCCCGACATCACCCGCCGGCTCCAGCTTCCCCGGACGACCGTGCACGAGCTGGTCACCACGCTCACGGCCCGTTCCTATCTGGCGTCCGTCCCCGACCAGCCCGGCCGCTACCGGCTCGGCGTCCGCGCCTACCAGCTCGGCAGCCGCTACGCGGAGCAGCTCGACCTCGCCGCCGAGGGCCAGCAGGTCGCCCGCGAGGTCGCCGAGACCTGCGACGAGACGGTGCACGTGGCCGTGCTGGAGGGCCTCGACGTCATCTACATCGCCAAGGTCGACTCCATCCACGCGGTGCGCATGGTCTCGGCCGCGGGCCGCAGGCTCCCCGCGCACTGCACCTCCGTCGGCAAGATGCTGCTCGCCTCGCTCCCGCCGGAGGAACTGGAGGCGCGGCTCGACGAGGAGACCGGGGACGGCGCCCTCGTCGCGATGACGCCCAACAGCATCACCGACCCGGACGCGCTGCGCGCCGCGCTGCCCGCCGTCCGCGCGAGCGGCGTCGCCGTCGAGCACCGCGAGTCCAACCCGGACGTGAGCTGCGTGGCCGCGCCCGTACGGGACAGTTCGGGCCGCGTCGTCGCGGCCCTGTCGATCTCCGTGCCGGTGATCCGCTGGAGCGACGCGCGCGAGGCCGAGCTGTCCGAGCTGGCCGTCAAGGGCGCCCGCGATCTGTCCGTACGGCTGGGGCACCGGGGGAGCGACCGATGAGCGTACGCACGCGAGTCGAGCGGGCGGTCCGCGCGGCGGCGGAGCTGGGCGAGGGCCCGACCTGGGACGCGGCGGCCGGGGCGCTGATCTGGGTGGACATCCTGGGCTGCCGGATCCACACATACGAGCCGGGGACCGGCCGCCGCACCGTCCGCGCCACCGAGCAGCACGTCGGCGCCGCCAAGCCGCGCGCGGGCGGCGGCCTCGTCGTCAACCTCCGGGACGGCGTCGGCCTGTACGGCCCGGACGGCGCCTTCTCGTGGCTCGCCCACGACCCGGTGCCGGGGCGGCGCGGCAACGACGCGGCGGTCGCCCCAGACGGCACGCTCTGGGCGGGCACGATGTACTACGACGAGAAGCCGGGCGGCGCCGCGCTCACCCGGTTCGCCCCGGACGGCACGGCCACCGAGGTCTTCGGCGGCGTGACCGTCAGCAACGGCACCGGCTGGAGCCCGGACGGCACGCTGCTGTACTTCGTGGACACGCCGACCCGCCGCATCGACGTCTGCCGCGTCGAGGACGGACTCCCCGTCGACAGGCGCCCGTTGGCGGAGATCGAAGAGGGCGCCGGATACCCCGACGGGCTCACCGTCGACGCCGACGGCTGCGTGTGGGTCGCGCTCTGGGACGGCGCCGCCGTCCGCCGCTACACCCCGCGCGGCGAGCTGGACCGCACGCTCCCGCTCCCGGTCCGCCGCCCCACCGCGTGCGCCTTCGGCGGCCCGGACCTGCGCGACCTGTACATCACCTCGGCCCGCACAGGCCTCACCCGCCCGCACCCCCTCTCAGGCTCGCTCCTGGTGATCCCGGACGCGGGGGAGGGGGCACGGGGCGCGGCCTTCGCGGGCTGAGCCGATGTGGGCAGGGCGGTCAGGCCCAGGGGCTGCACTTCACCACCTGGTTGCTGCTGTTGACCGTGCAGGCCCGGACCTTGAGGTCCTTGACGTTCACCCCGGCCCGGGAATGAGCGCTGCTGGACTTGGAATCCCCGTTGCCGCCCTCGGCCTTGCCGAAGATGCGGGTGGTCCACTCCCACGTGGAGCCGTTCTGCCAGTTGTAGCCGACCTCCATGCGTACGCCGTAGCCGTCGGCGGCCCGGTCCCAGACGGTGCCGGAGAGGCTCACCTTGTACCCCTCCCACTCCACCCCGACGGAGGCGACGGCGCCCAGGGCCGGGTCGGTGTCGGCCACGCGGCCGTTGGCGTACGGGATGTATCCGTTGTCCCAGTGGTCGGGACGCGGCGCCGCCGACGCGGCGGGGGAGGCGGTGAGGACGAGGAAGAGCACGGTGCCGAGAGCCGCGGCACCGGTGAACGTCGTGGTCTTGGCCGATCGGGCAGTCACAGATCTTCCCTTTCGCCGGGGAGTCAGATGTCGGTGAGCCGGGCCTTGTAGATCCACTTCTCCTTCTGGCCCGGGCCCTGGGGCACCGTGACGGTCTGGGACGGCCACAGGAAGTCGACCTTGTCGGTGCCGAACGGGTTGTTCTCGCTGTCGATGGTGTAGATGCCGCGCCCGGACCGGTGCCGGGAGAAGGACTTCACCCTCGGCAGCGGATAGCTCCACTCGACCCGGGGAGGCCCGCCGGCCTTGTTGATCTTGAGCTGGAACGCGCTGCCCGTCGCCCACAGGAACTGGGTGTCCACCGGGTCCGGCTGAAGGTCGTGGCCGTTCTCGAACACCGGCTTCTTGGCGGGGTCGAGGGAGTCCTCCGCGCGGTACATCTCGCGGAGGCGGGTCGTCTCCCGCTTCCCGGTCACCTCGTAGCAGACGAGCTTGCTGCCCCCGAAGATCCACACGCGGTTCGGGTGGTTCTGGTCCCGGACGACGCCGTGTGCCTGCCGGAAGGCCCGTTCCTTGTCGGTGAGGCCGGGAACCTTCCGCAGCACGCCGGGGCTGCCCGCCGAGGGAGCCAGGTAGAGCTGGTAGCACCCGCCGCCGCGCTTCTGATGCGGGCCCTTCGGGGGATCGTGCTGCTCCAGGCCCCGTGTGCCCACCACGATGACGACGTCCGCGGTCGGGAGGTATTCCAGGGAGTGCGGGTAGATCGGAAGGTCCGGGTCCCAGCCGAGAGCCGCCGAGTCGCTGTTGCGGTGGATCGTCACCCGCCCTTTGTCCGGGTCCCCGCCGCAGACCATGAAGACGGACTCACCGCTGTTGAGCTTCCGGAACTTGCATTCCAGCGGGGCCCAGCCCCCGGTCGGGAACGACGACTTCGGCAGGCCGAACCGGTTCGTCTGCGCGTCGATGTCGCCGGTGTAGTAGGTCTCGACGACGTTGTTGTGCGCGTCCAGCAGTGCCAGGTAGAAGCTCGCGGGAGGCGTCTGTGCGGCGCCCCGGTCCTGCCGGGCGTACGCGGGCGTCGCCGACGCGAACGGTACGGCCGCGGCGCCGACCGCGAGCGAACCGCGTAATAACTGCCGTCTGTCCAGGCTCATGGCGTCCTCTCCGAGCGGTGTGGGGTGTCCCAGCGGACCGACGGAGACCGAGGCTATTGCGCGACGGCCGGGCCGTCGTCAAGTCCTCGGTTGACTCCCGTAACGCCGAAGTCCGACGACGCCTCTCCAACCACCGCCGTAGCGGCCCGGGTTGTACAACGCCCGGTGTATTCAGGCACCCGGGCCCGGTTCCGGGGCGAGGCCGCCCAGGAGTGCCGTGAGCGTGAACTCGAAGCGCTCGTGGCCCTCGCCGGAGGTCAGTTCGCGGACGTGGGCGACGGTGCTCGGAAACCTGTCGGGGGGCAGCATGCGGTACCGCTCGGCCAGCGCGTCGCGGTCCAGGACGCGCTGGTCGGCGTCGCTGTCCGGGCGGTACCGGAGGGACGCCTCGAAGCAGTAGGCCGAGACGTAGAGGAACGCGGCGTCGATCGCCCACGCGGCGGACCGCGGGGGGACGCCCGCGGCCAGCAGGATCGTGAGCATGCCCTCGCTCAGCCGCAGCGCGTCCAGGCTGTTCGGGGCGGCGGCCAGCGCGGCGCGTGAGATCCCGGGATAGCGCAGGTACTCGTCGCGCAGCGCCCGGCAGATCTCCAGCATCTGCTCCGTCCACCGCGCGGGGTCCGGCTCCGGCACCGGCACCCTGGCGCACACCTCGCCGATCAGCAGCTCGTCCAGCTCGGCCTTGTTGCGCACGTGCGCGTACAGCGACGCGGGGCCGGTCCCCAGTGCGGTGGCGACCCGGCGCATGGTCAGGGCCTCGAAGCCCTCGGCCTCGACGAGCGCGAACGCCGCGTCCATGATCCGCCCGACGGTGATCGGCGGCTTGCCGGGCCGCTCGGCCCTGCCCGGTCCGTCCAGCGCCGCGATCTTCGCGGCCCACTCGTCCTGCGGCTCGGCGCGATCCGGAGCACGTCTGTTGGCCATGGGACCAGCATAGCTTGACCCGAACACGGTTCGAGCGTAGAACGGTGTTCGTACGACGAACGCTGTTCGTGTCGCGCTTCGAGAGGACCGCCATGACCACCCCGCACGCCACCCGGGAGGGCCCGGCCACCGGGCCCCCGCCCGCCCCGTTCCGCTCCCTGCGCCAGGCGTGGGTGGCGCTCGCGGGCCTCTCTGCGGTCTTCCTCTTCGAGATGATGAGCAACACCGTCCTCAACGTCGCCCTGCCCACGATCGGCCGCGAGCTGTCGGCCCCGACCGTCGCCCTGCAGTGGGTGACGAACGGCTACGCGGTCGTCTTCGGCGGCCTGATGCTGGCCCTCGGCGCCGTCGCCGACCGGCTCGGGCGGCGCCGGGTGATGCTCGCCGGGCTGGTCCTGCTGGGGGCCGCGAGCCTGGCGACGGCGGGGGTCACCAGCACGGGCGAGCTGATCGCCGTCCGCGCCGTCATGGGCCTCGCGGCCGCGATGACCACGCCGGGGACCATGGCGATGGCCTTCCGGCTGTTCGAGGAGGAGAGCCTGCGGGTCCGGGCGATCACCCTGATCTCCACCGTGGGCATGGTCGGCCTCGCGATCGGCCCGACCGTGGGCGGCTTCGTGCTCTCCTTCGCGCCGTGGCAGGTCCTGCTGCTGATGAACGTGCCGATCGTCGCGCTCGCGTTCGCCGGCATACGGTCCGGCGTCCCCGCCGACGACCCCGCCGCCCTGCACCGGGCGCCCCCGGACGTCACCGGCGGCATGCTGGGCACCGCGGCGATCGTGCTGGCGCTCGTCGCGCCCACCCTGTTCGAGCACGCGGGCGCGGGGGCGTGGGCGCCGTGGGCCGCCGTCGCCGGGCTCGCCGTGGCGGCGGTCCTGTTCGTGCTGCGCGAGCGTACGGCCCGGCACCCGCTGCTCGACCTCGCGCTGGTCGCCCGGCCCCAGGTCTCCGGCGGGCTGGCCTACAAGGCCGCGGCCGGACTGGCCAACGCCGGGCTCGCCTACCTGGTGATGCTCCAGCTCCAACTGGACCTGGGCTGGTCGCCCGGGCTCGCGTCCCTCGGCATGCTGCCGCAGATCGCCGTGCTGATCGCGGGCGGGCCGTTCGTCCACCGCTTCGTCGGCCGGGTCGGCATCGACCGCGCCGCCTGGATGAGCGCCGGCTCGGTGGTGACCGGGCTCGCGGTCTACACCCTGTTCGGCAACCTGGGCTATCCCTGGGTGGCGGTCGCGCTGGTGTTCGTGGCCGCCGGGATGCGGGTCGTCGGCGCCGCCGCCGGGGTCAACGTCCTGAACGGCCTGCCGCCCGAGCGAACGTCCACGGGTGCGGCCCTGATCGACACCGCCGCCGAGGTCACCGCCGCGGTCGGCGTCGCCGTGGGCGGCACCGTGCTCGCCGCCCTGTTCGCCGGGGATGTCACCGCGGGGCACTGGAGCCCGGGGCAGACCGCCCGGTTCCACGAGGCGGTCACCGTCTCCGGCCTGATCCTCACCCTCACCTCCGCGGCACTCGTCGCCTGGGCGATGCGCCGCACCCGGCCGCCCAGGGACGGGGACGGGGCCGGAGCCGGGACCGGGGCTATCGGTCCGTGACGGCCGCGAGGATCAGGCGGGTGAACTCCTCCGTGGTCGCGGTCCCGCCCAGGTCGGGCGTACGGGCGTCGGTCGTGGCCAGGACCGAGGTGAACGCGTCGAAGATCTCGGCGGCGGCCTCGGGGTGGCCGAGGTGGTCCAGCATCATCGAGGCGCTCCAGATCGCGCCGAGCGGATTGGCGACGCCCTGCCCCGCGATGTCCGGCGCCGAGCCGTGGACGGGCTCGAACATGGAGGGGTACTCGCGCTCCGGGTTGAGGTTCGCGGCCGGGGCGAGGCCGATGCTGCCCGCGACGGCGGCGGCGAGGTCGGAGAGGATGTCGCCGAACAGGTTGGAGCCGACGATGACGTCGAAGGCTGTCGGGTCGAGCACGATCTTCGCCACGAGCGCGTCGATGTGCTCCTGCCGCCAGGCCACCCCGGGGAACCGGTCGGCGGCCTCCCGCACGAGTTCGTCCCAGAACGGCATGGTGTGGACGATGCCGTTGGACTTGGTGGCGGAGACGAGGTGCCCGCCGCGGGCCCGCGCGGCGGTGAACGCGTGATCGAGGACGCGCTCGACGCCGGGGCGGGTGAAGACGGCTTCCTGGACGGCCATTTCGTCCGGGAAACCGCGGTTGAGCCGGCCGCCGATCTCGGAGTACTCCCCCTCGACGTTCTCGCGGACGACCACGAAGTCGACGTCGGCCGTGGCCCGCGCGAGCGGGCTGGGCACGCCGGTGAGCACCTTGATCGGGCGCAGGTTCACGTACTGCCGGAACCGGCGGCGCAGCGGGATCAGCAGGCCCCACAGGGACACATGGTCGGGCACGCCGGGCCGGCCTACGGCGCCGAGCAGGACCGCGTCGTGATGCCGGATACGGTCCGGGCCGTCGGCCGGCATCATCGCGCCCTCGGCGAGGTGGCGCTCGCAGGACCAGTCGAACGAGTCGTAGGCGAAGCTGAGCCCGTGACGTCTGCCGACGGCGTCGAGGACGGCGCGGGCGGGAGGCAGCACCTCGGTGCCGATGCCGTCGCCGGGAATGAGGGCGATCCGGTAGCGCGTGTTCATGGCCACCATGGAACGCCGGGGCGTTCGCCACTGTCCAAGATCGGTTTGCAGCGCCTCCGATAAGCGGCGCCTATCAGTCGCGCGGCACACCAGAGTCCTCGCCCGTGTCCGTGGCGACCGCGACGAACGCCGCCGCGGCCGGACTCAGGCGGTGGCGCTGCCAGACGAGCCCCACGTCGAGGGTGTGCTCGACGGCGAGCCGCCGGACGCGCAGCCCGACCGCGTCGGCGAGAGGCCGCCAGGAGTCGGCGACGACGGCCGCTCCGACGCCCTCCAGGACGAGCGGGAGCAGGCCCTCGCGGTGCTCGATCTCCACCGCGATACGGCAGTCGGTCGCGGCGACGATCGCGTCCGCGACCCGGCGCATCCCGGTGCCGGGCTGCCCCGCGACGAGCCGGAGCCCGGACAGCTCCTCCACGGCGAGGGGCCCGTCGCCGGGCGGCAGCGGGACGTCGTCGCGGGCCACGAGCACGAACGACTGCGTCTCGACCGGCACATGGCGGAGGTCCGCGTGGGCCTCGTGCGCGCCGGAGGAGGCGACGACGCCGATCTCGGCGACGCCCCGGCGCAGCGCCTCGCGGACGTCGTCGGGCCGCGCCGCGGCCACCACCGACACCTGGACGAGGGGGTGGGCGCGGGCGTAGGCGGCGATGAGGCCGGTGAGCGGGCTGACGACCTGGGACGGCATGGCGGCCAGGCGCAGCCGCCCGCCCCGCAGGCCGTCCACGGCCGCGACGGTCTCCCGCGCGACGTCCAGGGAGCGGACGACCTCGCGGGCCGGTGCGACCAGGGCCGCGCCGGAGGGGCTCAGCACCAGGCCGCGGCCCTGACGCAGGAACAGGCGGGTCCCGAGACCGGCTTCGAGGCGGCGGATGGACTGGGTCACCGAGGGCTGTGCGACGAAGAGATGCTCGGCCGCGCGGTGCACGCTGCCGTGGTCCACGACCGCGAGGAAGTAGCGCAACTGCCGTACGTCCAAGGCGCTCACCGTCCTATTGATAGGGCGGACGTTATCAGTCGGGCTGCAAATGAGTCTTGGACGGTAAGTGGTGACCGTCGTCACGATGTACGGCAATCCACGCGCCTCGCGCCGAGCGGAGAGTCCCGTGCCTGTGCCTGACGAAGTCCTGCTGCTGTGCAACACGGCGATAGCCATCACCGGCATCGTCGTCACGATCACCTGGCTGAAGTTCCCCCCGGCGTTCGCGCTGCTCTTCGGCACCCTCTATCTCGGGCTCACCACCGAGGTCGGCGCGAAGGACACCCCGAAGGCGGTCGCGGACGGATTCGCCGACGTCATGGGGGACATCGGCATCCTGGTGGCGTTCGGCGTCGTCCTGGGCGCGCTGCTGACGGTCACGGACACGATGCGCCGGCTGGTCGAGGCGATGCTCAAGCTCTTCGGCGACCGCGCCGTTCCGTACGTTTTCGCCGCCGCCCTGAGTTCGCTGTTCACCTCGATCTACTCGGACGTGCTGCTCGTGCTCTCGGCGCCGCTCGCGCGGCGGTTGGGGCCGCGGCTGGGCGCGAGGGGCCGCGCGCTGATGGGAGGCGCGCTGACGGCGGGCATCGAGGTGGGGCTGGTGTTCGTCGCGCCGGGCGTCGCCGCGGTCGCCATCGCGGGCATCCTGGACGTCCCGCTGGGCCAGATGTTCGCGGTCGGCCTCGCGGTGGGCCTGCCCACGGCGCTGCTGACCATGCTGGCCTACGCCGCGCTGCTCCGCTTCCTGAAGTGGGACCCCGAAGTGGACGAGGCGGACGGGACCGAAGCGCCCGACCCGGCCGAGGCCCCCGAAGCGCCCGGGGCCCCCGACCCGGCCGAAGCCCCCGAGGACCGCCCGGGGAACGGAGAGCGGGACCGCCCGGAGCTTCCCCTGCTCCTCGCCGTCGCCCCGGTGCTGCTGACGCTGCTGCTCATCGCGGGCGGCGCGCTCGCTGACGCGATGTCCGTCGACTCCGCCGCGCTCGTCTTCCTCACCGACCCGGTCGTCGCCCTCCTCCTGGGCGCCACCTCGGCCTACGCGCTGGCCCGCCGCGTACGTGACCGGGACGAGATAGGCGGGGCGATCGGCGCGGCGCTGAGCCAGTGCGGGCCCATCCTCGTCCTCAGCGGCATCAGCGGTTCGC
Organism: Streptomyces albiaxialis; assembly: GCF_039530985.1. Classification (NCBI taxonomy): domain Bacteria; kingdom Bacillati; phylum Actinomycetota; class Actinomycetes; order Kitasatosporales; family Streptomycetaceae; genus Streptomyces; species Streptomyces albiaxialis. The sequence goes on from NZ_BAAAPE010000016.1 coordinate 333,620, forward strand.
TCGGGTTCGTCATCAAGGGCTCCGGCATGGCCGACACCCTCGGCGACGCGTTCTCCTCCGGCTTCCTGCCGCCCCTGCTGCTGGTCTGGATCGTGGCGGCGGTGCTGCACATCGCCCTCGGTTCGATCTCCGTCGCGGGCATCACCGCCGCGGGCATCCTGGCACCGATCGCGGGCAGCCTCGACGCGCCGCCCGTCCTGGTGGCCCTCGCGGCCGGCTCGGGTGCCCTCTTCCTGCCCCACGTGTCCAGCAACTTCTTCTGGATGTTCCAGTCGCTGCTCGGCCTCTCCACCCGCGGCACGCTCAAGACCCACACCCTGCCGATGACCCTGGCCTCGGTCATCTCCCTGCCGCTCATCCTCACGGTGTCGCTGTTCACCTGAGGGGCCCCGCCGACCGGTACGCCGGCGGGGCCACGCGGTCACGGCTCTACGGCAGGCCCCGGTCGAGGGCGTTGAAGAGGGAGCTGTTCGCCGTGTCGCCGGACATTTCCCAGATCATGGCGCCCAGCAGGCCCTTGGACTTGATGTACTCGGCCTTCTTGCCGATCGACCAGGTGTCGTCGAAGGACCACCACTGGCCGCCCGCGCCGGTGTAGCCGTACGTGGAGACGGACTGTTCGTCGTGGTGGACGGTCAGGTTGGGGAGGCTGGCGACGAGGTTGTCGTAGCCCCGGGTTCCGGCCTCCTCCTGGAACTGGCCGGGCGCGGCCCCGTTGGCGCTCTGGTACTCGCCCTTCGCGCCGCCCTCCGCGACCTGCTGCCAGCCGCGCCCGTAGAACGGGAAGCCGACGGTCAGCTTGCGCGGGCTCACCCCGGCGTCGAGGTAGTGCTGGACGGCGCCGTCGACGCTGAAGTCGTTCTCGTACGGGGACTGGGCGTCGGGGTAGAGGTTGGCCTGGTGGCCGGTGCGGTCGGGCTCCCAGGAGTTGTCGCTGCCGGAGCCGTGGAAGTCGTAGCCCTGGACGTTGGCGAAGTCCATGTGCTTGAAGATCTCCTTGAGGTCCCAGCCCGCGTCGACCTTCTTCGGGTCGGCGGGGGTGAAGGCCGACAGGAGCTTGTGGCCGTCGCCCAGCGCGTCGAGCTGCCTGCGGAACTCGGCGATCAGCGCGGTGTTGTTGGCCTTGTCCTCGGGGCTCCAGTGGTTGCCGGGGTGGCCGTCGGGGGAGCCGGGCCACTCCCAGTCGAGGTCGAAGCCGTCGAAGATCCCGGCCGCGACGCCGTCGCCGCCCGCCCCGTTGTAGGCGGGGAGGTTGCCCTTGATGTACATGTCGATGCAGGACTTCACGAACTTCTGCCGCGCGGCGTCCGTCTTCGCGACGTCGGAGAAGTACTTCGAGTACGTCCAGCCGCCCAGCGAGACCAGCACCTTCAGGTGGGGGTGCTTGGCCTTGAGCTTCTTGAGCTGGTTGAAGTTGCCGCGCAGCTTGCCCCAGCCGTCGTCGGCCACGCCGTCCACGGACTGCGCGGCGGAGAAGGCCCGCCCGTAGTCGGCCTCCGCGTCCCCGGCCCCGTCGCCCTGGTTGGGGTCCTGCGGGTCCTGGGAGGTGCCCTTGGTGACGCCGTTGAGGCAGGTGAGGTTCTTGGGGTCGATGTTGGCGAAGGCGTAGTTGACCACGTCGAGCTTGGCGGCGGCGCCCGAGGTGTCGAGGTCCTTCACGAAGTACTGGCGGCCGTAGATGCCCCACTGCACGAAGTAGCCGACCTTGGCGTGGCCGCCGTCGCCGACGGCCTCCTTGGTGGTGACCTTCAGGGCGGCGCTCGCGGGAGAGGCGTTGTCGGCGGCGTCCCGCGCCTTCACGGTGAACGCGTACTCCGTGGCGGGCGTCAGCCCCGGCACCGTCGTGGCCAGCGTGTCGGCGGGCAGGCTCTCCACCAGGTCCCCGTCCCGGTACACGTCGTACGCGGCCACGCGCTTGTCGTCGGTCGCCGGGTCCCAGGTGAGGGCGACGGTGCTGGAGGTGACCTCGCCCGCCTTGAGGTTGCGGGGCGCGGTCGGCGGCACGGTGTCGGTCGCCGGATCGACGGTCTTCGCGGTGACGGGCGCGCTGGCGGGCCCGTCGTTGCCCCGGGTGTCCTTGGCGCGCACCGTGAACTCGTACGAGGTCGCGGGCGTCAGGTCGCGCACGGTGGCCCTCGGCGTCGCGCCGGCCGCCACGACCGTGTCGCCGCGCAGCACCTCGTAGGAGGAGACGGGGAAGTCGCCCTGCACGGCGGGCGTCCACTCCAGGCTGACGGTGCGGGCGGTGGTGTCGGCGACCTTGAGGCCGGTCGGCGCCCGGGGCGGGACGGCCGGACTGCCGTCGCACTTCTCGCCGTTGATCAGGCACCCCGTGGGCGCGGTCATGGGCCCGCTGCCCTGGAACGTGTAGCTGTACGGCTCGGTGTCGCGGCCCGCGGGGACGCGGGCGTTGTAGTACGCGGGGGTCACGGTCACGTGGCGGCCCTGGACCTGGGCCGTGCCGTGGGTGTGGCCGCTGATGCCGACGCCGTCGGGGAGGTCGAACTCCAGCGACCAGTTGTCGACGGCCGCGTCGCCGTTGTTCTTGACGACGAACTTGCCGGTCCAGGACGAGCCGCTGCCGGACGTGCTGAAGGCGGCGGTCAGGGAACCGGCCGCGCGGGCGGGCGCGGTGCCGAGCGCGGTCAGCCCGGCGACGGCCAGCGCGAGCACGGTCAGGACGACGACGAGGCGCCGCCCGGGGCGTAAGAAGGGCTCGGGCCCTGATCCGGATCTGGGGGGTCTCGGTGCGGACATGGCTCTCCTCGGAGTGCGGTCCAATTGGTGCAGACCTTTCCCAGGGAACTGCCGCGGCCGGACATGTCAACGCATCGCGCGAGCGGAGCGGACCGTACCAATCCGGCTCCCCGGGGACGTCCTCCACGCTCCCGGGCCCGTACAGGACTGGACCAACTCGCTGAATTTTACCCTAACTTGACCCGGAGCCCCGTCGCGAAGGCGGCGACGAGACCAGCGCCCACGCCGAGAGCGCGCCCCAGCCCACCGAGACCGCCACGGCCCCCGCGCGCCGCCCGCGTCCCGGCAGCGTCGCGCCCAGCAGCGCCGCGTCGCCGAAGTCCGCCGCCATCCGCACCCACGCCGCGGTCCGCAGCGCGTCCCCGTCCGGCGCCGTCAGCAGCGCGAGGCCACTGGCCACGTCCCGCCAGGCCAGCGGGCGCAGCGAGGTCCGCGTCCCGGCGTCGTCCGGCAGCCCCGAGGGCCGCGCCAGCCACCCGGGCCGGGCCGTCACGACCGCCCCGTACACCGCCGTCGCCGCGCCGACGGCCCGCAGCACACCCACTCGCACGGCCCACTCCTCGCTCTCGCCCGCACACCCGTTCCGCCGACCAGCATCGCACCGCGGAGTGGCCCCGCCCCGCGTCGGCCGCGACGTGCGAGTCTGCGACGGCGCACCACGTACCGAGCGGAGGGCACATGACCGAGGAACACGGCGACGGCCGTACGGCGGAGGAGCGCCCCCTCTGCCTCGTGACCGGCGCCACCGGCTACATCGGAGGGCGCCTGGTTCCCGAACTCCTGGACGCCGGATTCCGGGTACGGTGCCTCGCCCGCTCCCAGGAGAAGCTGCGCGACCACGACTGGGCGGACCGGGCCGAGGCCGCGCGCGGCGACGTGACGGACCGGGACTCCGTCCGCGCGGCACTGCGCGGCGCGGACGTCGCCTTCTACCTGGTCCACGCCCTCGGCTCGGGCCCGGACTTCGAACGCACCGACCGGGAGGCCGCGCGCACCTTCGCCGAGGAGGCCGGGAAGGCGGGCGTACGGCGGATCGTCTACCTCGGCGGCCTGACCCCCTCCGGCGTGCCCGTCCGGGACCTCTCGCCGCACCTGCGCTCCCGGGCCGAGGTCGGCGAGGTCTTCCTGGCCGGGCCGGTCCCCGCCGCGGTCCTGCGCGCCGCCGTCGTCATCGGCTCCGGCTCCGCGTCCTTCGAGATGCTGCGGTACCTCACCGAGCGGCTGCCCGTCATGGTCACCCCGAGCTGGGTCGGCACCCGCGTCCAGCCCATCGCCGTCCGCGACGTGCTGCGCTGCCTGGTGGGCGCGGCGCGGATGCCGGACGACGTGAACCGCGCGTTCGACATCGGCGGCCCGGACGTCCTCACGTACGAGGGCATGATGCACCGTTACGCGCGCGTCGCGCGGCTGCCGAAGCGACTCGTGCTGCGCGTGCCGATGCTGACGCCGGGCCTCTCCAGCCTGTGGATCGGCCTGGTCACACCCGTACCGCGCGGCCTGGCCCGGCCGCTCGCGGAGTCCCTGCGCCACGAGGTGGTGTGCCGGGAGCACGACATCGCGCGGTACGTGCCCGACGGGCCGGGCGCGCCCCTCGGCTTCGACGAGGCGCTGCGGCTCGCGCTCCGCCGTATCGGCGAGGCCGACGTCGCGACCCGCTGGTCCTCCGCCGCCACGCCGGGCGCCCCCAGCGACCCGCTGCCCACCGACCCGGACTGGTCCGGGGGCAGCCTGCGCACCGACGTGCGCACGCGGGCGGTGGACGCCCCGCCCGAGGAGCTGTGGCGGGTGATCGAGGGCATCGGGGGCGAGCACGGCTGGTACTCGTTCCCGCTGGCCTGGGCCGTACGCGGCTGGATCGATCTGCTCGCGGGCGGCGTCGGGCCCCGCCGCGGACGCCGCGACGCGGAGCGGCTGCGCGTGGGCGACGCGCTCGACTTCTGGCGGGTGGAGGAGATCGAGCCGGGCCGGATGCTGCGGCTGCGCGCCGAGATGCGGCTGCCGGGCCCCGCCTGGCTGGAGATGCGCGCGGAACCGGACGGCGAGGGGCGCTCCCGCTACCACCAGCGCGCCCTCTTCCACCCGCACGGCCTGGCCGGACACCTGTACTGGGCGGCCGTCTCCCCGTTCCACGCCGTGGTCTTCGGCGGCATGTCCCGCAACATCGCGCGCACGGCCGAACGGGCCGCCGCCCGCCCCGACACCTGAGGAACCGCATGCGTACCGCCGTCGTTCTCTTCACCTCCGACCTGCGGGTGCACGACCATCCGCCGCTCCGCTCCGCGCTGGCCTCGTGCGAGCGGGTCGTGCCCCTCTTCGTGCGGGACCGGCGCGTGGCGGAAGCCGGGTTCGACGCGCCGAACCGGGTCGCGTTCCTCGCGGACTGCCTGGCCGATCTCGACGCGGAGCTGCGCGCCCGGGGCGGCCGGCTGATCGTCCGCTCCGGCGAGGCCGCGGACGCGGTCGCCGAGGTGGTACGGGAGACCGGGGCGGTCGAGGTGCACCTGGCGGCCGGGGTCAGCGGCTACGCGCAGGCCCGCGAGCGGCGGATCCGCGCGGCCGTCGGACGGCTCGGAGGCGTCCTGCGCGTGCACGACGCCGTGGTCACCGTCGTGCCGCCCGGCGCGGTCGTGCCGAGCGGGAAGGGCGCCGACCACTTCGCCGTGTTCACCCCGTACGCGCGCCGGTGGGCGGGGGAGGGCACCCGCGACCCGCTCGCGGCGCCGCGCGCCGTACGCGTTCCCGACGGCGTCCGCACGGAGAGCCTCCCCGCGCGCGAGGACGTGGACGGGGTCTCTCCCGGGCTCGCCCGGGGCGGCGAGACCGAGGGCCGCAGGAGGCTCACCGCCTGGCTGCGCGGCCCCGTGCGCGCGTACGCGCGACGCCACGACGATCTCGCCGGGGACGCGACCTCCCGGCTCTCCCCGCACCTGCACTTCGGCACGCTCTCGCCCACCGAAATCGTGCGCCGGGCGCGCGAGAAGGGCGGCGAGGGCGCCGAGGCCTTCGTGCGCCAGGTCTGCTGGCGCGACTTCCACCACCAGGTCCTCGCCGCGCGCCCCGACGCCGCCACCGAGGACTACCGGCCGCGCGACGACGCCTGGCGTACGGACGGCGACGAGGCAGAGGCGTGGCGGCGGGGGCGCACCGGCTACCCCGTCGTCGACGCCGCCATGCGCCAGCTCCGCCACGAGGGCTGGACGCACAACAGGGGCAGGCTCCTCGCCGCGAGCTTCCTCACCAAGACCCTCTACGTGGACTGGCGGACCGGCGCCCGGCACTACCTCGCCCTGCTCGTCGACGGCGACGTGGCCGACAACCAGCTCAACTGGCAGTGGGTGGCGGGCACGGGCACCGACACCCGCCCCAACCGCGTCCTCAACCCCGTGCGCCAGGGCCGCCGTTACGACCCCGACGGCGCATACGTACGGCGCTGGGTGCCCGAACTCGCCGGGATCCGGGGCCCGGCCGTGCACGAGCCCTGGAAGCTCCCCGCGCGCGAACGCGCCGCGTGCGGCTACCCCGAGCCGGTCGTCGCCCTCGCCGACGGGCTCGCCCGCTTCCAGAGCGCCCGCGGCCTGGACGTCACTCGCAGGTCATGACCACGCTCGCACGGAAGACGTGGCCGAAGACCGGGTCGTCGAAGACCTCGAAGATCTGCGGCTGTTCGGCGAGCTCGCAGTCGGACCTGCCGTCGCCGCTCGCGGAGTTGCGCGCGTCGTCGATCGCGCCCTGCACCGCGACATCGGCCGTCGGGCCGCGTCCGGCACCGCAGTACTGGGCGGAGCCGCTCGCCAGCACGGGCGAGGCGATGCCCAGCAGCGCGGTGACCGTCGCGGCCAGGAAGAGGCCACGGCGGGCCCGTCGGGTCGTCCATCCGGATGGTCGCCGCTTCATCGCGATCACCTGCCCTTCCCGGTCGGTCCGTTCGATGTCGGTCCTCTTACTCCTCTACACGGACGGCGGGGCGCGCGCGTTCAGCGTCCGAACGGGCGATCCGGGCTCTTTCCAGCCACTGCCGCCCCTTGTGTTGTCTCCTGCCCGAGGCGCGGTCATGCTGACGCGACATGGCATCCCGTGCGGTGAACATCGCGGTGGTGGCGGGGCTCCTCTGCGCGGCCTCCGCCGCGTGCGGCGGATCGGACGACGGCTCGGCGGGTGACGGGAAGAGGGACGGCTTGACGATCGCCGTGCGCGACGACCTCCCCGGCATCGGGCTCAGAACGCCGGACGGGCGGTACCGCGGATTCGACATCGACGTCGCCACGTACCTCGCGAAGCGGCTCGGCGTGGCCGCCGACGACATCGAGTGGAAGCCGACCGTGCCCGCCGAGCGCGAGAACGTGCTCACGCGGGGCGACGCCGACCTCGTGATCGCCACGTACTCGATCACGCCCGAGCGCAAGCGGAAGGTCGACTTCGTCGGCCCGTACTTCCTCGCGCACCAGGATCTGCTCGTCCGCGCCGGGGACGGCTCGATCGACTCGGCGGAGGATCTCAACGACAAGAAGCTGTGCTCGGTGACCGGCTCGACCTCCGCGCAGAACGTCAAGAACACGCTGGCGCCCGAGGCCGACCTCCAGGAGTTCAGCTCGCCCTCGGAGTGCCTGACCGGCCTGGAGAACAAGGCCGTCGACGCGCTGACCAACGACGACGCGATCCTCGCCGGGTTCGCCGCCCGGAAGGAGAGCCGCGGCAAGTTCCGGCTCACGGGCCTCGGGCTCAGCGACGAGAAGTACGGCGTCGGCGTGGCGAAGGGCCAGGAAGAGCTGCGCGCCGACGTCACCCGGGCGCTGCGGAAGATGGTCGCCGACGGCACCTGGAAGAGGTCCGTGCGCGAGCACTTCGGCGGCGCCGGGTACGAGGCGGAGGCGGCGCCGAAGCTCACCGAGACCGGCACGGGCGGCTGAGGGGGAGGACGCGCGGTCCATGCCCGGATTCCTCGACCCCGAACGGTACGACCTGCTCGCCGCGTTCGGCGTGACCGTGCGCCTCGCGCTCTGGTCGGCGGCCGGCGCGCTCGTCTGGGGCACCGTCCTCGCGGCGCTGCGCGTGAGCCCCGTCCCGCTGATGCGGACCTTCGGCACGGTGTACGTGAACGTCGTCCGGAACATCCCGCTCGCCGTCATCATCGTCGGGATGTCGCTGGGCCTGCACCAGACGATGGGCGTCGCGCTGGGCGGCGGCACGGCGAAGGACACCGGCTTCCGGCTCGCGGCCCTCGGACTCGCGGGCTACACCGCCACGTTCGTCTGCGAGTCGCTGCGCTCCGGCATCAACAGCGTCCCGGTCGGCCAGGCCGAGGCCGCCCGCGCCCTGGGGCTCGGCTTCCGCCAGGTGCTGACGCTCGTCGTGCTGCCGCAGGCGTTCCGCACGGTCGTGACGCCGCTGGCGACCGTACTGATGTCGCTGACCAAGAACACCACGGTGGCCTCCACGATCGGCGTCGCGGAGGCGTCGCTGCTGATGAAGGAGATGATCGAGAACGAGAGCGACGCGATCTTCGCGGTGTTCGCCGTCTTCGCCCTCGGCTTCGTCTGCCTCACCCTCCCCACCGCGCTCGTGCTCGGCCGGGTCAGCCGCCGCGTGGCGGTGCGCCGGTGAGTGCCCCGTACGGCGGCCCGCCCGTCCTGTACGACGAGCCGGGTCCGCGCGCCCGGCGCCGCCACCGGCTGGCGGGCCTCGCGTTCCTCGCCGTCCTCGCGCTCGCGGCGTGGTGGGTGCTGGAGACGATGGGGGAGCGGCACCAGCTCGACGCGGAGAAGTGGCGCCCGTTCGTCGAGGACGCGCGGGTGTGGACCGCGTTCCTGCTGCCCGGGCTGCGCACCACCGTCGAGGCCGCCGCGCTCGCGACGGTCCTCGCGCTGCCGCTCGGCGCGCTGCTGGGCGTCGCCCTGCTCGCGGAGCGCCGCTGGATCAGGGCCCCGACGGCCGCGCTCGTCGACCTCGGCCGCGCCGTGCCCGTACTGATGCTGATGCTGCTGTGCAACGAGGCGTACGCGCAGCTCCGCGACATCGACCCGGACTCCCGTCCGCTCTACGCCGTCGTGACGGGACTGGTGATCTTCAACGGGGCCGTCGTCGCCGAGATCTTCCGCGCGGGCGTCCTCGCCCTGCCCTCCGGCCAGCGCGACGCGGCCCGCGCGGTCGGCATGCGCGGGACGCAGACGATGGCGTACGTGCTGCTGCCGCAGGCGGTCACCGCGATGCTCCCGGCGCTCACCAGCCAGATGGTGGTGATCGTCAAGGACACGGCGCTCGGCGGCGAGATGCTGGCCTTCGGTGAACTCCTGCACCAGGTCCGGCTGATCTCCGCCAACTACGGCGCGAACACCATCGCCTGCCTCACCGTCGTCGCTCTCCTCTTCGTCGCCCTCAATCTCCTCCTGACGACCCTCGCCGCCAGGATCGAGTCCCGCGCCCGCCACGGAAGGAAGTCCACGGGCGCGGTCGTCACCCGTACTCCGGATCAGACGTGACGGCCTGTCAGCCGACGGGGCTGCCCTTCTTCACCCCGACGACCCGCACAGCCTGGTAGTACGTCCAGGCAAGGCTGTTGCAGGACGCCTTGGGGACGCCGCTGTAGCGGTTGCAGACGCGCTTGAGGTCCTCGTAGAAGGCGCTGTCGAGGCGGGCCTTGTTCGCGTCGAACGTGCCCATCTTCTTGTAGTTGCGGTAGCCGAAGTCGTGCCGGATGCAACTGTTCTCGAAGGGGAAGCCGAAGGGGTTGTCCGGCGAGGAGGAGCACTTGTCGGTGCTCCAGTCGAAGTTGTACGCACCGTACTGGCCCTGGTTCGCGCGAGCCGTGAGGAACGCGTTCTGGCTGGAGGCGCTGGTCTGCGTCCAGCTCGACAGGAGCTGCGGCTTGTCGGCCGGGTCGGCGGCGGCCGGCGACGCGGAGCCGACGAGGGTGAACAGGGCGGCGGACGTCACGGCGAGGCCGACGGTGACTCTGCCGCCGGTCGTGCTGCTGGCGCTGCTCACTCTGCTGGCGCTGCTGACTCTGCTACGGGGCATTCAGGACCTCCGGGAGGGGACCGGCGTCGGCCGGTCGGCACATGGGCATGTCAGGCGACACTGCTGTTACCTACCCGCTGTGACAGGGGACTTGAACGCGGTTCCCCCCTAAGAGCCCCCTATCGGCCCCCTGTCGGATCGCCGCCGCCGCGCTGCTGCGCCGCGCGCGTTCCGCCGAGGTCCTCGTGGACCTGCGCGGGGTGACGTTCCTGGACGCCAGCGGCCTGCGGCTGCTGCTCCGCGTGAAAGAGCTGGTCGCCGAGTACGGCGGCACGCTGCGCCTCCTGCGGGGCAGCGCCAAGGTCTGGCGGGTGCTGTGCCTGGCCCGCCTCGACCACGTCTTCACGGTCGTCGACGACTGGCCCGTACGTTCCGCGGCGGGGGCGGCGGAACGGACGTCCCGGCGCGCGGACGAACCGGAGGAAGCGGAGTCGGCCGTACCGGACGGGCCGCCGCCCGCGAGGGCCGCGCTCGACCAGGGGGAGTGCCGCGACCTCCTCGCCGCCGTCCCCTTCGCGCGCCTGGCCGTCGTCCACCACGGCGTGCCCCTCGTCGAACTCGTCGGCCTCCTCCACCTGGACGGCGAGCCCGTCGTGCTGCTCCCCGAGGCGGGCGAGATCGCCGTCGCCCTGAGCACGGCGATCTCGCCCCGGCGCCTCGTCGTCCTCCAGGCCGACGACCTGGCCGACGCGGACCGCCGTACGCCGTACGTCCGCACGGTCACCGTCGTCGCCCGGCCGCGGTGGGTCGTCGGGCCCGCGCGGCTGCGCGCGTGCGCGCGGGCGGCGGTGGCGCGGGGGCAGGAGCCGGACCCCGGCACCGCGTACCTGGCCCTGGCCCAGCCCTCGGTGAGGGGGCTGCGCCTGCCGTGACGACCGCGCACCGCCTCTGCCCTTCTGGGGACTTCGAGCACCAACTTGGCCGGGATGTCCGCCTCGTGGAACACCGTGACCGGCTCGCCCTCCCGGACCCGCACGGGCCTGCGCCTGCTGCCCGCCGGGAGGCGTGACGGAACCGGTCGGGCCCGCCGTGCGCGGCGGTTCGCCTGTCGGCGCGGCGCTGGCGCCCGTGGCCAGTGAGGTGACGAGCACTCCCGCGGTCATCAGGACCGTGGCGGTGGTTCGTGCTAATGAGCGCATGACGTTTCTCCCCCGTCGATTGCCGAGCTTCATCGGCGACCGAGCATTCCAGGGTCGGGGCAGGGGATTGAAGGGCTGGGCGATGCGATCGGTGAGCTGATCGATAACCGATCGTCTATGGGGCGGCGGGGGAGACGGGCGTCAGGCCAGGCCTGCCTCGATGGCGCGGCGGATGGCGTCGGCGCGGTCGCGGATGTCGGCCTTGGCGAAGAGGTTGTTGATGTGGGTCTTGACCGTGGCCTCGCTGATGAAGAGCTTCTCGGCGATGCCGCGGTTGGGCAGCCCCTGGCCGATGAGGGTGAGCACTTCGCGTTCGCGGGGGGTGAGGTCGTCCGGCAGCGGCCGGGAGCGGGGCTGTCCCGGGCCGGAGTCCTGGCCGGGGGCCGGGTCCGGGCCCGGGTTCGGCGTCCGCGTCCTGACGGTGGCGAGCAGCCGGTCCTGGACCGTGCGGTCGAGGACGGACTGTCCGGCTGCGGCGGTGCGGATGGCCCGCACGATGTCCTGGCGTCCGGCGTTCTTCGTCAGATAGCCGCGGGCCCCCGCGCTCAGCGCGCCCAGGATCGAGTCGTCGTCGGCGAACGTGGTCAGCACGACGACCGCCACCTCCGGGTGCTCCTCGCTCAGCCGGCGGGTGGCCTCGATGCCGTCCAGCACGGGCATGCGCAGGTCCATCAGCACCACATCGACGGGCCCGGCGGCCACGGTCTCCAGCACCTCGTTCCCGTCGGCGGCAGCGGCGACGACGTCGATGTCCTCGGCCAGCCCCAGCACCGTGGCGAGCGGCTCGCGGACCGCCGCCTGGTCGTCCGCGACGATCACGCGCAGCGGTCGTTTCTCGTTGCTTCCGTTCATCCCGTTCATCCCGTTCATCCCGGGATCACCGCCTCCACCAGCCAGCCGCCCTGGTCCGGCCCCTCGGTGACCGGTCCGGCGGTGACGGTTCCGTTGAGCAGGGCGACGCGTTCGCGCATTCCGATCAGCCCCATTCCACTGCCGGTGCCCGCGCTCACCGGACGGGTGGCGGGGCGGTTACGGACCCTCAGCGTGGTCGACGCGGCGGCGAACTCCAGTTCCACCCGCACCTGACCCCCGGGAGCGTACCGGGCGGCGTTGGTCAGCGCCTCCTGGGCGATCCGCAGCAGGCCCTGCGTCACCTGGACCGGCACCTCACGGACGGTTCCGGTGACGGTGAGCGCGTCGCGGTGCCCGGAGGATTCGAGCATCGAGGCGAGGCTCTCCCGCAGCGGCAGCGCGTCCTCGCGCAGCGCGTGCACGGTCCACTGCGCCTGCTTCAGGCTCTCCTTGACGAGGCCGTGCGCCTTCGCGTTGGCCTCCCGTACGCGCTCCAGGTCGCCGGTGTCGAGCAGCGCGTCGGCCAGCTCCAACTGCATGTTGATCCCGGCCAGCGAGTGCGCCAGCACGTCGTGCACGTCCCGCGCGATACGTCCGCGCTCGGCCAGCACGGCGCTGGTCGCCTCGGCGCGGGCGGCGCGCTCGCCCGCCTCGGCCGCCTCGATCGCCGACTGGACGGCCTCGCGCTGGCTGCGGTTGACGATCCCGGCCAGGACCGGGATGCCGGTGACGAACCCGACGACCGGGGGCAGCGAGTGGTGACCGGGCCCGAGGTGGAAGTACAGGACGCCGCCGCACAGCAAACTGCAGAGCCCCGCGAGGGTGACGGCGGACCGGGTGTCGAGGCGGTATCCGAGGTGACCGGCGAGGAAGAAGGCGAACAGATAGCCCGTCCCGCTGCGGCTGGTCCCGATCAGGGCCGCCGCCGCGACGATGCCCACCGTCAGCCAGACAAGGGCGAGCCGCCGGGGAATCCGGTGCACGGGCAGCCCCCGGGCCAGCAGCGCCACGGAGTTGACCACGTACAGGAGAGCGACGGCGAGCCCCTGGCCGCTGAGGCCCATGGGCCGGATCGTCAGGGCGCCGATGACGATGACCGCCGCCGTGAGCACCCACTGCACCCGGGGGTCCTGCCCCGTGACGTGCTGCCGCGAGGGGCTCGGGGACGCGGGCGCTGACACGGGCCGAACGTATCGCATGACCAGGTCGTACGGTCGGCGACGAGCACGGGGCGGCTCGGACGGCTCGGGCGGTACGCCGCCGGGCTCGCGGCGAGGGGGCCGGCCCGGGTTCGGGACGTCGGCGCTTCCCCGTGCCGCCTCTCCGCCGTCTCGTCCCGCGCTCATCGCGATTCCCGCGATGCGTGGAGCCACTCGTCGATCCCGTCCAGCGCGGCCGTCTTCAGGGGGGCGGGCGCGGCGGAGTCCTCGATCGAGACGGCGGCCATCGCCGCCAGCCGCTCGTCGCTCAGGCCGAGGACGGTGCGGGCTTGCTCGTACTCGCGGAGCAGGTCGGTGTCGAACAGCAGCGAGTCGTCCGCGTTGAGCGAGCACCGGGCCCCCGCGTCGAGCAACGCGGGCAGCGGGTTCGCCGCGATCGGCTCGTAGACGCCGAGCAGGGCGTTGCTCGTGAGGCAGACGTCCAGCGTCGTGCCCCGGGCGGCGAGTTCCTCGACGAGCGCGGGGTCGTCGATGCCGCGTACGCCGTGCATCACCCGGTCGGCGCCGAGCACGTCCAGCGCCTCGCGCACCGACTCCGGGCCCGCGATCTCACCGGCGTGCGGGACGGACAGCAGACCGGCGTGGCGAGCGATCTCGAAGGGGCGCCCGAACCAGGCCGCCGGAGCGGCCGCCTCGTCCCCGTCGAGGCCGAACCCCACCACGCCCCGGCCCGCGAACTCCGCGGCGACCTCGGCCACCGCCGTCGCGTCCTCGACGCCGAGCCCGCGGTTGGCCGCGGCGATCAGCCCGAAACCGACACCCGACCGCTCCGCGGCGTCGCGACCGGCGTCCAGGACGGTGGCGACCGCCGACGCGTAGTCGCCCAACCGGCCCTGGAACAACCCCGGCCAGACGGAGAGTTCGAGCCACACCGCACCCGCGTCCCGGGCGTCCTCGACGATCTCGTGGACCGCTCGCCGGACGTCCTCCTCGTCGCGCAGGCACGCCGCGGCGGCCGTGATCGTCTCCATGAAGTGCGCGAACGAGCCGTAACCGCTCGGCCACGGGACCTGACGGCCCTCCTCGGCGGCGATCTCCTCGACGGTCGACCGACGCAGCGAGCCGTCGAGGTGGAGGTGCAGATGGGCCTTGGGCAAGTCCACCAGTGAACGGGCACCTGCCGGGTTGGTCGCGGTCACGCCCTCACCGTATACGGCCCTCGGAGCGGTGCTCCTGGCCGCCTTCACGCGGTCGCCCGCACGGTCGCCCCGGTGACGGCCCGGCTCCGGCTGCGGGCGTAGATCGTGGCCAGCCGCGTGACGACCTCGGTGAGCGCCATCAGCACGAACGCCGCCACCCACGCCTGGTCGCTGGTGATGTGGTGCGTCATGCTGAACCGGGCCACGTCGTCGGCGCCGCCCCAGTGCTCCGTCCAGAGCTGGAACGCCATCCGCGCGCTCATGCCCAGCACCCACAGGGTCGCCGACACCGCGCCGGCCTTGATCAGGAGGTGCCTGTCGACGGCGCGTATCCGGGTGTAGATCCCGCCCAGGATCCCGAGCGCGGCTCCCACGCCGACCAGGGCCCCGATCAGGACGAGGTCGTTCCCGCCGGTGGGGATGGTGCTGAGGTAGGAGTGGGCCACGTAGGCCACGATCCCCAGCGGGATCAGGAACGTCTTGTGGTCGAGCCGGCCTTCCCGGAGCTGCCGGAAGACGATGAGGAGGAGGGCGATGTCGGTGATCCACTCAGTCGTTGTCATGCCGTACAGACTGCTGCGATCAGGGGCGTGACACCTGGACCCACGGGTGGAACCGGGGGTGGAGATCGCCCGCCCCTCCGGCTCCACCCGGTGGCATGAGCGGGTCTACGAGTCCCGGGAACGGGTCGGCGCCGGGGCCGGGCGGCAGAGGGCGTGGTCGACCAGCGCGCGGGTGGCCTTGTTGAGGCGGACCTGGTCGGGGACGCCGCCGTCGCTCGTGACGGAGACGGTCACCGCGCGGCGCCCGTCGGCGGTGACGCCCGTGCGGGTGTACGAGCCGAGGCCGTCGCCCTCGTGGTGCCAGTAGCGGCCCCCGCAGGAGAGCGGGGTCTCGCGGATGCCGAGCCCGTAGCCGCCGTGCGGCCAGGCGGCGAGGTCGTCGGGGTCGCCGGTGCGGGGGACCGTCCGCCGCATCTCGTCCAGTTGGGCCTCCGGCAGCAGCTCGCCCGCCATCAGCGCGCGGAAGAAGGTGCCCAGGTCGCGGGTGGAGCTGATCACGGCCGAGTCGGCGGTGTGCTGGAGGCTGTGCTCGGTCACGTCCATCGGCTTGCCGTCCGGGCCCGGCACCGTGACGCGCGCGTGCGGGCCGGGCAGGAACGGGTTGGCCCCGCCCACCGAGGTCTGCCGCAGCCCGAGCGGGGCGATCACGCGGTGCTCGACCTGCTCCCGCCAGGGGAGTCCGCCCGCCTTCTCGGCGATCATCTGGAGCAGCAGGTAGTTGGTGTTCGAGTACGCCCAGCGGGTCTTCCCCGGGCGGGGGACGAACTCCGGGGCGTGGCGCATCGCGAGGGCCACGTACGCGCGGGCGGGCGTCGTGTCGTACCGGTGCGCCTCGAAGTCCCGCAGCGCGGCGGCCACTTCGGGGTCCTCCGTGTAGTCGAAGAGCCCGCTCGTCTGCCGGAGCAGGTCGCGGACCGTGATCCTGGAGCCGTCGTTCCCGTTGCCGGAGACGACGCCGGGCAGCCACTTCTCCACGGTGTCGTCCAGGGACAGCCTCTTCTCGGCGGCCAATTGGAGCGCGACGACGGCGGTGAACGTCTTCGTCGTGCTGGCCGCGCGGAACCGCGCCTCCCACGGCACCTTCGCCCCCGCCCCCGCACGCGCCCGCGCGGAACGGCCCCCGCCGGACGTCTCCGCGAGCACCTTCACCTCCCCGCCGCCCGCCTTCCGTACGGCCGCGACGTCCGCACGCAGCGTGTCCGTACCCTTCGCCCCCGCCGCCCCGGCGTACGGCGCCCCGGTGAACCCGGTCACCCCCGCCAGTACCGCCGTCGACGCCACCGCCGCCACCGCACGCCGCCCGAAGTCCCGCATCCCTCGTCCCCTGTCTCCTGTCGAGAGCCCGCTCGTCCTCCCTGCCCACCAGCCAACCAGCGCCCCACGGCCCCCACGAGGGGAGGATCACCCGGGTTCGCGGGGGAGTTATGTCCACCCCGGCGCGAGACCGTCCGTACGAGCAGGAGTACGGCCACCGCGAACCACGCCGTCGTCGCGCACCAGGCCAGGTCCGAGGCCCAGGGGCGGAGGAGCGGCAGGTCGCGTGTTGTGGCGAGGCGGGTGGTTGCCGTGGCGTACATGCCGAGGGGGAAGACCATGCTCCACAGCGCCGGTTCGTACCGCACCGGGACGCGGTGGCGCAGGTGGCGCCACGCGCCCGCGGCGGTCAGCGGGGGGATCAGGAGCGTCGCCCAGCCCCACAGGGCGAGGAGCGCGGCCGTCGTCGCCGGGCCCTCCGGGATCCCGCATCCGGCGAGCAGGGAGATGGCGGCGGCGCCCATGAGGATCCAGTACGAGGGGGCCAGTTCGGCCGGTCCGGGCGGGTGGAGGACGAGGCGGCGCACGACGCAGCACAGCGTCACCGCGTACAGGCAGACGCCCGCGAGCCAGCACGCGAGCGCGACCGCACGGGCGGTGGGCCCGTGTGCGAGGGACGTGAGCGTGACCACGAGGGACTGCAGCCCTACGGTCGCCAGGAACCAGGTGCCGTCCGCGTGTCGCGTCGCCGCCGCGCCGTGCGTGCGCAGCAGCCGTACGCCCGCGAGCGCGAGCGCGGCCCACAGCGCGGCGGCGGGCGCCGGCGCCGCCGCCGCGAGGGGGCGCAAGGGCCCGGTGGCGAGGCGGGACGCGAGGACGCCCGTCGCGGCGACGAGGGTGAACGCGCCGAAGAAGCGGGCCGGTTCGCGCAGATCGGCCGCGAGCCGGTCCCGGTGGCGTACGGCGCGCGCCACGGTGGCCGTCAGCAGCACGAGGTGCAGGGCGAGTGCGGCGGCCAGCAGGGCGTCCGCCGCGTGACGCGCCCCCGTGGCCTGGTCCAGTGCCCGCGACACGATGCCGGTGGCCATGACGGGTGCGAAGCAGGCGGGAGCGAGGTCCCGGATGCCGCCGTTCCTCGTCTCGTCCTCCACCTCTGTGCCGGTCAGGGGGTGCCCCTTTCCGATTGCTGCGGTGTGCGGGTGCTCCCCCAAGCTCTTCGAGCAGGGAGGTACCCCCAGGCTGGTCGCGCAGTTCCCCGCGCCCCTTCGGGGCGCTCCGTCAGCGACGGGTGGCGGGACGTTGCCCCGCGCGGTGGCGGTAGACGACGTACGGGCGGATCGCGTAGCCCAACGGCACCGCGAAGGCGTGGATGAGGCGGGTGTAGGGGCACAGGGCGAAGAGGGCCAGGGCCAGGAGGGCGTGGAGCTGGTAGGCGAGCGGGGCGTGGGACATCGCGGGGACGTCGGGGTCCAGGGTGAACAGGGAGCGGAACCAGACGGAGACGCCCCGGCGGTAGTCGTAGGGGTGGGGCTCCAGCGTGGTCGCCGTCGCCGTCAGGCCCGCGAGCAGCACCGTGAGCAGCAAGGGGTGGACGAGGCGGTCCGTGCGGAGCGAGGCCGAGCGGACGGCGGGCACCCTCAGGCGCCGGTACACCAGCACCGCCAGCCCCGCCGTGGTGGCCAGGCCCGCGGCGCCGCCGACGAGCAGCGCGTTGGCATGGTAGAGCCACTCGTGGACGCCGACCCGCTCGGTGAACGACTCGGGGACCGCCAGCCCGACGACGTGTCCGAGGAACACGAACAGCAGCCCGTAGTGGAAGAGCGGCCCGCCCACGCGCAGCAGCCGGTGCTCGTGGAGCTGGGTGGAGCGGGTGGTGATGCCGAAGCGGTCGTGGCGGAAGCGCCAGACCGTGCCGGTGACCAGCAGGGCGAGGACGACGTAGGGGAGGATGCCCCACAGCGCCGTGTGCAGGGGACTCACGGGGCGGTCCTTCCGGGGTGCGGGAACGGCAGCAGGCCCACCGTCTCCGTGGGCGGCGGCCCGCCGCGCGCCAGGCGCAGCGCCGCCGCCCGGTCGGCGGGCGACGCGCCGGGCAGTGCGCCGCAGACGGCGGTGAGGACCGCGGCGTACGGGCTGCGGCGGCCGTCGAGCGCCGTGCGCAGCAGCTCCAGCGCGGCGCGGTGCTCCTGGAGCGCGCGGCGGCCGGGCCCGGGGCACCGGGCGGCGAACTCCAGGGCGAGCGGCAGGAAGTCGGGCAGTTCGTCCTCCGGCGCCCGCCAGCCGTGCTCCCGGTAGAGGCGGCGCCAGCGCAGCAGGGAGGCGCCCCGGCGCCGGGTGTCGCCGTCGGTGTAGTACGTCAGGTGCAGGGTGCGGCGGCGCGAGCGGTCGAACGTGGCGACGTACCGCGCGGACAGCTCCAGTTGCGGCACGTCCGCGACGTCCCGGCAGAAGCCGCGCAGCGCGGCGGCGCCGGGCCCGGGCAGCCCGGACACGGCCGTACGGACGAGTGCGAGGCGCTCGGGCCAGTCGTCGCCGGGGTGCCGCAGCAGCAGAGAGGCGGCCTGGAACAGCGCGGCCTGCGCGCGGCCCGCCCGGGGCCTCACGCCTCCTCCCCGCGCGCGGGGAACAGCCCGGCGGGGCGGCCCCGGCCGTCCCAGTTGAGCAGGTTGACCCGCTCGGGTTCCGGCTCCTGCTCGGGCCCCGGCCGCGGCACCAGCGGCGGCGCGTGGAACGCGTCGGCGTCGTACATCCCGGGTCCGCCCGCGCCCTCCAGGCTGCACCCGGTGTCCAGCGGCGTGCCGTCCTCGGGCGTGTAGGCGGTCGGGATGACGTACCGCTCCTCGTACTTGGCGAGGGCCAGCAGCCGGTACATCGCCTCGATCCCCTCCTGATCCATGCCGACGGCGCGGGCGAGGGCCGGGTCCCGCTCCTCGCCGAGGTTGACGCGCCGCATGTGGGAGCGCATCGCCGCGAGGCGGCAGAGCGCGGCCTCGACGGGCGCGGGGTCCCCCGCGGTGAACAGCTCGGCGAGGTACGACAGCGGGATGCGCAGGCTGTCGATCGCGCCGAACAGCGCCGCCGGTTCCTCGCCGTCGTGTCCGCTGCGGGTGAGCGCGTCGACGACGGGGGAGAGGGGCGGCACGTACCAGACCATGGGCATGGTGCGGTACTCGGGATGCAGGGGCAGCGCCACCCGGTGGTCGCAGATCAGCGCCCGTACGGGCGAGCGGCGCGCGGCGGTGATCCAGTCGTGCGGGACGCCCGACTCCTCGGCGGCGCGGGCCACCTCGGGGTCGTGCGGGTCGAGGAAGCAGCTCAACTGCGCCTCGTACAGGTCCTTCTCGTCCTCGACGGACGCGGCCTCGCCGACGCGGTCCGCGTCGTAGAGCATCACCCCGAGGTAGCGCAGCCGCCCCACGCAGGTCTCGGAGCAGACGGTGGGCTGCCCGGCCTCGATGCGCGGATAGCAGAAGGTGCACTTCTCGGCCTTGCCGGTGCGGTGGTTGAAGTAGACCTTCTTGTACGGGCAGCCGCTCACGCACATCCGCCAGCCCCGGCACCTGTCCTGGTCGACGAGGACGATGCCGTCCTCGATCCGCTTGTACATCGCGCCGGAGGGGCAGACGGCGACGCAGGACGGGTTGAGGCAGTGCTCGCAGATGCGCGGCAGGTAGAACATGAACGCCTGCTCGTACTCCAGCCGGACCTCGTCGCCGATCTTCTCCAGCACGGGGTCGGCGGCGGTGTGCTCGGGTCCGCCGCCCAGGTCGTCGTCCCAGTTGGGGCCGCCGGTGACGGCCATGCGGCGGCCGTCGATCAGGGAGCGGGGCGGCGCGGTGGGCACGTCGTCGCCGAGCGGGGCCTCGGTGAGGGTGGCGTAGTCGTACGTCCAGGGCTCGTAGTAGTCGTCCACGGAGGGGAGTTCGGGGTTGGAGAAGAGCCGGGCGAGGCGGCGGGCGCGGCCTCCCGAGCGGGGGACGAGGCGGCCGTGGGAGAGCTTCCAGCCGCCCTTCCAGCGGTCCTGGTCCTCGTAGCGGCGCGGATAGCCCTGCCCGGGGCGGGTCTCGACGTTGTTGAACCAGACGTACTCGGTGCCGCTGCGGTTGGTCCACGTCTGCTTGCAGGTGACCGAACAGGTGTGGCAGCCGATGCACTTGTCGAGGTTCATGACCATGGCGACCTGTGCCATCACGCGCCGGGGGCGGGCCATCAGTACGTCACCTCCTGCGCGCGGCGGCGGATCACCGTGACCGCGTCGCGCTGGTTGCCGGTCGGGCCGTAGTAGTTGGGCGCGAACGAGAGCTGCGCGTGCCCTCCGATGAGGTGCGTCGGCTTGATCAGCAGGCGGGTCAGCGCGTTGTGCACGCCGCCGCGCCGCCCGGTCGCCTCCGAGCGGGGCACGTTCACCATGCGTTCCTGCACGTGGTACATGAAGACCGTGCCGGGCGGCATGCGGTGCGAGACGACGGCGCGGGCGACGACGACGCCGTTGGGGTTGACGGCCTCGATCCAGTCGTTGTCGGCGGCGCCGATCGCCTCGGCGTCCGGCGGGCTCATCCAGATGACGGGGCCGCCGCGCGACAGGGTCTGCATCAGCAGGTTCTCCTGGTACTCGGAGTGGATGGACCACTTGGCGTGCGGGGTCAGATAGCGGACGGTCACGGCGCGCCCGTCACCGCCGCCCAGGTCCGGCGCGTCCAACGGGGGCCGGTAGACCGGAAGTTGCTCGCCGTACTCGGCGATCCAGTCGTGGTCCAGGTAGAAGTGCTGGCGCCCGGTGAGGGTGTGCCAGGGCTTGCGGTGCTCGGTGTTGAGGGTGAAGGGCGCGTAGCGGCGCTCGGGGCCCTCCTTGCCGGACCACTCGAAGCTCGCCCCGACCTGCACCGGGCGGGCCTGGGTGTCGGAGAAGACGACGCGCCGCTCGGCCACGGAGGCCGCCAGCTCCTCCAGCCCGGACCCGGGGCCGCAGCGCTCGGCGAGCGCCCGGAAGCCCTCGGCGGCGATCCGCCCGTTGGTGGTGCCGGAGAGCGCGAGGATCGCCTCGCACAGCTTGACGTCGGTGTCGAGCAGCGGCCTTCCGCGCGCGTCCCCCCGGGTGCCGGTGCCGCAGCGGGCCGCGAGCCACGCGCTCTCCGGCTCGGGCCGTACGGTCACGCCCTTGACCCGGACGCCCTCGCGCACCGCCAGCGGCCCGAAGGAGGCCAGCCGGTCGGCGAGCCCCGTGTAGTCCCGCGCGACGACGGTGACCTGCGGCGCCGTCGGCCCGTTCGCGGGCACCTCGCCGGGGGTGTCGTGCTGGAGGGCCGTGGCGACGAGGTCGTACGTCTCCTCCAGCCGTCCGGCGGCCAGTTCGCTCACCTTCTCCGCGAGCCCGTGGAAGATCTCGAAGTCGGTACGGGCCTGCCAGGGCGGGTCGATGGCGGGCGAGAAGGCGTGCACGTACGGGTGCATGTCCGTGCTGGAGAGGTCGTGCTTCTCGTACCAGGTCGCGGCGGGCAGCACGAGGTCCGCGTACAGCGTCGTGGACGTCATGCGGAAGTCGAGGGCGAGCAGCAGGTCGAGCTTGCCGCGCGGCGCCTCCTCCCGCCACCGGACCTCGGCGGGGCGGGAGGAGGGCGGCGCCTCGGGCGCGCCGGCGTTGTCCTGGGCGCCGAGCAGGTGGCGGAGGAAGAACTCGTTGCCCTTGGCCGAGGAGCCGATGAGGTTGGCCCGCCATACGGTGAGGACCCGGGGCCAGTTGGCGGGCGCGTCGGGGTCCTCGCAGGCGAACTCGGCGCGCCCCGCGGCCCGTTCCTCCGCGAGCCAGCGCGCCGGGTCCTTCCCGGAGAGCCGGGCGCGGCGGCCCATGTCGAGGGGGTTCTCGGCGAACGTCGGATACGAGGGCATCCACCCGTGCCGCACCGAACGGGCGACCAGGTCCGCCGTGTGGCTCCCGGCGAAGAGCCCGCGCGCGGTGGGGGAGGCGAGCGCGTCGGCGGGGGCCTGCTCGTACCGCCACTGGCCGGTGTGGACGTACCAGTACGGCGTGCCCGCCATCTGGCGCGAGGGGCGCTCCCAGTCGGCGCCGGTCGCGAGCTGCTGCCAGCCCGCGTATGGGCGGACCTTCTCCTGCCCGACGTAGTGCGCCCAGCCGCCGCCGTTCACGCCCTGGCAGCCGGTGAGGAGCAGCAGCGTGAGGAACGAGCGGTAGATGGTGTCGGAGTGGAACCAGTGGTTGGTGCCCGCGCCCATCACGATCATGCACCGGCCCCGGGTCCGCTCCGCCGTGTGCCCGAACTCGCGCGCGGCGCGCACCACCGCGCCCGCCGGGACCGAGGTCACCGTCTCCTGCCAGGCGGGCGTGCAGGGCAGTGACGCGTCCTCGTACGAGGCGGGCCACTCGCCGTCGAGGCCCTCGCGGCGTACTCCGTAGCGGGCGAGCAGCAGGTCGAAGACGGTGGTCACCCGGCGCCCGCCGATCTCCCGTACGGGCACGCCGCGCCGTACGACCGTGCCGGGCTCGTCGAAGCGGGGGAGGGCGACCCCGGCGGAGTCGCAGCCGTCCCGGTGGAAGGTGAGCAGCGGTTCCGTCTCGCCCAGGTCGAGGTTCCAGCGCTCCTCGCCGCCCTTGGACCAGCGGTCGCCCAGCGTCCCGTTGGGGACGGTGACCCGGTCGGTACGGGCGTCCACCAGCACGGGCCGGCACCGGTCCGCCTCGTCCTCCCCGTCGAGGTCCGCGGCGGTGAGGAACCGGCCCGGCACATGGCCGCCGTCCGCGTGCTCCTCCAGCTCGACCAGGAACGGGAGGTCGGTGAAGCGGCGGACGTAATCCTGGAAATACGGCACCTGGCGTTCCACGAAGAACTCCCGCAGCAGCACGTGCCCCATCGCCATGGCCATGGCGCCGTCGGTCCCTGGATGGGGGTGCAGCCATTCGTCGGCGAACTTCGTCGCGTCCGAGAAGTCGGGGGAGACGACTACGACCTTCTGGCCCCGGTAGCGGGCCTCGGTCATCCAGTGCGCGTCGGGCGTGCGCGTGACGGGGACGTTCGAGCCCCACAGCATGAGGTAGGCCGCGTCCCACCAGTCGCCGGACTCGGGCACGTCGGTCTGGTCGCCGAAGACCTGCGGGGAGGCGACGGGCAGGTCCGCGTACCAGTCGTAGAAGGAGAGCATCGGCGCCCCGATCAGCGCGTGGAAGCGGGCGCCGACCGCGTGCGAGGCCATCGACATCGCGGGGATCGGCGAGAACCCCGCGATCCGGTCGGGGCCGTGCGCGGCGAGCGTGTGCACGTGCGCCGCCGCCGCGATCTCCAGCGCCTCGTCCCAGCCGATCCGCACCAGCCCGCCCTTGCCCCGCGCCGCCTGGTAGCGGCGCCGCTTCGCGGGGTCCGTCGTGATCTCCGCCCACGCCGCGACGGGGTCGCGCAGCCGCCGACGGGCCTCGCGGTACATCTCCACGAGCACGCCGCGCGCGAGCGGATGG
Source organism: Streptomyces albiaxialis (assembly GCF_039530985.1). NCBI lineage: Bacteria > Bacillati > Actinomycetota > Actinomycetes > Kitasatosporales > Streptomycetaceae > Streptomyces > Streptomyces albiaxialis. The sequence continues at coordinate 357,023 of NZ_BAAAPE010000016.1, forward strand.
CGCACCCGGGTGGGGGAGTAGGTGTACCAGGAGAAGGAGGCGCCGCGCGGGCAGCCCCGGGGTTCGTACTCGGGCCGGTCGGGCCCGGTCGTGGGGTAGTCGGTCGCCTGGGTCTCCCAGGTGATCAGCCCGTCCTTGACGTACACCTGCCAGGAACAGGAGCCGGTGCAGTTGACGCCGTGCGTCGAGCGCACCACCTTGTCGTGGGCCCAGCGCTCCCGGTACGGCGCGTCGTTGACGTCCTCTCCCGTACGGAACACCGCGCGCCGGTCCTCGGAGACGGGCGCCGTGCCGAGCAACTGGCCGGCCTTCAGGAGCCGTTCGGCCGCCTCACCGGCGGCCCGCTCCGCTTTTTCCCTCGCCTTGCCGCGTTTCACCACATGGTGCAGCTTCCTCCGCCTCCGCTTCGCGGCAGAAGGGCCTTTCCCGCGAATTGGATGCATCGGGAAGGCGCTTTTACCTCGGCGAGAGGAAATCTTTCTCGCATATGCGTTCTGGATATCGAGCAACGCATAGGGAGAACGGAGAAAGTGTACCGCTCAACTTCATTGATAGGAGCGTCATATGGTGCGGACCATAAATTCCCTATCCCCCCGCGACCTGGCGCAGGGTCTGCCCGCTCAGCGCCGAGCGGGCCCGCGCCGGATCGGGGGTGCCGTGCGCGGAACCCGCCCGCCCGTCGTTCTCCTTCACCAGCAGCCACGCCTCGCGCTCGCCCTCCTCGCCGCTGCGGAAGCGGGTGAGCGCCCAGGCGCCGCGCAGCTTCGCGCCGTGCAGCCGGAAGGAGACGTGGCCCTTCTCCAGGGCACGGGGGAAGTCGGCCTTCAGCGGCTCGTAGGTCCCCGTGTCCCAGACGATGACGGGCCCCGCGCCGTACTCGCCGCGGGGGATCACGCCCTCGAACGTGCGGTACTCCAGCGGGTGGTCCTCGGTCGGCATCGCGAGCCGCTTGTCGTGCGGGTCGGTCGAGGGGCCCTTGGGGACGGACCACGACTTGAGCACGCCGTCGACCTCCAGCCGGAAGTCGAAGTGCAGGGTGGTCGCGTCGTGGATCTGGACGACGAAACGGTGTCCTTCGTCCCCGCCCTCGCCGTCCCCCTCGGGCGCCCCGTCCCCCTCGGGCTCGGCGGTGCTGCCGAAGTGCCGCTTGCCGCGGTACGTCCGCAGCCGCTCCTGGCCGTCGTCCTCGCGCTCGCCCTTGCCGGTGCCCTTGCCGCTCATGGGGAACCCCTCAGCGGCCGAGGGCCTTGCGGAGCTGGCTCTTGTTCATGTTGGAGCGGCCCTCGATGCCGCGCTGCCGCGCCTCGTTGTAGAGCTGGTCGCGGGTGGGGCCCCCGGCGCCCTTGTGCGAGCGCTCGCCGCCGCGCTTCGGCGCGGGCTTGTCCCGTACGGAGGTACGGCTGGCGCTCTTGGCCTCGCCGGACTGCGCCCTTTCCTTGTTGACCGTACGGGCGGCGATCTCCTTCGCCCGGCGGGTGGAGGCGCCCTGCTGCTTCGCGCCTTCCTTGATGTGTTCGTACTGCCGTTCGCGCTTCTTGCTGGACCCCGCGGGCATGGTTCCTCCTGGCCGGTCGTCGCTGTGCGGTACGTCGCTGTGCGCTCCGTCTGTTCCGTGTCCCCTTCAGGATCGAGGTGATGCACGGGATCGGCGACTCGGCGGAGGTCGGAGGGGTCAGGCGTCAGGCGCCCGCCGGGGCCTGCGCGGGCTCCGCCGAGCGGCCGGGCTTCCCCTCCCCGGAGGCGGCCGGACGGGCGGCCGGGATGACGGCGGCTATCGCCCCGGCCAGCAGCGCGACGCCGCAGCCGACGACCAGGCCGGTGCGGAATCCGTCCTCCGAGGCGATCGTGTGACCGCCCATGGTGACGGTCATCTGCGCGAGGACGACGCCGATGACGGCGGCGCCGACCGAGGTGCCCAGGGAGCGCATCAGCGTGTTGAAGCCGTTGGCCGCCGCCGTCTCGGAGAGCGGCACGGAACTCATGATCAGGGCGGGCATCGAGCCGTACGCGAGGCCCACGCCGCTGTTGATGACCATGCAGACGAGCATCAGCCCCCACGCGGAGCCCATCAGGCCCAGGGCCAGCCCGTACCCGGCGGCGATCACGAGCACGCCGCAGATGAGGGTGAACTTGGGCCCGCGCGCGTTCGTGAGCTTTCCGCCCAGCGGCGAGACGAGCATCATCATGATGCCGCCCGGCGCCATCCAGAGGCCCGCCGCGAGCATCGACTGCCCCAGCCCGTACCCCGTGGCCTCCGGGAACTGGAGGAGCTGCGGCACGATCAGCATCGCCGCGTACATCCCGACGCCGACGAAGACCGAGGCCGCGTTGGTGAGCAGCACCCGGGGGCGGGCCGTGGTGCGCAGGTCGATCAGCGGGTCCCGGGTGCGCAGCTCCCACAGGCCCCAGACGCCCAGCACCACGACGGCCGCGGCGAACAGGCCCAGCGTCGTGCCCGAGCCCCAGCCCCAGTCGGCGCCCTTGGAGACCGCGAGCAGCAGGCAGACCAGCCCGGCGCCGAGCCCCAGCGCGCCCGGCACGTCGAAGCGCTGGCCCCGGGCACCGGCGGGCACCTCCGGGATCAGGAACCAGATCAGCGCCGCGACCGCCACGGCGAAGGCGGCGGAGCCCCAGAAGAGCACGCGCCAGTTCGCGTACTGCGCCACCGCCGCCGCGATCGGCAGGCCGAGGCCGCCGCCGATCCCCATCGACGCGCTGACCAGCGCGATCGACGAGCTGAGCTGCTCCTGCGGGACCACGTCGCGCAGCAGCGCGATGCCGAGCGGCACCATGCCCATCCCCATGCCCTGGAGGCCGCGCCCGACGATCATCGGGACGACGGAGGACGAGACCGCGCAGAGCACGGAGCCCGCGATCAGCGGCACGGTGCACGCCAGCAGCATCCGGCGCTTGCCGACGAGGTCGCCGAGGCGCCCGAAGACCGGCACGCAGACGGCCGCGACGAGCAGGGTCGCGGTGATCACCCACGCGGCGTTCGAGGAGCTGGTGTCCAGGATGCGCGGCAGTTCGGCGATGAGCGGGGTGACCAGCGTCTGCATGATCGCCGCGGTGATTCCGGCGAAGGCCAGCGTGGCGACCACGCCGCCGGCGCGGGCTGAGTGCTGGGGGGCTTCCATGAAGGCGGACTCCTCGGAGGTCTGCGTCGGCAAGGGATATGCATCGTACACATCACATGTATGACTCACATCGTATGGTCGATGCATATCGCCGTGCGAGGATGAGGGCCCGGCGCGCGGAACGGCGGGCACGGCAAGCAGGAGGCAGCAGGCAGATGGCGCGGATGGACAGGCCCACGCACGAGGTCGAGTACGAGCAGATGCTCCTCAGCAGGCACGGGCTCCCCCTCCACCGGGGCACCCGGCGCAAGGGCGGGGTCATGGAGCGCAGCGCGTACATCCTGCTCAGCCGCATCCGTGTCCAGGGGCCCATGTCGATCGGCGAGCTGAGCGACGCCTTCGGGCTCGACGCCTCCACCCTCAACCGGCAGACGGCGGCGGCCATGCGTGCCGGGCTCGTCGAGCGCATCCCCGACCCCGAGGGCGGCATGGCCCGCAAGTTCCGGCTGACGGACGAGGGGGCCCGGCTGCTCGACGAGGAGCGCGAGGGGCTCGTCGAGGCGCTGGACCGCGTCATGGCCGAATGGGCCGACGAGGACATCGCCGCCTTCGCCTCGTACCTGCGGCGCTTCAACACCGACATCGAACGGCTCGGCGGCCGCCCCTGGCCCCGCCCCTGAAGTTCGTAGACTGGCGCGATGGGTGATCAGACCGAGGAGACCGTCTCCCTCGTCCGCGACGTTCTGGGCACCGAGGTCATCGGCGCGTATCTGCACGGCTCCGCCGTGCTCGGCGGGCTCCGGCCCGCCAGCGACCTGGACGTGCTGGTCGTCACCCGGCGCGGCATGGCCGCGCGCGAACGGGCGGCGCTGCTGGAGGGTCTGCTGAGGATCTCCGGGCTCTCGCCCGGGGTGCGGCCCGTCGAACTCACCGTCGTCGTCCGGTCCGAGGTCAGCCCGTGGCGCACCCCGCCGACCGGGGACTTCCTCTACGGGGAGTGGCTGCGCGAGGAGTTCGCGGCCGGTGCCGTGCCGCGGCCGGGGCCCATGCCGGACCTCGCGCTGCTGATCACGACGGCCCTCGCCGGTGACCACCCCCTGCTCGGCCCGCCTCCCGCACAGGTCCTCGACCCCGTGCCGCACGCCGATCTCGTCCGGGCGAGCGTGGCGGGCGTCCCCGAACTCCTCGGCGAACTGGAAGAGGACACGCGCAACGTCCTCCTCACCCTCGCCCGCGTCTGGGTCACGCTCGCCACCGGGGACATCGAGCCGAAGGACACCGCCGCCGACTGGGCCCTCGACCGCCTCCCGCCGGAGCACCGCCCGGTCCTGGAGCACGCCAGGGACCTCTACCGCACCTCCTCGTACGCCGAGGAGACCTGGTCCGACGCGCTGCGTGCCCGGCTGCGCCCGCACGTCGACGAGGTCCTCGCCCGTATCGACGCGCCGGCCCGCGAGTTCGCGGGCACCACGCTCACGGAGGTACGGGCGGCGATGAAGTCGCCGTAGACGGGGCCGAATCCGGTTGTCCCGGGGCGAGCCGCCCTGACAGGGTCGGCGCATGCCGACCTTCTCCGCGTACGACGGAACCGCGCTCGCCCATCACGCGTACGGCGAGGGGCCGCCCGTGATCTGTCTGCCCGGAGGCCCGATGCGCGCCTCGGCGTACCTCGGCGACCTCGGCGGGCTCGCGCGCGCCGCGGGCCGCACGCTGGTCCCCCTCGACCTGCGCGGCACCGGGTCGTCCGCGACGCCGGACGACCCGGGGACGTACCGCTGCGACCGGCTCGTGGACGATGTGGAGGCGCTCCGCGCACACCTGGGCGTGGAGCGGGTGGACCTCCTCGCGCACTGCGCGGGCGCGAACCTGGCCGTGCTCTACGCCGCCCGGCATCCCGAACGCGTCGGCGGCCTCGCGTTGATCACGCCCAGCGTCGCCGCCGTCGGCATCGGGGTCACGGGGGAGGAGCGGCTGGAGACGGCGCGGCTGCGGGAGGGCGAGCCCTGGTTCCCGGCCGCGTTCGCGGCGCTGGAGGAGATCGTGGCGGGCCGGGGGAAGGACACGCACTGGGAGGCCGTCGCCCCGTTCCTGCACGGCCGCTGGGACGACGCGGCGCGCGCCCTGGACGCCGCCGACGCCGAGCAGCGCAACGACGGGGCCGCCGCCGTCTACGGCTCCGACGGCGCGTACGAGCCCGAGGCCACCCGCGCCGCGCTCGCGCGCCTCGCCTCCTGCGTGCTCGTCCTCGCCGGGGAGGTGGACCTCAACTCCCCGCCGCGCGCGATGGCCGAGTACGCCGGACTCTTCCCGTACGCCCAGCTCGTCGTCCAGCCCGGCGCCGGGCACCACCCCTGGCTCGACGACCCGGAGCGCTTCACCTCGGTCACGGCGGCGTTCCTGGCCCCGTAGCCCTCGCCCTCGCCCTCGCCCTGGCTCTGGCCCTACGGGTGCCAGTACAGCGAGGGGTCCGGGTGGTCGGCGAAGCCCAGGGCCCGGTAGAGGGGTTCGCTCTCGCGGGAGGCGTGCAGATCGACGCGGTCCACCCCGTACGCCCGGAACCAGTCGAGCAGCTCCCGCATGAGCGCCCGGCTGTGGCCGCGCCGCCGGTACGCGGGGTCGGTGACGACCCCGATCACGTTCCCGACCCGGCCGCGCGGCAGATGCGGGCTCGGGACGCGCAGTTCGGTGGTGCCGATGACACAGGCGGCGAGGCCGTCGGAGCCGCCTGTGTCATCTGTGCTGTCTGTGCCGTCCACGACGAGGATCCGCGTGCCGTCGTGGGCGAGCTGTTCCTTGAACACGGCGGCGCAGGTCACGCGCCACGAGGGGTCGGCGGACCCGGGGTTGAAGAAATCTCCGCCCAACGTCTCGAAGAGCAGGGCGCGGAGCCGCACCAGCTCCGCGATGTCGTCCTCCACGGCAGCTCTCACCTCGGTCATGTAATGACCCTATAGTGGATGTGACGCTTACGAAACCCCCGCCCTCCGGCCGCACTCCGGGCTGGCAGGATGAGAGCCATGATCGATCCTCGGGGGAATCAGTACGCGCCGTACCGTCCGCACATACCGCGCCGCGCGGGCGAGCTGCGGCGCTATGCCGCCGTGACCGTGGACCTGGTGCTGGCCGTGACGCTCGGGCTCCTCGTCGCGGTCGCCCTGGGCAAGGACACCGGGCCCGACGGCACACCCACCGGCGGGCGCGCGACGGGCGCCGCGCTCGGCACTCTGGTCGGCTTCTCCTTCGTCAACCAGACGCTGCTGACCTGGGCGTGCGGCGCCAGCGTCGGCAAGCTCCTCGCCCGGATCCGGGTCGTGCGCGCCACCGACGGCACGCGCCCCGGCCCGTTCCGGCTCGCCTGGCGCTGGCTCTCCGGCCTGTGCTGGCTGCCCCTCCAGCCGTACTACTGGCTGCGCTCTTGGATCAACGTGCTGACCGGCGGCTCTCCCCGGGGCACGGTCCGCGACAACGAGGACGGCGAGCTGTACGAGGACATCTGCGGCGTCCGGCAGGTGCGCAGCAGGGACCTCCGCCCGGACACGCGTTACGCGCGTTACGCACCCTCGCGGTAGAGCTCGCCGAGCAGGGCCACCGCGGCGTCCGTCGCCGGGTGCGGGTCGTGGCGGCGCCAGACGAGCCGTACAGGAACGGGCTCCGCGTCGCGCAGCGCGCGGTAGACGATGCCGTCGCGCCGGTACTGCGCCGCCGTGGCCCGTGGCGTGACGCCGACGCAGCGCCCGGTCGCGATGGCCGCGAGCCAGTCGTCGATGTCCTGCGTGAACTCGACCGAGGGGCGGGCCCCTTCGGGCCACAGGCCGAGCGTCGTGGTGCCGGTGCGGCGGTCGATGATGAGGGTGCGCTCGCGGATCTCCGCCAGCCGGACCCCGCGCCGCCGGGCCCACGGGTCGTCGGAGGCGAGCGCGACGACACGGGGCTCGTGCCCGACGACGGCCTCCGCGTAGCTCCCCGGGCCCGGCTCCGTACGGACGACGGCCAGGTCGCACAGCCCTTCCGCGAGGCCCCCCGTCGGCGTGTTGTGCCGGATCAGGCGCAGTTCGACCTCGGGGTGGCGCTCGCGCCAGCGGCGCTGGAACTCGGCCGTGTGGCGCCCCATCGCGGACCACGCGTGCCCGACGCGCAGCCGGGTGTGGCCCGCCGTCGCGCGGTGGACCAGGTCGTCGGCCTCGGCGAGCAGATGCCGCGCCCGCGCCAGGACCCGCGCGCCCGCCGCCGTCGGCACGCAGACGCGGCTGGTGCGGTGCAGCAGCCGTACGCCCAGGATCCGTTCCAGCGCGAGCAGCGTCCGCGAGACCGCCGCCTGCGAGACGCCCAGCTCGATCGCGGCGTCGGTGAGCGTCCCCGTGTCGGCGATCGCGACGAGGCAGCGCAGATGCCGCAGCTCCAGCTCGCGCCCGCGGACTCTCTCATGCATGCGTTCATCGTATGGATGGCGCTCCCGGCGCATTTTGCGCGGGGTGCGGGCGGCTGGATCGTCGTGCCATGACGAGACAGGCGCCCGCGAAGACCCCGCCCGCCGGAGCCGTTCCGGACCCGGCCGCCGCCCGCTGGTCCGGCGTCGCGCTGATGCTGGGCAGCGGCCTGTCCAACCAGGTGGGCGCCTCGGTCGCCGCGCTCGCCTTCCCCGCGCTGGGTCCCGCGGGCGTGGTGGCCGTACGCCAGTGGGTCGCCGCCGTGGTGCTGGTTGCCGCCGGACGGCCCCGGCCACGGTCGTTCACGGCGGCGCAGTGGCGTCCCGTACTGGCCCTGGCCGCGGTGTTCGCGGCCATGAACCTCGCGCTCTACACGGCGATCGACCGCATCGGCCTCGGCCTCGCGGTCACCCTGGAGTTCCTCGGGCCGCTCACCGTCGCGCTCGCCGGGTCGCGGCGCCGGACCGACCTCGTGTGCGCGCTCGCCGCCGCGGGGGCCGTCGTCGTCCTCACCCGGCCCCGGCCCAGCACCGACTACCCCGGCATCGGGCTCGCGCTGCTCGCCGCCGTCTGCTGGGGCTGCTACATCCTGCTCAACCGCACCGTCGGCCGACGCCTGCCCGGCCTCCAGGGATCGGCCACGGCGGCGGCCGTCTCCGCGCTGCTCTACGTGCCCGTCGGCGTCGCGGTCCTCTGGCTCCACCGGCCCACCGCCCTCGCGCTGCTGTGCGCGGTGGCGGCCGGGGTGCTCTCGTCGGCGGTGCCGTTCCTCGCCGACCTGCTCGCGCTGCGCCGCGTCCCCGCCCCCTTCTTCGGCGTCTTCATGAGTGTCAACCCGGTCTTCGCCGCCCTGGTCGGCACGGCGGTCCTCGGCGAACACCTGGACCCCGCGTCCTGGACAGCGGTCGCCGTCGTGGTCACGGCCAACGCGGTAGCCGCGAGCGCCCGCGCGCGGGGCGCCGCCTAGACCGTGACTGCTGGACAGGAGCTGCCCCGCGCCCCTTGAGGGTGCTCCTCGGAGAGCCCCGTCAGGGGCGCGGGGAACTGCGCGCCCAGCCACGACGACAGCCGCAGCCTGCACAACACGGCAAGGGGCAGCCCCTGCCCAGGTCCGGTCCGCGTTACGCGCCCGGTGTCATCTCGCTGTACGCCGTCGACGGCGGGTTCTCCGACGCGCCGGTCCGGCCCACGGAGAGGTACGCGGAGGTGCCGGGCACCCGCGTCACGTCGTACATGTACGGGGTCGGCGCCGCGTCGCCCGCCGGGCCGCGCACGAGCTGCCAGTTCGTGCCGTCCCAGCGCAGATACGCGCTGCGCTTCTGGTCCCAGAACTCCCAGCCGCAGATCCACGCGGGCCGCCCCGCGTCGTCGGCGGTGATGCCCAGCAGCGCGCCGGGGCCGATGCCGTCGTCGACGTACGTCCACGCCGTACCGTCCCAGTGCGCGAGCACGGAGCCCGGCGGTTTCCCGGGCGGCCCGCCCACGCCGAAGGCCGCGCCGACGCCCCACACGTCGTCGTCGGCGACCGCCAGCACGTCGCTGATGCCCGAGCGGATGCCGCCCACGGAGGGCAGCACGGTCCACGCGCCGTCCCAGCGGGCCACGAGCCCGCCCCAGACGCCGCTCCCCGTGGCCTGGCTCCCGCACGCCCATACGACGCCGCCGGGACCGACGGTGACGGAGCCGAGCGAGGCGGCGTCCGGCTGGTCGACGGGGAGCGGGGCCAGCCACTTCCAGCGCTTGCCGTTCCAGTGGAGCAGCCGCACGGCGCCCGCCTGACGCCCGGTCACCCACACCTCGCGGCCGGACCCGGCGGCCACGGCCCACAGCACCGTGTCGGGGCTGCCGCTGCCGGGGTGGTCGACGGGGCGCCACGCGGTGCCGTTCCAGCGGACCAGCCGCCCCGAGCCGTTCTCGGCCGAGCCGACGGCCCACACCGCGTCCGGCGCGGTGGCGGCCACCGAGAGCAGGCCGCCGGTGAACTTCAGCCCGGACGTGTCCGCCTTCGCCCAGGCGGAGCCGTCCCAGCGCATCGCCAGCGGCCGTCCCCGCTGCCCGGCGGCGGGCCGGGCCTCCTCGCCGACCGCCCAGGCCGCCCGCGGGCCCAGCGCGGCGACCCCGCGCAGATGCGCCCCCGGCTCGCTGCCGGGCGACGGCACGGCGCTCCACTCCGCGAGCGCGCCCGCCCGGGGCGCCGTGGGTCCGGGCCGCGCCCAGGCCTGGCCCGCCCCTCCCGCGACCACCAGCCCCGACGCGGCACCGAACGCCCCCGCCACGAAACGTCTTCGCTCCATTGCCGACCCCTCTCCCCACACGCGGTCAGAAACCCACAACCCTGCACGGCCCCCGGGAGCACGGCTAGTCACGCGCGTGGCAAAAGCGGCCGGACTACGGCACGTGGGGGAGGGCCCGGTCGTCGCCCCGGGGCAGCCCTCGCGGATCCAGCGGACCCCACGGCGCCTGCCTCAGCGGAATGTGCGGACGACCTCGATCGTCCCCACGATGTGGGCGTTGAACTCGTCCAGCTCCTCGGCGGGCACCCACAGTTCGAGGATCGTCTCGCCCCCGGCGCGCCGCACCGGGTACCGGCCGAGGAACTCCGTGTCCACCTCGAAGCGCGTCACGAAGCCCGCGCCGCTGTGCTTGACGTTCCAGTCGCGCGCGATCCTGACGGCGTACTCCTCGTTGAGCACCGGGTAGAAGATCGGCTGCTCGGGGAGGCGCGGCGGCCAGGCGCGCCACTCCAGCTCCCGCACGAGGTCCAGCTCCTCGGGGCCGGCCGGCCGCCACAGGGTGGTCGTCGTGCGCCTGCTGCTCATGGGTCACGCCTCCGTACGCTCGTCGGTCGGCCGGACGATACCGGCGTCCGCGCCGGGGCGGCCACGCGGTTTCCGCTCCCCGAGGACGGGCATACGGGAGGCGTATCGGCTTCGCCCCAGACCTCGGCGAACGGCGCCCGCGCGGCGACGGTGTCGCGGCGGGCGCACCCGGAGCCCATCCCCGTCGGGACCGCCCCCACCCGCGCGCCGCTCGGGCGGACCCGGGCGGGACCCTGCCGCGGACCTCGGCCGGCAGGGCAAGGGGGCCCGGGACGTGAGGGGGGCCGTCACCGCGCCCCGGGTCACAGGCCGGCCGTCGTCGAGCCATCCGGCGGCGGTCGGCCACGCCGCTCGCGCGGCACCGGTCAGGCGGCCTCCAGGGCGCCGACGAGGACCAGCGGCCCGAACGCCAGCGCGCCCGCCGCCCAGGCCAGCCCGGGACGGATCTCGCGGTGCGCGCGGATCCCCAGGTAGGCACCGAGGGGCGGCAGCAGGCACAGGGCCAGGAAGCTCATGTGCCACCCCTCCTCCCGTGTCAGGAACCAGGTGAACGCGAGACACCCGGGCGCCCATGCGACGACGAGGTTCCGCATGCGCGTGAGGAACATGTCCAGGGACATGCGGCACTCCAGGGGACGGCGGGACCGTGGGACGGACAGCGAGTGTAGGCCCACGCACGACGGCGCCGGCCCCCGCGCCCGGAGAAGGGGAAGGGCGGGGGACCGGCGCCGTCGTACGGGGTCAGCGGGTGAGCGGGACGACGCTGCTGAGCAGGCCGTCCGTGGGCAGACCGACCGGAAGGCCGTTCTGGGTGACGGACTTGACGACCGTGCCCAGGATCTCCTCCGCCTTGCCCGTGTCGCCGCCCTGACCGGTCTCCGCGGCCTGCGCGGTGGTGGCGGGCGCGACGGCGAGGGCGAGCGCGGCGGTGGTCACGGCGGCGGCGAGCGAACGATGCACGGCGGTGCTCCTTCGGAAGGGGGCGGTTCACCCCGTCAACGCGCCGGGCACGCCGAGGGGCACGCGTCCGCCGCCGAGTACGCCCGGGTGGGGGTCGGTTCATCGCACCGGCGCCCGGCCCCGGCCCGGCCCCGTGCCCGTACGCCGTGCGGTCACGCCCCGTCCGTCACGCCCTGCCCGTCACGCCCCGTCCGTCACGCGTGCCCGGCGCCGTGCTCCGCGCAGAGGCAGCGGACGCCCTTCTCGATCCACTCGCGGCCCTCCCACTCCGGGTGCCGGGCGAGCATCACGGCGTGCACCTCCTCCGCGATCGTCTCCTCTCCCATCGCCGAGTCGCGGCGCGCCCACGTCTCGTCGCGCAGCAGCCGCAGATAGTCGCGTACGTCCGCGAGGAGCCCGGGACCGCCGACCTCGCCGTGGCCCGGCACCACGATGCCCGGGCGCTCGTCGGCGAGGCGCTCCAGCACGACCAGCCAGCGGAGGCCCGAGACGTCGGTGTCGTGCGGCGGGAACCAGGGGAAGATCGCGAACTGCCGGGCCTCCACGAGGTCCCCCGTGAACATCACCCCCGCGTCCGGGACCGTGACCACCTGGTCGCCCTTGCTGTGCGCGCGCCCGGTGGGCCGCAGCCGCACCACGCGCCCGCCGAGATCGAGGTCGTACGAGTGGTCGTAGACGACGTCGGGGGCCGTCAGCTCCACGCCGTCCAGGTGCCGGGCGACCAGCGGGCCGAACTCCCGGAACATCTCCAGATAGCCGGGCCCCTTCACCTTCTGGTCCTCGGCCTGGGCGCGGTTGGCGAGATACGTCGCCGCGCCCGCGAAGACCCGCGCGCCGAAGGCGTGCTCGGGGTGGAAGTGGGTCGTGGTCAGATACAGCCTGCGGCCCCGGGCGTACTCGGCCGCGAACCGCAGCACCTCCGCCGCGTTCTCCGGGCCCATCCCGGTCTCGACGACGAGGACGGCCTCCTCGCCGCCGATGAGGCCCACGTTCGGGACGAGTTGCACCCGGCGGTCCGGTATCACCAGGAGGTCGGGGGCGACTTCGTAGGCGCCCTCGACGCGCACCACGGGCTCGGCTTCTCTCACGGCAACTCTCCTTCGCACGCGTACTGTTCACCCCCGAGTCCACCCCGTGCCGGGCGCGGGAGTCCAACACCGCTTCAGCGCGGCCCGATACCGCGCGGGTATCGTCCCCGCTCATGGACCTGCGGACGCTGCGTTATTTCGTGGCCGTGGCCGAAGAGCTGCACTTCGGCCGGGCCGCCGCCCGGCTGCGCATGACCCAGCCGCCGCTGAGCAGGGCCGTCAAGCAGTTGGAGTCCGACCTCGGCGCCGTACTGCTGCGCCGCTCGGCGACGGGTGTCGCGCTCACCCCGGCGGGCACGGCGCTCTACGAGGAGGCGCGTGCGCTCCTGGAGCAGGCCGAGCGCGCGCGGCAGCGGGTCGCGGCGGCCGCGGGCGAGGCCACGCTGACCCTCGGCATCCTCGCCGACAGCGCCGAGCAGGCCGGGGCCCGGCTGGCCGCCGCCTACCGCAGGCGCCACCACGGCGTGCGCGTCGTCGTCCGCGAGGCCGACTTCGCCGATCCGACGACGGGGCTGCGCGCGGGCCTGGTCGATGTCGCGCTCACCCGGACCCCGTTCGACGAGACGGGGCTGACCACCCGCGTGCTGCGCACCGACCCCGTCGGCGTGGTCCTGCGCGCCGACGATCCCCTCGTCCGGCACGGCGCGCTGCCCCTGGACGCGCTCGCCGGGCGCACCTGGTTCCGGCTGCCGGAGGGCACCGATCCGGTGTGGTCGGCGTACTGGTGCGGCGGGACGGACGGAACGGGCGGATCGGCGGGAGCGGGGGACGGGCCCGTGGTGCGGACCGTCCACGAGTGCCTCCAGGCCGTGCTGTGGAGCGGCACCGTGGGGATCGCTCCCCTCACCCACGCCCTGCCCGACGGTCTGACCGTGGTCCCGCTGCTCGACATGGAGCCCAGCAGCCTCGTCGTCGCCTGGAACAGCGCGGATGCCCGTCCCCTCGTCCACTCGTTCGTCCGCCTCGCCGGAGCGGCCCACTGAGGCGCGCGGCCACCGAGGCCACCGCGACCCGGGCGGCCGTACGCGGTCACTCGGTCATCGCGAGCACGAACGCGGCGGCCATCGAGGCCACGGCGATGGCCATCAGGATCCAACGGGCCCAGGCGACCCACCGGGGCGTCCGCGGTCGGCTTTCCGTCTCGTCATACTCCACGTTGCCAACAACGACCCGGCGCGGACTCAGAAACGTTTCTCCCGGCACTGCCTCGCGCGACGCCGCCGTTTTCCGGCCGCCGACGGCCGCGTCCTAGACTGAGGCCCGCTACGGAACGGACGGGGCAGACGGGAGAACCACGGTGGCGGCGGGCTCAGAGAGCGGCAGTTCCGGGGACCCGTCCCCGGAACTGCTGGACGAGGCCGCCGCGGCGTTCGGGCTGCTGGCCTCCCCCTCGCGGCTGCACCTCGTCTGGGCGCTCTCGCAGGGCGAGTGCGACGTGAGCCACCTCGCGGAACGGGTGGGCGGCACGCTCCCCGCCGTCAGCCAGCACCTCGCGAAGCTCAAGCTCGCCGGGCTCGTCCGCTCGCGCCGCGAGGGGCGGCGGCAGGTCTATCTCGTCGACGACCCCGGCGTGGTGACCGTCGTCCAGGTCATGCTCGGCCAGCTCGCCGAGCGCGACGAGCGGGCGGCCCCGCCGCGCCGCCGCTGGTCCGGTGCCTGAGGCCGGTGGCCGCGCGCCCGAGTCCGCTGGTCCGGCGCCCGAGGCCGTGCCCGTGCCCGTGGCTCCGGACCCCGTCGGCCCGGTCCCCGTGGCCGACGACGGCGCGCTGCCCCTGCCCACCCCCCTCCAGGTGCTGCGCTCCCTGGAGTCGGGGCCCAAGGGGCTGACGGAGGAGCGGGCGGAGGAACGGCTCGCGGCCGTCGGCCCGAACACGCTGCCCGCCCGCCGTACGCCGTCGCTGCCGCGCCGCATGGCGCGCGGGCTGCGCGACCCGTTCACCTCGGTGCTGCTCTGCCTCGGCCTGGTGTCGGCCGCCGTCACGTCCTGGGGCACGGCCCTGGTGATCCTCGCGCTGGTCACCGTGAGCTGCGCGGTCCGTACGGCCGGGGAGCACCGCGCCGACCGCTCGTCGGCCGCGCTGCGCGCGCTGGTCGCCGACACCGCGACCGTGCTGCGGCGGACGGCGGAGGGGCGCCGGGAGCCCCGCGTGCGCGAGGTGCCCGTGGACGAACTGGTGCCCGGCGACGTCATCCGGCTCGGGCCCGGCGACCTCGTACCGGCGGACGTCCTGCTGCTGCGGGCGAGCGGGCTGCGGGTGCACCAGGCGCCGCTGACGGGCGAGTCGGCACCGGTCGCCAAGCACCCTCCCGAGGACGCCCCGTCGTTGGCGGAGCCGGGGCCGGGGCTCTTCGACCGGCCCCACCTCTGCTTCCAGGGCAGCGGCGTGGCATCCGGGAGCGGCACGGCCGTCGTGGTGGCGACCGGCGCCGACACCCAGCTCGCCGCGGGGCAGGCGGCGGCGCGGGAGCGCGGGATCGGCGCGTTCGACCGGTCCGTCTACGGGATCTCCTGGATCCTCATCCGCTTCATGCTGCTGACGCCGCCGCTGGTGCTGATGGCCGACGCGGCGTTCGGCGAGCACGGGGGAGGCACGCTGCCGTTCGCCGTCGCGGTGGCCGTCAGCCTCACGCCCGAGATGCTGCCCGTCGTCGTCACGACCGTCCTGGCGCGGGGCGGCGTCGCCCTGGCCCGCGAGTGCCGGGTGATCGTCAGACGGCTGCCCGCGCTGCACGACCTCGCGGCGATGGACGTGCTCTGCGTCGACAAGACGGGCACCGTCACCCAGGACCGGCCCGTCGTCGACCGCGCCCTCGACGCCTACGGGCGCGACGATGCCCGGGTGCTGCGCTGGGCGGCGCTCAACGCCGCGTGGACGCTCCAGCTCGCCGAACTCCCCGCTCCCGACGCGCTGGACGAGGCCCTCCTCGACGCGGACGCCGACCCGTGCGGTGAGGACGAGGCGTACGAGGGCGTGACCGCCCTCCCGTTCGACCACGCGCGGCGCCTCTCCACCGCCGTCCTGCGCCGCCCCGGCGTGCTCGGCGCCCACACCCTCGTCGTCAAGGGTGCCGTCGAGAACGTCCTCGAACGGTGCGCGCTGGATGAGGACGCGCGCGCACGGGTGCGCGCCCTCGCCGCCCGCCAGGCCGCCGACGGCCTCCGCGTCCTCGCCGTCGCCACCGCCACCCGCACGCCCCGGGCCCGCGACTGGACCCCCGCCGACGAGCGCGGCCTGGCCCTCACCGGCCTGGTCACCTTCCGCGACGCCCTCGCCTCCACCGCCCCGGACGCCCTTCACGCCCTGCGGGACCGGGGCATCGCCGTACGCCTCGTCACCGGCGACCACCCGGAGACCGCGGCCCGCGCCTGGCACGAGCTGGGCCTCGACCCGCGGCCGGGCAGCGGGGGCTTGCTGACCGGGGAGCGGATCGACGCGCTGTCCGACGAGGAGCTGGCCGGGGCGGTGACGCGTACCGCCGTGTTCGCGCGGTGCGCGGCGCCGCACAAGGCGCGGATCGTGACGGCGCTGCGCGCCGCCGGGCACACCACCGGGTTCCTCGGCGACGGGGTCAACGACCTCGCCGCGCTGCGCGCCGCCGACGTCGGGCTGTGCCCGCGCGACGCGGTCGCCGTGGCGCGCGAGGGCGCCGACGTGGTGCTCGGCGACAAGGACCTCGCGGCGGTCGCCCGCGCCGTCGACGCGGGGCGGCGCGGGGGCGTCGCCATCGCCACGTATCTGCGCGTCGCGCTCTCCTCGAACCTCGGCAACGCCCTCGCGATGCTCGTCGCCGTCCTGCTGCTGCCGTTCGTGCCGATGCTCCCCGCGCAGGTGCTGGCGCAGAACCTCTGCTTCGACGCGGCCCAGCTCTCCTTCGCCTTCGACCGGCGCCCGCGCGCCGTGCCGGCCCGTCCGACGGCCCTGGACCCGCGCGAGCTGCTGCGCTTCCTCACCCGCTTCGGGCTGCTGAACGCGCTCGCCGACCTCGCCACGTTCGCCGTGATCGCCCTCACCGCGCACTCCGCGGTGACCGGCGCGGAGCCGGAGGTCTTCCACGGCGGCTGGTTCACGGAGAACCTGCTGACCCAGGGCCTCGTCATCCTCCTGCTGCGCGGCGGCAGCGGCCGGGTGCGGGGGCCCGTCGGGCTCGCGGCGGCCGGGCTGGGCGTCCTCGGCGTGCTGATCCCGTTCACGCCGCTGGGCCCCGCGCTCGGAACGGCCCCGCTGCCGCCCGTCGCGTACGCGCTGCTCGCGCTGGTCCTCGGCCTGTACGGCTGCGCCCTGGCGGCGGCCAGGGCGCGTTACGCGGCCCGGCACCTCGGCGGTCAGCCGTAGGACAGGTCGGCGCACAGGTCGTCCGCGGCCGAGCGGCCCTTGGGCGTTTTGCGGGGGGAGGGGGAGGGGGACGGCGAGCCCGGCGCGTAGTCGGCGCCCAGCGTGACGGTGAGGCCCGGCCGGGCGGCGCGCTCGACCGGGGCGCCGGGGAAGTGCGAGGCGAGCGCCTCGGCGTGCCGCCGCTCCCCGGGGCCGTAGGCGATACGGGTCCTGCCGGAGGCGTCCGCGTTGCCGGTGGAGGTGACCGTGAAGTCGTGGTCGCGCAGCTCGCGGGCGGCGGTCGCGGCGAGCCCCGGGGTCGGGGTGCCGTTGCGGACGGCGACGCCGATCCCCTTGCCCGGGCGCGGGCCGGAGGGGGAGGGGGCGGGCGAGGACGAGGACGAGGGCGAGGGCACGCTGTCCGGGGTGCGGTCGGCGCGCAGGTCGGCCCAGAGCGCGTCGGCCTCGGGGCGGACGATCGCGACGCGGTTGCCCTGATAGCGCCAGGGGAGGGTGACGAAGCGGGTGTCGGCCAGGTCGACGTTCTTCAGCGACATCGCGAAGTCCACCATCTTCTTCGGCGTGCCCAGGCCCTCGTCGACGGTCAGGGACTTGGTCGCGGCGTCCGCCAGGGGCAGCAGCGTGGTGGGGCTGAGGCCCCGCTCCTTGATCTTCTTGACGAGCGAACCGACGAAAGCCTGCTGCCGTTTGATACGGCCGATGTCCGAGCCGTCCCCGAGGCCGTGCCGGAGCCGGACGTAGTCCAGTGCCCGCTGCCCCTCGACGGTCTGCTCGCCCCTGCGGAAGATCCGCTTGCCCGGCGAGCCCCGGTTCGGGTTGAGATCGCCCTGGTGGAGGTCCTTGGGCACGCAGACGGGCACGCCGCCGACGGCCGTGGTCATCGCCGCGAAGCCCTTGAAGTCGACGACCACCGTGTGGTCCACGCGCAGCCCCGTCAGCTTCTCGACGGTGTTCTGGGTGCAGGCCGGGTTGCCCTTCGCGGTCTGCCCGACGGAGAAGGCCGCGTTGAACATCGTCCCGGTCCTGGGCTTCGTCCAGCTCCCGTCCGGCAGCTTGCAGGGCGGGATGTCGACCAGCGTGTCCCGGGGGAAGGAGACCGCGACCGCGTGCCGGGCGTCGCCGTAGACGTGCAGGAGGAAGGCGGTGTCGGAGCGCCCCACGTCGTCCTCGGCGCCGCCGCCCAGCGCGCGGTTGCCGCCGGTGCGCGCGTCGGAGCCGATGACCAGGACGTTCTGGCCTCCGGCGCCGCCGTCGGGACGGTCCCGGCTGAGGCCGTCGGAGCCGAACGTCTCGATGTTCCCGTTGAGCTGGAGATAGAGCCAGGAGACGCCCGCCGTGAGCAGGACCAGGAACGACAGCGCGACCACGGCGACGGTCCGCGCGCGGCTCCGCCTGCGCCGCCGCCCGCCACGGCCCCTGGCCGTCGCCTTGTGACTGCCGGGCATCCGCACCCCTCCCCACTTGCTTGTACAGTTGCGCAATGTAGCAAGTATGGAAGCGAGTGAGAGAAAGCCGGGTGGCGAACGATGTTCCTGCGCAACGGGCTGGAGCCCTGGCACCTGCTGGTCGTGGCCCTGGTGGTGGTGCTGGTCTTCGGCTCCAAGAGGCTCCCGGACACGGCCCGTTCCCTGGGCAAGTCGCTGCGGATCCTCAAGAGCGAGACCAGGGCGCTGAAGAAGGAGACCGCGGCAGGGGAGGGGGACGGCGAGGGGAAGGCGGCGCCCGCTCCCCGGGAGCGATGACCGGGGGCGCCCCCCTCCCCGTACGTCAGTCCAGCGCGGCGGCGAAGCGGGCCGCGATGGCGGCGGGGGCGGTGATCGCGCCGCCCACGACGACGCCCCAGGCCCCGGCGTCCAGCGCGGCCCGGGCCTGCTCCGGCGTGTGGAACCGCCCCTCGGCGAAGACCGGCACGTCGAGCCGTGCCGCCAGCTCGGCGACCAGCTCCAGATCGGGCCCGGGGGCCCGGCGGCTGTACGGGGTGTACCCGGAGAGGGTCGTGGACACCATGTCCGCGCCGAGGCCCGCCGCCGCGACGCCCTCCTCGACGGTGGAGACGTCGGCCATCAGCAGCCTGCCCCGCGCGTGCACCGCCTCCACGGTCTCGCTCAGCGGGCGCCCGTCGGGGCGGGGGCGCGCGGTCGCGTCGACGGCGACGATCTCGGCGCCCGCGTCGGCGACGGCCACGGCGTGCGCGGCGGTCGGCGTGATGAACACCCCCTCGGCGCCGTCCTTCCACAGTCCGATGACCGGCGGCGGGCCCATGTCCCCGACCGCCTCCCGTACGGCGAGGATGTCGTCCACCCCCTGCACCCGCAGCCCGGCCGCCGGGGCGCCCGCCACCACGGAGGCGGCGATGGCCGCGATGTGCGCGGGCGCGCGCAGCGGATCGCCGGGCGGCGCCTGGCAGGAGACGATCAGCCCGCCCCGCACCGTCTCCAGCAGGTCCTTCGCGCCGTCGCTCCGGTCCTCGTCGGATGTCACCTCGGTCATGCTCCGTCCTTCAGCTCGCTCGACGTGGTTCTCAACGCTCCTCCAGGAGCAGCGCGGCCGCCCCGATCACCGCCGCGCGCGGGCCCAGCTTCGCGGGCAGCGGCCGCAGGCCCGAGGGCTGCGGCAGCAGCTCCGCCGCGAAGGCCTCCGTCAGCGGCTCCCAGAACGGGGTGCCGATGGAGGCGACGCCGCCGCCGATCACCACCCGCTCCGGGTCGACGGTGTTGACCAGCCCGCCCAGTGCCCTGCCGAGCGCGCCCGCGCCCTCCGCGAGCGCCGTACGGGCCTCGTGGGCGTGCGCGGCGTTCCCGGAGGCGGCCAGTTCGGCGACCTCGCGCAGGTCGCCGCCGCGCCCGCCGCCCGTCAGCTCCGCGAACCGCGCGGCGATGGCGGGCCCGGAGGCGACGGCCTCGAGATGGCCCGTACGCCCGCAGTTGCAGGGCCGGCCGGCGGCCTCGGGGACCGCGATATGGCCGAACTCGCCCGCCGTCCAGTGCGCGCCGCGCAGCAGCCGCCCGCCGACGGCCAGCCCGCCGCCGATGCCGGTGCCCACGCTCACGTAGAGCGCGGAGGAGGCGCCCGCGCCCGCGCCGAAGGTCTGCTCGGCGAGGGCGAAGACGTTCGCGTCGTTGTCGGCGGTGACCGGGAGGTCCAGCCGGGCGCGCAGCTCGTCGGCGAGGCGGGTGCCCGCCCAGCCGGGCAGCAGGTCGTTGGCGGACAGCACCACTCCGCGGTCGCGGTCGACGACGCCGCCGGTGCCGATGCCGAGCCCCGAGGCCCGCTCCCGGCCGCCGAGTTCGCGTACGGCCGCGGCGATGGCGTCGAGCACGGCGGACGGCCCCTCGGCGGCCGGGGTCGGCCGTACGAGCGTCTCCAGCAGCGTGCCGTCCCCGGACACGAGCCCGGCGGCGATCTTCGTACCGCCGACATCGACGCCGACCGTCGTACGGCCCCGGTCCTTCCCGGGCTCCGTCATGACTGCCCCCTGCGCACGGTGAAGCGGATGTCGTAACGGTCCGCGCGGTAGAGCGTCGTGGTGGCCTCGACAGGCGTGTCGCGGCGGTCGAGGCCGACGCGCCGCACCCGCAGGCCCGAGCTGCCGAGCGGGACGCCCAGCAGCGCCGCCTCCGTGTCGTCGAGATCGACGGCGCGGACGACCTGCTCGGCGGAGCGGATCTCCAGCCGGTACCGCTCGCTCAGCAGTGCGTAGAGCGAGCCGCTGAGGTCCTCGTCGGCGAGACCCGGCACGCGGTCGGCGGGCAGGTGCACGTTCTCCAGGCACATCGGCGAGCCGTCGGCCAGCCGGAGCCTGCTCACGCGGACGACCTCGGCCTCGGGGGCGATGCCGAGCTGCTCGGCGACCTGCCGCCCGGCCCGCACGGTCCCGGCCGCGAGCAGCCGGGAGGCCGGTTCCAGGTTCCGCTCGCGCATGTCCTCGGAGAAGGAGGTCAGCGAGAGGGACTTGGAGACGACGGCGGGCGCGACGAAGGTGCCCGCGCCCTGCACCCGGTAGACGGTGCCGGAGGCCTCCAGGGCGTCGAGCGCCTGCCGCACCGTGTTGCGCGAGACGCCGTGCCGGGTGGAGATCTCCCGCTCGGTCGGGAGCGGGCTGTGCGGCTCGGCCCCCGCCATCTCGGCGAGGAGCGCCTGCCGCAGCTCCTCGTGTTTGGCCTGTCTGGCCACGCTTCACCCTCACTCGGATCGCTCGGATAGGTACCAACCAATATGGAAAATTCTACGGCCCATCTTGTTTCCGTCCAAGTGAACTGCCAAATTGGTACCTGCCAATTTCGGGGGATGTGGAGAAGGGAAGTGCCATGGCGTCACCCAGCACCACCGTGGCGCGGAGCGGCGGAGCCAGCCTGCGCCCGGTGACCGGCGTCGCCCTCGTCGCGGCGATCGGCGGACTGCTGTTCGGCTACGACACGGGCGTCATCTCCGGCGCGCTGCTCGACATCGAGTCCGACTTCGGGCTCTCCTCGTTCGGCTCGGGCGTCGTCGTCAGCTCGATCCTGGTCGGCGCGATGATCGGCGCCGCCGGGGCCGGGAACCTCTCCGACCGGTACGGGCGCCGCCCCGTGCTCGTCGCCGCCGCCGGGATCTTCACGCTCGGCGCCGCCATGGCGGCCTTCGCGCCCTCGGCCGCGCTGCTCACCGCCGCGCGCGTCGTCCTGGGCCTGGGCATCGGCGCCGCCTCGAACCTGGTGCCGGTCTACATCGCGGAGGTCGCGCCGCCCCGCTTCCGCGGCCGCCTGGTGGGCCTCAACCAGTTGATGATCACCCTGGGCATCGTCCTCGCGTACGTCGCCAACTACACGCTCAAGGACGTCCCGCACGACTGGCGCTGGATGTTCGGCCTCGCCGCCGTGCCCGCCGTGCTCTTCGGCGCGGGCATGCTCCTGCTCCCCGAATCGCCCCGCTGGCTCGCGCTGCGCGGCGCCACCGAGCGGGCCCGCGCCGCGCTGCGGCGGGTCCGCGGCGACGGCGACCCGGGGGCCGTCGAGGGCGAGCTGGCCGAACTGACCGCGGGGCCCGCCGCCGGAGCGGGCGCCGCACCCCGCCGCGGACGGTGGCGCGCCCTGGCCGACCGCTCGGTGCGCCCGGCGCTCGTCGCGGGCGTCGGCCTGCAGATCCTCGGCCAGGCGTCCGGCGTCAACACCGTCATCTACTACGCGCCGAAGATCTTCGAGAGCAGCGGCCTCGGCTCGTCCTCGGCCGTCCTGGCGACGGTCGGCGTGGGCGTGGTGAACCTGGTGATGACGCCCGTCGGCATGCTCGCCGTCGACCGCTTCGGCCGCACGAGGCTGCTCGGCACGGGCGCCGTCGTCATGGCCCTCGCGCTCGCCGGGCTCGCCGCGACGCTCGCCGCCGGGGGCCAGGACTCGTCGTTCGCGTGGCTCGCGGTGCTCTTCGTGGTCCTCTTCATCGCCGCCGTCGCCACCACGCTCAACGTCGTGGTCTTCATCATCCCCTCCGAGCTGTACCCGCTGCGGGTACGGGGGACGGCGATGAGCCTCACCATGTTCTCGAACTGGACGATGAACTTCCTGGTCTCGCTCACGTTCCTCACGCTGCTCGACGCGCTCGGCGGCGCGGGCACCTTCACGCTCTACGCGGCGGTCTGCGCCCTCCTCGCCGTCTTCACGGCCCGCCGCATCCCGGAGACGCGGGGCAAGAGCCTCGAACAGATCGAGCGCGAACTCGCCCCGCGTGCCGGCGCCCCGCGTGCCGGAGCCCCGCGCTGAGGCTCACGCCCCGGCGATCGCGTCCCACGCGGACTCCGCGGCGGCGACGGCCGGTTCCGCCGCCGCGTCGGCGCCCGGGGTGCCGAGCGAGGCGAGCCCGGCGGCCAGGGCCCGTACGGTGTCCGTCGCCACGGCGCGGTCGGCGGCGCGGCCGTAGTGGTTGACCCGGAGCATCTCCCGGGCCAGCGCGCCGCCCGCCGCCTGGAGCGGCACGTCGCGGCCGTCCTTGAGCGCGGCCTCCACCACGTCGCGCGCGTCGAGCCCGTCGGCCGTGCGCAGCGTGGTGGCGGCCGGGGCGGCGTCCTCGTCCCGCACCACGTACGGGTCCAGGCCCGGGAGTTCGCGCGCGGCGGCCCGCAGCGCGGCAGAGGCGGCGCGGTGCCGGGCGAAAGCGGCGCCGAGCCCCTCGGCCGCGACCCGGTCGACGGCCTGCTCCAGCGCCAGCATCTCCAACTGCGCCGGGGCGTGCGGCAGCGCGGCACGTCCGCCGTCGAGCCAGCGCTCCTTCCAGTCCAGCAGGGAGAGGTACGAGCGGCGCGGCGCGTCCTCGTTCGCCGCCATCCGCTCCCACGCCCGCGCGCTGACCGACACGGCCGACACCCCGGCGGGCCCCGCCAGCGCCTTCTGGCCGCCGATCACGCACAGGTCGACGCCCCACTCGTCGGTCGGCAGCGGCTCCGCGCCCACCGAGGCGACGGCGTCCAGCATCAGCAGCGCCCCGTGCTCCCGCACGACCGCGCTGATCTCCGCGACGGGGTTGGTGTTGCCGGTCGCCGCCTCCGCGTGGACCAGGCTCACCAGGCCGATGCCGGGGTGCGCGCGCAGCGCCTCCGCGACCTGACCGGCGGCGACGGCACCGGTGAACGGGGCGCTGAGCGTGACGACTTCCGCCCCGCAGGAGCGCAGCCAGCCGCCGAACGTCTCGCCGTACGGGCCCGTCACGATGTTGAGCGCGGTGCTGCCGCGCGGCGCGGCCGAGCGGATGCAGGCCTCCAGCGGCAGCAGCGCCTCGCCCTGCATGATCACCACGTCGGAGCGGGTGCCCAGCAGCGCGGCGACCTTGTCCTCGATCGCGGCGAAGCGGTCCGCGCCGAGCGGCGGGAGGTCCAGCAGGGACGGGTGAGCGTTCGTCGCGGGAGTCGCGGGGTCGTTCGTCGCGGTCACGGGCGCCTTCCAGCAGCAGCGGGCCGCATCCCTCACGGCCCCGGTACTGCCCGACTGTACGACGTGGCCCCGCACGCCCCTCGCGCGGTCCCCGCCCTCCTACGGCTTGCGGCCCACCCCGCCGTACAGGGCGACGACCTTCCGGGTCTCCATGTCGGGGGCCTCCGGGCGCCACTGGGGGCAGGGCACGACGCCGGGCTCGACGATCTCCAGGCCGTCGAGGAATCCGGCCACCTGCTCCGGGCTGCGCGGGTGGTACGGCACGGCGCCGCTGCGGTTGTAGCCCTCCAGGGCCTTCACGTAACGCGGGTCGGTGTTCGTCCCGTCCCGCACCGCGAGATAGCTGCCGGAGGGCAGCGCGTCCATCAGGCGCCGCACGATGGAACGGGCCTCGTCGTAGTCGGACACGTGCGCGAGGATCCCCATCAGCATCACCGCCACCGGCCGGTCCAGGTCCAGGGTCCGGGCGGCGGCCTCCAGGATCCTCTCCGGCTGCTCCACGTCGGCCTCGACATACGCCGTCGCGCCCTCGGGCGTGCTCGTGAGCAGGGCGTGCGCGTGGGCCAGCACCAGGGGGTCGTTGTCGGTGTAGACGATGCGGGACTCGGGGGCCACGCGCTGGGCGACCTCGTGCGTGTTGTCGACGGTGGGCAGGCCCGTACCGATGTCGAGGAACTGCCGGATGCCCGCCTCTTCGGCGAGATAGCGCACCGTGCGCCCGATGAAGTGCCGCCCTACGCGGGCGAGTACGGCCATGTCGGGGAAGACGGCCAGGATCCGGTCGCCGGCCTCCCGGTCGACCTCGTAGTAGTCCTTGCCCCCGGTCCAGTAGTCCCAGATACGCGCCGAGTGCGCCACCGTGGTGTCGATCCTGGCGGCCTTGTCCGTCTTCTCGGGCCCCTCCGTCATGCTCCGCTCCCACCTCGCGTCGGCTGGTCCCACCCACCATAGGCGCCGTCGGCCGCGCGGGCAGGCCGTCCGACCTGGGAAGAGCTCAGGCGCGGCGGGCCGCCACCGCCTCGAAGACCGCCCAGCCGTCCAGCTCCAGCCCCGAGGGCTCGTCGGGGTCCCAGCCGCGCGCCAGCGCCTCGTCCAGCGCGGCCCGCACGGTGCCGGGCTCGTGCAGGTTCAGCAGCGGCCCGTCGACGGTGCCGACCGCGCCCGAGAACATCGGGTACCCGTCCGGTACGAGCTTGCCGGGCCGGTCCCGGAAGACGAGCCGCAGCCGCCCCCGCGCACCGTGCCGCCGGAGCGTGAGTGTCTCGGCGCAGTCGACGTTCCGCCCCTGCTCGTCCCGGCGGTGGGAGTGCCGTACCGACCAGAGGAAGGTCTCCTCGCCGACGACGAGGCGCCGGATCCTCTTCTCGCTGCGGGTCATCCCGGCAGCCTACGACGCGTCGCCCGCCGGGTGTTCGCCCCCTGGCCGGGGGACGTGCCCGGCCCGGTGCGCGCTCAACTCGGCGACCTGCGCGCGGAGCTGCCGTACCTCCTCGGTGAGCGCGGTGATCGCGACCGTCTGCCGCTCGATCTCCTCGTCGTCGCGGTCGAAGTGGGCGATGAACCAGGCCGCGATGTTGGCCGTCACCACACCGAGCAGGGCGATCCCGGAGAGCATCAGCCCGACGGCCAGCACCCGCCCCGGCCCGGTGACCGGCGCGGTGTCGCCGTATCCGACCGTCGTCATGGTGGTGAACGCCCACCACAGGGCGTCGCCCGTCGAGTGGATCGTGGATCCCGGCTGGCCGCGCTCGACCTCCAGCACGGCCAGCGAGCCGAACATCAGCAGCGCGACACAGGCCCCCGCCACATACGTGGTCACCCGGATCTGCGAGGCCAGCCGGGCCCGCTGCCCCACCAGCAGCAGCGCGGCCACCAGCCGGAGCAGCCGCAGCGGCTGCACCATCGGCAGCGCGACCGCGAGCAGCGCGAACGGATGCCGCCGTACGAAGAGCCAGCGGCGCCGGGACAGCGCGAGCCGGACGAAGTAGTCGAGCGCGTACGTGCCCCACACGCCCCACTCGACGCCGCGGCAGGCGTTCCGTACCCAGCGCGGGGAGTCGGGCAGCAGGATGGGCGCCGCGTAGGCCAGCGCGAACAGGCCCGCGAGCCACAGCAGGGGCACCTCGGTGCGGCGCTCCCAGCGCTCGCGCGCCGCTTCCGGGGTGGGGTCGGTGCCGTTGTCACGCTCCATGGCGGGCATCCTATGGAGCGCGGCGAGCCGCTCCGGCGGACGGTCAGACGGTCGCCACCAGCAGGTCCTCGCCCGTGGACATCCGGAGCCCGTCCGTCCGGCCCGCGAAGTACCGGCCGTTGAGCTGCGTCGCCGACACGTGCCGCACGTCGGCGAACCCGGCCTCGCGGGCCATGGCGAGCATCTCGTCCGGGGCGAAGAAGCTGATGAACGGCGTGCCGTTGGCACGGGCCCCGCGCTCCGCGTACGCGCGCGGCGCGCGGTCGGCCTCGTCCACCAGCGGCAGCGGGAGCTGGAAGGTCATGACGGCGGTCGAGCCGGGCGCGAGCGCGGCCATGTCGCGCAGGGTGGCGGCGTTGGCCTCCTCCGAGAGGTACATGCTGACGCCCAGCGAGGCCACCACGGCGGGGCCGTCCGCCGCGAAACCGGCCTCCACCAGCCGCTTCGGCCAGGACGCGCCCGCCTCGAAGTCGACCGGCACCAGCCGCAGCCCCTCGGGCACGCCGTACCCCAGCTCGGTCAGCCTGCGGCGCTTCCACTCCACGGCGCCCGGCCGGTCGGCCTCGAACACCCGGAGGCGGGCGGCGAGAGCGGGACGGCGCTGCACGAAGGTGTCGAGCCCGGCGCCCAGCAGCACGTACTGGCCGACGCCCGCCGCGGCGCGCTCGGCCAGCAGGTCCTCCACGAAGCGCGCCCGCGCCACGACGCCCGCGCGGAACGTCCGGGTGCCGTCCGGGTCCATGTCGTCCCGCTCGCGCCAGCCGTCCTCCGGGCCCGCGAGCCGCAGCCCGGTCTCGTCGGTGAACACGTGCGGCGGCGGGTCGACCAGCGTGTGCAGGGCCCGCCACAGGGCGACCCGTACCGCCGTCCCGTCCATGTCGGTCTCCACGCGGACGACCGTAGACGGGGGAGCGGGCGTGGCGCTTCCTGAGAATTGCGCTCCTCGTCAGACCCGGTCCACGATGCCTTCCCTCCGTTCGGCCCTGGCGCAGTGCGCCCCGCAGTACCAGTGGCCGTCGGCCTCGACGCCCTGCCCGATGATCTGGACCCGGCAGTGCTCGCAGATCGGCGCCATACGGTGGATCGCGCACGAGAAGGAGTCGAAGACGTGCCGGGCCCCGTCCTGGGTCTCGATGTAGAAGGCCAGGTCGTAGTCGTTGCCGCAAACCTCGCAATGTGCCATGGGCGCATGCTCCAGAGCGGCGGGGGCGCCCGCAAGGCTGTGCCGGGCGGTTCGCCCCCGCTGCATCCGGTCGGCGCAACGTGCCGCGTACGTGCGCGGGGGTCAGCCGAAGTAGGCGTCGAAGTTCTTGGAGAACTCGCCGTTGTTGAAGCGGTCCCAGTTGATGGACCAGGTCATCAGGCCGCGCAGCTTCGGCCAGGTGCCGTGCGGCTTGTACGAGCCGCAGTTGGTGCCCTTCGTCAGGCAGTCGAGGGACTTGTTGACCTCGGAGGGCGGCACGTGGCCGTTGCCCGCCTGCGGGGAGGCGGGCATGCCGATGGCGATCTTCTCCGGGGGCAGTGGCGGGAAGACGCTGGCGGTGTCGCCCTTGACCGGGAAGCCGGTGAGCAGCATGTCGGTCATGGCGATGTGGAAGTCGGCGCCGCCCATCTGGTGGTACTGATTGTCGAGGCCCATGATCGGGCCGGAGTTGTAGTCCTGGACGTGCAGCAGCGTCAGGTCGTCGCGCAGGGCGTGGATGACGGGCAGGTACGCGCCCGCGCGGGGGTCGCCGCCCCACTGGCCGGGGCCGTAGTTCTGGTAGCCGAGCTGCACGAAGAACGTCTCGGGCGCCATGGTCAAGGTGAAGCCGGAGCCGTACTTGGCCTTGAGGGTCTTCAGGGCCGAGATCAGGTTCACGATGACCGGGGTCCTGGGGTTCTTGAAGTCGGTGTCCCCGGAGTCGAGGGAGAGCGAGTGGCCCTCGAAGTCGACGTCGAGGCCGTCGAGGCCGTACTCGTCGATGATCTTGGAGACAGAGGCGACGAACGTGTCGCGGGCCTGCGCCGTGGTGAGCCGGACCTGGCCGTTCTGGCCGCCGATGGAGATCAGGACCTTCTTGCCCTGTGCCTGCTTGGCCTTGACGGCGGCCTTGAACTCGTCCTTCGTCTCGACGTTCGGGCACTCCGACTTGGGACACAGGCCGAAGCGGATGTCGCCGGAGGTGGCGGAGGTCGGCTCGCCGAAGGCGAGGTCGATGACGTCCCAACTGTCCGGGGTGTCGGCGAGCCGGGTGTAGCCGGAGCCGTTGGCGAAGCTCGTGTGCAGATAGCCGACGAGCGCGTGCTCGGGGAGCGCGGCGGCCCTCGGCGGCGCGGAGTCCGCGGCGGACGCGGCGGAAGCGACGGACGCGGCGGCCGGGGCCGCGAGCAGCGCGGACGCCAGCAGCGCGAGCGCGGCGCCCGCGGCGCGCAGCCTGGGTCTGGACGTACGGGCACGGGAGCGGGGCGCGGGAAGGGGTGCCACGACTGCCTCCGGTGGGGTGGGGGCGGGGAGTGCGGGACACCCACAAGCTGGTCCAGACCAATACCGCTGTCAAGGTGTCGCGCACGAACCGCCGTTACGTCCCCCGAGTTCCCCGGGTCCCCCCGGTCTCCAGTGCCTCCAGCATCCGCCGCTGGTGCTCGTGCCCGACCGTCTCGTAGCCGACGACGGTGACGAACGGGGCCAGCATCACCACGAGCAGGCACACCGCGATCGCCACACCGGCCGCGGCGAGCAGCACGGCGGCGGCCAGGACGGCGAGCGTCAGGGAGATCAGGAGCAGGTGGAAGCGGTCCGCTGCGGACAGCAGCAGCGTGTGCAGCAGATAGACCATCAGCAGATAGAGGCCGACCGGGAGCGCCAGCCACAGGACGACGGACGTGTTGCCGATCTCCGCGTGGTGTTCGAGCGCGAGCCCCGCCACATGGAGCCCCGCGCCCGCGCCCGCGATGCCGAGGAAGAGCAGGATGTGCCCGTAGCCGAACAGATAGCCGCGTGAGCGGCGGTGGATGAGCAGGTCGCCGAAGGGCGTGGCGAAGTAGACCCACCACATGCCGAACGTCAGCCCGACCCCGGCGACGACGACGGCGATCGCGTTCCCCGTCCACCGCGTCCCGTCCTCGCCGCCGAGCAGGCCGCCCGAGGAGGCGACGGTGCCGACGACGCCCTCGCCGAGGGTGATGATCGCGAAGAGGCTGTACCGCTCGGCGACATGGTGCGGATGCCAGGGCGTACCGCCCGCGCCGCCCTGGGTGAGCGGGGCCAGCAGCAGTTCCAGGATCGCGAGAGCGGCGAGGGCGGGGACCATCACGGGGAGCGGCGGATGGGTGAAGGCCACCACGACCCAGCCGATCTGGATGAGCACGGTCCAGCGGATGCCCGCCAGCCCCACCGCGTGGAACGCGGGCGACTCCCGCGCCGCGCGCCACCACTGGAGGACCATCGCGACGCGCATGATGACGTACCCGACCACCATCACCCGCACGTCGAGGTGCGCTCCGCCCTCCGCGACGGAGTGGTACATCGCCGGGAGGCCGAGCGCAAAGACCACGACGCCGGTCATCTGCACCATCGTCAGCACGCGGTAGAGCCAGTCGTCCGTGGCGAACGCGGAGGCGAACCAGGTGAAGCTGATCCACGCGACGCTGATCGCGAACATCGCCAGCGTGAACGCCGCGAGGGCCCGCCAGGGGTGCCCCTCGGCGAGCAGCTCGGCGAAGTGGGAGGCGGCGGTGCCGACGGCGACGACGAAGGTCAGGTCGAACAGCAGCTCCAGCGGGGAGGCGACCCGCCCGCGCTCCTCCGGATCCCGGCCGGTCATCGGCACCAGCCGGCGGCGCAGCCTGCTCTGGCGGACTTCGTGCGCGGAGTCGTTCATGCGCAGCATGATGCCCGAGGCCGCGGTGCCGAGCCGTCAGCGCGGGACCGTCAGCGTGGCCGAGCCTCCACGCCCGCCCCCACCAGGCGGTGCCCGGCGGCGGCCAGGCCCTCCGACACGGCCTCGGCGAACGCGGAGACCGCCTCGTTGTGCCGCGTCGGCACCCACACCACCGAGGTCTGCCACGCCAGCGCCGCGCCCTCCAGCGGGCGCCAGACCAGCCCGTCCGGGAGCGGCGTCGCCGGGGGCTCGTTGAGGTGCACGCCGCGTCCCGCGAGGACCAGCCCGTGCACGAAGTGCGGGTTGCGCGCGTGCCGGATGGAGCCCGGCAGCAGCCCCTCGTCGCGGCAGATCAGCAGCATGTGGTCGTAGAGCCGGGGCGCCATGGCGCGCGGGAAGATCACCAGCGCGGCCCCGTCGAGGTCCCGCAGCCGCAGCGGCCCGCCGTCCCGCGCGGCCGGATGGTCGGCCCGCAGGACCACGCCCAGCTCGCGCCGCGCCACCGGGCCCGACTCCAGGCCGACCGTGTCGGCGGGGTGCCGGACCACGCCCGCGTCCAGCTCGCCCTCGCGCAGCCGGACCAACTGCTCGTCCGTCGTCAGCTCGTGCAGGTCGATCAGCACGTCCGGCACGCGCCGCGCGAAGCCCGCCGTCAGCGTCGGCAGCACCGGCGGACCCGTGTCCGGCGGTACGCCCACGCGCAGCACGCCCGCCTCCCCGGGCCGTACCCGGCGCATCGCCTCGCGCGCGCCGTCCACCCCGGCCAGTACGGGCCGTACGTGCTCCAGGAGCAGCGCGCCCGCCTCGGTGAGCTGGACCCGGGGACGGGTGCGGTCGAAGAGCCGCACGCCCAGCTCGTTCTCCAGGTCCCGGATGCGCTGGGACAGCGGCGGCTGCGCCATGTGCAGCCGTGCCGCGGCCCTGCCGAAGTGCAGTTCCTCGGCCAGGACGGCGAAATAGCGCAGGTGACGCAGCTCCATGCGCGCACCATATCGCTGCGATATCGCGGGCAGTCCCGATTGGTGTTAGCCAGCTCACACGCCCGGCTGTTTGCATGGCTGCCCACGGGAAGCCCGCGAGCGCTCATCTTCCCGTAACCCCCCTTCTCCGCAGCGGCACACACCCCTGCCGTGGCCCTGCCCTGCGCCCGTACAGAAAGGCCCGCTCGTGACCGACACCAGCACCGACACCAGCACCGTCCTCGTGACCCGGCACCCCGTCCCCGCCACCGAGGGCGTCCATGTCGCCGAGGTGACGCTCAACCGGCCCGACAAGCTCAACGCCTGGACCGCCGGGATGCGGGACCGGCTCGTCGCCGCGCTCGACGAGGCGGGCGCCGACGACCGGTGCCGCGCCGTCGTGCTCACCGGCGCCGGGCGCGCGTTCTGCGCCGGGCAGGACCTCGCCGAGACCGCCGCGATCGACCCGGACGACCACGCCGCGGCCGAGGCGTGGATCGACGACTTCGGCCGCCTCTTCCGTACGGTGCGCGGGCTCGACAAGCCCGTCGTCGCCGCCGTCAACGGGGTCGCCGCCGGGTCCGGCTTCCAGTTCGCCCTCCTCGCCGACCTGCGCATCGGCCACGAGGGCGTCCGCATGGGCCAGCCCGAGGTGCTCTCCGGCATCCCCAGCATCACCGGCATCTGGGCCATGCGCGGCATCCTCGGCCGGGCGAAGACCACCGAGTTCGCCCTCACCGGCCGCCTGGTCGACGGCACCGAGGCCGAACGGCTCGGCCTCCTCTCCCGCCTCGTCGACCAGGACCAGGTCAGGAGCGAGGCCCTCGCCGAGGCCGTACGCCTGGCCGAACTCCCGCCCGGCGCGGTCGCGCTGACCAAGGGGCGGCTGCGCGAACTGGACGACGCGGGCCTCGACGAGGCCGTCGACGCGGCCAAGAAGGTCCACACCGCCGCCTACGCCACGGGCGAGCCCCAACGCGAAATGGCCCGCTTCCTCGCCGGCCGCCGCCGCTGAACCCACGCCGCACCCGCGCCCGTACGTCAGGAGGACCCCCATGACCACCAGCGTGACGCCCGCAGAGACGGGTTCGGACGAGGAGGCCGCGTACCGGCGGCTCGTCGCCGAGCATCAGTGGAGCGTGCCCGAGCGGTACAACATGGCCGCCGATGTCGCCGACCGGCACGACGGGGACGCGCTCGCGCTCGTCTTCGAGGACCACACCGGGCACCGCGAGGAGGTCCGCTGGCAGCAGGTCCAGGACCGCTCGCGGCAGGTCGCGGCCCATCTGCACGCGCTCGGCGTGCGCAAGGGCGACCGCGTGGCCGTCCTGCTGCCGCAGCGCCCCGACACCCCGGCGACGTACCTCGGCGTGCTGCGCACCGGCGCCGTCCTGGTCACGATGTCGCTGCTGTGGGCGGACGAGCCGATCCGCTACCGGCTCGCCGACTCCGGCGCGACCGTGCTCGTCACGGAGAGCGCGGCCCTCGGCCGTACGGAGGGCTACGAGGGCACTGTCGTCGACGTCGACGACCCGGCGATCGGTGCGCTGCCGCCCGCGTACGAGACCGTCGCGACGTCCCCCGACGACCCGGCGCTGATCTTCTACACCTCCGGCACGACCGGCCCCGCCAAGGGCATCGTGCACGCCCACCGCACGCTGCTCGGGCACAACGAGTTCCGGGTCTGCCACGACCTGCGGCCCGGCGACGTGTTCTACGGCGCGGGGGACTGGGCCTGGTCCATGGCCAAGCTCATGGGCCCGCTGCGCGCGGGCGCCACGCACCTCGTCTACCGTCCCGCCGGCGGCTTCGACCCGGCCGGACTGCTGGCCTCGATGTCCCGTAACAAGGTCACAACGGCCCTGGTCAACCCCACTTTCCTGCGTAAGATGGCGCAGGACGTCCCGGACGCCGGGGCGCGGTATCCGCAGTCGCTGCGGGTGGTGTGCTGCTCCAACGAGCCGCTCACGCCCGACCTCATCGAGTGGTTCCGCGAGCAGTTCGGCGTGACCCCGCTGGACTACTACGGCTCCACCGAGTCGTATCCGCTCCTGGGCAACTTCCCCGGTGTGCCGGTCAAGCCCGGCTCCATGGGGCGCCCCCTGCCCGGCTGGGACGTCGCGCTGCTGGACGAGGACGACCGCGAGGTACCCGTGGGCGAGCCGGGCGAGATCTGCCTGCGGACCGGGTCCAACCCCCAGTTCCCGCTGGGGTACTGGAACCGGCCGGAGGCCACCGCCGAGACCTTCGGCGGAACCTGGTACCGCACCAAGGACCAGGCCGTCAGGGACGAGGACGGGTACTTCTGGTTCCTCGGCCGCACCGACGACGTCATCAAGACCTCCGGCTACCGCGTCGGACCGTACGAAGTGGAGGCCGTGCTGCGCGGTCACCCCGCCGTCGCCGAGGCCGGCGTGGTCGGCGTCCCCGACGCGGTGCGCGGCCAGGCCGTCAAGGCCTGGATCGAGCTGGCCGACGGGCACGAGCCGGGCGAGGAGCTGGCCCGCGAGATCCGGGAGTACGCGCGCGCCGCGCACTCCCGGTTCGCCTACCCCCGGCTGATCGAGTTCGCCGACGAGCTGCCCCGCTCGGCCACCGGGAAGATCCAGCGGGCCGCGCTGCGTGCCCGCGAGTCCGCCCGCGAGTCAGGAAAGGACGGGACGAGGTGACGACGGACAGCACCCTTCCGCGCGAGCCGGAGCCCCAGGACGCTCCGCCCGTCGCCGCCGAGCCCGCCGACGTGCCCCGCGTGCGCCGCAAGGTCGCCCTGGCGACGGCCATCGGCAACTTCGTCGAGTGGTTCGACTCCGGCGCGTACGCCATCATGTCGGCCACCATCGCGGGGCTGTTCTTCCCGCAGTACGACAAGACCGCGGCGCTCCTCGCCACCTGGGCCGTCTTCGCCGGGGGCTTCATCGCCCGGCCCGTCGGCGCCGCGTTCTTCGGCCGCTACGGCGACCGGATCGGGCGCAACCGGATGCTGGCCCTGAGCGTGCTGTGCATGAGCGGCTCGACCCTGCTCATCGGCCTGCTGCCGAACTACGCCACGATCGGCATCGCCGCGCCCGTCCTGCTCTTCCTGCTCCGCGCCGTGCAGGGCTTCTCGACGGGCGGCGAGTACACGGGTGCCTCCGCGTTCATCATGGAGTACGCCCCCGAGGGCCGCCGCGCCCGTTACGCGAGCGTCGTGCCGCTCACCGTCGGGCTCGCCTCGGTCGCGGGCGCGCTGACCGGGCTCGTGATCACCTCGTCGCTGACCGAGGGCGCGCTGGAGAGCTGGGGCTGGCGCGTACCGTTCCTGCTCGCCGGGCCGCTCGGGCTGATCGGGCTCTACCTGCGCACCAGGATCGAGGACACGCCCGTCTTCCGCGCGATGGAGCGGCGCGAGGCCGTGCGGCAGTCGCCGCTGCGGGACGCGTGGCGGGTCTGCCGCCGCCAGGTGCTGACGCTCTTCGGCTACAGCATCACCAACGCGGTCGGCTACTACCTCATGAGCAGCTACATGATCTCCTACATGTCCGAGGAGGTCGGCTACACCAAGTCGGAGGCCATGCTCGTCGGCCTGGTGGCCATGCTCGCGTACAGCGTGGCCTGCCCGTTCATGGCCGCGGCCAGCGACCGTTACGGGCGCAGACCGATGCTCCTGGCGGCCTGCGGCGGCTTCGCCGTCACCACGCTGCCGGTCTTCTGGCTGATCGGCACCGGGCTGCCCGGCGCGCTGGTGGGCACCTCGGTCCTCGCGGTGTGCGTCGCGGTGATCGGCACGTCGAACGTCCCGGCGATGGTCGAGATGTTCCCCGGCCAGCTCCGCGCCAGCGGCTCGGCGCTCGGCTACACGGCGGCGTACGTGCTCTTCGGCGGCACGGCCCCCTTCGTCGCCACCGGCCTCGTCACCGCCGCCGACAGCCCCCTCGCCCCCGGCGTCTACCTCATGGGCCTTGCCATCGTCTCGGCCCTGGTCGTCCTCTTCTCCTTCAGGGAGACGCTGCGGCTGCCGCTCACGCGGACGACCGTGGAGTGACCGGGCCGGTCCGGTCCGGGAAGTCCTCACGGGCCGCGCCCCCGGCGACCGTGCCGGCCAGCAGCGTGTCCCGCGCCGGGCTGGTGGTGTGCGGGAGGTGCAGGGCGTGGAGCGGGGCGTGCAGCGGCGGGTGGAGGGGGAGGACGCGGACCCTGCCCCCGGCGGCCGGGCCCGGGGGCGTGGTGACGAACGCGAGCCGGTCCGTGCCGATCACGGCGGTGACCGGCGGTGTCCCCTGGCGCGGGGTCCGCTCGACGCGGGGCTCGAACCCGGCGGCCCGGCAGTGCTCGACGAGCAGATCGGTGTAGCCGGAACGGCCGGGCGGACCCCACACCATGAAGTGCTGGTCCGCGAGGTCCGGGAGCGAGAGCCGCTCGCGCCCGGCGAGCGGATGCCCCGCGGCGACGGCGATGTGCAGCCGCTGCTGGTCCAGCGTGGTGCGGACCAGGCCCGGCGCGGGCCGCATGCCCCGGCACAGTCCGGCGTCCAGCTCGCCGCCGAGGAGCGCGGCGGTCAGCTCGTCCGGGTAACGCTGGTGGACCTCGGTCGCGACGTCCGGGTGGGCCTCGACGACGCGGGCCAGCAGCGCGGCGGTCTCCTCGCCGGTGACGGACGGGGTGTGCCCGACGCGGAGCGTCTCCGCCTCGCCGCGCCCCACGCGGCGCGCACGGCGCAGCGCCGCGCGCGCCACGCCGCGCAGCACCCGCGCGTCCTCGACCATGGCCCGCCCCGCGGGCAGCAGCGAGACCCCGCCGCCGCCCCGGTCCAGCAGCTCCACCCCGACCTCGCGCTCCAGGACCCGGATGGAGGTGGAGAGGGCCTGCTGGGAGAGGTGCAGCCGGGCGGCCGCGCGGGTGAGGCTGCCCTCCTCGGCCACGGCGATCAGATGGCCGAGCTTGTGCAGGTCCAGTCCCATGGGGCTCCCGGTCTCGTGTGGTCAGCGGGTGGTGTAGCCGCCGTTGGGGAACAGGGTCTGGCCCGTGAACCACCAGCCCTCGGTGGCCAGGAACCGCACCACGGGCACGATGTCCTCGATCTGCGTGAGCTGGTTGCCGAGCGCCTGCGACTTGTGGAACTCCACGCGCTCCGGCGTCTCCTGAGGGTAGAAGAACGGGGTGTCCATCGGCCCGGGCGCGACGAGGTTCACGGAGATGTGCCGGTCGGCGAACTCCTTGGCGGCGGCCCGCGTGAAGTGCTCCAGCGGCGCCTTGCCCCCGGCGTACGTCGAGTAGCCGTCGGTGAAGGCGGCCAGCAGCGAGGTACCGAGGCTGATGATCCTGCCGTGGTCGTTGATCCTCCGCCCCGCCTCCTGGAGGAAGAAGTACGCGGCCTTCGCGTTGACCCCGAACATGCGGTCGTACTCTTCCTCGGAGGTCTCCAGGATCGGCTTGCGCAGCACCATCCCGGTGGTGTTCACGGCGACGTCCACCCCGCCGAAGGTGTCGACGGCGGTGTCGAACAGCCGCCGCACGTCCGCGACCCTCGTCAGATCGCCCTGCACGGCGACGGCCTGGCCGCCCGCGTCCTCGATCTCCTTGACGGTCTGCTCGGCGGCGTCCCCGGAGCTGTGGTGGTGCACCACGACCTTCGCGCCGGACTCGGCGAACGTCGTGCTGATCAGCCCGCCGAGGTTCTTCGCGCCCCCGGCGACGACCGCGACCTTGTCCTGCAGCGTGTGCTCGGCCATGACGGCTCTCCTCACATCCGTGCTGGTGACCGGCTTGATCACCGGTCCTGTCGCCGAGGCTAGGCAGGTGCGGGGCGCCTTGCCCAACACAGACTTCGGGTGGTCCCACAAGGCCCGTGGATACCCGCAGGTCCGGGCCGGGGCGCCGCCGCGCGGGCGCCACGGGATCGCCCCGAAAGGGGGAGCGTGAACGGCCCCGCGCGCCCCGCCGTACGCTGTGCCGATGTCTGACGACGAGACGCTCCTGCGCCGTATCGCCGACCGTGTGCCACCGCCCCGCGAGGCCGTGAACGGCGCCGGGGACTGGGCGGCGGCCGAGCGCGCCGCGGGGACCGCGCTGCCCGGGGACTACAAGCGGCTCGTGGAGACGTACGGGCGCGGGGACTTCTGCGGCGCGCTGTGCCTGTGCACGCCGTTCGGCGGCGCGGACAATCCCGTACGGCTGGAGGTCGAACTGCTCGACGACTACGGCCCGTTGCGCGACATGGGGCCCGAGCGGTATCCCTACCCGCTCTGGCCGGAGCCGGGCGGGCTGCTGGGCTGGGCCGTGACGGAGGCCGCCGGGCGGCTGTGCTGGCTCACGGAGGGCCCGCCCGAGAGCTGGCCGGTTGTGATCTGGTCGCGCGACGACGACTACGAGCGGTACGGATGCGGCGCCGCCGCCTTCCTCGACGGCTGGCTCGACGGGCGCCTGACCTCCGACATCCTCGGCCCCGCCGACGAGCTGCCCCCGTACTTCGACCCGGCCGTGCGGCACGACCACGTCTACGTCCGGCTCGACGAGCCCGGGGGCCCCGACGTCCCGCCGTACGACGAGCGGCTGCGGATCCTGCGCGAGGCCCTCGGCCCCACCGCCGACCGCGGCACCTACGAGCACCAGGGCGCCCGCCAGGACCACTTCGCGGTCACGGGGACCGGCTGGCTCCTGACGTACGAGATGACCTACGGGCACCAGCTCCGCGTGGCCTTCCCGCCCGCCGACAGCGCCCGCGCCCGTACGGCCGTGCTGGACGCGCTGGGCCGCATGGGGTGCACGGTGCACGCGATGAACACCGTGCACGGCACCTCGGCCTGGGAGCCGCCGTCCGGGGGAGAGCTCACTCCAGGCCGGTGATCTGGGTGCGCGAGGTGAGGCCCAGCTTCGTCAGGATGTGCTCGACGTGCGCGTCCGCCGTGCGCTTGGAGACCACGAGCCGCTCGGCGATCTCCCGGTTGGTGAGCCCCTCGGCGACCAGCGCGGCCACTTCCCGCTCGCGCCGTGTGAGCGAACCGCCCGTGCGCCCCGCCGCACGCGCCCTGCCCCGGGGCGCCGTCCTCCCCGGCGCGTACGGCGAGCCGTCGCCCGTGATGTCCCCGGCGCCCTGCCGCGCGCCGGGGCGCGGCGGCGCGTCGCGGTCCTCCACCGCGAACGTCACCGCCGAGGCGGTGTCCAGCGCGGCCCCGCGCGCGTGGCAGCGCTCGTACGCCGCGTCGCCCAGCGCGGCGCGTGCCGCCGCGACCGCCGCGCGGTGGTCCACCAGCAGGACCTCGGCGCCGAACATGGCGCAGCCGATCCGGTCCCATATGGCCTGCGCCGCGCCCAGCAGCGCGGCGGCGCGCTCATGGCGCCCGTCCTCCTCCGCGTACCAGGCCAGCAGCTCCAGGGCGATGCCCAGGCCGAGCCGGTCGTCGATGGTGTGCTTGAGGCGGACGGTCTCGCCCAGCCGCTCGCGCATCCCGGCCGGGTCGTGCTCCGCGCCGTGCCGCGTACGGGCCTTCCACAGCGCCAACTGCCGGTACAGCAGGCAGTAGCTGCGCGTCCAGCACTCGCGGGGCGCCTCGTCCAGCACGGCGAGGCCCTCGGCGGAGATCTCCCAGGCGTGCGCGGCGTCGCCGACGACGGCGGCGCCGAAGGTCTGCTCGAACGCGGCGATGGCCAGCCCGTCCCGGTCGCCGAGCTTCCGGAAGCGCCGGCGGGCCTCGTCGAAGTCGCGGTGGCACTCGGCGAGCCGCCCGCGGAACATGGCGAGGCAGCCCCGGTACTGGACCGCGTACGCGGCCCCGCGCTCGTCCCCGATCCGCTCGGCCGCCTCCAGGGCCTGGCCGACGCGGGCGTCGGACTCCTCGTACCGCCCCAGGCACATCAGCAGCCAGGCCAGCCGGTGCAGGGCCTCGACCCGCTCGGGGCAGTCCCGCCCCGTCTCCTCCAGGGCGGCACCGAGCCAGCGGGCGCCCTCCAGCAGGCGCCCCGCCGTCAGCCAGTGGGTCCACAGCCGGGTCGCCAGGACGAGCCCGCGCAGGGCGAGTCCGGGGTCGCCGGAGCCGACGGTGTGCTCCAGGGCGAGCCGGAAGTCCTGGAGGCGACGGCCGACGGCGGTCAGCAGCGCGGGCTGCGCGTCGCTGTGGAAGGGCGCGTCGGCGCGCTCGGCGAGCCGCTCGCAGTAGGCGAGGTGCTGGAGCCGGTACGTGTCCTCCTCGCCGCTCGCGGCGAGCCGCTCCGCGCCGTACTCCCGCAGGGTGTCCAGCAGCCGGTAGCGCGTGGGCTCC
Organism: Streptomyces albiaxialis; assembly: GCF_039530985.1. Taxonomy (NCBI): domain Bacteria; kingdom Bacillati; phylum Actinomycetota; class Actinomycetes; order Kitasatosporales; family Streptomycetaceae; genus Streptomyces; species Streptomyces albiaxialis. The sequence continues at coordinate 395,874 of NZ_BAAAPE010000016.1, forward strand.
TCGTCGGTGCGCAGCACGACCGACTTGTCGACGAGCCCGATGAGCTGCTCCAGCACGTCCTCGGCGGGCAGGTCACCGCCGCCGCACACGGTCTCGGCGGACTCGGCGTCGAAGCCCCCGGCGAACACGGACAGCCGCCGCCACAGCGTCTGTTCGCGCGGCGAGCACAGGTCGTGGCTCCAGTCGATCGTCGCCCGGAGCGTGCGGTGGTGGCCGGGAACGGCCGCGCGTCTTCCCCCGGTCAGCGCCTGGAGGCGGCCCTGGAGCCGGGTCGCCAGCTCGCTCAGCGACAGCGCCCGCAGCCGGACGACGGCCAGCTCGATCGCGAGCGGCATGCCCTCCACCCAGCGGCACACGGCGGTGACGTCCGCGCGGTTCGCGTCCGTCAGGGCGAAGCCCGGCGCCACGGCCGCCGCGCGCTCCGCGAAGAGCTGCACGGCCTCGTGGTCGGTCGGCAGCGGGGTGATCGGGAAGACGAACTCGCCCGGCACGTCCAGCGGCTGACGGCTCGTCGCCAGCACGGTGACGCCCGGCGCGATGCGCAGCAGCAGATCGACGTGCATCGCGCAGGCGTCCAGCAGGTGTTCGCAGGTGTCGAGGACGAGCAGCAGCCGCTTCTCCGCGAGATACGCGGCGAGCTGCTCCATCGGGTCCCGGTCGCCCTGCTCGGAGAGGCCGAGCGCGGCGGCCACGGTGTGCGGGAGCAGCACCGGGTCGCGCAGCGACGACAGCTCGACGAAGCACACGCCGTCGGGGTGGCGGGGGAGCCCCGCGCGGGCCGCGCGCAGCGCGAGCCGGGTCTTGCCCACGCCGCCGGGCCCGGTCAGCGACAGCAGCCGCGCCTTGCCGAGCAGCGCGGCGATCTCCCGCAGCTCCTGCGAGCGGCCCACGAACCCCGTGATCTCGATCGGGAGTTCGCCGGCGCGTTCTCTCGCGTGTCCCAGCCGCATCCCGTGCTCGCCCTCTGCCGCCTGCCCTGTGCCCCTGTGCCCGAATGGGTATCCATAGGCTACGCGTAATGGGTTGTGCACTCTAGGTGCCGACCGGGGTACGGGACGCCGCCTGCCCGGCGTCCGGGCTGGTCAGCCGACGCGGCGCGGGGCGCGGTCCGCGGGGTGGGTGCCCGTGACGGACAGCAGGGCGGAGTAGAGGGTGGTCTCGGCGGTGATGAGGATCCGGTTCCGCTTGGCGCCTGCCCAGGCGATGTTGGAGACCACCTCGGGCACGTTCAGCCGTCCGATGAGGGTGCCGTCCGGGTCGTAGCAGTGCACCCCGTCCGCCATGGCGGCGGCCCACAGGCGGCCGTCCGCGTCGAACCGGATGTTGTCGAACCGGGCCCCGGCCGCGCTCCTCGGCCCGGCCTCGGCGAAGACGCCGCCCTCGGAGAGCGTGCCGTCCTCGCGGACGTCGAAGACCCGGATCTGGCCCACCCGCGTGTCGGAGACGAACAACCGCCGCTCGTCCGGCGAGAAGACCAGCCCGTTCGGGCCGCCGAAGCCGTCGGCGACGAGCGTGACGCCGCCGGTGGCGGGGTCGATCCGGTAGACGTTGCAGGCGCCGATCTCGCTCTCCGCGCGATGGCCCTCGTAGTCGGTGGTGATGCCGAAGTCCGGGTCGGAGAACCAGACGGAGCCGTCCGACCGTACGGCCGAGTCGTTCGGGCTGTTGAACCGCTTGCCCTGCCAGCGGTCGGCGAGCACGGTGACCGTGCCGTCGTGCTCGGTGCGGGTCACACGGCGGTTGCCCTGCTCGCAGGAGATCAGCCGGCCCTCGCGGTCGAGCGTGTGCCCGTTCGTGTATCCGGCGGGGGAGCGGAAGACGCCGACGGCGCCGGTGGCCTCGTCCCAGCGCAGCATCCGGTCGTTGGGGATGTCGCTCCAGACGACCTGCCGCCACGCGGGCACATAGAGGGGGCCCTCGGCCCAGCGGCAGCCGGTGTGGAGGACCTCCAGCGCGGCGTCGCCGAACGAGCAGCGGCCGGTGCGGAAGCGCTCGTCGAACTCCTCGTAGAGCGGGGTCTGCTGGACGGTCATGACGGCTCTCCTGACTTCCTGGTGAAGAACATCCGGTATGAAGTGGCGTTGGCCGTATGGGATATGGTCGATCAGAGAATATGCCGAACCTGCTACGGAAGTGGTGATACGTGGATCACATCGACCGCCGACTGCTCGCCCTGCTCCAGGAGGACGCCACGCGGTCCTTCGCCGCGCTGGGCGAGGCCGTCGGCCTGTCGTCGGCCGCCGCCCACGAGCGCGTGCGCAAGCTGCGAGAGCGCGGCGTCATCCGGCGCACCACCGTGGAGGTGGACCCGGCGGCGGTGGGCCGCGGCGTGCTCGCGTACGTGAGCGTGAAGTCCACGTCCTGGATGGGCGATTCGGCGGAGCGCTTCGCCGCGCTGCCGGAGGTGCTGGAGGCGCACGTCGTGGCGGGCAGCGCCTCGGTGCTGGTGAAGGTGCGGACGGGCACGACGGAGGGGCTCCAGGACGTGCTGCGGCGGCTGCACGCGATCGAGGGCGTGAGTGGCACGGAGGCCGTGGTCGTCCTGGAGTCGTTCTTCGAACGCCCGGTGGATCCGGGGGACGGCGCCCCCGGGTGACCGCCCGGGGCCAGTCGGGGGCGGCCATCCCCGACTGGCCCCGCGCCGCGCGCCGTTCGGCCACGTGACGTCCACCGTCCGGTCACCGGAGGGCCGCCCCTTCTCCACGCTTCGACGTGACCATGTCAGCCCGACACGAAGGAGCCCTCCATGGCCGCGTCCCGCGGAAGCCGTCCCGGAACCGCCGTCCTCGCCGCCGCGCTCGCCGTCCTCGGCGCCGTCGCCTCGGCCCCCGCCGCCGGAGCCGAGAGCGGGGCGCTGCCCGAGGTGACCCCGCGCGCCGAGACGCCCGTGCTCTACGACGACGCGGAGGGCGGCGACGCCGACGCCGACGACCCGGCGATCTGGCGGAACCCGGCGGACCCGGACCGCAGCCTCGTCGTCGCCACCGCGAAGCAGGGCGGCCTGCGCGTCTACGACCTTGACGCGAAGGAGGTCCAGTCGATCCCCGCGCCTCCGGCCCCGGGCCCCGACGACGCGCCCGGCCGCTTCAACAACGTCGACCTGGTGCACGGCTTCGGCCTCTCCTCCGGCGGCGCCGACCTCGCCGTCACCAGCGACCGGGGCAGCGACAAACTGCGCTTCTACCGCGTGGACGGCGGCCGTTCGGGCGCCCCGCTCACCGATGTCACGGCGGACGGCGCGCCCCGGATCTTCTCCTCGTCCCAGGACGAGGTCAACGAGCAGCGCACCGCGTACGGCCTCGCCACCTGGAAGGACAAGGCGTCCGGCCGCTCGTACGCGCTCGTCAGCCAGCGCGAGCGCACGACCCTCGCGCTGCTGGAGCTGAAGGCGGCGGAGGGCGGCAAGGTCGGATACGAGAAGGTCCGCGAGCTGAAGCTGCCCGACACCTTCCGGCTGCCGAACGGCAAGGACTGGTCCCCCTGTGCGGAGCCCGGTGAGAAGCCGCAGGTCGAGGGCATGGTCGTGGACCCGGAGAGCGGCACGCTCCACGCGGGCCAGGAGGACGTCGGCATCTGGCGCCTGAAGGCGGACCTCACGGGGAAGCCCGTGCTCCAGGACAAGGTCCGCGAGTACGGGGTGCCGGGGACGTACGACGAGGGGACCGAGGAGTGCGTGCCGGGCGACGATCCCGGTTACGGGGGCGAGCACGTGGCCGCCGACGTCGAGGGCCTCACCCTGCTCACCGAGGACGGGGAGGACAAGGGCGACGGCTATCTGCTGGCCTCCAGCCAGGGCGACGACACCTTCGCCGCCTACGACCGGGAGGAGTCAGACGGCCACGAGTACGAGGGCGGGTTCCGGGTGGCCGCCGCGTCCGGGGAACTCGACGGCTCCGAGGAGTGCGACGGCGCGGCCGTCCTCAACGAGCCGCTGGGGAAGAGGTATCCCCACGGCCTCCTCGTCGTCCAGGACGGCCACGCCACCCCTGAGGACGGCGAACGCGCCGCCACGGGCTTCAAGTTCGTCGATCTCGGCGACGTCCTGAAGGCGCTCGACTGACCTTCCCGGCTACACGGGGGCCGGTGCGTCCGCGGTCCGGGAGTCCTTCGGTACGGCGCGGCAGCCGTGGCCGATGATTCCCGTGCCGGGCGTCGGGTCGACCTGGGCGCACACCCAGTCCTCGGGGCTGCCCCAGTCCTCGACGTAGATGCCCTCGGCGGGGGAGTCGCCGGGCCGCGCGACGCAGCCCTCACCCATGATCGAGACCGACTCCGCCGGGCCGTTGGCGTCGGGGTCGGCCTCGAAGGTGTTGTCGCAGTCGTAGTAGTAGTCGGCCGCTGCCGGGCCGGGTGTGGCCGGGCCGGGCGCGGGGGCGGGCGGCGGCGGGGCGGCGGCAGCCGCGGGGGCCAGGGCCCCGGACAGGCCGAGGGAGAGCGTCAGGGCGGCGAGGCGCAGAGCGGTGGAAGAGCGCACGGAAGGTCCTCTCGTGGGGGGTAGGGGGCTTCGTGTCGCGGCGTCACGCTGCCCGCGCCGCGCCGCGCGAATGCGCTCGCTCCCTCGTACGAGTGGAGTCAGGTGTAAGGCCCGGGTGATCATCCCTGTGGGTAAGTGGCCTCGCCCGCTTGCCCGTTGACCTCGTACGAGTGGGGTGGGGAACGCTTCCCTTCCGGGCGGCCGAGCCGGATGGGACGGTCCGGACATGACTGAGGATAGCGAGATGAAAACGGCGTCCGAGGCGGGTCCCAGCAGGCGGTCCTTCGCGGCCGTGACCGCCGCCTCGGCCGCCGTCGCCGCGACCGGCGCCCTGGGCGGCGGGACGGCGGAGGCGCTGGCCCCCTCCGCGCCCGCC
>NZ_BAAAPE010000016.1:400739-518449 GCF_039530985.1 Streptomyces albiaxialis
GAAGGCGCCCGGCGACCGCGCGCGCAGCAGGGACGTCGCCCGCGCGGTGCTCGTGGTGGACGAGGCCGACAAGCCGCTCGGCGAGCGGTACATGAAGGTGCTGCGCGAGGGCCTGCCCCGCGCGGGCAGCAGCCGCAAGGTGCTGGTCGTGGGCGCGGGCCCGGCGGGGATGCTCGCCGCGTACCTGCTGAAGAAGGCCGGGCACCGCGTCACCGTGCTGGAGGCCAACGGCAACCGGGCGGGGGGACGCGTCAAGACGTTCCGCACCGGCGGGCACGAGGACGCCGCGCCGCCGTTCGCCGACTCCCGCCAGCGCGCCGAGGCGGGCGCGATGCGCATCCCGGGCAGTCATCCGCTGGTGATGGCGCTGATCGAGCAGCTCAAACTGAAGAAGGTCCCGTTCAAGCTCGTCGCCGAGGACGAGAAGGGCAACCGCACCAACGCCACCTGGCTCGTGGTCAACGGCGTCCGGATGCGCCGCGCCGCCTACGAGAAGGATCCCGCGCCGGTCAACCGCTCGTTCGGCGTGCCCGAGAAATATCACGACGTCCCGGCGGGCAAGATCCTGGAGGGCGTGCTGGACCCGATCCGGGACCGGTTCAGCGTCAAGCAGCCCGACGGCACCCGCAAGGACAAGCCGCTGCCCGAGGCGCTGGACGGATGGACCTCGGTCATCGAGGAGTTCGGCGACTACTCGATGTTCCGCTTCCTGACCGAGTACGCCAAGCTCGACGTGCGTACGGTCGACCTGATCGGCACCCTGGAGAACGTCACCTCGCGGCTGCCGCTCGCCTTCCTGCACAGCTTCATCGGGCACGCCCTGATCAGCCCGCACACCAAGTTCTGGGAACTGGACGGCGGCACCGCCGTGCTGGCCGACGCGATGCTCAAGAGGATCCGCGGCGAGGTCCGCTTCGACCGCCGGGTCACCCGCATCGAGTACCGGGACCCGGAACGTCCGGGCGGCGGCGACGTCACCCACGTCGGCGAGAAGGGCCCGGCGGTGTGGATGGACACCGTGTCCGAGGGACGCAAGGGCGAGGTCGTCCGCCAGCAGTTCACGGCCGACTACGCCATCGTGACCGTGCCCTTCTCCGGCCTGCGCCAGGTGCAGATCCGCCCCCAGCCCTCGTACCCCAAGCGGCGCGCGCTGATCGAGCTGCACTACGACGCGGCCACGAAGGTGCTGCTGGAGTTCAGCCGCCGCTGGTGGGAGTTCACCGAGAAGGACTGGAAGGAGCAGCTCACCGCGATCCGGCCCGGGCTCTACGAGGACTACCGGGACGGCAAGGTGCCCGACGACGGGAAGCTCCTCGGCGCCCACCCCTCCGTCCCCGGCAAGCACATCACCGAGGCCCAGCGCACGCACTACGCGGCCAACCGCTGGCTCACCCGGGACCAGCCCGAGGCCGTGCACGCGTACGGCGGCGGCTCGGTCTGCGACAACACCAACCGCTTCATGTTCAACCCCTCGCACCCCGTTCCGGGCAGCCAGGGCGGCGTCGTCCTGGCCTCCTATAGCTGGGCGGACGACGCCGTGCGCTGGGACGCCTTCGACGACGACGCCCGCTATCCGCACGCCCTGCGCGGCATGCAGCAGGTCTACGGGCAGCGCGTCGAGGTCTTCTACACCGGCAAGGGGAAGACCCAGAGCTGGCTGCGCGACCCGTACGCGTACGGGGAGGCGTCGGTGCTGCTGCCCGGCCAGCACACCGAGCTGTTCCCGGACATCGGCACGAAGGAAGGGCCGTTGCACTTCGCGGGCGACCACACCTCGCTGAAGCCCGCCTGGATCGAGGGCGCCCTCGAATCGGCCGTCCGTACCGCGCTGGAGGTGCACGCCGCCGCGAGGTGACGGGCGGACGGACGAACGGCCCGGCCTCCGGCCGTACGCCCCGCGGAACACGGCAGGGCCGCCGCCCGTCGCGCGATACGGGTGGCGGCCCTCGTGCGTGCGCGGTGCGGGGCCCCGCTCACAGCCGCCGGTTGGCGAGGACCGAGACCTTGCGGCGGACCGCCTCGACCTCGTCCACGTCGACGTCGGCGACGAGGAGGCCCGGCTCCGGGCCGAGCGCGTCGCGCACCGTGCCGTCGGGGCCGACCAGGGCGCTGTGGCCGACGCCGACCGGGGCCGTCGTCTCCGGCTCCGAGGGCGCGGGGGCCGCCTGGTCGGCGGCGGCGAGCCAGAGCGTGGCGTCCAGCGCCCGCGCCCGGAGCAGCAGTTGCCACTGCTCGACCTTGCCGGGCCCGGGGCCCCAGGACGCGGGCAGCAGGGAGAGGGCGGCGCCCGCGTCGGCGTGGGCCCGGAACAGCTCGGGGAAGCGGACGTCGTAGCAGGTGGCGAGGCCGATACGGACGCCGTCCACGTCGATCGTCACCACCTCGGAGCCGGGCGCGACGTGCTCGGACTCGGTGCAGCCGAAGGCGTCGTACAGGTGGATCTTGTCGTAGGAGGCGTCGAGGCCGGGGCCCGTGGCCAGCAGCGTGTTCGCGACGCGGCCACCCGGCGCGGGCGTGAACATGCCCACCACGACGACCGTCCCCGTCTCCTCCGCGATGCCGCGCACCGCGCCCGCCCACGGCCCGTCCAGCGGCTCGGCGACCTCGGCGAGCGGCGCGCCGAAGCGGGCCATCGTGGACTCGGGGAAGACGACGAGCCGGGCCCCGGCGTCGGCGGCACGGCGGGCCTGGTCGCGCACCGTGGCGAGGTTACGGTCCGGGTCGAGGCCGGTGGTGATCTGGGCGAGCGCGAGGCGCATGCGGGGTCTCCGTTCTCGGCGATCATCGGTGGGCGGTCACCCGTTCGGCTGTACGTTCCTCACAGCTCCGCGAGGAATCCCCGGACGGCGGCGGCGAAGGCCTCCGGCGCCGTCGCGTGCACGGTGTGGCCCGCCTCCAGCTCCACGAGCCGCGTCCCGGGGCGCCGCCGCGCCATCTGCCGCGCCTGCTCGGCGCCCAGCACCGGGCTGCGGGTGCCGCGGACGAGCAGTGCGGGGCAGGTGGTTGCCAGCCAGTCGTCCCAGTGGTCGCCGTTGAGCTGCCGCTGCGAGGCGACCATGTCCGCCGCGCGGAACGTGAGGCCCCAGCCGTCCGCGAACTCCCGTACGGAGTCGGTGACATACGGGGCCGACTCGCCCAGGCCCGCGAACAGGTCCGCGCGCGTCGGCATCCGCTCGGGCCACTCCAGGCAGAACCCGAGGTCGTCCTCGACCTCGGCGCCCACGTCCTCCACGACCAGGGCGCGGACCAGGCGCGGATGGCGGGCGGCGAGCTGGTAGGCGTTCACGCCGCCGAGCGAGTGGCCGAGGACGACGGCGCCCTCCAGGCCCAGGTGCCGCAGTAGGCCTACCGCGTCCGCCACGTACCCGCGCCGGGAGAAGTCCGGCGGCCGGTCCGAGAGCCCGTGGCCGCGCTGGTCGAGCGCCACCACCCGCCAGTCCGGGGCGAGTCCGGCCGCGAGCGGCGCGAAGGTGCGGGCCTCTCCGAAGTGTCCGTGCAGGGCGAGCAGGGGCCGTCCGGGGCCGCCGTGGTCGAGGTACGACAGGCGCAGACCGCCGACGTCCACCGCGCCCCGGTCGGGTTCGCTGGGGGGAGTCACACAGAGCAGCATGCCACCGCGCCCGCGTCCGCCGGACGTGCGGGACGGCGTGCCGTGGGGTGTACTGATCGGGTTCCCCCCTCCCCGCTCCGTGGGAGACGGCACGCACCGGCGCGTACGTACGCGTGTGTCCGCCGGGCGTTTCAGGACCAGGGAGAGCACCGATGGGCGAGAGCCAGGAGCGCAGTGTCGCCGTGGTGGGCGCCGGTCCGCGGGGCCTCTCCGTCGTCGAGCGGCTGGCGGCCAACGCCGCCGGGGCGCACGGGCGGCGGCTCACGGTCCACGTGATCGACCCGCACCTCGGCACTGGCGGCCGGGTGTGGCGCGGCACGCAGCGGCGGGAGCTGCTGATGAACACGGTGGCGTCGCAGGTCACGATGTTCACCGACCGCAGCGTGCGCTGCGCGGGGCCGATCCGCCCGGGCCCCAGCCTGTACGAGTGGGCGCGCGCGGTCGCGCTGACCGGCGGCGGCCCGTCCGGCGGGCCCGCGGCCGAACTGCCCGACTGGGTACGGGCCGAGGCCGCCCGGCTGGGGCCCGACACCTACCCCTCGCGGGCGTTCTACGGCCACTACCTCGTGTGGGTCCTCGACCATGTGCGGCGCGGCGCGCCCGCCGGGGTCGCCGTGCGCGGGCACCGGCGCGGCGCGGTGCGGCTGGCGGAGGCCGAGGACGCCACGCAGCTCGTCACCCTCGACGACGGCACGGAGCTGCGGGTCGACTGCGTGGTGCTCGCGCAGGGCCACCTCGACATGCTCCCCGCGTGCGGCACGGAGGAGACCGCGCTGGACGCGCACGCGCGGCGCGCCGGGCTCGGCTATCTGCCGCCCGCCAGCCCCGCCGAGGCGGACCTCGCGGGCGTGGCGCCGGGCGAGCCGGTCGCGCTGCGCGGACTGGGGCTGACCTTCTTCGACCACCTGGCGCTGCTGACGTCCGGCCGGGGCGGCGCGTTCCACCGCGAGGACGGGCGGCTGCGCTACCGGCCCTCGGGGCGGGAGCCGCGGCTGTACGCCGGTTCGCGGCGCGGCGTCCCGTACCACGCGCGCGGCGAGAACCAGAAGGGTCCCTTCGGGCGGCACCTGCCCGTGATCCTCACCCCCGAGCGGATCGCCGCGCTGCGCGACCGCCGACTGGCCGGGGAGCGCATCGAGTTCGCGCGGCACGTGTGGCCGCTCATCGACCGCGAGGTCGCGGGCGCCTATCTCTACGCGCTGCTCACCGAGCGCCGTCAGCGCGCCGCGGCCGAGGCGTTCCTGCGGGAGTACGCGCGGCTCCCGGTCGGCGCGCCCGTGGACGAGGACACGCTGAGCCGGTTCGGCATCGGGCGGCACGAACGCTGGGACTGGGAGCGGCTGTCGAGGCCGTACGGCGACCGCGCCTTCCGCGCGCCCGCCGAGTACCGGGGCTGGCTGCTGGGGTATCTGCGCGGGGACCTCGCGGAGGCGCGGCGCGGCAATGTGCGCGGGCCGCTGAAGGCCGCGCTCGATGTGCTGCGGGACCTGCGCAACGAGGTCCGGATGGTCGTCGACCACGCGGGCATCACCGGCGAGTCCTACCGGGGCGAACTCCAGTCCTGGTACACGCCGCTCAACGCCTTCCTGTCCATCGGCCCGCCGCCGGGGCGGATCGAGGAGCTGATCGCGCTGATCGAGGCCGGGACCGTCGAGGTGCTCGGGCCCGGGATGACGGTCGACCCCGTGCCGGGCGGCTTCGCCGTGGACTCCGCCGCCGTGCCCGGCTCCGGGCGCCGCGTCACCACGCTGATCGAGGCCCGGCTGCCCGAGATGGACGTGCGCCGTACAGCCGACCCCCTGGTCCGGGACCTGCTGGAGCGCGGCGCCTGCCGCCCGTACACCATCCCGACCGGCACCGACGGGCATGTGCAGACCGGCGGGCTGGCGGTGACCCCGCGCCCGTGCCGCCTGGTGGACGCGGCGGGCGCCCCGCACCCGTACCGCTTCGCCTTCGGGGTGCCCACCGAGTCGGTGCACTGGGCGACGGCCGCCGGGATACGGCCCGGGGTGGACTCGGTGATCCTCGGCGACGCCGACGCGATAGCCCGCGAGTGCCTGTCGATGACGGTCGGCAGACGCTTCCCGCCCACCGTGGTCACGACGGAGGAGAGGCCCGTCCATGTCTGACGCCCACTCAGTTCCCGCGCCGCACGCGGCGGTACGCCGTGGCGCGGGCACCGACTCCGGTCTGCTCGCGCCCGTATGGGCCGGGAGCGAGGCCGTTCCCGGGCTCTCCGACGAGGCGTGGGTCCGCGCGATGCTGGAGGCCGAGGAGGCGCTGGCCCGCGCGCAGGCGGCGCTGGGGGTGATCCCCGCCCGTTCCGCCGAGGCCGTCGCGAAGGCCGCGCGCTCGGTCCGCCTCGACACCGCGGTGCTCGCCGAGGAGTCCCGGGGCGCCGCCAACCCCGTCGTCGTCCTCGTCCGCCGGCTCACCGCCGCCGTCGCGGAGACGGACCCGGAGGCGGCGGACCATGTGCACCTGGGCTGCACCAGCCAGGACGTGCTGGACTCCGCCGCGATGCTGCTCGCCGCCCGCACGCTGGAGGGGGCCGAGCGCGACCTGTTCCGTACGGCCGACGCGCTCGCTCTCCTCGCGCGCGAGCACCGCACCACGCCCATGGCCGCGCGCACGCTGGCCCAGCACGCGGTGCCGACGACCTTCGGGCTGAAGGCCGCGGGCTGGCTCGACTCCGTGCTGGACGCCGCCGCCCGCGTGCGGGACACGGCGGCCGGGCTCCCCGCGCAGCTCGGCGGCGCCGCGGGCACCCTGGCCGCTTACGAGGAGTACGCGCGGGGGACCGCCGCCGGGAGGACGGGGCACGGGCCGGGGCACGGGCCGGGACACGGGCCGGGGCACGGGCCCGCGCTGGCGGCCCGGTTCGCCGCCGAGCTGGGGCTGCGCGCCCCTTCCGTGCCCTGGCACAGCCTGCGGATGCCGCTGTGCGACCTGGGCGGGACGCTGAGCGCCGTCACCGGGGCGCTGGGCAAGTTCGCGCTGGACGTGCAGGTGCTCTCCCGTACGGAGATCGCGGAGGTCGCCGAACCGGCGGCCGAGGGGCGCGGCGCGTCCTCCGCCATGCCGCAGAAGCGCAACCCCGTACTGGCCACGCTGATCGTCGCGGCGGCCCGTCAGGTGCCCGCGTACGCCTCGGTGCTGGCGCAGAGCATGCTCGCCGAGGACGAACGGGCGCCGGGCGCCTGGCACGCGGAGTGGCAGCCGCTGCGCGAGGCGCTGCGCCTCGCCGCCGGGGCCGCGCGCACTGCGGCGGAGCTGGCCGAGGGCCTGGAGGTCTTCCCGGACACCCTGCGCCGCAACCTGGACCTCACCGGCGGCGCCGTCGTCTCCGAACGGCTCAACGCCGCGCTCGCCGCGCCGCTCGGCAAGGCCCGCGCGAAGCGGCTGCTCGGCGAGTGCGCCCGGCGGGCGGCGGCGGGCGAGGGCACCTTCGGCGAACTCCTGGAGCGGCACGAGGAGTTGGCGGGCGTCCTGCCCGGCGGCACGGAGGTGCGCGCCCTGCTCGACCCCGAGGGCTATCTGGGCGCCGCCGACGAGCTGGTCGGCCGCGTGCTGGCGCGGCACGCGGAGTGCCGGGAGCGGATGTCCGGGCGGGTGTCCGGACCGGTGTCCGGGCGGGTGTCCGGGTGACGGCCTCGTGTCGCCCCCGTATCGCGCCCGAATTCATCCGGTCCTTTGTCACGATAAGCGCGTTATGACACATGACTCCGACGCCACCGTGCGCGCCGTCAGGCTGCTCGCCGGGTTCCAGTACGCGCAGGCCGCGTTCGCCGTCGCCCGGCTCGGCATCGCCGGGCACCTGATGGGCGGGCCGCTGCCCGTGCCCGAGCTGGCCCGGCGCTCCGGCACGGACCCGACGAGGCTCCGCCAGCTCCTCCGGGTGCTCGCCGGGGAGGACGTCTTCACGCTGCTGGGCGACGACCGGGTGGACCTGGGCCCGCTCGGTCCCGCGTTCGCGCCCGACACCGGGTCCTCGGCGTACGAACTGGCGCTGACCTGGGCGGACACCCTCTACGCCCCCTACGCCGAGCTGCACAGGACGCTGCGGGACGGCGTCCCGGCGCCGGAGCACCACTACGGCAAGCCGATGTTCGACTGGTTCGCCGACCACCCTGAGCACGCGGCCCGGTTCAGCGCCGCGATGCGCGAGGGGCTCCGCACCGTGCGCTACGGGGTGCCCGCCTCCCTCGACCTGTGCGGCATCCGCAGCGTGGTCGACGTGGGCGGCGCCGACGGCAGCCTGCTGGTGCGGCTGGCCGGGCTGCACCCGGAGCTGACCGGGGTCGTGTTCGACCTGCCCCATGTCGTCGCCGAGGCGGGCCCCGTGCTGGACGGCCACGGCCTGGGGGCGCGCTTCACCACCGTCGGGGGCGACTTCTTCGTCGCCGACGACCTCCCGTCCGGCGCCGACTGCTACGTGCTCAGCTATGTGCTGCACGACTGGCCCGACGCGGACGCCGAGCGCGTCCTGCGCGCCGTGCGCGCGGCCGGGGGCGACGGCGCCCGGCTGCGCCTCGTCGAACTGGTGCTGCCCGACTGGCCGGAGCATCCGCTCCCGCCGTTCGCCGCGACGATGGAGCTGACCATGCTCGGCATGCTCGCCGCCCGCGAGAGGACCGCGGCGGACTGGGAGCGGATACTCGCCGCGACCGGCTACCGGCTCGACCGGATCGCCCCCACGTCCACCCCCCTCTCCGTGATCGAGGCCACCGCGACGAACGAGGAGACCCGCTCATGATTCTGGTGATCGGCGGCGGCATCGCGGGCTCCGCGGCCGCCCTCGCCCTGCACAAGGCGGGGTTCGAGGTGACCGTCCACGAGGCGCACCCGGAGACGGGCGCGGACATCGGCGCGTTCCTCACCCTCGCGAGCAACGGCATGCACGCGCTCGCCCAGCTCGACGCGGCCGAGGCCGTCAACGCCGTCGGCTTCCCCGTGACCGGCATGCGCGCCCTGGACGCCGCCGGAGGCCGGGCCCCCGCCGTGCCGCTCGGGCACCCCGAACAGGCCCTGACCCGCTACCGCTGCGTGCGCCGCGCCGACCTCGGAGCCGCGCTCCAGCGCGAGGTGCGCCGCCGCGGCATCCCCGTACGGCACGCGGCGCGGCTCGCGACCGTCGCCGAGGACAAGGTCGGCGTGACCGCCGTCTTCGCCGACGGCAGCCGCGCGCGCGGCGACTACCTCGTCGGCGCCGACGGGCTGCGCTCCGCCACCCGCGCCACCCTCGCCCCGGACGTGCGCCCCGGCTACGCCGGGCAGTGCGTCTTCTACGGCTACACCGACCGCGCCGACCCGCCCGACGCCGAGCAGGAGACGCTCACCATGATCCGCGGCAGCCGCGCGGACTTCGGCTATCTCATCTCGCCGGGCGGGGAGACGTACTGGTTCGCGCGCGTCCGGGGGCCCGCCGCCTCCGCCGGGGAGATCGCGGGGAACGCGCCGGGGGACTGGCGGAAGCGGCTGCTGCCGCTGGTGGCTCGCGACCGTACGCCTGCCGCGGACATCGTCGCCGCCACGACGGGCGAGCTGAAGGTCACCAACGCGCTGCACCTGCCGCCCGCGATCCGCTGGCGCGGGCGGCGCACGGTGCTCATCGGCGACGCGGCGCACGCGGCGTCGCCCGCGACCGGGCAGGGCGCGTCGATGGCGCTGGAGGACGCGGTCGTCCTCGCCAAGGCGCTGCGCGACGCGGACTCCTCCGGCCGGGCGCTCGGCCACTACGAGCACCACCGCAGGCCCCGCGTCGAACGGAACATCGCGATGAGCCACATGCGCACCGCGAGCGGCCCCCCGGAACGCCTCACCGCCGGGGGCCCTGCCCTCCCGCAGAGCCCGCAGCGCCTGCTCTCCCAGCTCGACGACGACCTGCACCGCCTCCTCGACTGGCACACCCCGCTGCCGCACGCGGGCGACATCCCCTGAACCGCTACGCTGCCGCTGATCACGAGGGCTGATCACAAGGCTGGTCACAAGGGGGGGAGTCGAATGCCGAACGCGGAGTCCGACGCGCCGTCTGCGCCGCCCATCGACTGGGCGGCTGTCCGGGAGAGAAAGGCCCGGACACGCAGGCGGCGCCGGACAGTCGGGGGAGTCGCCGCGGGTGTGCTGATCGCGGCGGTGGCGGTGGTCGGCGTCCTGATCGGCACGGGGGACGAGGAGGAGCGGCCGAAGAGGTACACGGCCGAACTGCCGCGGGGGTTCGGCCCCTACCGCCTCGCGGGCGAGGGGGAGTCCCTGTGGGCGCGGTTCGGGAAGCGGGACAATCTCGACCCGTCGAAGGGGATCGCGCACGCGTCCTACCTCGGCCGGGAGGGCGGCAGGAAGTCCTTCGCGATCTCCCTGGACCTGCACCCCGTCGCCGACGACTCGGACCCCGTCGAGGACGAGGTCGTCTCCGAACTGCTCGGCACCCGCGTCGAGTCGGGCCGGGCGAAGCGCTACCGCCCGGGGCCCATCGGGGGCAAGCTGCGGTGCGTGGAGTACGAGGTCGCCCGAACGACCAGTTCCCGCTGCGTCTGGGGCGACGGCAGGGCCACCGTCACGGCCCAGCCGGTCGTCACCTCCGGCCCCCGGCCGACCCCGGGGAAGACGGCCGCCGAGGTGCGGGCCTTCCTGGCCGAACTGCGCATACGCGCGGTGAGATGAGCGGGCGGGCCGCGTGATGAGAACGGGGCCGTGTCAGGGCTCCTCGCCGTTCACCCGGCGTCTCGGGCGCCGTGGGTCCCCGGCGTGCCGTACCGCGCGAGCATGGTCCGCACCGCTTGGTCGACCGCGTCGGTGACGGCGGAGTCGTCCGGCTCCCAGTGCGCGAGCAGCATGCGGGGCCAGAACACGTAGTTGGAGATCATCCCGAGGAACTGGGTCGCCGCCGTCTCCGCGTCGTCAAGTCGTGCCGCACCGGCGGCGTTCTCCGCCGCCAGGTAGCGGCGGACCGATTCGAAGTAGGGCATCTTGCCGAGCCGGAACTGGGTCTCGCCCAGTTCCGGGAAGCGGGGCACCTCGGCGATGACGATGCGGAAGAGGGCGGCCATGCCGGGCTGGGTGAGCAGCGCCACGTACCGGCGCCCGATGGTCTCCAGCCCCGCGCGGAGGTTCCCCGGCTCGGGGAGGGGCTCCTCCTCGTCGTCGGTCTTCCAGTATTCGGTGACGATCGCCTCGAACAGGGCGGCCTTGGTGGCGAACTGCTTGAACAGGGTCGCCCTCGACACCCCGGCCGCCTCGGCGATGCGGGCCAGCGAGGTGCCGTCGTAGCCGGAGTCGAGGAACAGCTTCGTCGCCGCCTCGATGATGGACGTCCGCTTCTCCGCTGCCACGCGCCGGTGGTACTCCGATGGCTGTGCCGTCATGCCCCCAGTATGCCTTCCGCTGCAAGGTGAGTCACTTGACTCACCATTGGTCCGCTCTTACCTTGAGGGAAGAGGTGAGTCACTCGGCTCACCATTGGCGTCAGCCGGAAGGAAGCATCATGGGACGCTTTGAGGGCCGGACCGTCCTCGTCACGGGCGGCAGCGGCGGCATGGGCAGCAGCCACGTGCGGGGCTACCACGCCGAGGGGGCGAACGTCGTCATCGCCGGACGCGACGAGGACGCCGGGCGCGACCTCGCCGCTCAACTCGGCCCTCGGGCGCTGTCCGTCCGCCTGGACGTCGCCAGCGAGGACGACTGGGCGGCCGTGGTGAAGGACGTCGAAGGCCACTTCGGGCCCGTCGCCGTCCTGGTGAACAACGCGGGCGTCCAGAACCCGGCGGCCCCCATCGAGCACACCGAACTCCGCACCTGGGAGCAGGCCTTCAGCGTCAACGTCACCGGCCAGTTCCTCGGCATCAGGGCCGTGGCTCCGTCGATGCGCGGGGGTGGTGGCGGAACCATCGTCAACATCGCCTCGACCATGGCCCACGTCGGCACGGCCTACTACGCCCCCTACGCCGCCAGCAAGTGGGCCGTGCGCGGGCTGACCAAGACGGCCGCGCTGGAGCTGGGGCGCGACAACATCCGGGTCAACTCCCTCCACCCCGGCGTCGTCTCCACGCCGCTGGTCAACGAGCCCGCCGTCCCGGGCCAGCCTGCCATCGCCGACGTCTACTCGCCCGAGCCCTTCGCCATCCCCCGCCTCGCCGAACCCTCGGAGGTCACCCGCCTGTTGCTCTTCCTCACCTCCGAGGACGCCTCTTTCGCCACGGGCTCGGAATTCGTCCTCGACGGGGGCCTGCTGCTCGGCCCCGCACTCCGACCCGGAGCCGCCACCGCGGCGTGAGCCGGCCCGGCCCCTCGGGGCCATTACGGGACATCGCTCAGGCCCGTGGTGCCTCCGGGCGCATCAGGCGGGCCCAGGCCTCGATCTCGGCGGGGCCGATGTCGGCGAAGTTCGGGCAGAAGAAACTCTTGAAGCGCTGATTCTCGCGCTCCGCCGAGAAAAGGTCCTCGAAATCCTCCAACGGCCGTACGCAGCCCAGCAGATCCGCGATCCTCTCGTGTTCCTGGACGAGGAAGGACAGGGCCTCGCGGAAAGTGCTGTAGGCGACCGTCTCGAAGGTGATCTCTTTTCCGATCGCGGCCCCGAGGTCGATTTCCACGGGGCCCGTCGGGCGGCTGCGGAGCACGATACGGCCGCCGGGGCGCACGACCCGGATCAGTTCGCCGATCACCGCGGAACCCGGCGTGCTCTCCACCGCGAAATCGTAGGTGTCCGCCGGAATCTCGCTGAGCGACCCGGCGGAGTCGGCGGGTTTCTCCGTTCCGTGGACGTCGAGCGCGTGGAATCCGTACGCCCGCAGAATGTGCGCGGTGAGCCGCGCGAGGCGGTTGCCGCCGTGCACGAGGCCGCGGTCCGGGGGCTTGATGTCCGCCTGCGTCACGGCGAGCGAGGCGCACACGGGCCCGGCGTACGCGCCCTCGCGGAACGTGAGCGCGTCGGGGATGCGGTGCACCACGTGCGCGGGCACGGCCACGAACTCGCTGAACGCGCCGTGCCGCCGCACGCCCAGCAGTTCGGCGTGCGGGCAGCGCTCGGGGGCACCCCCGGCGCAGCGCCCGCACCGCAGACACGGCAGCATCGGCGTCACCGCCACCCGGTCGCCGACGGCGAATCCGCCGACGTCGTCGCCGAGTTCGGCGACGACGCCCGCGAACTCGTGGCCCAGGACCACGGGCTCGGCGCGCGCGGAGGGCCCCGGTGCGGCGTGGACGTCCGTCCGGCACAGGCCCGCGACCATCACCTGGACGAGGATCTCGCCCGGCGCCGGAGCGGGCACCGGCATCCGCCGGAGCCGGACCGAGGCCCCCTGCCTGACGATCGCTCGCATCTCCGCCACGTCCGCCTCCTCCTTCCGGGTCCTACAGGGCCCGCTGCCGCTCGGCGAGGATCCGTTCCAGCTCCCGCCGCTTGATCTTCATGGTGGCCGTCTTCGGGAGTTCCTCCGCGCGCCACTGCACCGGCTCGGCCATCGGCGGCAGGCAGCCCGCGGCCTCGCGCCACGCGGCCACGTCCAGCGGCACGTCGCCTCGGGTGCACACCACGGGCACGGGCGCGCCCGTCCCGTCGCGGACGATGATGACCTCGCAGAGCTGCTCCAGCCTGCCCAGCAGCCGGTCCTCGGCCTCCAGGGTGCTGCAGAAGTCGTCGATCACGTCGACCTCCCGGTCGAGGACGTGCAGACAGCCCCACCGGGTGCGGTAGCCGACGTCGCCCATCCGCCACCAGCCGCCGGGCGCCGCCATCTGCTCGTACCGCTCGTGCTCGCCGAGGTACGTGACGAAGTGGCCGTTCGTGCGGACCTCTATGTTCCCGGGGTCGTCGGCCGAGGGCGTGCGCCCGTTGCGGCTGACGACGCGCACGGCCGTCATGCCGGTGAACGGGAAGCCGACGCAGCGGCCGTCGGCGTGCGGCGAGCGCAGCCGGGTGAACACGCGGCCGACGGCGGGCCCGGACTCGGTCTGGCCGTACATCTGGCCGAAGAGCGGCGCGCGCCGGGACGAGGCGCCCAGCAGCCGCCGTACGGTGCGCGGGTGCAGCGCGTCGAAGGTGCTGCTGAAGAGCCGCACCCCGGCGAAGGGGCGGCGCGGGTGGTCCGCGAGGGCCTCCCAGTCCATGAACGAGTTGGGGTGCGCCTCGACGATGCCGGGCCGGAACCGCGCGAAGTGGTCGGCGACATGCTCGGGGTCCTCGCCGGAGAGCACCAGGACGGGGAAGCCGCGGCGCAGCGCGAGCGACAGCATGCTGATCGTCCGGGAGTGGACGAACGAGATGTGCAGGGCGATCGTCTCGCGTCCGGGCACCAGCGGGGCGAGGGCGCGGGCGTGCAGCAGATAGCGGGCCCGCAGCGTCGCGCCCGTCTGCACCGCGAGCTTGGGGACGCCCGTCGTGCCCGAGGTGTGGGTGATGAGCGCGGGCGCGTCGGGGTCCTCGGCGACGGGCGCGACCCGCTCGGCGCCCGCGAGGTCCGCGAGGCCCACCGCGCCGGGACGGCTCCCGGAGACGAGCAGCACCCGCTCGGCCTCCTCCAGCACGGCGGGCGGCAACTCCCCGTCGAGCTTGGCCCGGTCGGTGACCAGCGTGGGGTTCCCCGCGCGGCGCAGCAGGGCGAGCACCGTGGGCCCGTCGAGCGCGGCGGACAGCAGCACCGGTACGGCGCCGATCCGCGCGACGGCCAGGGCGAGGAGGGTGATGTCGAAGCCGTCGGACTTGTGGACGACCACGCGCTGTCCGGGGCGGACGCCTGCGGCCCACAGGCGGGACGCCAAGTCGGCGACCAGGTCGGCGACTTCGGACACCGTGGCGCGGCGCCCCAGCTCCGGGGCGACGTCGAGGTCGTGGTCGAGGATCAGGACGTTGGCGGGATGCCGGGCCGCTGCCTCGTCGAGCAGGGTCCCGAGCCGGCCGCCGCGGCTCGTGGGGCGCTGAAGCAGCATGGGGTCCACGCTCCTTTTCGCGTTCTCGCGGGCCGCGCACGGATTCGCGCTGGACGGGCGTCGCCGTACTCCGGCCGTGGAAGGGAGGAATGCGCGGAATTCCGGGGCGGAGAGGCTCCGCCTTTTCCCGCGGTTCCGGCGGGCCGGATCCTCTTTCCGGCCGGCCCGCACTCGTACTGTGCCCGCCCCGTCACCGCGTCGCAACCACCGCTCCTTTCCCGGAACTGCCCGGGGAATTCCCGGACGTACGGCGAGAGCGGGGCGCACGGATGAACCGCGGAAATGCGCCGATCGGGTGAGACATCACACGGCGTATTTCCCCTCGCTCACCGCCCGTATCGATCGGCGCGCGGGTGCCGGTGCATCGGTGTAGCTTGTGAAAGGGGTCAGTCAACTCACGCCACTTCCCGTGTTTCCGTGGAAATGAGAGGCGCATGACGATCACCGCCACCCGCAGCACCGAGCTGGACCAGCACCGCGAGCTGAACGCCGACGAGACCGCCGTCAAGAGCGTCCGTGCCCGCATCGCCGAGGCCGGTGTGGAGTACGTCTACTACCAGATCGTGACCCTCACCGGACGGGTCGTCGGCAAGGTCGTGCCCGCGCGGCACCTCCCGCGCAATATCGAGCACGGCATCCAGGCCCACCCGGGCGTCGTCGCGGACCTCCAGGTGGACGGCTCCGGCGCGATGCTGGCGGGCAGCCCCGAGCGCGGGGAGTGCGTCGTGCTGCCCGACCTCGACAGCTTCGGAGTGCTGCCCTGGGACACCAGGACCGGCTTCTTCTTCTGCCGGATGTACGAGCCGGACCACGCGCCCGGCGACGACGGCGGGCGGCCCGTGCCGATCGACGCGCGCGGCAATCTCCGCCGCGTCCACGCGGGGTTCACCGCCCGTACGGGCCTGGAGATGCGCAGCGGCATCGAGCCCGAGGTCACCTGGGAGGTCCCGGGCCTGTCCACGGAGCACGTGCCGGGCACCCCGCACACGATGTACCACCTGGAGCACATGGAGCGGCTGCGGCCGGTCTACCAGAAGGTCATCGAGTACGGCCGGGCCCTGGGCCTCGACATGATCGAGGGCAATTGCGAGGACCCCGGACAGCTCGAACTGAACTGGATGTTCGACCACGCCGACCGCACCGCCGACCGGCTGATCCTGCACCGGCAGATCTGCCGCCGCGTGGCGCGCGAGGCCGGGGCCACGGTGAGCTTCATGCCCAAGCCCGCCGACGACAGGTTCGGCAACGGCTGCCACCACAACATCAGCCTCTGGGACGGCGAGCGGAACGTCTTCGTCGACCCCGACGTGCCCGGCCTCCACCTCACCCAGACCGGCAAGGACGCGCTCGGCGGCATCCTGACCCACGCCGCCGCGTCCACCGCCGTGATGGGGCCGACGGTCAACTCGTACAAGAGGTATCTGCACACCGGGCAGTTCGCGCCCCTGGAGATCAACTGGGGCATGGACAACAAGACCTGCGCGGTGCGGATGCCCGCCAACGGGCGGCTGGAGATCAAGTCGCCCGACTCCATGGTCAATCCGTACCTCTCGCACGCCGTCCTCCTCGCGGCCGTCGAGGACGGGCTGACGCAGGGCATCGACCCGGGGCTGCCCCGCACCACCGGCACCGGCGTGCCCAGCCCCTTCGGCTCGCTGCCGCTGACGCTGAAGGACGCCCTCGACCTGTTCGCCGTGGACCAGGCCGTCGCGCGCGGGCTCGGCTCCGAGCTGGCCGACCTGTTCCTGCGGCTCAAGACGCGGGAGTGGGAGCGCTTCTGCGCCTCCGTCACGGACTGGGAGCGGCGGATGTACGGCGCGGAGGGCTGCTGAGGGACGCGCCGGAGGGCCCGTCGGGGGAGCGGGGCGCGAGCTGGGCGGGGGCCTCGGTGAGGATGTCCTCGAACACCCGCTGGTCGGCCGCGTAGAGCGTGCCGGGCAGCGGCCAGGGCAGCACCACCTCGCCGATCCCCGCCTCCGCGTACCGCCCGGCCAGGTCGACGAAGGCGTCCACCGAGGAGAGCCAGGGGTCCTGGGTGAAGCCGGTGAGGTACGTCCGCCCCAGCTCCCCCGGGTCCCTGCCCTCCTCGGCGCAGGCCCGCGCGAGCCGGCCGAGCTGCGCCCGTACGTCCGCGAGGACCGCGTCGCCGCTCTGCCCTGCGGCACGCCGCCGGTCGCCGAAGGTCGCCCACCCCTGGCCGTACCGGGCCGCGAGCCGCAGCCCGCGCGGCCCCGTGGCCGCCACGGTGAACGGCGGCCGGGGGCGCTGCACGCAGCCCGGACGGTTCGGCGCCTCGACGGCGGAGTAGTACGTGCCGCGGTGCGTCGTCGAGGACGCGGTCAGCAGTCGGTCCAGGAGGGGGAGGAACTCGGCGAACCGGTCGGCCCGTTCGGCGGGCGTCCACGGCTCCTCGCCCAGCACGGTCGTGTCGAACCCGGCGCCCCCGGCCCCGATGCCCACCGTCAGCCTGCCGCCGGACATGTCGTCGAGCGTCATCAGCTCCCGGGCGAGCGTGACCGGGTGGCGGAACGTCGGCGAGGCGACCATCGTGCCCAGCCGCAGGCGCGAGGTCGCCGTCGCCGCCGCGGCGAGCGTCGGCACGGTGCCGTACCAGGGCCCGTCGCGGAACTCGCGCCAGGCCAGATGGTCGAAGACGTACGCCGCGTGCGCCCCCAGCTCCTCGGCACGGCGCCACAGCGCCCGCGCCTCGCGCCAGGGGTGGACGGGCAGGATCGCGGTGCTGAGTCGCACGGGGTCCCCTCGGTGCCTCGGTGCCTCGGTGCTTCGGTGCCTCGGTGCCCCGGTGTCAGGAGCAGGCCAGCAGGGTGCTGCGGGGCGCCCGTTGGTAGGCGGCCCAGAACGCGGCGTCCCACCGCGCGCACGGCGGCGGCGTCCGCGCCGGCTGCTGCCGGACGCGGGTGAAGCCCGCCGCGTACGCCGCCCGTTCGTACTCCTCGGGCTCCCACTGGTAGTACGCGAACGGGACGGGCGGGTCGGTGAGGAACTCCATCCGCATCAGCGGCGCCTCCCCGCCCTCGACGCGCTCCACGAGGCGGGCGTCGACCGCGCCGTGGTCGGCGTCGAGGAACCGGCCCGCGTTGGGCACGAGCGCGAGCAGCACGCCGTCCTCGGCGAGGTTGGCGCGGACCCGCTCGAACATGACGCGCAGCGCGTCGCGCGTCGGCGCGTAGTTGAAGAGGTAGCTCGCGGTGGCCACGCCGAACCGGCCCAGCAGGGGCAGTTCGGCCGCGTCGCCGACGTGGTACTCGATGCCGAGCGGTTCCCGCTCCTCGTACTCGCGGGCGAGGCGGACCATCTCCGCCGAGATGTCGACGCCCACCACGGGGCTCGTGCCGCGCGCCGCCAGCAGCCGGGTGATGTCGCCGTGCCCGCAGGCCACGTCGAGCGCCCCGGCCTCCGGCCCGGCCCCGTGTGCCTCCACCGCGGAGAGCAGGGTGTACCTGTCGGCGGCGCAGAACGCCGAGGTCTCCTTCATCTCGGCGTAGAGCGTGCCGATCCGGTCGTACTGCTGCATGCCTTCACTCCTGTCCGTGCGCGGGCTCCGGTGCCGCTTCCGACCCGTCGGGCGGGAGGGCCTGGAGGGTGGCGGCGGCCTTGAGGACCATCTCGGCGAACTCGTCGCCGGGGTCCGAGTCGAGGAGGATCGCTCCGCCCGCGCCGACCGTGAGGACGCCGTCGTGGACGACGGCCGTACGGATGACGATGCTCAGGTCCGCGGCCCCGGAGGCGGAGAAGTAGCCGAGCGCGCCCGAGTAGACGCCGCGGGGGCGCTGTTCGAGCCCGTCCAGGATCTCCAGGGACCGCAGCTTGGGGGCGCCCGTCATGGAGCCGCCGGGGAAGCACGCCCGTACGCAGGCGACGGCGCCGACCTCCGGGCGCAGCCTGCCGCGGATCGTGGAGACGAGCTGGTGGACCGTCGCGTAGCTCTCGGTCGAGAGGAACGCGGGGACCTCCACCGAGCCGATCTCGCAGACCTGCCCGAGGTCGTTGCGGAGCAGGTCGGCGATCATCAGGTTCTCGGCGCGGGTCTTGGGGTCCGTGGTCAGCGCGCGGGCCAGCTCCGCGTCCCGCGCGGGATCGGCGTCGCGCGGCGCCGTGCCCTTGATGGGCTTGCTCTCGACCACGCGGTCGCGGTCCACCCGCACGAAGCACTCCGGGGACGAGCTGAGCACCCAGGTCGGGCCGAAGCGCAGCAGCGCCCCGTACGGCGCGGGGTTGAGGGCCCGCAGCCGCAGGAAGTACGCGAGCGGGTCGGCCGGGGCGGGGAGCGTCGCGGAATTCGTGAGGCACAGCTCGTAGCTCTCGCCCGCGTGCAGCTCGCGCTGACAGGCGGCGATGTCGGCGAGGTAGGTGGCCTCGGGGCGCGTCAGCGTCTCGGTCGCCATCCGCGCCGTGGCCCCGGCCTCCGGCCGGGTGGGCGCGACGCCGGGGGCCTGCCGCTCCTCCCGGCGCGGGAGTTCGCTGAGCGCCTTGACGGTGGTGGCCAGCCACGCGTCGGTCTCCTGCGGTTCGCCGGGCGCGTCCGTGCGGCACAGCGCGACGGCGTACGTACGGCCCCGCGCGTGGTCGATCGCCAGGAAGCGGTCGCAGAAGAGGAGCTGGGCGTCCGGGGTGGGCGAGCGGTGGCCGTGCGGGGAGCCGCAGTCGGCCCGCAGTTCGTACCCGAGGTAGCCGACGTAGCCGCCGGTGAAGTCGAACGGCAGCTCCGGGCCGGGCGGCGGGCACGGGGTCCGCTCACGCAGCCGCCGCTCCAGGACGTCGAAGACGGTGCCGGGGACGGTGGTGCGGGTGGTGTCGCCGTGCTGCACGGTCACCTGGCCGTCGCCGACGCGGTACTCCAGCAGCTCGCCGAGCGGCCCGGAGGTGTCGCCGAGGAACGAGAACCGGGACAGCCCCTCCTCGACGTGCGCGCTGTCCAGCCAGAACGCGGGGTCGCTGTGCTGGTGCAGCGCCGTGAAGGCGGCCTCGGCGTCGACCTCGTACGGCAGGACGGTGTGCCGCACCTCCAGCGGCGCGGCGGCTTCCACGTCGCGGGGTCCGGTGCGCGGGCCCGTGCGCGGCGGGGGACCGGTCCGGGTGGCGGCGCGTGCCCCGTGCCCGGTGGCGAGGGCGAGCGCGCGGAAGTTCCGTACGAGCGGGCCGCCGTGCTCGGAGGCCACGGACTCCGGGTGGAACTGGACGCCCCACCACGGGCGGGACCGGTGCGCGACGGCCATCACCACGCCGTCCTCGGCCCGCGCCGTCACCCGCAGCTCCTCGGGCAGCGGCTCCGGCAGGCACAGCGAGTGATAGCGCACGGCCGTGAACGACCGGGGGATGCCCTGGAAGAGCGGGTCGCCGTCGTGGGTGACGGTGGTCAGGTGGCCGTGCCGGGGCCTGGGCGCGCCGACGACGCGCCCGCCCGCCTCGGTGCCGAGCCCCTGATGGCCCAGGCACACGCCGAGCACGGGGATCCTCTCGTGCCGAAAGACGTCCCCCGAGCGCCCGAAGTCCCGCTCCTCGTCCGGGCGTCCGGGCCCGGGCGAGATCACGGCGGCCGCGTAGGCGTCGAGGTCGATCCGGCCCCACGCCGGGTCGTCGTGCGTGACGACCTCGGGCTCCTCGCCGTACTCGGCGGCGATGAGCTGGAAGAGGTTGTACGTGTACGAGTCGTAGTTGTCGACGAGGAGGACTCTCACAGCGGTCTCCGCCCTCGGAGCGGCCCAGCGGACGCCCTCATTCATTACGACCGGGGTGCATCGGTGAAACGTTCCTCGCTCGAACGAGTGACCGCAATCACGTCGAAGAGAGAGGTGGAAACGGCGTAAGGGATCGCGTTCTCGCGCCTCTCACCTCGCACAGGACCGCCATGCCGGATGGCGGCCGGGACTTGCGGGAGGACGCCCACCATGAACGGTCGGCTGGACCAGAGCACCGCGTTGCTGCTGCTCGCGGGCGGCGGCGCGACGTACGTCGCCTTCAGACACCCCACGTTCGGCACGGCGCTGCTCGTCGGCGTCGGCGTGGTGACGCTGCTGCACCTGCTGATGAGGGACCGGTGAGCCGCTACGGGACCACCGGGTTACGGCGTCGCCGCGAGGGTGCCCAGCAGGGTGAGGGCCTCGCTGCTGGGGGAGGCGGGTTCGGCGTGGTAGACCACCAGCTCCTGGCCGGGCGCCGAGCGGACGTCGAAGGTCTGCATGGTCAGGGTCAGCGGGCCGACGGCGCGGTGGTCGAAGCGCTTGTGGGCCAGGGACTTGCCACGCGCGTCCTGGCGCCGCCACAGCTCGGCGAACTCCGCGCTCCGGTCGAGGAGTTCGGTCAGCACCTGGCGTACGCGCGGATCGTCGGGCGCCTTGCCGTGGCCGAGGCGGAAACCGGCGACGGAGTTGCGCGCGACCTCGTGCCAGTCCGCGTAGAAGGTCCGCGCGGCCGGGTCGGTGAAGACGACGTGCATGAGGTTGCGCGAGTGCGCCCAGTCGTGGAAGAGCGCGTCGGCGAGGGCGTTCGAGGCGAGGACGTCGTAGGCGCGGTTGTACACGATGGCGGGGTTGCCGGGCCAGGCGTCCATGAGGGCCAAAAGGCTCGGGTCGACCCGGTCGGGCACGGCCGCGGAGCGGGCGCGAGGGCTCAGCCCGGCCAGCCGGAAGAGGTGCTCGCGGCCGTCCTCGTCCAGCCGCAGCGCGACGGCGAGCGCGTCGACGACCTGCGCCGAGGGCGTGCGCTCCCGGCCCTGTTCGAGCCGTACGTAGTAGTCGACGCTGACGCCCGCCAGCAGGGCGACCTCCTCGCGGCGCAGGCCCGGGACCCGCCGGGTCCCGTACGAGGGGAGGTCCACCTCGTCGGGGGTGACCTGGGCGCGGCGCGCGCTGAGATGGGCGCCGAGATCGGAACGTGCCATACGGCCCAGGCTAGACCCGGCCCCGGCGGCGAACGTGGGTGCGCTGCACCCAGGAAGAGTCCGCCCTCCCGCCGTGCCCCGGCCGCCCCCAGGCTCGGTCGCATGCCGACACAGACAGCGGATTCCGCCACTCGCAAGATCGTCCTCGTCACCGGCGCCAGCAGCGGCATCGGGGAGGCCGCCGCGGCGCGCCTCGTCCGGGACGGGCACCACGTGGTCGCCGGGGCCCGGCGCACCGGCCGGCTCACGGCGCTCGCCGAGCGCCTCGCGCCGGAGGCCGCCCGCAGCGGCGGCGGCCTGGACCCCGTACGGCTGGACGTGACCGACCCGGCCGACGTCCGCGCGTACGTCGAGGGCGCCCGCGAGCGGCACGGCCGCGTGGACGTCCTCGTCAGCAACGCCGGGGTGATGCCGCTGTCCCGGCTGGACTCGCTGCTCACCGAGGAGTGGGACCGCATGATCGACGTCAACGTGCGGGGGCTGCTGCACGGGATCGCCGCGGCCCTGCCCGTCTTCACGGCGCAGGGCGGGGGCCACTTCGTGACGGTCGCGAGCGTCGGCGCCCACGAGGTCGTGCCGACGGGTGCCGTGTACTGCGGGACGAAGTTCGCCGCCTGGGCGATCACCGAGGGGCTCCGCCAGGAGTGCGACCCCTCGGTCCGGGTCACGACCCTCTCGCCCGGCGTCGTCACCTCCGAGCTGGCCGACAGCATCACCGACCCCGGCGCCGCCGAGGCCATGCGGAGCTACCGGGCGCACGCGATCGGGCCCGGCGCGGTCGCCGACGCGCTCGCGTACGCCCTCGCGCAGCCGTCCGACGTCGACGTCAACGAGATCGTCGTCCGCCCGGCCCACGGCCGCTGATCCCCCCTACAGAGAGAAGGACCTCATGACTGCCCCGCAGAACCCCGCCCCGCCCGCCGCCTGGGACCTCACCGGACGCGTCGCCGTCGTCACGGGCGCCGCGCGCGGCATCGGCCGCGCCACCGCCGAACTGCTGCGCGCCCGCGGCGCCCGGCTGGTCGTCACCGACCGCTCGGAGGCCGTGGAGGAGTGGGTCTCCGGCGCCCCGGAGGACGTGGCCGCGCTCGTCGGGGACGTCGCCGACGAGGAGGTCGCGCGCGCGACCATGGCCCTGGCCACCGACCGCTTCGGCGGCCTGGACATCCTCGTCAACAACGCCGGGCGCACCCTCAACAAGCCCGTCACCGAGACCACCGCCGAGGAGTTCGACGGCATCCTCCGCGTCAACGCCCGCGGCAACTTCGTCCAGGCGCGCGAGGCGTTCCGCGTCATGGAGGCGGGCGGCGGGGGCGCGCTCGTCTCCGTCGCCTCGGTCTCGTCCGTCGTCGCCTTCGCCACGCAGACGGCCTACGCGGCGTCCAAGGGCGCCCTGGCCCAGCTCACCCGCGTGCTCGCGATCGAGGGCGGACCCCACGGCATCCGCTCGAACGCCGTGCTGCCCGGCGTGATCGACACGGACATCATGGAGGGCGTCGTCGAGAACGGGCGGGAGATGCTCGCCTCGTTCGGGCCCGCGCATCCGCTGGGCCGGATCGGCGGCCCGGAGGAGGTCGCCGAGGCCGTCGCGTTCCTCGCCTCCGACGCCGCGTCGTTCGTCACGGGCGCGCTGCTCGCCGTGGACGGGGGCTGGACGGCGCAGTGACGTCACCTGCGGGCATCAGGGCGCCAGGATGTCCAGCTCGCTCAGCGCGTCCTCGGTGATCGTGCGCATCGTGGACTCGGCCCGCGCGCCGTCCCCCTCGCGGATCGCCTCGGCCACCCGTACGTGCAGGGAGACGGCCTCCTGGCGGGGGTCGCTGAACATGACCTCGTGCTCCGTACGACCCGTCAGCACGGCGGCCACCACGTCGCCGAGGCGCGCGAACATCTCGTTCCCCGAGGCGCGCAGGACCGCGTGGTGGAAGCCGATGTCGTGCACGAGGTAGTTCTCCAACTGCTGGCCCCGCGAGGTGGCCACCATGCCGAGGGCGTGCTCGGTGATGCGCGCGCCGTCCCCGGCGTCCCCCCGCTCGGCCGCGAGGCGCGCGGCCACCGGCTCGACGGCGCCGCGCAGCACGGTCAGCGAGCGGAGCTGCCGGGGGCGGTCGGCCCCGGCGAGGCGCCAGGTGATCACCTGCGGGTCGTACACGTTCCACTCGGTGACCGGCAGCACCGTCACCCCGACCCGGCGCCGGACCTCGACCAGGCGCATCGACTCCAGGACGCGCACGGCCTCCCGGACGACGGTGCGCGAGACCTCGTACCGCTCGGCCAGCTCGTCGGCGCGCAGCACAGTGCCGGGCGGATGGACCCCGGAGGTGATGGCCGGGCCGAGCGCGGCGAGCAGGCGCGCGTGCAGACCGCTACCGGTCCCGTCGCTGGTCAATGGGTCTCCTGATGTCGTTCCCGCCCCTGCGGGCCCAGCCTACGTGGTGAGCGTCGCACTCTTTAAGTATGACTTTTTGATGTCCCTCTCTTGAATACGTGTGACCTATCGGGTTGAGTGTGCTCGGCGCCGAGGTCGATGAGGACAGCGAGGTTGTAGATGAGTGCCAGTGCCGCCAGTGCCGCCACGCGCGTCGTGGTCGTGATGGGGGTGGCCGGGACGGGCAAGTCCACCGTGGGTGAACTGCTCGCCGACGCCCTGGACGTGCCGTACGCCGAGGCCGACGCGTTCCACTCGCCCGCGAACATCGCCAAGATGTCCGCCGGGACCCCGCTGGACGACACCGACCGCCGGCCCTGGCTCGACGCCATCGGCGCCTGGGCGCACTCCCGGGAGGGGCTCGGCGGAGTGGTGAGCTGCTCCGCGCTCAAGCGGGCCTACCGCGACCGGCTGCGCGCCGCCGCGCCCGGCCTCTTCTTCCTCCACCTCACCGGCGACCGCGCCCTGATCGCGGAGCGGATGGCCGCGCGGGAGGGCCACTTCATGCCGACCGCGCTGCAGGACTCGCAGTTCGCCACGCTGGAGCCGCTCCAGGTGGACGAGGACGGCGCCGCCGTCTCCGTCGCGGGCGAACCCGCGGCCGTCGTGGACCACGCCCTCGCCGCGCTGGGCGCCCCCGCCCGCCGCACCCCCGTCCCCCGTACCGCCCCCGTCCCCACCCTCACCACCCCGTAAGAGCCGCACAGTAGGGAACAGCCGTGCTTCATCTCAGTGCCGAGATGCTGGCCGCAGGATCGGACAAGGTCGAGCCGATCACGTCGGCGGGCAGCGCCCAGCTCGGGATCGCCGTCCTCGTAGGGATCGCGGTCCTCGTCCTCCTCATCACCAAGTTCAAGCTGCACGCCTTCCTGGCGCTGACGCTCGGCTCCCTCGTGCTGGGCGCCGTGGCCGCGGCACCGCTCGACAAGGTGATCGAGAGCTTCTCCGCCGGGCTCGGCGACACGGTCTCCGGCGTCGGCGTCCTCATCGCCCTCGGCGCGATCCTCGGCAAGCTGCTCGCCGACTCGGGCGGCGCCGACCAGATCGTCGACACGATCATGGCCCGGGCCACCCACCGCTCCATGCCCTGGGCGATGGCGCTGATCGCGGGCATCAT
This sequence comes from Streptomyces albiaxialis, assembly GCF_039530985.1. NCBI lineage: Bacteria > Bacillati > Actinomycetota > Actinomycetes > Kitasatosporales > Streptomycetaceae > Streptomyces > Streptomyces albiaxialis. The sequence goes on from NZ_BAAAPE010000016.1 coordinate 425,722, forward strand.
CGGGCTGCCGCTCTTCTTCGAGGTCGGCATCGTGCTGCTGATCCCCGTGGTGCTGCTGGTCGCCAAGCGCGGCAACTTCTCCCTGATGCGCATCGGCATCCCCGCCCTCGCGGGCCTCTCCGTCATGCACGGCCTCGTGCCCCCGCACCCCGGGCCGCTCGCCGCGATCGACTCGATCGACGCCAACCTCGGCGTCACCCTCGCCTTCGGCGTCCTCGTCGGAATCCCCACGCTGATCGTCGCCGGACCGCTCTTCGGCCGGATCGCCGGGCGCTGGGTGGACACCGTGCCGCCCGAGGGCCTCATCCCGCAGCGCCCCTCCGAGGAACTGGACAGGCGGCCGAGCTTCGGCGCGACGCTGGCCACGGTGCTGCTGCCGGTCGTGCTGATGCTGGCCAAGGCCCTCACCGACATCGTCGTCGACGACCCGGACAACCATGTGCAGCGCGTCATGGACGTCGTCGGGGCGCCGATGATCGCGCTGCTCGCGGCCGTCCTCGTCGGGATGTTCACCCTCGGCCGCGCCGCCGGATTCGGCCGGGAGCGCGTGACCAAGACGGTCGAGAAGTCGCTGATGCCGATCGCGGGCATCCTCCTGATCGTCGGCGCGGGCGGCGGCTTCAAGCAGACGCTGATCGACATCGGCGTCGGCCAGATGATCCTCGACTTCTCCGAGGACTGGTCGATCCCGACGCTGCTGCTCGCCTGGCTGATCGCGGTCGCGATCCGGCTCGCGACCGGCTCCGCGACGGTGGCCACCATCTCCGCCGCGGGCCTGGTCGCCCCGCTCGCCGCCGACATGAACACCAGCGAGGCGGCCCTGCTGGTCCTCGCCGTCGGCGCCGGTTCCCTCTTCTTCAGCCACGTCAACGACGCGGGATTCTGGCTGGTGAAGGAGTACTTCGGGATGAACGTCGGGCAGACCGTGAAGACCTGGTCGGTCATGGAGACGATCATCTCCGTGGTCGCCCTGCTCTTCCTGCTGCTGCTCTCGCTGGTCGTCTAGGGGGTGCCAGACACCGCGACGCCGCGGGCATTTGTCAGACACCCCTAGCCCGTCGTCCGGCCGGCCGGCTTCCTCGCCGCCGAGGGCCGGGGTCCGGGGTTCCCCGCCCCGGAGCCCGGCCCTCCGCCGCGCAGCGGGACCTCCCGCACGCGGAGGGCGGCGACGAAGGCGACCGCGCACACCGCGGCGGCCAGCGCGAAGATCTGCTGGACGCCGGAGGCGACCCCGCTCGCGCCCGGTCCGCCGGAGCCGTGCGTGGCGTGGGTGAACAGGGCCCCGAACGCCGCGACGCCGATCGAGCCGCCGACCGTACGGAACAGGGTGACGCTCGCCGAGGCCACGCCCATGTCGCGCATCTCGACGCTGTTCTGCGCGAGAGTCGTGGTCATCTGCATCAGGAACCCGAGCCCGACCCCCACCAGTGCCATGGCCGCGCCGGAGAACGCCCGCGAGGTGCCCGTGTCCACGGTGGCGAGCAGCGCGGACCCGGCGGTCATGAACGCGGCGCCCAGGACGGGAAAGACCTTGTACCGGCCCGTACGCGACATGATCTTGCCCGCGATGTTCGAGACGAGCGCGATCGGCACCATCATCGGCAGGAGCAGCAGCCCCGAGTCGGCCGCCGAGGCGCCCTGGACGCCCTGCTGGAACAGCGGCAGGTACAGCGTCGCGCCGAACATCACCGCGCCCGCCGCGCACACCATCACGCATGCCAGCCGGAAGTTCCCGTCCGAGAAGATCCGCAACGGAAGCACCGGCTCGGGCGCCCGCCGCTGCGAGACGAGGAACAGCGCCAGCCCCACGACCGCGGCACCGGCCAGCCCGAGGATCTGCCAGGACCCCCAGGCGTACTCCGTGCCCGCCCAGGTCGTGCCCAGCACGGTCGCGCTGATCGTGACGGTCATCAGGGCGATGCCGGGCCAGTCGATCCGCACCCGGCCCTCGCGGGCGGCGGGCGCCCTGAGCATGACCGCGCACCAGACGAGGGCGAGCAGCCCGAGCGGAATGTTGAGGTAGAAGGCCCAGCGCCAGCCGAGGTGCCCGGAGACCACGCCCCCGAGCAGCGGCCCGCCGACCGTGCCGAGGGCCATGACGGTGGCGGTCATCCCCTGGTAGCGGCCCCGCTCGCGCGGCGTGACGAGCGTCGCTATCAGGGCGAACGCGAGGGACGCGATGCCGCCCGCGCCCACGCCCTGGAGCGCGCGGAAGCCGATGAGCTGCTCCATCGACCGCGCGGCCCCGGAGAGCACCGAGCCGGCGAGGAAGACGCCGATCGAGACGAGATAGACCCGCTTGCGGCCGAGGAGGTCGCCGAACTTCCCCCAGACCGGGGTCGAGACGGCGGTGGCCAGGGTGTACGCGGTGACCACCCAGGACAGATGGTCGAGGCCGCCCAGGTCGCCGACGATCGTCGGCATCGAGGTCCCGACGATCGCGTTGTCGAGCATGGCCAACAGCATCGCCAGCATGATCCCGAGCATCGTGAACCGGATGCGGCGGGTGGTGGACACCGCGGGCGGCGGCGCCGGGGGCGTGGATGCGGACATGACTGATCACTCCGTTCGCGGAGGAGGGAAGGAGGATCCCCAGAGAAGCACAAGCCGCTGAAAAAGTGCAACCGCTAGCCTAAGCAATCTGCTCGTCTAATCGATCCGCTCGCCTAGGTGAGCCGCTAGCTGACACCGGTACGATGCGGGCATGAGCGAGGAGACGATGGGGCGCCGCGAGCGCAAGAAGGCCCAGACCCGTCAGGCCCTGGCGGACGCGGCGCTGCGGCTCTTCCTGGAGCGCGGATACGAGAACGTGGGCGTCAGGGACGTCGCCGAGGCCGCGGACGTCGCGGTGACGACGCTGTTCAAGCACTTCCCGAGCAAGGAGGCGCTCGTCTTCGACGAGGACGAGGGCCAGGAGGAGGCGCTCGTCTCCTCCGTGCGCGACCGCGCCCCGGGACAGTCCGTGCTGGGCGCCCTCCGGGACCACATCGTCAGCACCCGGGGCACGTTCCCGCACGAGGAGCCCGGCTTCGTCGCGATGCTCGACCTCGTCCGCTCGACCCCGGCCCTGCGGGACTACATGCACCGCATGTGGATGCGCCACGAGGAGGCCCTCGCGGCCGCCCTCACGGAGGCGTTCGGCGTCCCCGAGGGCGACGTCCGGGTGGCCGCGCTGGCCCACTACGTCATGGAGATCCCCCGCCTCGCCCACGACCGCGAGGACCCCCCGGAGGCCATGAACGCCGTCTTCGACATGCTGGAGCGGGGGTGGGGCGGGCTGGAGCCGTGAGCCCGTGCCGTCGGGCCCGGTGTCGGCCCGGTCGTCAGGCCCGGCCGTCGGTCCGGCCCTCGGCCCGGCCGTCGGTCCCTTCGGGGTCCTCCTCCAGTGCCGCCGCCCAGTGCTCCGCCCAGTCGGCCAGCGGGAGGAGCGCCTCGCAGGCCCGCAGGCCGAGCGGGGTCAGCGCGTAACGGGAGCCGGGCTCCTGGGCGACGAGGGCCGCGTCGAGGAGTTCGAGCAGGCGCTGGCGGAGCACGCTGGACGACGCGTTGTCGCAGTGCTCCTGGAGCGCGCGGAAGCCGAGCGGCCCGGCGCGCAGCTCCCACAGGATCCGCAGGCTCCAGCGGCGGCCGAACAGGTCGAGCGCCGCCATCATGGGGCGGCCGGTGGCCGAGCCGCGCACCGGCGTGCCCGGCCGGGGTGTCCGCGCCGTCATGCCCTCGCCCTCCTGCCCTCGCCCGGTCCGGATCGCCGCTTCGGATTCCGGAGAACCTAGCATCCGGCGGGGAAAGGGGAGGGGCATGGACGATCTTGAGGAGGCCCGGCGGCGGGCGGGGGCCGTGACCGCGCTCGCGCGGGAGCTGGTCCGGCGGCCGAGCCGCGGCGGAGTGGACGACTACGGGCCGGTGCTCGCCGTGCTGGAGGAGTGGCTCGCGGGGGAGGGGCTGCCGCACCGCCGCCTGTACGAGGGTGCCGCCCTCGCCGGTCTCGTCGTCGAGATCCCCGGCGGGCGGCCCGGCCCCTGGTGGGTGCTGGACGCGTGCGTGGACACCGCCGGGTTCGGCGACGAGGACGCCTGGAGCTTCCCGCCCACCGCCGGGGACGTGGTCGACGGCTGGCTGCGCGGGCGGGGCAGCGCGGACTCGAAGCTGGCGGCGGCCCTCTTCTGCCAACTCGCCGCGGACGTACGGCCGTTCGCCGGTGAGCTGTGCGGGGGTCTCGCGGTGCTGCTGGACGCCGACGAGCACACCGGCGCCTTCGGCGGCGCCCGCGCCTTTCTCGCCGCCCCCCGCACGGCCCGCCCGGCGGGGGTGATGATCGGATACCCCGGTCCGGACGACGTCGTGGTCGGCGGCCGGGGGCTGTGGCGCGCGCGCCTCGTGGTGCACGCCACCGCCGGGCACTCGGGCGCGCGCCGCCCCGCGCTCGGCGCGGTCTCGCGCGCCGCCCGGCTCGTCCAACTCCTGGACGCCGCGCCGCTGCCGGGGCCCCTGCCGGAGTCGCCGTCGGGGTGGGGGGATGGTTTCCCGCTGCCGCCCCGGCTGACGGTCACCGCCGTCCGGGGCGGCGAGGGCTTCTCCATGACGCCCGACCGGTGCGAGCTGAACGTCGATGTCCGCACCACTCCCGCCTTCGGCGGCGACGACGCCGAGGTGCTCGTACGGCGCGCCGCCGCGGACCTCGACGCCGAGCTGCCCGGCCCCCGGCCGACCGGCGTCCACGCCGTGGCGTGCTGGCCCCCCTACCGGCTCGGCGAGGGCGAGGAGCCCGCCGCCGCGCTGCTCGCCGCCGCCGAGGAGGCCGGGTTCGCGCCCCGCCGCAAGACGGCGGGCCCCTCCAACATCGGCAACCTGCTGGCGGGCGAGGGCATCCCCGCCACCGCCGGGTTCGGCGTGCGCCACGAGGGCGTGCACGGCACCGACGAGCGCGCCTGCCTCGCCGACCTGCCGGGCGTGTACGCCGCGTATCGCCGGGCCGTTCTGCGGCTGATGTCCTGCGCCTGATCGGGGAGGGTCGAGGCGGCGCCGTCGCGGGGAGGGCCGTCGCCGGGGAACGGTTGACGAGTGGGCATGTGCCCACCATAGTGGGCGCATGCCCACTTTCTCCGGCGGCGGTCGCGAACGGACCGGCAAGCCACATGAACAGCGCGCCATGGCCGAGTCGTTCGGCATCGACGCCGCGCGTTACGACAGGACCCGGCCGCGCTACCCCGAGGCGCTCGTCGCACGGATCGCCGCCGAGGCGCCCGGCCCCGACGTGCTCGACGTCGGCACCGGCACCGGCATCGCCGCGCGGCAGCTCCGCGGCGCCGGATGCCGGGTGCTCGGCGTCGAGCCCGACCCGCGGATGGCCGAGGCGGCCCGGCGCTCCGGGATCGAGGCCGAAGTCGCCGTGTTCGAGGAGTGGGACCCCGAGGACCGCGTCTTCGACGCGGTGGTGGCCGGGCAGGCGTGGCACTGGATCGACCCCGTCGCGGGCGCGCGCAAGGCCGCGCGGGCGCTGCGCCCCGGCGGCCTGCTGGCCCCGTTCTGGAATGTCTTCGCCTTCCCGGACGGGCTGGGCGAGGACATCGCCGACATCTGTCAACGGGCCCTGCCCGACGCCCCGTTCGACTTCCGCGGCGTCGTGGCGACGGGCCTGGACACCGACCCGCCGTTCCTCACCACGGTGGCCGACGGGATCCGCGAGGCGGGCGGCTTCGGCGCGACGGAGACCTGGCGGTACGACTGGGAGTGGACGTACAGCCGCGACGCCTGGCTCGACCAGATGCCCACCCAGGGCGCCTTCACCCGCCTCCCGCCGGAGAAGCTGGCCGGGATCCTGCGCGACGTCGGCACCGCCATCGACGCCGGGGGCGGCGACTTCACCATGCGCTACGCCACCCTGGCGGTCACCGCGCGCCGGGACGGCACGGCCTGACCCGGCCTGACCGGCCTGACCCGCTGTGCTCGCGGCGCGCGGTGGGGTGGACTGGGGGCATGGACCTGAGCGAAGACCTGCCGACGTTGACCGACGGGGACGCCCTGCAAGCGGCGTGCCCGCCCGAGGCCGCGATCGGGGCGCTGCGCGGGGCGTTGCGCTCGGGGCTCGACCCCTCGGCGGGGCCGCCGCGCACGCACGTTCCGACGAGCGCCGGGCAGCTCCTGCTGATGCCCGCCGAGCACGGGGCCTACGCGGGGGTGAAGGTCGCCGGGGTCGCCCCCGGCAATCCGGCCCGCGGGCTGCCCCGTATCACCGGGCTCTATCTTCTCCTCGACGCGGCGACACTGCGCCCGCTCGCCCTGCTCGACGGGCCTCGGCTCACCCTCGTCCGTACGTCCGCCGTCTCCGCGCTCGCCGTCGACCACCTCGCGCCGCCGGACGCCGGGCGGATGCTCGTGTTCGGGACCGGTCCGCAGGCCGTGGCGCATGCCGCCGCCGTGCACGCCGTACGGCCGTTGCGGCGGCTCGACGTGGCGGGGAGGCGGCCCGAGGCCGTCGCGGCGTGCGTCCGTTCCTGTGCCGGACTCGGCCTGCCCGCGCGGGCCGCCGCGTCCGCGTCCCCGCGCGGCGCCGACCTCGTCGTGTGCTGTACGTCCGCCACCGAGCCGCTCTTCGACGGCGCGGAGCTGGAGGAGCACGCCACCGTCGTCGCGATGGGCTCGCACACCACGGACGCGCGGGAGACGGACGACGCCACGGTGCGGCGTGCCGCCGTCGTCGTCGAGGACGTGGGCGCGGCGCTGCGCGAGGCCGGGGACGTCGTGATCCCGCACCGTGCGGGGCTGCTGCCCCGCGAGCGGCTCCACACGCTCGCCGACCTCGTCACGGGGCGCCTCGACGTGCCCGCCGGGCCACGGTTCTTCAAGTCGGTCGGCATGGCGTGGCAGGACCTGGCCGTCGCCGCCCGCGTCCACGAACGGACGCGGGCGTAACGGTCATTCGGCCTTCGGGGTCCAGTCGCCGAGCCAGTGCGCCGTGTCCTGCGCGGCGGCCTGCTCGTCCGTCAGATGGGGGCGGTCCTCCGAGGCGGGCCCGGCGCCTTCACCGGTGTTGCCGTACTCGGCGAAGCGGTCGTCCTTCCAGGAGAAGCCGCCCATGTCCGTCCACGGCGCGGACTTCACCGCGCCGCCCAGCGCCGTGTCACGGACCGTGGTCTGCGGGTCGAGGGAGGCGTCGCCGCCCGCGTGCCAGGGGCGGCCGAGGTGGAAGCCGCCGTCGGCGACGTCCCCGGCGATCCGCGAGCGGGTGATCAGGAACCCCGGGCGGCCCGCCGGGGTGCCGGGCGCGGTCACGTACCCCGTCGAGCCGCCGTCCCAGCGCTTCTTGAGGGTGAGCACGGACCTGTCGAGGACGGCGGTGGCGCGGCCGAAGACGAAGTCGACGTTGCCGGTGACGTGGGAGTTCCGCACATAGACCCGGCTCCGCGCCTTCGCGGAGCCGGAGGCCGAGGCCGCGTCCAGCATCAGGGTGTCCTGGTCCCCGGTGACCACGAGGCCGTCCAGGAACACCCGGTCGCCGCCCGTGCGCAGGGCCACGGCCTGCTGGCCCTCCAGGTCCTGGTGGGCCTTCTCGTCGAAGTCGTTGGCGACGGTGAGGTGGCGCATCTGCGTGTCGTCGGCGAGGAGGGCGACGGTCGCGCTGTACGTGCCGTTCTGCCCGCGCGCGTCCATCGAGGCGAAGCCGTCGGCGGTGTCGTCGGCCCAGGACGCGGCGGGGGCCGCCGCCGCCCGGTCGGCCGTGCCCTCGCCGAAGGCGCCGAAGCCGGTGCCGTACGCCAGGGCCGTCGCGGCGACCACGGTCACCGCGAGCGGGACCCCGGCCACGAGGGCGGTCCGGCGACGGCGGTGCCGTGCCCCGCTGTTCGCTGTGCTCCTGGGCGGTCTGCTGTGGGGGGTGTTCATCGGTTTCTTCCACTCCGTACGGGGCCTCGGGCTCCCGCCGGATCGGGGGAGCCGCAAGGCAGTTGCCGCGGAGGGCGAAGAGGTTGCCGGTCGCCGGTCGGCCCCTCAGGCGGTCGGCCCCTCAGGCGGTCGGTGGCGCCAGCTCCGTCAGCAGCCGGGTGAGGACGGGGACCGGGACGCCGTGCCGGTCCGCCGCGCGGCGTACGGCGCCGCCGATGGCGTCCAGCTCCAGTGGGCGGCCCGCCGCCGCGTCGCGCTGCATGGACGACATGGTGGCGGGCGGGAACGCGTCGTAACGGGCCAGGACGTCGGCGGCGTCGGCCGGGGCGCCGCAGGCGCGGCTGACCGCGGCGACCTCCTCGACCAGCGGCGCCAGCACCTCGCGCCGCGCGTCCCGCGCCTCGCCGAGCGGCAGTCCGTAGCGGGTGGTGACCAGCGCGAGCGGGGCGAGGAAGACCAGCTTGGCCCAGAGGACCTCGCTCTCCTCGCCCGCCACCCGCGTCTCGGCCCCGGCGTCCGTGAGCATCGCGGCCAGCGGGCCGAACCCCTCCGGCGGCGCGGACGGGCCCGGTGCCGCGAGGGCGATCCGCGCGAACGGGCTGCCGTGCTCGACGACTCCGGGCGCCGTACGCGTCGACTCGACGGTGATGGTGGCGGGGACGACGCGCCGCGCGCCGTAGCGGGCCCGCAGGGCGTCCGGGTGCTCGACGCCGTTGAGCAGGGGCAGCACGAGGCCGTCGCCGAGCACCTCGGGCGGCACGCGCTCCAGCGCGGCGTCGAGCGCGGTCTGTTTGACGGTGACCAGGACGAGGTCGGCGGGCTCCCGCAGCGCGGTGTCCGCCTCGACGGGGGCGTGGAAGTCGCCGAACACGCCGCTGCGCACCCGGATCCCCTCCTCGCGCAGCACCCGCGCGGTCTTCTCGCCCGCGACGCAGACCACCCGGTGCCCGGCGCGGGAGAGCAGCGCGGCGAGGAGGCCGCCCACGCCTCCGGGGCCGAGCACGGCGACGGTCCAGGGGCGGGGCGCGGAGACGGGCTGGGACACGGCGGACGTCCTTCCGATCAGGGGAGTCCGATCGTCAGCGATCGGCGGAGCCCGGTCAATCCTCGGGTTCGCTCCCCCTGGGCCAAGCCGGGGCTTGGGGCCGAGGACGGGGCCGGTCCCGCGCTCGTCTCCGCGGCTCGGTCCCGTGCTCGTCTCCGCGGCTCGGTCCCGTGCTCGGTTCTGTGGCTCAGTTACGCGGTCCCGTGCCGCCGCGTGCCCGGCCCAGCGCGCGGGCGCACCAGCCGATGACCAGCGCGTTCACCAGCGCTCCGAGGCCCACGGCCACGAAGAACATCGACGCGTGGTCCGGAAGGACGAGCAGCACCAGGCTGACCGGGGCGGTGGCGAAGAGCGGGACCACGCCCGCCATGGACGCGTCGGGGTTGTCGAGGGAGGTGACCACCATCGCCCACACCAGCAGCCCCGCGCAGAGCGCGAGGTACGCGAGAGCGAACACGCTGGTCAGCGCGTGGCGCACGACGTGCGGCAGGGGACGGTCGGTCTCGTTCACGGTCATGTGCTCCCAGAAGTCGGGGGAAGGGCGGGCGGTTCAGAAGCGGGCGTCGGGCGGGTTCACCCGGGCGAGCCCCAGGTCGTACGCGAGGATCGTGGCCTGCACCCGGTCGCGCAGCCCGAGCTTGCGCAGCAGCGCGTTGACATGGGACTTGACGGTGCCGACGGTGATGTCCAGCTCCTCGGCGATCTCCGCGTTGTTCAGCCCCGAGGCGATCAGGGTGAGGACGAAGCGCTCCCGCGCGGTGAGCTGGTCCAGGGCCTGCGCCCCGCCTCCCTCCCCGGTCCCGCCGTGCGGCCCGGCGTGCGGTCCCGAGGCGTAGTGGCCGATGAGGCGGCGGGTCGCGGAGGGCGCGAGGACGCCCTCGCCGGCGGCCACGGTCCGGATGCCGTCCAGCAGTTCGGAGGTCTGGACGTCCTTGAGGAGGAACCCGGACGCCCCCGCGCGCAGCGCGTTGAAGACGTAGGCGTCGAGGTCGAAGGTCGTCAGCACCAGGACGCGCGGCGGGTTCTCGCGCCCCGTGAGGATCCTGGTGGCCGCGATGCCGTCCAGCTCGGGCATCCGTACGTCCATGAGCACCACGTCGGGCTCCAGCCGTTCGGCCAGGCTCACCGCGGCGGCGCCGTCACCTGCCTCGCCGACCACGGTCATGTCCGGCTCGCCGTCGATGATGGCGGCGAAAGCGGAGCGGACGACGCTCTGGTCGTCGACGACCAGCACGGAGAGAGTCACCGGCTCTCCTCCTCGGGGGGCTCGGGCGGCACGGGCGGCCCGGGGGCGGTCAGGGGCAGGCGCAGCAGGACGGAGTCCGGCCGCTCGGCGGTCAGCGTGCCGCCCAGCGCGGCGGCCCGCGCCTCAAGCCTCTCGCGTGCGGAACGGTGCGCCGCACCGGGGACCCCCGTGGCGGTGAGGACCAGCTCGCCGTCCTCGGCGTCGAGGACGAGCGTGACGGGCCCGTCGTGCCCGGCCTCCAGGACCAGCTCGACGGCGCGGTACGCGGCGAGGTCCACCTCCGCCGACAGCCGCTCCGGCACCCGCTCGCCGACCCGTACCTCGATCTCGCGGCCGGTCGCCCGCCACTGGTGGACGAGCAGGTCGAGGGCCTGCAGCGTCGGCTGCGGGCGGAGTTCGGCCCGCTGCTCCCCGTCGCGGACCGTGTCGAGCAGCTCCCGCATCGCGGCCAGCGCCTCGCGGGCCCGCTCCGCCGTCCTGGCCAGCTCCCCGGCCTCGGCGGCCGTGACGACCTCCGCGGTGCGCGCGAGCACGGTGGTCTCCAGGCCCGTGGTGATCCGGCGCCGCTCGGCCCAGGCGTCGCGCACGGCCTCCTCCGTCCACGCCGCGAGCCGCCCCTCGTGCGCGTCGCGCGAGGCCCGCCGCCGGGCTCCGTACCGCGCCCCGAGCCCCCAGGCCGCCCCGGCGGCCACGGTGGCCGCCAGGACGGAGAACCCGCCGACGGCCCACACGGAGCCGGGGCCGTCGGCCGCGGCGAGCACGGAGACGGTCGCGGCCACGGCGTGGACGAGCGCCGCCGCGACGGGCACGGCGAGCGACGGCAGCCCGCGCAGCCCGCTCCGTCCGCCCCGCGCACCACGGCCGCCCGACGCGGGGCCCGTGCGAGCGTGGCCCGTACCCGCGCGGTCCGTACGAGCGCGGCCTGTACCCGCGCGGCCCGTGCCCGCGCGGCCCCCGTGCGCGTGCCCCGCGCCGCCGCCCTCCAGCTCCGCGTCGCGGGCCGCGCGGGCCGCGAGGGCGACACAGGTGGCCAGGGCGCTCAGCGCCGGGGGCAGGGCGGCGGGGCCCGCGTAGTGGCCCGCGGCGACGGCCGCGGGCCAGAGGGCCGCGAGGGCGAGCTGGACGCCGAGCGTGGCGCGCGGGGCCCGGCGGAGCCACAGCAGCGCGACGGCCTGCGCCCCGGCCAGCAGCGTGAAGAGGACACCGGAGGACACGCCGGACCCGGCGGAGACCGGCTCGTCCCGGAGCACGAGCACCGGCAGCAGCGGCTGGAAGCAGAGCCCGGCCGCCGTCACGGCCTGCGCGAGGCGGTACGAGCGCGGCACGGACGCCGCCGGTGCCGCGGCCGTACGCCCCGGGAGCAGCGCCCGGACCTCCCAGCCGCCCTCCGGCGTCGGCCCGGTGGTGAGCGTGCCGCCCGCCTCGCGGGCCCGGCCGCGCAGCAGGTGCTGGCCGCGTCCGCCGCCCAGGCCGGTGCCCGGGGCCCCGGCCTCGGCGGGCCCGTTGCGCACCACGACCTCGGTGTGCGCGTCCCCGTAGGCGCAGCGCACGGTGGTGGTGGCGCCCGAGGCGTACCGCACGACGTTGGTGAGCGCCTCGCGCACGATGCCGTACGCGGCGTCCGCCACCGCCCCGTCCGGCAGCGCGTCGATGTCGCAGGTGACCCGCTGGCCCAGGGAACGGAACCCGGAGACCAGCTCCCGCAGCCGCTCCTCCGGCGCCGGGAGGTCCTCGGCGGAGGGCGCCGGGGCCTTGACCGCGCTCAGCGCGCGGGTCACCTCGCGGCCCGCCGAGGCGGCGAACTCCAGCGCCTGGCCGGCCATCTCGGGCCGCCGGTCGCGCAGCCCGACCGCCGCCTCCACGGTGACGACGACGGCCGTCAGATGGTGGGCGCTGACGTCGTGCAGCTCCCGCTCCATGCGGCGGCGCTCGGCGGCCGGGAGCCGGTGGCGCTCGGCCTCGGCCCGGTGCAGCCGCCGCTCGGCGGCCCGCCGCGCGTCCCTCCGGCGCCGCAGCCAGAGCCCGCCGCCGGTGGCCGCCCCGTACAGCAGCGCGGTCAGTGCCGGGTTGAGGCCCGCGCCGTCGCCGAGCCCGTTCAGGGTCAGGCCGTGCAGGGCCTGCCAGAGGGCGAGCGTGCCCGCGCACAGCAGCGTGGTCGCGGTGTCGCGTTCCAGGGCGACCGTGACCAGGGCCAGGGCGACGCCCGCCGTGCCGAGCACCGCCAGGGCGCCCGGGGGCAGTGGCGCCGCGCCGAGCGCGCACGCGGCGGCGGCCAGCGCGAGGACCGGCACGGGCCGCGTACGGCGGTGGGCGAGCGCGACCGTCACCAGGCCGTAGACCAGGACGCCCGCGAGCAGCTCGGCGGCCGTGGGGGTGTCGCCGCGCAGCAACGCGGCGCCGGGCCACACCACGGCCTGGGCAGCGAGCAGCAGGACCGGGAGGAACCGGTCGTCAGTTCGTTCCATGAGGTGATTCAGGTTAGGCCGCCGCCCGGGGCCCGGTCCTCCCGCCACAGGGCGATCACCGTCTCCAACCAGGGATAGAGACGGGACCGCCCGGCGACAGCGACGGGACCGCCCGGGACAGCGGCGGGACCGCTCTCTCCGCTACCCGCGGCGCGGTGTCACGCGCAGGGGGATGTCGTGCGCGGCCCAGAGCACGAACCGTTCGACCGGGACGACCTCGTGCCCGGGGACGGGCCGGAAGCCGAAACGCTTGAGGAGAACGGCCAGGACCAGCTCCGCCTCGACCATGGCCAGGCTCGCCCCCTCGCAGCTCCGGGGCCCGAGCCCGAACGGGACGTACGCCAGCCGGTGCCGCCCGGCCGCCTCCTCCGGCGTGAACCGCTCGGGCCGGAACCGCTCGGGCTCGGGCCAGTGCGCGGGGTTCATGTGGACCGCCCAGAAGGGGTAGAAGACCGTGGCCCCCGCCGGGATCTCGTAGTCGCCCACCATCAGCGGCTCGGCCGTCTCCCGCGCGCCGTACGGGCCGGGCGGGTAGAGCCGCATCGCCTCCTTGAGGACCATCTCCAGATACGTGAGCCGCCGCAGCTCCGCGTATGTGGGCGCCGCGCGGTCGCCCAGCTCCCGGTCCAGCTCCTCGGCCACGCGCGCGGCGGCCTCGGGGTGGCGGCTGAGCAGGTGCAGCGTCCAGGAGACGGCGACGCCGGTGGTGTGGTGCGCGGCCAGCAGCGTCACCATCACCGTGTCGCGGATCCGCACGGGGCTCTCGCCCGCCGCGACGAGCGCGCCGATCAGATCGCTCCTGTCCGTGCGCCCGCCGGACCGGTGCGCGGCGAGCACGCGGTCGACCGTCGCGCGCAGGTAGGCGAGCGCGCGGTCCGAGCGCTCGGCGCGCTCCTCCGGGGTGCCGGGCAGGGGCACCTGGTAGAGCCGTCCCAGGTACTCGGTGAGGACGTCCTCGAAGGCGGCGATCACCCGCTCCGGGTCCGTGGCGTCGCCGCCGAGCGCGTACTGGCAGATCATCCGCAGCGTGAGCGCCGTCAGGTCCTTCTGCGAGGCGACGGGCCCCTTGTCGGCCTCCGCCGCCCAGCGGTCCGCGAGTTCGGCCGCCAGCTCGGTGAAGCGCGGGAAGTGCCGCTCGTGGGACGGGCGTCCGGCGAGTACGGAGAGCAGCGTGCGGCGCCAGGGGGTGTGCTGCTCGGGGGCGAGCGTCTGGAGGTTCTCGGCCTCGCACAGCGGGGCGAGGAACGCGAACAGTTCGTCGGGCCGCTCGTCCAGGTGCGCCGTCGCCTCCAGCAGCACGGGGTCGGCGACGGACACCGCCGTGTCGGCGCCGGGCAGTTGGAACCGTACGACGGGGCCGTACTCCTCGTGCAGCCGCAACTGGTACGTGTGCAGCCCGCCCGCGGCGGTGACGGCGCCCACGCCGCCGTCCGCGCGGGGTTCGGGACCGGGGATGTGCATGACCACGCCTCCTCGTCGGGGGTGCGGGGGCCGGAAGGCGCCCCGCCCACACCTTGCGCCCGCCGGAGCCGAACGCGCAGCCGTGCGGGACCGGCCGGGGGTTCGAGTGGTCGTTGCGGGGTGTGATTCCCGTGGCAGGGGCGCCACTTGGCGCGGGTTGGGGCGTTGGGGTACCCGAGGTGCGGCGGCAGTGACGGTTCTGCACCGGGGCCGCGGTCCCGGGACGCGGGCGTGGCACCGGGCGTCGTGCCGGACGAGGACGGTGTCACGAGCACGGTATGGAGAGTGGCGAGAGTGTGGACACGCATCGGCGATCCCGAGGCCCCGCCCGCCTCGCAGGGGTGGGAACCTGGCTGGGAGCCCGGCCTGGTCGGCCGCGAGCGGGAGACGGCGGAGCTGCGCGAACTGCTGGCCGGGCGCCGGGTGGTGACCGTGACCGGCGCGGCGGGAGTGGGCAAGAGCCGCCTGGCGGCGACGGTGGTGGCCGCCGCGGGTGACGGGCCCTGGCGGCATCTCGTCCCGGTCCGCTGGCACGGCAGCGGAGCCGGGGGCCACGGCAGCCTGGCCGGAGCGGTCGCCGCGGCCCTGGACGGCACGCGGCACGGCAGGGAACCGGCCGACGCGGAGACCGTGGCCGCCGAACTGCCCTCGGGCGCCCTGCTCTTCCTGGACGACGTGGACCCCGTGCACGGTGAGTGCGTGGGCCTCGTGCAGCGGCTGCTGATGACGGTGCCCGACGTCCGGGTGCTGGTCACCTCGCGGCGGGCCCTGGGCCTGGGCGACGAGCACGTGCTGCGGCTCGCGCCGCTGGCCACCGAGTCCCCGCGCGCGGACGGCCGTACGGCCCCCGCCGTGGAGCTGTTCGTGGAACGGGCGCGGGCCGTGGCGCCCGGCACGTGCGCCGACGAGGCGGAGCTGGCCGCTGCGGCACGCGTCTGCGGCCTGCTGGAGGGCGTGCCGCTGGCCGTCGAGCTGGCCGCGGCGCAGACGGTGTGCCGCCCCGTCGGCGAGCTGGCCGCGCTGCTGGAACGCGACCAGGGCTGGCTCAACAGCCCGCGCCCCGTGCTGCGCCGGCACCGCTCGCTGCGCGAGGCGGTCGGCGCGAGCTACGTCCTGTGCGACCGCGAGGAGCGCATCGTGTGGGCCCGCGCCAGCATCCTGCCCGGCGCCTTCGCCGAGGGCACCGGCGGCTTCGTGTGCGGCGGCAACGGCGTCGCGCCCCGCGAGGTGCCCGCCTGCCTCGCCCAGCTCGCCGCCTGCGGCGTGCTGGAGCCCCTCGGCGACCCCGGCGGGGTGCACGAGCCCCGCTACCGGATGACGCGCGCCGCACGGGACTTCGGTCTCGAACGGCTGCGGGAGGCGGGCGAGTTCCCCGTCGCCGCCGAGCGCCGCAAGAGCCACTGCCGCCGCATGGCCGCCGTCATCGAGAACCTGTGGCACACCGGCAACCAGGACCAGGCCGTCCGCTTCCTCCTCGGCGAGCACGACAACCTCACCGCCACCGTGCGGCACGCCGCCGAGGAACCCGAACACGTCGAGGCGGCGCTGGAGATCGTCGTCGGCCTCTGGTTCTGGTGGGCCGTGCACGACCGCGCCGAGGAGGGCCGCGAGCTGCTGCTCCGGCTGCTGCCGCTGTGCCCGGAGGGCAGCAGGCCCACCGCCCGCGCCCTGTGGCTGACGGCCTGGCTCAGCGCCGCGAGCGACCCCGCCGCCGCCCGCGCGCTGCTCGGCCGCGCCTGGCCCGCTGCCGTCCTGGCCGGGGACGACGCGGCCGTGGGCCGTATCGCCTACGTGGAGGGCGTCCTGGCGCTCCACCGGGACGACCCCCGGGCCGCCGCCGGGCACTTCCAGGAGGCCGCCGCCACCATCCCCGACCACGCGCTGGGCGGCCCCTCGCCCGCCGTCGGCGAGGCCGCGGCGGCCCTCGCCCAGGCCGACTTCGCCCCCGCCGCCGCCCGTGCCAGCGCCCGCCGCGCCCTGGCACGCGCCGGCGTGCGCGACGACGCCTGGACCACGCTCGTCGCCCGGTACGCCCGCGCCGAGGCCGACCGCCGGCTCGGCCGCACGGCCCGCGCCTGGCGCCGCGCCCGCCGGGCCCTGGACTCCCTCGACCCCGTGCTCCCGGTCCCGCGCGGCCACGGCGCGCTCCGCCGCCTCCTCGCCGACCTGGAGACCGGCGCCCCCGTCCGCCCCGCCGCCGCCCGCCACGCCCTCGCCGACCCGCGGCCCCCGGACGGCCGGGAGCCGCACACGGTGCCCCGCAAGAACGAACCGGCCCTGGAAGAGCTGCTCGACGGTCCCGCGGAACGGCTCTAGCACTCGCCCTCAGCGCCGTACGGCGGGCGCTTCAGGACGAGGTCGGCGGCGAGGGTGCGCACCTCCTCGCGGGTGCGGCCCCCGTGCTCGACGGCGAGGAACTGCTCGCCGATCCGCAGGCAGAAGGCGAGCAGGCTGCGGGCCTCGACCTCGTCGGGGTCCGAGCAGAACGTGCCGATCTTCTCCCGCAGCAGGTCCATCCGGCGGCCGTCGACGCGGCGCAGCCGCGCGGCGACCGCCTCGTCGCGGCGTGCCCAGTCGCGCACGGCGAGGTCGATCGGGAGCAGTTCGGGGGAGAGGGTGAGCGCTCCGGCCCGCACGATCTGCGTACGGGCGTCACCGCCCTCGTACGCGACGCGGTCGAGCACCGCGTCGACGCTGTCGCGCTCCCAGGTGTCGAGCATGGCCTCCAGGAGCGCGTCGCGGTCGGCGAAGTAGCCGTAGAAGCCGCCCTTCGTCACGCCCAGCGCCTTGGCGAGTGCCTCGATCCGCACCGCGTCGGGGCCGCCCTCGGCCAGCGCCCGCAGCCCCTCGTCGATCCACTTGCCCCTCGGCGTGCGCGTCGCGCCCAACGGTGTGCCTCCTGTCACGAACCCCCGATGTATACGCTGCCGTATAAACCGGGGTAGCCTGCTGATGTACGCCACCGTATGCCAGGCGGGGAGGCGGCCGCACGGCACGCGTTCCCGCCGCTCGCGCAGGGGAGTCCGCACGTGACGCACGAACCCGAGCACGTATCCGGAGCAGTCGGCGCATCCGGCGCATCCGGCCCGTCCGAGGATTCCGGAGGCACCGTCGTCCAGCGGCACGAGATCCCCGAGCGGATCCTGGCACTCAGCCCCCTCACCGCTCCCGACTACGTCGACGTCTTCACCCTCACCACGCCCGAGCCGACGGACATCCCGCCGGAGCGCTGGGCCCGCGCCGCGTTCGAGGACGTCGCCGGGCTCGGCGGCCAGTTCATCTGGCGGGTGCTCCTCGGCCTCCGGCTCGCACGCCGACGGCGCTCCAGCCCCACGCACATCGCCGGATGGCGCATCGCCGGGCGCGGCGACGACTGGATCCGTGTCGAGGCCCGCTCCTGGATGCTCACCGGCCACCTCGTCGTCCACGTCGCGGCCGCGACGTCTCGCTCGCCACCTTCCTCCGCTACGACCGCCCGATGGCGGCCCGCGTCTGGACCCCGCTGTCGGCCCGGCACCGGAGCCTGGCCCCGGGCCTGCTGCGCGACACGCGCGCGGCGCTGACGTAGCGGCCGTGGGCAGGGCCGCCGCGCTGACGGCGCGGCACCCCGAGAGCACGGCCCCGGGCCGGAGTCGGGCCCGGTCACCTCATCGCGTACGGACCGCGTGGCCGAGCGGCGGCCGGGCCGCGGCGAGGCCGACGCGTACAACGACATCGACGTCCGGCCCGTGGCGCTCGCCGACGCGCCGCCCGGCTTCGCCGCGGACCGGCCCACGCTGTGCGACCGCGTCACCCCGGCCGTGCTGTCCGGACGGATCGGGATCGGCACGACACCCGTGTTCAACGCCCCCCGCGTCCGGCACCGGGCTGCTGCGGCAGACGCTCGTCCGGCTCATGCGGGAGGGCATCGCCGCGCCCATCTGCGCCGCACGCGCGGCCAGGAGCCGGACGAGGAGGGGGGCGCCCCCCCCGGTACGGCCTACGTGCGGGCGATCTCCTCCCGTAGGCGTCGGGTGAAGCGGCGCAGGTGGGCCAGCGTCTCGTGGTGCTCGGCTCTGAGGTCGGCCCGGTCCTCGCTCGGGCGGGACTTCCACACCCGGCGTACGAGCGCGTCGGCGAGGTCCACGGTGTCCTCGGCGCACAGCAGGAAGATCGCCGAACGGGCCTCCTGCATCCGGCCCGCCAACTCGTTCCGCCCGGGGCCGTCCTCGTCGATCCGGGTCTCCCGGAGATGATCGATCAGCTCGACCACGGCGGTGTTGAACGCGACCCCGGCCCTGAGCTTCTGCTCGCGCAGCCACATGCGGTCCTGGCGGCGCGCGGTGAACCAGGAGCCGAACACGACGCCCAGCAGCCCGATCACCGCGCCGACCGCCACGGGTATCAGATTCTCCACGGCCGCCTCAGTCGCACGTCAGGACGACCTTTCCGCGCTTGCCGGGGCCCGCGAGGCGGGCGTACGCCTCGGTGTGGCGGTCGAGGGGGAAGGCCGAGTCCACCGGGACCCGCAGCCTGCCCTCGGCGAGCAGGGGGACGACCGCGGTGCGGACGAGCCCGGCGAGCAGCACCTTCTCCGGGTGGGAGCGGCCCCGGATCGTCGTCCCGGTCAACTGGCCGCGCACCAGCATGAGGTCGAACATCCGCAGCGGGACCGTGGCGCCCGCCTGGACGCCGACGATCAGGATCCTGCCGCGGCTGCGCAGCAGGGAGACCCGGCGCAGGCAGTCCTCCCCGCCGACCAGCTCCACGATCACGTCGTACGGGCCGTGCCGCTCCTCGTCGCCGGGGACGACGACGTCGAGGCGCGCGCCGTCGGGGGCCGACTTCCGTACGTGGTCGTGGAGTTCGGGGCGGCGCACGCTCGCCACGGTGTGGGCTCCGGACACGGCGGCGACCTGCGTCATCGCCGTCCCGACGCCGCCCGCGGCGCCGGTGACCAGGACGCGGGCGCCCGCGTGGACCCCGGCCTGGTCGACCAGGGCGTCCCAGGCGGTGCTGAACGCCTCCGGGAATCCGGCCGCCTCCTCCCAGGACAGCGCGTCCGGCACCGGGAGGAGCAGCGCCGCGGGAACGGCGATGCGTTCCGCGTGGCCGCCGCCCCCGACCAGCGCCATGACCCGGTCCCCGGCGCGGACGTCCGCCACGGCGCTCCCCACGCGTTCGACCTCGCCCGCGACCTCGAGGCCCGGTATGTCGGCGGGCCACCCGGGCGGGGCCGGGTACGCGCCGCGCGCCTGTTGCAGATCGGCCGCGTTGAGGCCCGCGGCGCGCACCCGGACCACCACGTCCTCCGGCCCCGGCTCCGGATCGGGCCGCCGCTCCAGCCGGAACCCTCCCCCGGCGTCGATCACCACAGCACGCATGACGGCACTGTAGGGCCGGGCCCCGCCGCCCCCGCGCCGGGGGCGTGGGCAACCGCCGTGACCTGGAGGCCTTTGCGAGGATGGGGGGTTGTCCCAGCCCCCGTACGACAGGAGTGATCCCTTGGCTTCCCACAGCGTCGCGGACGGACGGGCACCCGGCGGGCCGCTGTACGACCTGATGTACGGCCATATCCACGCCTCGGCCCTGCGCGCCGTCGCGGAGCACGGGATCGCGGACCTGCTCGCCGACGGGCCCCGGAGCGCCGGGGAGCTGGCCGAGCGCTCCGGGACGCGGGCGGAGCCGCTGCGCCGGGTGCTGCGGCTGCTCGCCTCCCGGGGGCTCTTCCGGGAGGAGCGGGGGGAGTTCGTGCTGACGGAGGAGGGCGCGGCGCTGCGCACGGACGTGCCGGGGTCGCAGCGGGCGCCGGTCCTGATGTTCACCGACGAGATGTTCCGCCGGGCCGCCGCCGGGATCCCGGAGACGCTGTGCACGGGCGAGCCGGGCTTCGACGCCGCGTACGGCAGCCCGTTCTTCGCGTATCTGGAGGAGACGCCGGAGAAGAGCCGCCTGTTCGACTCCGCGATGACCTCGCGGGCCGGGACGGTGAACGCGCACGTCACCGAGGTCTGCGCGCTCCCCGCCGGCGGCACGGTCGTCGACGTCGGCGGCGGGCGGGGCGGGCTGCTGCGGCAGGTCCTCACCGAGGCGCCGGGTCTGACCGGCGTCCTCTACGACCGTCCGGAGACGATCGCCGAGAACCTGCTGGACGGTGAGGCGGCGCTCGCGGGCCGCTGGCGGGCCGAGGGCGGCGACTTCTTCGCCTCGGTGCCTGAGGGCGGCGACCTGTATCTGCTCAAGAACATCCTGCACGACTGGCCCGACGAGGACTGCCTGCGCATCCTGCGCGCCGTCCGCCGCGCGACGGTGCCCGGCACCCGGCTCCTGGTCGTCGACGCGGTCCTCCCGGACGACGGCACCGCGCATCCCGCCGTCGCGCTGGACATCGTGATGCTCATGGTGCTGCGCGGACGCGAGCGTACGGCCGACGAGTTCGCCGCCCTGCTCGCGGACGCCGGATTCCGCCTGGTCCGCGTCCTGCCGACTCGTTCGATGTCCTCGGTCGTGGAGGCCGAGGCGGTCTGACCGGGCCCCGGGAGGCCGGGGAACCTCAGTGCGGGCCGGGGGCGGCGGCCGGGGCGATCTCGGCGATGAGCGTCTCGACGCGGGCCTTGATCTCGTCGCGGATGGGGCGCACGGCCGCCACGCCCTGTCCGGCCGGGTCCTCCAGCGTCCAGTCGAGGTAGCGCTTGCCGGGGAAGACGGGGCAGGCGTCGCCGCAGCCCATGGTCACGCACACATCGGACGCCTGGACCGCGTCCACGGTCAGCACCTTGGGCGTCTCGGCGGCGATGTCGACACCCACCTCGCGCATGGCCTCGACCACGGCCGGGTTCACCGCGTCGGCGGGGGCCGAGCCCGCCGAGCGGACCTCGATCCGGTCCCCGGCGAGGCGGGTGAGCCAGGCGGCGGCCATCTGGGAGCGGCCCGCGTTGTGGACGCAGACGAAGAGGACGGAGGGCTTCTTCTGGGGCACGGCGTTCGCCTCTCTCGGATCAGCCCTGGCTGGTGTCAGCCTCGGGTGATGTGACAGTATCAGCGCATGATGATGTCAGCCAAGACTGAGGTGACCCCGGTCCCCCCGGACGGCGCGGAGCTGATCCGGGTGCTCGCGGACCCGTTGCGGTTCGAGGTCGTGACGCTGCTGGCCCGCGAGACGCTGTGCACCACGCACCTCGTCGAGGAGACGGGCGCCCGGCAGACGAACCTGTCCAACCATCTGCGGGTGCTGCGCGAGGCGGGCGTCGTCGACACCGAGCCCTGCGGCCGGTTCACGTACTACAGGCTGCGGCCCGAGGTGCTGACCTCGCTCGCCGGGGCCTTCGCGGAGCTGGCCGAGACCGCCCGCGAGACCGCCGCCACCGACCGGAAGAGGCCCTGCCCGTGAGCGACTCCACCACGGACCAGGCGACCGGCTCCGCGGCCGGTCCGGCGACCGCCCCCGCGGCCGACGGCATCGCCCGGCAGCTCTCCACCCTCGACCGCTATCTCGCCGTGTGGATCCTCGCCGCCATGGCCGTCGGGCTCGGGCTGGGCCGGGCGATCCCGGGGCTGAACGACGTGCTGTCCGAGGTCGAGATCGGCGGCGTCTCGCTGCCCATCGCGCTCGGCCTGCTGATCATGATGTACCCGGTGCTGGCCAAGGTCCGCTACAACAAGCTCGACACGGTCACCGGCGACCGGAAGCTCATGGCGTCCTCGCTGGCCGTCAACTGGCTCATCGGCCCGGCCGTGATGTTCGCGCTGGCCTGGATCTTCCTGCCCGACCTGCCCGAGTACCGCACGGGCCTGATCATCGTCGGGCTCGCCCGCTGCATCGCCATGGTCATCATCTGGAACGACCTCGCGTGCGGCGACCGCGAGGCCGCCGCCGTCCTCGTCGCCCTCAACTCGGTCTTCCAGGTCGTCGCGTTCGGCCTGCTCGGCTGGTTCTACCTGGACCTGCTGCCGGGCTGGATGGGCCTGGGGGAGGGGCAGCACCTGGACATCTCCATGGGGAAGATCGCGCTCAACGTCGTCGTCTTCCTGGGCATCCCGCTCGTCGCCGGGTTCCTCACCCGCCGTATCGGCGAGAAGAGGATGGGCACGGAGGCGTACGAGAACCGCTTCCTGCCCCGCATCGGCCCCTTCGCGCTCTACGGGCTGCTGTTCACGATCGTCGTCCTCTTCGCCCTCCAGGGGAAGACGATCACCTCGCAGCCGCTGGACGTCGCCCGTATCGCGCTGCCGCTGCTGGTCTACTTCGCGCTGATGTGGTTCGGCACCTTCGCCCTCGGCAAGGCGATCGGGCTGGCGTACGACCGTACGGCCACGCTCGCGTTCACCGCCGCGGGCAACAACTTCGAGCTGGCCATCGCGGTGGCCATCGCCACGTTCGGCGTGACCAGCGGCCAGGCGCTCTCCGGCGTCGTCGGCCCGCTGATCGAGGTCCCGGTCCTCATCGCGCTGGTGTACGTCTCGCTGGCCTGGCGACGCCGGTTCGGCGCGGCGCGGGAGCCGGATACCGCTGTACGCGCAGGGTGAGGACGGCGAGCAGGGCGACCTCGCAGCCGAGGAGCAGGCGTTCGGCGAGGCCGATCAGCGCGCGGTCGCCGGGACCGGCCGAGCACGCCATCAGCACGGCCCCGGCCAGCGCGGCGTACGACAGGAAGCGCAGCCGCCGCGCGGTCGTACGGTCGGCGGCCGGGCCCGTGCCGAACCGGCGGGCGAGCAGCAGCCCGGCGGCGGGGAGCGCGGCGAACGCCGCGACGGAGGCGTACCGGTGGACCTGGGCCGCGCCGCTCAGTTCCGTGGCCAGCGGGTCGGTCGGCACCACGGCGGCGAGGACGAGACCCAGGCCCCAGACCGCCAGCAGGACGGTCGGCAGTCCGCGTACCGGCACCCGCCGCAGCCGCGCCCCCGCCGGCAGCGCCAGCGAGGCCAGGCCCAGCAGCGCCATGGTGGTCTCGATCGGGCCGCCCCGGTCCAGGGCCGCGAAGTCGCTGACGGTCAGGGCGAACGGGCTCAGCCCGGGGTCGGTGTCCAGCGGGGACCACAGGGCCGCGTTCACGGCCAGGGTGAGCGAGACGAGGACCGCCGGGGCGAGATAGCGGAGGAGCGGACGGGGTACCGGAGGGGGCATGGCGTGCATGGCGTCATCCTGGGCTCCGCGACGGCGCGGCAGTACCGGGGGTGACCCGGACACGGCCCTGATTCCGCCCCCGGGGACGGCCCTGATCCCGGGCTTGATCGCGGGGCCTGGTTCCGGTGCGCGCATGAGTCCGGCGATTCCGGTGATTCCGGCCCCGAGAGCAGAGCGAGGACCACAGATGCGACACCTCACGCCCGCCTTCGCCCTCGGCGCCCTGCGGCGCGGCCGGCAGGTCGAGCAGTTCCTCGGCGTGATCGAGGGCGACGCCGACCGGTACGGCTGTCAGGGGCTCCGCTGGATCGCGCTGAGCCCCGGCCGTACGGGCATCGCCGTCACCGTGTGCGACGTGGAGGACGTGGGCAGCGGGGCGTTCCTGGACATCACCGAGTTCCCGCCGCTGGACCCGGACGAGGACGAGCCGTGGGGGCGGCGGTTCGCCCTCGTGGACACCCCGGAGGAGGCCCTGCGCGTGGCGGAGCGCGACCTCGCCGCCGACCCGGGGCGCTGGGTCAACCAGGGCGTGGTCTGCGACGAGTACCGCGACTTCCGGGCCGCGTTCAGCGCGTGATCGCGCCCATGCGGGCCAGCACGCCGGGGGCCACGCGGTAATAGACCCACGTCCCCCGCCGCTCGGAGAGGACGAGGCCCGCGTCGCGGAGCTTCTTCAGGTGGTGGGAGACGGTGGGCTGGCCGACCCCGAGGTCGCCCAGGTCGCACACGCAGACCTCGCCGTCCGGGTGCGCGGCGACCCGGTTGAAGAGCAGCACCCGGATCGGTTCGCCGAGGGCCTTGAACATCGTGGCCATCGTCCGCGCGTCCTCGGCCGGCAGGTCCGGCGCCGTCAGCGGGGGGCAGCAGGGAGCCACGGCTGCCTCGCGCTCGTCCTCGCCCGTGCTCGTTGCCTTCACCATGAGTCGATATTGACATCTGTCGATGCAGAGTGCCAAGCTCGGAACCACTGAATCGACGAACGTCGAAACAAGACGGAGGGTCTCCCATGTCGTCCACGCCCGAGCAGCAGCGCTCCGCGCTTCCCGTCGCCGTGATCGGAGCCGGGCCCGTCGGCCTGGCCGCCGCCGCGTCCCTGCGGGAACGCGGCATCGAACCGCTGGTCCTGGAGGCCGGTCCGGGCGCGGGCACGGCCGTGCGGGAATGGGGGCACGTGCGGCTCTTCTCCACCTGGGACGAGGTGATCGCCCCCGCCGCCGAGAAGCTCCTCGCCCCGACCGGCTGGCAGCGGCCCGAGGGGCGGACGTACCCCACCGGCGCCGACTGGGCCGACCGGTACCTCCAGCCGCTCGCCGACGCCCTCGGCGGCGAGCGGGTGCGCTACGGCGTCCGTGTCACCGGCGTCGCCCGCGCCGGGCGCGACCGGATCGTGGACGCCGGGCGCGAGGAGCAGCCCTTCGTCCTCCACCTGGCCACCGCCGAGGGCACGGAGGAGCGTGTCCTCGCCCGCGCCGTCCTGGACGCCTCCGGCACCTGGTCCACCCCGGGCCCGCTGGGCGGCGACGGCCTCCCGGCCCCGGGCGAGCGGACGGCGGCCGACCGGATCTCCTACCGCGTCCCGGACCTGAACGACCCGGCTGTACGGGCCCGTTACGCGGGTCGGCGCACCGCCGTCGTCGGCTCCGGCGCCTCCGCCTTCACCGTGCTGGCGGCGCTCGCCGACCTCGCCCGGGACGAACCCGGCACGCACGCCGCGTGGGTGCTGCGGCGCGGCATCGGCAGCGACACCTTCGGCGGCGGCGAGGCCGACCAGTTGCCCGCGCGCGGCGCGCTCGGGCTGCGCGCCAAGGCCGCCGTCGAGGCCGGGCACGCCACCGCCACCACCGGCTTCCGCACCGAGGCCGTCGAGCGCGACGGCGACCGGCTCGTCCTGGTCGCCGAGGACGGCCGCCGCCTCGGACCCGTGGACGAGATCATCGCGCTCACCGGCCTCCGCCCCGACCTGTCCTTCCTGGACGAGCTGCGCCTCGGCCTCGACGCGCGCCTCCAGGCCCCGGTCGCCGTCGCCCCGCTCATCGACCCCAACGTCCACTCCTGCGGCACCGTCTACCCGCACGGTGCGAAGGAGCTGGCCCACCCCGAGCCGGACGTCTATCTGCTCGGCATGAAGAGCTACGGCCGCGCGCCCACGTTCCTCGCCGCGACCGGGTACGAGCAGGCCCGGTCCGTCGCCGCCGCCCTCGACGGGGACCACGAGGCCGCCGCCCGCGTCGAGCTGATCCTCGCCGAGACCGGGGTGTGCGGCGGCTCCGGCCTCTACGACGAGCCCGAGGCCGGGCCGGGCGGCGAAGCCGGCGGCGGGGGCTGCTGCGGGGCGCCGGGGCCGCAGGCCATTAGTCTCACCGGGCATGAGCGCTGACGAGACCTCAGGAGTGGACGTCCGCCCCGCGGGCGAGGAGGACCTCGCGGGGTTCCTCACGCTGGCGGGGCAGGTCGAGCACTGGTTCGGCCCGATGGTGGACGAGCCCGGCTTCCACGAGGCCGTACGGGCGCACATCCGCCGGTCCACCGCGCTCGTCGCGCACGGCCGCCCCGCGGACGGGCGGCAACCGCTGGGCGGACTGCTCTTCGACGCCGGGCCTCCCACGTACCACGTGGACTGGCTCGTCGTCGCGGAGACCGGACGCGGGCGGGGCGTCGGCCGGGCGCTGCTGGGCGAGGCGGTCCGGCGGTTCGTACGGCAGCCCGGCAGCATCGAGGTCGTCACCTTCGGGGCCGACCACCCGGGCGCCGTCGCCAGCGGCGCGCGCCGCTTCTACGAGCGCCTCGGCTTCGCCCCGGCCGAGCCCGCCGCCCCCGGCCCGGAGGGCGGTTCGCGCCAGGTCTACCGCCGGGCCGTCGATGCCGCCGTACCCGTGAGCGAGGCCTGGCGCTACGGTCGTGCCCCGTGACAGACGACCTGACTCGCACCTCCGAGACCCCGACCGCCCTCCGCGCGACGGCCGACGCCTACGACGCCGTCGCCACCCTCTACGCCGACCTCGCCCGCGACGCGCTCGACGGGCTCCCCCTGGACCGCGCCGTGCTCGCCGCGTTCGCGGACTCCGTACGTGACGCCGGGGGCGGGCCCGTGGCGGAGCTGGGGTGCGGGCCCGGGCAGACGACCGCGCATCTGCGGGGCCTGGGCCTGGACGCGTTCGGCGTCGATCTGTCCCCGGTGATGATCGGGCTGGCCCGCGAGGCGTACCCCGAACTGCGCTTCGAGGTCGGCTCGATGGACGCGCTGGACCTGCCCGACGGCACGCTGAGCGGCGTCCTGTCCTGGTACTCGGTCATCCACGCGGCGCCCGAGGACATTCCGGGGTACGTGGCGGAGTTCCGCCGCGTCCTGGCCCCGGGCGGCCATCTGCTGCTCGCCTTCTTCGAGTCGGAGGGCGGCCCGGTGACCCCGTTCGACCACAAGGTGACGACGGCGTACCGCTGGCCCGTGGACGAGATGGCCGGAATCGCGCGCGAGGCCGGGTTCGTGGAGATCGGCCGCATGCTGCGCGAGCCCGGCGAGGACGAGCGGTTCCGGCGCGGCCACCTGCTCCTGCGGCTGGCTCCGCAGGGGTAACCCGGGGGCGTTACGGGCGCCTCCGGATCCGGTTCTCCAGGGTGTCGGCCGCGCCGCGTCCGCTCCCTAGCGTGAGTGCCCCGGGCCACGGCGGGCCGACCGCCGTGGCCGGAGCGCGAGCGCGAGGAGACGCCGATGAGGAGAAGAAGCAGGGGCAGGGGCAGAGGCGGGGGCAGGGGGAGGGCGTGGGCCGTGACGGCCGCCGCGCTCGCGATGGCGGGGAGCCTGTGCGTCCCTTCCGCGCGGGCCGGAGCCGACGAGGGCGAGCGGCCCGGACCGGCCCCCGCCCGGCTCGCCGAGCCCGGCGGGCCGCACGCGGTGGGCCGGTCCACGCTGCACCTGGTGGACCGGGACCGCGCCGATCCCTGGGTGCCGGACGAGCGCCGGGAGCTGATGGTCTCGGTCTGGTACCCGGCGCGGAAGCCGTCCGGGAGGCCCGCCGGAAAGCCCGCGCCGTACATGACGGCCGCGGAGTCCCGGATGTACCTCCAGGCGAACGAGGTCCCGCTGCCGCCGGAGACGCTGAGCCGCGTCCGTACCCACGCGACCGTGGACCCGCCCCCGAAGGGCAGCCGCGCGGGGCGTCCCGTGGTGCTGCTCTCCCCGGGGTACGGCATGCCGCGCGCTACGCTCACCGGGCTCGCGGAGGAACTGGCCAGCCGCGGATACGTCGTCGCCGGGGTCGGGCACAACCATGAGGCCGAGGGCATCACCTTCCCCGACGGGCACACCACCGGCTGCGCGATGTGCGACGACCCCGACCCGTACGCGAAGACCGGGGACACGCGCGCCGCCGACATGTCCCTCGTCCTGGACGCGCTCGCCGACGGCGCCCCCGGGTGGCGCCACCCCGGCCTGGCCGACACCGACCGCGTGGCGATGGCCGGCCACTCGGCCGGGGGCTTCAGCACGATTCCGGCCATGCTGGCGGACCCCCGGATCAAGGCCGGGGTCAACATGGACGGCAACTTCCGCTATCCCAACGACGTACCGCTGAACCGCCCGATGCTGATGCTGGGGCAGACCGGCCATGTGCCCGGCGACCCCGGCGACCCGTCCTGGGACGAGACCTGGGGCGAACTGACCGGCTGGAAGCGGTGGCTGAGCGTCGACGGCACGGAGCACGGCTCCTTCACCGACAACGCGCCGCTGGGCGAGCAGGTCGGGCTTCCGATGCAGGACCTCGACGGCGACCGCTGCGACGCGCTCACCCGCGCCTACGTGACGGCCTTCGCCGACCGCCACCTGCGCGACCGGAACCCGCCCCTCCTGAACGGCCCTTCACCCCACTACCCGGAGGTGCGGTTCCACCGGCCGTAGCCGGACGGATGACGGCGCTTCACCGGGCCGACCAGGCATCTTCTACACTCCTGTAGGTTTTCGCCGTCGGCCCGTCCGTCCCTCGCGCCAGGAAGCACGATGCCCGAACCCGCCGCCCCCGTACCGCCGTTACGCGCGCCGCGCCGCCGCCCCTCACCGCTCGCCGAGCGCTGCCGGGGAATCACCGAGTCGGGCTGGTTCGGCGTGCTCGCGTTCGGGCTCATCCTGGGCAACGCGCTGCTGCTCGGCGTCGAGACCTACGCGGAGGCACGGGGCCGCTGGCACGGCGAGCTGAAGGCCGTCGAGCACCTGTTCCTGGCGGCCTTCACCGCCGAGATCGCGCTGCGCCTCGCGGCCTGCGCGGACCGGCCCAGGGAGTTCTTCCGCGACCCGTGGAACGTCTTCGACCTCGGTGTGGTCCTCGTCGCCTACCTGCCGTTCGCCCGCGAGAACGCCACCGTGCTGCGCCTGTTGCGGCTCGCGCGGGTGCTGCGCGCGGCCCGGTTCCTGCCGCAGTTGCGCATCGTGCTCGTCGCCGTCGGCAAGAGCCTGCCCGGGACGCTGAGCTTCCTGCTCGTCGGCGCGCTGCTGCTGTACGTCTACGCGATGGTGGGCTGGGTCTTCTTCGCCGAGGAGGACCCCGGGCACTTCGGCTCGCTGGGGCGCGCCGGGCTCACGCTCTTCCTGCTGATGACGCTGGACGGGCTCGGCGACGCGGTCCGAACGGGCCTGGAGATCTCCCGCTGGAGCATCGTCTACTTCGCCTCGTACGTCCTGCTCAGCTCCTTCGTCCTGGTCAACCTGCTCATCGGCGTCGTCATCAACTCCCTCGACGAGGCACGGGAGGCCGACCGGGGCGACCGGGGCGACCGGGCCGAGAACCGGGGCGACCGTGACGGCCGGGGCGATCGTGACGAGGTTCCGGGCGCGGATGTCCGGGCCCGGATCGACGCCGCGCGCCGCGCCCTGGACGCGCTGGAGGACGATCTCGCGGCGGCCTCCGCCTCCGCCGCCGTCAGTCCTCGTCCTCCAGCCTCCGCAGACGCTCCGTGTCGCACGTGCGGGGGCAGGTGACGCACGCCTCGGCGGCGGCGAGCGTGTAGTACATGCAGCAGCCGAGGCGGGTGCGGGTGAGGTGGGCGCGGTCGCGCGTGCCCGGGAGGTCGCGGAAGGCGGCGCCGCCGGGGAACGGCGGTACGGGGGAGGGGAGGACGCGCGTCGCCTCCTCCGCGGCGTGCCGCTCCCGGCCGAGGACGCGGCCGACGTGCCAGATCGCGGAGACCAGGTCGTCGGAGGCCATGCCCCACAGGGCGCGCGAGCGCCGCCGTACACGCGGGGCGACGGCTGTGAGCAGGGGGCGCACATGGTCGGCGACGGCGGAACGCAGCTCCGCGCGCAGCGCCTCCTCGTGGGCCACGACGCGGGCGCCGGGCGCGGCGGCCGCCGGGTCGTCGGGGAGGCAGGCGAAGTCCGTGCCGGGGGCGATCTCGAAGACGTCCGCCGCGGGGTCGAGGTCGAGGGCGACCTCGTGCGGGGCGAGGCGCGGGACGCGCCGTTCCAGGTACCAGGGGCCGGCGATCAGCAGGCCGACGGACCAGAGGTAGGTGTGCAGGGTGCGGGAGGCCGCGACGTCGAGGCGGGGCTCGTGCCCGTGGCGGTTCCGGATGCGGGCGGCCTCGGCCTCGATCCAGGCGTCCAGGGCGTCCTCGTCGCGGGCCAGGGCCGCGCCGTCCGGGCGTCCTTCGGGGTGCGCGGGGACGAGCCGCGCGTCGAGCGCCTCGCAGGTGGCGATGATCCGCCCGTACGTGCGGGGGAGGGGTGTGGCGAGGGCGGGTGCGGGGGCCGTGGTCATCGGCGGTCTTCCCCGTGGCGCGCGCGGGGCGCTGAGGCGCGTGGCACTGCGACTCCAAAGGATCAAGTCGGTAAGGTGAGGCTTACCTTAACCCCCTGGGGTGGATGCTCGCGCACGCGGGTATGTCGGCGTGTTCCGGGGCGAGTTGAGGAGTTAGGTTTACCTAACTTAAGCTGCCGCCGCTGCCGTGACCAGGGTGATCGCTCCGGGCCCGGGAGGTCACCCCTGTCGCCGCCGCGCCCTCACCCCTCGACCCGGAAGGGGCCGCCGCCCATGCGGTTGTACCTGCTCGCCCTCAAGCCCACCGACTCGGTGACCGAGGGCTTCCTGCCCGCCGCCGCGCGCCTCGGCCTCGCCGTCACCCTGCTCACCGACCGGCCCGGGGACCACCGCCACGCCGCCCGGCAGGCCGAGGTCCTGGAGTGCGACGTCCGCGACTTCCGCGCCGTCATCAGCCGTATCGCCACGCACCGCGCGCCCGACGCCGTCTTCACCAACAGCGACCACCTCCAGACCCAGGCCGCCCTCGCCGCCGACTACTTCGGGCTCCCCGGCAAGCCCTGGCAGGCCGCGCTGCGCGCCAAGGACAAGGCGCAGATGCGCCGCCACCTCGCCGCGACCGGCGCCGACACCGTCACGGCCGCCGAGCTGACCCCCGGCCAGGACCCCGCCGCGCTCGCCCGCTCCGGCGTCCCGTACCCGTGCGTCGTCAAGCCCCGCGAGGGCGTGGCCAGCGAGGACGTGGTGCTGGCCGAGGGGCCGGAGGAACTGGTGGCGCGCTGCGCGGAGATCCGGGCCCGGCGGCCCGGCGAGGCGCTGGTGGCCGAGGAGTATCTGCCCGGAGAGCTGCGCACCCTGGAGACCCTCGGCGACGGCCGGATCCGCCACGTCCTGGGCGGCTTCCGCACCGAACTGTCCCCGCCGCCGCACTTCGTCGAGGAGCGGATGACGTTCGTACGGGCACACCCCGGGCCCGTCACCGGCCAGGTGCTCGCGCAGCTCGACGCGCTCGGCGTCGGCTTCGGCGCGGCCCACACCGAGTTCGTGGTCGACGGGCGCGGCCGGGCCCGCCTCGTCGAGGTCAACTACCGCGCCATCGGCGACCAGTGCGACCTGCTCCTCGCCGGGCTCCTCGGCATCCCCCTGTTCGAGCACATCCTCCGCACCCACCTGGGCGAGCCCCTGCCGACCGATCTCGGCGCCCGGACCGACGGCGCCGCCCGCCTGGAGTACCCCTGCGCCGACCGTGCCGGGACGCTGACCGCCGCGCCCGAGGCGGCGGACCTGGACGTGGACGGCGTACGGCTGGCCTACCGCCCGCTGCGCGCGCTCGGCGAACGGCACGCGCTGTACCGCACGAACCGCGACTTCCTCGGCGTCGTCCGCGCCACCGGCACCGACCAGACGGCCGTCGACCGGGCCGTGGCCCGCTTCCTCGCCGCACACCGCTGGGAGGTCACCCCGTGAGCCCGTACGCCTACGCCCGGACCGGCCGGGTCCCCGCCGGGCAGGAACTGCTGCTGCGCGTGCTGGACGCGCTGCTGCGCGAGGACGTCGCGGGCCTGCGCTCCCGCTCCGTACCCGTCGAGCGCGAGGACGGCCGCTGGCTGCGCCTCCCCACGTCCGCCGACGGGGACGCGCTGCTGCTGCCGGTCCGGGAGGACGGGTTCCAGTGCGCGTACGCGGCCCGCGCGCCCTTCCTCGTCGCGCGGCAGGGCGCGGAGGAGCTGCGGCTGACCTCGTACGGCGTCGTGCTCGCCGCCCTCAGGGCCCTCGCGGACCCCGCCGACCGGCCCGGCTTCGACGCCTTCGCCGAGGAGTGCCGCGAGGACCTCGCCGCCCGGCGCCTCCACGCCCGTACGCGGAACGAGGTGGCCGCCCGGCTCCGCGAGCGCTACGGCGCCGACCCCGCACGCTGGACCGGCCCCGCCGGAGGGCTCGCCCTCGACACCCTCGCCGCCCGCCACGACCACCCCGTCTACCCCACAGGGCGCGGGCGCGCGGGGCTCGGCGAGGCCGAACTCCGCGCCTACGCCCCCGAGTTCCACCCGCGCTTCGCGCTGCGCTGGCTCGCCGTGCCCCGCGAGGCGCTCACCGTGGCGGGCGGCACGGAGGCCCTGCCCGAGTTCTGGCCGGCGCCCGGTGTGCTGGGGCTGCCGGAGCTGGCCGCGAGCCATCTCGCCCTGCCCGTCCACCCGCTCACCGTCGGCGCCCCGCTGCGGGAGGCGCTGCGCGCCACCGGCCTCCAGGACCGGGCCGTGCTCGCCGGACGCCCGTACCTGGAGGTCGTACCCACCCTGTCCATGCGGACCGTCGCCGTCGCCGACGCGCCCGGCCTCCACCTCAAACTGCCGCTCGCCACCGCCACGCTGGGCCTGCGCAACCGGCGGACGATCAAGCCGGGCACGCTCGCCGACGGCGCCGTCTGCCAGCGGCTCCTGGAGGCCGTGACCGCCCGCGAGCCCCGTTTCCGGAACACGGTGCTGCACGCGGACGAGACCGTGTACGCGCACGCCGGACACGAACTCCTCGCCGTCCTGTGCCGCCGCCTCCCGCCGGGCCTCGACGGCGCGGTCGTCACGCCGCTGGCCGCGCTGCTGAGCGAGGCGCCGGACGGCGGGCCGGTGATCGGCCACCTCGCCGACCGCTTCCACGGCGGCGAACCCGTCGCCCTCCTCGACGCCTTCCTCACCCCGCTCCTCGACTGGCAGACCACGCTGCTCGGCCACGGCATCGCGCTGGAGTCGCACCAGCAGAACGTCTCCCTCGTCCTGGACCGGGAAGGCGCCTCGCGCGGGACGCGGCTGCGCCTGCTGTTCAAGGACGACGACGGGCCGCGCCTGAACGCCGCGCGCGTACGCGCCTCGCTGGGGGACGCGGCGCCGGACCCGGCCGCGTTCGCCGACGCCCGGATCCTCGCGGAGGACGACGGACCGGTCCTCGACCTGTTCACCACCATCACCCTCCACCTCTGCGCCGTCGCCCCGGCGTTCGCGCTCGCCCGGCACGGCCGGGCCCCGCTGCCGGAGCTGCTCGGGCTGATACGCGCGCGGCTCGGCGAGGCCGCCGACCGGCTCGGCACGGGCCCGGGGGAGCCGGGCGCGCTGCTGCGCTCCCGCGTCCTGGACGCGCCGGAACTGCCGGTCAAGGCCATGGTCACCGCCGGGACGCTGCTCACGAAGGAGCGTTCGGGGGCGGCCGACGTCAACAAGCACTACACCACAGGCCCGAACTACCTCCGCTGGAGCCGTCGATGCCCCTGACCGATGCGGTCGGTTCCCGTTCTCTCTCCGTCACCGCCGAGGACGCCGTCGCGCACACCCTCCTCAACTGCCTGCTCCGCGAGGTCTGCGGCCCCGAACACCTGACCGCCGTCCACGGGGACCATCTGCTGCTGCGGCTGCCCCGCCGGGGCGTCCCGCTCCGCGTCGCCCTGCGCCGTACGTCGCTGCTCGGCGCCCACCGCTTCACCGGGCCCGTCCAGGAAAGGGGCCGCGACGGCCGCTGGACGGAGGCCGGCTGGCGGCGGCTCGGCGCGTACGTACGGGACGAGCTGTCGCTCCGTACGGGCGTGCGCAACGAGGAGTTCCTGGGCCAGATCGCCTCCAGCCACCAGGCCGTCGCCGCCGCGCTCGCCGTCCGCGCGGAGCGAACCGGGCTCGGGCCCGGGCCCGCGCCGTCCGGCCCGGCGGACACCTACCTCGCCTCCGAGCAGTCCCTGCTCTTCGGCCACCGCTTCCACCCCACGCCGAAGGCCCGGACGGGCGACCCCGGCACCTGGCAGGCCTACGCGCCGGAGACCGGGGCCTCCTTTCCGCTGCGCCATCTCGCCGTCCGCGCGCACCTGCTCGCGGGGGAGAGCGCCCACCCGGGCGCGGACGCCGCCCTCGACCGGCTCCGCCCCGGCTCCGTCCCCGCCTCCGCCCCCGGGCTCCCGGACGGCTACCGGCTGCTGCCCGCGCACCCCTGGCAGTACGAGATGCTGCGCGGGCACCCCGCGCTGCGCGCGGCCCTCGCGCGGGGCGACGTGCTCGACCTCGGGCCCGGCGGACGCCCGTTCGCCGCCACCGCCTCCGTCCGCACGCTCTACGACGGCGACACGTTCCTCAAGTTCAGCCTCAACGTGCGCCTCACCAACTGCCTGCGGAAGAACGCCCGTTACGAACTGTCCGGCGCCGTCGCCCTCACCCGCCTGCTGGAGCCGGTCCTCGACGGCCTCGCCGCCCGCTTCCCCGGCAGCGCCATGCTCCGCGAGCCCGCCTACCGCTCCCTCGCCCTCCCGGGCCCCGACGGGACGCCCCGCACGGAACTGCTCGAAGGGTTCGGGGTCATCGTCCGCGAAGGGCTGGCCGCGCGGCTGCTGCCCGGCACCACCCCGCTGCTCGCCGCCGCCGTCGCCGACGAGTACCCGACGGGCCCCGCGCACATCTCCTGCCTCCTGCGCGGCGCGGGCCCCGGGACGGCGCTCGCCTGGTGGTCCGCGTATCTGCGGCTGCTCGTCCCGCCCGTGCTGGCCGCCTACTTCGACCACGGGCTGGTCCTGGAGCCGCACCTCCAGAACGTCCTGGTCTGCGTCGACGACGACGGCATGCCCGCGCAGGTCGTCTTCCGCGACCTGGAGGGCACCAAGCTCCTCCCCGGCCACCACGCCGAGGCCCTCGCCGCGCTGCCCGCCGACGTCGCGGGCCCCCTGACGTACGACGCGGGGCGCGGCTGGGACCGGGTCGTCTACTGCCTGCTGGTCAACCACGTCGCGGAGCTGCTCGCGGCCCTCGCCGACCTGCACCCGGAGACCGAGCGCGCGCTGTGGGCCGAGGTCCGCGCCACGCTGCGCGCGTACGGCGAACGCCACGGCTGCCCCGCCCGCCTCGCCGCCCTCCTCGCGGGAGCGCCCCTGCCCGCGAAGGCCAACCTGCTCACCCGCTGGGCCCGCAGGGCCGACCGCGAGGCCGCCTACGTCCGCCTCCCCAGCCCCCTCGCGGAGGATCCGCCGCCCGTCCCCGGCACCCGGAGGCCACGATGACCGCGCCGACCTTGGCCGTACGCGAGCGCGTACTGTCCCTGCCCGCCGCCGAACTCCCCGCGTACGTCTATGACCTGGCGGCACTCCGCGCCCACGCCGCCCGCGTACGTGCCGCGCTGCCCGCCGGTGTCGAGCTGTACTACGCCGCGAAAGCCAACCCGGAGCCCGGGCTGCTGACCGCGCTCGCGCCGTACGTCGAGGGGTACGAGGTCTCCTCGGGCGGCGAACTCGCCCACGTCCCCCGGGCCGTGCCGGGCCGCCCGCTGGCCTTCGGCGGGCCCGGGAAGACCCCGGCGGAGACCGCCGCGGCGCTGGCGGCGGGCGTGGACCGCTTCCACGTCGAGAGCCTCCACGAGGTGCGGGTGCTCGCGGAGCTGGCGCGCCGGGCGGGCACGCGCGCGGCCGTGCTGCTCCGCGTCAACCTGCCGCTGCCCGCCGAACGCCTGGCGGGCAGCTCCCTCGCGATGGGCGGCGGGCCCACCCCGTTCGGCCTCGACCCGGCCGACGTCGACACAGCCGTACGGCTCCTCACCGACGGCTCGGCCCCGCACCTCGAACTGCGCGGCGTCCACGCCCACCTGGCCAGCGGGCTCGACGCCCCCGCACAGGCCGCCGTCGCCGGGACCGTCGTCACCTGGGCGGCCGGACTGGCAGCCCGGCACCGGGTGCGGCTCGCCGAGGTGACCGTCGGCGGCGGCATGGCCGTGGACTACGCGGCGCCGGACACGCGCTTCGACTGGGCCGCCTACGGCAAGGAGCTGGGCCGACTCGCCGAGGCCCACCCGGAGTTCACGCTCAGGATCGAGCCGGGGCGCGCGCTCACCGCGTACTGCGGCTGGTACGCGACCGAGGTGCTGGACGTGAAGCGGAGCCACGGGGAGGAGTTCGCCGTCGTCCGCGGCGGCACGCACCACCTGCGGACCCCGGCGACGAAGGCCCACGACCAGCCCTGCGCGCTCCTCCCCGTGGACGACTGGCCGCACCCCTGGCCCCGCCCCGCCGCCACCGGCGAACGCCTCACGCTCACCGGCCAGTTGTGCACCCCGAAGGACGTCCTGGCGCGCGGCGTCCCGGCCCCGGGACTGCGCGCGGGCGACCGCGTGGCGTTCTGCCTCGCGGGCGCGTACGCGTGGAACATCTCGCACCACGACTTCCTCATGCACCCCCGGCCGGGCTTCCACTTCCTGGACCGACCGCTGTAGGGCGCCGGTTCAGAGCCGCCAGAGGCCCGGGTCGCGTCCCCGGAGCCCGCTCACCCCGGCCGCCGAGCCGTGGGAACGGAACGCGCGTGCCGTGAGGCGCGCGTCGCGCATGCCCCGCGTCGCGGCGGCCTCGATCCGCCGCGCCTCGGGCGCAGGTGCGGCCGCGGCCCGCCGCCGCTCGCGCCGCGCCAGCACGGCAACCGCGAGCGCGATCACCAGGAGCACGGCCCCCACCGTCGCCGGCATGGTCACCACCCGCTCTCGTCGTGCCCCGAGGATAGGCGCGCCCGGCGCGCCGGGACACGGCCCCGCCCGGCAGCGTGGCGGGGCCCGCTCCTGCCGAGGGGCGGCAACCCCCGGGCCGTCACCGGTCGCGCGGTGCCACCAGCCCCGACTCGTAGGCGAGGACGACGAGTTGGGCGCGGTCGCGGGCGTGGAGCTTGGCCATGGCGCGGTTGACGTGGGTCTTGGCGGTGAGGGAGGTGATCACCATCTGCCGCGCGATCTCGTCGTTCGACAGCCCCCGCGCGACCAGCGCGACGGCCTCGCGCTCGCGGTTCGTCAGCTCTTCGAGGCCCGGCACCTCGTCGGCCGGGAGCGGCTGGGCGACGTACCGGTCGATCAGCCTGCGGGTGACCGACGGGGCGAGCAGCGCCTCGCCGCGCGCGGCGACGCGCACGCCGTGCAGCAGGTCCTCCGGCAGGATCGTCTTCACGAGGAAACCGGCGGCGCCCGCGCGCAGCGCGTGGAAGACGTACTCGTCGAAGCCGTAGTTGGTCAGGATGACGACGTGCACCCCCGCGAGCGCCGGGTCGGCGGCGATGCGCCGGGTCGCCTCGATGCCGTCCACGACGGGCATCCGGATGTCCACCAGCGCGATGTCGGGCAGGTGCCGCCGCGCCAGCTCCAGGCCCTCCTGCCCGTCGCCCGCCTCGGCGACGACCTCGATGTCGTCCTCCAGGTCGAGGAGCGCGCGGAATCCGCTGCGCAGCAGCGGCTGGTCGTCGACCAGCAGGACCCGGATCACGGAGTACGGTCCACGGGGAGTTCGGCCCGGACGCGGAACCCGCCCCCGTCGCGCGGCCCGGCGTCCAGCCGCCCGCCCAGCGCGGTCACGCGCTCGCGCATCCCGGCGAGCCCGACACCGGGCGTCGGCGCCCCGCGCGCGCCGCCGCCGGAGCCCGGCCCCTTGCCGTCGTCGTCCACGCGTATCGCGAGGGCGTCGGCGCCGCAGTCGATCCGTACCCGGGCCGTACGCGCCCCCGCGTGCCGGGCGGCGTTCGTCAGCGCCTCCTGGACGATCCGGTAGACGGTCCGGTCCACCGCCGCCGGTACGTCGTCGTGCCGTCCCTCCATCGTCAACGTCGCCTCCAGGCCGATGGCCCGTGCCCGCTCCACCAGTTCCGGCACGTCGCCGAGGCCGCGCGGCGGGGCCGTGTCGTCGTCGCGCAGCGCCCCCAGGGTCGCGTGCAGTTCCCGCGCGGCCTCGCGCCCGGCCTCCTGGATCGCCAGCAGCGCCTCGGGCACCGTCTCGCCGCGCTTGCGGGCCACATGGACGGCGACCTCCGCCTGCACCTTGACGATCGAGATCTGGTGGGTCAGGGAGTCGTGCAACTCCCGCGCGATGCGCAGCCGTTCCTCGTCGGCGCGGCGCCGCGCGGTCTCCTCCCGGGTGCGCTCGGCCTCGTCCGCGCGCCGCTCGGCCTGCCGCAGCGCCTCGCCCGCCGCGCCCGCCGCGATCAGCCAGGCGATCTCCAGGGCGTCCCGCGCCCGCGCGAACGCCTCGCCCCCGTCGTGCGTCCCCGAGACCAGCGCGGCGACGGGCAGGGCCGCCAGCATCAGCACGCTCGCCGCTGCCGTGAGGGCCCGGTGCCCCGCCCGTACGGCCGCGTACACCGCGAACAGGAAGGCGACGGCGGGCACTTCGGCGCCCGCCGCCTCCGAGCCCGCCGCGCACAGCCCCGTCACGGCCAGCACGGGCACCGGGGCCCGGCGCCGCGCGACGAGGGCCAGGCCGCCGACGGCAAGCAGCGCGAGGGCGAGGGGAGCCGGGTGCGGGCCGGAGTGCCGCCCGGACACGACGGTCACCAGCAGCGCCGCCGTCACCCCGGCCGCTATCGCCCAGTCCCCGGCGGCGGGCAACCGCCCGACGTCCCCTCCTCCGCCCATGCGGGCACCCTAGCCGCGCGCCGCCCCGGGCGGGTCCCGCCCGGGAACGAGCGGACGACTACCGCGCACGCGGTACGCCCCGCGCTTCTGCGGCGCCCACGGCAGCCGGGTGCCGCGCGGGCGGCAGCGCGAAGTGACCGCGTCCGCCGGACGACCGGCGGCCCGCGCGGCGCCACCATCGACGGCATCCGCGCCTCGTCGGTGAGGCGCGCGAACGTGAGGAGAACGCGATGAGGCCGACTGTCCCGCTCCCACCCGTCCGGCACGTCCTCGCCGCGACCGGCGCCCTGCTCGCCGCGACGGCCGCGCTCGCGGCACCGGCCGCGGCGCACCCCGCCGTCCAGCCGAGCGCGGCGGCGGCCACGTCCCTGAGCGCGGGACGGCTCGGCGCCTCGACGGCCGCCGTGCTGGGGCTGATCGGCGTCGCCGCCGCCGTCCTGGCCCTCGCCCGCCCCGAGGGACGTTTCGGCGAGGGCTCGGGCTCCGGACGTCTCGGCGCCGTCGTGGCCCTGACGACGGGCGCGACCGCCCTCGCCCTCGGCACCCTCGTGACGGCCACCGCCGACGGCGGCCTCGGCACGGGCAACGGCCTGGGTGGCGCGGTCGTGGCGATGGTGGTGGGCGCGGGCGCGGTGGCGCTCGGCTGCCCGGCCCTGTCCCGCGCGCGGCGGCGCGGACGTCAGCCGGGTCCCGCCCGCGACCTGCGCGGCGGCACGGCGGGCACGTCCGGCTCCGGGGCGGGCGGCGTCAGGAGGCGGGCGCGCTCCTCCGCGAAGCCGGGGTCGGAGCGGTAGTCGCCGTGGCCCAGGATCGGGCGGGGGAGGGGGTGTTCGAGCGTACGGCCGTACGCGAGGGGGTCGCGGAGCGGCGGCCTGTCGATCTCGGCGCCGGGGACGCCCATCGGACCGCCGACCGGGTCCGTGAACCGCCACAGATTGCGCCAGTTCTCGACCCGGCGGTGGACCGTGGCCAGGGCGTCGGGGCCGAGGAAGGCGGGGAACCAGCGGGCGTAGATCCGCTCAAGGGGCGAGCCGTAGGTCAGCAGCGAAACACGGGACCGGGTCTCCCCGTCGAGCTGGAACAGCGCGGCCACGGCGAGGACGCTGCCCTGCGAGTGGCCGGAGACCAGCAACCGCCCCTGGGGGCCCATGCGCCGGGCCCAGGTCGCCATCCGCCAGGTGAGGTCGGGCACGGCGCGCTCCGCGTAGCACGGCGGCGCGAAGGGGTGCGCGGCGCGCGGCCAGAAGGTGCCCACGTCCCAGAGGATGCCGAGGGTGCTGACGGAGGCGGGGTCGCGGTAGGCGATACGGCCCCGGTTGAGGAAGAGGACGAAGCCGAGCGCGATCAGCCAGGAGCCCAGGGTCCGCGCCGTCGTGAAGGGGGCGTCCAGGTCGCCCGGGGAGTCCTGGGTGAGCTGCGCGCCCACCACCGCCGCGCACATCAGCAGGAAGAACGTCGCCAGGACCGTCGCCAGCAGCCAGGGCACCGTGTCCAGGAGGCTCGCGCGCACCATCGCCCGGGTGATGAGGCGGGACCGCGCGGGGTCCGGCGCCGACTCGGGGTAGAGCGTGGGGACCTCGGCCTTGAGGCGGCGGGCCCGCTGCCGGAGGATCACGATCACGGCGCACTGGACGAGGAGGACCACCACCAGCAGTACCGGAACGATGGCTACCGGCGAGACCAGTTGGGGCGCGGGCCCGGGCAGCGGAAGTCCCTTCCCGCCGAACGCGCCCCGCCCGAAGAGCCAGTCCGTGATGCCTTGCGCGGCACCCGCCGCCAGCGTCATCGCGAGCCCGCACGCGAGCATGGCGGCGGCAGCGGGCGCGAGCCCGCGCAGCGCGGCGCGGGGGGCGGCACCCCGCCGGTGGAGCACGGCGCCGACGACGGCGAGCGCGAGGACGCACACGCCCTGGACCAGGGCGAGCATCCCGAAGGCCTCGCCCCCGGGCAGCCTGCCCGACGACTCCCAGCCGGGGCGCGGCCAGAGGGTGTACGTGGCGGCCAGCAGCAGCGTGAGCAGGGCGAGCAGCGACAGGGCGCGCACGACCGCCCTGTCGATCCTCGTATCGAGCAGTGCGGCGCTGTGCCCTCTGCGGGCCACCACGTAGAGCGCCATCGTCACGCAGAGCGTGGCCGGTACGAGGACCAGCCGGCCGAGTGTCTCCAGCCAGACGCCGGTGTCCGGCGCCTCCCGGTCGTACCGGCGGGGCGCCGCGACGAGGAATTCCGCGATGACGGCCACCCCCAGCGCGGTGTGCGCGGCCCGCAGCCGGGCGATCAGACGCGCCGTGTACCAGAAGCCGGGCCGGGCGAGCGGCAGCGGAACGTCGTCCTCGTCCGGATCCCGGTCCATGAACGTGGGCGGCGGCTTGTTCTCGTACGCCTGCCAGGTGCGCTGGGCCAGCCACCACACGAGCAGCAGCAGCCCCGCCGGCACCAGCGCGGCCACCGTCAGCCGCGTGCCTGGCCTGCTCCACCAGCCCCCGGCACCGTCGGGCCCCGCCGCCAGGAAGGCCAGCCAGGAGCGGTCCTTCGCGCACGCGGGCGTCCCCGCGCACTGCCACGCGACGACGTCCATCGCGACCGCGCAGACGGCGGCGACGGTCAGCGCGGTGAGGCTGAGCGCCAGCAGCCGCACCAGAACGCCGTGCAGCCGTACCGTGCGCCGAAAGCCGCGTGCGGCGGGGCGCGTCCAGTGCGCGAGATTGATGAGGGTGAACGGCAGCAGGATCAGCCACAGGGTGCGGCTGCGGCTTCCGGTCACGGCGTTGGACCAGGTGTACGCCTCGGAGACGGATCGAGGCCCCTCGTCCCCGCGCTCCTCGGCGTCCACGTCCTCCGTGCGCCGGAAGAGCCCGGCGGTCGTGTCGCCCTGCGTCTGCTCGATACGGGTGTCGCCGAGCATCTCCGCCGGGTCGGTGTCCACGACGCCGTGGACGATGAGTTCCAGGGAGAGGACACGCAACGGCTCGGGCGACGGCTCGGGTTCGGGTCCGGGCTCGGCTTCGCGCTCGGGCTCGGGCTCGGGCTCGGCTTCCGCCCGTACGTCTGCCCGTACGTCCGCGCGTACGGGCGCCCATTCCTCCGTGCGGGCCAGCGCCTCCCGCACCGCGTGGGTCTGCGGGTGCCGGGCGCCGAGCGTGACGGAGGCGCGTTGCGCGGCCACGGCCAGTACGTGCGCGAGGCGTTCCGCGCTCCAGGCGTCCCCGTCGCGCACCGCGATCTCGTGCCGGGCGGAGGCCATCGTCACCAACGCTGCGAGCGCGCGCGGGTGTTCGTCGCCCCACGCGTCGATCAGCCGCCCGCACACGGACTCCAGCTCGACCGCCAGCTCGCGCGCGGCGCCCTCTTCGCCCTCGGCCCCCGCCGCCTGAAAGAGGACGGAGACGGAGCGCATCCGTATCTCCAGCCGCTCGCGCGGGTCCGGTACGGCCGAGAGGTGACGCGCGGCCGTGCGCGCGTGCGTGGCCGCCGCCGCCCAGCGCTGCTGCCGTGCGGCCAGGACGCCGAACAGTGCGTGTATCCGCGCGCGTTCGCGGCCGTCGCGCGCGTGCGGGAGGCCGAAGCGCAGCGCGGCGCGCGCGGCCCCGTTCCGCCCTGCCTCGGCCAGGAGGACGGCCACCCGGGTGTGCACGGCACCGCGTACGTCCCGCGGCACCCCGCCCGTCATGACGCGTTCCTCGGCCTCGTCCAGCGCCCTCGCGTGGGACCGCGTACGCCCCGACTCCCGCAGCAGCGCCACCAGATACGCGAACCGTCCGGCACCCTCCGGGGTGTCGAGCAGCGCCGGGTGGCCGAGCACGTCGGCGAGCACCGGGTCGTCCGGGTCGGAGAGCAGCGCGAGGGCCTGCCCGTCGCCGCGTACGGCCGCTTCGGCGGCCTCGACGGCCATCGCCCAGGGCGGGGCGCCGTCGCCTCCGTGGGGCCCGGTCACGAGCCGCTGCCCCCGGAGCCGTCGCGGACGCCGTCGGCGAGCCGCTTCAGGGCACGGCCGCGGGTCTTCTCGGCCTCCGCGGCCGTGATGAGGCCGCTCTCCTCCCACTGGCGCAGGGAGGTGAGGAGGTCGGCGACGCCGCTCAGCGCGGACGCGTGCCCGGACGGCGGGGAGCCGGCGGCGGGGCGTTCCGGGTCCGGGGCCGGGTCGGTGACGACGGCGCGGAGATGGCCGACGGCGAACTGCGGGAAGCGCTCGACGGCGTGGCGCACGGTCGCGGCGAAGAGCACGTTGCTGCCCTGGGCCGGGTCGAGCCGGTTGAGCTTCTCCTCCAGCAGGATCCCGACGACGGGCCCCGCCTCGTCCTCCGTCCTGGTCTCGACGGGGCCGCCCGAGTACCCGGCGAAGCTGCCGAGCGCCTGCTCCACCCGGAGCTGCAGCGCCGGGA
This sequence comes from Streptomyces albiaxialis, assembly GCF_039530985.1. Taxonomy (NCBI): domain Bacteria; kingdom Bacillati; phylum Actinomycetota; class Actinomycetes; order Kitasatosporales; family Streptomycetaceae; genus Streptomyces; species Streptomyces albiaxialis. The sequence goes on from NZ_BAAAPE010000016.1 coordinate 468,445, forward strand.
CCACGCCGCCCGCGAGGCAGCGGTGGTCGACGGGCGCGTGGGTGACGGTGCCGCTGAGGCGGGTGCCCGCGTCCTCGTTCGGCGGGACGTAGCGGCAGTTCCAGCGGACGTCGGCGCGGGGCGCGTCCGTCGCGGGGGCCTGGGGGAGCGTCGCGGCGTACGCGTGGGCGTTCCGCACGGCGATCAGGGCGAGGTCCGCCTCCTCGACCGCGTCGCACACCCGGCCGGACACGCTCTGTCCGTCGGCCAGTTCGAGCCGCAGGAGCGCCTGGTCCGAGGGGAGGCTCCGCAGGCAGTGGAGCGCGGTGAGGACGAAGCCCCGCGTGAGGAGGAACCCGGCGCCGAGATAGCGGTCGCCCTCGTGGATGTGCACCCAGTAGTCGGCACCGTCCCCGTCACCGTTCGCGTCCCCGTCCCCTTTCACGGTGTCCCGTCCGGCGACGGGCCGGAGGGGGCACCGGGACCGCCGGTGTCCCGTTCCACCGTGAGGGTGATCTCGAACGAGGCCTCCGCCGACGCCTTGGAGAGGATCACCCCCGCCTCCGCGGCGAGCGTCAGCCCGAACGTGATCTCCATGGTGCGCACCGACCACCCGTCGTGGCGCGGCACTTCGGCCACCGACCGCTGGGCGATCTCCGATGCCTGGACGATCGCCGCCCGCACGTCCTCGGACCGCTCGCTCAGCGCGGCCGAGGCCCGGGGCCGCGCACCGATCTGCCGCGCCCCGCGCGCGTCCAGATCGACGGTCTCAACTCGCACCGACGGGAGGCCGGTTATGTCCTCGCGGGACTCGTCGTCTCTCTCGAACACACCGCGCACGGTAGCGCGGAACGCGCCCCTCGTGAGCCTGACCTGCCTGCCCCGTAACCCTTTTGACGGACTGTCACGACCAGCGGCGCTGCGTATACGTTGAGTGAGGGCGGTGGTCCCGCCCGGACCTCTGCGGACGAACAAGGGCCGTGACCCCTCATGACGACCGACCGTGCAGAGCCGCGCGTGCGCGTGCCGCGCTGGGTCGCGGCGGGTGCCGTGCTCGTCGGGCTCTTCCTGCTGAGCATGGACGCGACCCTCCTCAACGTGGCCGTGCCCGAGCTGCAGCGCGATCTGGACCCGACCATGGCCGAGGTGCAGTGGGTCATCGACGGGTTTCCGCTGGTGCTCGCCACCGCGGTGCTGCCCTGCGGCGCCGTGGCCGACCGCTTCGGGCGGCGCCGGTGCTTCGTCACCGGCGTCCTGCTGTGCGGCGCGACCTCCGCGATCGGCGCCACCGCCACCGGGCCCGGCCCCGTGATCGCCGCCCGCTGCCTGATGGGTGCCGGCGCGGCGGTCGTGCTGCCCGCGACGCTGTCGGTGCTCACCACCCTGTACCGGGAACGGGAAGCGAGGCGGCGGGCCTATCTGGCGTGGACCGTGGTCGTCGGCGCGGGCGGCCTCGCGGGCCCCGTCGTGGGCGGCGCCCTGGTCGAGGCGTACTCCTGGCGCGCCGGGTTCTGGATCAACCTCCCGGTCGCCGCGCTGGCCGCGGCGGCCGTATGGGCGTGCGTGCCCGAGTCCCGCGCGGCGGGCGCGCCGCGCGTCGACGCCGTCGGCTGTCTGCTCTCCGCCGGAGGGCTGCTGGCCCTGGTGTGGGCGGTGATCGAGAGCCCGTCGCGCGGCTGGCTGAGCACGCCGGTGCTGTGCGCGTACGCGCTGGCCGCCCTGCTGCTCGCCGCGTTCTGGCGACAACAGGGCCGCGCCGCCGCGCCGTTGCTCGACCGCGGGGTGCGGGACGACACGGGGGTGCGCTGCGCGGTCGCGGCGGGCGCCGTGATGTGCCTCGCCGTCTTCGGGACGCTCTTCCTCATCAGCCTCTACCTCCAGGGCCTGCTGGGCTGCACGCCCTGGGAGGCGGGCGTACGGACGCTGCCGATGACGGCGGGCATGCTGCCGGGCGCGGGGGCGGCGCTGCTCCTGCTGAGGCGGGCGCCGCTGAGCGCCGTCCCCGCCGCCGGGCTCGCGCTCGTCGCCGCGGGACTGCTGCTGCTCGGCAGGGTCGGCCCGGACACGGGGTACGCGCTCGTCGCCGCCGTGCAGGTGCTGTGCGGCGCGGGCGCCGGGCTCGTCGCGACGGTCGTCAACGAGATGATCCTCGGCGCCGTGGGCGAGCACCGCTCCGGCGTCGGCTCGGCCCTGCACGACGCCTCCCGCGAGGTGGGCTCTGCGCTGGGCATCGCCGCGCTGGGCTCGCTGACGACGACCGCCTTCGAACGGCACCTCACCGACGCCGCGGGCGGCGCCGCCCCGGCCCCCGGGGAGCAGGGCGCCGCCGGGACCCTGCACGCGCTCACCCACCTCGCCGAACTGCCCCCGGGCGTACGGGCCGTGGTCGAGGACTCCTTCACGCACGCCCTCTCCGTGACCGCCCACGTCACGGCCGCGCTCGTGGCGCTGACGGCCGCCGCCACCTGGTGGGCGCTCCGCGCGCCCGCCGCGCCCACCCGCTCCCCGGCGGTCCGGGAAGCACAGGAAATCCAGGAAGCACAGGAAGTCCAGGAAGTCCAGGAAGTCCAGGAAGTACGGGAAGTACGGGAAGTACGGGAAGTACGGGAAGTACGGGAATCCCAGTAACTCCCCGGCACAGAAAGGCACTCAGGCACGTGGATGTGAAGATGCCGCGCGGTGGACCGGACGCGGCGTGGTGGGACCGGCTGTACGAGACGGACCGCCCGGAGTACATCGATCAGCCCTCCCGGGCCGCCGAGGCAGCCAAGGTGCTGCGCGGACTCGACCGCTTCCAGCGGCTGACCGGCGCCTACGGGGTGTGCGGCAGGCTGACCCTCGGCGAGGCCGAAGGGGTGGAGGCGCCCAGGATCCTGGAACTGGGCGCCGGGCGCGGCAGGCTCACCCGGCGGCTGCTCGCCGACCGCCCCTCGGCGCGCGTCACGGTCAGCGACGTCAGCGCCGAGTCCGTCGCCGCGCTGCGCGCCGGACCGCTGGGCGACGACCCGCGCGTGGACCTGCGCGTGGTGGACGGGACCCGCATCGACGCGCCCGACGGCACCTGGGACGTGGCGGTCTTCTGCTTCGCGCTCCACCATCTGGCGCCCGCCCAGGTCGTCCGGCTGATGACGGAGGGGACCCGGGTGGCGCGGCGCCTGCTGCTGATCGACGGCTGGCGGCACCCCGCGTTCCTCGGCATCGTCCCGCTGTTCGTGCTGACCGGAGGGCTGACGCAGGCGCACGACGGGCTGATCAGCCTGCGGAAGGTCTACAGCGCGAGCGCGGTGACCGCGCTGGCGCGGAAGTGCCCGACGCCGCTGCGCGTCCGGTACCGCTTCAGCCTCCCCGGCTACCTCGCGGTGTCCCTCTCCGTGGCCGATCAGGACTCGGGCCCGGTCCAGGCCCCGGCCCGGGACGTCCGGTGAGCGCCGTCGTCGCGCGCCGCCGGGTGCGGGTCGCGGTCGTGGGCGCCGGGCCCGCCGGACTGGTCCTCGCGAACGTGCTGCTGAGCGCCGGGGTGCCCGTCGAGGTCGTGGAAAGGCAGCCCCGCGAGGCCCTCGAACGGCACGCCCGCGCCGGGCTGGTGGAGCACCGCGTCGCCGCGTACCTGCGCGCGCACGGACTCGCGCACGGCCTGCTCGCCGACGGCGTACGGCACGGGTGGTGCGACTTCCTGTGCGAGGGCGAGCGCGTACGGATCGACTACGCGGCGCGCACCGGCGGCACCGCGCACTGGGTCTATCCGCAGCACCTGCTCGTCGCCGATCTTGTCCGCGCGTTCGAGGAGCGGGGCGGCACCATCCACTTCGGGCGCCCCGCGCGGGACGTCGAGGAGCCCGAGCCCGGCCGGCCGCGGGTGCGCTGCGACGGGCTGCTCGTCGAGGCGGACGCCGTCGCCGGGTGCGACGGCCACCGGGGGGTCACCCGGCGGGCCGTGCCGCGCCGGGTGCGCGGCGACCTCTCGGTCCGCTACGCCTCCGACTGGCTGACCGCCCTCGCCGAGGTGGACCGCCCGCCCGAGGGCGTGACGTACGGGCTGCACCACCGCGGCTTCGCCGGGATGATGCCGCGCACGGCGCGTCTGGCGCGGTGCTACCTCCAGATCCCGGCGGGCGGGTCCGCCGCGGAGTGGCCCGCGTCCCGCGTACGCGAGGAGCTGCGGCGGCGGCTCGACGCGGCCCGGCACGGACTGCCGCGCGTGGGGCGGATCGAGGAGACCGGCGTGCTGCGCATGGGCAGCACCATCAGCCGCGAACTCCGCCACGGCCACGTCTTCCTGGCGGGCGACGCCGCCCACCGCCTGGTCCCCGCGGCGGCGAAGGGCATGAACACGGCCGTCGCCGACGCCGCGCACCTGGCCGAGGCCCTCACCCTGTTCTGCCGTACGGGCGAACGCGCGGCCCTCGACTCCTACAGCGCCCGCCGCACCGCACAGATCTGGCGCACCCAGGAGTTCGCCGACCGGCTCATGGACCTGCTCACCGTCGACCAGTCGGCGACCGTGCGGGCGCGGCGGTTCGCGTTGCGGCTGAAACGGGAGCGGCTGCGACGGCTCGCCGAACCCGGCGACGCCGCCGCGGACTTCGCCGTCCAGTACGCGGGCCAGGGCCCGCTCACGCCGCCGCTCACGCCCCCGCTCCCCGCCGCGCGCACGGCGGAGGAGACCGGCGCGGCCACCGGCGCGGCCGTCGTGGGGAGCCGTCCATGAGCGTCGCGTTCGAGCAGTTGAAGGCCCTGTACCGGCTCTCGCGCGGCACACAGGCGACGTTGAGCCTCGCCCAGCCCGTGATCGGCGTGCTGCTGGCCACCACGGATCCGCCCGCAGGACGGTTCGCCCTGGCGTTCGCCGTCATGGTCGCGGGGTTCTTCGCCGCCTTCGCGCTCAACGACCTGCTGGACGCCCCGCTCGACCGCCGCCGCCGGGACGACGCGGAGCCCGGGTCCGGGTCCGGGTCCGGGCAGGAGCAGGGCTGGGACCTGGAGCGCGCCGGCCTGCACCCGCTGGCCGGGGGACGGCTGAGCCTCCGGGCCGGGGTGTGGTGGGCCGGGGGCCTGGGCGCCGTCGCCACCGCCGGGCTCGCCGTGCTCAGCCTGACGGCCCTGGCCCTGTTCGTGGCGGGGGTGCTGCTGGAGGCCGCGTACTGCGCGCTCGCCCGGCGCAGCCCGTACAAGGTCTTCCTCAGCGGCGTCCTGGTGGTGTGCGGCGCGGTCGCGGGCTGGTTCGTGTTCACGGACACCGTCGACGCGCGCCTGGGCCTGTTCGCGCTGTGGATGGCGACGTGGGAGATGGGCGGCCGCAACGTCCCGAACGACTTGGCGGACGTCGACGAGGACACCCGGCTCGGCATCACCACGCTGCCCACGGTGCACGGCCCGCGCCGCAGCGCGGTGTTCGCGTTCTGCTGCCTGCTCGTGGCGGCGGTGTCCTGCGTCGCGCTGGCCCTCGCCGCGCGGCCCGCGTTCGGGACCGTCGGCGTCGCGGTCGCCGCGATGAGCGCGCTGCTGCTGCTCGTGGCGCCCGGGGTGCGGATGCTGCGCGACCCGTCGGGGGCCACGGCGCTCACGCTCTTCAACTGCGCGAGTTTTCAGCCCCCTTGCGTGCTGCTCGGCTGCCTCGCGGGCCTGTGGTGGTGAACGGGCCGGTGCCGCCGCCCGCTCACCGTGGGCGCGCGGACGCCGCGTAGGCGCGGGCCACGGCCCCGGCGTCGACCGGGTGGCGCTCCGTCACCGCCCGGAAGTCGCCGGGGCAGCTCAGCTCCCAGCGCCGCAGGGCGCCGCCTTCCGTACCGCCTTCCGTACCGACGAAGTACAGGACGGTGCTGCCGTACGGGCCCTCGTGCGGGTTGTATCCGCCGCCCTCCCAGCAGAGCGCGGACCCGTCCAGCGCGTCGAGGAGCGCCTCCAGCATCCGCTCGTCCGGCCCGGCGACCGAGAACGCCGTGTGGTCCTCCAGTCCGCGCCGCCGCTCCTCGCGGACGATCCGCGCGTCGAGCGCCGCGCAGGAACGGGGAAAGAGGAACGCCTCGACGGCGGGCCGACCCCGCGCGGCGTCAGGCCCCGTGAGGAGCAGGCGGGTGACCCACACCTCGCAGCGCCCGGGCTCCAGCCCGTACCGTGCCGCCAGCCGCTCCTTGACCACGACGCTCGGCACCGGCCGCGCGGGGTCCAGCCCCGCCTCGGCGAACGCGGCGAGCGCCGCGCGCGCCGTCGAGGGGAAGAGCAGCAGCGCGTGGTGCGCGAAGCCGCACCGCCCCACCAGCACCCGCCCCGCCCGGCCCCCGCGCAGCGCGGCGGGAAGCAGCGCCTCGGGAGGCCGGGCCAGCGCCTCCCGGGCGCGGTCCACGGCCCGCGCGAGCCGCCGCCGGTCCTCGGGTTCGAAGGCGCCGGGACCGCCCGGCGCGCGGGATGCGGGAGAGAGGGAGGAGGCCACGATCCGCCGTTCCGCTCGGCAACGGTCGTACGGATCCCCCCTACCCCGCACGCACGGACGCGCGCGGAAGGGCGGCGAAGTGCAGCGCATCGAGTGAACTGCCGCGTGTCGTACGCAGCGTGGGCGTGCAGGAACGCGCGCCGGGACCGGTTCCTGCGGGAGCGGGGGGTTCAGGGGCGGCGGCGCAGGCGGGCCGTGAGGTGCTGCTGGAGCGGCTGGCCGACCGCGGCGAGGTGATGGACGAAGTCGAGCGTTCCCTCGCCGTCCCAGGTGTAGTGCCGCCGGGTGGCCTCGACGTCCTTGGCCGTGGGGGTCAGCGCCACCTCGTGCGACGCGAGTTCGACGGTTCCCCCGGCCGCCTCGCCGACGGCGATCTCCGCGACGCCCGTCGGCTGGGTGATCAGCGCCTCCACCCGCCCGCCGGGCTGCACTCGCCACCAGCCGCTCTCCCGGGCCGAGGGACGCAGCGGCGCCCCGTCGGCGTCGAGCAGCCAGGCGCGCGCCTCGTACCGGAGGAAGGGGCGGCCGTCGTGGCTGAAGGTGACCTCCTGCGCGTACGAGAAGTCCTCCGCGAGCGTCGGATACGTGCCCTGGCCCCGCCCGTCCCAGGTGCCCAGCAGCCCCGCCACGGGGGCGAGCAGCTCGTGCGGCGCGGGCTTTCCGCCGGGTGCGGTGCTGTCGGGGTACGGGTGTTCCGGCACGGTCTCGGACACGGGGTGCGCTCCTGGGTCTGTCGGGTGCGGGGTGCGGGGTGCGGGGTGCGGGGTGCGGGGTCGGGGACGGGTCGGGGTTCCGGGGGAAGCCTAGGCGGCTACCACTTGACCTGGTGGAAGTCCATCGTGCCGAAGGTCGTGATGTCCATCGCGTAGCTCCACAGCGCGTACCGCTGCTGGTCGGTGCGGCGATAGGTCTTGCCGAAACCGTTGTCGAGGATCTCGGTCCAGCCCTCGCCCTGGCCGTAGTGCGCGAACAGCCGGTCGTTGCGCCGCGCCGCGGCCTCCGCGGACTCCGCCGGGGTCTGGTGGATCACCTCGTGCAGCCGGCCGCGCCAGAGGGTGAGGAGCAGCCGGCCGCCGTCGATCACGTAGGTGTCCACGACCGCGTCGGGGGCTTTCTCGTGCGGGCCCGACGACTCGTGTGCGCCGGGGACCCGCACTTCGTCAGCCGCGCACAGCAGCTCCAGCAACGGCAGGTCATCGGTGAGACGGTCCATGACGGGCCACCCTAGGGCCTGTCGACGGTCTGTCCGGCCGTCTCTCCGGCGGCCTGTTCGGCGTCACTGGATGCTCCAGCGGTGCGGGTGGGCGGGGTCGGAGGGGCAGGCGAAGAGGTTGAGTTCGCCCGCGCGGCCCACGATCACCTGGGTCGGCACGGCGTGCGGGTGGGGGTGGAGGCCCGCCTCCTCGACCGGGCGCCAGCTCGCGCTGCCGCCGTCCCACTCGGAGCTGTCGACGGTGAGCAGCAGCTCCATGGGCGTCGCGCAGGACGCGCAGTCCATGCGGGCGGGGTCCGTCGTGTGCCAGGAGGCATAGCCGCCGACGCGCCAGCCGGGCGGGATGGACAGGTCGTACTGGTAGCCGACGGACCCGGCCGTTCCGCCCGCCCCCGCGTACTCCCCCTCGTCTTCCTCGTCTTCCTCTCCCTCCTCCTCAAGCTGGTCCTCCCAGGCGTATATCCGCTCGCGCAGCTCCTCCGGGAGGAGACCGGCGAAGGGGTAGGTGCGCACCTGTTCGGGGTGCAGGACGCAGGGCTCGGGCACGTAGCCCTCGAAGCCGACGACCGGCGGGCGGGGCGGGTCGGCGAGCACGTCGGTCACCTCGGCCGCGGCGCGCCAGCGGGCCTCCAGCGACATCCCGTACCCGGTCCTGCCGTGGCGGTCGAACGGGCACCAGAAGAGCTGGAGCAGATCGCAGCCGGGCGGCCCCGGCGGCAGGTCCGGGAGGTCGCGGCGGTGGAGCTGGGCGAAGCCGATCAGTCGAGCGGGCGCGGCGGGGTGGTTCGCGTCATGGGGCGACCCTAGGAGACGGCGGGCCGGGCCCCGTCAGCGCGCGAGGGGGAACGCGGCGTCGTCCCGCCAGCTCCGGCCGTCCCAGACGATGAGGTGGACGTCGCGGACGTACGCGGCGAACGGGAGCCGGGGCCTCAACTCGGCCTCCAGCGCGTCTTACGCGGCGTCCTGCGTCGCGGGCCCCTCGCTGTTCGCGAGCGTCAGGTGCGGGGCGAGGCCCGCGCCGAAGAGGCCCCGGTACGGGACGGCCTCGGGCCAGCGCCGGGTGAGGTCCTTGGTCAGCGCCGTCACCGGGGCGTGCGGCCACGGGTCGAGATAGAGCACGCCGGGCCAGCGCCCGAACTCGCCGAACGTCAGCGTGAACGACTCGTGCTCCGCGAGGAGCGCGGCCAGCTCGCCGCGCGCCGCCGCGTCGAGGCGGCTCTCGTGGAGGAACGGGTAGAGCACCGTCACATGCGCGGGGAACCCGGCCCGTACGAGCGGATCGGCCTCCGGGACCTTGAGGGTCAGCGCCGTGTCGCCGGGCACGTCCGGCCAGCGCTCCTCTTCGGGCGGCGTCACGTCTTCGGTGCTCATCACGCGCCATGATCGCACCGGCCGGACGACGTACGTCATCCCGCTCAGGACCGGCGGCGGCTGCGGCGGTGCGGCTGCGGCTGCGGCTGCGGCTATGCCTACGGCTGCCGTACGGCTACGCCTCCGCCATGGCCTGGCGGGTGATCTGGTCGATCCGGGTGCGCGCGCGTTCGGCCTCGGCGCGCGCGGCCTCCAGCTCGGTGTTCAGCGCGGCCAGGACCGCGTGCTTCTCGCCGAGGGTCCGCTGGAGGGTCTGGGAACGGGCCTGCTCCTCCTGGAGCCGCCGCCGGGCGTCCTCCTCCGCGGCGGCCGCGTCCTCGGCGGCCACGAGGGACTGGTTGAGTTCGCCGCGCAGTTGGGCGTTCTGCTGGCGGAGCTGGGCCGCTTCCGCGTCGAGCCGCTTACGGGCGTTCTCGGCCGTGTCCGTCGCCTCCCGCGCCTCCTCCAGCGCGAGGAGATGAACGCGGTTCTCCTCCTGGGACGCCGTCCACCGCTGACGCGTCTGCTCGGCCTCCCGCTCCGCCGCGGCGGTCTCGCTCAGGGCGACCTGAAGGGAGGTCTGCAGATCGCCGATACGGGAACGGGCGTGCGTCACCTCCACGCGGGCCTCCTCCAGCGCGGCCCCGAGGTTCTGCACCTGCTGGATGAGGTGGTCCCGCTCGGAGAGCGCCTGGGCGGCACGGGCGGAGGCCTCCTGCGCGGTGCTCCTGGCCTGCTCCTGCTGCTCGGCGGCGTGCGCGTGCTCCGTGCGCAACTGCTCGTTGGCCTCGGCCAGCAGCTCGTTCGCCTGCTCCTGGCTCTCCGCGCGGCGCGCCGCCTCCGCGGCCTTCTCCCAGGCCTGCGCGGCCTCCTGGCGTGCGGCGTCGCGGTCCGCGTGGGCCAGCGCGACCTCGGCCGCGGTCTCCGCGCGCTGCTGCGCGAGGGCCTGCTCGACCCCGGCGACGCTGAGCCCCGAGGTGAGGGAGACCGCGAGGTTCTCGCCGGCCTCCTGCAGCCGCTCGACGATGTCCCAGACGAGCGCGACCTGTCCGGTGAGACCGGGGGAGTTGCGGTTACGGCTGCGCTGCGCCGCCGCGGCCCTTTCGCAGGCGCCCCCGTTGTCGGGGCAGAACGCCTGCCAGCCCCACCCCGTCGGCTGCGAGATCTGCCGCCCGCAGTATCCGCAGGCGCCCACCTCGGAAACACGGGACTCGGAAACTCCGGGTGAGGGATCGCGCGGCGAAAAGTGCATCACCTCGGCCCCATTGTCGGCGTCCGCCTCGTCATGGTGTCCCGCGCTGCTCATTCCGCTGTCCCCCTCGTGTCTGCCGGCCTTCGGAAGAGTAGGACGCGGAAACGGCCCCGGCCACGGAAGAAGCCCGTGCGCAGGGACCCTTAAGGACCGGATGAGCTTCTCTTAAGAATCCGCGAGGCTACGCTTTTCTCCTCGACAGGGAGACGATTTCCGGGAGCCGAAGGACGTTGGACTCACAGCAGCGTGGGCAGTGCGGGCAGCACGAGCAGTGCGAGCTGTGCGGCGCCGTCCAGGACGGAGGCCGTGCGCGGACGTGCGGCTGCGCCTTGTCGCCCGCCGACCCGGTGTTCGGACACATATCGGCGGCCGAGGGACCCGCGCCTCTCGACCGTAGATCCCTCGAACTCTTCGAGTCCGCCGCGTCTTTCGCGACCGCGGAATCCTTCGGGTCGCCGGACGCATTCGAGAGCGAGGAAGAATTCGCAGGGCCGGGATCCGGCGGGGTGAAAGCAGACGCGAAGAATGCCGCCCCGGAAAACACCGCCCCGGAGAAAGTGGAGCGGCGCAACTCCCGTGCCCCGCGCGGAATCCGCGCGCGGCGTCGGCCGCCGTCCGGCCGCCGTGCCCCCTGGCTGTTCGCGACCGCGCTGGCGATCGGGGGCAGCGCCGCCGTGATCGTCTACGGGACGTACTCCCCGGGCGGCGGCACGGAACGGGAGGCGGGCCGCGCGCCCCGTACCGCGCCCGAGCCCTCGGCGTCCCCGGAGACCGCCGCTTCCGCCTCCCCGGTGTCACGCCCGTCGCCAGGGCCCTCCCGCACCGCGCCCGCCACGCCGTCCGGCGGCCCTTCCACGGGCCCGGCCACCGCGCCCACCGGCGCCACGCCGTCCGGCCCGCCCTCCGCCACGCCCGCCGAGCGCGCCACGGGCGAGCCCGTACGGCGGCACCGTTCCGACCGCCCGGACCGGCCCTCCCGGCCGGGGCACGGGGGAGGCGCCCTCGCGCGGGGCAGCCGCGGCCCCGGCGTGGCCGACCTTCAGCGGCGCCTCCAGAAGCTCTACCTCTATCTCGGCTCGGCGGACGGCCACTACTCCGCCGACGTCAGCGAGGCCGTCGGCCGCTTCCAGCGGGCCCGCGCGATCGACGAGCCCTCCGGCGTCTACGGCCCCGCGACCCGCGCGCTGCTGGAGGAGGAGACGGGCGGCTGACCCGGCCCGGCCCGCCCGGCCCGCTCGCGTCTCAGTGCTGGACCAGGCCGCCGACCGGGACCGTCGCCACATGGCCGGTCGGCGGGCGGGTGCGGGCCAGCGCGAGGCCGACGTCGACCAGGGAGGAGCGGCGCAGGGCCGCGACATCGGGGAGCGGGGTCCAGACGGACTCGGCGACCGCGCCGCCCGGTTCGGGCCGGAGCGTGCCGCCGGTGATCCGGACTCCGTAGAAGACGCCGACGTTCTGGTGGTCGCCCCCGCCGGGGACGGCACGCTCGGCGGCGGGGATCAGCCGGGAGTCCACGCCCAGCAGCCGTTCGACCGCCGCCTCGCAGCCCGTCTCCTCGGCCACCTCCCGGATCACCGCGTCGAACGGGTCCTCCCCGTGCTCGACCCGCCCGCCCGGAAGGGTCCAGTTGCTCTCGCCGTCCGCCGGGACGTGCCGGGCGAGCAGCACGCGCCCGTCCTCGACGCACACCGCGTACGCCGCCAGCCGGAAGCTCGTACCGGGCACCTCTAGTAATAGCCCTTCGTGCCGTCGAGCAGCTCCCGGACGATGTCCGCGTGGCCCGCGTGCCGTCCGGTCTCCTCGACGAGATGGATCAGCATCCAGCGGAGGTTGGCGTTGCTGGAGCGGAAGCGCGGGTGCGGGGCGCCGACGTCGTCGAGGGAGGCCGCGGCGACGATCTCGTCGCTGCGGGCGCACTGCGCCTCGTACTCCGCGAGCAGCTCGGCGAGGGGGCGCCCGCCGGTGCGCCAGTCGGCGTCCTCGTCGCTCTCGTCGAACGCCGGGTTCCGCTTCTCGTCGCCGCCGAGGAACAGCACCTCCAGCCAGGTGTGTTCGGTCCAGCGCATGTGCGAGATGAGCCCCGCCATCGTCATGGCGGGCGAGGTCGGGACGACCGCGCGGTGCGCGTCCTCGTCGCTCAGTCCCTCGCACTTCCAGCGGAGTATCCGCCGCTGGAGGTCCAGCCAGCCGAGGAGCGCGGTGCGTTCGTCTGCCTGCAGAGGAGGGCGTACCAGGTCAGTCGTCATGACCGGGCACGCTACCGGCGCCACCGGGAAGGGGCACCCGGATTTACGGTCCGTGCGGATGCCGTCGCCGTCGCCGCCGGCGCGCAGCGCGTTCTCCGCGGCCCGGAGCGTCCGCCGGTCGTCGAGGAGCTGGGCGTGGCACTCGTCGGGGAGACGGAACGCCTCCCCGGCGAGTGCCACGCCCCCTCGCTCGTTCCCGTCCCCGTCCGCGACCCCGTTCACCGCGTGCGTCACCGCCGTCGCAGTCCGAGCGCGCGCAGGGCACGCGCGTGCAGCGGGGTGTAGGTGCGGTAGCCCCCTGGGGAGCCCGTCCACGGCGAGGCCGCGCTGCTCGCCGCCGCGTCGCCACCGAGCCGCTCCCCTGCACGGCGGAGTCCCTCGACCGGCTGCTCGGCGCCGACGGCCGGTGGACCGGGCCCGGCGCCGTGCGCGACCCGGCCCGGTCCGCCGGACGGACGCCGGAGGCCCGGGAGTTGCGGCTGCTCGCGGACGAGATGGTGGCACCGCTCGACACGTGGGTCCCCCCGCATCCGGTCACGCCGGACGCGGGGGACGGGTGGGACGAGTGGCACCGCGCGCGGCCATACGGGCGTACCGCGGTCGCCCTGCTGCGCCCACAACGGCCATCTGCAGCGCGGCAGAAGCACGATGCGGCTCGGCGGCCTGCCGCTGGAGTGGTGGGGTGCCGGGGCGCTCGCGCACGCCCACCTGGGCGAGCGGTACGCCGTCCTGGCCACGGCCCTCGGCACGCTTCCGCGCCACGGGGTGGGGGCGCCGCCGCCGGACACCGTCGAGGGGCTCCTGTACGCGCTCCCGACGGATCGCCTCCTCGTCGCCGCGCCCCGACTGGCCGCGCTGCTCGGGGAGTCGGGCCCCGCCGGATCGCCCGTCGCCGCCGCGAATCGCCCTATCACGGCTACGCCCCGCTCGACCCGGACCGATTGGCCGACGTCGACGGAATCCTCTTCGTCAGGGACGCGGACGGCTCATGAGGGCGCGCCGCCGGTGCGGGGTCACTGGTGGGGTGGGCGTTTGGCGGCGTCTCTGAGGCGGCCGAAGACCTGGGTGAGGCCGCTTCGGGGCGTGCTGTCCGGCGGCGGCGCCTGTCCTGCCGTACCGTCCGGGGCCGTGCCCGCCGCGGCCAGGGCGGCGCGGGCCTGCTCGGCCTCCTCGCGGTACGCGTCGCGGGCGGCGGCCGTGGCGGCGAGCGCGTCCGCGTAGCGGCCGACGAGGCCCCGGGCGCGTTCCAGCTCCTCGTCGGGCGTGAGGAGGTGCCAGCGGTTCCGCAGGAGGTGCACGGCCTGCTCCGCCTCGGGGGAGAGGGCGCGGGGCAGCGCCGCGTACGCGGTGATCTTCCCGATCAGCTCCGTCGGCTCGGTGCCGTCGAGGAAGACGTTGCGCACGGTGAAGCCGTCCGCGTCGTACCCCGGAGGGGCGGGCGTCGAGGGCAGTACGACCGCCCCGCCGCGCGGGACGCTGACGCGCAGGTCCTTCAGCGCCCAGTTCACGATCTGCGACTGCTCCGGCGACGCCCGGTGCTCCACCACGCGGTGGCGCAGGCCCGGCGGCAGGAAGAGCGTGACCGGGCGGCGGCCCCGCGCGTCGGGCGTCATCGCCTCGTGGATGACGACGTGGATGCTCCAGCTCTGCCGCGAGCACTCCTTCAGCAGCCGCCGCATCTCCTTGTCGTCCTCGGGCAGCCGGTGCGTGAGCCGCAGCCGGGGGCCCGTCACCACGTCGTGGTCCCACTCGGTGCTGTCGCTGTCCGGCCAGAACATCGTGGCGGGGGAGGGCCACCGCGGGTCCCAGGGCCGCCCGGCGGCCTCCGCGGCCAGCACCCACGCCACGGCCTCGCCGTGCCTGCGCCGCTCCGCGACCTCGTACGTGGCCAACTGCGCACGCACCGTCACCTCGTCGTCCACGCGCCAGCGGGCCTCGAAGACCTGCCGGCACGAGGGGTCGAGCACGGGCGCGCCGTCCTCGCCGTCGAACGGGTCGGCGAGGCCGCCGACGGCCGACGAGGCGGCCTCGGCGGGGGTGAGGCCGAGGAAGCCGTCGATCACTCCGGCGGCCTGGAGCGCGATCAGATTGCGTCGGACGTCCTGCTCGGGCGAGGGCCCGAGGTGGCGCCCGTGTCCCAGCCACATCGTGTCGGGGACGGCGGGTGAGGAGGAACTGGTCTTCGGCATGACGTCGATCTGTGGGGGGTCGCGGACGGGTCCAGTATGGCCGCCCCGCGCGCGGCGCGGCGAGGGGGCGCGAACCTTACCCGTACGTACGCGGACCCGCTCCCGTACGCTCGGCGGATGGCGAAGTACTACGACGTGCACCCCGTGAACCCCCAGCAGAGGATCATCGGCGCGGTCGCCGAGAGCCTCCGCGACTCCGCCCTCATCGCCTACCCGACGGACTCGTGCTACGCGCTCGGCTGCCGCGTCGGCAACCGCGAGGGCGTGGACCGGATCCGGTCGATCCGCGACCTCGACGACCGTCATCACTTCACGCTCGTCTGCCAGGACTTCGCGCAGCTCGGCCGCTTCGTGCAGCTCGACAACGACGTGTTCCGCGCGGTGAAGGCGGCCACGCCCGGCCGCTACACGTTCATCCTCCCCGCCTCCCGCGAGGTCCCGCGCCAGCTCCAGCACCCGAAGAAGAAGACCGTGGGCGTCCGCATCCCGGACCACGTCGTCACCCAGGCCCTCCTGCGCGAATACGGTGAGCCGCTGCTGTCGAGCACGCTGCTGATGCCCGGCGAGGAGGAGCCGATGACGCAGGGCTGGGAGATCAAGGACCGCCTCGACCACTCCGTGGACGCCGTCCTGGACTCGGGCGACTGTGGCACCGAGCCCACGACGGTGATCGACTTCTCCTCCGGCGAGGCCGAGATCGTCCGCCGCGGCGCGGGCCCGACCGACCGCTTCGAGTAGCCGGGAGCGCCGGAGGCACTGGAGTGCCGGAGGCGCCGGAGCGCCGCCTCGCCCCCTTCCCAAGCGGTGCCGGCGGTGCGACGGTGCCGTCGGCCCAGTGCGCGACCGGGCGCGACCGGGCGCGACCGAGGAGGCGGGCGATGGCTCATCCGGATGTTCCGCACGTACGCAATCTGATCGACGGCGCCTGGCGGGACGGACCCCGCGCGGGTGATACGTACGCGCCCGCGACCGGCGAGGTCATCGGCACCTTCGCGGACGCCGACGAGGGCGTCGCCCGCGCCGCGGTCGCGGCGGCCCGCCGCGCCTTCGACGACCCGGGCACCGGCTGGGCCCGCGACCGGACGCTGCGCTCCCGCGCGCTGCTGGAGCTGGCCGACCGTATGGACGCGCGGCGCGCGGAGCTGGTCGCGCTCCTCTCCCGCGAGCAGGGCAAGAAGCGCGCGGACGCCGAACTGGAGGTCGGCGACGCGATCCCCAAGCTGCGCTATAACGCGGCGCTGGCCCTGACCGACGCGGGCCGCGCGGGCGAAATGGCCCCCGGCAGCTACTCCATGACGCTGCATCAGCCGCTCGGCGTGGCCGGCGTCATCGTCCCGTGGAACGCGCCCGTCGTCCTCGCCGTCCGCTCCTTCGCCCCGGCGCTCGCCGCGGGCTGCACGGTCGCGATGAAGATGCCCGCGCAGACGGCGCTCACCAACGGGCTGCTGTACGAGATCGTCGCGGCCACCGCGTCCCTGCCGCCCGGCGTCCTCAACGCGTTCACCGAGTCCGGGAACGAGGGCGCCCCGCTGCTCGTCTCCGACCCCGGCACCGACGTCGTCAGCTACACCGGCTCGACGGCGGTGGGCCGCGCCATCATGGCCGAGGCCGCGCGGCGCGTGAAGCCGTGCGTGCTGGAGCTGGGCGGCAAGTCGCCGATGCTGGTCTTCGACGACGCCGACCTCGACGCGGCGGTGCCGGTGCTCACCGCCGCCGTCACCACGTTCGGCGGCCAGTTCTGCATGGCGGGCAGCCGCGTCCTCGCCCAGGCGGGCATCGCCGACGAGCTGCGCGCCCGGCTGGCCGCCGCGCTGGAGGCCGTACGCCCGGGGCCCGGCGACCACCCCGGCACCGGCATGGGCCCGGTCGTGGACCGCGCGCAGGCCGAGCGGATCGACGCGCTGGTCGCCGACGCCGGGACGTACGGGAAGATCCTCGTGCGCGGCGGTCTCCTGCACGCCGAGGGCGCCGACGCGCTGCTGCGGCCCTCACTGGTCGAGGTCGAGGACCTCGCGGCGCCGCTCGTGCAGCACGAGGTCTTCGGCCCCGTCGCCACGTTCGAGGTCTTCGGAGACGAGGACGACGCGGTCCGCAGGGCCAACGCCACGGCGTACGGGCTGGCGGCCTCCGTCTGGAGCCGGGACGTGGACCGCCCGCTGCGGGTGGCGCGGCGCATCGACGCGGGCACTGTGTGGACCAACTCCTGGGCCGTCATCCGCGACCAGATGGAGGAGGGCGGCTTCAAGCAGAGCGGCGTGGGGCGGCTCAACGGGCCCCGGGCGCTGGCGGAGTTCCAGCAGATCAAGCACCTCGTGCACCACGCGTGATCACTTGACGTCGTAGGTCCCGCCGAACGCCTTCAGCTCGTACGGCCCGTCCAGGTCGTAGTTGCCGTCGTCGGCGAGGCGGCGGAAGGCCTCGACCCGGTCGACGGACTTCTTCCACTCGTCGGCGGTGGCCTCGTTGGACGGCGAGCGGAGGTTGGCCGCGCGGGTGGAGAGGAAGGTGTCGAGCCACTTCTTCTCGCCCGCCTCGGCGACCGTACCGGCCTTCTTCGTGGTGCGGCGGACCAGCGCGTGCAGGCTGTCGGGGTCGTGGCCCGCGCCGTGCTGCACCGCCGTGTCGTACAGCTCCGCGCGGGCCAGGGGCGTCTTCAGACCCACCCGGTCGGCCTCGCGCATGGCCGGGTCGTAGTAGCGCCGGTCGATCTGGCGGTCCTGGATCTCGCGGAACTCCTCGTCCTTCGCCGCCCGCTTCCACGCCGCGACGTACCGCTCCTCCGGCAGGCCCTCGGTGTCCTCGCTGTTGGCCTTCCGCAGCCGCTCCAGCTCGGGCACGAAGCGGGCCAGCGGATTGCCGGGCACGGCCTTGGCGTACGCCCGTACGACCGTGAGGGCGTCGCCGTCGCTGGTGGTGAAGCCGATGCGGCCCGCGGTGACGCCGCGGCCGTCGCCGAGATTCTCCGCGTAGGCGTACTGGGGCTCGGTGGTGCCGTTCTCGAAGACGCTCACCATCTGGTCCGCGCGGCTGCGCTGCGCCTCGGAGAGCGTCGCCCGGGCCTCCCGCGTCTCCTCTGCCCCCTTGCCCTTGCCCGGGCGCGCGTCCCCTCCGTCGTCCCCGTTGCCGCAGCCCCCCAGGAGGAGGCCGCCACCGAGCACCGCCAGACAGGCGGTGGTGACGGTGGCACGGCGGCGTATGTGTCCTCTCGCGGTCATGGGCCCCAGGATGCCGCATGACGGTGACGGACCCCGGCGGCGGCCGTCCGGGTCGGCCGTCCGGGGTCGGCCGTCCGGGCCGGGGTCAGGAAGCGGCGTCGGGCGGCGCCCCGTCGGCCAGGTCGGCGACGAACTTCCGCACCATGCCGCGCCGTACGGGCGTCACGCCGTGCATGAGCTGCGCCCCGTAGGCGACGGCCGTACGGGCGGGGGCGTCGGTGTGCCAGTGGGACTTGGGCGTCTCGGCGATCCAGGAGGACTCCCCGAGGTGCTCGCGTACGTACGCGGCTTCGTGCGGGAGGCTGCGCGCGAGCGGCGTACCGGCCTGGTACCCGTCGTCCGGGCGCAGCACGCGCGCGGTCCACGGCGTCCCGCTCGACGTCGTCGCGACGTAGAAGACGCCGCCCTCCTCCGCGTCGGTGAGGGTGACGCCGATACGGCCGATCCGGCGCGGCGCGCTCCCCGGGTCCGGGATGCCGTCGAGGTGCGTGGGGACGCGGTCGCCGGGGCGCAGCTCGGTGTAGCCCCAGCGGAGCGCGGCGGTGATCGAGGGCATGGTGCGCCGGACGGCGGGGAGCGCGCGCTCGGTCGCCTGGTGGAGGATCTGGAGCGCGGCGGCGGGCGCGGGCAGGACGTCGGCCTGGTGCCGGGGCCGCCACCCGGAGGCGCCCAGCTCCAGGTCCATGATCTTGACGAGCTGCGCGGACTCCTCCTCGGTGAGGAAGTCCTCGACGGTCTGCAGGGCGACGGTCTCGCTGACGTGGATCACGGTGTTCCCCCTCGCTCTTCGGCCTCGGCGGCTGTCCGCTCCCGCTCCCCACCACCGTGCGGGCCACGGGGGCGGACCGGCCCGGGCGCAGCACCCCGCGCACGGGAGCACGGAGGGTGGGACGAGGGCGCGTCACCCCCGGCACCGGCGAATCCTCATGACGAGTGAGGTTGGCGGCCACGGGCCGCGGGCGTGGGTAGCGTCCCCGTGATCGAGCCCGCGACCGTGAGGAGCCCGACTTGACCAGCGGAATCACCGACGACGAGGCACTGCGCGCCAAGTACATGCACCGCTTCCGGCAGCACGACACCGACGGGGACGGCCGCGTCACCGCCGAGGACTTCGACGCGCGCGCCGTACGCCTGACGCGGGCCCTGCGGGTGCCGGACGACGCGCCCCGCGCACGGGACCTGCGCGCGGGAGCCCGCCACATGTGGGAGGGCCTCGTCGCCCTCGCGGACGGCGGCGCGGCGGGGGAGGGCGGTCGCGCGGGGGAGGACGCGTCGGCCGGGGACGGCACAACCGCGGGGGCCGGCATCATCGGCGCGGAGGGCGCTTCGGCCGCGGAGGGCGCGTCCGCCGGGTACGGCGTGTCCGCCGGGGACGCCGGGGACGCCGGGGACGCCGGGCCCGCCGGGGAAGGCAGGTCGGCTGGCGAGGGCGCGCTGACCGAGGCGGCCTTCGTCGCCGCGCTGGCCCGCGCCCGCGCCGAGGGCGGCCTCGCGGACCTGGTCGGGCCGTCCGTCGCCGCGCACCTCGCGCTGATCGACGCGGACGGCGACGGGACGGTCAGCCTGGGCGAGTTCACCGCGGGGCAGGTGGCGATGGGGCAGAGCGCGGCGGACGCGGCGGAGGCGTTCGCGGCGATGGACACCGACGGCGACGGCGCCCTGTCCACGGCGGAGTGGCACGCCGCCGTCCTCGACTTCTACACCACGCCCGCCCCGCCCACCCCGGGCAACCTCGTCCTCGGCCACCGCCCCTGAGACCGAGGTCCCCGGAGAGGCCCCGGCGCAGGGGGTGCATAAGGTTGGTCCGGGCCGCCTCCCGTGGCGGCCCGGACCCGTACGACCGAGGAGCAGCCCCATGGCCGCCGACGTGCCCCCTGCCGCGTCCCGTATCGCCGTCGTCACCGGAGCCAGCAGCGGCATCGGTGCCGCCACGGCGCGGCAGCTCGCGGCCGCCGGATACCGGGTCGTGCTGACCGCCCGCCGGGAGGAGCGCATCGAGGCGCTCGCCGAGGAGATCAACGCGGCGGGGCACCAGGCCAAGGCGTATCCGCTGGACGTGACGGACCGGGCCGCGGTCGAGGAGTTCGCGGGCGCGTTCCGCACGGTCGGCGTCCTGGTCAACAACGCGGGCGGCGCGCTCGGCGCCGACACCGTCGCCGCCGGGGACCCGGAGGACTGGCGGCGGATGTACGAGACGAACGTCCTCGGCACCCTCAACGTCACCCAGGCCCTGCTCCCCGCGCTCACCGCGAGCGGCGACGGGACGGTGGTGGTCCTCTCCTCCACGGCGGGCCACGGTACCTACGAGGGCGGGGGCGGCTACGTCGCCGCGAAGCACGCCGAGCACGTCCTGGCCGAGACCCTCCGCCTGGAGATCGTCGGCACCCCGGTCCGGGTGATCGAGGTGGCGCCCGGCATGGTCAAGACCGAGGAGTTCGCGCTCACCCGCTTCCGCGGGGACGAGGAGAAGGCGGGGAAGGTCTACGCGGGCGTGGCCGAGCCGCTGACCGCCGACGACGTCGCCGACACCATCGCCTGGGCGGTCACCCGCCCCAGCCACGTCAACATCGACCTCCTCGTCGTCCGCCCCCGCGCCCAGGCCTCCAACACGAAGGTCCACCGCGAGCCCTGACGACGCTCCGCGTCAGTCCCCCAGCCGACGCTCGCGGTCGAACCGCACCAGCACCCGCACGACCCAGGCGAGCGCCACCAGCCCGCCCACCGCGCACCCCGCCTCCACCAGAACCGACTTGGCGGAACCGGACGGCGACCACACCAGCAACGGCGCCACCACGACCCCGAAGGCGACCCCGCCCAGAAAACCCCCGGACACCAACGCGTACCCGATCTCGACGGTCATCGCGTCCTTGCCCCGCCGTACTTCTCTCCCGGCCGTCACCTCACCCAGTGTCCCGTACCGCCCGGCCGCCGCCCCGCGCCAGACCCAGGGCGAAGGCGGCGAAGGGGATCGCGCCCAACGCGATGCCGAGGCCTACGCCGCCGCCCGTGATGAGGGTGAAGTTGGAGGCGACCAGCCAGAGGGCTGTGACGAGGCCGGTGGCGGCGAGGGCCGGGGCGATTCGGGTCTGCCAGGGGCGGCCCCGGGCGAGTTCGGGGTGGCGGGTGAAGAAGGCCAGGACGGCGGCCGAGGTGGTCAGCATCAGCAGCACCATGCCCACGGTCGAGACCCCGGCCATCGACCCGAACACCCCCACCAGCGGCTCCACTCCGAGCGCGGCGAAGAGCACCACCAGCAGCAGCGCCGTGCAGGACTGCGCGAGGGAGGAGACGTACGGGGAGCGGTGCCTCGTGTGCACGGCGGCCAGTCGCGCGGGGGCGAGCCCCTGGCGGGCGAGGGTGAAGGTGTAGCGGGCGATGACGTTGTGGAAGGAGAGGACGCACGCGAACAGGCTCGTGAGCAGCAGCACCTGGGTCATGTCCCGCAGCGCCGTGCCCACGTACGCGCCCGCCGCGTCCATGAGCATGTTCCCGCCGTCCGCCAGCGACGCGTCGGCGACGGCCGTGACCTTGTCCGTGCCCGCGCCGAGCACCAGCGCCCAGCACGAGAGCGTGTAGAAGGCGCCGATGACGAGCACCGCGCAGTACGTGGCGCGCGGGATCGTACGGTCCGGGTCGCGGGCCTCGTCCCGGAAGACGGCCGTCGACTCGAAGCCGATGAACCCGGTGAGCGCGAAGAGCACGGCGACGCCGAGCGGGCCGGAGAGTGCCGCGTCCGGGGTGAAGGAGGTGACGTTCACGCCGTCCTCGCCGCCCCGGGCGAGGATCACCGCGTCCAGCACGGCGACGACCGCGATCTCCAGGACGAGCGCGACGCCGAGCACCTTCGAGCTGAGCTCGATGTGCCGGTAGCCGAGGAAGGCGACGATGCCGGCCGCGGTCAGGGACCACACCCACCACGGGACCCCGGCCGCCCCGCCGAGTCCGAAGTCGGCGAGCACGCTGTCCACGGCCCAGCCCAGATAGCCGTAGACGCCCGCCTGGATCGCGGTGTACGTGACGAGCGCGACGGCGGCCGTGCCGAGACCGGCCCGTTCGCCGAGCCCGCGCGTGACGTACGCGTAGAAGGCACCGGCCTGGCGGACGTGCGGCGTCATCGTGACGAAGCCGACCGCGAAGACCAGCAGGACGAGCGAGGCGAGGGCGAAGCCGACGGGGGCCCCGGCGCCCGGCCCCTCGGCGATGGCCAGCGGCACGTTGCCGCCGACGACGGTGAGCGGTGCCGCGGCGGCGATCACCATGAAGACGATGGAGCCGGTGCCGAGCCTGCCGCTGAGGTTCCCGGACGACCGCGGGGACGACTGCCGGGACGACCGCGGGGACGGGACGGGCCGGGACGGCTTCGGCCCCTCCCGCCCCGCGGCCGGGCCCGTCGGCTTCCTCAGCACGGGCGGTCCCCGGCGACGGGCCCGCGCGCGTACAGCTCCGGTCTGCGGTCGGCCAGATACGGGTTCGCCGCGCGGCACTTGCGGACCGTCTCGGGATCGACGTCGGCGTACAGCAGCCCGGTGCCGTGCCGGATCCCGTCCAGCACCTCGCCGGAGGGGGCGACGAGCGAGCTGCGGCCGACGTAGCGGAGGGAGCCCTCCTCGCCGTCGTGGTTCACGTAGGCGAGATAGACCTGGTTCTCCCAGGCGCGGACCCGCAGCAGATGGTCCGCGACGAACTCGTACGGCCGCATCTGCGCCGTCGGCACCGCGATCAGGTCGGCGCCCGCGAGCGCGGCGGCGCGCACGGGTTCGGGGAACTCGACGTCGTAGCAGATCAGCAGGGCGATGCGGAGGTCCCGGTAGGGGACGGGGGCCGTCAGCCGGTCGCCCGGGGTGAAGTACGCGCGGTCCAGCGCGCCGAAGAGATGGGTCTTGCGGTGCCGGCCCAGCACGGCGCCGTCCGCGCCGATGAGGAACGCGCTGTTGTAGCAGGCCCCTTCGGCCGCCTGTTCCGGCGCGCCGAGGACGAGGCCGATGCCGTGGCGGCGGGCGAGGTCGCGCGCGGGGGAGAGCAGGTCGCGGCGGGCCAGATCGAGGACGGCGTCGCCGATGTCGTACCCGGTCACGAACAGCTCGCTGGTGACCAGGAGTTCGGCACCGGCCGCGCGCGCCCGGCGGCAGGCGTCGTCCAGTTCGTGCAGGTTGGCGTCGACGTCGCCGGGGGTCCCGGCGGTCTGCAGTCCGGCGATCTTCATGCGACTCCTTGGGCGGCAGCCGATTCCCGCCATGGAAACATGCTCACTTTGAGCACGTAAAGACTCCGGCACGTAAAGGGTCCGGGCGCGCGCATACCCTGGCCCGATGGCGTCCCAGGAACAGGACCGAGGCCGGGACCGCACCGCGCGGCACCCCCTGACCAGCACGGCCCTCGCGGCGATCCGCCGCACGAGCGCCGTCGACACGGTCCGCGCCCGTATCGCGCTCGCCGTCGAACTCGGCCTGCTCGCGCCGGGGGAGCGGCTGCCGAACGTGCCGAGCACGGCCGAGGCGCTGGGCGTCGCCGCGATCACCGTGCGGCGCGCGCTCACCGCGCTGGAGCGCGAGGGCGTCGTCGTGCGGCGCCCGGGCCGGAGCGGCGGCACGTTCGTCGCCGAGGAGCCCCGCCGCGACACGGTGCCGCAGATCGACGCGTACGAGCGCGACAGCGCGCGCGTGCACCGGCTCATCGACGAACGGGCCGTGCTGGAGACCGGGTTCGCGCACCTGGCGGCCGAACGGCTCGACGAGGAGGGGCTCGCCGCGCTCGACGCGTGCCTCGCGGCGATGGACGGGGCCGGGACCTGGGCCGAGTTCCGCTCCGCCGACGCGCGGTTCCACCTCGCCGTCGCGCGCGGCGCCGGGCAGCCGTCCGCGCTGGAGCTGTACGCCCAGGTCACCGGCGAGCTGTACCGCTACTTCCTGCCGTACCCCATGAGTTACCTCCGCGAGAGCAACGCGGAGCACCGGCGGATCCGCGAGGCGCTCGCCGCGCGCGACGCCGCCCTCGCCGCGCGCCTGACGCACGCCCACGCCTCCGCGCTGCACCGCACGATGTACGTGGGCCTGTCCCCCGCGCGAGCTACACGCAGGTGTCCACCCGGTGGTGACGATTCCGGGGCGCTTGATCCGTAGCGTTCCGCGCAGCCGCGGCGCTCCGGTCGCGGGTGTGGTGAAAGGGATCTCATGAGACTGGTGTGGCAGCTCGTGACCGTCGCGGCTGTCGCCTTCCTCGGCGGTCAGGGGCTCATGGCGGCGGACGGCGAGCCGTGGGTGATGCTTCCGGCGGGCCTGGCGACGGCCGCGCTCGCGCTGCTCGTCTACGGGGCGGTCGTACGGCGGACCGAGCGCCGCACGGTCACGGAGCTGTCCCGCGAGGGCGCCGGGGTGGCGGTGGGGTGGGGAACGGCGCTCGGCGTCGCGCTGTTCGGCCTCGTCGTCGTGAACCTGTACTTCCTCGGCTACTACGACGTCGACGGCCTCGGCTCCCGTTCGGAGGCCGCGGGCCTGGTCGGCTTCATGGCGGCGGCGGCCGTGACCGAGGAACTCCTCTTCCGGGGCGTGCTGTTCCGGATCATCGAGGAACGGACCGGCGCCTGGACCGCGATGGTGCTGACCGGCGTGCTCTTCGGCGTCTACCACCTGGCCAATCCGGACGCGAGCCTGTGGGGCGCCGTCGCGATCGCCGTCGAGGCGGGCGGCATGCTCACCGCCGCGTATCTCGCCACCCGGCGGCTGTGGGTGCCGATCGGCCTGCACTTCGGCTGGAATTTCGCCGCCGCGGGCATCTTCAGCACCGCCGTCTCGGGCAACGGGGACAACACGGGCCTGCTCGACGCCACGACCTCCGGCCCCGCCCTCGTCACCGGCGGCGACTTCGGCCCGGAGGCCAGCCCGTACTCCGTGGTCTTCTGCCTGCTGGCCACGGCCGGGTTCCTGTGGCTCGCCCGGCGCCGCGGCCATGTGCGGCCACGCCGCCGGAAGGCGGCGCCGGTTGACGCTCTCACTACACTTTCCCGGTGAGCGATCTCCCACCCCCCGGCCGTCCCCGGACGATCCCGGAACACTGGCGCCGGATGAGGGGCGCGGTCCGCCTCCCATTCGAGCGGGTGCTCGGCCCGTTCCTCGGGCTGGTGTTCCTCGTGGCCTCCTTCGTGCCCGCGTTCCACAGCCACGGCACGGAGCTGGGTGGTCTGCCCGACCGGCCCTTCGACGCGCTGACGGTCGTGGCGATCGTTCTCCAGTGCGCCCCGCTCGCGGTGTGCCGGCGGTGGCCGGTCGCGAGCCTCGCGCTGGCGTCGCTCGGCTTCGCCGCCGACCAGCTCCGCGGCTACCACACGCTCGCGGGTACCGGCATGGCCCTCACCCTGGTCGGCGCGGGGGCCTGCGTGGAACGGCACCGGCGCGCCGCCAAGCTGCTCTTCTCCGTGGCGTACGTGCCGCTGGCCGTCGCCCTGCACCGGCTGGGCCCCGGCCTGCCGGTGAGCGAGTTCGTGATGTTCTACCTCGCGCTGGTCCTCGCCTGGGGCATCGGCGCCTGGCTGCGCGCCACGAGGGTGGCCGAGGCCGAGCGGCGCCGCCGGGTCGCGGACGAGACCCGCAGCGCCGAGCGCAGCCGTATCGCCCGCGAACTGCACGACGTCGTCACGCACCACGTCACGGCGATGGTCGTGCAGGCCGAGGCGGCGCGCTATCTGACCGCGTCGCCCGAGCGGCTCGACCAGACGCTGACCTCCGTCACCGACACCGGGCGGCGTGCCGTCACCGATCTGCGTCACCTGCTCGACCTGCTCAATCCCGACTACGGCACCCCCGCCCGTACCGGGGCCGAGGGCAGGACGCCGTCCGTCGGGACGCTGCCCACGCTCATCGAGCAGACCCGGCAGGCCGGGCAGCCGGTGGAGTTCAGCGAGGAGGGCACGCCCGCGGCGTCGACGGGCAGCGCCGATCTCGTGGCGTACCGGGTCGTCCAGGAGGCCCTGACGAACGCCCTCAAGTACGCCCATGGCAGCCGCACCTCGGTCCGGGTGCGGCACGGCGAACGGGAGATCTCCGTGGAGGTCGGCACGGAAGGCACGGAACGCACGGAACGCACGGACGGCGGCGGCAGCGGCGGCTCCGGCGGTGCGAACGGCACCGGCGCGCGTACCGGGTTCGCCGCCGGGAGCGGGCGCGGGCTCGCCGGGGTCCGCGAGCGCGTGGAGATCCTGGGCGGCGACTTCGGCGCGGGCCCCCGCCCGGGCGGCGGCTTCGTCGTACGGGCCCGGATACCGGCGGGAGGCGCGTCATGACCGGCACGCCGATCCGCGTCCTCGTCTGCGACGACCAGGTCCTCGTCCGTACGGGACTGGTGACGATCATCGACGCGCAGCCCGACCTCGCCGTGGCGGGCGAGTGCGGGGACGGCCGCGCGGCCGTCGATCTCGCGGCCGAACTGCGGCCCGACGTCGTGGTCATGGACGTGCGCATGCCGGTGCTCGACGGCATCGAGGCCACCCGCCTGCTCGCCGGATCCGGGGTGCCGCACCCCGTCAAGGTGCTGGTGGTGACGACGTTCAACCTCGACGAGTACGTCTACGAGGCGCTGCGCGCCGGGGCGAGCGGCTTCCTGCTCAAGGACGCGCCGCCCGCCCAACTGCTGCACGGGATCCGCACGGTGGCCACGGGCGCCGCGCTGCTGGACCCCGAGGTGACGCGTCAGCTCGTCGGCAGGTTCGCCGCCCGCATCCGGCCCGCCGAGGACAGCGCGCACGAGATGCCGCTGACCCCTCGCGAGCTGGAGGTCCTGCGCCTCATCGCGGACGGCCTCTCCAACGGGGAGATCGCCGGGGCGCTCCAGATCAGCCAGGAGACGGTCAAGACGTTCGTCTCCCGCATCCTCACCAAGCTCGCACTCCGCGACCGCGTCCAGGCCGTGGTCTACGCCTACCGCCAGGGCCTGGTCACCTGAGCCGCGCGGGCCCTCGTCTGAGGGGCTGGGCAGGGGCTGCCCCGTCCTGTCTGCCGCAGTCTGCGACTCACCGGACGGGGCAGCCCCTGCCCAGGAGCCACGGTCTACAGCAGGACGCCGTTCCGGGCCACCACGTGACCGGCGTGTACGACCACGTCGCGCTGCGGCATGTCCACCACGACCTGCGGCGTGCCCTCGCCCTTGACCAGGACGAAGTCGGCCGGGTCGCCGTCCTTGAACTCCGAGCGGCCGATGCCCATCAGCTCCGCGCCGCCGTGTGCGCCCACCGCGTAGCAGTCGCGCAGCTCCTCGTCGAGGCGGACGTCGGTGACCCAGCCCAGGATGTGGGTGCGGTGCAGCATGTCCGCGTTGCCGAACGGGCTCCACGCGTCCCGCACGCCGTCCGAGCCCAGCCCGACCCGTACGCCGTGCTCGTGCAGCTTCGCGATCGGCAGGACGAGCGACTCGTTGGGCGCGACGGTCGTCACGGAGATGTCCAGGTCGCCGAGTTCGGCGGCCGTACGGTCCAGCTCGGCGTCCGACAGCCTGGTCAGGCAGAACGCGTGACTGACCGTCACCTTGCCGCGCAGGCCGAGCGCGCGGGTGCGCTCGACGATCGCGCGCAGCACGTCGGTGCCCTTGTCGTCCCGGTCGTGCAGATGGATGTCCACCCCGAGCCCGTGCCGGTCGGCGAGCCCGAAGACCAGGTCGAGCTGCTCCTTCGGCGCCTGGTCGAAACTGATCGGGTCGATGCCGCCGATCTGGTCGACCGCGCCGGAGCGCGCGGCCTCCTCCAGCAGCTCCGCCGTGCCCGGCGTACGGATCACGCCGTGCTGCGGGAACGCGACGATCTGCACGTCGAGCGCGTGCTTGAGCCGCTCGCGGGCGTGGCCGAGCCCCTCCACGCAGGCCAGGCCGTACGCCGGGGCGATGTCGGCGTGGGCGCGCATCGCGCGGGTGCCGCGGGTCACGGCGTGCGCCATCAGCCCGTACGCGCGCTCGCCGACCGTACGGTCCTGGCTCTCGAACAGCTCGACGTCCTGCGCCGCGTAGTCGGCGATCCCGTCGGCGGGCTTGCGCGACACCCAGTCGCCGCCCCAGGTCGTCTTGTCCGGGTGGATGTGCGCGTCCACCAGCGAGGGCAGCGCGAGGCGCCCGCCGCCGTCCACGACCTCGGCGCCGGGCGGCGCGGGACGGTCCGAGATCCGGCCGTCGAGGACGGTGAGGTCCACGGGCTCGCTCGCCCCGAACGGGCGCACGTCGCGGAACACCACGGCCTTCGCCGGTCCCTTGCCGCGCGGGCTCTCACCGGCGGCCGTGACCGGTGCGGCGGCGGCCGGGGTGGCGGCGGACATCGTCACGCTGGTGCCCGCGAACGCGGCGGCGCTCGCGAGGACGCCGCGACGGGACATCCGGGACGGGGTCATGGCAGCTCCTTGATAGCTCCTGAGGGAACGGGCGACCCGGCTTTTTGTATACCAAGAGAGGGGCGGCGACAAGGCCGGGACGGCCAGGAGGAGGGAATGTGCCGGATTCTCCGATGCTCGGTATACAAAGTGGGGTCGGACTACGCGTCCCCGAAGAGCGAGCGCAGCGCCACCGCGCGGCTGTCCCGCACGTGGATGAGCGTGCTCGCGGCGGCGGGCTCCTCGTCGCCCGCCGCGATGTGCCGGTAGATGTCCCGGTGCTGCGCCCGCATGTGCGCGGGCTCCGCGCGCATCCCGAACACGAGCTGGAGCTGCCAGGAGAGCTGCTCCATCATGCGCGCGAGCAGCGGATTGCCGCCGAGCGCCACGATCTCCTCGTGGAACGCGGTGTGCGCGGCCACCTCGCGCGTGCCCTCCGTCTCGACGGCGGCGCTCTCGGCCCGTTCCAGGCAGGCCCGCAGGGCGCCCAGCCCCTCGGGCTCCGGCTCCCCCGGCGCGCACCCGGCGATCCGGCGCGCGGCGAGGCGCGAGGCCTGCACGGCGAGCGGTTCCCACACCTCGTACAGGTGCCGCACGTCCGTCCGCTCCAGGCTGCGCACCCGTACGCCGCTGTGCGGCAGCAGCTCCAGCAGCCCCTCGGCGACGAGGGCGCGCAGCGCCTCGCGCACCGGGACCCGCGACATGCGCAGCTCCTCGGCGACCTCGCGCTCCACGAGGCGGGCGCCCATGGGATAGCGCCGGTCGACGATCCGCTGCCGTACCTCCTCGCGCGCCCGCGCGCCCAGCGAGGTCCTTCCGCCCGCGTCCGACCCGGCCGCCCCCGTCGTCCTGCCCGCCACCCGCACCGTCCTCCGCTCGTCGCGCCCCCGCGAGAATACGCCGGGGCCGCCGCGCGACGCCGCGGGCATTTGTCAGACACCCCCTAAAGGGTGTTGCGGAAGGCTTGGTTCGGGGCATTTTGCCTGTATGGGTGGGGTGTTGCGGGCTGAGCTGGTGTGGGTGGAGACGTTCACCGGCTTGCGGATGGACCGGTTCGTCAAGCTGGTGAAGGTGGTGCGGGAGCGGGGTGGGAACGGTCCGGGCGGTGGCCGGCCGTGGTGCCTGCCGCTTGCGGACCGGGTCTTGCTGGTGGCGGTGTACTACCGCACCAACCTCACGATGCGGCAGCTCGCCCCGCTGTTCGGGATCTCTGCGGCGACGGTCTGCCGGGGCATCCAGCGCCTGCGGCCCCTGCTCGCGCTGGAGCCCGCCCCGCGGCCCGTCGCGGGGGCCGAGCGGCTGTGGATCGTGGACGGCACGCTGGTCCCGGTGCGCGACCGGCAAGTCGGCGCCTCCTCCCGCAACTATCGTTTCTCAGCAAACGTGCAGGTCATCATCGACGCCGACACGCGCCTGGTCCTCGCCTCGGCCCGGCCGGCTCCGGGGAACACGGCCGACGCCCATGTCTGGCGCGAGTCGGACCTGCCCGCAGCGGCCGCCGGGACGAGGGTGCTCGCGGATGGCGCATACCTGGGCACCGGGCTGATCGTCCCGCACCGCAGAAGGGCCGGACGGCCCCTCCTGCGCGCTCAGGAGGAGGACAACGCCGAACACCGCCGGGTCCGTGCCCGCATCGAGCACACCTTCGCCCGCATGAAGACCTGGAAGATCCTCCGCGACTGCCGCCAGAAGGGCGACGGCCTCCACCACGCCGTCCAGGCCGTCGCCACCATGCACAACCTCGCTCTCGCCGGGTGAAACAGCAGGCCGAACACCCCTCCGGCCAGCCCGAACCGAGCCTTCCGCAACACCCTTTAGGGCCGTTCCGTCAGCCTGCCCCTGACGAACGGGTACGCCAGCGCGAACCCGAGCAGTACGCACCCGCCCGCCGCGCCCGCCCACGGCAGGCCCTCGGTCCACGAGCGGGTCAGGCCGCGCCCGAAGAGCGCGCAGGCCAGCAGGACGATCGCGGTCCACACCGCGCCCGTCCTCACGTACGCGCGGCGCGTGTCCACTCTCCCCGGCAGGCACTCCATCAGCAGTTCGAGCAGAAACCCCATCCGCCCCTCCCCCTCGCTCACCTGGTCGGGAACGACCCTACGTGAGGGCCGGATGCGATGATCGGCCTATGGCAAGGGACGCGCGGGGCGCGCGGGACGCTCGTGACCAGGGCTATCTTCTGGACAATCAGCAGGTCGAGGCCGGGGCGCGGTTCGCCGCGCTGTCGGAGCTGTTCGACCCGTGGACCTTCCGGCACTTCGAGACGGTCGGGGTCGCCGGGGGCTGGCGCTGCTGGGAGGCCGGCGCGGGCGGCGCGACCGTACCGGAGTGGCTGGCCGCGCGCGTCGGTCCGGCCGGGCATGTGGTGGCCACCGACATCGACACGTCCTGGATGGAGGGCCCGTCCGGGGCGGCGGCGCCCTTCGAGGTGCTCCGCCATGACGTGGGGGCCGGAGCGCCGCCGCCCGGGGGCCCGTTCGACCTGGTCCACGCCCGCCTCGTCCTCGTCCATGTCGCCGACCGCGAGCGGGCCCTGCGCACGATGGCGGCGTCGCTGCGCCCGGGAGGGTGGCTGATCGTGGAGGACGCCGACCCCGCGTTGCAGCCGCTGATCTGCCCCGACGAGTACGGGCCCGAGCAGGAGCTGGCCAACAGGCTGCGCCGCGGCTTCCGCGCACTGCTGCGGCAGCGCGGCGCGGACCTCGCCTACGGGCGCAGGCTGCCGCGCTCGCTGCGCGAGGCCGGGCTCGCGGACGTACGGGCCGACGCGTACTTCCCGCTCACCTCGCCCGCGTGCGCGGTCCTGGAGCGGGCGACCGTCCTCCAGGTGCGCGGCAGGCTGGTGGCCGAGGGCCTGGCCACGGACGAGGAGATCGACCGCCACCTGGCGAACGTGGCGGCGGGCGGCCTCGATCTGGCGACCTCCCCGATGATCTCCGCCTGGGGCCGCCGCACCAGGGCGTGAACGACGGCGCCAGGCGGGGCGGCCGGAACATTCGTCCAAGACAGCGGCGCCCGGGCGCGGTGACAGTGGGGCGATGAGCGACATCGTCCCGCGCGCCCTCCAGGCGCTCGTCAGCAAGGACCCCGACCGGATCGCCGCGGTCTTCACCGAGGACGCCGAGTGGCTCTCGCCCCCGGGCAACGCCGTCGCCCTCGCCCTCGGCGCGCCCGACCACATGGTGGGCAGAGCGGCCATCGCGCGCTTCTTCGCGGCCGACTTCCCCCGCCTGTTCGCCCGCGACCTCGACGTCACGTTCCACGGCTCGCACACCGACGGGGAGCGGGCGACGGTCGAGGTGACCGTGAACGCGACGCTCGCCGACGGCACGGCGTTCAGCAACCCGTACTGCTTCGTCTTCGCACTCCGCGACGGCCTCGTCCACCGCGTCCGCGAGTACACGGACACGGCACGCGGCCACCGCCTCATCGGGGGCGCGGCGGTCCCGTAGGGCGGCTCACCGGGGGAGAGCGAGGCCGCTCTCCGGCGGGGGCAGGATGCGGCAGCTCCACGGCAGCGGGGGCAGTTCGGCGAAGGCCGGGTGGGTGGCGGGCAGCGGACGCCCGTCCACGAGGGGCATGTCGAGATAGCGGCGCCGGACGGTGAAGAGGATGCCCTCCTGGTCGTCCCCGGGGCCGGCTTCGCGTACGGGCCAGGCAGGGGAGCGGCGCAGCGCGCGCGTCGCCCGTGCGGTCGCCGGGTCCGTGAGCAGCAGTGCCCAGAACTCGTCGTCGGTCATGGCCGCGATCTCGTCGCGCCGTTCCGGGGAGGCGTCGGCGAGCAGGAGCGCCGCGAGATGGCGTACGACCCCGCAGGGGACCGCGTTCACGGTCGAGGACAGCCAGCGGGCCTCCCCGGCGACCAGCTCGGCGAGATACTCGCCGGTCTCGGGGCCGGTGCTCACCGCGCCCTCGACCACCTCCAGTTGGGCCAGGGTCTCCGGCGGCGCCTGCCGTGTCCGCCCGTGCGCCCGGCCGCTGCGCACCAGCGACTCCAGATGGTCGAGCTTGAGCGCCCCGGGGCCGCCGCGCAGCACGGAAGGCCGCCTGCCCTCGTCGACGGCGACCACCTCGTCGGCGTCCACGCCGTGCGCCGCCAGCAGCCCGGCCAGGTCGCCGACGCGCCGGGCGCCGATGCGGTGGTGGTCCAGTCCGGCGACGCCCTCGAAAGTGTGGCTCAGCGGCAGATGCCCCACGTCGTGCAGGAGCGCCGCCGCACGGGCCACGGCGTCCCCGGGGGCGAAGTGCGCGGTCAGCGCGAGCAGCCCGAGCGAGTGCTCCAGCCGCGTGTACGACTGGGTCGCGGCCATCGAGGCCGCCCCCGCGTGCGCCACGAACCCGAGCCTGCGCACCCACCATGTGCCGAGCAACTCCCGCTCCAGGCCGGACAGTTCGACGGTCACCCGCCACATCGGGTCCCTGAACACCCCGTCGGTGCCCAGCACATCGGCGATCGCGGGCGCGACCTCACCGGAAACAGAAACCACCATGCCCCGGACTGTAGCCCCCGCCTCAGGACCGCGAGGGCTCCGCCGGGACCCGGGTGAGCTTCTCCGGTCTCCGTACGGCGCGGTCGGCGGCCCAGACCGCCAGGGCGCAGGCGGCGAACGCCGTGCCGAGGAGGGTGGAGCCCGTCCAGCCGTGGGCGGTGAAGGCGGCGGTGGTCGTGGCGGCGCCGAGGGCCGAGCCGAGCGAGTAGAAGACCATGTAGCCGCCGATGACGGCCCCGGCGCGGTCCGGGTGCGCGGCGGTGAGCAGGTGCTGGTTGCTCACATGGACGGCCTGGACGGCGAAGTCGAGGAGCACGATGCCCGCGGCGAGGAGCCACAGCGACCACGGCAGCCGTCCGATCGCCGCCCAGGAGACGACGAGCAGGGCGAGCGCGAGGCCGGAGACCCGGGCCGTACGCCCCGCGTCCGCCCAGCGGCCCGCGCGTGCCGCGCCGAGCGCCCCGGCGAGCCCGGCGAGTCCGAAGAGCCCGATCTCGCCCTCGTCCAGCCGCCAGGGCGCGCCCGACAGCGGCAGGGACAGCCCGCTCCACAGGGTGCCGAACGAGGCGAAGAGGAAGAACGCGATCAGCCCGCGCGTCACGAAGAGGCGCTGCCCGAACAGCCCGCCGAGCGCGGCGAGGGCACGCCCGTAGCCGGTCGGCAGGCCATGGCGTTCCTCCGGCGGCAGTGCGGCGAGGACGAGGGCGGCGAGGCCGAGGGAGAGGGCCGCGAGCGTGGCGTAGACGCTCCGCCAGCCCCAGGTCTCGGCGAGGGCACCGGTGACGATCCGCGCGCCGAGGATGCCGACGACGACACCGGAGGTCACCACGCCGATGTTCCGGCCGCGTTCGGCGGGCGGCGAGGCCGTCGCGGCGTACGCCACCGCCGTCTGCACCACGACCGCGAACACCCCGGCCGCGGCGAGCCCCGCGAGGGCCGTCCACGCGCCCGGCGCCGCGGCCGTGAGCGCCAGGCCCGCCGCGGTGAGCGCCAGGTGCGCGGCGATGAGCCGGCGGCGGTCGGCCACGTCGCCGAGCGGCACCAGCAGCACGAGCCCCACCAGATAGCCGAACTGGCCGGTGGCGACGATCCAGCCGGTGAACTCCGCCGGTACGCCCAGGTCGCGGCCCATCGGCTCCAGCACCGGCTGCGCCGCGTAGACGCTCGCCACCGCGACACCGCAGACCACCGCGAGCAGCAGCCGCCGCCACGTGTTCATCGCACTCCCTCGATCCGATCGGTAGCAGATTGCAACCGTTCGGACGGTACGGCATGATGGTTTCAATCCGCAACTCATTGGGAGGTGTCATGACCGGCGGCACCACGGGCCCCGC
This sequence comes from Streptomyces albiaxialis, assembly GCF_039530985.1. Taxonomy (NCBI): domain Bacteria; kingdom Bacillati; phylum Actinomycetota; class Actinomycetes; order Kitasatosporales; family Streptomycetaceae; genus Streptomyces; species Streptomyces albiaxialis. The sequence continues at coordinate 502,483 of NZ_BAAAPE010000016.1, forward strand.
GAACCCCGACTGGACCGACCCCGCATGCCCCGTCGCCAGGACGCTCGACCTCGTCGGCGACCGGTGGAGCCTGCTCGTCGTGCGCGACGCGATGGACGGGGCGCGGTCGTTCACCGAGTTCCAGCGCCGCACCGGCATCGCGCGGAACATCCTCACGGACCGCCTCCGCAAGCTCACGGCGCACGGGCTCCTCGCCCAGCGCACCGCGCCCTCGGGCCGGCGTCAGGAGTACGTGCTCACCGACGCCGGCCGCGACCTCTTCCCCGTCGTCCTCACCCTGCGGCAGTGGGGGGAGCGCCACGCCTTCGCGCCCGGCGAGGCCCACTCGACCCTCGTCGACGCGCACGGCGCCCCGGTGCCGGAGCTGACGCCGACGGCCGCCGACGGTACGCCCGTCGACGCCGCGACCACCCACGTACGCAAGGTCGAGTAGGCCCGGCGGCCCGGACCGGCGGGCTGGAGGACCGCTCGGCGGCTCCTCGCGTGGTCCGGGCTACTTCGGCTGTTCCCCGAGGTCCGTGCGGTCTCCGCGGTCAGCGAGGTCCGCGAGCAGTCCGTCGAGAGCCTTGTGGAGGTCCTCGGCGTTGGCCGGGGTGAACCAGGTGGTGCGGACGCGCTCGTTGTTGCCCTTCGGCGTCTCGTGGTCGGCGGCGAGCCGGTCCAGGGAGCGCGACTCGTCGCTCAGTGCCCGGCCGACGCCCTGGAAGAGGCTCCGCACATAGCTGTCGGCGGCGTCGGGCGCGATGCCGTGCCCCGCGGCCCACTTGGTGAGCGTGGCGAGGTACGCGTAATGGGTCGTCAGCGTCCCGGTCAGCGCGGAGAAGACGTCGAAGGCGGCCTCGTCCGGGACCGGGAGCGCCCCGCCCAGGCGCGTGAAGAGCGCGTCCACCACCGGGTGCGCGGGGCAGGTCACGGTGAGGGAGCGCCGTTCGCGCACGGAGGGCAGGGGGATGGCCCGTACGAGCGGCGCCGATGTGCCCAGCGTGCCGCGCAGATCGTCGTTGGCGACACCGGCCATCACATTGACCACGATCTTGTCGTCGCCCACCGTCAGCCCGGCCAGCGCCTCGTGCCGGTCCTGGCGGCGTACGGCGATGAGCACGATCTCCGAACTGTCCACCACCGCCTGGTTGTCGGCGCGGACCCGCACGCTCGGGTAGCGCTCGGCCAGCTCGGCGGAGGTGCGGGCGCCGCGCGGGGAGAGGTTCACCTCCGGCGCCGGTTCGCCGCTCCCGCCCGCCGCCCGGCTCTCGCCCGCCGCCCGGCTCCCGTCCTCCTCCGTCCCGTCCTCGCACAGGCCGGTGACGATGGCCCGGGCGATCTCGCCCACCCCGATGATGCCGATGCGCCGCATCGCGTCCTCCTCGTGTCTCGTACGAGCCGGTCCTGTATATCCGGCGGGCCGAGGGCCGCGCGCACCGCCCCACCGGGGCGGGACGGCCACCTCGGCGTGGCCGGGAAGCCATGTCCCGTCCATGGCGGGGACATAGGCTCGCATCCGGAACGCAGCACCGGACGAAGGGACGCAGCATGGGCACGCCGGACACGTCGGGCACGCCGGGCACCTCGGTGGTCATCGGGGGAAGCGGCGGGCTCGGCCGCGCCGTCGCCGGGCGGTTCGCAGGGCGCGGCGACTCCGTCGTCGTGACCAGCCGCGACGCGGAACGGGCGCGGGCGACGGCGGAGGAGATCGGCGGCGCGAGCCGCGGCCTCGCCGTGGACCTCTCGCGCCCCGGGACGATCGCCGCCGCCCTCGCGGACGTCGCCGAGGTCGACCGGCTCGTCCTGACGGCGATGGAGCCCGCGCCCAACTCGCTGGCCGAGTTCGACGTGGACAGCGCCGTACGCGCCGTCACGGTCAAGCTCGTCGGCTACGCCGAGTCGGTCCGCGCGCTGCGGGACCGCCTCCGGCCGGGCGCCGCCGTCGTCCTCTTCGGCGGCATGGCCAAGGAACGCCCGTACCCCGGCTCCACGATGATCACGACCTTCAACGCCGGGCTGTCGGGCCTGGTCAAGACCCTCGCCGTCGAGATGGCCCCGCACCGGGTCAACGCCCTGCACCCCGGCGTGGTCGGCGACAGCCCCCGCTGGCGTGAGGTGAACGATCACCCGCACGCCCGGCGTACGCCCATCGGACGCCTCGTCACGATGGACGAGATCGTCGACGCCACGGACTTCCTGCTGCGCAACGGGGGCATGAACGGGCACGACCTCCACGTGGACGGCGGTCTGCTCGCCGCCTGACGCCTCGTCGGGCCCGCCTCCGCGCTACCTGGGCGTGAGCAGGCTGAACGGGTTCCCGTCGGGGTCGGCCATCGCCACCCGGCCCGCCTCGCCTCTGCCGGAGCCGGAGCCGGAGCCGGAGTCGATGCGGGTCGCGCCGAGCGAGAGCAGCCGCTCGGCCTCGGCCTCCTGGTCGCCGTGAGCCGGGGGAGCGAGGGCGAACTGCAGCCGGTCCTTGCCCGCCCTCGGCATCAGCGGCGGCCCGCCCCAGGTGAGCATCGGGCCCCCGTGCGGCGAGCGGATCGCGGTCTCCTGGTCCTTGTCCCAGACCAGCGGCCAGCCCAGCGCCTCGCTCCAGAAATACCCGGCCTTCTGCGAACCGTCGCAGGCCAGCGCCCCGATGAAGCCGCAGTCGGCGAGGAAGGCGTTGCCGGGCTCGCAGACACAGAACTCGTTGCCCTCGGGGTCGGCGAGCACCACGTGCCCCTCCTCCGGGCGCTGGCCGATGTCGATGTGCCGCGCGCCGAGACCCAGCGCCCTGTCCACCGTCTCCTGCTGGTCCTCCGCCGAGGTGCTCGTCAGGTCGAGGTGCATCCGGTTCTGCCCGGTCTTCTTGTGCCGGGTCGGAGGGAAGCGGACGCGGAACCCCGTGTCGTCGTGGGGCAGGAGCGCGATGCCCTCGTGCGGGTCGTCGTCCGTCTCCCGGCCCAGGACCCCGGACCAGAACCGGGCGAGGCGCAGCGGCTGGAGCGCGTCGACGCAGACCGCGAACAGTTGAGCAGTCATTCCCGTGCCCCTCCCCGGTCATGGGAACCTCAGGCGTGAGCCTAAGGGGGCCCGGCGGCCCGCGCAGGGGAATCCGCCGGGAGGGCGGGACACGGCGCGCGGGTGCCGGGCGGATGTCAGTGGCGGGTGCCAGGCTGGAACCGTGGAAGAACTGCCGCGCCAGGCGCACGAAGCAGACCCGCAGAAGCCCGGCCACGGCCCCGCGGTGGCCGTGGCGGAGCTGATCGGGGGACCGCTCGACGGCCTCCGGCTGGACGTCTCCGAGGACTCCGGCGCCGAGCTGGCCGGGGGCGCGATCCTCGTCACGGAGATCTCCGCCGCACGCGAAGTCGGCGCCGACGGGGTGGTGTACCGCCCGAGGGGCGGCGACCCGCGGCGCTGGGACTGGGAAGGCTGCGCCTGAGCGTCGTCCTCGTCCGACGGCGGCGGCTGCTACTGCTCCGCGGATTTCTGTGAACTCCCGGCGGAATGCGGGAAATCCGTTTGGGAAGCCGAGGGGGCCGCTGGTACCCAGTCCCCGGACGACGCCCCCGGACGACAAGGAGCACAGATGACCGACGCCCGTCTGGGTTCAGTGGACGAATTCTGCTGGATGGACCTGAAGACCCGTGACATGCCCGGGACGGCGGCCTTCTTCTCGGAGGTCCTGGGGTGGAGCTTCGCGGTCGACGGGGAGGACTGGCGCCGGGCCACGAAGATCTCCGTGGGCGGCCACCGCATCGGGAGCGTGAGCGACCTGGCGAACCCGGTCTATCCGCCGGGGACGCCCCCGCACATCGCCTATTACCTCGCTGTCGACGAGGTCGACGGACACATCGAGGCCGCGGCGTCGAAGGGCGCGCGCCTCGTCGTCCCGCCCTTCGACGCGGGCGACCAGGGCCGGATGGCGATGCTCCTCGACCCGCTGGGCGCCGCCTTCTCGCTGTGGCAGCCGTACGCGTTCGGGGGCTGGAACCTCCCGCCGGACCTGCCCGGCGCCCCGAGGCGCATGGCCCTGGCGTGCGAGCAGCCCGACCGCGCCCGGCACTTCTACCGCGAGGTCCTGGGAGCCAGCCTCGCCTGCGCGGACTTCGTCCCCTCACTTCACCCCGTCGCCTCTGCCCCGCAGTGGGAGCTGGCCGTCGGGGCCGAGGACCCGGACGCCGTCGCCGCGCGGGCGCGCGTGTACGGGCCGGAGGCCGTGAGCCGTACGGAGGAGCCGGGCGGCCCCGTGGTGCGGGTGACGAGCCCCGAGGGGCTGCGGTTCCAGGTGCGCGCCCTGAATCCCTAAGTTTCGGGCGACCCCGAAAGTCCTGGTCCTTTCCGGAAGTTCCCCGCATTCTGCTGATGCCGCTTCCGTAACGGAATGCGGCGGCACGGGAAAACTGGGGGACTGTATGCGAACGACACGGAGAACGGCCGCGTACGCGTGCGCCGTTCTGCTCGCGAGCGGCGGAATGACCGCGGGCGCCACCACCGCGTACGCCGGGGGCGGCGCGGAGAGGGAAGCGCGGAAGGCGACGGTCTGCGAGGAGTTCCGGGAGGCCTACGCGCGCTGCTCTTCGCCGAAGAAGGGCCGTACGCAGGCTTCCTACCACGACAAGGGGGACAAGGTCGATATCGTCGACCGCTACCGCAACGGCCGGTCGACGAAGGTGATGCTCCAGGTCAAGGGGAGCGGAATCGCGGTCTTCTCCAGCCGGGGCGAGGAACGCAGGATCATCCCGAACAATTACACCGACGGAAAGAAGGTGCGCCTCAAGGTGTGCACCTCTTTCAGCTCGAAGGCGAAGTGCTCGGACTGGAGCGGCTGGGGGACCACATGACCGGAAAGCGTGTCGCGTCGGCCTGTGCGGGGGCGCTGCTCGTGCCCGCGCTGCTGGCGGTGCCCGCCGCCGCGGATCCGCAGCCGGGCGAGGCGGCCCCGCGCCTGAAGAAGACCAGGTGCGAGGCCGTGATGGTCGAGCCCGCCGCGTTCTGCCGCAGCTCGAAGTCCCGCTGGACGCAGGTGACGTACTACGACAAGGGCGACAAGATCAAGATCACGGATCGCTACGACAACAACCGCTGGACGAAGGCGATCGTGCAGGCCGAGGGCCACCCGAAGCGGTACTTCAGCAGCAAGGGGAAGGTGACCAGGACCGTTCGCGGGGACTTCGGCGAGAGCTGGTCGGTCCGCGTGAAGGTCTGCACCTCGTGGACGAAGAAGGCCAAGTGCAGCCCCTGGAGCCGGTACTACCCGGCCTGACCGGGACCAGGAGCCAGGGGGCAGGGACCGGTCCCGCCGTCAGGCGTCGGGCGTCGGGCGTCGGGCGTCGGGCGTCGGGCGTCAGGCGTCTGTCGGCGGGACCGGGTGGCCGTTCTCCGCGAGGACGCGGACCGTGCGCAGGCCCGGGTCCGCGGCGTCGGGGAGGTTCATGCCGGCGGCGAGGCCCGTGCGCAGGTAGTCGAGCACGGTGCCGGTCAGCCGTTCGCCGGGCAGGACCGCGGGGATGCCGGGCGGGTACGGGGTGATCATCTCGGCGGCGACGCGGCCCTCCGCCTCCTCGGCCGGTACGTCCTCGACCCGCCCGAAGTACGCGTCCCTCGGCAGCACGGCCTGCTCCATGCGCAGTGCGGAGGAGGCGGACAGGGAGATCGTCGGGCCCGGGGGCAGCTCGCGGGCGCGGGCCCGCTCGGCGAGGTCCCGTACGGCGTCGACGAGGGCCGTCGCCGTCCCGTCGTCGTCGGCGTGGGTGAGCTGGGTGTTGATCCGGCGGTGGTCGCTGACGTGCACGTCGATCCGGCGGTGTTCGCGCAGCCAGTCCGCGGCCTGGTAGCCCGTGACCGGCAGCGCGGACAGGTCCAGGACGACGGGCAGGGGGTCGAGGTCGGCGGCGCCGCCCTCGTCGACGAAGTCCTCGCGGCCGTTGACGTGCACGCCCTCGATCGCCTGGAGCCGATCGCGCGTACGGGCCGTCAGCTCCAGCGCCCGGCTCAGCAGCTCGTGCCCGTGCTGGGCCATCTGGCGGCGCCAGCCGTCCATTCCGGCGTAGATGAGCACGCTGGGGCTGGTCGTCCCCAGCAGGTCGGAGCGCTGGGCGAGCAGGGCGGGGTCGATGTGCGGGCCCTGGAGATGGAAGACGGAGCCCTGCTCCAGGCCGCTGCCCATCTTGTGGATGCTGGTGACGCACACGTCGGCGCCCGCGTCCATCGCCCACGTGGGGACGTCGGGGTGGAACGGCAGATGGGCACCCCACGCCTCGTCGACGACGAGGGGCCTGCCCCTGCGGTGGCACACCTGGGCGATACGGGCCAGATCCGCGCAGGTGCCGTACGGCGTGGGGCTCGTGACCAGGGCGCCGCGCGCGTCGGGATGGGCCTCGAACGCGGCCTCGAAGGCGTCGGCGGACGGGGCGTGCGCCAGCAGCCGCGTGTCGTCCCACCGCGGCTCGACCCACACCGGGTGGATCCCCGAGAGCACCAGCCCCGAGACCACCGACTTGTGCGCGTCCCGCCCGACCAGCAGCTTCTCGTGCGGTCCCGCGACCGCGAGCATGGCGGCCTTCACGGACAGCGAGCTGCCGCAGGTCGAGAAGAACGTGTGCTCGGCGTGGACGGCGTCGGCCATCAGCCGCTCGGCGCGCTCCAGGACGCCGCCCCGCGTACGCCGGTCGTCCAGCCCGCCCGAGGCGAGGACGTCACCGTGGAAGACCGCGTCCCCCAGCACCGCCCGCACCCTCGGGTCCGCGCCCCGCGCCTGCTTGTGGCCCGGCGGGGTGAAGGGCAGCTCGTCCGTCCGCTGGTACCTCTCCAGCGCCTCCAGTACCGGTGCCTCATCGTGATCCATGCGCATGTGCCCCACGGTGCCCCCGAACGCCCCGAAGGAACCAGGATTCCCGCCATCCGGGCCTTATGGTGCCCGTGTGGCCGGACTGCTGGAAGAGAAGCTGTCGGACGAGGAACGCGCCCTGCTGCGCGAGGCGCCGCCCGGGAGGGACCTCGCCGCCTCCCCGATGCGGGCCGAACTGAGCGACCGGCGGGACTTCGGCCAGGGCTGGATCTTCGAGCGCAAGCTCGACGGGGTCCGCGCCCTCGCCGTGCGCGAGGACGGCGGCGCGCGGCTGCTCTCCCGTACGGGGAACCGCCTCGACCGCACCTACCCGGAGATCGTCGAGGCGCTCGGCGCGCAGGAGTGCCGCGACTTCACGGTGGACGGCGAGATCGTCGCGTTCTCCCACGGGCGCACCGACTTCGCCCGCCTCCAGCAGCGCATGCAGCTCACCGACCCGCGCCAGGTCGGGGCCAGCCGCGTCGCCGTCACGTACTACGTCTTCGACCTGCTGCGCCTCGACGGCGCGGACCTCACCCGGCTGCCCCTGCGCACCCGGAAGTCGCTGCTGCGCGCGGCGCTCGCCTTCCACGGCCCGCTGCGCTTCACCCCGCACCGCAACACGGGCGGGCAGGCCGAACTGGACGCGGCCTGCGCACGCGGCTGGGAGGGGCTGATCGCCAAGCGTGCCGACGGCGCCTATCTGCCGCGCCGTTCCCCGGACTGGCTGAAGCTCAAGTGCGAGCGGGGACAGGAGCTGGTCGTCGGCGGGTTCACCGAGCCGTCCGGGAGCCGCGTCGGCTTCGGCGCGCTGCTGCTCGGCCACTACGAGGACGGCGCCCTGCGGTACGCGGGCAAGGTCGGCACCGGCTACAGCCGCGCCGTGCTCCAGGACCTGCGCGCCCGGATGGACGCGCTGGAGGTCCCCCGCTCGCCCTTCGCCGACCCGGTGCGGGAGCGCGGCGCGCACTGGGTGCGGCCCGAGTTGGTCGCGCAGATCGGCTTCACCGAGTGGACGCGCGACGGGATGCTGCGCCACCCGCGCTACCTGGGCCTGCGCGACGACAAGGCCGCACGGGATGTCGTACGGGAAGTACCGCGCGAGCGGGGCTAGACCGGGGCTGGACCGGGACCTCCTCACGTCTCCAGGAGCGAGAAGAGCGCGCCGTCCGGGTCGCGGAGGGTCGCGGCCCGTCCGTGGGGCGTCGGGTGGGGCGGATCGACCGTACGGCCGCCCGCGCGGGCGGCGGCGTCGGTGGCCGCGTCGATGTCGGGGGAGCGGAAGAAGATGTCCCAGTGGGGGCGGGAGCGCGGGTCCGGCGCGGCGGGACGGGCGCCGCCGCTGAGCGTGGCGACGGTCTCGCCGTGCGCCCGTACGTGCACCTCGTCCTCCAGTACCTCGTAGCCCACCTCACAGCCCGGCTCCTTGGACCAGTCGAGGACCGCACCGTAGAAGAGCGCGGAGTCGAACACGTCGAGGGTGTGGAGCTGGAGCCAGGCCGGGGCCTGCCCGGCACCGATGGCCCAGCCCTGCGGGCGTTCGCCCTGCCACAGGCCGAAGGGCGCGCCGTACGGGTCGGCGGCCACCACGGCGCGGCCCTCGCCGAGCCGGAGGGGACCGACGGCGACCGTCGCGCCGCGCTCGACGATACGGTCGCTGACCTGGTCGGCGTCGGCGACCGCGAAGAACACCGTCCAGCGCACGGGCATCTGCCGGGGGACCGCCGTCTCGTTCAGCCCGGCCACCGGGGCGCCGTCCCGTACGGCCATCCGGTACTCGGGGCCCAGCTCGCTGTCCTCGAAGAACCAGCCGAGCACGTTCCCGTAGAAGTCCTCGGACGCCTGCCCGTCGCGGGTGGTGAGGCTCGCCCAGCAGGGCACGCCGTTCACCGCGTCCACCGCGTCCATCACTCCACCATCCCTCCGATCGGCCCGCCCGGCGAGCGCGGGCCGTCGTCACCGGGGGCCGGGTGCTCCCGTCGCGGCCCGGCAAACGGGTGCGCGCCGTGCATGCGGGTGCGCCGCGGGGGAACCCGGCGCCGCATCCGCCGAAGGTCCCCCGGAGGAGGAGAGCCATGCGCGCGCTGACCTGGCAGGGAAGGCGGGACGTCCGCGTCGAGACGGTCCCCGACCCCCGCGTCACCGAGCCGGACGACGTGATCGTACGGGTCACGTCCTCGGGCATCTGCGGATCCGATCTGCACCTGTACGAGGTGTTCGGGCCGTTCCTCGACCCGGGCGACGTGCTCGGGCACGAGCCGATGGGCGTGGTCGAGGAGACAGGCCCCGAGGTCACGGAGCTGGCGGCCGGGGACCGGGTGGTCGTGCCGTTCAACGTCTCGTGCGGGACGTGCTGGATGTGCGCACGCGGCCTGCACTCCCAGTGCGAGACCACGCAGGTACGCGAACGGGGCACGGGCGCCTCCCTGTTCGGGTACACCAAGCTCTACGGGCAGGTGCCCGGCGGACAGGCGGAGCTGCTCCGGGTGCCGTTCGGGAACACGCTGCCGATCAAGGTCCCGCACGGCCCGCCCGACGAGCGCTTCGTCTACCTCTCCGACGTCCTGCCCACCGCCTGGCAGGCCGTGCGGTACGCGGACATCCCCGAGGGCGGCAGCGTCACCGTGCTCGGCCTCGGCCCCATCGGCGACATGGCCGCCCGCGTCGCCCTGCACCAGGGCGCCGGGCTGGTCATCGGCGTCGACCTGGTGCCCGAACGGCTGGAACGGGCGCGCAGCCGCGGGGTGCACGTCCTCGACCTGCGGGAACACGGGGACAAGCTCGGCGACGCCGTCCGGGACCTCACCGACGGGCGCGGCACCGACGCGGCCATCGACGCGGTGGGCATGGAGGCCCACGGCTCGCCCGTGGCGGAGACCGCCCACAAGCTGGTCGGGCTCCTGCCGTCCAGCGTGGGCGAGAAGCTGATGGAGCGCGGCGGGGTGGACCGGCTGGCGGCGCTGACCGCCGCCGTCGACGCCGTACGGCGCGGCGGCACGGTCTCGGTCTCGGGCGTCTACGGCGGCTCCCTGGACCCGCTGCCGATGATGACGCTCTTCGACAAGCAGCTCCAGATCCGGATGGGCCAGGCCAACGTCAAGCGCTGGGTCGACGACATCCTGCCGCTGCTCACCGACGATGACCCGCTCGGCGTCGAGGGCTTCGCCACGCACACCCTCCCGCTGGAGGAGGGGCCCGCCGCCTACGGCACGTTCCAGCGCAAGGAGGACGGCATGGTCAAGACCCTCCTGAGGCCCTGACCACGCCGCCTTCTCCGGGCTCTACTCGCCGCGCGCGTCCTCCTGACGGCCGAGGCTGGGCCGCAGCGCGTCCCCGGCCTCGCCCCTGGGGCGGTGCCTGCGGCGGGGCACGGCGGGGTCACCGCTGCCCGTCTCCGCCTCCTCGAACTCGTCCAGCGTCTCTTCGAGCGCGGACTTCCCCTGCTCGGAGCCCTGGGATCGCTCGGAGCCGTGCGGCTTCTTCCCGGAGCTGTGCGACGCGCGGCGCTTGCCGCTCATCATCGGCCTCCCTGGGTGCGCGACAGTGCGGTCCCGCGCCGGGTGCCACCCGTGCCCGGCCGCACACATGGGCCGGGCCGCGGCGGGGCGGTGCGGCGGCCGGACGGGGCGTCGGGGGCGTCGGGGCGTTTCCCGGGGGCGGGACGGGCAACCCGGCGGGCATGCGGAACCTTCTCGCGAAGATCGAAAAGCTGGAGAGCGCCGCCGCGCTCGACCGCTTCGCCGCGCCGCTGCGGACCGGGATCAAGGCGCTGCCGCTGGGCCGCCCCGTGCGCGAGGCGCTGCACGGCGGCTGGCAGGGCCACGCGGCGCATCCGGTGTTCGTCCAGGTCCCCATCGGCACCTGGACGTCCGCCGCGCTGCTCGACCTGTGGGGCCGCGACGCGCGCGCCGCGCGGCTGCTCGTCGCGACGGGGCTGGCGGCGGGGGCCCCGGCGGCGCTGAGCGGGGCGGTCGACTACGCCGAGCAGTTCCCCGAGCACCAGCGCGTCGGCGTCGTGCACGCGGCGGCGAACGTCACCGCCGTGGCGCTCTACACGGCCTCCCTCATCGCCCGCCGCAGGCCCGGCAGGGGACGGCTGCTCGGCCTCGCCGGGCTCACCGTCGCCACCGCCGGCGGCTTCCTGGGCGGTCACCTGGCGTACCGGCAGGGCGCCGGGGTGAACCACACCGACTCCGTCCCCCATCTGATCGACGCGAGCTGGCACCCGGTCGGCGCCCCCGAGGAGTTCCCGCGCGGCGCGGTCGTACGGCGCATGGTCGGCGAGGTGCCGGTGCTGCTTGTACGTGACGAGGAGGAGCCCGGCGAACTGCACGCGCTCGCCGACCGCTGCGCGCACCTCGCGGGCCCCCTGTCGGAGGGCGAGATCCACGACGGGCAGGTGACGTGCCCGTGGCACGGCAGTACGTTCCGCCTCGCCGACGGCGCGTGCGTGACGGGCCCCGCCACCTCCGGCCAGCCCTCCTTCGAGGTCCGCCTCAACGACGGCCTGGTCGAGGTCCGGCTGCCCGCTGCCGAGGCCGTGCCCTGAGCGCCGGGTGGCGCGGCTCAGTCGCGTGAGTGGCCGAAGAGCAGCCGGAAGCCGATCAGCAGCACGAGGGAGCCGCCGATCGCGGCGCCCCAGGTGGGCAGGTCGAAGAACTCCTTCTGGATGGGCCGGTCCAGGAAGTTCGACGATATCCAGCCGCCGAGGAACGCCCCCGCGATCCCGATGAGGGTGGTGCCGACCAGCCCGCCCGGGTCCCTCCCCGGCAGCAGTATCTTCGCGACGGCTCCGGCCAGCAGGCCGAGGATGATCCAGCTCACGATGCCCATGGGCGTCCGCCTCTCACGCGTTGTTTCGACAACGGTGTAGACGCAAGGACCCCGTACGAAGGTTCCGCCGGACGGCTACCGGGCGTGCGGCCCCGCCCCGCGCGCGGGCACGAGGACGCCGCGCCGCTGGAGCGCGCGGCGCGCCCCCGCGGCCATCAGCACCGCCGAGAGCACCCCCGGCCCGCAGTGCACGGCGAGGACGCCGAGAAGGCTGGGCCCGCCCCAGTCGTCGCGGTACGCCTCCGGTGCCGCCCCGGCGATGACGAACGGCTCCGCGATTCCGCGGGCGATCAGATAGGCCCCGAGGACCACGGCCACTCTCTTCACGGCCGCCTCCCTTCTCCTGCCCGAGAGCCTAGGAACGGCCCCGCCGCGCGACCACGGTGATCTCCCCCGTCCCCGGTGGGGGACATCCCCCAGGGCGCCGCGTGCACGGCGGGCGTCCAGGGCCGGACGGCCCGGCGGACCGTGTCCCCGATCCGTACGGCCCCCACGGTCCTGCCGCCCGGCAGCCGCCGCTCATCCATGGGCCCGGAGGAGCGCCTCGACGGTCCTCAGCACGCGGTCCCCGACCCGGTCGACGCTGCCGTTCTGCATGCTGACCTGGGCGCCTTCGAGGACGAACGTGATCTCGGCGGCGGCCTGTTCGGGGTCGGCCAGGCCCGCCTCGGCGCACATGGCGACCAGCCTGCGGGTCTGCTCGGCCTTGTGCCGCTCGATGACCTGGCGCGCGGGGTGGGCGCGGTCGGGGAGTTCGGCGAGGGAATTGATGAACGGGCAGCCCCGGTACGAGATCTCCGGCAGGCCCTCGGCGATGAACCGGGCCAGGCCCAGGATCTGCTCCCCGGGGCGGCCGGGGTGCTCGGCCTCGACGCGGTCGAACGCGGCCCGGTAGTCGGCGGCGACGATCCGCAGCCACTCGGCGGCGAGTTCGTCCTTGGTCGCGAAGTGCCGGTAGATCGCCATTTTGGTGGTCTCGGCCCGGTCGGCGATGGCCTGGACGCCCACCCGCTGGATGCCCTCGCGCTGGAACAGCTCCTCCGCCGCGTCGAGGATCCGCTCGCGCGGGGGCAGCTTGGCCACCCTGCTCGGCCTTCTTGCGGTCGCTGTCATGGCTGCTCCCTCGCTCCTCCCGGCTGCCCCCGCCGAGGCTGCTACGGTACCAGTCCGTGCCGTACGATACCGAGCGGTATCGTCAGGTACTCAGTGGTCTCGTTGTGTCCAGGGAGTGAGTGGCAGTGAAGGTGAGCGAGTACGTGGACCTCGACGCGGTCGGGCTCGCGGAGCTGATGGCCGCGGGCGAGGTGACCCCCGCCGAGGTCGAGGCGGCGGCGCGGGAGGCCGCGCGGGCCGTCGGGCCCCGTATCAACGCCGTCGTGGAGACCTGGCCCGCCGACGAGGGCCCGGAACTGGGCGCGGGGGAGGGGGCGTTGGCCGGGGTGCCGTTCCTGATCAAGGACATCGGCGTCGCCATGGCCGGGAAGCGCACGGAGCTGGGCAGCCGCCTCGCCGAAGGCCATGTCGCCGACGCCGACTCCTCGCTGATGCGGCGCTTCCGCCGCGCCGGTCTCGTGACGTTCGGGCGCACGGCGACACCGGAGCTGGCGAACAGCATCATGACGGAGTCCGTGCTCCACGGCCCGACCCGCAACCCGTGGGACCCGGCGCGGGGCGCGGGCGGATCCAGCGGGGGAGCGGGGGCCGCCGTCGCTGCGGGGGCGGTCCCGGTCGCGCACGCCACCGACGCCGCCGGTTCGCTCCGCATCCCGGCCGCGTACAACGGCCTGTTCGGCCTGAAGCCCACGCGGGGCCGGGTCTCCATGGGGCCGGGTGCCGACGAGGTCTTCAGCGGGCTGGCCGTCCAGGGAGGCGTCAGCCGCACCGTGCGCGACAGCGCCGCCCTGCTCGACGCCGTGAGCGGCCCCGAGCCGGGCGACCCCTACTTCGCCGAGCGGCCCTCCCGGCCGTACGCCCAGGAGGTCGGCCGCCGTCCGGGCCCGCTGCGGATCGGCGTCCTCGCCCAGGCGTGGGGCGGGCGCCGGACGACGGCGCCGGTGGCCGACGCGCTCGACCGTACGGTGCGGCTCCTCGACTCCCTCGGCCACCGGGTCGAGGAGACCGAGGTCGCGCTCGGGGCCGGGTGGGAGGAGTTCGTCCTCGCCAACGCCCGGCTGTCGACGGTGAACGTCACCGCCCTGGTCGACGGCCTGGCCGCCGCCTTCGGCCGCCCCGTCGACGCCACCACCCTCGAACCCTCGACCCTCGCGGCCCATCGCCACGGGGCCTCGGTCGGCGGCGCCGAGTTCGTCGCCGCGCTGGGGATCCGCAACCGGGTCGCGCGCGCCCTGGCGCGGTACTTCGGCACGTACGACCTGCTGCTCACCCCGGTCCTGCCCGAACTCCCCCTGCCCGTGGGCGCGTACGCGGAGGGCGGGGAGGCGCTGGACGGCCTCGGCTGGATCGAACGCCTCACCGACCGCTCGCCGTTCACCCTGCCGTTCAACGTGGCGGGCACCCCCGCGATGTCCGTGCCGGTGACGGCCGACGCGGCGACGGGGCTCCCGGTCGGCATGCAGTTCGCCGCCGGTTACGGCCGCGAGGACCTGCTCTTCCGCCTCGCCGGGCAGCTCGAGGAGGCGAGCCCGTGGTCGGGCCGGACGCCGGAGGTGTGGGCGGGAACGGCACCGGCCTCCGCGTGATACGTGGAATTTCCAATGATTGGATTATCCATGTACTGTGTGGGGCATGGACGACCGGAGGCTGACCGAAGAGCTTCACGACTACCTGTTCGCGATCCGCGCCCGGGTGCACGGCGAGCTGAAGGAGCTGGCCCGGGAAGCGGGGCTGACCGACACCCAGACCGATGCGCTGTGGCGGCTGAGCCGGGGGCGGGAGATGACCGCGCGCCGTCTGGCCGACCTCCTGCAGTGCGACGCCTCGACCGCCACGGCGATGATCGACCGGCTGGAGAGGCGTGGCCTGGTCCGCCGGGTGCCCCACCCCACCGACCGCCGCGCGAAAGTCATCCAGCTCACCCCCGAGGGATGCGCGCTGCGCGATCGCGTCATGGAGCACACCACCGCGCACTCGCCCTTCGCCCGCTTCGACCACGAGAGCAGGCTGCGCCTGCACGCGCTTCTCCGTGAAGCGGCCAGCGGCGTCGAGGGCGCCGCGGACGCCGCGGACGCCGTGGACGCCGTGGACGCCGTGGACGCCGTGGACGAGGAGCAGCAATGAGCGGCGGGATCACGGTCGTCACGGGCGGGGCGTCGGGCCTCGGCCTGGTGACGGCACGCCACCTGGCCGAGGCCGGTCGGAACGTCGTCCTCGTCGGCCGGGACGCGACGCGCACCCGGGCCGCCGCCGACAGCCTGCGCCTCCCGGCCCGCGCGGGCAGCGGTGCCGCCCGGCCGAGGACGTACACCGCCGACCTGGAACAGTGGTCACAGGTACGGGCGCTGGCGGCGGAACTGGCCGCCGACGGACGCCTCGTGGACGTCCTCATCAACAACGCGGGAGCGGCGTTCTCCCGGTACGAGGAGACGCCGGACGGCGTGGAGCGCACCTACGCGCTCAATCACCACGCCCCGTTCCTGCTCACCCACGCCCTCCTGGCCGAAGGGGCGCTCACGCGCGAAGCGCGGATCATCAACATGTCCTCGTTCGTGGAGAAGCGGGGCAGGCTCGACGCCACCGATCCGGATGTCGCGGGAACGTCGTGGGGCAAGCGCTTCTACCACCAGATCAACGTCTACGCGACGAGCAAACTCGTCGGCCTTCTGGCCGCGCGCGAACTCGCACGCCGCCTGCCCGACGGCATGAGCGTCTACAACGCCAATCCCGGCATGGTCAAAGGCACCGGGATGAACAGCAACGCCGGAGGCCTGATGCGGCTGACCGCCCCGCTGTTCCGCCCGTTCGCCCTCACCCCCGACGAAGGGGTGCGGACGCCGGTCTGGCTCGCGGCCGCCTCTCCCGCGCCGCGCCCCAGCGGCGGCTTCTTCAGCGACTCCCGGCCGGACACCCCTTCGCGCCCGGCCCGGGACGACGCCCTCGCCCGGACCGTCTACGCCAGGACCGCGGCCCTCCTCGGGGTGGAGCCCCTCCCGGAATAGGGCCCGGCCGGGAGGGCCGCGCGGAGCCGCGTCCGCTACGGCGTACCGGCGAGCCTGCCCATCACCTCGTACATCTGCTGCGGGGCCGGCGGGGCGGGTGGGGCCGACGGGGCGGGCGGGGTGGCGGAGAGCGGCCCCTGCGACGCTTCCGCGCTCAGCCCGTCGAGCAGGAAGGCGACTTGGCGGCGCCAGGCGTCGGGCGCGGTGTCCGCGACCGCGC
>NZ_BAAAPE010000017.1:0-140616 GCF_039530985.1 Streptomyces albiaxialis
TGGTTCACAGCGTCCTCGCTGTTGTGTTACTTCAAAGGAACCTCAACCCGCCGATGACCGGCAGGCCGGGGTATCAACATATCTGGCGTTGACTTTTGGCACGCTGTTGAGTTCTCAAGGAACGGACGCTCTTTCGCGTTTCCTTTCCGCTGCCTCCGATTTAAGCACACGCTTCTCTCGATCGAAAAATCGAGGGGAAGTTGACTCAGAGAATCGGAGTGCCGCCCGCGCTCTCGGCGCCGGGCAGGTCTACGACCGTACAGGGGAGCCGGGCAGCGAGGCAAACCGGTTTCGGGTGACTTAGGCTGCGTCTGTTCGGATCTTCACCCCCGGGAGGCTTCCCATGACCACCGTGTCGTCCCCGTTGAATGGACGCGCCATCGGCCTCGCGGCCGTGCCCGACCCCGTCTTCTCCGGTGCCATGGTGGGCCCCGGCACCGCCATCGATCCCGTACGTGAGCGCACGGAGGCCGTGGCGCCGGTGGACGGGATCGTGGTGTCGCTGCACCCGCACGCGTTCGTCGTCGTCGACGCGGACGGGCACGGGGTGCTGACGCACCTGGGGATCGACACCGTGCAGTTGAACGGCGAGGGCTTCGAGCTGCTCGTCGCGAAGGGTGACAGCGTCACGCGCGGGCAGGCGATGGTGCGGTGGGACCCGGCGGCCGTCGAGGAGGCGGGGAAGTCCCCGATCTCCCCGGTGATCGCGCTGGAGGCGACCGCCGACTCGCTCGCCGACCTGGCCGAGGACGGCGACGTCACGGCGGGGCAGACGCTCTTCCTCTGGAACTAGCACTGCAGTACTGCAGCACGGAGCACGACAGAACTACCGCGGAGACGGGTGAGATGGACACAACGCTTCGAGGCGTCGGTGTGAGCCACGGTGTGGCGATCGGCGAGGCACGGCACATGGGTACGGCAGTGCTGGAGCCCCCGGCCAAGCAGATCGACGCCGAAGAGGCGCCGCGCGAGCAGCAGCGGGCCCGGCAGGCGGTGGAGGCCGTCGCCGCCGACCTCCAGGCGCGCGGCAACCTCGCGGGCGGCGAGGCGCAGGCCGTGCTGGAGGCCCAGGCCATGATGGCCCAGGACCCGGAGCTGCTGGCCGACGTCGAGCGGCGTATCGCCGTGGGCAGCACCGCCGAGCGCGGGGTGTACGACGCCTTCGCCGCCTACCGGGCCCTGCTCGCGAACGCCGGGGAGTACCTGGCGGGGCGCGTGGCCGACCTGGACGACGTGCGGAACCGTATCGTCGCCCGGCTGCTGGGCGTGCCGATGCCCGGTGTGCCGGACAGCGACGAGCCGTACGTACTGATCGCGCGGGACCTGGCGCCGGCCGACACCGCGCTGCTGGACCCGGCGCTGGTGCTCGGCTTCGTCACCGAGGAGGGCGGGCCGACCAGCCACAGCGCGATCCTGGCGCGGGCGCTCGGTGTGCCCGCCGTCGTGGCACTGCCCGGTGCGGGCGAGCTGGCCGAGGGTGTCGTCGTCGCCGTCGACGGCAGCACCGGTGACGTGGTCGTGAACCCCTCCGACGAGGAGCGGGCCGGGCTGGAGCGGGCGGCCGAGGAGCGGAAGGCCGCGCTCGACGCCGCGAAGGGGCCGGGCGCGACGTCCGACGGGCACAAGGTGCCGCTGCTGGCGAACGTGGGCGGGCCCGCCGACGTACCGGCCGCCGTGGAGGCGGGCGCCGAGGGCGTGGGGCTGTTCCGTACGGAGTTCCTGTTCCTGGACGACAGTGAGCGGGCGCCGTCGGAGGAGAAGCAGGTCGAGGCGTACCGGAAGGTGCTGGAGGCCTTTCCCGAGGGGCGCGTTGTCGTACGCGTGCTCGATGCCGGTGCCGACAAGCCGCTGGACTTCCTGACGCCCGGCGACGAGCCGAACCCCGCCCTCGGTGTGCGGGGGCTGCGTACGCTGCTGGACCACCCTGAGGTGCTCCAGAGCCAGCTCCGCGCGCTGGCGAAGGCCGCCGAGGGGCTGCCCGTCTACCTTGAGGTCATGGCGCCGATGGTCGCGGACCGCGCGGACGCGAAGGCGTTCGCCGACGCGTGCCGGGAGGCGGGGCTGAACGCGAAGTTCGGCGCGATGGTGGAGATCCCGTCGGCCGCGCTGCGCGCGCGTTCGGTGCTGCAGGAGGTCGAGTTCCTGTCGCTGGGGACGAACGACCTCGCGCAGTACACCTTCGCGGCGGACCGTCAGGTCGGGGCCGTGTCGCGGCTCCAGGACCCGTGGCAGCCCGCGCTGCTCGACCTCGTGGCGGCGTCCGCCGAGGCGGCGAAGGCCGAGGGCAAGAGCTGCGGCGTCTGCGGCGAGGCCGCGGCCGATCCGCTGCTGGCCTGCGTGCTGACGGGTCTTGGCGTGACCAGCCTGTCGATGGGGGCCTCGGCCATCCCGTTCGTACGGGCGCAGCTCGCGAAGCACACGCTGGCTCAGTGTGAGCGGGCTGCTTCTGCTGCTCGGGCCGCTGACAGTGGGCCCGAGGCTCGTGCCGCCGCTCAGGCGGTGCTTTCCGGCGAATGATGCTGCCCCTGTCGCGCCCACGCGGCGGAGCCGCACATTGACACAGCCCCGCGCCCCTGAGGTCTCAGGGGCGCGGGGAATTCTTTTGTCCTACGCGCCCTCGCCCGCCAGGCCCTCGTAGAAGCGCAGCAGGTCCGCGTTGTCGACCGAGCCCGGGTTGACGGCCTTTTCCATGGGGGTGCCCTGGAGGAGGCGCTTGACCGGAACTTCGAGGCGCTTGCCGGTGAGGGTGTGCGGGACGCCGGGGATCTCGATGATCTCGTCGGGGACGTGGCGGGGGGAGAGCGATGCGCGGATCGTCTGCTTGACCTTGTCCCGCAGGGCGTCGTCCAGGGTGGCGCCCTCGGCGAGGTGGACGAAGAGCGGCATCCAGTAGCCGCCGTCGGGGCGTTCGACGCCGATGACGAGGGACTCGCGGATCTCGGGGAGCCGTTCGACCGCCTCGTAGATGTCGGCGGAGCCCATGCGGACGCCCTGCCGGTTGAGCGTGGAGTCGGAACGGCCGTGGATGACGACGGTGTTCCGGCTGGTGAGGGTGATCCAGTCGCCGTGGCGCCAGGCGCCGGGGAACATCTCGAAGTAGCTCTCGCGGTACCGGCTGCCGTCCGGGTCGTTCCAGAAGCGGATCGGCATGGACGGCATGGGCTTGGTGACGATCAGTTCGCCGACCTCGTCGGTGACGGGCTTGCCGTGCGGGTCCCAGGCCTGGAGGTCGACGGCGAGGGACGGCGCCTGGAGTTCGCCCGTGTGGACGGGGAGGGTGGGGACGGCTCCGGCGAAGCAACTGCACACGTCCGTGCCGCCGCTGACGGAGGCGATCCACATGTCCCCTGTGCCTGCTGCGAACTCGTCGTGGATCCAGCGGAAGCCGTCGGGCGGGAGCGGGGAGCCGGTGGTGGCGACGCACTTGACGCGCGACAGGTCGTAGTCGCGGCCGGGGTGGACGTCGGCCTTGCGGCAGGCCATGACGTACGCGGCGGAGGTGCCGTAGACCGTGGTGCCCGTGCGCTCGGCCACGCGCCACTGGGCGCCCGTGTCGGGGTAGCCGGGGCTGCCGTCGTACGTGACGACGGTGCAGCCGGTGAGGAGGCCGGAGACCAGCAGGTTCCACATCATCCAGCCGGTGGAGGTGAACCAGAAGAAGCGGTCGCCGGGGCCGATGTCGTTGTGGAGCGTGAGCTGCTTGAGGTGTTCGAGGAGGATGCCTCCCTGGGACTGGACGATGGCCTTGGGCAGGCCCGTCGTACCCGAGGAGTAGAGCACCCACAGGGGGTGGTCGAAGGGGACCTGCTCGAAGACGGGTTCGGTGTCGGCGGAGGTGAGGGAGGCCCAGTCCAGGGCGCCCTCGGGGGCCTCGGTGCCGAGCAGCGGGACGTGGACGACGGCGCGGACGGTGGGCAGTTCGCGGCGCAGCTCGGCGACGACGTCGGCGCGGTCGTGCTCCTTGCCGCCGTAGCGGTAGCCGTCGACGGTGAACAGGACGACGGGCTCGACCTGCTGGAAGCGGTCGAGGACGCTGCGGGCGCCGAAGTCGGGGGCGCAGGAGGTCCAGACGCCGCCGACGGCTGCGGTGGCGAGGAGGGCGACGGCGGCCTCGGGGATGTTGGGCAGATAGCCGCTGACGCGGTCGCCGGGGCGGACGCCGAGGCGGCGCAGCTCGGCGGCGAGGGAGCCGACCTGGCGGCGCAGCTCCGCCCAGGTCACGGGCGTCGGCTCGTGGCGCTCGTCGACGTGGAGCAGGGCCGGGTCGCCGGCGCGGTCGGGGTCCTCCGCGGCGCGCAGGGCGTGCTCGGCGTAGTTGAGTGTCGCGCCGGGGAACCAGGTCGCGCCGGGCATCGCGGAGTCGGCCAGTACGGTGTCGTACGGGGTGGTGAAGCGGATGCCGCTCCACTCGGCGAAGGCGGCCCAGAAGGTGGCGAGTTCCTCGGTGGACCAGCGGTGCAGCGCGTCGTAGCTCGTCTGGGGGTCGCCGGGCGTGACGGGGGGCGCGCCGTGGTGCTCGTGCGCCCAGGTCTGGAAGCGGGTGATCTGTGCCGTCTCCACCCGCTCCGCGTCCGGCCGCCAGAGGGGCTCCGGCGCGGCGGGCTCCGGGGACTGCGGGGTGCTGCTGTGCGCTGGAGTGCTGTGCGCTGCGGTCATGAAGGGCTCCCTGGCTTCCCTGGCTCCGGCCCGGCGTCGCGTTCGCCGGATTCCTGTGCGCGTCCGGTGGCTGTGCAGGACGATGCCATGTGATCAACTTCCGCGCCAGGGTCGGCGTCACACACCCCGGGCAGGGGGTGTGTGGTGGGCGCACGGTGGCGCGCAGGTGAACGGCGGCTGAACGGCACTGACGCGGCCTCGCGACGATGGCAGGCTGAGCAGCATGGACGCGCGTGACCTGGTGCGGTCGGTGAAAGTGGTCGGGACGGCGCAGGGCGCGCGCGCCCTCCGGTCGGCCTGGCGTCGGCGCCGTACGGACGCGCGGGCGCTGCCCCGGGTGGGGGCCGAACGGGCGCGTACGCCGGGTGGGGCGACGGGCGCCGAGCCCCGGCCCGGCGGCGGGGTGATCCGTTTCGAGCGGTCGTCGCTGTGGGTGCGGGTGGCGGTCGGGGGCGCGGTGTTCTTCGGCTGGGACGGCGCAGGGCCCGAGCCGTCGTACGCGCTGGCGGGCGCGTGCCCCGAGCCGGACCCGCGCGTGGACCTGGAGCCGGACAAGGACGGCGGGTGGCGGGTCGTCTCGGAGCGGATGCTCGTCATCGTCTCGCGGTACGGCGCGGTGGAGATACGGACGCCGGGCGGCGTCCTGCTCCGGCGCGATCTGCCGCCGCGCTGGTGGGAGGGCGAGGGCACGCAAGAGGGGGACGGCGGGCAGGCGGGGACGGATGCGGGGACGGGGCCGGAGGCGCGCGAGGAGGGCGCGCGTTCGGCGTACGCGCGGTGGCTGCAGCGGACCGAACTGCCGCCCGACGCGCACTTCTTCGGGCTCGGCGGCCGGGCCTCGGGCCTGCGGCTGCGCGAGGGCACGTACCGGCTGTGGAACACCGACCCCGGCCCGTTCTCCCCCGGCCAGGATCCGCTCTACATCACGATGCCGGTGCTCATGGGCGTCGCGGACGTGGGCACGCACCTGGTCTTCCACGACAACACCTGGGACGGGCACGTCTCGCTCCGCGAGGGCGAGGAAGGGCTGGGCTCGGGGCACGACAGACCGGGCCGCTGCGAGGTGCGGATGTCCGGCGGGCCGCTGCGGTACTGGGTGCTGGCCGGTCCGCCCGCGCGGGTGCTGCACGGCTGGGCGGCGCTGACGGGCTCGCCCGCGCTGCCGCCGCGCTGGGCGCTCGGGCATCAGCACGCGCGGTGGGGCTTCGGCAGCGCGCGCGAGGTGCGGCGGGTCGCGGAGGGGTACCGGGCGCGCGGGCTGCCGCTGCGGGCGCTGCATCTGGACATCGACCACTACCGGGGCCACCGGGTCTTCACCGTGGACGAGGGGCACTTTCCCGATCTGCCGGGGCTCGCTGCCGAGCTGCGCGGGCGGGGCGTCCGGCTGGTGTCGATCGTGGACCCGGCGGTGAAGGCGGAGCCGGGCTGGACGGTGTACGACGACGGCGCGTCGGCGGACGTCTTCGTGCGGGACGGGCGCGGGCGCGAGGTGCGGGGCGTGGTGTGGCCGGGCGTGTCGGTCTTCCCGGACTTCACGGATCCGCGGGCCCGCAAGTGGTGGGGCGAGCTGTACGCGGAGCGGCTGGCGCAGGGGTTCGCCGGGGTGTGGCACGACATGAACGAGCCGACGTCGTTCGCGGCGTTCGGCGATCCGACGCTGCCGCTGTCCGCGCGGCACGCGCTGGAGGGCCGCGGCGGCGACCACCGCGAGGCGCACAACGTGTACGCGCTGACCATGGCCAGGGCCGGGTACGAGGGACTGCGCGGGCTGGTGCCGGAGCAGCGGCCGTTCCTCTTCTCGCGCTCCGGGTGGGCGGGGATGCAGCGCTACGGCGGCACCTGGTCCGGCGATGTGGAGACCGGGTGGGAGGGGCTGCGGGCCTCGCTCTCGCTGGTGCTGGGCCTGGGGCTGTGCGGGGTGCCGTACTCGGGCCCGGACGTGGGCGGCTTCACGGGGCACCCCTCCCCCGAGCTGTATCTGCGCTGGTTCCAGCTCGGGGCCTATCTGCCGCTGTTCCGTACGCACGCCGCGAAGTGGGCGGGGCGGCGCGAGCCGTGGGAGTTCGGGGACGAGGTCCTGGACCACGCGCGGACGGCGCTCGCGGAGCGGGAACGGCTGATGCCGTATCTGATGACGCTGGCTCAGCTCGCGCACCGTACGGGCGCGCCGTACGTGCGTCCGCTGTGGTGGCAGCATCCACGCGACCGGGAGCTGCGCGAGTGCGAGGACGCGTTCCTGCTGGGCGACGCGCTGCTGGTGGCGCCGGTGCTGGCGCCGGGCGTGCGCGCCCGTACGGTGCGCCTCCCCGCGGGGCGCTGGTACGACACGGCCACCGGCACCGCGTACGAGGGCCCCGGCACGGTCCGGGTCGAGGCTCCGCTCTCCCGGGTGCCCGTCCTGGCGCGCGCGGGCGCGGCGGTTCCGGTGACGGGACGGGACGGGTCCACGGAACTGGAGGTCTGGCCCCCGGCCTCGGGCCGCACGGGCAGCGGCCTCGTGATCCCGGATCCGGGCGAGGGCTGGGACCGGCCGCCTCCGGAACGGTTCACCGTGCGGGCGTACGGCGGCGGCGAGCGCGGACCGCGCGTGGTCGTCGAACGCGAGGACGGGGAACCGGTGCCGTACCGGGTGCGGGTGCGCAGGGGGTGAGGCCGGGTCAGGGGCCGGGGCCCGACGCCGCGCAGCGCGGCGGCCTCTCCCCCCCCGCTGTCTCAGCGCGCTGCCTCGGAGAGCATGCGGAAGAGAGTGTCGAAGCGCAGGTCGGGCGCGCGGGGCACGGTCGCGTGCAGGTTACGGGAGCGGTTGCGCCAGGCTCCGACGATCGCGGCCTCCAGATCCGTGCGGCAGGTCGCCGGATCCAGCTCCGGCACCCCGAGACCGTCGGCGACCGATCTGTACCTGCTCAGGTCCCGCCGGGTGCGGGCGGAGACCTCCCACTCCCGCAGCAGCGTCTCGACCGCACGGAGCCCGCGCCCGAACGGTCCGCCGGCCGCCCGGTCGGCCATCGCCTTGAAGCCTGGCGCGAATCCGGCCGTACGCAGCTCCACATCGCGCTGGTTCTGCAGCGGTTCGACGCCCGGCAGGTCGGCCAGCGCCACCGCGGTCAGCCAGCAGGCGATGGAGTGGTTGCCGGACTGTCCCTCGGCGATGGACCACTCGTAGAAGAACCGGCGAGCCGCCTCCGCGTAGTTGACCATCGAGCGCAGGCCGTCGAGGCAGTCCTCCGCCACCCCGCTCAGCTCGTCGTGCAGGTCGTTGTTGCGCAGCACCACGAACAGGTTCACCACGCGGCGAAGATCGTCCGGTTCCTCGTCGACCGCGGCACGGGCGGAGGCGAGGGCGAGCTGGGGGTCGCTCTGGAGGGACTGCGACAGATAGCGGAACGCCTTCGCCTGCACCCCGGTGCGGGGCCGCTTGGCGACCCGGATCCCGGCACGGGTCAGGTTTCCGTACATCGCCTTCAGGTCCATCCCGTCGAGGTTGCGGGCGACGCGCATCGCGGACTCGGCGATGGCCCGGTGGCGCACCAGCAGCCGGTCGCCGGCGCGGGTGGCCGCGGCCTCTTCGCCGAGCGGTCTCACGACGTCCTGCTCGACCAACGCGGGGTCGATCCCCAGTGTCTCGGCGAGGATGAGCGGTGACATCTCCCGGACATCGATCGCGTGCAGCGCGGCGATATGCACGAACGCGTTCGCGAGGGTGGTGCCGTTCTGCAGGCGATAGCGCACCAGCCGCCGCAGCATGTCCATCACGTGCTCGTCCAGCCGGTCGCCGACGCGCACCCGGAGCATGCCACCGAGCAGGGCGCCGTCGTTCCTGCTGGCCTCTTGGCCGCGGGTCGCCTCCAGGAGCGCGCGGGCGCGGTCCTCGACCCGGTTGTACGAGGCGAGTTGGCCGAGGGCCTCGTACTCCGCCCAGGCCTCGACGATCTGCTGCGCGTCGCCGCTCTCCTCGCTGAGCCCGCGCAGCGGGACGCGGTGGACCGAGAGGTGCAGCGTCCGCCAGGGCAGCGAATCGGCGCGGGCGGCCAGCCAGTCGGTGTCCCGCGCCGCGAGCAGGAAGTGGATGTCGGGGCGGTGCTCCAGGCGCCGGATGATCTCGAAACAGTCCGCGGCGATCTCCTCCGCGTCGTCGGACACGAAGAGGGTCTTGCGGTCCGTGTCCAGGTCCGCGACGCGCTCGGGCATCAGGTCGCTGCCCGGGGGCCGCCAGAACACCCGCCACTCGGGCGATCCGCCGCCGATGTCCGCGGCGACCTGCCGGATGAGAGTCGACTTGCCCTCGCCGCTGGGTCCGATGACCAGGTGCAGTGTGCTCGCCGGAAGCGGCTCGTAGAGCAGCCGTCCCGTGATGCGCGAAGCGGCTTCGCGGCGGGGCGCCCCGGCGACGACCGTCCCCCAGGTGGGTACGGCACCGTCGAAGTAGCGGACCATCTCCTGGTCCGTCGCTTCCCGGTAGTTCGCCAGGAAGCCGTCGTCGATCGTCATCCAGTCCAAGGGGCCCCGTCCTCACTCCAACGGCTCAGTGCGCATAGGTTAGTCGAGAGCGACGACAAGATCGGAGGCGGATTCGGCATGGTGGATGTGCTGGCGTTGATCGTCGCCGCGCTGAGTCTGCTGTCGACCGCGTTCCTGGCGTACCGTCAACTCCGGTTGCAGACACGGCTCGCGGCGATCGAGGAGGCACGGCGCGCCGAGGAGATCGCGCAGCGGGACCGGGAGCGGCGGGAGCGGAACACCGCGGCCGTCACCGCCGAGGTCCTCGGTGACGGCCGCGTCCTGCGCGTCGTCAACAACGGTCCGGCCGAGGCCTCCGACGTCTCCGTCACACTCGCCGCGACCGAGCCGGGCAAGTCGCCTCCCCGTATGAAACCGGGCGGCGGATCGCGCACGGTGGACCGGCTGTCGCCCGGCCACGACCTCCGCTGCGAGCTGACGTCTCCCTACGGGATGAGCGCCGCCATGGAGGTCCGGCTGGAGTGGCGCGACGGCACGGGGCCCCGCGTCGAGAAGGTTCTGCTGGCCACGGGGCCGGGGAACGGCTGAGGAGCCGTCCCCCGGGCCGGGGTCACCTGGGCAGCGAGCGGCGGGAGACCGGGAAGTCGAAGTACGTGTCGGGGAACGTCTCCTTCTTCAGGGTGTAGTGCCACCACTCCTCCGGGAGGTTCTTGAAGCCGGCCTTGTCCAGGGTGGTCTTGAGGAGGTGGCGGTTGGCGCGCTGTTCGCCCTGGATGCGGGGGTCCTCGGTGTGGGAGAGGGTGTCGAAGCAGTCGAAGCCGGTGCCCGTGTCGACGGAGTTGTCGGGGAAGCGTTCGGACTTGGGCGCCGCGCAGTCGGTGAGGGGCTCGCCCGGGACGTAGGGGCGGGTGGGCTGCGCGGGGAGCTTCACGATGGTCAGGTCGACGGTGCTGCCGCGGCTGTGACCGGACTTCTCGGCGATGTAGCCGTCCTCGAAGAGGCGGTTCTTCTCCACTCTCGGGTAGAACTCGGCCTTCATCCGCTCGTCCTGCAGGTCCTTGGCCCAGCGGACGAAGTGGTCCACGGCGCGCTGGGGGCGGTAGCAGTCGTAGACCTTGAGGGTGTAGCCGCGCTTGAGGAAGGACTTCTGGGCGCGGTGGAGGGCCTTCGCGGTGTCCTTGGTGACGAGGCACATCGGCTGCCGGTAGCCGTCCACGGGCTCGCCGACGAAGTTGTGCGGGGTGAAGTAGCGGATCTCCTGGAGGATCGTCGGGTCAGCGTCGCTGAGGGCGACGAACTCCTTGGGGGCCTTGGGTTCCATGCCCTTCGCGGCGTGGGCCGCGGGGGCGCCGGTGAGCGCGGTGGTGACCAGGAGCCCGGCGAGGACGGAGGAGGCGGCGAGCGCTGCACGTCGTGTCATGCCCATTCCTCTATCAAAGGAGAACGGCGGCACGGAACCACCCCCGTGAGCCCCCTGCCGCCGTTCATGTCCAAGTGGACGCGCGTGTCCCCGGCTCGGTTCGGAAGATCGGCGGGCCGTACACGAGCGTGAGGAACTGGTGACGCCCTGGTGACAGTGTCCGCGCGGCGTGCCACACTCCTGACGGTTCGTCAGATACGCGGAGGGGCAACCGGAGGGGAGGGGCCGTGGCACGCGTGCGCAGGCCCGTCGTGGAGGGCTGGTTCGGCGGCGAGGGAGCGGAGTTCGCGCTGCTCGGAACGCGGTGCCGGGAGTGCGCCGCGGTCTTCTTCCCGCGCGAGGACGCCTTCTGCCGCAATCCGCGCTGCGCGGGTACGGAGCTGGAGGAGGTGCCGCTCTCGCGCCGGGGACGCCTGTGGTCGTTCACGGACGGCCGTTACCGCCCGCCCGCGCCGTACGTCTCGGATCCGGAGCGCACGTGGGAGCCGTACGCGCTGCTCGCGGTGGAGCTGGAGGCCGAGCGGATGGTGGTGCTCGGGCAGGCGCCGCCCGGGGTCACCGTCGACCGGCTCCGCGTGGGGATGGAGGTCGAGCTGGTGCCCGGAGTGCTCAACGAGGACGAGGAGCACACCTGGACGACCTGGCACTGGCGGCCCGTCGACGTCGGCGGAGGAGGCGAGACGGCATGAGCGGCACGGGCGAGGACGTCGTGGTCCTCGGGGCCGGAATGCACCCGTGGGGCAAGTGGGGCCGCGGCTTCGTCCGGTACGGCACGGAGGCGGCGCGTGCGGCGCTCGCGGACGCCGGGCTGGAGTGGACGGACATCGGCTCGGTGGTCGGTGCCGACACCGTGCGCGGCGGCTATCCGGGATACGTGGCGGGGGCGACGTTCGCGCGGGCCCTGGGCTGGCAGGGCGCGCGGGTCACCAGCGTGTACGCGGCGTGCGCCTCGGGCGCGCAGGCCATCGCCACGGCCCGCGCCCAGCTCCTGGCCGGGCTGACCGACACGGTGCTCGTGGTGGGCGCCGACGCCGCGCCCAAGGGCTTCTTCGCGCCCGCGGGCGGCGAGCGCCCCGACGACCCCGACTGGCAGCGCTTCCGGCTGCTGGGCGCGACCAACCCGGCGTACTTCGGGCTCTACGCGCGCCGCCGCATGGCCGTGTACGGGGACACCCCGGAGGATTTCGCCCGGGTCAAGGTCAAGAACGCGGCGTCCGGCGCGCTCAACCCGTACGCCCGCTACCGCGCGCCCGTCACCGCCGAGGAGGTCGCGGCCTCCCCCGTGGTCGCCGACCCGCTGCGGCTGCTGGACATCTGCGCGACCTCGGACGGCGCCGCGGCGCTCGTGCTGTGCCGTGCGGAGTACGCGCGGCGGCACGCGCCCGCGGGGGTGCCGTCCGTGTGGATCCGGGCCGTCTCGACGGCCACGCCCGAGTACCCGCGTACGGCCCTCGACCTGCCGGACCTCGCGACGGACTCGGCGGCCGGGGTGCCGGAGCCCGCGCGTCCGTTCCGCGCGGCGCTCGCGCACGCGGCGTACGAGGAGGCGGGGCTGGGGCCCGGGGACATGTCGCTGGCGGAGGTCTACGACCTGTCCACCGCGCTGGAGCTGGAGTGGTACGAAGACCTCGGGTTCGCGCCGCGCGGCGAGGGCGCGAAGCTCCTCCGGGAGGGCGCCACCGAGCGGGACGGGCGGATTCCGGTGAACCCGAGCGGCGGCCTGGCCTCGTTCGGCGAGGCGGTTCCCGCGCAGGCCATCGCCCAGGTGTGCGAGCTGACATGGCAGTTGCGCGGGCAGGCGGGCGACCGGCAGATCGCGGGCGCGCGGGCCGGGATCACCGCGAACCAGGGGCTGTTCGGGCACGGCTCCTCGGTGATCGCGGTGCGCTGACCCCGGCGGCCCGCCGGTCCGCGCCCTCCGCCGAGCCGCGCGATCCGTATCCGCCGCTCATCTTGACGCCCCCTCAGCGGAGTTGAACACTGCCGTCACGCTCGACGCGGACGCAGGGCACGTCGGGCACGTCGGCACTGGGGGGCCGTCATGGATCAGTTTTCCAATGGGGACATCTTCGTCGGTGAGATCATCGGGACGGCCATCCTGATCCTGCTGGGAGCGGGTGTCTGCGCGGCCGTCAACCTCCGCTTCTCCAAGGCCAAGGACGCCGACTGGATCGTCGTCGCCTTCGGCTGGGGCTTCGGCGTGATGGCGGGCGCGTACACGGCCGGCACCCTCTCGGGAGGGCACCTCAACCCGGCCGTGACCCTCGGCATCGCCATCGCCGAGGGCGACAACTGGGGCAAGGTGCCGGTCTACCTCGCGGGCCAGATGATCGGCGCCGTCATCGGCGCCACGCTGTGCTGGGTGGCGTACCGTGCGCAGTTCGAGGCCAACCGCGACAAGGACAACGCCTCCCCGACGCTGGGGATCTTCTCCACGGCGCCGGAGATCCGCAAGCCGGTGGACAACCTGCTCACCGAGGTCGTCGCGACGTTCGTGCTGGTGCTGCCGCTGCTCTCGTTCGGCGAGACCAAGAGCCTGGGCCCGGGCGCGACCGGAACGGGCACGCTGCTCGTCGCGTTCCTGGTGGTGGGCATCGGCCTCTCGCTCGGCGGGCCCACCGGCTACGCCATCAACCCGGCGCGCGACCTGGGGCCGCGCATCGCACACGCGCTGCTGCCCATACCCAACAAGGGCACCAGCGACTGGGGTTACGCGTGGATCCCGGTCGCGGGGCCGCTGATCGGCGGCGCGCTGGGCGCGCTGGTCTACGAGCTGGCCTTCTGACGCCCACCGTCCCCGGCAGTCCCGGAGCAGTCCCGGGGCAGTCCCGACGTAGTCCCGACCAACCGAGGGGTCCACACACATGACGGACAAGTACGTCGCAGCGATCGACCAGGGCACCACGTCCAGCCGCTGCATCATCTTCGACCAGGACGGCGCGATCGTCGCCGTCGACCAGCGCGAGCACCGCCAGATCTTCCCGAAGCCGGGCTGGGTCGAGCACGACGCGAGCGAGATCTGGTCCAAGGTCCAGGCGGTCGTCGCGGGCGCGCTCGCCAGTGCGGGACTGCGCGCCGAACAGCTCAGCGCGGTCGGCATCACCAACCAGCGCGAGACGACGGTGCTGTGGGACCGCTCGACGGGCAAGCCCGTGCACAACGCGATCGTCTGGCAGGACACCCGCACCTCCGCGCTCTGCACGGAGCTGGGCGGCACGGACGGCCAGGACCGCTTCCGCGACCGTACGGGACTGCCGCTGGCCAGCTACTTCGCGGGGCCGAAGGTCGCCTGGCTGCTGGACAACGTGCCGGGGCTGCGGCAGCGCGCCACGCACGGCGAGATCGCGTTCGGCACCATCGACTCCTGGCTGATCTGGAACCTCACCGGCGGCACGGAGGGCGGCAGGCACGTCACCGACGTCACCAACGCCTCCCGCACGATGCTGATGAACCTGGAGTCCCTGGAGTGGGACCAGAGCGTGCTGGACGCGATGAACGTCCCGGCCGCCGTGCTCCCCGAGATCAGGTCGTCCTCCGAGGTCTACGGTACGGCCACGGGCCAGCTCGCCGGGGTGCCGGTGGCCTCGGCGCTCGGCGACCAGCAGGCGGCCGTGTTCGGGCAGACCTGCTACGGCGTGGGCGAGGCCAAGAACACCTACGGCACCGGCTCGTTCCTGCTGCTCAACACCGGCAACCGACCGGTGGCGAGCAAGAGCGGGCTGCTGACGACGATGGGCTACCGGCTCGGCGGCGAGGCGCCCGTCTACTGCCTGGAGGGCTCGATCGCGATCACCGGCGCGCTCGTGCAGTGGTTCCGCGACCAGCTCGGCATCATCAGCGAGGCCTCGGAGATCGAGACCCTCGCCGCGAGCGTGGACGACAACGGCGGCGCGTACATCGTCCCGGCGTTCTCCGGGCTCTTCGCGCCGTACTGGCGCTCGGACGCGCGCGGCGTCGTCACCGGGCTCACCCGTTACGTCACCAAGGCGCACCTGGCCCGGGCCGTGCTGGAGGCCACGAGCTGGCAGACGCGCGAGGTCGTGGACGCGATGTACCAGGACTCGGGCGTCCGTATCACCACGCTGAAGGTCGACGGCGGGATGACGGCCAACGGGCTGCTGATGCAGCACCAGGCGGACGTGCTGGGCGTGCCGGTGATCCGGCCCGTGGTGTCCGAGACGACCTGTCTGGGCGCGGCGTACGCGGCGGGCCTGGCGACCGGCGTCTGGTCGGACCTCGACGAGCTGCGGTCGCACTGGAAGCGGGACGCCGAGTGGTCCCCGCGGATGACGGCGGACGCGCGGGAGAGCGAGTACCGCAACTGGCGCAAGGCGGTGGAGCGCAGCTTCGGCTGGCACGAGGACGGCGAGGGCTGATCTCTCCCCCGCCCCGAGCCCCGCGCCCCC
Organism: Streptomyces albiaxialis; assembly: GCF_039530985.1. Taxonomy (NCBI): domain Bacteria; kingdom Bacillati; phylum Actinomycetota; class Actinomycetes; order Kitasatosporales; family Streptomycetaceae; genus Streptomyces; species Streptomyces albiaxialis. The sequence goes on from NZ_BAAAPE010000017.1 coordinate 14,941, forward strand.
GCGGGCGCACCCGGGCCGCGGGCACGGTCGGCACCCTGGACGGCGGGGTACCGGCCGTGCCCGCTCAGCTCGTCGGCGCGGGCGTCGGCGCGGGCCCGGGCGCTGACGCGGAAGCGGGCGCGGAGGTGGACCCGGAGGTGGATGCGGCCTCGCGTCCCGCCCGTTCCGCCGCCGCCTGCGCGCTCGCGTGCATCGCGTGCTCGACGACCGAGATCAGCACGTCCCGCGCGGACTCGCGCTCGCGCGCGTCGCACAGCATCAACGGCACCTCGCCGTCCAGGTCCAGCGCCTCGCGGACCGTCTCGGCGGGGTGACGCTCGGCGCCGTCGAAGCAGTTGACGGCGACCGTGAAGGGGATGCGGCGCCGCTCGAAGTAGTCGATCGCGGCGAAGCTGTCCTCCAGGCGCCGGGTGTCGGCCAGCACGACCGCGCCCAGCGCGCCCTGCGCCAGCTCGTCCCACAGGAACCAGAAGCGGTCCTGTCCCGGCGTGCCGAAGAGATAGAGCACGAGGCCGTCGTGGATGGTGATGCGGCCGAAGTCCATGGCCACGGTGGTGGTCGACTTCGCCTCCACCCCCTGCGTGTCGTCCACGACGGTGCCCGCCTCGCTGAGCGTCTCCTCCGTGCGCAGGGGGCGGATCTCGCTGACGGCGCCGACCAGCGTCGTCTTGCCCACCCCGAATCCGCCCGCCACCAGGATCTTCAGCGTGACGGGCTCGGGCGCGGGCTTGTGTCCACCGCGCTTAGAGCGCCCGAAGACCATTGATCACCTCTCTGAGGATGCTCTCGTCCGGTAGTTCGGCCGGAGGGACGGGACGGGTGACGCGCACGAGTTCGGCCTCCAGGAGGTCGCCGAGGAGCACCCGTACGACGCCGACGGGCACGTCCAGCTCGGAGGCCAGCTCGGCGACCGAGAGGGGCGAGCGGCGGCACCGCTCGACGATGTCGACGTGCTCGGGGACGAGGGTGCGGTGCGGCAGGAGGGACTCCTCCTCGGCGGCGCGGATCACCCGCTCCACGTCCTCCGGCGTCTCCACCGCCTCCCCGTCCGCGTCGTCGGCCTCCTGGGCCGTGACCACCGCGATGAGGTCGATCCGCGTCTCGCCGGGACCGCTGCGGGTGCGGCCGCGCGTCTTGGCGTACGGCCGCACCACGGGCCCCGCCGCGTCGTCGAACCAGCGCTCTGTCATGGCCAGCGCGTCCCGTCAGTCCCTCGTCCCGTCCTCCGCCGTCTCAGCTCGCCGTACCGCCCGCCGGGCCGGAACGGGGGGCCGTGCCCAGGTGCACGCCGACGCGCTTGACCAGCAGCGTCATCTCGTACGCCACCTGGCCGACGTCGGAGTCGGCGTCGGAGAGCACGGCCAGGCAGCTCCCGTCGCCCGCGGCCGTGACGAACAGGAACGCGTCGTCCAGTTCGACGACCGTCTGCCGGACGTCACCCGCCTCGAAGTGGCGGCCCACGCCCTTGGCGAGGCTGTGGAAACCGGAGGCGACGGCGGCCAGATGCTCCCCGTCCTCTCTGCTGAGGTCCTGGGACGCGCCTCTGGCGAGGCCGTCCCCGGAGAGCACGAGCGCCTTGCGGATGCTGCCGACGCGCTCGACCAGCTCGTCGAGGAGCCAGTTGAGCTCGCCACTCCCTGACGTGGCGTGCGATGCGGCTTTCGGTGCGGTCATCGACCGTCCCCCTCCGGTGTCGTTCCTTGTGCTGGCTCCCCCGCTTCGTCCCCCGACGGGCCGGCGTCGTTGTGCCGCCTGCCCCGTTCCCATCCGCGCTGGAGCGAGGACATCCGGCTGCGTACGGCCTCGGCCTCGCGTTCGGCTTCCTCGGCATCCAGGACGGTACCGCCCGCGCCTGCCTCGCTCCGCGGCGGCCCGGACGCCGTGTCCGGCGCGGGCCTGTCGGACTTGAGCTGCGGCGCGAGGCTCGCCTGGCGCACCCGGCGCGGCAGTCCGCCGACGGTGGCGGGCCGCGCGGGCGCGTCCCCGGCGCCCTCGCCGGGCGCCTCGTCGCGTGTTCCGTCGTGTGTCCCGTCACGTGTCCCGTCGGAGCCGGGCGCCTTGGACGGCTGCTTCGGCTTGCGGCGGGGCAGTTCCCGGCGGGACTCCTTGTCCTTGTCCTCGTCGCCGGACCCGTCCCGGTCCCGGTCCCGCTGGGCCGCGCCCACGGGGCGTCCGTGGTCGGAGACCAGGACCGGGGTGTTGCGGCGGCGGCGCGGCAGCGGTGTCGTACGACCGCCGGTCTGCTCCTCGTCCTCGGCGCCCCGCGTGCCGGGACCCTGCTCGTCGTCGGCCTGCTGGTGCTGCTCGCCCGCCGGTGCCCGTGAGAAGGGCGTACGCGGCACCGCCTGCGGCACACGCGGCCCGGGACCGCCCGTACGGGGCGGGCGCTCGGCGGGGGCGTCGGGCGCGGGCGGGGACTTGCGGAAGAGCCGTCCGCCGCTGTCCGGCGCGTCGAGCGACGTGTCCAGCGAGGTGTCCAGTGACGCGTCCAGCTCGCCGAGCGGCGGCTCCAGTTCGACGGGGCCGTCGACCGGCCCGCCCAGGGCGCGCTCGCCGACGCCGTTCTCGCGGTGCTTCTCCAGCCGGGGCGCGGACCGCTGCGGCAGCGCGTCGCCCTTCGTGCCGTTCTCCAGCGCCGTACGGCGGCCGGGGCGCTCCTCGTCCTCGCGTCCGCCGCCGGGCGTCTCGGTGAGGACGGCGCCGGGGATGAGGACGACGGCCGTGGTGCCGCCGTACGGGGAGGGCTGGAGGGAGACGCGGACGCCCTGGCGCTGCGCGAGCCGGGAGACCACGAACAGGCCGAGCCGGTCGGTGTCCGACAGCTCGAACTCGGGCGTCTCGGCGAGCCGCAGGTTGGCGTCGAGCAGCGCGTCGGCGGCCATGCCGAGCCCTCTGTCGTGGATCTCCAGCGTGAAGCCGTTCGCGACGCGCTCGCCCAGCACCTGCACGGCGGTGTGCGGCGGGGAGAAGACCGTGGCGTTCTCCAGCAGTTCCGCGACGAGATGGGTGAGGTCGGCGACGGCGCTGCCGTCCACGGCGAGCCGCGGCAGGCGCCGCACCTCGATCCGCTCGTAGTCCTCGACCTCGGCGACGGCGGCGCGTACGACGTCCATGAGCTGGACGGGCTTGCGCCACTGCCGGGACGGCGCGGCGCCGGAGAGGATCACCAGGCCCTCGGCGTGGCGGCGCATGCGGGTGGTGAGGTGGTCGAGGCGGAAGAGGTCGGCGAGTTCGTCGGCGTCCTCGGTGCGGCGCTCCATCGCGTCGAGGAGCGTGAGCTGGCGGTGGAGCAGCACCTGGTTGCGGCGGGCGAGGTTGACGAAGACCTCGGAGACGCCGCGCCGCATGTCGGCCTGTTTGACGGCCGCCTCGACGGCGGCGCGCTGCAGGGTGTTGAGCGCCTGGCCGACCTGGCCCATCTCGTCCGGCGGGTAGTCGAGCCGCGGCGACTCGGTCTCGACGTCGACCTGCTCGCCGGAGGCGAGGCGCCGCATCATGCTCGGCAGCCGCACTCCGGCGGACTCGTTGGCCTCCTTGCGGAGGGTGTTGAGGTCCCTGACGAGTCCGCGTCCGACGCGGAAGGAGATGATGAGTGAGGCGAGGACGGCGAGGAACCCGAGGAAGCCAGCGGCGGCGGCCTGGAGCAGCACCCTGTCGGCGACGGGCTCGACCCGGTCCTCGTAGCGCTTTTCGGCCTCGGCGGCGAGGTCGTCGAGGTCGGTGAGGACGGTGGAGGTGGCGGAGTGCCAGCGCTTGACGGTGACGGCCGTGCCGAGGCCGCGCGTGCCGCTGGCGATCAGCGTGTCCTCGTAGCTGCGGAGGGTGCGGCCCTCGGTGCCGTTCCAGTAGTTGTCGAAGATCTGCCGGTCCTCGGCGGGCAGGAAGGGCAGGTTGTTCTGGTACGACATGCTGCGCTCGGCCACCCGGTCCGAGAGGGCGCGCTGGTCCCCCTTGGTGATGCGCCCGGCGACGAACGCGGCGGCCGTCAGGGCGTCCTCACGCGAGAGGTACTCGCGGGCGCGCGCGACGCCGACGAGCGCCCGCGCCTGCCGCTCCAGCCCGACGTCGTCGAGGCCGCCCTGCGAGCTGAAGAACGTGAAGGCGGGGTCGATGAGTTCGTTGTACGCCTGGAAGGCGCCGCCCCGCGTGATGGTGTTGTCGGCGACCTTGGAGCGGAGCTGGTCCAGGCCGCTGAGGCCGTCGAGCAGCTCGTCGAGGCGTGCGCGGCCGTCGCCGCTCAGCATCGAGCGCAGCCCGCCGTCCTCGGCGCGGTCGCGGAGCCGCGCGACAGTGGTGTCGGTGGCGCGCTGGGCCCGCCGGAGCTTCTCGCGGGACGCGGAACCGCGCGGGTCCGCGAGGTGGATGAGGATCTGCCGCCGCTCGCGCTGGAGGGCCTGGACGGTCTCGTCCGAGGGGTCGCCGATCCGGTTGGTGATCTCGTCCACGTTGGCGAGGCGCTGGGCCTCGCTCCCCGTGATGTAGGTCGCGAAGCCCCAGATGGACACGAGGGACACCAGCGGCACCAGCAGCAGCACCACGATCTTCCGGCGGATGGACTTCCCGCGAAAGCGCATGGCCTCCCCTACGTCGGCCCCGGTGCGCGGGGGCGTGTTCCGTCAGCAAACGGCGCGAGCTTACTACTGCCGCGCACCCAACTCGAAGATATGTATGGGCGTTGGAACAGGGCGCCCAGGGTGCCTCATCCTGGGTTGTCCGTCGATGCCCCGACAGATGTTCGGCGATTGTGGCACAGGACACGTTTATGGAAACGTGTCCGTGCAGAGGGTCGTGAAGAGGGAGTGAAAGACATGTACGCGAAGACCCGGCTCCCGGACCCGGTGAGGGCGGCCGCTGTGCGTGCGGTGATCATCGTCGCACTGACCCTGGTTCAGCTCATGGTCGCCGTGTTCTGCTCGCTCGCGCAGGTCTGGCTGGCCTTCCCGATGGTGCTGGCGACGGTGGCCAGCACGGTGGTCGCCACCTGGGGAGTCCTGGACGTCTGGATCACCCGACAGGTGTGGGTGCAGCGGAACGGAGTCGTCTCGGAGCCGAGCAGCGCGGCACGGCAGCGCCCACGCGTGCCGCACCGCCGCCCTGAGCCCGCCGGAGCGCGGGCCTCCGGGCCGGGAGCCTCCGGGTCGGGAGCCTCCGCAACCGGGAGCGGAACCGCCGCTACCGGGAGAGGGGCTCCGCGCCCGCGCCGCCCTGCTGAGGCGGGACGTCAGGGCGGGACGGCGACGGCTCCCCGTCCGGCCGCTCCCCGTCCCCCGGCTGCCCAGCCGACGGCTGCCCGTCAGGGCGCGCCCCGTCCGGCTGCTCCTCCTCGGGGCGGCGGAACATCCGTGTCGCGGTGATCTCCCCGTGCACCACCGGCCCGTCGCCCTCGGCCTCCTGCTGCGGGAGGCCGGGGCGCAGGTGCTCCTCGACGCTGATGTACTTCAGGCCGGCCCGCAGATCCGCGTCGTTCCGCAGGCGGATGACGAGGGGGAACTCGGCGAGGGCCGTGGTGTCGAACAGGCCCGTCGTGTAGAGGAGCTGGACGCCGAGCGCGTCGGCGACGGCGCGCTGGAGCTCCAGCAGATACGTCGCGTTGGCGCGGCCGATGGGGTTGTCCAGGAAGAGCGTGCCCGCGTGGCGGTGCTTGTCGTGCCCCCTGTCGTTGCTGCGCAGGGCGGCCATCGTGCAGTAGAGCGCGATGGCGGCGGTGAGGAGCTGGCCGCCGGAGAAGACGTCGCCCATCTGCCCCACGGGCACGCGCTCGGCGCGCAGCACGGCGTCGGGCTTGAGGATCTCGACGGCCACGCCGCGCGGCTGGAGCGCCGCCGAGACGCCGCGCAGCAGCAGGGACATGCCGTCGCGCCGCAGGTCGGAGTTCTTCTTGACGGCCGAGCGCGTCGCCTCGTCGATGACCTCGCCCAGCCGCTCGGTGAGCGTCGCCTGGTCGGGGTCCTCGAAGCGGATGCGCAGGAACTCCTGCCCCGACCACTCCCCCAGCCCCTCCGGCAGCCGCGAGAGCCGCTGGGCCGAGCGGAGCGTGGCGAGCGAGGACTCGACCAGGCCGCGCAGCCGGTCGACGATGCTGTCCCGGTTGCGCTCCAACTGCTCCAGCTCGTCGCTCAGCACGCGCAGCCGGGGCGCGAACGCGGTCGCCCACGCGGCGGCGTGCTCGGGCAGCGCGGCCGCGGGCAGCTCGCGGATCTGCTGCCGCGCGGGCGTACGCACCTGCTCGTAGCGGCTGGAGTTGGCGTGCCGGACGAGGACGTCGCTCGCCTCGCGGACGGCCTGCTCGGCGGCGGTGAGGTCGGCGGCGCAGCCGCGCAGCGAGCGGCGGGCCTCGGCGGCGGCCTGCCGCGCGTCGGCGGGGGCACCGGCGAACGGCTCGGGCTGCTCCTCCTGTTCGCCCTCGGCGCCGCCCGCGTGGGGATCGCGGAGCAGGTCGCGGAGCGTGGCGGCCGTCTCGTCGAAGGCGCCCGCCGCGTCCTCGGCCGCGGTGTGGGACCGGACGAGCGTCTGGTGCGCGGCGCGGGCCGACTCCAGCTCGTCGGTACGGGCCGCGAGTTCGGCGTTGGCCGTGCGCAGCAGGGTCTGGGCCTGGCCCGCGTCGGCCGGGACCAGCTCCTCGGGGAGGTTTGTGTGCGCCTCGCCGTCCGCCGGGGCGAGGCGCTCGGCCTCGCCGCGCAGCCGCCCGAGCTGCTCGCTGGCGGCCGAGCCGCGTGACTCCAGCTTCTGCACCAGGGCCTCGGCCCGCGCGGCGGCGGCCTGGCGGGAGGGGCCGTCGGCGCCGTCGGCGCCTTCGAGGAGCTGGGCGGCGCGGGTGCGGACCTTGTTGGTGAGCCGGTCGAGGGTGGCGAGCGCCGCCGACTCGTCGCCCTCCGCGCGCGCCTGCTCGGCGCGCAGGTCGGCGCCGACGCCGACCTTCTCGTAGAGCTGCGAGGCCGAGCGGTAGGCCTCGCGCAGGTCGGGGAGGGAGGAGGCGGAACCGGCCCGGTCGCCGGAGTCCGTCTCGTCCATGTCGTCGGGGACGCCCGCGATCTCGGCGCGCTCGGCGCGCAGCGCACGGGCCGTACGGCGCGCGTCGTCGGCGGCGCGCTGCGCGGCACGCCGGTCCTCGTCGGCCGAACGCGCGCGCTCCACGCAGATGTCCGCGCGCTCCTCGGCCGCCGCCGACTCGTCGGCCAGCTCGCGCAGCCGCGTCTGCCACTTGCCGCGCTCGCGGAGCCGGAAGGCGAGCCCGGCGAGGGCGTCGGCGCTGCGCCGGGCGCGCTGGGCCTGCTCCTGCCGCTCGTCGCGGACCCGGGCGGTCTCGGCGGCCTGCTCGGCCGCCTCCTCGTGGGAGGTCACGGCCTGGGTGAGGCGCTGCTGCGCGGCCTCGGCGGCGGCCCTGGACTCCCCGGCCGCCGCCGCCAGCTCCGCGAGGCGCCCCTCGGGGCAGCCGGTGCGCCAGGAGGCGAGCCGCGCGGCCAGCGCGCGGTCGGCGCTCAGGCGCGCGGCGAGGGCTCGGATCTCGCCGTCGCGCCCCGCGGCACGCTCGCGGAGCTGGCGCCGCTCGTCGTCGGCGGCCCGCTCGTCGTGCATCGCCGGGTTCGGCGGTACGAGGAAGACCGCGCCCCCCTCGTCGGCGCCCGGCGGCGGGGTCGGGGCCAGCAGCGCCGCGGCCGTACCGACCGCGACGGCCGAGCGGGGCAGCAGCGCGGCACCGGCGAGCACCTCGCGGGCGCGGGCGTGGCTGTCGGGGTCGGTGATGACGACGCCGTCGACCAGCTCGGGGCGCGCGGCCAGCACGGACGCGTGGTCGGCGGGGTCGACGGCCTGCGCGAGATAGCGCCAGCCGGGGAGGGCGGGGATGCCGTGCTCGCCGAGGAACTCGACGGTGGCGGTGACGTCGGGCCCGGGCGGCAGGAGGCCGCCGTCGCCGAGCGCGCCGAGCATCCGGGAGTCGTCGGCCGCCGCCGTACGCAGGTCGAAGAGCTGGCGCTCGGCGGCGCCGACGCCGTCGTCGAGCAGCTCGCGCAGCGCGTCCGCGTTCCGGTCCAGCTCCTCGGCGGTGAGCGGGCCCGAACCGTCCCGGGCCGAACCGTCCCGGGCCGAACCGTCCCGGGCCGCGCCCTCCGTGGTCTCGCGGGCGCTCTCCGCTCCCTCGGGCCCGTCGCCCGCGCGGGGTCCGGGAACGGCGCGTCCGGTGCCGTCGGAGGCGAGGGGGGCGCCGGGGAGGCCCAGCAGCTCGGCGAGGCGCTCTTCGGCGCCGAGGGCCTCGGCGGCCGAACGCTCCGCCGCGTACGCCGACTCGGCCGCTTCCGCCGCGTCCGCGGCGCGGGCCGCGGCGAGTTCGGCGCGGGAGCGCTCGGCGGCGGCCTCCTGGGCGCGCTCGGCGCTGCGGGCCGCGGTCTCGCGGGCGGTGTCGAAGGCGGCGACGGTGGTCTTCTCGGCGTCCGACGCGGCGAGCGCGGCGCGCGCCGGGTCGGCGTCGGGTGCCGCGTCGTCGAGCCAGCCCGCGCGGACGGCCTCGGCGGTCTCCTGCTCGACCTCGGCGAGGCGCTGGCGCAGGTGCTCGGTCTCGCTGCGGGCGCGCTGGGCCTCGGTGGCGGCGGCGGTCGCGTCGCGGTGGGCGCTCTCGCTCTCGGTCTGGAGGGCGGCGGAGCGCTCCTCCTGCTCGGTGGCGATCCGCTCGCCGTCCTCCGCCGCCCCGTTCAGCGCCCGTACGAGCGCCGCCGCGGCGCGGGCGCGGGCGGCGAGCGCGGGCGCGGCGTCGCGCTCGGCCTCCTGGATGGCGGCGGCGACGCGCGCCGAGCGGTCGGCGGCGGCGCGGTGCGCGAGCACGGTCTCGGCGGCCTGCCAGGCCGCGTGCAACGTGCGCGCGTCGCTCAGCTCGCGCTTCTGCGCGGCGGCGGACTTCTCGGCGGCGGCGAGGGCCAGGGAGGCGTGCCGGTAGGCGAGTTCGGCGGCGACGAGGGACGCGCGGGAGCGGGCCTCCTCGGCGGCGGTCACGGACTCCTCGGCGCCCGCGACCTGTTCGGCCAGCTCGGCGGCGCGGCCGCGCTCCTGGGTGCCGCGGGCGCTGAGACGGCGGGCCAGCGTACGGGTGCGGCGCTCGGCACCGGTGTGGATCTCGCGGGCCTGGGCGCGGGTCCCCGCGGCCTCGTCGATGCGCTGGAGCAGGTCGAGGGAGCCCGCGGTGAAGTCGCGCTCGGCGGTCAGCTCGGCGCGGCGGCCGAGCTTGTGCGCGAAGCCGTGCACGAGGTCGGCGAGGCCGTCGGTGTCGCGGGTGTCGGTGACCGCGCGGAGGAGGAGGTCGGTGAAGTCCGAGTCGTTCTTGACGGCGAAGAGTCCGGCGGCCTCGCCCTCGTCGGCGTTCATCTCGCGCTGGTAGCGGAAGAGTTCGGGGTCGAGGCCGAGGCCCGTCAGGTGCTCGTTCCACCGCTCGTGGATCTCTTCCCAGACCACGTCCAGGTTCGGATACGCCTTGCTCGTCTCGATCAGGACGTCCCGGAAGCCCTTCATGGTGCGGCGCCTGCCGCGCGCGGACGAGGCGCCCTCGGCGGCGGGCCGCAGCGCGGAGGACTCGGCGACGGGCAGGGAGTCCAGGGACATGCCGGGCCCGGGCCGGAACGAGTACCAGGCCTCGGCGAACTTCCTCGGGTCCCCCGACACCTGCCGCCCGCGCCACTCGCTGACCTTGCCGACCACGATGGACTCGCCGGTCAGCGTGTGCTGCCACTCCAGCGCGACGTGCCCGCAGTCGTCGGCCAGCAGGAACTTGCGCAGCACGCCGGAGCTGGCGCCGCCCAGCGTGTTGCGGTGGCCGGGGAGCATCACGGAGAAGATCAGCTTGAGGAGGACGGACTTGCCGCCCCCGTTCTCCAGGAAGAGGACACCGGCGGGCGCGGGGCGGCGCGGCGGGCCCTGCGGCTCCTCCTCGAAGAAGTCCGCCTGGGCGGGCGCCGGGCTGGGGACGGGCTCGCCGACTCCACGCAGGTCGAGCACGGTGTCGGCGTAGCGCGCACCGGCGGGACCGATGGAGTAGAGACGGATCCGGGACAGCTCGTACATGGCGGACTCTCGTGTCTGGTGTCTGCGGGGGGGTCAGGAGTGGAACGGCAGTCCGGCGTCGGGGGCCAGTTCCAGGTCGTCCGGGTCCTGCGGCGGGAGGAGGCTCGCGGTGCCGTCGGAGACGGGGACGACGCCCAGCTCCAGCAGCTCGGCCATGGCGGCGCTGCCCGCCATGTCGCGGACCTGGAGCTGATAACGCGCCGTCGTACGGTACGTCCCGCCCGCGTCGTCGCCCGTCTTCTGGAGGAAGCCGGAGTCGGCGAGGAAGGCGACGGCCTTGGCGATGATGCCGGTGGTCGAACCGGCGAGCCTGCGGGCGTCCTTGGTGGCGCCGGTGGCGCTCCGGCGGGCGTAGACCCGCCAGGCGGCCTCCAGGCCCGGCGCGTCGCTGACCGGGTCGGTGTTCTCCCCCTCCTCCTCGGCGCGCTCGTCGAGCCTGCGGCAGGCCTGGCGGACGAACGAATCCACGCCGTTGACGGTGATACGGCCGATGTAGCCGTCGTCGGCGAGGTCCTCGGGGCGGGGGAACGCCATGGCGGCGACGGCGAGGTGCGCGAGGCCGTGCAGGAAGCGGTCGGCGGAGTCGGCGGTGGCCCGGCGGGCGTAGTCGCCCATGCGGACGGCGAACACCGAGTCCTCGTCGGCGGCGAGCGCCATGCCCGCGCGGGTGGAGACCTCCAGCACGACGAGTCCGAGGCCGGTCGCCACCGCGTCGGCGAGGCGCGCGAAGGGCGGCTCGTCCCGGTACCTCCGCAGCAGCTCGGCGTACTCGGCGTCGCGGGCCGGGGCGAGCTTGGGGTGCAGGCCGAAGGAGACCAGCCGGGCCGCGTCCGCGGCGTCGGCCGGGGTCACGGGGGCCGCGGCCTTCGGCCCTTCCGGCTCCGCCGGGTCGGGTTCGGGTACGTACTCGGTCACCGTCGATCGCCTGTTCTCTCCGTGCTGTCACCTGGGGTACGGCCGCGCGCCACCGGGGCGGGTGCCGTCGGCGCATGGGCCACCGGGGCGATCGCCGCTGGGGCATGGGCCGTCGGCGCATGGGTCACCGGGGCGGTCGGCCGCGGGGGTGCCGTCCGGGGGCTCACACCGCCTCCGTTCTGTCCGCCGCCATGCTCGCCGCGTCCAGGAGTGCCGTGCCGACGATCAGGTCGGCGCCGCCGAACTCCGGATCGTCCAGCGGTGTGCCGTCGTCCACGGCGAACAGCAGGCGCTCCTCGCCCTGCCGGTAGGCCGTGCCCACGGGCGGGCTGGCGGCGTGGACGGCCAGGAGCGCGACCAGATACGGCAGTTCGGGATCGCGGCGGCGGGCCTCCGCGAGCAGGCCCGACAGCCGGCGCGGCGCGTCCGGGGGCAGCTCCAGCAGCTCCGTCGCGGTCTCCATCTGCTCCTCGCTGAACCGGCTGTCGTCGGGGGTCGCGACGAGGTCCGGCTCGGGCATCTCGGCGCCGAGGTGCTCGCGCGGCGCGGGCGGGGTGAGCAGCAGGTCGACCAGGTCGCCCATGCGGACGGCGCCGGGCGTGCGCAGCCCCGCGCCGCGCGCGAAGAACGCGTCCGTCACGCGCGTCGCCTGCTCCAGGGGCAGCGGGAGGACGGGGCTCAGGAGCTGCCCGTACAGGTCGGTGCCCGCGCGGGCCGCGGGCGGCGCGAACGCCTGGCGGTCCTGCTCGGCACGGAAGAGCGGCCCGGCCTCCAGCAGCCGGGACTGGAGCTGGGTGTGGCGGCGGATGCAGTCCTTGACTATGTCGACCAGCTCGGCGGCGCGGCGCTTGTGATCGGGGCCGCGCTCGGAGGCGGCCTCGTCGCGCACCTTGCGGATGTTGGTGAGGATCGCGTTCTCATGGCGGTAGCGGTCGGCGACGTGGTCGAGCGCCTCGGTGATCATCTCGGGGACCGCGCTCAGCCAGTCGACCGCGCGCACGTCGCGCCGGGTGGCCTCCAGAGTGCGGCGCAGCGTTTCCGCGTACTGCACCGTGCGGTAGCGGGCCTGCTCGGCGGCGAGCTGCGCGTCGGCGAGGCGGCCGCGCGAGATGAGGACCTCCAGCTTGACCTCGGCGGCGATCTGGGCGCTGGTGACGTCGGTGTCGAGGGCGCCCACCAGGACGTTGACCGCCTCGTCGGTGGTGCGGAGATAGACGCTGCCGCCGGGGCCGGGGACCTCCTCGATGAGTTTGAAGTCGTAATCCCTGCGGACGTAGGCGCCGTCGGGGCCGAACGTGCCGTAGACCGCGCGGAATCCGCGGTCGACACTGCCGACGTTGATCAGGTTCTCCAGCACCCAGCGGGCCACGCGCTCGTGCTCGGACGCGGAACGGTCCGGGGCCTGCGCGGCGACGCGGGGCAGCAGCCTGGTCACTATCTGCTCGTGGTCGGCGCCGGTGTCGAAGTCCATCTGGAGCGTGACGAGATCGATGGCGGCGAGGGCCAGCTCCGCCATCTCGTACGTCGAGTACTCCCCCGCGAGGTTGGCCTTGCGGGTGTCGAGGTCGTGCAGCGGCGCGGTGCACGCGAGCGCGCGGAGACGGCGGGCCAGGCCCTCGTCGGCCGCGGGGCCGACGGCCGGGGGCTGTGCCGGCGGGGGCACCGCGGCCCTCGTCGGGGGGATCGTCGTCGTGGCGTGCTCAGTCACGACGGACACACTAAGCCGTACCACTGACAAGATCCGAAACGGCACGGATACGGCACGTATGTGGCGTTCCGGGCATCCTGTCCGGCAGGGTGCCGATCCTACCGGGTGCGTCCGCGCGCCTCGCGGGGAGGTCCCGCCCTCGTCGCGCCCGCCGCGTTCCGGCCACGCGGGGCGCCGCGCGGAGTACCGCGCGAGGTGCCGCGCGCGGCGCCCGTCGCCGCGTACGCCCCGGCGAGCTGGCGGCGGGAGTCGTCGAGGTAGGCGGCCAGGAGCAGTTCGGCCGCGTGCGCTTCGCCCTCGCGCAGCGCGGCGAGGATCTCCTGGTTGCGCGCGAGGTAGGGGCCGTGGAAGCGGCGGGGATCGTCCATCACGTGGAAGACCAGCCGCAGTTCGGCCAGGACGGCACGCATCATGGCGTCGGTGCGGGGACTTCCGGCCAGCTCCACCATCGACTGGTGGAAGCGCATATTGGCGGTGCCCAGGTCGCGCCAGCGCCCCTCGCGCTCGGCGTCCCGGCCTGCCCCGATGGCCGATTCGAGCCGCTCCAGCGGGTACGGGGGCTCCCCGAGCGCCCGCAGCGCGGCGCACTGCACGAGGGCGCGGACGCGGTAGATGTCCTCCAGGTCCTCGACGGTGAGCACCCGTACGAACATGCCGCGGTTGAGCCGGTGGACGAGCAGCCGCTCGTGGGTGAGGAGCCGGAACGCCTCGCGGAGCGTGTTGCGCGAGACGTCCAGGGCGCCGCCTATCTCCTCCTCCACCAGCCGCGCTCCGGGGCGGAAGGCGCCCTCGATGATCCGGGACCGGAGGATGTCCGCGACCCGTTCCGCCGTACTGGTCCTCCCCAACAGCACGCGGTCCCCGGTGAGTTCGTCCAGCACGTCGTCGCTCATGGCTGAAGTGAACCGCAGCCTGAAGAACATGACAACGTGAGGATTGCCGAATCGTTGAACAATCCCTACGTTGAATCGCGAAGATGGCCCGCCCGTCTCCTGCGAGGTGCCCATGAGCACGACACCAGAGGCTCGCAACCAGGCTCGGAACCGGAGTGAAGAGCCGAACCAGCACACGCGCGAACGGCACGAACGGCACGAACGGCACGACGATCACGACAGCGGGGCCCTCGCCTGGTTCCGCGACCTCGGCCCCCGTGGCCGCCGCGCCTTCGCGGGCGCGTTCGGCGGCTACGGCCTCGATTCGTACGACTTCTACGCGCTGCCGCTCGGCATGGTCGCCATCGCGGCGTACTTCGGGCTCAGCAGCGGCGAGACCGGCCTGCTGGTCACCACGACCCTGGTGGTGTCCGCGCTCGGGGGCGCCCTCGCCGGCGTCCTCGCGGACCGTATCGGGCGCGTACGGGCGCTGCTGCTCACGGTGATCACCTACGCGCTCTTCACCGTGCTCTGCGGATTCGCGCCCAACTACGAGACGCTGCTCGTCTTCCGCGCCCTCCAGGGCCTCGGCTTCGGCGGCGAGTGGGCGGTGGGCGCCGTCCTGGTCGCCGAGTACACCTCGGCCCGGCACCGCGGCCGTACGCTCGCCACGGTGCAGAGCGCCTGGGCCGTCGGCTGGGGCCTGGCGGTCCTCGTCTACACGGCCGTCTTCCAGTTCCTCGACGAGGATGTGGCCTGGCGCGTCATGTTCTTCACGGGCGCCCTTCCCGCGCTGCTGGTGCTCTGGGTCCGCAAGAACGTCCAGGACGCCCCGGCCGCCGTCCACCGCCTGGAGAGCGCGGCCGAGAGCGGCGAACGCGGCTCGTTCGCGGCGCTCTTCCGGCCCGGGCTGCTGCGGGTGACGCTCTTCGCCTCGCTGATGGCCACCGGCGTCCAGGGCGGCTACTACACGCTCGCCACCTGGGTACCGGCCTATCTCGACGACGAACGCGGGCTGACCGTCGTGACGACCGGCGGCTTCCTGGCGACGCAGATCGTGGGCGCCTTCACCGGCTATCTCACCGGCGGGTATCTGACCGACCGGCTCGGCCGGAAGAAGACCATCGCCGTCTTCGCCGCGCTCTCCGCCGCCTGCGTCCTGGGATACACGAACGTGCCGGACGCCGCCGACGGGCTGCTGCTGGTGCTCGGATTCCCGCTCGGCTTCTGCATGTCGGCGATCTTCAGCGGCTTCGGCTCCTTCCTCGCCGAGCTGTACCCGACCGCCGTCCGCGGCACGGGACAGGGCTTCACGTACAACGTGGGGCGCGGGCTGGGCGCGCTCTTCCCCACGCTGGTGGGCGCCATGGCGGACAGTTGGGGCGTCGGCGGGGCCCTGGTGTTCGGGGCGCTGGCCTACTGCCTCGCGGCGCTGGCCCTGCTCGGTCTCCCGGAGACGCGCGGCCGTGAGCTGGTCTGAGCGCACGGCGCCGGGGGCGCCCCGGGCGCCGAGCCGTGTGGCCGCGCACCTGGTCGCCGTCCCCGCCTCGTGGGCCCAGGACCTGTCGCTGTTCTGCGCCCACAACCCGCAGGCGTGCCCCGTACGGGACATCTGCGCCACGGGCTCCTGGACGACGCGGCTGGCGGACAGCGCCGACCTGCGTACCGCGCTCCCCCGCTACCGCGTATGGGAGGACGGCGTGGTCGTCGCCGAACCGGCCGAAGCCACCGGCCACTGGCGCACGGACCTCGTCGCCTTCCTGCTCGGCCCCCCGTGGCCGCTCGACGACGCGCTCACCGCCGCCGGAGTGCCGCTGCGCCACGTCGAACAGGGCCGGGCCCTTCCCGCGTACGCGACGAACCGCGCCTCGCGCCCGGCGGGCCGACTGAGCGGGCCCCTCGTCGTGACGATGCGCCCGGTCCCGGCGGCGCTGGCGCCTACGGGCTGCCCCGCCCTCTGCGCACCAGCCTGCGGCTGCGTCGTGGTTGCGCGCGCAGTTCCCCGCGCCCCTTCGGGGCGCAACTCGGCGCCCCGGAGCGCGCCCCGGAGGGGCGCTTCAGGGGCGCGGGGAACTGCGCGACCGGCCACGGCGGCGGGGCGGTCCGCGACGCACCGCACGGGGCAGCCCCTGCCCGGGGGCGGCGTCAGGGGGTGCCGTATCCGCCGCCGCCCGGAGTGTGCAGCACCAGCACGTCACCCGCCGCGATATCGGCCGCGTCGCGCCCGTCGAGCGCGTCCGTGGTGCCGCTGGCGCGCTCGACGGCGTTGCGGCCGAGAGCGCCGGGCGCGCCGCCCGCCATGCCGTACGGGGCGACCCGGCGGTGGCCCGAGAGCAGGGCGACCGTCACCGGTTCGAGGAAGCGGAGGCGGCGGACGACGCCGTCGCCGCCGCGCCAGCGCCCCGCGCCGCCGCTGCCCTCGCGGACGTGGAAGTCCTCGACGCGCACCGGGTAGCGGAATTCGAGGACCTCGGGGTCGGTGAGGCGGGAGTTGGTCATGTGGGTCTGGACGGCGTCCGCGCCGTCGAAGCCCTCGCCCGCGCCCGCGCCGCTCGCGACGGTCTCGTAGTACTGCACACGGTCGTTGCCGAAGGTGACGTTGTTCATCGTCCCGGAGCCCTCGGCCTGCACGCCGAGCGCCGCGTAGAGCGTGCCCGTGACGGCCTGGGACGTCTCGACGTTGCCCGCGACGGTCGCCGCCGGATACGCGGGCGCGAGCATCGAGCCCTCGGGGATACGGACGTCGAGCGGGGTCAGACAGCCGCTGTTGAGCGGGATGTCGTCGGCGACCAGGGTGCGGAAGACGTACAGCACCGCGGCCATCACCACCGAGCTGGGCGCGTTGAGGTTGTCGTCGCGCTGGGCCGAGGTGCCGGTGAAGTCGAGCAGCGCGGTGCGGCGTTCGCGGTCGACGGTGACGGCGAGGCGGATGACGGCGCCGCTGTCGGTCTCGTACGCGTATTCGCCGTCGTCGAGGGTCGCGATGATGCGGCGTACGGACTCCTCGGCGTTGTCCTGCACGTGCCCCATGTAGGCCAGGACTACGTCGAGTCCGAACTGCTCGGTCATCTTGTGCAGTTCGGCGATGCCCTTCTCATTGGCGGCGATCTGGGCGCGCAGGTCGGCGAGGTTGGTGTCGGGGTCGCGCGAGGGGTAGCGGGCGGAGGTGAGCAGCTCGCGGGTCTCGGCCTCGCGCAGCACGCCGTCCCGGACCAGCAGCCAGTTGTCGAAGAGGACGCCCTCCTCCTCGACCGTACGGCTGAAGGCGGGCATCGAGCCGGGCGTCAGCCCGCCGATCTCCGCGTGGTGGCCACGGGAGGCGACCAGGAAGCGCAGCGCCGTTCCGTCCCTGTCGAAGACGGGCGTGACGACGGTGACGTCCGGCAGGTGGGTGCCCCCGTGGTACGGGTCGTTGATCGCGTAGACGTCGCCGGGCCGCATGGCGCCCTCGTTGCGCCGCAGCACCTCCTTGATGGACTCGCCCATGGAGCCCAGGTGGACGGGGATGTGGGGGGCGTTGGCGATGAGGTTGCCCTCGGGGTCGAAGAGGGCGCAGGAGAAGTCGAGGCGCTCCTTGATGTTGACGGAGTGGGCCGTGTTCTCCAGCCGTACGCCCATCTGCTCGGCGATGGCCATGAAGAGGTTGTTGAACACCTCCAGGCGGACCGGATCGACCTCCGTGCCGAGGGCGGACTCGGCGGCGCGCGGCCGTACGCGGGTGAGGATCAGGTGGCCACCGGGATCGGCCGCGGCCTGCCAGCCGGGGTCGACGACGGTGGTGGCGTCGGCCTCGGCGATGATCGCGGGCCCCTCCACCGGGTGCCCGGGCGGCAGCTCCTCGCGGCGGTGCAGCGGCACCTCCCGCCAGCTCCCCTCCGTGAACACCTGTACGCGCGCCGCCGGTTCCGTCCGGGTCTCCCCCGCCGTCCCGGTGTCCGCGCTGACGGGCCCGGCCTGTCCGGTCGCCTCGGCCACGGCGGTGGCGACGACGAGGGGCTTGTCCATGGTGAAGCCGTAACGGGCGCGGTGCTCGTCGGCGAAGGCCGCGGCCATGGCCGTGCCCTCGTCCAGCGGGACGGTCAGCGTGGCGTCCGTACCGGCGTAACGGAGCTGGAGGCGCGACCCGGTGGCGATCGCGTCCTCCGGGATGCCGTCGGCGCGCAGTTCGTCGCGGGTCTGCTCCTCCAGCCGGGCGCACAGCTCCCGTACGTCCTTGAGCGCGTCGTCCGTCAGTTCGGCCTCGACGGACTGCTCGCGCAGCGCCGTCGCGTCGGCGACGCCGATGCCGTACGCCGAGAGGACCCCGGCGAGCGGCGGTACGACGACCGTGCCGACGCCGAGCGCGTCCGCGACGGCGCAGGCGTGCTGGCCGCCCGCACCGCCGAAGCTGGCCAGCGCGTAGCGGGTGACGTCGTGTCCGCGCTGCACGGAGATCTTCTTGACGGCGTTCGCCATGTTGAGGACGGCGATCTCCAGGAACCCGGCGGCGACCTGCTCGGGCGTACGGCCGTCGGCGGTCTGGTCCGCGAGCCGCGCGAAGCCCTCCCGTACGGCCTCGGCGTCGAGCGGCTCGTCGCCGTTCTCGCCGAAGACGGCGGGGAAGTGCGCGGGCTGGACCCGGCCGAGCATCACGTTCGCGTCGGTGACGGTGAGCGGGCCGCCGCGCCGGTAGCAGGCGGGCCCGGGGACGGCGCCCGCCGAGTCCGGCCCCACGCGGTAGCGGGCGCCGTCGAAGTGCAGGACCGAGCCGCCGCCCGCGGCGACGGTGTGGATGTCCATCATGGGCGCCCGCATCCGCACCCCGGCGACCTGCGTCCCGAACACCCGCTCCAGCGCGCCCGCGTAGTGCGAGACGTCGGTGGACGTACCTCCCATGTCGAAGCCGATGACGCGCTCGTGGCCGACCTCCGCGCAGCTCCGCGCCATGCCGACGACGCCTCCTGCAGGCCCGGACAGCACGGCGTCCTTCCCCCGGAAGTGGCCCGCCTCGCGCAGCCCGCCGTTGGACTGCATGAACATCAGCCGTACGCCCCGCAGTTCCTTCGCGACCTGGTCGACGTAGCGGCGCAGCACGGGCGACAGATACGCGTCCACGACGGTGGTGTCCCCGCGCGGCACGAGCTTGATGAGCGGGCTGACCTCGTGCGAGCTGCTGACCTGCGTGAACCCCGCCTCGCGGGCGAGGCGGGCGACCTCGCGCTCGTGCGCGGGATGGCGATAGGCGTGCAAGAGGACGACGGCGGCGCTGCGGAAGCCGTCCCGGTACGCGGCCCGCAGCGCCTCGGCGGTGGCGTCCTCATCGAGCGGCGTCACTGTCGTCCCGTCGACCCCGATCCGCTCGGGCACCTCGATCACGCGGTCGTACAGCGCCTCCGGGAGGACGATACGGCGGTCGAAGATGCGGGGCCGGTTCTGGTACGCGATCCGCAGGGCGTCCCGGAATCCGCGCGTCGTGAGCAGCACGGTCGGCTCGCCCTTGCGCTCCAGCAGGGCGTTGGTGGCGACGGTCGTGCCCATCTTGACGGCGTCGATCCTGTCGGCCGGCACGGGGGCTCCCGGCGGGACGCCGAGCAGCTTACGGATGCCGGTGACGGCGGCGTCGCGGTCGGGGCGGGCGGGGTCGTGCGAGAGCAGTTTGTCGGTGACGAGCGTTCCGTCGGGCCGTTTGCCGACGATGTCGGTGAAGGTGCCGCCGCGGTCGATCCAGAATTCCCAGCGCTCGCTCATCCCCCCATCGTGCCTTCGTCTTGTGCCGCCGGGCCTTTGCTTGCCGTCTGTGACGACCGTACGGGGCATGTGCCGGGGGAATCCCGGGCCCGTGCGTATGCCCGGCGGGCAGTGGCTGCCCCTTGCCGTGCTTTGGGGGGGCGCGCGTGCGTCGTGGCTTGTCGCGCAGTTCCCCGCGCCCCTTACGGGGCACGTTCACTTTCCCTCTGAGCTTGGGAGGTCTGCGCTGAGGCGCAGGGCTGGCAAGCGCAGCCCTCTACGCCGGGCACCGGGACGAGAAGGGGGTGCCCCTTGATGCGCATTGCGGGCTGCGGGTGCGTCGGGGCTGGGCGCGCAGTTCCCCGCGCCCCTGGTGGGGGGGCGGAAAGGTTCGGCGAGGGTCAGCGGCCGGGGTCGGGGCTCAGGCGGCCTCGGATGGCGCTTTGGACGCCGGCCTCCTCGGCCGGATCCGTCGCGAGCCGGCGAAGGCGTTCGACGACACGCGCATCCCCCGTCGCCGCGTACTCCGCGGCGACCTCGCGCGTGGACTCCTCGCAGTCCCAGAGGCACTCGATGGCGAACCCCGCGGGGAAGGAGGGGTCCGTGGCGGCGAGCGCCCGGGCCGTACGCCCCCGGAGCTGGGATGAGGCGGTCTCCCGGTAGATGTGCCGCAGTACGGGCGCGGCGCACGCGATCGTCAGGCGTCCGGCCCCGTCCACGAGGGGCCAGAGCCCGGCGCTGTCCGGCCCGCTGAGGCGAACGGTGCGGCGGAGGGCGGCGAGGACGGCGTCGGCGTCCCGCTGGCCGCCCCGGCAGGCGAGGGTCTCGGCGGCGACGGCGGTGAGCCCGTCCGGCAGGGCACCCTCCGGGGCCGAGGCCCACAGCCGGGCGCGCTCCAGCGCGGCGAGGCCGCGCATCCGCGCGAAGGAGGAGAGCGCGGAGCGGACGACGGACTCCGAGGGGTCGGCCGCGGCCTCCTCGATGAGGTCGAGGACGCCCGGGTCCTCCCGGTCGGCGAGGTGGCGCAGCGCCGCCGCGCGGGCGGCCTCGCGCGGCCCGCGCGCCGCCGCGATCAGCTCGGCGCGCTCCTCGACGCCCGCGACGGCGGAGAGGCAGCGGGCGGCGGCGGCCTCGCGGTGCTGGGGCGGGTCCTGCTCCAGGCCGTCCTGCGCCCAGTCGAGGATCTCGCGGACGCTCCAGCCCGGGCGCGGCCCTGTGGCGTGCATCTGGCGCTGCCAGCGGTCGAAGGAGCGGCGCTCGCGCACCTGGCGCAGCCGCTCGGCCTGCCCGGGGTGGGCGGGGTCCTCGGCCCACAGTCTCCAGGGGCGGGGCTCGAAGGCGTCGCGCGCGGCGGCGGACAGCTCGGCGTCGCCCTCCGGGGTCCGCGGGAATCGGGCGAGGATCGCGGGCCCGAGAGGCCGCAGCCCGGCGTCGTCGTCCCGCACGGCCAGCTCGTCGAGGGCCCACTGCCAGTTGGCGCCCGCGGTGGCGTACCGCCGCAGGAGCCGCAGGGCGGGCTCGCCGGTGGAGTCGCCGGAGGCCGTCCCGTAGGAGGCGAGGTGGCCGAGGACGGAGAGGGCGAGTCCGGTGCGGACCTCGGCCTCCTCCGCCGTACACAGCAGATCCTCCGGGGCGAAGAGGTGCTTTTCGATTTCGTCGAGGCCCGCGTCGAGCTCCCGGTGGAGCCGCGCGTAATAGAGCGAACGATGCTCGATCTGCCAGTCCCGCCTGGGGTCGTGCAATACGCAGTGCCGGAGCGCGGTCAGCGCTTCGGCGCGCGGCGCCGCGAGGGCGTGCAGCGTGCCGTCGCCCCTGCCTCGCTGGAGGAGGCCGAGCAGCGTGCCGCTGGGCGCTATGTCTGAATCGACGGAATCGACGAACATAAGAGTCAGCATCCGGTGCGGGGTGTTCGACTGGCAACGGGATTTCCGTTGCCAGCCATTCTTGCCGGTGACCGTGGTTCTACTCCTGGGTTTTACCCCCGGTGCAGGGTGCCCGGTCAAGAGCCGGAGCTTACCCGGAAGGGCGGGTTCCGCCGAGTCCGCTCCGGCCTCGTGCCCGTTCCGTACCGGCTCGCCCCGAACCGGCGCCGAACCGGCCCGGGTATGCCCGAACGGGCGTCCGACACGCCGCTGACATATGCCATGTGCACCACCGGATCGTGTGTCGCCAAATCCCTTACGCACGGTCGCAGCCTGTGCGAAAGTCGTAACCAGCCCTCACCCGTATCGGAGACCCCAATGCCGTCTCACCTCCATGCGGACCGCTCAGCCGTGCCGCAGCCCGAGCGCGGCGCCCTTGACGCCCTCATCACTCAGGCCCGCAGGCTGCGCGGAGGCGTCGACGCGGTGCGCCGCGGCACGCCGGACGAGGCCGAGGACGGCTCCCCGGACCCCCGCCACCGCTGGCAGCGCGCCCTGTGCGAGCTGGCCGTCCACCAGCTCGACGACCTCGGCGGCCATCTCGACCAGCTCCGGGACGGGCTGCCCGCCGACCCCGCCGGGCGCGAGCGCCGCTCCGACGGCACCCCCGCCGCTGCGTACGGCGCGGTGCCCCGCCCCTCCTCCCTCGTCGGCCGCGTGGGCAGCGCGGACTGGAATCTGCTGACGGACGAGGTCTCCTGGTCCGACGAGCTGTTCCGCATCTTCGGCAGGACGAAGGCCGACGGCCCCCTCTCGCTGGACGAGCTGCCGTCCTGGGTGGTCTCCGAGGACCAGGCCGTGCTGGCCTCCGCCGTCACGGACTGTCTCGTGGACGGCAGGGCGATCGACCAGGAGTTCCGCGTCGTCCGCCCGGACGGCTCGGTCCGCAGCCTCCACATGGTGGGCGAGCCCGTGCTCGACGAGGACGGGGGCACCGCCTCCATGTGGGCCGTGCTGCGCGACGTGAGCGAGCTGCGCCGCAGCGAGCGCGCCGTGAGCGAGACCCGGGACTCCCTCCAGCGCGAGCGCCACATCGAGCAGACCGAGCGCCGGCTCGCGGTCGAGCTGCAGGAGGCCGTGCTCCCGCCGTGGCGGGGCTCGCCCCGCTTCCCGCACGGCGACGGTCAGGCGTCCGGCGCGCTGGATCTCGCCGCGCACTATCTGCCCTCCGCGACCGGCGCCCTCATCGGCGGCGACTGGTACGACGCGCTGGAGCTGCCCGGTGGCGCCACCCTGCTCACGGCGGGCGACCTCACCGGGCACGGCGTCACGGCGACCTCCGGCATGGCGATGCTGCTCGGCGCCGTGCGCGGCATGGCGGTGGCCGGGATCGGCCCCGGCCCCCTGATGGGCCACCTCAACCAGCTCCTCGACTCCGCCGCCCAGCCCGCCCTCGGCAGCGCCGTCTGCTGTCGGTACGACCCGGGGGAGCGCACCCTCACCTGGTCCCAGGCCGGCCACCCGCCGCCGCTGCTCTTCCGCGAAGGCACCGGGCGCGTGCTGGACCGGCCCGAGGGCGTCCTGCTGGGCGTGACCTCCGGCGCCTCGTACGGCGAGCGGACCGAGCGGCTGGAGCCCGGCGATCTGCTGGTGCTCCACACCGACGGACTCGCACCGCGCAGCACCCAGTTGGGCGGCCAGGACGAGGAGGAGCCGCCGACGGGCGCGGAGCGCCTGCTGGCCCTCGCCCCCCGCTTCGCCTCCGCGCGCACAGCGCAGGAGTGCGTCCGCGCCATCGCCGAGGAGTTCGGCGACAGGGAGCGCGAGGACGACGCCTGCGTCCTGATCGCGCGCGTGACACCCTGACCCGCTGGGGCACACGCACGAGCGGGCAGGCGGCGGAACCGATATGCGGTTGTCCGGGCAGTGGTGCAGGCGGTGGTACGGACAGCCGTACGGACCGGGCGGGGCCCGGGGCCGTCACAGCGACTTGACTCCCTTCCCCTTCGACGACCGGGGAGCCCTCGGCAGCGCTTCCTGGATCTCCGCGCGCAGGTCCTGGATCTTCGGATAGCCCGCGTACTGCCCCGTGAGGCGGTACATCTCGCGGAGGCGGTCCCAGGTGCGGTGCGAGGAATTCTCACTGATCGTCAGCAGCGCCAAGCGGGCGTAACGGTCGGCCTGCTCCGGGTCGTCGCCGATGAAGCACGCCGAGGCCATCGAGATGTAGTCGAAGATCTTCGAACGCTGACGGCCGCCCTCGCGCAGCGCGAGGGCCCTCTTGGCGTGGTGCTCGGCCTTCCTGGCGGCCACGGGCTCGTGGTCCGCCAGCGTACGGAACGCGAGGGCCTGCATTCCGTGCAGATCCGCCTCGTCGAACATCTGCATCCAACTGGGCGGTGGCACATCGCCCTTGTCCGAGGCGAACAGCTCCTCGGCCTCGCCGAGCTTCCGCCGCATGGCCTGGCCGCGGCCCATGGAGGCCTGGGCCCACGCCTCGATGGTGTGCAGCATGGCGCGGGTGCGCGGCAGCGCCTCCTCGCCGGAGCCGGAGCGGGCGAGCTTCATCAGGTCCAGCGCGTCGTCCGGCCTGCCGAGGTGCACCATCTGGCGCGCGGCCCGGGAGAGCGCCTCGCCGGCCCGCGGCCGGTCGCCGCCCTCCCGCGCGGCGTGCGCCGCGATCACGAAATACTTCTGCGCGGTGGGCTCCATGCCCACGTCGTGGGACATCCATCCGGCGAGCACCGCGAGGTTCGCCGCGACGCCCCACAGGCGCTTCTGGAGCGCCTCCGGATGGTGATAGGCGAGCATGCCCCCCACCTCGTTGAGCTGGCCGACCACCGCCTTGCGCTGGAGGCCGCCGCCCCTGGCGGCGTCCCAGGCCCTGAAGACCTCGACGGAACGCTCCAGTGCGTCGATCTCCTGGGCGCCCACGGGCGCCGCCTCGTACCGGTCGAAGGAGGCCTGGTCCGCGTGGGCCAGGCCTTCGGCCCGGCCCAGGGCGTCCATCCCGGCGGCCGCCGCCGGGTCCGTGGCGAGCCAGCCCTGCATGGCACCGCTGAGTGCCGATCCTGCGGTGAGCGCGGCGCCCGCGCCCACCAAGCCGCGTCGGTTGAGCATGAGGTCCATTCCCGTGAATTCGGTGAGGACCGCGGCCACCTGCCCGGGCGGCAGGGGCAGCCCTTCCACGGACTGCGCTTTCCCCGCTCGCCCCGGCCTGCTGAACCCGAGATCCTCGATGGTCACGACACGGCCGAGTCGCTCGGTGAAAAGGGCCGCCAGCACCTTCGGCACCGGATCGCGCGGGGTCTCCCCCGTGTCGATCCAACGCCGCACCCGCGAGGTGTCCGTCGCGAGCTGCGGATGGCCCATGGCCGCCGCCTGCCGGTTCACGAGCCGGGCGAGTTCGCCCTTGGACCAGCCGGCGAGGCCGAAGAGGTCCGCGAGGCGTGCGTTGGGTCCCTTTGTCACGTCAAGCCCCCAGGTTCTCGGCTGAGTTGACAGTAACTTCCTCACAACGGCGCGGCGAGCATTCGCCAGGGTTCGCCAGGGTTCGCCAGATGGTGTGCCACCCGCGCGCGGGTGTCCTGTAGGAACGCGCCACCCCGGCCCGGTCGGGACCGGAGCGGACTGTCCTCGGACCGTCCGCCGAATCACCGGGGCCATTGTCGCCGACCCGCATTCCCCAGGGTGCACAGGTCGGCCGTCGGGCCGGGGGCGCAGTAACCCGTCGGCGCACGAAGGGATCCTGCTCGCCCATGTATCCAGCAACGTCCCCCGTGTCCGCACCGCCCCGGCCGCGCGTCCCGCAGCCCTTCAGCAGCAGGGCCCCGGCCGCCCTCCCGTCCGACCCGCCGCGTACGGGCAGCCCGCACGCCCCCGGGTCAGGACCGCATCGGCGTGCGCACGGCACCGTGTCCCAAGCCCCCAGCGGGAGACTGGACTTGTCCGGCCCACAGGGCGCTCAGCTCCGCGCCGCCATCGTCTCGATCCACCGGATCTGTCCGGACTTCAACCCCGTGCAGATGCTCCGCCGCCACGGCCGCACGGTGCTGCTGGCCGGCACGGCGGGGCGCAACCCGGTCGTGGCCAAGTGCCTGCTGGACCACTCCCCTGCCTGGGTCGAGCGGTTCCGGCACGAAATAGCGGCGTACCGGGCGTTCGTCCGGCACCGCCCACCCGTCCGCGTGCCCCGGCTGGTCGCGGCCGACCCCGACGCGTGCGCGCTGGTCATCGAGCGGATGCCGGGGCGTCCGGCAGCGGCCCGGCGCCATCCGTTCGAGGCGCCGACCCGGAGCGAGCTGCGGGCGGTGATCGGCTCGTTCTCCCGGATCGGGCTCTGGCAGCCCCCGGCCTCGCTCTTCAAGCAGCCCGTGGACTACGCGGCGCGCATCACCCGCTTCCACGAGCTGGGCCTGCTCACCGACCGCGACCTCGGCGATCTCCAGAAGCTGCTGCACGGCCTGGCGCACGGTCCCGGGCGCTCCGGCGTCCCCTGGCAGTTCTGCCACGGGGAGGCCCTGCTGACCAATGTGCTGCTCTCCCCCACCGGCCCCGCCCTGGTCGACTGGGAGTACGCGGGCTGGTATCTGCCGGGGTACGACCTGGCGACGCTCTGGTCCGTGCTGGGTGACGCGCCGCTGGCGCGCCGCCAGATCAGCCAGCTCGCACAGGCGTCCGGGCCCGCGGCGCGCGACGCCTTTCTGGTGAATCTGATGCTCGTCCTCACGCGCGAGATCCGGCGGTACGAAACCGCGGTGCAGCGCACCATGCGCGATCCCTCCCCGCCCGTGCCGGGGGCCTCCGGTGGTGGCCCGGCGCGTCCCGGGGCGATGCCCACCGGCGAGGAGCAGCGGCTGCTGCTGCGCCGGTTGCACGACGACTGCGGGATGGCCCGCAGGGCGGTGCGTGCCGCGGTCGGCACCCGTTGAGCGGGGCGTCACCGGTCTGGACCGGTGGCGCCCGGGGTGGGCCCCTCGCGGCCGGGGGCATGTGGCTGACGTGCGACTTCCCGCCTCCCCGGGATGATTGACGGATCGTCGGCAAGCCGGTACCTCTGGTCTGCTCGCGCCCCTGGACAGCCAGGGCGCCCCGTCCGAGGAGGCCGCATTGCCAGGATCCTTCCGTGACCCCACAAGACCCGTCGGCACGCCGGACCGCCGCGTGGCGCGGTGCGCCGCGGCCGGAATCGCGGCCGCGGCGCTCGTGCTCCCGCTGCTGACCGGAGGTCCCACGGCAGCCGCCGACGCGCCGGGCGGGGCGGACTCAGCAGACAGGGCGGACGCGGCGGGCGGGGCGGACGCCTCGCTCCAGAAGCAGTTCAGCGAGGCCGCTCAGCGCTACAAGGTGCCGGAGAGCGTGCTGCTGGGCGTCTCGTACCTCCAGTCCCGCTGGGACACCCACCGGGGCGCCCCGAGCGTCTCTGGGGGCTACGGCCCGATGCATCTCACCGATGCCGAGGGCGCGCTCGCCCGGTCCCGTGCGCAGGGGCATCACGCCGATTCCGAGGACGCGCGCGGGGACAGCGCGCGCCCGGCGCGTACGCCCGAGGCCAGGGCGGCGGAGAAGACGGCGGGGATCGAGAAGCTCCCCGCGCGGCTGCGCACCCTGGAGCGGGCGTCGAAGCTGACCGGACTGTCGCGCGAGAAGCTGCGCACGTCCCCGGCGGCGAACGTCCGGGGTGGCGCGGCGCTGCTCGCCGCGGCGCAGAAGAAGCTGGGCCGCCCGCTGAGCGCCGATCCCGCCGACTGGTACGGCGCGGTGGCCGCGTACCCGGAGGGTGGCGCTTCGGGTGGCGCCGGGGGCAAGGACGCCGCCCGCGAGAGCAGTTCGTTCGCCGATGACGTGTTCGCCACCCTGCGCGAGGGCCAGGCGCGGACGAACGACGCGGGCGAGCGTCTCACGCTCAAGTCCGCGCCGGGGCTCCGCCCCGAGAGGACGCGGGCCGACCGGGCGCGCGGCCCCGTGGAGTGCCCCCGCAGCGTGGACTGCGAGTGGCTGCCCGCGCCGTACGAGAAGTACACGAACGACGAGGGCGAGGAGGACTACGGCAACCACGACAGGACGAACAGGCCGAAGTCCCAGAAGATCGACTACATCGTGGTGCACGACACCGAGGAGACGTACGAGAAGACCCTCAAGCTCGTGCAGGACCCCACGTACGTCTCGTGGCAGTACACCCTGCGCTCCGCCGACGGCCATGTCGCGCAGCACGTGCGCAACAAGGACACCGCCTGGCACGCGGGCAACTGGTATGTGAACTCGACCTCGGTGGGCCTGGAGCACGAGGGCTTCCTGACCGATCCGGACGCCTGGTACACGGAGGCGATGTACCGCTCGTCGGCGCGCCTGGTGAAGTACCTGTCGCGGAAGTACGGCATCCCGCTGGACCGCCAGCACATCATCGGGCACGACAACGTGCCGGGGACGACGCCCGCCGCGATCAAGGGGATGCACACCGACCCCGGCCCGTACTGGGACTGGCAGCACTACTTCGCCCTGATGGGCAAGCCGTTCACGCCCGAGGCGGGCCCGGGGAGCGGGCTGGTGACCATCGCGCCGGACTACGACGAGCACAAGCCCGTCTTCACCGGCTGCGACGGGGCGGGCAAGCCCTGCAAGGCGCACGGCTCCTCGGCCGTGCGGCTGCACAGCGCGCCGGACTCGGACGCGCCGCTCGTCAAGGACGTCGGGCTGCGCCCGGACGGCTCCCCGTCGACGACCGGGGTGAACGACACGGGCGCGCGGGCGACCACCGGGCAGAAGTACGCGGTGGCCGACCGGAAGGGCGACTGGACGGCGATCTGGTACCTGGGCCAGAAGGCCTGGTTCCACAACCCGGAGGACGAGCCGACGGCCGTCCCGGCGCGGGGCACGCTCGTCGAGCCGAAGCCCGGCAAGGACGAGATCCCGGTCTACGGCCGCGCGTACCCGGAGAAGGAGGCGTACCCGGAGGGCGTGCCGGTGCAGGACCTGGTGGCGCTGCCGTACAAGGTCAAGAAGGGCGAGCGGTACGCCGCGGGCCTCAAGACCCGCGGCGCGTACCTCTACGCCGTCGACTTCGACCCGGAGGCGAAGAACTTCAAGGTCGTGCGCGGCAAGCTGACGTACTACCAGATCCAGCTCGGCCACCGGGTGGCGTTCGTCCGCGCGGACGACGTCCGAGTGGTCAAGGGGCGCTGACGCCCGTCCGCTGATCTCCCGTCAGCCGGCGCCCCGTGCGGTGACGGCGTAGGTGTGCCCGGCGAGGGCGGTGAGCACGAAGGTGCCGCCGCCCTCGTCGCGTACGCGGACCGTGCGGCGGGCCGTGCGGTCGCGGACCGAGGCGGCGCCGGGGAAGCCGCGGACGCGGAGCGTGCCGTCGTGCCCGGCGCGGAGGGTGGCGGTGCGCGGGGCGCCGTCCTTCCAGTCGACGCCGACGGTGACGTCGCCCCGGGCGCGCAGGCCGCGCACGCTGCCCTCGGGCCAGGCGGCGGGGAGCGCGGGGAGCAGGTCGAGGGTGCCGGGCCGGCTCTGGAGCAGCATCTCGGCGATGCCGGCGGTGCCGCCGAAGTTGCCGTCGATCTGGAACGGCGGGTGCGTGTCCCAGAGGTTGGGCAGGGTCGATTCCCGGAGGAGCTGGCGGAGCAGGGTGTGGGCGTGGTCGCCGTCGCGGAGCCGGGCCCAGAAGTTGACCTTCCACGCCTTGCTCCAGCCGGTGCCGCCGTCGCCGCGCGCGGTGAGCGAGACCTCGGCGGCCTTCGCCTCCTCGCTGCCGGGCTCGATACGGGCCGCGGGGTGCAGCGCGTAGAGGTGGGAGACGTGCCGGTGGTCGTCCTCCGGGTCGTCGAGGTCGGCCTTCCACTCCTGCAACTGCCCCCAGGAGCCGACGCGCAGCCCCGGGTCGAGCTTGTCGAGGGTGCCGCGCAGCTCGCGCCGGAGGCCGCCGTCGGCGTCGAGGGCGCGGGCGGCCTCCAGGGTGCTGGTGAGCAGGTCGTGCACGATCTGCTGGGACATGGCGGCGCCCGCGGTGAAGTCGCCGTGCTCGGGCGAGTAGCTGGGGGTGGCGACGAGCAGGCCGTCGCGCGGGTCGGTGCGCAGGTTGTCGATCCAGAACGCGGCGGCCTCCTTCATCGCCGGGTAGGCGGTGGTGCGGAGGAAGCCGGTGTCGCGGGTGAAGAGGTAGTGCTCGTACAGATGGCGGCAGAGCCAGGCGGCGCCCTCGGGGAACCAGAAGGCGGTGGGCCAGTCGTGGACGCCGGTGAAGCCGTACGGGGTGGTCTCGTTGTGCACGACCCAGCCGCGCGAGCCGAAGAGCTTCTCCGCCGATCTGCGGCCGGGGGCGCGCAGGGCCGTGATGTAGCGGTGCAGGGGTTCGGCGGTCTCGGCGAGGTTGGCGGTGTGCGCGGGCCAGTAGTTCATCTGCAGGTTGATGTTGGTGTGGTAGTCCGCCGACCACGGGGGCTCGGTGCTGTGGTTCCACACGCCCTGGAGGTTGGCGGGGAGCGAGCCGGGGCGGGAGGAGGCGATGAGGAGGTAGCGGCCGTACGCGAAGTACAGCGCCTCCAGGGCGCGTTCGGCGGGGCCCTCGCCGCCCGTGTAGCGCTTGAGCAGCGCGTCGGTGGGCACGTCGTCGGGCACGGACTGGCCGATGTCGAGGCGTACGCGGTCGAACAGGGCGCGGTGGTCGGCGGCATGGGCGGTGCGGAGCGGCTCGTACCCCTGCCGGACGGCTCCTTCGACGGCGGCGGTGAGCCTGGCGTGCGGGTCCTCGCCGCGGTAGTCGGGGAAGGTGTCGGCGTAGTCGGTCCCGGCGGCGAGGACGAACCAGGCGGCGTCGGCGTCGCGCACGGTGACGGAGCCGTCGTCACCGTCGGTGCGGGTGCCGCCCTCGGTGACGACCTGGAGCTGCGCCTCGTGGCGCAGTCCGTTGTCCTTGAGGGTGCCGCGCAGCGTGATCCGGCCGTCGCGGGCGCGCGCGGTGGTGCCCTCGTGCGGGGACGTGAGGCGGAGGGTGAGGGAGATCCGGCCGGGGCGGTCGGCGGTGAGGCGGCCCGCGAGGACGCCCGCGGGGTGGGAGGCGAAGAACTCGCGCCGGTACGTGGCGGCGCCGTCGGCGTACGCGACGCGGGCGAGGGCGTCGCCGAGGCTCAGCTCCCTGCGGTAGCCGGTGGGCTTCTCGGGTGCTCCGGGGACGTCGATCCGGAGGTCGCCGAAGGTCTGGTAGGCGCCGTATCCGGTCTTCGGCCGGCCGAGCGCGGCGGCGACCTTCTCCGGGTCGGCCTTGCCCTCCGCGTCGATGGCGTCCTGGACGCCGGTGAGGGCGCCGGGGCGGGGCTCGTGCCAGTCGCCGTGGTCGTAGCCCTCGGAGCCGGGGCCTCCGGTCCACAGCGTCTTCTCGTTGAACTGGAGCCGTTCGGCGGCGACGGTGCCGAAGACCATGGCGCCCATGGCCCCGTTGCCGACGGGCAGGGCCTCGGTCTCCCAGTCGGAGGCGGGGCGGTCGTACCAGAGGGTGAATTCATCGGAGGGCTTGCGGTCCTCCGGCGGGGGCGCGGCGGAGGCGCCCGGCAGCGGCGCCAGGCCACCGGCGGCCAGCGCCGCACCGCCTCCCAGTACGGACTTGACCGCGGTTCTACGGGACACGCCGTTCATCGTCCAGGGCCTCCTGCGGGCAGCGCGGATCGCGACCTGATCGGGCAGCCGACAGGCTAGAGATCCGATGAAAGCCCGGCAAGGGTCCCGGCAGGACCACTGCGGAGAGCTACTGCTGGAACATCTCCGCGGGCAGCGGCTTCAGCAGCGCGTACAGATCGTTGGTGATCGGGCGGTCCCAGCTCGCGATGGTGACGAGGACGCCGTCGCTGCGGTCGAACTGGACGCAGGCGATGCGGTCTTCGGAGAGCTTCACGCGGCGCACGATCAGCAGGTTGTCCTCGTGCATCACCGGGTCGTCCTCGGAGCCGAGGACCTCGACCGGCTCGTCGTTCTCCAGTGCGGCCAGGAGCTGGGTGACCTCGAAGGGGACCTGCCCCTCGGCGACCTCGCGGGCGGGCGAGCCCTCGGGCAGATTGCCGATGACCATCGCGGGGCCCCGGCCGCCGAACAGGTCGTACCGCAGGAAGACGCCCTGGCAGGTGCCGTCGGGTGCGGGAAGCAGTCCGGCGCTGAGATTTCCCGGCCAGTCGGTCGGGTCCATGGCCAGGACATCGAAGTCCGGGCCCGCGGGCACGGCGGCGCTGCGACGGCGGAGGAACGACATGCCGCAATAGTACGTGGCCGCCTCGCGCGGTCACGCGCCGTACCCCCGTACGGACTCTCCTCGGAAGCGGTCCCGGTCCCGGGGAGCGGTCGGTCCCGGGAAGCGGTCGGCCCCGGGAAGCGGCCCAGGACCGGCTACCTCCCCAGGCGGCGGGCCAGCAGGCCCGGAAGCCCGGCCGGGTCGGTGCCCAGTTTGCGGTAGACGCCGGAGAGCAGCAGCCGGACGGCGCCCTCGGTGAGCGACAGCTCCTCGGCGATGCGCCCCAGCGGCAGCCCGCGCACGAGGCCCTGCGCCGCGGCGCGTTCCTGGGTGGTGAGGGTGTCGGTGTCGTCCTCCCGGAGCTGGAGGGGGCGCAGCCCCGCGGCGGACAACTCGTCCCTGGCACGCGCGGCGAGCGCCGGGGCGCCGCACAGCGTGGCGCCCTCCAGGCCGCGGTAGAGCCCGTCCGCGGCGTCCTGCGGCAGCCCTGACCTGCGCAGTTGCGCCCCGAGGCTGACGAGGGCGCTGGCCAGCTCGTACGCGGCGGGCGAGCGCTCCAGGTGGCTCACGGCCTCGCGCAGCCGCTCCAGCCGGGTCGCGCCCGTGCTCACCAGCGCGGAGACGTGCAGGGCCTGCCCGATGGCCGAAGGCGCGCCGAAGCGGCGGGCCCGCTCGACGGCCTCCCAGGCGGTACGGGCGGCGCGCTCGGGCTCCGTGGTGGAGAGCGCGTCGGCCAGCCGGAGCTGCCAGGGGCACCAGGCCGGGTTGCGCATGCCGCGCGGGTCGAGCCTGCGCCCGACGGCGGTGAGCTGGGCCTCGGCCTCCTCGCGGAGTCCGCTGGCGAGGAGGAGTTCGGCGTGGACGGTCTGGGAGTCGGGGTAGATCACGGCGTCGGGGGTGACCTGCCCGAAGCCGTAGTGCTCGGCGACGCGCTGCGCCTCGTAGAGCTGGCCGCGGGCGATCAGGACCTCGATGAGGATGCCGACGGCGAACCACTGCGCCGGGACCCGGTTGCCGACCTTGTCGGCGATGCCGAGGCCCGCGCGGACCAAGTCCTCGGCGTCGGTGAGGCGGCCGCGCCGGTAGCGGATGTAGCCGAGGAGGGTGAAGCCGAACGAGAGGTGGCCGCCGCGCCAGCCCTTGCGCTCGCACTCGTCGATGCCGGCCTTGAAGAGTTCCTCGGCGCGCCCCGGCTGGTCGCAGTACATGAAGGTGAGCGCGACCATCACGGGCAGTTCGAAGCCCCACTCCTCGTCGGTCCAGCTCAGACCGGAGCCGAGGGCCTCCTCCGCGTGGTGCAGGGCGACCGAGGTCGGCTCGCCGCGCACCATGGCGTCCCAGGCGCGCAGCCCGAGGATCCAGCGCTCGGCCATGCCGCGTCCCGTGAGGTGCCCGGCGAGGCGGGCGAGCTTGCGGGAGCGGGCGGGGCTGTCCTCCTCGTCGGCCCGGAAGGCGTTCCGCAGGAACAGCTCGGCCTGGAGGCGCAGCCGGGTGCGGGTGTCGGTCGCGTTGCGCGCCTCGGCCTCCAGCGTGCGGGCCGCCTCGCCCATCCGGTCGGTGTGCCCGAGGGCCTGCGCGAGGCGGTAGACGACCTGGACGCGCAGTCCGGGAGTGAGCGCGGGCTCCTCCAGGGCCGCGCGGAGGTGGTTGACGGTGGCGGCGGGTGCGTTGAGCAGCGCGGAGGTGCCCAACTCGTAGAGCACCCGGGGCCGGTCCTCCAGCGAGGGCGGCTCGCGCAGCGCCCGGCCCAGGCAGCGGTGCGCGGCCTCGGGCGCTCCCGAGGCCAGGTACTCGCGCGCCGCCTGGCGCAGCTCCTCGACGACGGAGGCGTCGCCGTCGGGGTGGATCTCCAGCAGGTGCCGCGCCGAGACGGTGGGCCCGAGGCCCGCGGCGGTCACGGAGGCGGCGGCCTGGCCGTGCAGGGCGGTGCGCAGGTTGTCGGGGATGGCGCGGTAGACGGCGGTGGCGAGGAGCGGGTGGCCGTACTCCAGGGGTTCGCCGTCGCGCGGCGGCACCCGGGAGAGGGCGCGGGCCGCGGGCTCGTGGCCCGGTGCCGCGGCGGCGCGGAAGATGCGCGCCTCGCGGAGCCGTGCGGTGGCGTGGGCGGCCTCCTCCCGGCCGAGCCCGGCGACGCTCGCGGCCAGCGGCAGGGTGGCCTCGGCGCCGAGGACGGCCACGGCCCAGCCGAGGCGTACGCAGGAGGTGCCGAGGCGGCGCAGGGCCTCGATGAAGCCCTCGCCCTTGACGGCGGAGGCGAGTTCGCGGAGCTGGGTCAGGTTGTCGGGCTGGGGCTTGAGCCCCTGGTCGAAGGAGCGGGCGACCAGTTCGGTCACCTCGAAGGGGCTGCCGCCGGTGACGGCCCAGCACTCGTGGCAGAAGGCCGTGTCGGCGTCGTCGCCGAGGCGCTCGCGGACCATGCGGGCGACGGCTCCGGCGCTGAGCGGGGCGAGTTCGTACGGCCTGGTGCCGTCGCGCTCGACGGCGCGGCGGAAGCCTCCGGCGTCGCGGGGCAGGTCCTCGGGGCGGTAGCCGAGGACGAAGAGCATGGGGAGTTCGGCGGCGCGGGGCGCGAAGCCGGTGAGCCAGGCCAAGGAGGGCGGGTCGGCCCAGTGGATGTCGTCGATGACGGCGACGACCGGGTTGTGGCGCACCGCGAACCGGGTGACCAGCCAGTCGAGCCCGTCGCGCACGCCCTGCGGGTCGGGGCTGCCGCCGGTGGGGGGCGACCAGGCCGACGGCCGGGGCGACGATGTCGTACCAGCCGCCGAGGATCTCGCGGTGCTCCTCGTCGTCCGCCGCCGCGAGGACGGGCTGGACGAGCTGGCGGACGACGTGGAAGGCGGACTCCTGCTCCTGTTCGCCGCCGCGCGCGTACAGAACGGTGCAGTCGTGGGCGGCGGCGCGGGTGCGTGCCTCGCCGAGGAGGGTGGTCTTGCCCGCGCCGGCCGTTCCGGCGAAGGCGACGACGCCGCCGGTCCGTATGCCCGTGGCGGCGCCGGGCTCGCCGCACAGCTCGGCCAGCCGCCGCTCGATGGCGGAGAGTTCCGTGTCCCGCTCCAGCAGTGTCGGGCCCGGAGGTGCCGGGCGGCCCGCTTTCCGCGTCACATCCTTGTCCTTACTCCATCGGGCAGGTGTGGCCGAGAGTACGCCGCCGGGCAGGCGCAGTTGCGGTGAGCGCGGATATCGGCGGCACTTCCTCCGCACTTCCCGCGCGGGGTGCGCACATCCTTCGCCGCACGCCAGTGGCGCACACCGGTGCACCGCGCGCCGGGAGAGGGGCGTATGGCCGGGGCTGGTGACGTGGGTTTCACTGCGGAACATGAACGGTGAACCACATCGCTCCCTGCGCGACCAGCGGGCGGCGCTGCTCGACATCCCCTTCCCCGATCCGCTCAACAAGGCCGCGGGGCGTGCCCGGCGGCACACCCTCGACTGGCTGGCCGCGTTCGGGCTGCTGTCCGGGACGGCCGCGACGCGGGAATACGACGCGCTGCGGCTGGAAAGGCTGATGGCCTACTTCTACCCGGACGCCGCCCCGGACGACCTGGAGCTGGCGACGGACCTCAACGGCTGGTTCTTCGTCTTCGACGACCAGTTCGACACCACCCTCGGACGCTCTCCGGCGCGGATTCCCCCGCTGGTGGACGCGTTGCTGTGCGCGCTTGACGACGGGCCGCGGGAGGCGACCGTACGGGCGGGTCCGCTCGCGGCGGCGTTCCGCGACGTGTGGGTGCGCGCGACGGCCGGGATGCCGGACCACTGGAGGCGCCGCTTCCGCGCGCACTGGCGCGAGTACCTGTGCGCGTACGAGTGGGAGGCGCGGCACCGCACGTCCGGCGCGACGCTGTCGCTGGCCGACTTCCTGTCCCTGCGGCGGCGCTCGATAGGCGTGCAGCCGTGCCTGGACCTGGCCGAGCGCTGCGGGGGCTACTCGGTGCCGGACGCGCTGCACGGGGCGCTGCCGGTGGCGGTGCTGCGCGAACTGACGGCGGACGTCGTACTGTTCGTCAACGACCTGGTGTCGCTGGAGAAGGAGCTGGCCGCGGACGACGTGAACAACAGCGTGCTGGTGCTGCGTTCCCGCGCGGGCTGCTCGATGGAGGAGGCGGTGCGGCGGGTCGCGCGGCTGGCCAACGCGCGCGTCGCGCGCTTCCAGCAACTGGCGGCGGCGCTCCCGGCGTTCCTGGACGGCGAGTCCGCGGCACCGGCCGTACGGCACGGGGTCGCGCGGTACACGGACGCGATGCGGGCGCTGATGCGGGGGAACCTCTCGTGGTCGCTGGAGACCCCGCGCTACGCGGACACGGGCACCGGCGCCGTGGCACACGGCAGACCGCGCCCGTGGACGGGGCTTCTCTGAGCCCGTGGGCCGACGTCGGCCGGGGGCGTGCGCACGCCGGGCGGCCCGGCCCGGCTGACGGTGGTGCGCGAGGGCGGGCCGACGGGCCCGCCGCGCGCCTGGGCGTACCCGGAGCCGTACTCCGGCGCCCCCTCGGAAGGCCCCGGCGGAGCCCCTCGACGAAAGGACCTCGGCGAAAGGCCCCAGGCGATGGGCCTCAGGTGAGGTCGAACTCCCCTTCGCGGGCGCCCCGGACGAACGCGCGCCATTCCCTGGGGTTGAAGATCAGCGCGGGGCCGTCGGGCTGACGGCCGTGCCGCAGCGCGATGAAGCCCTCGACAAAGGCGATCTCGACGTCGCCCGTGCCCCGGCTGCTCGACTGCCACTGCGCCTGGCTCAGATCGAGGTCCGGCTGCCCGGTGGTGGTGCTGTTGGCCACGCCCGTACTCCTCCCAGTGCGTCGTCCCGGCGCCACCCTAACCACGGGACGGGCGCGCGGACAGGCCGCGTGCGCGGGAAGCAGAACCGAACTTCCGGCCGCCGGCCGCACCCTGTGACGGCCGGGCGCGCACCGGGTGCTCATGAGGCGGGAGGTGCCGCGCCGACCAGCCACATCGCGAAGAACTGCGAGCCGCCGCCGTAGGCGTGGCCGAGGGCCTTGCGGGCGCCGGGGACCTGGTGGTCGCCCGCGCGGCCCCGTACCTGGAGCGCCGCCTCCGCGAAGCGCAGCATGCCGGAGGCGCCGATGGGGTTGGTGGACAGCACGCCGCCCGAGGGATTGACGGGCAGGTCGCCGTCGAGCGCGGTCGCGCCGGACTCGGTCAGCTTCCAGCCCTCGCCCTCCTCCGCGAAGCCCAGGTTCTCCAGCCACATCGGCTCGTACCAGGAGAACGGGACGTACATCTCTACGGCGTCGATCTCCCGGCGCGGGTCGCCGATCCCGGCCTGCCCGTAGACGTCGGCGGCGCAGTCGCGGCCCGCGCGCGGGGAGACCGCGTCCTTGCCCGCGAACAGCGTCGGCTCGCTGCGCATCGCTCCCCCGTGCACCCAGGCGGGCGGCGCGGGCGCGCGCGCCGCACCCTCCCGTCCCGTCAGCACCATCGCGCAGGCACCGTCGGAGGAGGGGCAGGTCTCGGAGTAGCGGATCGGGTCCCACAGCATGGGCGAGGCGCGGACCTTCTCCAGGGTCAGGTCCTCCTCGTGCAGGTGGGCGTAGGGGTTCTTCAGCGCGTTGAGCCGGTCCTTGTAGGCGACGAGGGAGCCGACGGTGTCGGGCGCGCCCGTACGCCGCATGTACGCGCGCACGTGCGGCGCGAAGAAGCCGCCGGCGCCCGCGAGGAGTGGCTGGGTGAACGGCACGGGCAGGGACAGGCCCCACATCGCGTTGGACTCGGACTGCTTCTCGAACGCGACGGTGAGGACCGTGCCGTGCACGCGTGCGGCGACGAGGTTGGCGGCGACCAGCGCGGTCGAGCCGCCCACGGAGCCCGCCGTGTGCACGCGCAGCAGCGGCTTGCCGACGGCCCCGAGCGCGTCCGCGAGGTACAGCTCGGGCATCATCACGCCCTCGAAGAAGTCGGGCGCCTTGCCGATGACGACGGCGTCGACGTCGGCCCAGGTCAGCTCGGCGTCCTCCAGCGCGCGGCGGGCGGCCTCGCGGACGAGCCCGGCGAGGGAGACGTCCCGCCGCGCCGCGACGTGCTTGGTCTGGCCGATCCCCACGACGGCCACGGGCTCCTTGCTCGTGCCGGCGCTCATGACGGCGCTCATGACGACTCCCCTTCCAGGACGGCCACCAGGTTCTGCTGGAGGCAGGGGCCCGAGGTGGCGTGGGCGACGGCGCGGCGCGCCTCGCCGCCCGTCACCCGTGAGGCGGCCTCGCCGATACGGACGAGGCCCGCGGCCATCACGGGGTTCGCGGCGAGGGGCCCGCCGGAGGGGTTGACGCGGACGTCGTCGGCGAGGCGCAGGGCCTTGCGCAGCACGACCTCCTGCGAGGTGAACGGCGCGTGCAGCTCGGCCAGTTCGACGGGCGGGGCCTCCGGGTCGAACAGCCCGGCGCGCTCGGCGGCGAGCCGGGTGGACGGGGAGTCGGTGAGGTCGCGCAGGCCCAGCGAGTGGGTCTCGACGCGGTGGTCCATGCCGCGGATCCAGGCGGGCCGCTCGCACAGCGCCCGCGCGGTGTCCCCGGCGGCGAGGACGACGGCCGCGGCCCCGTCGCTGACGGGCGGGCAGTCGCCGCGCCGCAGCGGCCGTACGACGTGGTCGCCCATCGGCGCGGGGGCGCGGAGCTGGGCGTGCGGATTGCCGGCGGCGTCCGTGCGGCTGCGGGCGGCGATCCCGGCGAGCGCCCGCTCGTCGGTGTGGCCCGCGTCCACGAGGGCCTGGGCCTGGAGCGCGGCGAGGGAGACGGAGTCGGGCCACAGGGGCGCCACGTAGTACGGGTCGAGCTGGCGGGTGAGAACCTCGGGCAGGTCGCCGGGCGAGGACTTGCCGAACGCGTAGACGAGCGCGGTGTCGGCCTCGCCGGTCAGCAGCTTGACCCACGCCTCGTAGAGCGCCCAGGCGCCGTCCATCTCGACGTGCGACTCGGAGATCGGCGGCCAGGCGCCGACGCCGTCGAGGGCCATGGTGAACGAGAAGGCGCGGCCCGCGAGATAGTCCGAGGAGCCGGAGCAGGTGAACCCGATCCGGTCCGTCGTGAGCCCGGTCCGCTCCAGCACCTCGCGCAGCACGGGCAGCAGCAGCTCCAGCTCGGACAGCTCCTCGGCGGCGCGTACGTGGTCGCTCTGCGCGAAGGCGACGACGGCGACTTCCCGTGGCGGCGTCACAGCAGCTCCTTGTACGTGTCGTAGTCGGCGTCGGGTTCGCCGGTGGGGCGGTAGTGGTCGGGGTAGCGGCCGTCGCCGGTCCAGACGGGCTCGACGCGCAGGCCCATGCGCACCTGGTCGTAGGGGATCCCGGCGATCCGCCCGTGCAGCGCGAGCCCGGCGCCGTCGAGGGCGATGTGGGCGTAGACGTAGGGGACCTCGATGTCGAGGTTCTTCGCTTTGATGTTGACCACGCAGAACGTGGTGACGGTGCCCTTCGGGCCGACCTCGACCTGCTCGGACGTGGCGACGCCGCAGGTGGGGCAGGCGCCGCGCGGCGGTACGTACACCTGGCGGCACTCCGGGCAGCGCTCGCCCAGGGTGCGGCGCTCGGCGAGGGCACGCAGATAGCGGGTCTGGGCGCGTCCCGGTGTGTACGTGTAGTCGAGGCGGGCGGGGACGGTGATGCCGGTGACGGGGTCGTCGAACGCGCCGCTGTGCGTGCGGGGTTCGCCCGTGCCGGGAGGCCCGTCGTACGGCTCGAAGCAGGCGATGTCCGTGATCGCGCCCGTCCGCTCCTCCGCCCAGCGGATCCGGACGCGCATGCCGGTGCGGACCTGGTACGGCCCGTCGGCGTCGAGGGCGTGCAGGAGCGCGCTGTCGGCGCCGTCGAGCCGGACGAGGGCCCAGGCGAACGGGCGGTCGAGGGGCTGGCCCCTGCGCGGGCGTTCGTTCCAGGCCCAGGTGGTGACGGTGCCGGTGGGGGCGACCTCGGCGAGGTCCCGGATGTCGTCGCCGGTCCCCGGGTCGTACTCGGGCGGCGGCACGAGGACGCGGCCGTCGCCGGTGCGGGCACCGAGGACGGTGCGTTCGCGGAGTCCGGTGAGGAACGCGGTCTGGGTGGGGCCGAGCGAGCGGGTGAAGGGGAACTCGACGACGAGCGGCGCGCGCAGCACGTCGGGGGCGGGGGGCGCGTTCATGGTTGCGGTCTCCTTTCGCGGCGCCGGTGCGGGCGGTCCGTCCGGCCGGTCCGCCTCACGACCGCCGGAACTCGGGGGTGCGCTTCTCCTTGAAGGCGCGGGCGCCCTCCTTCGCGTCCGCCGTGTCGAAGATCGGCCAGCCTCTTTCGAGTTCGGCGGCGAGGGCTTCGGGTTCCGGCATTCCGGCCGTCTCGTAGACGGACGCCTTCACCGCCTCGACGGCGAGGGGGCCGCAGGCGTTGACGCGTCCGGCGATCTCCAGGGCCGCCTCCAGCGCGGTGCCGTCCGGGACGACATGGCCGACGAGGCCGATCCGGGCGGCCTCCTCGGCGGGGTAGGGGCGGCCGGTGAGCAGCATCTCCAGGGCGTGGGTGCGGGGGATCTGGCGCGGGAGGCGGACCGTGGAGCCGCCGATGGGGAAGAGCCCGCGCCGCACCTCGTACAGCCCGAAGACCGCGCTCTCGCCCGCGACGCGGATGTCGGTGCCCTGGAGGATCT
The DNA here is from genome assembly GCF_039530985.1 of Streptomyces albiaxialis. Lineage (NCBI taxonomy): Bacteria > Bacillati > Actinomycetota > Actinomycetes > Kitasatosporales > Streptomycetaceae > Streptomyces > Streptomyces albiaxialis. The sequence continues at coordinate 54,897 of NZ_BAAAPE010000017.1, forward strand.
CCGTGCCGCCCGCCACGCAGTGGCCCTCGACGGCGGCGATGACCGGCTTGCGGGGGCGGTGGTGCCGGAGCATCGCCTTCCAGTGCAGGCCGGGGTCCTCGCGCAGCCGTTCGCGGTACCTCTCGCCGGCCATGCCGTCGCCCGCGAGGGCCTTGAGGTCCATGCCCGCGCAGAACGCGCCGCCCGCGCCGGTCAGCACGACCGAGCGGACGGTGTCGTCCGCGTCGGCCTCCAGCCAGCCGTCGTAGAGGCCGACGAGCATCGGCAGGGACAGGGCGTTCTTGGCCTCGGGACGGTTGAGGGTGAGGACGAGGGTCGCGCCCTCGCGTTCCAGGGTCAGATGCTCCGTGCCGCCCATGGCGGGGCCTCCTGTCTCCAGACCTGGAACAGGTTGCAGTAGCGGCACGGCGACCGCAAGAGTTTTCTGACAGGGAGTCAGATTTCTTCTGCCGGGACCCTTCCCACCTCCGGCCCCCGGTGCTCTGATGACCGCCACCGCCGGTTGTGGAGGAGTGCCGTGGAGTACAACCTTGCCGACCTCTTCGAGTCGATCGCCGACACCGTTCCCGCGCGCGAGGCGCTGGTGTACGTGGACCACCCCGGCACCGGTGCCGAACGCCGCCTCGGCTACGCGGAGCTGGACCGCGCCGCCAACCGCCTCGCCCACCACCTGGCGGACAGCGGCATCGCGCCCGGCGACCACGTGGGCCTGCACCTCTACAACGGCGTCGAGTACGTGCAGACGCTGCTGGCCTGCCTGAAGATCCGCGCGGTTCCGGTCAACGTCAACTACCGCTACGTCGCGGACGAGTTGACGTACCTCTACCGGGACGCCGACCTCGTCGGGCTCGTCTTCGACGCGGAGTTCACCGAGCGGGTCGCGCGGGCGCTGCCCCGCACGGAGAAGCTGCGCCACCTCGTCCGGGTCGGGACGCCGCCCGAGGGGGCGCCGGAGCCGGACCTCGCGCCCGTGCCGTTCGCCGAGGCGGAGGCGGCGGGCTCGCCGCTGCGCGGCTTCGGGCCGCGCTCGGCCGACGACCTGTTCGTGATCTACACGGGCGGTACGACCGGGATGCCGAAGGGCGTCATGTGGCGTGCCGAGGACCTGTTCTTCTCCGGGCTCGGCGGCGGCGCGCCCACCGGCGAGCCCGTCTCCCGCCCGGAGGAGCTGGCGGAACGGGTCGCCGCCGGGGGCGAGGGCCTGGTCTTCTTCCCCACTCCCCCGCTGATGCACGGCACGGCCACGCTCACGCTCTTCATCGGGCTCAACTACGGGCAGAAGGTCGTCATCCACCGGAAGTTCGCGCCGGAGGAGGTGCTGCGCACCGTCGAGCGGGAGAAGGTGACGGCGGTGTCGCTGGTCGGCGACGCGATGCTGCGCCCCCTGATCGACGCGCTGGCCGGACCGCTGAAGGGCACCGACTGCTCCTCGTTACTGGCGGTCTCCAGCTCCGGCGCGGTCCTCTCGGAGACGGTGCGCGCGCAGTTCACCGAGCTGGCGCCGCACACCACCCTGATCAACAGCTTCGGCTCCTCCGAGTCCGGCTTCAACGGCACCGCGACCGCCGACTCCGGCCCGGGGAAGGGCTTCCGCATCACGGTCAACGCCGGTACGGCCGTGGTCGATCCGGCCACGAACCGTCCCGTCGCGCCCGGCGGGATCGGCCGCGTCGCGCTGCGCGGCCACGTCCCGCTGGGCTATTACAACGACCCGGCCAAGACCGCCGAGACCTTCTTCGAGGCCGACGGCGCCCGCTGGGTGCTGCTCGGCGACATGGCGACGGTCGACGAGGACGGCGTCGTCACCGTCCTCGGCCGGGGCTCGCAGTGCATCAACACGGGCGGCGAGAAGGTCTACCCGGAGGAGGTCGAGGAGGCCCTGAAGGCCCACCCGGACGTCTACGACGCGCTCGTCGCGGGCGTCCCCCACGCGCGCTGGGGCAGCAGCGTCGCGGCCGTCGTCCAGCCGAGGTCCGGCGCCGCGCCGCTGACCGAGGACGCGGTCCGCGACCACTGCCGCACGCGCCTCGCCGGATACAAGGTCCCCCGCACGGTCGTCGTCACCGACCGCATCCAACGCTCCCCCAGCGGCAAGGCGGACTACCGCTGGGCCCGCGAGATCGCCGCCTCGGCGGCGGAGAAGACCTGAGCCCTCACCCGCGCACGGGGGCCCGCTAGGGTCCCCGTATGCCCGGCGTGCAGGACTACCCCCGAGCGCTGAGGCGTGCCGTGCGGGACGTGCAGGTGCGGCTCTCCGCCGAGGGCGGCCACCGGCCGTACGCACTGGCCACGGCCGACTTCGAGCCCCTCACCACGGCGCGCCCGCGCGCTCCCAGGTGACCGACGCCCCGCCGCCCGCCCGCGGCGCGTGCCGCGCGCGGCTACTCCGCCAGGAACGACACCACCGCCGCCGCGAACTCCTTCGGGCGGTCCTCGTGGACGAGGTGGCCGCCGCCGTCGATCGTGACGAGGCGGGCGTGCGAGAGGCGTTCGGCCATGGTGACCAGGTCCTCCTGCGGGAGGTGGCTGGTCTCGCCGCCGCCGATGAGCAGGGTGGGGGCCGTGATCTCCGGGAGACGGTCCCACCAGGCGGGGTCGGGCGCGTTGCGCTGCGCGCACCACTGCACGACGACCTCCCAGTCGAACCGGGGCTCGCCCGGCGGCCGTTCGGGCAGGGGGCGCGGCTCGGCGGGCGGGAGCATCGCGCCGGTCTCCTCCAGGACGAGCCGCTCCACGCGGTCGCCGTGGTCCTGCGCGAAGAGGTAGGCGACGAACGAGCCGAAGGAGTGCCCGATGAGGATGGCGCGGTCTATGGCGAGCGCGTCGAGGAAGGCCAGCAGGTCCTCGCGGAAGCGCGCCATCGCGTAGTCGCCCGGCCAGTCGCTGTCGCCGTGGCCGCGCAGATCGAGGGCGTAGATCGGGTGGTCGGCGGCGAGCTGGGAGATCAGCGGGCCGCGCCAGTCCTCACCGTCCTCGCCGAGCGCGTGCAGCAGCACGACGGGGCGGCCCGCCTCCGCGCCCCAGGCGCGGTAGACGAGCCGCCCGCCGTCCGTGCGGACGGTCTTGGTTCCGCTGGTTCCGCTTGCGTTTCCGCTCATGCGGGGGACGTTACTCCCCGGGAGCGTCCTTTCCGGGGGCGTCTTCGCTCTCGGCTGAGCGCTCCGGGACGGCGCCCTGCTTGGCCATCTCCGAGCGGCGGTACGAGTACCCGAAGTAGACGACGAGCCCGATCAGGAACCAGACGCCGAACCGCATCCAGGTCTCCCAGGTGAGGTACGTCGTCAGCCAGATGGAGAAGACCACGCCCAGTATCGGCACCACCGGCATCCCGGGGCAGCGGAACTTGCGGGGCAGGTCGGGCTGGCGGTAGCGCAGCACGATGACGGCGACGCAGACGACGACGAAGGCGAGCAGGATGCCGATGTTGGTCATCTCGGCCGCCTCCTCGATCGGGAGGAAGCCCGCGATCAGCGCGGAGCCGACGCCGACGATCCAGGTGACCCGGGTGGGCACCTTCCGTACGGGGTGGGTCTTGGCGAACCACTTGGGCAGCAGCCCGTCGCGGCTCATGGCGAACCAGACGCGGGTGACGCCCATCATGAAGGTGAACATCACCGTGAGGATGCCGACGATCGCGCCGACCGCGATGATGTCCGCGACGCCGCTGAGCCCGGCCGCCTTGAACGCGGTGGAGAAGCCGCTCTCCGGGTCGATGTCCTTGTAGTCCTGCATGCCGGTGAGGACCAGGCAGCACAGCACGTAGAGCACCATCGAGATCACCAGGGAGTAGATGATCGCCTTCGGCATGTGCTTCTGGGCGTCCTGGGACTCCTCGGCCGCCGTGCTCATCGCGTCGTAGCCGAAGACGGCGAAGAAGACGGTCGCCGCTCCCGTGAAGGCCCCGGAGACGCCGAAGGGGAAGAACGGCTCGTAGTTGCCGGTCCGGATGTGGAAGACGCCGACGCCGATGACGAGCAGGACGATGGCGACCTTGATGACCACCACGATCAGCTCGAAGCGGGCCGCGCTCTTGACGCCCCGGGTGAGGGCGAAGGCGATCAGCAGGCACAGCACCATGGCGAAGAGGTCCACCTTGTGGCCGCCGCCCGTTCCGGGCGCTCCCAGGATCGCCTTCGGCAGCTCGACGTTCATCTCCTCCATGAGGAAGGAGAAGTAGCCGGAGATGCCGATCGCGACCACCGCCACGATGGCCGTGTACTCCAGCAGCAGGTCCCAGCCGATGAACCAGCCGCCGATCTCGCCGAGCACGGCGTAACCGTACGTGTAGGCGGAGCCCGCCTTCGGGATGAGACCGGCGAACTCCGCGTAGGAGAGCGCGGCGCAGGCGCTGGCGAGGCCCGCGATGAGGAACGAGATCAGGACCGCGGGTCCCGCCTTGCCGTTGGCGACGGTCCCCGCCAGGGTGAAGACACCCGCGCCGATGATGCCGCCGACGCCGATGGCGGTCAGATGCCTCAGACCGAGGGAACGGGAGAGCTGTTCGCCCGCACCGCCCTCGGCTTCCTCGATGTGTTCGATCGGTTTGCGGCGCAGCACGCCGCTCCCGCTCCACAGCCCGGCCATGGTTCCTCTTCCTGCCGTTGTTGCAGTTGATGCCGGTGTTGTTGCTGGTCTGACAACTACCAGTCGATCATCATGGCGGGGCTGTGTGCATGTGAGAAGTGTCCGCAGGTCTACGTTGCGCAAAGTTCCTGCCGGAGGCGCGGTCGGCGCAGCTCAGCGGGGGTCAGAGTGTGCGTTCACGCCCCTTCCAGTACGGTTCGCGCAGTCGGCGCTTGTAGAGCTTGCCGTTGGGGTCGCGGGGCATCTCGGGCACGAAGTCGACGGACCTCGGGCACTTGTACCGGGCGAGGTCCCGCTCGCAGTGGGCCAGGATCTCCTCGGCCAGCGCGGGCCCGGCCTCGTGTCCCGGCGCGGCCTCGACGACGGCCTTGACCTCCTCGCCCCAGTCGTCGTGCGGCACCCCGAATGCGGCGGCGTCGGCCACGGCCGGATGGGTGAGCAGCGCGGACTCGATCTCGGCGGGGTAGATGTTCACGCCGCCGGAGATGATCATGTCGATCTTGCGGTCCCGGAGGAAGAGATAGCCGTCCTCGTCGAGGTAGCCGAGGTCGCCGACCGTGAAGAAGTCCCCGATGCGTCCGGCCCGGGTCTTGCCCTCGTCCTTGTGGTACGCGAAGCCGCCGGTGCTCATCTTCATGTAGACGGTCCCCAGCTCGCCCGGCGGCAGCCTGTTGCCGTCGTCGTCGAAGACGGCCAGCTCGCTGATGGGCCACGGCCTGCCGACGGTGCCGGGCTTCTTCAGCCAGTCCTCGGCCGTCGCGAAGGCGCCGCCGCCCTCGCTCGCCGCGTAGTACTCCTCGACGCAGCCGCCCCACCAGTCGATCATGGCTCGTTTCACATGGTCGGGGCAGGGCGCGGCCCCGTGGATGGCGTGCCGCATGGAGGAGACGTCGTACGCGCCCCTGGTCTCCTCCGGGAGCGCGAGGAGCCGGTGGAACTGGGTCGGCACCATGTGCGTGTGCGTGCACCCGTACGTGTCGATGAGCCGCAGCATCTCCTCCGGCAGCCACTTGTCCATCACCACCAGCCGGTGCCCGATGTGCAGGGCCGCGCCCGCGAACTGGAGGACGGCCGTGTGGTAGAGCGGCGAGCACACGAGGTGGACGTTGCCGTCGAAGGGCCGGATGCCGAAGATCGCCAGGAAGCCGCCGAGGTACGTCTCCTCGGGCCGCTTGCCGGACAGCGGGCGCCGGATGCCGCGCGGGCGGCCCGTCGTCCCCGAGGTGTAGTTCATGACCCAGCCGCTCGTACGCCCCTCGGGCGGCGCCTCGGACTGGCCGCGCAGCAGGTCCTCGTACGGCCGGAAGCCGTCGGCGTCCCCCACCGCGTACCGCCGCTCGCCGGGCAGCCCCGCCTCGTCGGCGGCGTCCCGGGCCGCGTCCGCGTACCGCTCGTGCGCGAGGAGGACCTTGGCGCCGGAGTCGGCCACGATCCAGGCGATCTCGGGCGCGACGAGGTGGTGGTTGACCGGCACCATGTAGAACCCGGCCTGGGAGGCGGCCAGATAGGCCGTCAGGAACTCGGGCCCGTTGGGCAGCACGACCGCGAACGCGTCGCCCTCGCGCAGGCCCGCTTCGCGGAGTCCGCCGACGAGTTGATTGCAGGCCCCGTGAAGCTGGGCGGCGCTCCATTCCTCGCCGTCCGGCGCGATCAGGACGATCCGGTCCGGGTCCGCCTGGGCCTGCGCCCAGAACCCGTTGGGTTGCTCCGCCATGGTGTCTCCTCTCGCGAATGGGTGTGCCTTGCCACGCCCCAAGGCGCGGGCCCCTGGTGCTGCCGTGCCCGGAGCAGGGGGCTGCGCTTGCCAGCCCTGCTCCTCCGCGCAGACCTCCCAAGCACAGCGCGGAGAAGCAGGGGCTGCGCCCCGAAGGGGCGCGGGGAACTGCGCGACCGGCCACGGCGCAGCCGCACCCGGCAACGCTCGCGCACCCCCGAGCCCTCAGCCGCCCCCGGCAACGCCGCGCAGCCGCGCAACGGCCCGCTCGAAACCCCTGGTCAAGTCGTCGAAGACCTCTTGCACGGCCCGTTCGGAGTTCATCGCGCCGACGATCTGGCCAACCGGCGTGCCCAGGAGGGGCTCGACCTCCCAGCGCTGGATGCGGGAGTTGGCCTCGGCGACCAGCAGGCCCTGGAGCGGCATCGGCAGCGTGCCGGGGCCCTCGGGGTCGTCCCAGGCGTCCGTCCACTCCGTACGGAGCTGCCGCGCGGGCTTCCCCGTGAGCGCACGCGAGCGCACCGTGTCCCCTGACCCGGCAGCCAGCAGCTTCCGGGTCAACGCACGCGAGTGCATCTCCGCCTCGCGGGTGGTGAGCCAGACGGAGCCGAGCCAGCCGCCCTGGGCGCCCAGCGCGAGGGCCGCGGCGAGCTGTTCGCCGCTCCCGATGCCGCCCGCGGCGAGCACGGGCAGCGGATCGACGGCCCGTACGACCTCGGGGGTGAGCACCATCGTGGCGATCTCCCCGGTGTGGCCGCCGGCCTCGTAGCCCTGGGCGACCACGATGTCGATCCCGGCCTCCTTGTGCCGCTGCGCGTGCCGGGCGCTCCCGGCGAGCGCGGCGACGGGGATGCCCAGGTCGTGGGCGCGGGCGACGACGTCGGGGGGCGGTGAGCCGAGCGCGTTGGCCAGCAGCTTGATGGGGTAGTCGAAGGCGACGTCGAGCTGCGTGCGGGCGACGTTCTCCATCCAGCCGGTGATGCGCCAGCCGCCCTCCTCCCCCTCGGGCATCTCGGGAACGCCGTGCTTGGCGAGGGTGTCGCGGGCGTACTCGCGGTGGGCCTCGGGGATCATCGCCTCGACGTCGGCCTCGGTGACGCCCTCGACCTTCTTGGCGGGCATGACGACGTCGAGCCCGTACGGCAGTCCGTCGGTGTGCGCCTCCATCCAGTCGAGGTCGCGCTTCAGCTCGTCGGGGGACGTGTAGCGCACCGCGCCGAGCACGCCGAAGCCCCCGGCGCGGGTGAGCGCGGCGGCCACGGCGGGGAACGGCGTGAAGCCGAAGACGGCGTGCTCGATGCCCAGTTGCCTGCTCAGCTCCGTCTGCATGGGGCGCAGGATGCCGCAGCGGGGCGGCGGAGGGAAGACACTTTCTGATGACGCGTCAGATTTTTGCTGGGCCGGGACGCCTCAGCGCCACCAGGACACCCTCAGCCCCCGCCGGGACGCCCTCAGCCCCGCCGGGACGCCGCGACCTCCCGGTAGACCTCCGCCGCCTCTCCCGAGCGCCCGAGCTGCTCCAGGCAGTGCGCCTCGTCGTTCCTGCTGGCGAGGGTGTCCGGATGGTCGGGGCCCAGCACGCGCTCCCGCACGGCGGCCACGTGCCGGTAGACCTCCAGCGCCTCGGACCAGCGGCCCAGCCAGCCGAGGCCCACGGCGATCTCGCGGCGGCTGACCAGGGTGTCGGGGTGGTCGGGGCCCAGCACGCGTTCCCGTACGGAGCAGACCTCGCGGGCCTCCGTCAGCGCCTCGGGCCAGCGCCCGAGCCGCCCCAGGTTGACGCCCAGGCCGTGCCGGGCGCGCAGCGTCTCGGGGTCGGCGGGCCCCTGGGCGCGCGTCCGCGCGGCGGTCAGCTCGCGGTAGAGGTCGAGGGCCTCGTCCCAGCGGCCGAGCCTGCCCAGGCAGATGCCCGTCTCGTACCGCGCGGCCAGCGTGTCGGGGTGGTCGGGGCCGAGGACGCGGGAGCGGGCGGCGGCGACCTCCCGGTACGCCGTGAGCGCCTCGTCCCAGCGGTCCAGCCGCCCCAGCGCGTACGCCACCTCGTAGCGCGTGACGAGCGTGTCCGGGTCGTCCGGGCCGAGCACGCGGGCGCGGGCGACGGCGACCTCGTCGGCCATCCGGTACGACTCCTCCAGCCGGCCGAGCCTGCTGAGGTTGAACGCGAGGTTGTGGCGGCAGCGCAGGGTGTCCGGGTGGTCGGCGCCCATGGTCCGCTCGCGCGCTTCGAGCACCTCGGCGTACGCCCGGTGGGCCTCGGTGTGCCGCCCGAGCTGGCCCAGTACGTACGCCGACTCCTGCCGGGCCGCGAGGGTGTCGGGGTGCTCCGGGCCGAGCCCGGCGGCGCGGCCCGCCGCCACCCGCTCGTACGCGGTCAGGGCCTCGGCGTGGCGGCCCAGGCGGCTGAGGGTGAAACCCAGCTCGTAACGGCTGGCCAGCGCGTCGGCGTGGTCGGGGCCGAGGGTACGGGCGCGCTCCTCGGCGACCGCGAGGTGCACCTCGCGGGCCTCCTCCCAGCGGCCGAGCCGCGCGAGGCTGAGGCCCGCGTTGTGTCTGCTGGTGAGGACGGCCACGAGTTCGGGCGGCGGGGTCGAGCGCCGCGCCTCCGCGGGCGTGGCGGACTCCGCGGGCGTGGCGGACTCCGCGGGTCGCGGGGGCCCGTCGCCGTGCGCCCCCGCGCCCGTCGCCGGGGTCCAGCGGCCGGTCAGCTCCGGCGGGGTGTCCAGGGCGCCGGGCGGGGTGACCGTGCCGACGGCCCAGGATCCGCTGGCCCGCGAGCCGCCGCTGATCCCCCGCGACCAGGAGGGCAGTTCGCCCGGCACGGCGGGCGGCACGGGCGGCGTGAGCCGGGGCGAGGGCCACGGCGCGAGGCGCGGCGGCGCGCTCGCGTACATCCCGCCGGGCGGCGGTCCGGCCCCCGGGCCCGCGCCGGGGACGGCGCCCGGCACGGCGCCGCGCGCCTCCGCCAGCTCGCCGCCCAGCTCGGCGGCGCTGTACGGACGCGCGTCCGGATCCTTCTCCAGCAACTGGAGGATCGCCCGCTCCAACGGCCCCGGCAGCTCGGGGCGGTGGGCGCGCGGGGGCTCGGGCGGGGTGTCGCGGTGGCCGACGAGCACCGCCCAGGCGTCCCCGTGGTCGAAGGGCGGCACGCCCGTCGCCAGCTCGTACAGCACACAGCCCAGCGAGTACAGGTCGCTGCGGTGGTCCACCGCGGTGCCCGCGATCTGCTCGGGCGACATGTAGTGCGGCGTGCCCATGGCGATGCCGGTGCCGGTGAGCTTGGAGGTGAAGCCGATGTCGTGGCCGAGGCGGGCGATGCCGAAGTCGCAGATCTTGACGGTGCCGTCGGCTGTCCGCACGACGTTGGCGGGCTTCAGGTCGCGGTGCACGATGCCCTGGTCATGGGTGTACGCGAGCGCCGCGGCGACCTGCTCCGCGATGTCGACGACCTCGGGAACGGGCAGCGGGTGCTGCTTGTTGTCCTCCAGCGCCTGGCTGAGGTTGCGGCCCTCCAGCAGCTCCATCACGAGGAAGAGCAGCCCCTCGTGCTCGCCGAAGTCGTGCACGACGGTCACGCCCCGGTGCTGGAGCGCGGCGGCGACCCGCGCCTCTCGGCGGAACCGCTCGCGCAGCACCCGCATCACCGAGCCGTCGCCCTGCGCGTTCTGCGGCTTCAGGCATTTGACCGCGACGCGCCTCCCCAGCGACTCGTCGCGGGCGCGCCACACCTCTCCCATCCCCCCGCGCCCGATGAGGTCGAGCAGCCTGTAACGGCCCTGGATCAGGGTGCTGTCCGCCATGGCGTGTGTCGCCCCCCGTAGCTCCGGTCCCTCCCCTGTCTGCCCAGTATGGCTGCCTCGTCCGGACGTGGGTATGCCCCGCGGTGCCCCGTCCGTCTCTCACCAGGGGGGCGCGCGAGAGCACCGAGGGCCTACGCGCGCTCCCGCCCGCCGCACCCGGCCTCACCGTCGGACGCGCGGCATCCCCAGGCCGATCCAGGAGATGATCTCGCGCTGGATCTCGTTGTTGCCGCCGCCGAAGGTGAAGATGACCGCGCTGCGGTAGCCGCGTTCGAGGTCGCCGCGGAGGACGGAGCCCGCCGAGCCCTCCGTGAGGGGGCCCGCCGCGCCGACGGCCTCCATGAGCCAGGCGTACGCGTCGCGGCGGGCCTCGCTGCCGTACACCTTCGCCGCCGAGGCGTCCTGCGGGGTGAGCGTGCCCTTGTCGAGGGCGTCGACCATCTGCCAGTTGAGGAGCTTCATCGCGTCCAGGCGCCTGTGCGTACGGGCCAGCAGGGTGCGGACCCAGCCGAGGTCGAGGACGCGACGGCCGTCGGAGAGCTTGGTGGCGGCGGCCCAGCGCCGTACGTCGTGCAGGGCGCGGATCGCCATGGTGCCGTGCGCGGCGAGGGTGACGCGTTCGTGGTTGAGCTGAGTGGTGATCAGGCGCCAGCCCTTGTTCTCCTCGCCGACCCGGCGGGTGACGGGGACGCGGATGTCCTCGTAGTAGCTGGCCGTGGTGTCGTGCGAGGCGAGGGTGTTGATCACGGTGCAGGAGTAGCCGGGATCGCTCGTCGGTACGAGCAGGAGGGTGATGCCCTTGTGCGGCTCGGCCTCCGGGTCGGTGCGGACGGCGAGCCAGACCCAGTCGGCGGTGTCGCCGTTGGTGGTCCAGATCTTCTGTCCGTTCACGACGTAGTCGTCGCCGTCGCGAACGGCCCGCGTTCGCAGCGACGCGAGATCGGTGCCCGCCTCGGGCTCGCTGTAGCCGATGGCGAAGTCGAGTTCGCCGGAGAGGATCCGGGGCAGGAAGTACGCCTTCTGCTCCTCGGTGCCGAACTGCATGATCGTGGGGCCCACGGTGTTGAGCGCCATCAGCGGGAGCGGGACGCCCGCCTGGGCCGCCTCGTCGAAGAAGACGAACTGCTCCATGGCCGACATGCCCCGCCCGCCGTACTCGGTGGGCCAGCCGACGCCGAGCCAGCCGTCGGCGCCGAGGCGGCGCACGGTCTCGCGGTAGAAGCGCTTCTGCGCCGCGGGCTCGGAGTAGCGCGCGTGCGCGTCCTCGGGGACGAGGTCCGCGAAGTACGCGCGCAGTTCGGCGCGGAGCCGCCGCTGGTCTTCGGTGTAGTCGAGGTACACGTCGTCCCTCCGTCTCTGCCGCACACGGCCATGCCGCCGCCCGGTGGTGACAGGGCACCGGGCGGCGGCGCTCACGGTAGAACGTGTTCCATCACATGGGAATGGCCGGTGACGGAGGGGTGATGCGGTTCAGGTCACGAACGTTCCCACAGCGCGGGCACGTTCGGCGGCTCCCAGCCCTGCTGCGAGGTGTGGGCCTGGATGCAGCGGTACGAGGCCCCGCCGTGCTGCACCGTGTCGCCGATCTTGTAGCTCTTCCCCGTCGACCAGGTGCTCGGCGGGTCGGTGGGCGGATCGGTCGGCGGGTCCGTGGGACCGCCGCCCTCCGTGGTGAGCGTCAGCCCGTACGCCTGGAGGATCGGGTTGACGGGGAAGAAGAACGTCGTGCCGCCGGACGAGCAGTTCCCGGAGCCGCCCGAGGTCACGCCCTGCGCCTGGCTGCCGGTGATGTACGAGCCGCCGGAGTCGCCGGGCTCGGCGCAGACGCTCGTCCGCGTCACGCCGTTGATGGTGCCCTCGGGGTAGGTGACGCTGGTGTTGCGCTGCTGGATGCGGCCGCAGTGCCAGCCGGTCGTCGAGCCCGAGCGGCACACGGAGGCGCCCTCGACCTGCTCCGTGGAGCCGGCGACCGTCACGTCGCCCTGGCCGTAGCCGTTGACCTTCGGGGTGGGCGTCCATTGGCTGTTGACCGCGACCCACGCGTAGTCGTAGCCGGGGAAGGTGGAGCCCTGGAAGGTGCCCTGCGGCTGGCGGTTGAAGCCCGTGGTCGTGGCGCCGACCCTGCCGCAGTGGCCGGCGGTCACGAAGCCGCCCTGGCTGCCGCCGCGCGTCACGGAGAAGCCGACCGAACAGCGGCTGGAGCTGCCGATGTAGTAGGCGTCTCCGCCCCGGACGTCGTAGAACGGGCGGGGCTTCGCGGTGGAGTGGCGTACGGCCACGTCGGAACGGTCCAGTCCGGCGCGGTCGGCGAAGGCGTGCGCGGCGGCGTCGCGCGCGGCCTCCACGACGACGCGGTTGTCCTTCACGTCGACGTACCAGACGGAGACGTCCTTGGGGTCGGCCTTCTCGGCCGTGCGGTCCAGCGCCTTCTTGACGCCGTTCAGGTCGGCCAGGCTGTGGTCGACCACGCGGGGAGTCGCGCCCGCCTCGGTGATCCGGGCGGTCTCGGAGGAGTCGGTGGTGGAGACGGTGAGCGTCTCGGCGGTGTCTCCGCTGAGGCGGGCACCGGCGTAGCCGGCGCCGAGGGCCTTGCGGAGCTTGGCGGCGGTCTCGGCGGCCTCCGCCTCGTTGCCGAGGCGGGTCCGCGCCTCGTCCTCGGTGAGGCCGAGGTCCTTGCTCATGGCCTTGATGAGGCCGGGTGAGAGATTCTCCGCCGCGGGGGAACGGTCGGAGGAGCGGTCCGGAGAGCCGGGCCCGGCGGAGGCCGGGCCGGTGAGCCCGGCGACCACGAGTGCGCCTGCGGCGAGGGTCGCCGCCGCCGCGGCCGTGGCGGTGCGTCTGCGGCGCATCGCACGCTTCACGGAAGTGACCATGGGGGTCTCCCTGGCTTCGTCGGGGGTTGGCGAAACCGTAGCGGCGCCCGCTATAGGTCTGGACCTCTCAACTTGCCCCCTCCTCCCGTGTTATGGCCCCCTGTCAACACATGTCCCTGCCATCCATCTCGTCCTCACGCGCGCGGGTGGGCGCGGCGCCAGCGCGCGTACGCGGGGCTCGCCGCCGCGGCCTGCTCGTGCGCCGCGCGCGCGTGGTCGAGGGCGGAGGTGCCCGCCTCGGCCGCGGGCGAGTCTGGGTACCAGCCGAGGACGTGCCGCCACATCAGCGGGGATCCGGCGATGGGCCGGGTCTCGATGCCCGGCGTGGGCGGGAACGTCGCCCGGCACAGCCCCACCGCGCGCCCCACCTGCACCAGGTGCACGCAGGAGGCGGTGTCCGTCTCGTAGACGGCGTCCGGGGTGAAGCCGACGCGGGCGCAGGCGGCGGCGAAGCACTCGGCGAAGCAGCCGTCCCCGGGCACGTTCGCCCAGCGCTCGTCCGCGAGGTCGCCGAGCGCGACCTCCTCCCGGGCCGCGTACGGGTGGTCCTCGCGCAGCATCAGGAAGACCGGGTCGACGGCGACCTCGCGCCACACCAGCCGCCCCGAGCAGGGCGGCTGGCTCTCACCGCAGACGCCGGTGAGCGCGTAGTCGATACGGCCCTCGATCAGCAGCGCGGCCAGTTCGCTGTTCGACCAGGTGGTGTAGGTGGTGACGGGCGCCTCGGGGTGCTCGGTCGCCAGCCGGTCCACCAGTCCGCCGAGCAGCGGCCCGTGGGTGCCGCCCAGCCGGAAGCGCGGTAACCGGGTGCTGGCGGCGCGCTCCTGGCTGAACCTGCGGGCCTCCTCCTGGAGCTCGGTCACCGCGGGCACGAGGACCCGGGCCCGGTCCAGCACCAGTTCGCCCAGGGGCGTGGGCCGTACGCCGTGCTGTCCCCGGACGAACAGCTCACCCCCGAGTGACCTCTCCAGCCTCTTCAACTGCGCGCTGAGCGCGGGCTGGGCAAGGCCCAGGCCGGTCGCCGCACGGGTGAGGCTGCCCGCTTCCGCGATGGCCCAGATGACCTTCAGATGCCGCAGCTCCAGATCCATGCGCCACAGCTTGGGCCTGGCCCCCCGGTCCCGCAAGGTTCGTGCGGCCCGTGACCTGCCAGTAGGCAGTGAACGCCCGTCCCCCGCCCGCGGCGTCAGCCCTCCTGGGCCCGGGGCGCGAGGAGTTCGGACAGGTCGCCGACGACGAGGCGGGCCCCGTGCGCGCGCAGCGCGCCGGTCACCCCGGTGCCGCCCGCGCCGCGAGCGAAACCGTCGCCGCCGCCCTGGACAGCCGGGGCGCCGCCGACGCCGCTGACGCCGCTGACGCCGACGACCAGCCCGAAGCCGCCCGCGCGCCCGGCCGCCACCCCCTCCGGGGTGGACTCGATCACCGCCGCGTCGCCGGGGACCACGCCCAGCCGCGCCGCCGCCTCCTGGTACGGGCGCGCGTCCGGCCCGCCCGTGGGCGCCGGGCCGAGCCGCGCGACGTCCTCGTCGTCGACGACGGCGTCCAGCAGCTCCGCCAGCCCGGCACGGCCCAGGAGTTCGCGGGCGCCGGGACCGCGCGCGACGGCCGCGCGGGAGATCCCCGCGCCCTCCAGCGCGCGCAGCAGCCACCAGGCGCCGGGCGGCACCCCGGCCCCCGGCGCGCGGGCGCCGTCCGCGGCGGGCCCGGTCAGCACGCCCTCCGTCCCGAGCACGACCGCCCGTAAGCCCTCCAGCCCGCTCATGACGCCCAGGTCCACTCCGCGACCTCCGGCATGTCGGTGCCGTGCTCGCGGATCCAGTCGTGGTGGCGGGTACGGGCATCGGCCATGGCCTGCCGTACGGGCGCGGCGCGTACCCCGAGGCCCGGGACGCGGTCGATGACGTCCATCACCAGCCGGAAGCGGTCCAGGTCGTTGCGCACGACCATGTCGAACGGGGTCGTCGTGGTGCCCGACTCCTTGTAGCCGCGCACGTGCAGGTGCGGGTGGACGGCGCGGCGGTAGGCGAGCCGGTGCAGGAGCCAGGGGTAGCCGTGGTACGCGAAGATCACCGGCTTGTCGCGGGTGAACAGCGCGTCGAACTCGGCGTCCGGCATGCCGTGCGGATGGTCCTCGTGCGGCATCAGCCGCGTCATGTCCACGACGTTGACGACGCGGACCGCGAGGTCCGGCAGGCGTTCCCGCAGCAGCGAGGCCGCGGCCAGCGTCTCCTCGGTCGGCACGTCACCGGCCGCCGCCAGCACCACGTCCGGCTCGGCGCCGGGGTCGCCGTTGCCGGCCCACTCCCAGATGCCCGCGCCGCGCGCGCAGTGCGCCACGGCCTCGTCCATGGACAGCCAGTCGAAGCCGGGCTGCTTGCCCGCCACGATCACGTTCACGTAGTCCCGGCTGCGCAGGGCGTGGTCGGCCACCGAGAGCAGGGTGTTGGCGTCCGGGGGCAAATAGACGCGGACGACCTCGGGGCTCTTGTTCAGCACGTGGTCGATGAAGCCGGGGTCCTGGTGGGAGAAGCCGTTGTGGTCCTGGCGCCACACGTGCGAGGTCAGCAGGTAGTTGAGCGAGGGGACGGGACGGCGCCAGGGCAGGGTGCGGGAGATCTTCAGCCACTTGATGTGCTGGTTGACCATCGAGTCGACGAGGTGCGCGAACGCCTCGTACGAGGAGAACAGCCCGTGCCTGCCCGTGAGCGTGTACCCCTCCAGCCAGCCCTGGCAGACGTGCTCGGAGAGGATCTCCATCACCCGCCCGTCGCGGCTGAGGTGCTCGTCCGTGGGCAGCTCCGCCGCCTGCCACGCCTTGCCGGTGGCGCGGTAGACGTCCTGGAGGCGGTTGGAGGCCGTCTCGTCGGCGCCGACGAGACGGAAGTCCCGCCGCTCCGCGGTGTCCCGCATGAGCTGTTCCAGCATCCCGCCCAGCACCCGCGTCGGCTCGTGCCGCGCCGCACCCGGCTTCTCGACGGGGACCGCGAACGCCTCGGGGCCGCGCAGCGGCAGCTCCCGGGTGAGCAGCCCGCCGTTGGCGTACGGGCTCGCGCCGAGGCGCAGGTCCCCGTCCGGGACGCAGGCCAGGACC
Organism: Streptomyces albiaxialis; assembly: GCF_039530985.1. Lineage (NCBI taxonomy): Bacteria > Bacillati > Actinomycetota > Actinomycetes > Kitasatosporales > Streptomycetaceae > Streptomyces > Streptomyces albiaxialis. Next base: position 70,956 of record NZ_BAAAPE010000017.1, read on the forward strand.
TCGTCCCGGGGCGCGCCGTCCGCGTCGAACAGCTCCTCGGGGCGGTACGAGCGCAGCCACTCCTCCAACTGCCGCAGCCGCGCCGGGTCGTCGCGCACGCCGTCCAGCGGGATCTGGTGCGCGCGCCAGGTGTCCTCGACGGGCACCCCGTCGACCTCGGCGGGGCCCGTCCAGCCCTTGGGCGTCCGCAGCACGATCATGGGCCACGCCGGGCGCTCCGTGCGGCCCTCCTCGCGGGCCGCGTGCTGGATGGCGGCGATCCGGTCCAGCGCGGTGTCCATGGCCCGCGCCATCTCCCGGTGGACCTCGCCGGGCTCGCTCCCCGTCACGTGCAGCGGCTCGTGGCCGTATCCGCGCAGCAGCGCGTCGAGTTCGGCCTCGGGGAGGCGGGCGAGGACGGTGGGGTTGGCGATCTTGTAGCCGTTGAGGTGGAGGATCGGCAGGACCGCGCCGTCGTGCACCGGGTCGAGGAACTTCGTGGAGTGCCAGGAGGTGGCGAGCGGCCCGGTCTCGGCCTCGCCGTCGCCGACGACGCAGGCCACGAGCAGCTCGGGGTTGTCCAGCGCGGCCCCGTAGGCGTGCGCCAGCGAGTACCCCAGCTCGCCGCCCTCGTGGATCGAGCCGGGCAGGTCGGGGGCGGCGTGGCTGGGCACCCCGCCGGGGTACGAGAACTGCCGGAAGAGCCGCTCCATCCCGGCCGCGTCCCGGCTCACGTCCGGGTACGTCTCGCTGTACGTCCCCTCCAGCCAGGAGTTGGCGAAGACGGCGGGCGCCCCGTGCCCCGGGCCCCACACGCACAGCGCCCGCAGCGCGCGGGCGCGGATGACCCGGTCGAGGTGGGTGTGGACCAGGTTCAGCCCCGGCACGGAGCCCCAGTGGCCGAGCAGGCGGGGCTTGATGTGCTCGGGGCGCAGCGGCTCGGCGAGCAGCGGGTTGGCGAGGAGATAGAGCTGCCCGGCGGCGAGGTAGTTCGCCGCGCGCCAGTGCGCGTCCAGCGCGCGCGGATCGACCGCACGCGGGTCCTCCTCGGTGGCTGCGGGCGTCTCGTGCACGGCGTCTCCTCCCGCTCTCACGGCGTGTACGTGCGCATCGAGTGCCCCGTGGTCAGCGGATATTCCTCCCCGCGTGGTGGTGCGGGGAGCACGCCGGCCCTTCCCCGGAGGGTACTGCGCCCGGGGAAGGGCCGCATGTCCGGCGGGCGGCGCGCGTGACGTGAGAGCCGCGCCGCCCGCCGGGGCTCAGCCGACGCGGGACGGGGTGGAGGGCGGCGCCGCGCCCTCCCCGGTGCCCCAGTCGGACGGCTTCGGACCGGTCTCGAAGGACAGGTCGCCGCGCCGCAGGTCGTCCGTGGTGATCCAGGTGCGCGACAGGTCCTCGTCGCCGAGCCGTACGGACTGGACGTACCGGTTCTCGCGGTCGGTGCCCTCGGCCTCGACCGTGAAGTGGCCGCGCGGGTACCAGCGCCGGTCGAGGGAGAGCGTCACCTTGTCGAAGACGGGCGTGGACAGGCCCCAGGTGTCGGTGCCGGGGAAGGCCGGGAAGACGCCGAGGGACGTGAGGACCATCCAGGACGACATGGTGCCCAGGTCGTCGTTGCCGGTCACGCCGTCGGGCCCGTCGGTGAAGAGGGTGAGCGCGGCGTGGGTGACGTCGGTCGTCTTCCAGGGCTGCCCGGTGGAGAGGTAGGTGTACGGGGCAATGAGGTCGGGCTCGTTCTGCGGGTTGTACTTGTCCGCGTTGTAGTAGTCGTACGGCCCGTTGACCCACACCTCGCGCGCGGTCTTCTCCGGGTCCTTGAGCAGCTCCTCGTAGGCGAAGAAGGAGTCCAGGCGCTTGCCCGTGGCCTCGCGCCCGCCGATCAGCGACATCATGCCGGGCAGGTCCTGCGGCACGAGCCACATGTACTGCCAGGACGTGCCCTCGTGGAAGCCCTTGCTCTTGGCCGGGTCGGCCGGTCCCGTGAACTTCCCCTCGCCGTCGCGGGCGCGGAAGAAGCCGGTGCTCTTGTCGTAGACGTCGCGGTAGTGCTGGGCCCGCTTCGCGTACCGCGCGGCGTCCTTGCGGTGCCCGAGCCCGTGCGCCATCTCGGCGAGGGCGGCGTCGGACAGGGCGTATTCGAGGGTGGCGGAGGCGCCGTGCTCGAAGTCGGAGTCGCCGGGCTTCTCCCGCTCCCCGTCGGGCAGGAAGGGCACGAACCCGTCCTTCAGATACTGCTTGTTGCCCATCCGGCCGACGTACGGGGAGTCGGCGGGCGGCACCCCGTCGGCGTTCTTCTTCAGCGCCCGGTAGGTCTCCTCCTCGTGCCCCTTCAGCAGGCCCTGCCGGTAGGCGTTGGTGAGGAAGGGGGTGACGGGGTCGCCGGTCATGATGTTCGTCTCGACCGTGCCGTAGCCCCACTTGGGCAGCCAGCCGCCCTGCTGGTCGACCTTGAGCAGGGAGAGCGCCATGTCGCGGGACTCCTGCGGGGCGAGCAGCGCGAGGAGCTGGGCCTGGGTGCGGTAGGTGTCCCACAGGGACCAGTTCTGGTAGTACGTGAAGCCCTTCGAGCGGTGCACCTTGTTGTCCCAGCCGGTGTAGCGGCCGTCGACGTCCTCGCCGATGTTGGGGTGCAGCAGGGCGCGGTAGAGCGAGGAGTAGAAGACCCGCCGGCGCTCCTCGCTGCCGCCTTCGGCGCGCACCTGCCCGAGCCGCTTCTCCCACGCGGCGCGCGCCGCCTCGCGGGTCGCGTCGAACGAACGCCCGCTCTCCGAGGCGAGGTTACGGGCCGCGCCCTTGGCGTCGACGTACGAGAGCGAGGTCGTGGCCTCCACGTCCCGGTCGCCGCCGCGGGTGTCGAAACGGACGTACGCGCCGCGCTTCCCGCCGCCCTCCGAGGCGCGGCTGCCCTCGGTCACCTCCTCGCCGCTCCAGGTGCCGCTCTCGTCGAACGGCCGGTCGAAGCGGGTCAGCGTATGGACCGTGTACTCGCGGGTGTCCTGGCAGAAGCCGCGCCCCGTGATGGACGTCTGGACGGTCCGGTCGTCGAGGACCCGCACCGTGCTCTTGGTGACCTTGTGCAGGGCCTGCCCGGTGTTGAGCAGGACGTTGGCCTTGCCCGTCGCCGGGAACGTGTAGCGCTGGTGGCCGGTGCGCTTCCCGGCGGTCAGCTCGGCGCGCGTACCGCCGTAGTCGTCGAACGTGACGTCGTACGCGCCGGGGGACGCGCTCTCCTTGTCGTGGCTGAAGGACGCGGCGTACTTCTCGTTGTCCGTGCTGGTGATGTCGCCGGTGGTGGGCATGACGGGCAGGTCGCCGCCGAGCCCGCAGCCGACGCCGGAGAGGTGGACGGAGGAGAAGCCGCGGATCGACTTGTGCTCCCAGTCGTATCCGGTGGTGTGCCCGGTGTCCGGGGAGAGCTGCACCATGCCGAACGGCACGGCGGCGCCGGGGAACGTGTTGCCCTCGTTGCGGGTGCCGATGAACGGGTTCACGAGGTCGGTCAGCCGCTCCCCGCCGCCGTCCGCGGCGGCCGGCGGCGGTGCGCTGAGCAGTCCGGCGCAGAGCGCGGACACGGCGAGTCCGATGAGACCGCGGATGCGGCGGGCACGTACCAAGGCGGGCCTCCGAGCGAACGACTGAACGAGTGACAACGTTGTCGGGTGGGCGTTCCCTGACAGGCTCGTGAGACCAACAGTCTCTGTCAATACCCCCGTTCACACCTGTCGCACCGTCAGGCGGGCTCCACCGCGTGCTCCGTGAACCGGCCGCAGGCCCGGAAGCCCAGGCGGGCGTAGACCGGTTCGCCCTCGGCCGAGGCCTGGAGGACGGCGACGGGCCGCTCCCCCGCGTCCCGTTCGCGGGCGGCGTGCAGCGCGGCGAGGGTCATCGCGCCCCCGTAGCCGCGGCGGCGGTGGGAGGCGCGCGTGCAGATGTTGTAGATCCCGGCGACGCCCGCGTGGTGGACGACCTCGGCCGAGGAGACGGGGCGCCCGCCCGCGTAGCCGACGAGGAACCGGGACGGGCTCTCCTCCGCGAGCAGCCAGGGCGCGGCCCGCTCGTAGAACTCGGGGACGGTGGCCGAGGGCGGGTCCCAGTTCGCGGCGAGCACGGCCGCGTAGTCGGCGAGCCGGGCGGGAGTGGTGACGGGCCGGATGTCGAGCCCGTCGGCGTGCGCCCGGGGCGGCGCGTCCGTCAGCTCGGCCCACATCGCCGTCTCCCGCTCGGAGGCGGCCACTCCGGCGGCGGTCAGCCGGGCGGAGAGGTCGGACGGCCCGGAGGCGGGCCCGGTCCACCAGGAGAAGTGCCGCCCGCTCGCGGCGAGGTCCCGGACGGTCTCCTCGATCCGCGCGTCGGCGGCCCCGGGCCGGAAGCGGGCCATGGCCACGATGTTGAACGTGTCGTCGTCGAGCCCGCTGTCCGCGATCAGCAGATCGCCGGTCTCGGTGACCGTCGCGCCCGGCATGTGCCGGTGCGGATGGCAGGCGTGCTCGGCGAGATTGCGCTCCATCCGGTCGAGCAGGTCGTGCATGGGTTCCATGGCGCCGATCCCATCACGGGCCTTGAGGTGCGGGCACGCGCGTTTTGCCCGCACCGTGATTCCATGCCGCGATGACGCACTCGAACGGCCGCCCCCCGGTCTCCGTCCGCCCGCGGACCGCACACGACCTCGACGCCTGCGTACGCGCCCTCGCGGCCGTCCACGCTCGCGACGGCTACCCGGTGAACTGGCCCGAGCGCCCCGCCGCCTGGCTCGACGAGCCGTCCCTGCTCGGCGCCTGGGTGGCGGAGCTGGACGGCCGGGTCGTCGGCCACGCGGCGCTGGCCCGCCCGGCCCCGGGTGACGCGGCACCGGCGCTCTGGCGCGCCCGCGCCGGGGACGAGGGCACGGTCGTCGTCGGGCGTCTCTTCGTCGACCCGGCGGCCCGTGGCCACGGCATCGGCGCGCTGCTGCTGACGAAGGCGACGGACGAGGCGCGGGCCCGGGGCCTGCGTCCGGTGCTGGACGTCGTCGCCAAGGACGTCGCGGCGGTGGCGCTGTACGAGCGGCTCGGCTGGGAGTACCTGGACACGGTCGAGCAGCCCTGGGGCCCGGACGGCGGGAGCGTCTCCGTCCGCTGCTACGTCACGCCGTAGCCTCGCGGCCGGGCGCGCCGGAGCCGGGGAACCGCCAGCGCGTCGGGGCCCGCATGTCGGAGTCCCAGCCGAGGACCACGCGGGGCCGGACCAGGAAGGCGGGTCCCGCGGCCCCGGAACCGTCGGCCACGCCCTCGTCGGCCGCGACGACGTCCCAGTCGTACTTGGCGTTGTACGCGGCCACGAACCGGCGCAGCCGCCTCTCCCCCGCGACCGCCTCCGCCATGCCCTCCACGATCACCGGCCGGACGCCGTCGTCCAGGTGGACCGAGATCTCCGGATTGCGCGGCAGGTTTTGCCGGGCGAGCGAACCCGTGCTGAACCAGAACCCGTCCGCCAGCCAGACCCCCCACACCGGGCGCGTGTGCGGCCTGCCTTCGGGGCGCGTCGTCGCGATCCAGTACGTACGGGCCGCGGCGAGGCGCTCGGCCGCCCAGGTCCAGGGCAGGAGTTCGCCCGGCGGCATCCGCACGCCGAACATGACCGGAGCCTCCGGCACGGGGTCGGGCAGTGCCCCCGCCTCCCTCATACGGTCCACGGTAGGCCCCGCCGTACCATCCCGGCATGGCGATGTTCGTTCACCTCACGTCGGCCGCGAACGCGCCGCGCGTGCGGCGGTCCGGGATCCGCGCCGCGAGCCACGGCCGGGAGGGCGGGCGCGGCGTGTACTGCTTCCCGGTACTGCCGTCGTACACGCTCACCCACCAATGGCTGCGCGAGCTGGGCCGGTTCGGCACCAGGGGCGGGCTCGTCGCCGTCCATGTGCGGCTGGACGACGCGCAGCCGGTGCTCGTCGGGCCGTACGGGCGTGGGGCGGAGCGGGAGTCCGTACCGGCGGCCGAGGCGGTGCGGCGGATCGCGGAGCTGGACGACCCGCGCGGCTGGGAGGTGTTCGTCCCCCGCGCGGTCCGCCCGCGCGAGGTCCACCGGATCCGGGGCGTGCCGCAGACCGTCGGCTGGCGCTACCGCCCCGACGCGCACGGCGTACGCCCCTGCACCTGCTACGGCTGCCGGGAGCGCGGCGCCTACGGGTCACGGCGGCTGCGCGAGCGGCTCCCCCACCCGCTGGACGGGCCGCCGCCCCCGGTCCGGGTCCTGCTGGCCCGTGTCGCGGCGGCGGGCGACCCCGGGGACCCGGCCGTGCTGCGGGAGGCGCTGCACTGGTTCGGCATGCGCCGCCGGGGCCCGCTCGCCACGCTCTCCCGCCTCGCCGCCCATCCCGACCCCGGCGTCCGCGAGGAGCTGGTGTGGGCGGTGGGCCGCTGGTCCACGCCCGGCGTCGGCGCCCTGCTGGCCTCCCTCGCCCGGGACCCTCACCCGGACGTCCGCGAGGCGGCGGAGGCGGTCCTGGAGGACTGACCCCGCTCAGCGGGCCGACGGCCGCCCGTGGTGGGCGAGTTCCGCGTGCGGGTCGGGGCCGTCGGCGGGGGCCGTCGTGTGGTCGGTGTGGACGGTCGCGGCGGTCAGCCGGGGCACGGCGTGGATCAGCGCGTGCTCGGCGGCGACGGCGAGCGCGTGGGCGCGCACCACGGTCAGGCCGGGGTCCACGACGATGTCGGCCTCGGCCCGCAGCGCGTGGCCGATCCAGCGCATCCGCACCGACCCGACCGCGCGGATCCCCGGCACGTCGCGCAGCGCGGCCTCGGCCGTGTCGACGAGGGCCGGGTCGACGGAGTCCATCAGCCGCCGGTAGACCTCGCGGGCCGCGTCGCGCAGGACGAACAGGATCGCGGCGGTGATGAGCAGGCCCACGACGGGATCGGCCTGACGCCAGCCGAGCGCCGCGCCCCCGGCGCCGAGCAGCACGGCCAGCGAGGTGAAGCCGTCCGTGCGCGCGTGCAGCCCGTCGGCGACGAGCGCGGCGGAGCCGATCCTGCGGCCCGTATGGATGCGGAGCCGGGCCACCCACTCGTTCCCGGCGAAGCCGACGAGCGCCGCGGCGGCCACGGCCCACAGGTGGATGACGTCGCGCGGGTGCAGCAGCCGGTCCACGGCCTCGTACGCGGCGAAGGCCGCCGAGGCCGCGATCGTCCCCACGATCACCACCCCGGCGAGGTCCTCGGCCCGCCCGTACCCGTACGTGTAGCGGCGGTTGGCCGCGCGGCGGCCGAGGACGAACGCGAGGCCGAGCGGCAGGGCCGTCAGCGCGTCCGCGGCGTTGTGCACCGTGTCGCCGAGCAGCGCGACCGAGCCCGAGAGCGCGACGATCAGCGCCTGGACGACGGTGGTGGCGCCGAGGACCGCGAGCGAGAGCCAGAGCGTGCGCATCCCCTCGCGCGAGGTCTCCATGGCGGCGTCGACCTTGTCGGCCGCCTCGTGGCTGTGCGGCTTCAGCACGTGCCGGGCACGATGCCGCAGCCCGTGGCCGTGCCGGTGCTCGTGCTCGTGCCGGTGTCCGTGTTCGTGCCCGCGTCCGTGCCCCTCCATACGCTCCATGGCACGCCACCGTGGCACACGAACCCCGTTGCGGCTACTGCCGTTCTACACCCTCTGACCAGGTGCGACGCGCTCGCAACTGCGCAACGTCGGCCCGCATCGGGAACATGTCGGCGAGTTCGCCGCCGGAGGGCTCGCCCGGGACCCGACTGGGCGAGCGACGTCTCGGCGAAAACCCGGATGCTCGTGCGATACGCGGACAACTAGTGTCCGGGTATGAACTCCCGCACAGCCGTCCAGTTCCGCGAGATACCCGAGACCGAGATCGAGCGCGCCCTCGCGCACGCGTATCTCGTCTTCCACGAGGTCCCGGACGAGGACGACATCCGCAAGCACCACCACGACGTGCTGCGCCGCTCGCTGCGCCTCGGGGCGTACGAGGGCGACGAGCTGGTCGGACTCCTCGCCGCCCTCCCCTTCGAGCTGTCGGTCCCCGGCGGCGAACTCGCCTGTCCCGGTCTCTCGTTCGTCTCCGTCGCCCCGACCCACCGCCGCCGCGGCGTGCTGTCCGGGCTGATCGGCGAGCTGTACCGGCGGTGCGCCGAGCGGGGCGCGCCGGTCGCCGCGCTGTGGGCCTCCGAGGCGTCGATCTACGGCCGGTTCGGCTTCGGCCCCGGCACGCACGGCGCGACCGTCGAGATCGACTCCCGCCGCCCGCTCGCCCTGCGCGTCGAGCCGGACGAGCGCCCGCTGCGCCTGATCGACCCGGCCAAGGCCCCCGACGTGCTCGGCCCGTACTACGCGCGCACCCGTGCCGCCCGCGCGGGGCGTATCGCCCGCTCCGAGTCCTGGTGGCGGGACGCCTGGATGTCCGAGAAGGACGAGGACGACAGCGACATGTCGCCGCCCCGCGTCGTGACCCTCGGCGAGCCCGTCGCGGGATACGCGATCTACCGTACGAAGTCGGGCGACGACGCCCCCGGGCTCGTCCGGCTGGACGACCTGGAGGCCGACTCTCCGCAGGCCGCCGCGGCGCTGTGGCGGTACCTCGCCTCGATCGACCTGACGGGCACGGTGCGCGCCTGGGGCCGCCCGGTGGACGATCCGCTGCTGCTCTTCGCGGGCGACCGCGACCAGGTGCGGGTCACGAGCGAGTTCCCCGCGCTGTGGGTGCGGCTCGTGGACGTGCGCGCGGCGCTGGAGGCCCGCGCGTGGGCGGCGCCGGTGGACCTCGTGCTGGACGTACGGGACGAGACCGTCCCGGCCAACGCGGGCCGCCACCGTCTGACCGCGTCCCCCGAGGGCTGCGCCTACGCCCCCACGGAGGACGCCGCCGACCTCGCCCTCGACGTACGCGACCTGGCCTCCTGCTACCTCGGCGGCACCCGCCCGACGGACCTCGTCGCGGCGGGCGTGGCCACGGAGCACACGCCGGGCGCGGCGGCGTCCCTGGACGCGGCCCTGCGCACCGCACTGCTGCCGCACACGGTCGACGAGTTCTGACCCGCGCCCGCCTCCGGGTTCCGGACCGCGCCACCGGGGAACACGGCCCGTCCGGGACCGGACAGGGAGGCGGCGACATGACCCCGAACACCCCGAAGGCCCCGGGCACCCGGCCCACCACCGGACGCCCGGGGCACGCGACGACCCCCGCACGGGGCCGGGCCCCGGACGACCCGAGCGGCCCCACCCCGGAACCACACACCCCGAACACCCCGAACACCCCACGCCACCGGCACACCACCGGAGCCCCGGAGGCCCGAACGACGCCCGTGCGGGGACAGCGACACGAGCCCGGGCCCGGCGCCCCGAACACCCCGCCCGCCCGGCACGCCCCCGGACACCCCGAGGCCCCGACGACACCCGCACGAGGACGCGGACCCGGCGGCCCGGGCGGACCCGGCGGGCCCGAGCCCGGGCCCGCGCCGGGGCCCGCTCCTGGGCCTGGGCCCGGGCCCGATCCGGGGCCGGCGCCCGATCCCGTGCCGCCCGCTCCGCCGGAGCCCTCGCCGGACCCGGCGCCCGCTCCTCCGCCCACGCCTCCCCCGGGTCCGGACCCGAGGCCGCATCCGGAGCCGCCGGCTCCGCCCGACCCCGAGCCGCCCTCGCCGGGGCCGCCCGGCCCCGTGACCCGGCCGGGCGGACGGGCGCGTCGGCACATCGGCTAGAACCGGTCCGGGTGGCGGCGCGCCAGCAGCAGGTAGCCGATGAGCGCACCGGCGATCAGCAGTCCCACCAGGTTCTCCGTGGTCACCGCTCCACTCCCTCCACGACGGTCGGCGGTCGACCGTCAGCGTGGGGCCGTGCGTGCCGTACGGCGGCGACGGGCGGCGTTCCCGTACGCGTTCCTCACGCGCCTCCGCCCGTCCCTGGCGTCTCCTTGACGCCGGGGGCGCGCGCGTCCTCCCAGGCGCGGAAGTGCCGCAGCCCCGCCAGCGCCACCCCCACGGCGACGGCGAAAATCCCCGCCGCCACCAGGAACGGGGCCCGCAGCCCGAGCGTCTCCGCGAGCCGCCCGCCGAGCAGCGAGCCGAGGGCCAGCCCGCAGAACGACAGCAGACGCGTCGTCGCGATGACGCGCCCCCGCAGCGCGTCGGGCGTGACCTTCTGCCGTACGGAGGACGCGAGGACGTTCCAGAGCGCCGCGTGCCCGATATAGGCGGCGAGGGCGACGGCCACGACGGCCAGGCGCGTGGTGAGCGCGACGGCCGTGAACGCGAGGCAGCCGAGCGCGAGTGCGGCGACGATCGCCCGGCCGTAGCCGAGGCGGGCGCGCAGCCGCCCCGCGCCCCACGCCCCGGCCAGCCCGCCGAGCGCCGAGGCGGACAGCAGCACGCCGTACCCGGTGGGGCCGAGGCCGAGGACGTCGCGGGCGTACAGCACGAGGTACGAGAACGGGATCATGTACCCCACGCTGGCCAGCGCCCCGATCACGACCGTCGTACGGACGATCCCGTGCCGCCACGTCCAGGCGGCGCCCGCGCGGATGTCGGCGAGGACCCCGGCGGGCCGCGCGGCACCGGGCGGGTGGCCGTAGTCGCCCCTGAGCCGGAAGAAGCTGATCCCGGCGGCCAGGAACGCGAGCGCGGTGAGGCCCGGCGGCGCGAAGGCAGCGGCGGCGAAGAGGAGCCCGCCGAGCGGCGGTCCGAGGAACTCGTCGATGATCAACTGGGCACCGGTGAGCCGCGCGTTGGCCCGGTCGAGGCCGTCCTCCGGGACGGCGCGCGGCAGGACGGCGAAGACCGTGTTGTCGGAGAGGGTCTCGGCCAGGCCCATCACGACGGAGACGGCGTAGAGCGATGCGAGCGTGACGTGCCCGGTGGCCACCAGCGCGGTGAGCGCGCCGAAGACCGCCGCGCGGCAGAAGTTGGACAGGTGGAGCAGGGCCCGCCGGTCGGCCCGGTCGATCAGCACTCCGGCGCCGAGGACGGCGAGGATCCGCGGCACCGTGTAGGCGAGCGGCAGTCCCGCGACCGCCGCGGGGTCGTCGGTCACGTCCGCGGCGAGCAGCGGCAGCGCGACGAACGTGAGGCCGTCGGCGAGGTTCGACGCCGCGTTCCCCGTCCAGATCCGCCGGTACTCGGCCCCCGGCCCCACTCCCCACACCCCTCCCGTACGCCGTACGCCATCCCCCGCCGTCGGGCACTCCTGCCCCGCGCGTACGCGCGTCATCCGCGCCGGAAAACCCTTTCCCCGGGGGCCGTCCGCCCTGCTACGGTCGCGCCCATGAGCCTGAGTCAGCGTGCCGCACAGACGACGACGCCGGAGAGTGTCCCGGCGCGCTGACCGTTGTCCTAGTCGAAGCCCCGGGGCGAGCGCCCCGGGGCTTCGTCATGGGCTCGTCGGCCGCTCGCCGCCGGTTGTCCGTGAGGAGACCGCCCCATGTCGGCGAACGAGAACGAGAACGACCACCGCAGACTCGGCCGCGAGCTGGGCCTGTTCGACACCGACCCGCTGATGGGCGCGGGCCTGCCGTACTGGCTGCCGGACGGCGCGGCGGTGCGGCACGCGCTGGAGGAGTACGTCCGCGAGGCCGAGCGGCGCGCGGGATACCGGCACGTGTACTCGCCCGTGCTGGGCAAACGCGAGCTGTACGAGCGCTCGGGCCACTGGGCGCACTACAGCGACGACATGTTCCCCGCGATGGACCTGGGCGGCGAGCAGGTCGTGCTGCGGCCCAGCATGTGCCCGCACCACGCACTGATCTACCGCTCCCGGGCGCGCAGTTACCGCGAGCTGCCGCTGCGGATGGCCGAGCTGGGCGGCCAGTTCCGCTCGGAGCTGTCCGGCGTGCTGGGCGGCCTGACCCGCGTACGGGCGATGCAGCTCAACGACGCGCACGTGTTCTGCTCCCCGGACCAGGTCGCGGACGAGGCGCGCGGGGCCCTGGAGCTGATCCGGCGGGCGTACGCGGCGCTCGGCATCGCCCCGGCGCGCTACCGGCTCTCCCTGCCGGGCCCGGACGGCAAGTACGTCGCGGCCCCGGAGCTGTGGCGCCGGTCCACCGCGCTGCTGCGGCGGGTCCTGGACGAGGCGGGGCTCGCGTACGAGGAGGGCGAGGGCGAGGCCGCGTTCTACGGGCCGAAGATCGACGTCCAGTTCGCGGACGGGGCCGGGCGCGAGTCCACCCTCTCGACCGTGCAGGTCGACTTCCACCAGCCCGAGCGGTTCGGCCTGTCGTACATCGGCGCGGACGGCGCGAGGCACCGCCCGGTCATGGTGCACCGCAGCGTCGTCGGCAGCGTCGAGCGGGCCGTCGCGCTCCTGGTGGAGGAGCACGGCGGCGCGTTCCCGCCCTGGCTCGCGCCCGTCCAGCTCGCCGTCCTCCCGGTGGCGGAGGCCGAACGGGCGAACGCGGAGGAGTTCGCCCGGCACTGCGTCGGGCTGGGCCTGCGGGCCGAGACCGCCGGGCCGGAGCGCGGCAGCCTGGGGGCCCGTGTACGGGAGGCGCGGCTCGTCCCGTACCAGGCGGTGATCGGTCCCCGGGAGGCCGCCGACGGCCGTGTCGCGCTGCGGTTGCGCGACGGGCGGCGGTTCGGCCCGCTGCCCGCGGCCGAGGCGGCGGACCGGATCGCGGGCGTGGTCGCGGGGCACGGCGCGGAGCTGTGGAAGCCATGACGCCGTGACGCCGTAAGGCCGTGAAGGGGTCCGCGAGGAGCCCACGACGGGCCCGGAATGGGCGAAATCACCCATTCGCCAGTTTCACACCATTCGCACTTTCTGTGAAGCTGGTGGCACTCATGGTGACAGTCCCCTACATCAGGAGTGCTGGTGATCCTCTCCATCTCGGGCGTCGTGCTGCTCGGCGTGATCGTCTTCCTCTTCTTCCGCAAGGACGGGCTCAAGCTGTCCCACGCCCTCGTCTGCGCGCTCCTCGGCTTCTACCTGGCCGGGACGGCCATCGCGCCCGGGATCAAGGCGGGAGGCGAGAGCCTCGCGAGCCTGCTCAGCGGAATCAAGCTGTAGGAGCCGTCGGAACGGGAGGAGACGCGCGTGAGCCGGTGGGCGCTGCCCTGGCGAGGGGGCGGACGGCAGTTCGTCCGCACGGGCGCCGACGGCATGCTCGACGTGCTGTACCCGGTCCTCGTGCTGGTGCGCGGGGCCGGGCGGCTCGCGACGCTCGCCAAGACGCGCTGGAAGCGCACCCCGAAGGAACGGCGGGGTCCCGCGCTGTTCCTGGTCGTGGCGTGCGGCCTGGTGCTGTGGCTGATGCCGTACGGGCCGCTGATCGCGGTCGCCTCCTTCGTCGCCGCGGCGGCCTGGTACGGACGGGAGCGCGCGGGCGAGATCGTCGAGGAGGACGAGGGCCCGGGCGAGGACGAACTGGCCCGGCTCCAGGCGCTCTACGAGGCGCTGGTGCCGTACTTCGCGATGCCGGACGACCCGCACGCGGAGCCGATGTACGCCCACGACGGGGAGTGGGGACGCGCGTTCGAGGAGTTCGAGTTCTCCCCCGAGGGGCGGCTCAGCGCCCTCCGGCTGCGCTATCCCGCGCACTTCCGCGACGGGGAGCCCGAGGAGCGGCTGCGCGTCGAGCAGTTGCTCGCGGCGAAGTCGGGGCGCGGGCGCGAGTACCGGTTCGCCTGGGACGAGGAGCGCAACCGGCTGGAGATGACGGTGCTGGCCCCGCTCCTGACGGGGATCCACGCCCAGCGCTTCGTGACGGCCCCCGGCGAGACGGTCCTCGGGTTCACCGACGGCGGCGCGGTGCGGCGGACCGTGCCGGTGGCCGTCGCGGGGATGGACGGCGCCGTGGACGTCCCCCCGGTGGTGTGGCGCACCGGCGCCCGCTCCACCGAACCGCACCTGCTGGCCATGGGCGTACCGGGCTCGGGCACGAGCACCCTGCTGCGCTCGGTCGCGCTCCAGGCGCTGCGCCGCGGCGAGGTGCTGGTCGTGGACGGCGACGGGGGCGGGGAGTTCGCCTGCCTGGCCGCACGGCGCGGAGTGCTCGGCGTCGAGTCGTCGCTCGCGGGCGCGCTGGCGTCCTTCGAGTGGGTCGTACGGGAGACCGAGCGCCGCCTGCTGGCCGCGAGCCGCGCGCGGCAGGTCGGCGAACAGGTGCCGGAGGACGCGCGGAGCCCCCTGTGGGTGCTGGTCGACCGCCCCGCCGTCCTCACCCACCTGGCACGCGCCGAGGGGCAGCGCGACCCGCAGGAGCTGCTCCAGGTGCCGCTGCGGCACGGGCGCGCGGCCGGGGTGAGCGTGGTGGTGGCCGAGCAGTTCGAGGGCGCGGAGGACCTGGGCCAGGCGGTACGCGCGTACACCCGGGCACGCGTCGTCCTCGGCCCCGTCACCCGCGACCAGGCACGCGCGGTCCTGGGCGAGGCCCCCCAGTCGGGCCCCGCCGCCGACACCCCGCCCGGCCGCGGCTTCGCCCGCCTCGGCACGGGCCCGGTCCTCCGCCTCCAGGTCCCCGCCACCCCCGACCCCTACGACGAGGCCGCGGGCGAGGCCGAACGCGAGGCCGTCCGGGCCCTCCTCCCGGACCGCCCGGGCCTGGACGACCCAGACCCGGAAGCCCCACTCCCGACCGCATAGAAGTGCCCCGAAGGAGCGCGGGGAACTGCGCGCCCAGCCACGACGCACCCGCACCCCGCAATGCACCGAACGCGGCACGAACCGGCCCGGAAAGGGGCGCGGGGAACTGCGCGCCCAGCCACAACAAAAGGCGCACCCCGCAACGCACAGCAAGAGGCACCCGAACCCGGCCGGCGAGTCCCGGGCAACGGGAAAGGGGCCTCAGGGGCGCGGGGAACTGCGCGAGGAACCAGGACGCACCCGCACCCCGCAAGCCACCGCAAGAGGCACCCCGTACCCGGCCCGCGAGCAGACCCGGGCCACCGGAACGGCGGAGGTCAGGCCACGTAGCTGCGGGGGGCGTCGAACTCGGTCGGCGCTCCGGACCGTACGAGATCGGCCGCCGCCGCGAGCCGGGACGCGGCCTCACGGGCGACGGGGTCGGCGATGGTGAACGGCAGCCGCACATACCCCTCGAACGCGCCGTCGACGCCGAAGCGCGGCCCCGAGGGGACGCGGACCCCGAGCCGTTCGCCCGCCTCCGCGATGCGCGAGCCCGACAGCCCCCCGGTCCGCACCCACAGCGTGAGCCCGCCGCGCGGAACGGTGAACTCCCAGTCCGGCACGTGCCGGCGGAGCGCGGCGACCAGCGCGTCCCGGTTCTCGCGGGCGCGGACGCGCCGTTCGGTGACCGCCCGCTCCCACCCCTCGCCCGTCATCAGCGCGGTGACGGCGAGCTGTTCGAGTACGGGGCTGCCGAGGTCGGCGTAGGCCCGCGCGGCGGTCAGGCCGCGGATGACGTCGGGCGCCGCGCGCACCCAGCCGATCCGCAGCCCGGCCCAGACGGACTTGCTGACCGAGCCGACGGTGATGACGGTCGAACCGCCCGGGTCGAACGAGGCCATGGGCGCGGGCGGTTCGAAGTCCTCGTCGAGCGGCAGGTCCGCCATGGTCTCGTCGGCGACGAGGACGGTGCCCGCCGAGCGCGCGGCGGCCACGAGGGCCCGGCGCTGCTCGGTGCCGGCCAGCGCGCCGGTGGGGTTGTGGAAGTCCGCGACGACGTACGCCATGCGCGGCGCCGCCTCGCGCAGCGTCTCGCGCCAGGCTGTGAGATCCCAGCCCGCGAGCCCCTCGGTCATGGGGACGGGCACGAGCCGGGTGCCGGTCTCGCGCAGGAGCTGGAGGACGTTGGCGTACGAGGGGTGCTCGACGGCGATGCGTTCGCGGCGCGGGGTCAGGAGCCGCGCGAGGGCCGCGACGGCGCCCATGGCCCCGGTGGTGACCATGATCTGCTGCGGCATGGTCGGGACGCCGCGCGCGGTGTAGCGGTCGGCGAGTGCCTGGCGGAGGACGGGGAGGCCCGCGGGGTAGTCGCCGTGGGTGTGGGCGTACGGCGGGAGTTCGGCCAGGGCCTCCTGGAATGCGTGGGTGAGGTGCGGCTCGGGCGCGGGCAGCGCCGCGCAGCCGAGGTCGATCATCGAGCTCTCGGTGTCCGGCGGCAGGGGTTCGAGGCCGCGCGTCGGCAGCGGGTTCCCGGCGGGGACGGCGGTCCAGCTCCCCGAGCCGCGGCGGGACTCCAGGAAGCCGTCGGTGCGCAGCGCCTCGAAGGCCGCCGCCACGGTCGTACGGCTCACGGAGAGCGCGGCGGCCAGCTCGCGCTCGGCGGGGAGGCGGGTGGCGACGGGGATGCGGCCCTCCAGGACGAGGAGGCGGAGCCCGTCGGCGAGGGAACGGTAGGCGGGCACCCGACGGGCGCCGGGCACGCCGGAAGGGCCGTCGCCGTGTGCCCGCGCGGCAGCGCCCGTGTGCTGCGAGCCGAGGAGCCGCGCGAGCTGCGGTGCTCCCACCGCCGAGTTCCAGTGCGCCATGGTTTCCGGTCCACCTTTCCGGGATTGGCCATGGAAGTGGCCTGCTTCCAGGCCCCAGAGTGCCATGAGTGAGTCCAGTGGCACGAGAAGGGGGTAGATCTTTGTCCGCGGTGAAGGGATCCGGAGGGCACCTCGCGCGGCGCCTGACGATGCTGTACGTCGGCCTGGTGCTCTACGGCGCGAGCGCGGCGCTCATGGTGCGCGCGGGGCTGGGCCTCGACCCCTGGGACGTCTTCCATCAGGGGCTGTCGGAGCGCACGGGCCTGTCGATCGGCACGATCGCGATCATCGCCGGGGCGGCCGTCCTGCTGCTGTGGTGGCCGATGCGGCAGCGCCCGGGGCTCGGCACGTTCTCGAACGTCTTCCTGGTGGGCCTCTCGATGGACGCCACCCTGTGGCTGCTGCCCGGCCAGGAGCTGCTGGCGGTGCGGATCCCGCTGCTCGTGTCCGGCGTGGTGCTGAACGGGGTGGCGACGGGGCTCTACATCTCGGCCCGCTTCGGCCCGGGGCCCCGCGACGGCCTGATGACGGGCCTGCACAAGGTGACGGGGCGTTCGATCCGGCTGGTGCGCACGGGTATCGAGGTGGCGGTGCTGGGGACGGGGATGCTGCTCGGCGGCTCGGCCGGGATCGGGACCGTGCTGTACGCGCTGGCGATCGGCCCGCTGTCGCAGTTCTTCCTGCGGGTGTTCGCGCTGCCCGGCGGGAGCGGCCCGACGCGGGTGGTGGCCGAAGGGCAGAAGAAGCGCCGCGCGATACTGCGGTGGTGACGAACGGACGACGGCCACGCCTGCCCCTCCCCTCCGGGAACCCCTCCCGGCACCCCTTCCTCGCGCACGAGGGGCCGCTGGCCTTCGCCCACCGGGGCGGGGCCGCGGGCGGCACGGAGAACACCCTCTCGGCGTTCGCGCGGGCCGCGGCGCTCGGCTACCGCTACATGGAGACCGATGTGCACGCCACGGCCGACGGGCGGCTGGTGGCCTTCCACGACGCGACGCTGGACCGGGTGACGGACGGCAGCGGGCCGATCGCGCGGCTGCCGTGGTCGGAGGTCCGGCGGGCCCGGGTGGCGGGGAGCGAGCCCGTGCCGCTGTTCGAGGAACTGCTGCGGGCCCTGCCCAGGGTGCGGTGGAACGTGGACGTGAAGTCGGAGGCCGCGCTCGCCCCGCTGCTGCGGCTGCTGGAGGAGACCGGCGCCTGGGAACGGGTGTGCGTCGGCTCGTTCGACGAGGCACGGGTCGCCCGGGCCCAGTCGCACGCCGGGTTCCGGCTGCTGACCTCCCTGGGCACGAGCGGCGTGCTGGGCCTGCGGCTGCGCGCGTACGGGCTGCCCGCGCGGATCCGGGCCAGCGCGCGCTGCGCCCAGGTGCCGGAGCGGCACGGCGCGGTGCGGGTGGTGGACCGCGCGTTCGTCCGCGCCGCGCACGCCCGCAGCATGCAGGTCCACGTGTGGACGGTGAACGAGCGGGAGCGCGCCGAAGCCCTGCTCGACCTCGGCGTGGACGGGATCATGACGGACGACCTGGAGATGCTCCGCGACGTGCTGGACGCACGGGGCCACTGGCCCACCGCCCCCTGAGCCCTGCGGCTCCCTGAGCCCCGCGGCCTCCTGAGCCCTGCGCCCTATCCGCCCACGCGGCCGAGGAAGTCGCCGACGGCCGAGGCGAAGCCGTCCGGGTCGTCCTCGTAGAGCCAGTGCCCGCAGCCGGGCATGTCCACCAGCTCGGTGTCCGCGCGCTCCCCGGCCATCCGGCGGGCCGTCTCCGCGCCGAGCAGGAAGCTCTCCTCGCCGTGGAGCAGCAGCGCGGGCTGCCGTGAGGCGCGCCAGTCGGCGGAGAAGTCGCCCACGAACGAGCGCTGCGAGGCCATCATCTCCGAGGTGTCGAAGAGGAAGCCCCAGCCGTCCTCGAACTCGGCGGCGCTGTCCAGGAAGTACCCGGCGTCCGGGATGCCCCGTGCCTCGACGGCGGCGCCCAGCGCCTCGCGGCTCGGGGCCCTGCGCGGCCACCCGGACACGTCGAGCACGGGCTCGGTCTCGGGCCGCCGGTTGAGGACGGTCCCGTCGGCGACGATCAGCGCGGAGACCAGTTCGGGGCGGCGGGCGGCGAGCAGATAGGCCACGGCGCCGCCCATCGAGTGGCCGAGGACGGCGGCGGGCGCCAGGCCCAGTGCCTCCAGGAGGGCCGCGGCGTCGTCGACGTACGTACCGGGGACGAGCGTGCCGCCGTGGTCCGAGCGCCCGTGGGCGCGCTGGTCGGGGGCGATCACCCGGTGGCGGCCCGCGAGGGCGCGGGCGAGCGGCGCGAAGATCCGCCCGCGTCCGAAGTGCCCGTGCAGCGCGAGCAGCGGCGGCCCGTCCCCTCCGCTGTCGAGATAGCTGAAGGAGTGCCCGTCGAGGGTGATCCGGTGTTCGGTGAACTCCCCGGCGGAGGGGTCTGCGGGCATGGCGGTGCGGCTCCGTTCGCGAGGGGCGGCTGAGGGACGGGGAGTGGGACGGGAGAGGGGCGGGTGAGGCGCGGGACAGGATGCCAGCGCCCGGACGGCCGGGCATCCGGTTTTCGGCCCGCCGGGGCCGCGCGGCACGGCCTGTAGTCTCCCCCGAAGATCACGACCGTACGACGAGGGGCGGGGCCGGAGTTGAGCACGGTGACGGCACGTCCCGCGGAGCCGGAGGGACCGGTTCCGGGGGACGGGGACGGTGAAGGCGCCGGCGACGCGGAGGCGCTCGCGCGGCGCCGGGAGCAGCGGGGCTGGTACGTCTACGACTGGGCGGTCTCGGTCTTCTCCACGAGCGTCCTCACCGTTTTCCTGGGCCCGTATCTCACGGAGGTCGCCAAGGCCGCGGCGGACGCGGACGGCTATGTCCATCCGCTGGGACTCCCGGTGCGCGCGGGCTCGTTCTTCGCGTACGCGGTCTCCGCCTCGGTGCTGCTCTCGGTGGCGGTGATGCCGCTGGCGGGCGCGCTGGCGGACCGCACCGGCCGCAAGAAGCCGGTGCTGGCCGTCTCCGCGTACGTGGGCGCGGGCGCGACGTCCGCGATGTTCTTCCTGGACGGCGAGCGCTATCTGCTGGGCGGCGTGCTGCTGGTGGTGGCGAACGTGGCGCTCGCCGTCTCGATGGTCGTCTACAACGCCTTCCTGCCGCAGATAGCCGAGCCCGCGGAGCGCGACGAGGTCTCCTCGCGCGGCTGGGCGTTCGGATACGCGTCCGGCGCGCTCGTCCTCGTCGCGAACCTCGGGCTGTTCCTGGGCCACGACGCGCTGGGCGTCAGCGAGTCCATGGCGGTGCGGATCTGTCTGGCCTCGGCCGGGGTCTGGTGGGCGGTGTTCGCGCTCGTCCCGCTGCTGCGGCTGCGCGAGCGCCCGTACGCGCGGCGGGGCGACGGCGTCGGCGGCGGATACGGACGTGTGTCGTTCGGCGACGGGTGGCGGCAGTTGGCGGGGACGGTGCGCGAGCTGCGGCGGTATCCCCTCACCCTGCTCTTCCTGCTGGCGTACCTGCTCTACAACGACGGCATCCAGACGGTGATCACCCAGGCGTCCGTCTTCGGCTCGGAGGAGCTGGGCCTGGACCAGACGACGCTGATCGGCGCGGTGCTGCTGGTGCAGGTGCTCGCGGTGGCGGGCGCGCTGCTGATGGGACGGCTGGCCCGCTCGTACGGCGCGCGGCGCGTGATCCTGGGGTCCCTGGTGGCGTGGACGGTCACGGTGGCGGCCGGTTTCGCGCTTCCCGCCGGGGAGCCGGTGTGGTTCTACGCGCTGGCGGCGGCGATCGGCCTGGTCCTGGGCGGCAGCCAGGCCCTCTCGCGCTCGCTCTTCGCCCAGCTCGTCCCCGCGGGCAAGGAGGCGGAGTTCTTCTCGCTGTACGAGGTGAGCGACCGGGGCACGAGCTGGCTGGGGCCCCTCCTGTTCGGCCTGGCGTACCAGCTCACAGGGGAGTACCGGGTGGCGATCCTGTCCCTGGTGGTGTTCTTCGCCCTGGGTTTCGCACTGCTGTGGCGGGTACCTGTGAGACGGGCGGCGGCCGCAGTGGGGAATGCGGATCCGGGCCGGATTTAGCCACAAGGGGGCAAGGGCGGTAGTGTACGCCTTTGGCTCACCGGATGGACCGTTACTGCACGCCAAAGAGATGCGAACAGTGGGTGACATCTCCTGTCAGTTGTGACAAACCGGTCACCGGGGGGTACCGCATATTCAACGAGGCGGCGGCAAGTCGGGCGACGCGTGTCCCATACGGGAATCTTCACCGCCGACCGGACGTTGACCGGATGACGACGACAGCGACACCTGTCCTGTGGGCGACAAGCCCGGGAGGCACGAATTCATGAGTGAGCGAGCTCTTCGCGGCACGCGACTCGTGGTGACCAGCTACGAGACCGACCGCGGCATCGACCTGGCCCCGCGCCAGGCCGTGGAGTACGCATGCCAGAACGGACATCGTTTCGAGATGCCGTTTTCGGTGGAGGCCGAGATTCCGTCCGAGTGGGAGTGCAAGGTGTGCGGCGCACAGGCGCTCCTTGTGGACGGAGAGGGCCCGGAAGAGAAGAAGGGGAAGCCGGCGCGTACGCACTGGGACATGCTCATGGAGCGCCGTACCCGCGAGGAGCTCGAAGAGGTCCTCGAGGAGCGGCTCGCCGTGCTGCGGTCCGGCACGATGAACATCGCGGTGCATCCGCGTGACGACAACAGCGGGGGCAAGCGCAAGTCCGCCTGACCGAGCGGCAGCGCCTGCGCCACGCCCGACCGGCACACAGCGAGAGGGCCTGAGACCATCCGTGGTCTGAGGCCCTCTCGCTGTGCTGTTCCGGCACCCTTCGGGGGCGCCCGGTCCCGGTCTTCCGGGCGCCCGGTCTTCCGAGGCGCCCGGCCCTCGGGGGCGCTCAGTCCTTCGCCGGCGGCTCGTCGTCGCGGATGACCTCGCCCTGGACGACCTTGCCGTCGGGCCGGTGCATGCGGATCTGCTCCTCGGCGCTGCGTGCCTGCTGATAGGCCTCGCCGAGGCTGCCCGGCGCATGGGGCCCGGGGCGCTCCACCGAGCGCCTGGCGGCCCCGCGCAGCAGCTTCGCGGTGGGCGGGAAGAGGCACAGCAGCCCGGCGGCGTCCGAGAGCAGGCCCGGGATCATGATCAGCAGGCCGCCGAGCATCGCCATCCCGTTGCCGCGGCCCTTGCCCGCGGCGAGGCTCTCCTCGTCCGGCGCGACGCCCGCGCGGGCCTGGTCCTGGGCGCGCTGGACGGTCTCCGCCAGGTTCTGCCAGGCGCGGCGTCCCGCGCGCTTGACGACGGCGCTGCCGAGCACGAAGCCCGCGAGGATCAGGATCAGCACCAGCAGCCCGCTGGTCGCCTCGGCGACCAGCATGAACAGCCAGATCTCCAGCACGATCCAGGCGGCGACGGCGAGCGGCAGGAGGGTCCGGGCCCGGGAGCGGCGGGGCTTCGGGCCCCTCCCTCCGGCTCCTCCGGGCCCGCCGGGGCCGTCGCCCGGCTGCTCGTTCTGCGGCTCGTACGGGAACGGTGCGCGCGTCGTCATAGTGCAAGTGTGCCTGGCTCAGGCACGCTTTCGGCCGAAAGTCTTCTTCACCCGGTCCTCGACGCCCCAGGCGGCGATCCGCCACAGGGCCTCGGCCATGATGTCGCGGCTCATCTTGGAGTCCCCGTGCTCCCGCTCGACGAAGGTGATGGGGACCTCGACCACGTGGTACCCCGCATGGACCGTGCGCCGGGTGAGGTCGACCTGGAAGCAGTACCCCTGCGAGGCGATGTTCTCCAGGCCGATGCCCTCCAGTGTCTCCTTGCGGAAGGCCCGGAAGCCCGCCGTCACGTCGCGCACGTCGACGTCGAGGAGGATCCGGGAGTACGTGGAGGCGCCCTTGGAGAGGAACTCGCGCGACTTCGGCCAGTTCACGATGCGCCCGCCCGGGACCCAGCGCGAGCCGATCACCAGGTCGGCGCCGCCCAGCGCGGTGAGCAGCCGGGGCAGCTCCTCGGGCGGGTGCGAGCCGTCGGCGTCCATCTCGACCAGCACGCCGTAACCGTTGTCGATCCCCCAGCGGAAGCCTGCCAGATAGGCCGCGCCGAGGCCCTCCTTGCCCTTGCGGTGCAGGACCTGCACATGGTCGTCCTCGGCCGCGAGCTCGTCGGCGATCTTGCCGGTGCCGTCCGGGCTGTTGTCGTCCGCGACGAGGACGTGGGCCTCGGGAACGGCCGCGCGCACCCGGGAGACGATCGGCTTGATGTTCTCGGCCTCGTTGTAGGTCGGGATGATGACCAGGGCCGTGCCGAGCGGGCCGTAGCGCCGCTGTCCGCCGTCCGTCACTGGTGCTGCTCCTCCTGTCGCGCTTCCTGCTGGGTGGTGCCGTGCGTGTCGCCGGGGCGCCCGCTGGTCCTGCGGGCCCGGCGGCCGAGGAACCATGCCCCGGCGCAGGACAGGACGCCCACGATAGCGAGCGTCCATTCCGGCGCGGCACCGACGCGGTCGGCGAGCGTCCTGCCGTCGCGGAGCGGGAGCGTACCGGTGATCACGTCCTGGGTGAATTCCTCGGTGCGCTGCCGGACCGTGCCGTCCGGTTCGACGATGGCGCTGATGCCGCTGGGCGCGGCGGTGACGATCGCGCGGCCGTGCTCGACGGCGCGCAGCTTGGACATCACGAGCTGCTGCTCGGGCTGGCCCGTCTCGCCGTACGTCGCGTTGTTCGTCTGGACGACGAGGGCACGCGCGCCGTCGTTGACGGTGTCGCGGGGGATCTCGTCGTAGGCGACCTCGAAGCAGATGACGTCGCCGAGGCGGGCGGGGCCCGTCTGGAGGACGCCGGTGTGGTCGCCGGGGTAGAAGTCGCGGGGGACGCGCTGGAGCCGCGTGATGACCTTGGAGAGCTGGTCGCGGAAGGGCACGTACTCCCCGAAGGGCACCGGGTGCTGCTTGGTGTACGAGGCGCCGGGGCCCTTCTTCGGGTCCCACACGATGCCCTGGTTCTCGACGTACCCCTCCTTCTCGGGGTGGTCCACCAGGGCGCCGACGAGGACGGGGACGCCGATGGCCTTGACGGCCCGGTCGATGCGCTTCCCGGCCTCGGGGTACTTGTAGGGGTCGAGGTCCGAGGCGTTCTCGGGCCAGATGACGAGGTCGGGCTTCTTCTCCTTGCCCGCCTTGACCTTCGCGGCGAGGTCGAGGGTGGCCTCGACGTGGTTGTTGAGGATCTTCATGGGGCGGCCGAGGAAGTCCATCCCCGGCTGCTGGACGTTGCCCTGCACCACCGCGATCTGGACGGTGTCGTCGGCCTTGGTCGGCACGGGCACCGCGAACCCGGCCGAGGTGACGGCGGCGGCGAGGACGAGCGCGCCGCCCGCCGTCGCGTACGTACGGGACTCGCGCGGCGCCGTGCGCAGCCGCCAGGCACCCACGGCCGCGGCGGCGAGAAGGCCGCCCGTCAGGGCGACGGCGAACGTCACCAGGGGCGCGCCGCCGAGGGCCGCGAGCGGGGTGAAGGGCGAGCCGGTGTTGGCGAACGCGAGCCGGCCCCAGGGGAAGCCGCCGAAGGGGATCCGGTCGCGCAGGAACTCCTCGCACACCCACAGGCAGGCGCCCCACAGCGGCCACGCGGGCAGCCGCGAGGTGACCGCGAGCGCGGCGCCGAGGGCGACGACGAACAGCCCCTGGAGGAACGCCAGTCCGATGACCGCGTCCCAGCCCACGACGTGCAGCCACTTCAGGAGCAGCGTGAAGAAGGGCCAGCCGAAGGCGAGCCCGAGCCAGGCGCCCTGGCGTCCCGTGCGGCCCCGGGTGAGCAGGGCGAAGGCGGCGACGGCCACGAGCGAGAGCGGCCACAGCCCGTACGGCGGGAAGGCGAGGCCGAGGGCGCAGCCGCTCAGCGCGGCGAGGGCGCTGGGGAGCGCCTCGCGGCGCGCGAGCGCGCCGAGGCGGGCGAGCCGCCCGGGGCGCTGGGCGCGCTCGGGGCGCTCGCCGCCGGCGCCGCTCTCGCGCTTCTCGTCGGGCCGCGGCTCGCCCTCGGGTCCCGGCGCGTCGCCGGGCACGGTCGATGCCGCTTCCTGCTCCCCGGGTGCCTGGCCCGAGGGGGAAGCGGAGGTGGTGTCAGGGCCCGAAGCCAAGGTCGCGGCCTTCCTTGCAGGTCGTGCGGTGGTGAAGTGACCGTACAACGCGGAAGGGCGCACGCGGGGCGGGGGTTCGTAAAGCTGTGGAAAGCGAGAGAAGGCCGAGGTGACGCGGTTACCGCCCGGTATGGACCGGCTCGCCCCCGGGACCCTCGGCGCCCCCCGGCTCCCGGGGAGGGGCTGCGGATCGGGGCCCGGTGCCCTTCGGGCCGACCTGGGACCCGCTGGCTGCGGGCCGACCGAAAGCCGTTGTCTACTGAGCGTCCGGGCCCCGCCCCGGGTCACACCTGCCGACCAGCCAAAAGCTTCCGCCCCCGTGCCGCGGGCGCTGGACCTGGCTCCCAGTGGTGGTGTACCGGTGCGGCGCACCACCCCATGGCCCAGCGGCGTTCGACGACTGCGCGGAAGTTTCCCGGTCGGACGTCCTGTGGTGGACCCGGCCGAACCTACCCGCCCACGGCCGTTTCCTGTCAACAGCCTCCTGGCCTGGGGTGTTTCAGCAAATCAGCAGGTCAGTGCGGAGGGGGTGCGCGTACCGCGACAGGCCGAGGCGATCTCGTTCGGCGGTATCGGGCGACCGTACATCACTCGTTCGGCCGTGCGTAGACCGTTTGTCCAGCGACCACCGTCCGCAGACAGACCGGGAGTTGGCCGCCCGGGGTGAGATCGGGCAGGCCAGGGGTGCCGGAGCGGGGGTCCGTCGACCAGTTCGCGACGCGGGTGTCGGGCGTCTGGACGATCAGCTCGCCGGTGCGCCAGAGCACGTAGTCGGCGGGCGCTCCGGGGACGAGGACGCCCGCGTCGTCACGGCCGAGCGCGCGCCAGCCGCCGCGCGTGTGGGCGGTGAAGGCACCCCGCACGGAGATGCGGTGCTCGGGGGTGCGGTGGAAGGCGGCGGCGCGGACGGTGCCCCAGGGGTCGAGCGGCGTGACGGGGCTGTCGGAGCCGAGGGCGAGGGGGACGCCCGCGCGCTGGAGGGCGGCGTACGGATTGAGGGTGCGGGCCCTGTCGGTGCCGAGGCGGCGCGCGTACATGCCGTCGTCGCCGCCCCAGGCCGCGTCGAACGCGGGCTGGACGGAGGCGGTGAGGGCGAGGTCCGCGAGGTCGGCGATCGTACGTGCGGTGAGCATCTCGGCGTGCTCGACGCGGTGGCGGGCCGCGCGGACGCGGGCGAGGCCCACGGTCTCGGCGGCGCGGCGCACGCCGCCGGTGACGGCCTCGATCGCGGCGTCCCCGATGGCGTGGAACCCGGCCTGGAGCCCGGCCTCGGTGCAGACGGCGACGTGCGCGGCGACCGCGTCGGCGTCGAGATGGGCGGAGCCGGTGGTTCCGGGAGCGTCGGCGTACGGGGCGCACAGGTGCGCCGTGTGGGAGCCGAGGGAGCCGTCGGCGAAGAGGTCGCCCGCGGCGCCGAGGGCGCCGAGTTCGCTCACCCGTGCGGCTTCCTTTGCTGAGGTGACGAGTTCGGCCCAGTAGCCGAAGACCCGGGGGCCCGGCTCACCGGCGGCGAGCGCGAGGAGCGCGGCGAAGTCCTCCTCGCCGGAGATCCGCGGGCCCGCGCACTCGTGGACGCTGCCGATGCCGACGGAGGCGGCGTGCGCGAGCGCGGCCCGCTGCGCCTCGGCGCGCTGGGCCGGGGTGAGCGTGCCGTAGGCGAACTCGCGTACGGCGTGGTGCGCGTCGTCGGTGAGCGGCGCGTCGTGCGCGTACCCCTCGCGGCCCGTGACGCCGGGCACGAGGTCGAGGAGCGCGGTGGTGACGAGCGCCGAGTGCTTGTCGACGCGCGGCAGGTAGAGGGGCCTGCCGCCGGTGGCCTCGTCCAGCTCGGCGCGGCGCGGGGGCCGCTGCTCGGGCCAGGCGCTCGCGTCCCAGCCGGCGCCGAGCAGCACCCGGTCGCCGGGCCGCTCCCGGGCGTACGCGCGCACGCGGGCGAGCGCGTCGGCGAGCGTACGGGCGCCCGCGAGGTCGAGTCCGGTCAGCGCGAGGCCGGTCGCGGTGGTGTGGACGTGCGCGTCCGTGAAGGCCGGGGTGACGAGCGCGCCGTCGAGGTCCACGGTCTCGTCGACGCCGTCCGCGAAGGAGTCGGCGGCCCCCTCCGAGCCGATCCAGGCGATGCTGTCACCCTCGACGACCATCGCGGTCGCAAAGGGGTCGGCCGGGCTGTGGACCTCGCCGCCGCGCAGCAGGGTGGTGCGGGGCCTGTCGGGGTGGAGGGCTGCCTTGTCGCTCATGGGGACAGTCTCCCGCCCCGCGGCCCGCCCCCGGCGCGCGGGGTCGGCGCGTCACCCGCCGCGACGGCGGCGGCGTCAGACGCGGGGCGGGCGCGACTCGTACGGGGTGGAGAGGACGACCGTCGTACGGGTGGAGACGCCCGCCAGGGTGCGGATGCGGGCGAGCAGGTGCTCCAGCTCGATGGGGGTGGCGACGCGCACCTTGAGGATGTAGTTCTCGTCGCCCGCGACGCTGTGGCACGCCTCGATCTCCGGGATCTCGGCGAGGCGGTCGGCGATGTCGTCGGGGGCGCTGGGGTCGAAGGGTTTGACCGAGATGAACGCGGTGAGCGGCAGGCCGACGGCCTCGGGGTCCACGAGCGCCGCGTACCCCCGGATGACGCCGCGCTGTTCGAGGCGGCGCACGCGCTGGTGCACGGCCGAGGTGGACAGGCCGGTGGCCTTGCCCAGGTCGGTGTAGCTCATGCGCCCGTCGCCGACGAGCAGTTCCACGATCTGTCGGTCGAGTTCCTCCACGGTGGATCACCGTACTGCGCCGGGCACGCTCCGGCACAGCGGACGGTGCCGCCGGAGCACACCCCCGGAGGTTGTGTGACCAAGGCCACATCTGTGCGCCCGTGTCCTCCCGTGTGTGGCGATTATGCGAGTGGCACGGCGGGAAGTGCTTGCTGTGGCCGGAGCCCAGCCCGGTCGGTCCACCCGAGGGGGATTGCATGCGCACGATGAAGTCGGTCCACGCCGTTCGGAAGGACGCGGCGGCGGTGGCCGCCGGGAGCGGCCCGGAGACAGGTGCCGAGGGCATCGACACCGGGGACCTCGACAGCGAGACCTTCGAGAGCTACCGGGTGAACTGCCCGGACTGCGGGCAGCCCATCGCGCTGTTCGCCCAGGAGGAGAACCTTCCGGTGCACGCCCTGTGCGCGACGCCGTGGGACCCGTTCGGACTGACGATGTGCCAGGGCGCGGGCCGTCCCGTGGCGGACGCGGCGCCGTCCGGCGACGGAGAGGGCGAGACCAGGGAGCGCGCCGTGGCCGAACTGCTCACGCTGCCGGAAGGACTGGACTGGAGGACGCAGCCCTTCTCCCACGTCGGTGGACCGGGATCCCGGCCCATGCGGCGCGAGCGGGTGCCCGCGCAGCGCTGACGCGGCCCGCTCCCCTGTTCCACGCACACGCACCACGCATCACGCACCACGAGAGGCGCCCCCTTCCGCAGGGGGCTCCACTCCCCGTACATGAGTACGACCTCTCCTACGCCTCCCCCAGCTCCTCCCAGTACGTGCCTTTCAGCATCCGCTCCAGCGTGGCGCGGTGCATGATCAGGTCGTCCGGGTCCGGCGGCGGCACGGCCTCGCCGAAGTGGACGCGGCGGTAGGCGATACGGAGCATCACGATCGCGTGCCGCAGCGCCGCGTAGAAGGTGTGGAAGTCCATCGCGCGCGGGGTGTGCCCCGTCAGCTCCGCGTAGCGCGTCTCGACGGCGCGGCGGCGGAAGAGGTCCGGCAGCCCTTCCTGTCCCGTGGACTCCGTCAGGTCCTGGAAGAAGCGGTGCAGATAGACCGTCCAGCCCAGGTCCAGTTCGCGGGGGCCGAGGGCCGCCATCTCCCAGTCGAGGACGGCGGCGGGCGCGAAGCCGTCGTAGACGATGTTGCCGATACGGGCGTCGCCCCAGCACACGACCGTATCCCCGTCGTCCTCCGGCCAGTTGGCCTCCAGCCAGGCGAAGCCCCGCTCGATCACGGGTGAGCGCGGCCGGTCCGCGACGACCCACGCGTAGTAGCGGCGCTGGGCGGCCACGTGCCGGCGCAGGGGGGCGCCGGGC
Source organism: Streptomyces albiaxialis (assembly GCF_039530985.1). Taxonomy (NCBI): domain Bacteria; kingdom Bacillati; phylum Actinomycetota; class Actinomycetes; order Kitasatosporales; family Streptomycetaceae; genus Streptomyces; species Streptomyces albiaxialis. The sequence goes on from NZ_BAAAPE010000017.1 coordinate 99,492, forward strand.
CCCGGCTCGGCGAGGAACCCCGCCCGGTCCGCGGGGACCTGGCCGTGCAGCCGGGCCAGCACGGAGAGCGTGCCCTCCTCCAGCGCGGCACGCTCGGCGGGGGTGGCGGAGTGGAGCCAGTTTCCCTCGTACGTGTAGGGCATGACGTCCGGTGGCACGCGCCCCTCGACGCGCTCCATCACGAAGAACGGGGCGCCGAGCGGCCGTTCGTCCTCCTCCAGCCACAGCACCCGGGGCACGGGCACGTCGCTGTGCTCGGCCACGAGCCGCTGCACGCGGTACTGGCGGGCCATGTCGTAGCGCGGGAAGACCGTGTACGCGGCGGGGTCCGCGGCCAGGCGCAGGGCGCACCCGGTGGCCGGGGCCCCGGGGTGGTCCAGGCCGAACAGGACGGTCTCGCTGGACATCCCGTTGCTCTCGGGCACCACGGGGTCCAGGGCGCGGGCGCCGGGGAGCCGCGCGGCGAGCCAGGCGTCGAGGCGGCGGCCGAGTTCGCCGGGCCGGCGTGTGGTCGTACGGGGGCGGTCCTGGGCAGTCATGGCCGCTCCTCACCCGCGGCGGGCGCGACCGAGTCGAACCCGGTGAAGCCGCTGGGGTCGTGGCGGCCGATGCTGCCGTGCTCGAAGATCCCGTACCCGGTGCGTCCTTCGAGCGTGAAGCGGGCGGCGTGGTCCGTCACGCCGTAGGCCGCCAGGGGATGGGCCGCCGGGTCGGTGAGGTCGTACGTACGGCGGTCGGTCCAGTCTCTGCCCTGCCAGGTGCCGTGCTGCCAGTCGTCGGCGGGCGGGTATCCCGCGCCGACGGCGAGGGGCGAGGAGGTGAGGACCTCGGCGCGGAGTTCGAGGGGCTTGCGGTCGGCGGGGTCGGTGAGGTGGAGGACGGCGCGCTCGGGGTGGCGGGTGCCGGGGCGGTAGGCGATGTCGGCGTACGGCCAGCCGAGCTGGCGGTCGCGGCGGCCCTCGCGGACCTCGACGGCGCTGTTCAGGGTGCGGTGGCCGTCGGCGTCCTCCTGGAGGATCACCATCACGAAGCGGTCGTCGAAGCGGGCGGGGCACCAGAGCCAGTGGAAGCCCTCGGTGGGGTGGTCGGCTGCGGCGCGCCCGGCGTCCTCGCCCGGGATGGGGCGCACTCCCCAGCTCCGGTCGCGGGTCCCGGTCCACTCCCCCGCCGTCACGGGGATGACGGCGCCGTCCGCGCGGACGGTGCCGGTGACGGAGCCCGCCTGCACGAAGCGGCGGGCCTCCAGGGTGAGGCGGCCGCCCCGGCGCTGGGTGTGGTGGGGCTCCCAGAGCGCGGGGAAGTCCGCGGTCCAGGCGAGGTCGAAGGAGAGCGAGGCGGGGTCGTCCGGGTCGGGCTCGCACCGCAGGCGGAAGCGGCGCAGCGGCTCCTCGACGGTGATGCGGAGCGGGCCGACGGCGAGCCGCGTCCGGTCGTCGCCGAGCGCGTCGGAGGCGCGGACGGCGCGGAGGCGGCCGTCGGCGGTGCGCAGCGTGGCGTAGGCGTCGATGACGCCGGTGTTGGGGTACACGCCGAGGCCGGTGATCAGGAGCGTGTGCCCGGCGTGGTCCAGGACCTGGAAGATGCACCGGTCGTAGGCGTTGCGGTCGCCGGTGACGACGTGGCGCATGGAGAGCGGGGCCTGGTGGACGGGGTACTCGTCGAGGGCGACGGGACGGTCGTCGTCGGTCACGGGCTGCCTCCCGGGCTGCGTGCCGTACGGAAAGGGATTTGACGGTACGTCAGCTCGCGGGAGGGGGCCAGAGTCGAACGGCCGCTCGCACCGTGGACGTACGGTGATCAATTCGCTTGCGGGCGGGGCCTGTTCCGCCCAGGGTGTCGCTCATGACACGAGTGACGATCGTCGGCCTGGGGCGCGGGCTGCTGCTGGCCCGGTGGTGCGAGCGGCTGGGCTTCGAGGTGGCGGCGGTGTGCGACCCGGACGAGGGACTGCTGGCGGCGGCCGCGAAGGAGTTCCCCGCCGCGCGTCCGGCGTCCGGGTGGGCGGACGTGCTGGCGGACGGCGCGGACGCGGTGGTGCTGGCCAACGACTTCGACGGGCACGCCGAACCCGCGATCGCCTTCCTGGAGCGCGGGGTCCATGTGCTGAGCGAGTGCGCGGCGTGCGTGACCGAGGACGAGGGCCGGGCGCTGGTCGCGGCGGCCGAGGCGTCGACGGCCACGTACTCCTTCGCCGAGAACTACGTCGAGCACCCTCACGTCCGTACGGTCGCGGAGGCGCTGAGGTCCGGGGAGGTGGGCGAGGCGCAATTGGTCGAGTGCGACTATCTGCACGCGCTGGGGCCCGACGACATCCGCGCGCTCGCCGGGGACCCGGCGCACTGGCGCGGCCGGATCTCTCCGACGGCGTACTGCACCCACACCCTCTCCCCCGTTCTCGACGTGAGCGGCGCCTGGCCGGTGGAGGTCACCGCGCATCCGGTCGGCCCGGGCGCGCGGCCGATGGCGGTGGTGCTGGTGACGCGGCTGTCGACGGGGGCGCTGGCCGTGACCCGGCAGACGTTCCTCCAGGGCGAGCCGGACAGCCACTGGTCGTGGCTGTCGGTGCGCGGCTCCGAGGGGCTCGCGGAGTCGCTGCGCGCCCCCGGGCCCGACGCGTGGTCCGTGCGGGTCCGCCGCGAGGGCTGGGCGCGCGGCGGCGAGCCCGCCGACGAGGTGCGGGCCCCGGAGGAGGTACGGCTCGCGGGTGGGCCCGTGGACCCGATGGAGGCGGGCACGGCACTGATCGTCGAGGGCTTCCGGCGCACGGTCGTGGAGGGCGCTCCCCCGCGCGTGCCCGTGCGCGCCGCCGTCGCCGCCTCGCTGGTGGGCGTGGCGGGGGCCCGTTCGCTCGCGGAGGGCTCGGTGCCGGTGCGGATGCCGGACGTCGCGGGGTGGTGAGGGCGTCTCCGCGCACGCCGGGGGGGGGAGGAAGAGGTCCCGGGGGCCTCGTGCGTACGCGCTTCGCGGGCGGGAACCCGTGCAGCGGCACAGAGGAGGCACTCATGGCACGGTCGCAGTCGTCGTCACGGAACAAGAGCGACAAGGCGGTGGTCCGGGCCCTGCTGGAGCGGCACGGGCAGACATACGCCCGTGAGGCGGGCATCACCCTGCGTGACACGCCCTCGCCCCTGTACCGGCTGCTGGTCCTCTCGCTGCTGCTGAGCGCCCGTATCCGCGCCGACATCGCGGTGGCGGCCTCGCGCGCGCTGTCGGACGCGGGGATGCGCACGCCCCGGCGCATGGCGGACGCGACGTGGCAGCAGCGGGTGGACGCGCTGGGCGAGGGCGGCTACCGGCGCTACGACGAGCGCACGTCCACCCAGCTCGGCGAGGGCGCCGAGCTGCTGCTCAGCGAGTACGGCGGCGACCTGCGCAAGGCCCGCCGGGACGGCGACGTCGCCAAGGCGCTGCGCGAGGTGCCGGGCATCGGCCCGGTCGGCGTGGCGATCTTCCTGCGGGAGGCGCAGGCGGTGTGGCCGGAGTTCCGCCCGTATCTGGACCGCAAGGCGCTCCAGGGCGCGGGGGAACTGGGCCTGCCCGAGTCCGCGGAGAAGCTGGCGGACCTGGTCCCGAAGGACGACCTCGCACGGCTGGCGGCGGGGCTGGTGCGGGCGGCACTCAGCTCTGAGGTGGCCGAGGACGTACGGGAGGCGGCGGGCGTCTAGCGGCGGGGTCCCTTCCCGTCGGCCCGGGAACATTCGTCCAAGACGCGCGGGGGCCACGGCGGGGATAGTCGGACGTGCACGGCGGGGCCACGGGGGACTCCGCCGTCGGCCGTCCGCCGAAGTCACGTCCGTCCGCCAGTCCGCCAGTCCGCCAGTCCGCCAGTCCGCCAGCGTCACGTCCGTCCGGGAGGGGCACCTCATGGGTCCAGAAGCCGCAGCGGGCTGGGAGGTGACCGTACCGGCCGGGGGCACCCGCGTGGACGGTGTCCAGGTCGCGGAGTTCCGCGACCGGCTGGGCACCGGGCTGGACATGCGGGTCGTGCCGCAGCCGGTGGTGACCGTCGTGCTCGGCTTCGCGGACGACATGCTGACGGTCGAGCACCCGGGCGGCAGCCGGACGTTGGGGAGCCTGGTGGCCGCGCCGTTCCCGGGCCGCGCGCGGGTGCGCGGTACGCGCGTCGACTGTGTGGAGCTGCATCTGTCGCTGCCCGTCGCCTCCTCCCTGCTGGGCGTCGCCCCGTACGAGCTGGACGGGACGGTGGCCGACCTGGAGCACGTGTGGGGGCCGGAGGCGGGACGCCTGCGGGAGCAGCTCTCCGCCGCCGGGACCGGGGCCCGGCGCTTCGCGCTGCTGGACGAGTTCCTGGCGGGACGGTGCGCGCGGAACGCGCGGGCACCGGCCGTCGACCCGGAGGTGGCGGCCGGATGGGAGCGCATCGTCCGCGGGCGGGGCCGGGTACGCGTCGCCGACCTGGCCGCCTCCTGCGGCTGGAGCCGCAAGCGGCTGTGGTCCCGGTTCAACGCCCAGCTCGGCCTGACCCCGAAACGCGCCGCGATGCTCGTCCGGTTCGACCACGCCGTCGCCGCCCTGCGCGCGGGCAAGGACCCCGTCGAGGCCGCCGCGAGCTGCGGCTATGTCGATCAGTCCCATCTGCACCGCGACGTGGTCGCGTTCGCCGGGTGCACGCCCGGCGAACTGGCCGGCGCCACCGGTGCGGCAGCAGTCGACGAAGGGAAGCACGGATGACCACCACCGACACCGTGGCCGCCGCCGAGGCGGCGTGCCGGGGCCCGCAGGAGGACGAGAGACTGCTGGTCGGGCTCGTGTTCGGCAGCATGGCCGCGCAGACCGTACGCGCGGCCCTCCGGCTGCGCGTGGTGGAGCTGATCGGCGACGCGGAGCGGCGGGCCGCCGAGGTCGCCGCCGACGCCGGGGCCGCCGTCCAGCCCATGACCAGGCTGCTGCGCGCCCTGACGAGCCTGGGTGTCCTGCGCGAACACGCCCCGGACTCCTTCTCCGTCACCCCGGCGGGCGCACGGCTGGACCCCACGCGCCCCGACTCGCTCGCCTCGCTGGTACGGATGTTCACCGAGCCGGCCATCCTGCGGGCCTGGGAGCACCTGGACACGAGCATCCGCACCGGGGACATCGCCTTCGACACGGTGTACGGAACGGACTTCTTCAGCCACCTCAAGGAACTGCCCGAACTGTCAGCCGAGTTCAACGCGGCCATGAGCCAGGCCGTCCAGGAGGCCGCCGCCGCGCTGCCGTACGCGTACGACTTCGGGCGGTTCACCACCGTCGCCGACATCGGCGGCGGCGACGGCACCCTGCTCAGCGGGATCCTGCGCGCCCACCCGGCCCTGAACGGCATCCTGTACGACACCGAGGAGGGCCTGGCCCAGGCTCCGGCCACCCTGGAGCGGCACGAACTCGCCCACCGCTGCTCCCTGGTGGCCGGAGACTTCTTCCGCTCGGTTCCCGGGGGCGCCGACCTCCATGTGATCAAGAGCGTGCTGCACGACTGGTCGGACGAGCAGGTGGTCACGATCCTCACCCACTGCCGCCGCGCCCTGCCGCCGGAGGGGCGGGTGCTGATCATCGAGCCCGTACTGCCCGAGGTGGTCGACCCGGCGACCGCGGACCTGACCTATCTCAGCGACCTCAACATGCTGGTCAACCTGGGCGGCAGGGAACGCACCCGGGCCGACTTCGCGGAGGTGTGCCGCCGCGCGGGCCTGGCCCTGGCCTCGGTCACCCCTCTCGAACAGGCCCCTCCCTACCACCTGATCGAGGTCACACCCGCCTGACGCCCGGCGCCTCCGGGAGGGCCTCCTCGCTCCCGGCAGGTGCGTCGTCGGCGGCGGGGGTCTCGGGGGCCGGGCGCAGGGCGAACAGCAGCACGGCGGCCCCGGCCAGCGTGATCAGCATGATCCAGGCGGCGCCGACATGCAGGGCGTGGATGAACGCGTCGTCGGCCGCGCGCCCGAGCGCGGGCCGGTGGGTGGTGGCGGCCAGGTGACGGGCCTGTTCGGCGGAGACGCGCGCCTGTTCCCGTACGGGGGCGGGCAGGCCGTCCAGCGAGGGTTCCATCGCGCGCCGGTACACGAGTGACAGGATCGTGCCGCCGACCGCGACTCCGATCACGCTGCCGGTCTGGCGCACGGTGTTGGTGACGGCCGAACCGGCCCCGGCCCGCTCCAGCGGCAGCGTGCTGATCAGCGCGGCCGTCACCGGGCCGATCACCATGCCAACGGAGAGTCCCTGGACCAGCAGCAGGACCTCGATCCCGGCGAGGGGCGTCCGCAGCCCGTAGAGCCCGCCGGCCCCCATGGCCAGCGCCGCCACCGTGAGAGCCGGAACGGCGACGAGCCGCAGCGGACGGCGGCGGGCCAGGCGCGCGCCGAGGGGCGCCCCGAGGACCGCGCCGAGCGCGGTCGGGAGGCTGGCCAGTCCCGCCTCCATCGGCGAATAGCCGCGCGCTCCTTGCAGGTAGAACGCGTTGAAGAAGGTGATCGCGGCCACGGCGAAGAGGAGCAGCCCGAGCGCCAGGTTGCCGCCGCCGAAGGCGCGCTGGGCGAGCAGGCGGGGGTCGAAGCTCGGGGATTTGATCCGCGCCTCGACGCGGACGAAGACGGCGAGCAGGAGCAGTCCGAGGAGGATCGGGGCCCAGACGTCCGCGCGGTTCCAGTCCGTCACCTGGCCCGCGCGGATCAGTCCGTAGGCGAGGGCCGCGAGGCCGCTGGTCGACAGCAGCATCCCGGCCGGGTCCAGCGACCGCGCCACGGGGCTGCGGAAGTTCGGGACCAGCAGGGCGACGCCGGTCAGCGCCAGCACGACGACCGGGACGTTGACCAGGAAGACCGAGCCCCACCAGAAGTGTTCGAGAAGCACCCCGGCGAGCACCGGGCCCGCGGCCATCCCGACACCGGCGGAGGTCGAGGAGACGGCGATCGCGGTCGACCGCGCCGGGCCGGTGAAGGTCCACATCAGGAGGGCCAGGTTGGCCGGCATGATCAGCGCGCTGCCGACCCCCATCGCCGCCCGGGCGGCGACGAGTTGCCCCGGGTCGCCCGCGTACGCCGCCCACACCGAGCTGCCCGCGAAGACCACCAGGCCCGCCATGAGCACGGTCCGGTGACCGAACCGGTCGCCCAGCGCGCCCGCGGTGAACATCAGGGTGGCGAAGGCCAGCGTGTACGCCCCGGTGGCCCACTGGAGCGCGGCGGGGCCCGCGTCGAGCCCTCGGACCGGGTCCGCGAGTGTCTCCAGTGCGGTGCTCATGACGGTGTTCTCCAGCCAGATCAGCAGTGAGCACACCATCAGCACGGCAAGTATCAGATGCCGCCGGGACTTCGGCAACGCGGATGCAGTCATGAGCACCTTCGGATTCGGCCTGTAAAACCTGACGGCCGGGACCGTAAGGAATTCTCAAGCGTGTGTCAATTCCGCGAGGTGTCAGGAAAGTTGGCGTTCTCCGAGCGATTCCGAGGGCACATCGACGAGCCCTGTGTCAATTCTTCGAGGCGTTCCGGTCCCGCATTCAGCGGGTACCCGACGCCACGAGTCCGGGCCCTTTGTCAATTCGCATTCCGTTGTCCGGCTCCGCCGGGGCCGGAGCCGGGACGGCGAAATAGGCCTCGGGGGACAGGACGGGCCCGGGCGGAGTGGCGGTGGGCCACAGGAGTTCGGAGGCGTTGTCCGTCAGTACGGCGGTGGACAGGCGCCGGAGCGCGTCGGCGTGCGAGGTGAGCGCCTTCCGGCTCGCCTCGTCGTCCGGGTCCGCGAGCAGGAGGCGCGCGGTGGAGTTCAGCGCGCGGAGCCTCGCCCGCTGGTGCTTCCGCTGGCGGCTCGGCAGGGACCGCCAGGCGGAATTCCCGACGGTGACGGAACGCCACACGGGATTCGCGGGCGGGTCCTCGTCGTAGAATCTCAATCCGTACCGGCCGACCAGCCAATACGATACGGACAGGCACCAGGCCAGGAATGCGTCGACCGCGAACCACGACCAGGCCAGGCAGGGTTTCCCGGAAATCTCCACGATCAGCGCGGCCACGGCGCCGCCGCCCGCGCCGAAGAGCGCGGTGGCCACGACGGCGCCCGCCACCACCGTGGGCACGAATCCGATACCGTACTCGCTCTTCAGGGACAGGAGCCCGGTCCAGCGAGGGGCCAGATAGCGCGCCAGATACGCGGATCTGGGTGCGGGTTCAGCGATGGCAATGCTCTTTGCCCAACTCACGGCCATTACAACCACCTATTCGTGTATTGGTGCGATGGCTCAACGTCTCGGACAACGAGCACGCGTCCGAAAAGGAGACGCAGACTCCCCTGATCGGCCCACGGGAATCGGCGGAGGGAAAATGCCTCGACAGCGCTCCCGGGCGCCCGGCAGAGTGGCCGACCGTGACGAGTAGCGAGATGTGGACCCGTGCGACTGCCGAGCGCTATGACGCCGAGGAGAGCGAGACGTCCTCGGCCGCCGCCCTGGAACCGGCCCTCGGCTTCCTCGCGGACCTGGCCGGGGACGGCCGGGCGCTGGAGTTCGCCATCGGGACCGGCCGCGTGGGCGTCCCCCTCCGGGCCCGCGGCGTGCCCGTCGTGGGGATCGAGCTGTCCGAGCACATGGCGGCGGTGCTGCGGCGCAAAGTCGACGAGGACACGCTGCCGGTCGTACTCGGGGACATGGCCACCACCGTCGTGCCCGGCGAGTTCGCCCTGGTCTATCTCGTCTACAACACCATCTCGAACCTGCTGACGCAGGACGAGCAGGTCGAGTGCTTCCGCAACGCCGCCCGGCATCTGCGGCCCGGCGGCCGGTTCGTCATCGAGCTGGGAGTGCCGCCGCTGAGGTATCTGCCGCCCGGCCAGGTCGCGGTGCCCTTCGACGTGTCCGAGCGGCACCTCGGCTTCGACACCTTCGACCTCGTCGAACAGCTCCTCGTCTCGCACCATTTCACGCGCGACGGCGACGACGGCCGCTATCGCCGCGGCAGTTCACGGCACCGCTACGCCTGGCCCGCCGAGCTCGACCTGATGGCCCGGATCGCCGGGCTCGAACGGGAACGCCGCGTCGCCGACTGGGACGGGGCGCCCTTCACCGAGGACTCCGCGAAGCACATCTCCGTCTGGCGCAAACCGGTCTGAGGCCCGCCGCCCGTGCGCCGGGCACCGCGCACCGGACGGGACGGGGCGGTCGTCCTCCTCAGGCGGCGCGATCCCGGTCGGCGAGCTGGTCCCCCAGGGAGCTGCGGCGGTACAGGACCTGCCGCCCGTGGCGCGCCCGGGTGACCAGTCCCGAGGCGTACAGCACGCGCAGGTGCTGGGACACGGCGCTCGGGGTCACTCCGAGGCGGCGGGCGATCTCGACCGTGGCCAACGGTTCCTCCAGGAGACGCAGCAGCCTGGCCCGGGGCGCGCCGAGCAGCCCGGTGAGCGCCGTCGCGTCGGCGGCCGGTGCCGGGGCCCACAGCGTGGCCACCGCCCGGCTCGGATAGGCCAGCACGGGTGCGTCGTCGGGGCTGAGGGGCGGCGCGGGTCTGTGGGCGAAGACGGAGGGGATCAGCAGCAGCCCGCGGCCGGACGCCACGGTGCGGTACGTGCCGGGCACCCCGTCGATGTGCAGCACTCCCTCGTGCCAGCGCAGGTTCGGATGCATGTCGCTGAAGAGCCGGCGCGCGCCTCCCATGGCCAGTTGCCGCGCGCGGTAGGTCATGTCGGCTTCCAGTACGAGCCGCATCTTCGGCCACACGGGTTCGAGCGCGAGCTTCCAGTACCGCTCCAGGAGCGTGCAGAGGGTGGCGCCGAGCCTGATGACGGGTGCGTCGTCGGCGGCGGTGACGTCGCGCAGCGCCTCGGGAGGCGGGTCCGGCGCGTGCGCGGCGATCAGGTCGCGCCGGATCAGGCCGGGCGGGGTCCGGCGTACGGCGGCCAGCTCTTCCTCGAAGGTGGGGGCGAAGCTCGTGGGCCGCGGGGTCAGGAAGTCGGGCAGCGTGTGGCGGCCCCCGATCAGCGCCGTCAGGAGACCGGTGTCCAGGGTGCCGAGTCCCGGGAGGACGGACCTGCGCCAGGGCAGGTGCAGCGCGGACAGGCCCGGGTCGCGCAGGACCCGCAGGCTGAGCACGGCTTCCTGCACGGGCGAGACGGCGAAGCGGGTGTCGGCCAGGTCCTCGACGCCGAGCACGAAGCTGATCATTAAGCCGCAGGCTACATTGATTGGCGCCGCCCCGCCGTTGCGGTGGACTGCGCCGCATGACGAGAACCCCTCAGCCCCCCGCGGCGACCGCCCCGGACCCGGCCCCGTACCCGGCCCCCGGCACCGGCGAGACCGGCGCCAGGCCGGAGCTTCCGCCCGGCCTCCGGGCCCAGCTCGACGCGTCCTCGTACATGGGCGTGCCGACGTTCGGCCTCCGGCCGCACCTGACCGAGCCGGAGGAGCTCGACGCGTGGCGGCCCGATGTCGCCGTGATCGGCGCGCCGTGGGACGACAGCACGACCAACCGCCCCGGCGCGCGCTTCGGGCCCCGGGCACTGCGCGCCGACGCCTACGACGCGGGCAGTTACCACCTCGACCTGGCCGTCGAGATCTTCGATCACCTCACCGTCGTCGACTACGGCGACGCGCTCGTCTCGCCGGGCATGTGGGACCTCTCGCGCGAGGCCATCCACCAGCGGGTGTCCGAGGTGGCGAGCCGCGGGATCGTGCCCGTGGTGATCGGGGGCGACCACTCGGTGACATGGCCGAGCGGGACGGCGGTCGCCGCCCATCACGGCCACGGCCGGATCGGGATGATCCATTTCGACGCGCACGCCGACACCGCCGACATCCTGCGCGGCAACCTCGCCAGTCACGGGACGCCGATGAGGCGGCTGATCGAGTCCGGGGCCATCGCCGGGCGGGACTTCGTCCAGGTCGGGCTCCGGGGCTACTGGCCACCGGCCGAGGTGCAGGAGTGGATGCGCGCACAGGGCATGCGCCACCACACGATGCAGGAGATCTGGGAGCGCGGCATCAGGGACGTGATGACCGACGTCATCGCCGAGGCGCTCGACGGCACGGACGGCGTCTATCTCTCGATCGACATCGATGTCCTCGACCCGGGTTTCGCGCCGGGGACGGGAACGCCCGAGCCGGGCGGTCTCGCCCCGGCCGACCTGCTCCGGGCCGTGCGTCAAGTCGCCCTGGAGACCCGCCTGGTGGCGCTGGACGTCACCGAGGTCTGCCCGCCGTACGACCACGCGGACCTGACCGTCAACAACGCCCACCGGCTGATCTGGGAGGTCCTGGCGGGCCTGGCCCACAAGAAGCGCGCCGGAGTCACAGCTCCAGCGTCGCCTGGACGGGGAGATGGTCGCTCGGGAACTGGCCGTCGCGGGAGTAGGTGTTGATGACGGCGCGGCGTACGCGGGTCTTGGGCGAGGCGAGGATCCAGTCGATGCGCTCGCCGTCGGGCACCAGCGGCTTGTAGCCGTGGAAGGTGGCGTAGAGCTTGCCGCGCTTCTCGGCGGTGTCCCAGGTGTCGGCGAGCTTGCCGTCGCCGAGCATCGTGTCGTAGACGGGGTTGCCGTGGGCGGGGACGTTGAAGTCGCCGGTGACGATGCGCGGGACGGCGGGGTCGAGTGCCGCGAGCCGTTCGGTGACGAGTGCCGCCGAGCGCTCGCGGGAGGGCTGGCTCTGGTGGTCGAAATGGGTGTTGAGGTGGTAGAGCTGCCCGCCGGTCCGCAGGTCGCGGAACCGGACCCAAGTGACCATACGGATGACCTTGTTGCCCCATGTGGCGGAACCGATCAGGTTCGGCTGGTCGGACAGCCAGAAGTGATCGAACTCGACCGGTACCAGGCGGTGGGTGTCGTAAAAGAGGGCCATGAACTCGTCACGGCTGCCGCCCGCGCGCCCCGTGCCGATCCAGTCGTAGCGCCGCCCCAGGTCGGCGGCGATGTCCTGGAGCTGCGGATACAGCCCCTCCTGCGTCCCGATCAGATGCGGCGTCTCCTTGCGCAGCAGCGCCCGCATCACGGGGCGCCGCTCGGGCCAACTGTGGGGCGGGGTGTCCGAGGCGTAGCGCAGGTTGAACGACATGACGCGCAGGGCCCGCCCGTCCCGGCCGTCCCCCTCCCGCTCCTTCTCCGGCCGTCTCTCGGCACCGGCCGCGGGCGCGGCGTGCGCGGTGGCGGTCCCGGCGAGCAGCGGGACCGCGAGCGCCGCGGCGGTGGCCGTACGGATACCGGTGCGACGGCTGAAGCGTGACGAGGGCGTCGTGGACATCGTGCCTCCCGGGGCGGTTCGGGTGGGGACTTCCGGAGAGTCTCAGACGCACGGGTGTGGGGGAAGTGGCCGGAGAGCGGCCGGACCACGAACGGCCGGGGGCGGCCCGGGCGCCGTCCGGCCAGCGCCGCCGCCCCTGCGGGCGTGCCCGACGGGAACGGCGGCACCACCGTCGATCCCGTCCGCGCCCAGGCGGTACGCGCGCGGCGATACGCACCCGTGGAGGGCGACGCCCCGGCGCCCGCCCGCCCCAGGTCCGCCGGCCCGGAGGGGCGACTGCTCTCAGCGGGCGGTCTCCGGGCCCAGCAGGCGGCGCGCGATGACCATGCGCTGGATCTGGTTGGTGCCCTCGACGATCTGGAGGACCTTCGCCTCGCGCATGTAGCGCTCGACGTCGAAGTCCGCCGTGTAGCCGTACCCGCCGAGGACCTGGACGGCGTCGGTGGTGACGCGCATGGCCGCGTCGGTGCAGAACAGCTTGGCCATGGCCGCCTGCTGGGAGTACGGCCTGCCCGTGTCGTGGCGCCGGGCCGCGCTGAGGTACAGGGCGCGGCCCGCCTCGATCTGCGTGGCCATGTCGGCGAGCATGAAGCGCAGGCCCTGGAAGTCGGAGATGGGGCGGCCGAACTGTGCCCGCCCCTCCGCGTACGCCAGGGCCTCGTCCAGCGCGGCCTGGGCGATGCCGATGGCGCAGGCCGCCATGCCGAGGCGCCCGGAGTCGAGGGAGGCGAGGGCGATGGTGAAGCCCTGGCCCTCGTCGCCGATCCGGCACGTGTCGGGCACCCGGACGCCGTCGAGGTGGAGCTGGCCCGTGGGCGAGCCCTTGAGGCCCATCTTGCGCTCGGGCGGCGCGGCGCTGAGCCCCTCGGCATCGCCGGGGACGAGGAACGCGGTGATGCCGCGCGGGCCCTCCTCGCCGGTGCGGGCCATGACCGTGTAGAAGTCGGCGACGCCCGCGTGGGTGATCCACGCCTTGGTGCCGTGCAGCACCCAGTCGTCGCCGTCGCGCACGGCACGGGTGCGCAGCGAGGCGGCGTCGGAGCCGGAGGAGGGCTCGGAGAGGCAGTAGGCGCCGAGCAGCTCGCCGCCGAGCATGGCCGGAAGGTGCTCCGCGCGCTGCTCCTTGCTGCCGAAGTGCGCGAGCCCGTAGCAGGCGAGGGCGTGCACGCTGGTGCCGAGGCCGACCGTGAGCCGGGCGGCGGCCAGCTCCTCCAGGACCTGGAGATAGACCGCGTACGGCTGCTCGCCGCCGCCGTACTCCTCCTCGTACGGCAGACCGAGCAGGCCGGAGCGGGAGAGCAGCGAGAAGACATCACGGGGGAAGCGCTCCGCGGCCTCCTCCTCGCCCGCCTTGGGCTTGATCTCGCGCTGCACCAGATCGCGTACGAGGGCCAGCAGGTCGTGCGCCTCCTCGGTGGGCAGTTCGCGTTCCACCGGCTGCGGACCGTGCTGCGGCATGGCGCGCTCTCCTTCGGTCAGGCTCGGCGACGACGCGTCCGGGGTGTGGCACGCCGCCGTAGGGTCTCTGGCCGGGCCGGGAAGGCCCAGGGGTGTCGCTGCCCCGCCGCGATCCTGCCTCTTCGGGTCGCGAAGAGGGCTGACCTGTGGCCGGGGCAGTTGGAGTATGCCCGATCGGACGCGTCGCGTCACCGGTTGACGGGTGTGAACCGGCCCCTGACCGGCGCCTGAACGGCAGTCGGGCATCGCGCGTCGACGGAATTGGTCCGAACCATTGACGCACTGGTCTAGTCCTTCTAGATTCCGCCGTGGAGAACGCAAGTCGTGTCCATGCCACAACCCCACGCATACCACCCTGGGTACGGGACACGGCGCGCGGAACTGAGCACCCCCCACTCCCCCACAAGCGAGGAGAATCATGCTCGGAACCGAGAAGAGACGGTCACGAGGACGCGCGTTCGGCACACGCCGCAAGCTGTTCGCCGTGATCGGCGCGGCGTGCGCGGCGGTTCTCGCCACCACGATGCTGACGGTCAACGCCTCGGCGGGCCAGCAGAAGGCACCGGCGAAGCCCACGGCCTCGGCGGCCGGGAAGAACGTCGGCTATTTCACCAACTGGGGCGTCTACCAGCGCAATTACCATGTCAAGAACATCGAGACGTCCGGCTCGGCCGACAAGCTCACGCACATCAACTACGCCTTCGGCAACGTCCAGGGCGGCAAGTGCACGGTCGGCGACAGCTTCGCCGACTACGAGAAGACGTACACGGCCGAGGAGAGCGTCGACGGCCAGGCCGACACCTGGGACCAGCCGGTGAAGGGCAACTTCAACCAGTTGCTCAAGCTCAAGAAGAAGCACCCGGACCTGAAGATCCTCTGGTCGTTCGGCGGCTGGACCTGGTCCGGCGGCTTCGGCGAGGCCGCCAAGAACCCCGAGGCCTTCGCCGAGTCCTGCTTCAACCTGCTCAACGACGAGCGGTGGAAGGGCCTGTTCGACGGCATCGACATCGACTGGGAATACCCCAACGCCTGTGGTCTGACCTGTGACACGAGCGGCAAGGACGCCTTCGCCAATCTGCTGAAGGCGCTCCGGGGCAAGTTCGGCGACAAGCTGGTCACCGCCGCCATCACGGCCGACGCCTCCGACGGCGGAAAGATGGACCAGGCCGACTACAAGTCCGCCTCCCAGTACGTCGACTGGTATCTCCCGATGACGTACGACTACTTCGGCGCCTGGGACGCGCAGGGGCCGACGGCGCCGCACTCCCCGCTCACCAAGTACGACGGCATCCCGAAGGAGGGCTTCAACACCGAGGACACCATCGCGAAGCTCAAGGAGCTCGGCGTCCCCGGCGACAAGCTGCTGTACGGCCTCGGCTTCTACGGGCGCGGCTGGACCGGCGTCAAGCAGGCGGAGCCGGGCGGGACGGCGACGGGCCCGGCACCCGGCAAGTACGAGGCGGGCATCGACGACTACAAGGAGCTGAAGAGCAAGTGCCCGGCCACCGGCAAGGTGGGCGGCACGGCCTACGCGCACTGCGGCGAGCAGTGGTGGAGCTACGACACCCCGGAGACGATCGGCGCCAAGGGGGACTGGGCGGCACAGCAGGGGCTGGGCGGCACGTTCTTCTGGGAGCTGAGCGGCGACACCCCGGACGGTGAGCTGATCAAGGCCATCAAGTAGCGGTCACCCCGCACGCCCCGCACGACCCCCTGGCCGAGGGTCGCCCATGATGTGGCCCCGGAGCACTCCACACCGCTCCGGGGCCACGCCCGTACGCCCGTCCGCCTCAGCGGCGGGCCTTCGCGCGGTCCAGCGCGCCGACGCCGACCGCGGCCAGGACCACCTGGATGGCCAGCTCGATCCAGTCGATGCCCTTGGTGTCGGCGACACCGAGCCCGCCCGCGATGGCGGTACCGATCAGTGCCGCCACGATGCCGACGAGGAGCGTCCAGAGCAGGCCGACCCGCTGCCGCCCGGGCAGCACGAGCCGACCGAGCGCGCCGATGATGAGACCGATCACGATCGCGCTGATGATGCCTGAGATATCCATGGATTCCCTTTCAGCCTTTTTGCGCTGATCCCATGGATACGAGTGTCCCCCGCACGCCGCCGTATGTCGGTCCGGGCTGCGCCAATCAGCGTCCGTACCGGGGCACGGGGAAGTCCGGCTCGAACTCCTCGATGGCCTCCAGAGTCGCGCGCAGGGTGCGGACCAGCAGGTCGCGCACCGCGTCGCGCGGCAGCTCCCGGCGCCCGAGCCAGTCCAGGGTGACCCCGTCGACCGAGGAGAGCCAGCCGATGAGGGCGGCGCGGACGAGCGGCGGGACGTCGGTGGTCCCCCAGGCGCCCTCCGCGATGGCGCCCAGCAGCCGCTCGCGCACCTCGTCGCGCAGGGCGAGGACCTGCGCGTCGTGGCCCACTCCCCCGGTGACGACGGTGCGGTAGGCGGCCTGGTGGTGCTCGGCGTAGCGCAGATAGCCGTCGACGGTGCGGTGGACGCGTTCGGCGGGCGGCAGGTCCCGGTCACCGGCGGCGCGCAGGACGAGCCCGGCGACGGCGTCCTCGATGATCGCGAGGTAGTAGCCCCGCTTGCTGGTGAAGTAGTAGTAGATCAGCCCCTTGGCGACGCCCGTGTGACGGGCGATGTCGTCCATGGACAGCGCGTCGTAGGACGTGTCGGCGAACAGCCTGCGGCCCGTCGCGAGAAGTTCGGCACGGCGCGCCTGGGAGCGTTCCGTACCCCGGGAGGAGGCGGGCGCGGGGCCCGCCGCGCGCTGCTGGCTGTCGTCCAAGACCGTCCCTGCTGTCCGATGTCTCCAAGTGCCAAGCAATGACCGCAGTATGACAGAACGTCATCATCCGTGGTTGTCCGGGATATCACCATCGTTCGTACGGTGCTCAGTTCTGGCCCGTATGGTGCGGGTCGACGGCGCGATCTGTACGGACCGGCGGTGACGGCGAGGCCGGGACGGGATTGTCAGACCCCGCTGCCACACTCGCTGACATGACCGAGAGTGCCGAGGATGTCCGGCCGCACGAGCGGTGGGCGCTCGCCGAGACCGCCGGGGGCCGCGCCCTGGTGTGCCCGCTGGACGGCGAGGGCCGCCCGGCGGGGCCCGTGCGCGAGGAGGAGTCGCCCGCCGCGGCCGTGCGGGCGCGCCCCGGGGTGGCGCGCTGGGTGTGGCGCTCGACGGCCGCGGTCTATCCGGCGATGCTCGCGGCGGGCCTCCGCGTCGAGAGGTGTTACGAGGTGGAGGCCGCCGAGGCCCTGCTCCTCGGCCATGAGGGGCTGGCCGGGAGCCCCCGTTCGCTGCCCGCCGCATGGGCGCGGCTGCACCGGCTGCCGGAGCCGCCCGACCCGCCCGCGGTCTCCCGCGAGACGGACCCGCAGCCCTCGCTCTTCGAGGCGGGCCCCGTCCCGCTGCCGGACGGCGTGGACCCCCTGGAGGCGCTCCTGGAGGTGTACGGCTCGCAGCTCGCCCGGACCCGCGAGGCCGTGCACCCCGACCGGATGCGGCTCCTGCTGGCGGGCGAGTCGGCGGGGACGCTGGTGGCGGCCGAGATGACCAGGGCCGGTGTCCCCTGGCGCGCCGACCTGCACCGGGAGCTGCTGGACGAGCTGCTCGGCGAGCGGTACGCGGGCGGGGGCCTGCCCCGGCGGCTCGTGGAGCTGGAGGAGGAGGTCTCGCGGGCCTTCGGGCCCGGCGCGCGGGTGCGGCCCGATCTGCCCGCCGAGGTGCTCCAGGCGTTCGCCCGCGCCGGTGTCCGGCTCGGCTCGACGCGCGCCTGGGAGCTGGAGAAGGTCGATCACCCCGCGGTGGCCCCCCTGCTGCGCTACAAGAAGCTGTACCGGCTGTACACCGCGCACGGCTGGACCTGGCTCCGCTCCTGGGTGCGCGACGGCAGGTTCCGCGCGGAGTACGTGCCGGGAGGCGCCGCCTCCGGCCGCTGGACGACGAACGGGGGCGGGGCCCTCCAGATCCCCAAGGTCGTGCGGCGCGCCGTCGTCGCGGACCCGGGGTGGCGGCTGGTGGTGGCGGACGCGGCGCAGATGGAGCCGCGCGTCCTGGCGGCCGTCTCCGGCGACCCGGGCCTGATGGCGGCGGCGTCCACCGAGCGCGATCTGTACACGGCGCTGTCCGAGCGCGCCTTCTCCGGCGACCGCGACCAGGCCAAGCTGGCACTGCTCGGCGCGATCTACGGCCAGACGAGCGGCGACGGTCTGCGGAACCTCGCGGCGCTCCGCAAGCGCTTCCCCGCCGCCGTCGCGTACGTGGACGAGGCGGCACGCGCCGGCGAGGAGGGCCGCCTCGTCCGTACGTACCTGGGACGCACCTGCCCGCCCGCCGGCACGGAGGGCGAGGACGGGCCCGCCGCCCCGGAGCCGGACGCCGAGGGCGGCGGGGACGGCGGACCCGGTCCGCGCCGCACCGAGGCGGGGGCCCGCGCGCGGGGCCGCTTCACGCGGAACTTCGTGGTGCAGGGCAGCGCCGCCGACTGGGCCGTGCTGATGCTGGCCGCGCTGCGCCAGCGGCTCGCCGGGACCCGCTCCGAGCTGGTCTTCTTCCAGCACGACGAGGTGATCGTGCACTGCCCGGAGGACGAGGCCGGGCAGGCGGCGGAGGCGATCCGCGCGGCGGGCGCCCAGGCCACCCGCGTGATCTTCGGGGAGATACCGGTGAACTTCGCGTTCTCGACCGCCGTGGTCGAGTGCTACGCCGACGCGAAGTAGCCACCGCTCAGTCGCCCGGCGCCCGGCCCGCCGCCACGAAGAAGGGGATGGCGAGGAAGAGGCGGTCGGCCGCGGCACGGCGGCGCTGCTCGCGGCCCCAGCGCTCGGCGCCGTCCGCGCCGACCGCGCCGCTCGCGACGGCGGCGCGTACGTGGCCTGCCAGGTGCGGCAGCGCGTCCTCTCCCGTGAGCACCCAGGTGTGCGCCTCGGCACGCACGTCCTGGAAGCCCGCGTCGAGGAGCAGGTTGCGGTAGCCGCGCGCGGCGCGCGGGAAGGGGAGTTCGGCGGCGCGGGCACGGACAAGGGCGCGGGTGAGGCCGGGGTCGTCGGCGTCGATGACGAGCGCGTCCCAGTCGTGGCCGAGCAGGCAGACGCGGCCGAGGCCCGGCGCGAGGACGCGACGGGCCTCGGCCAGGGCCGCGGCCGGGTCGGGCAGCGCGTGGTAGAGCTTGTCGGCGCGGTAGCCGTCGAGCGTCCCGTCGTCGTACGGGAGCCGGAGCGCGTCGCCCCGGTGGAAGCGGGCCCCGGGCCACCGTTCGCGCGCGAGGGCGAGCATCGCGGGGTCGGTGTCGACACCCTCGGCGCGTGCCCCGGCCCCGGTCATCTCGCCGACGGCACGGCCGGTGCCGCAGCCGGCGTCGAGGACGCGCGCGCCGGGACGTTCCCGGAGGCCGAGCAGCTCGTACGAGCGCTGCCGCAGGGCCGCAGCGCCGGGCGCGGCGTCGGCGCGGTCGAGCTGCTCGGCGAGGCGGGGAAGGGAAGCGGATGTGTGCTGGTCCTTGGACATGGCGTCCACGCTGCGACTTAATGTCGGCATGAGGTCAACAGTGCGGCCCGGAACGGGAGTCGGCATCGGGCAGCTCGCGGACGAGTTCGGGCTCGCGCCGCATGTGCTGCGGCACTGGGAGGCGTGCGGCCTGCTCCGCCCGCCCCGTGACGGCGCGGGCCGCCGTCGCTACGGGGACGCGGAGCGGGTCCGGGTGGCGGTCGTGCTGCGCGCCAAGGAGGCGGGCCTGGGCCTGGAGGCGACCCGGGCGCTCCTCACGCGCGGCGCTCCGGCGGCGCAGCGGGCGACGCTGCTCGCCCAGCGCGACATGCTGCGCGAGCGCGTGGCACGGGCCCGCGCCGAGCTGGAGCTGGTGCAGTGCGCGCTGGACTGCGCACACGAGGACATCGCGGAGTGCCCGCGCTTCCAGGAGCTGGTACGGGAGCGCGCGGGCGTGACGGCGGCGGACGCCGGGCGCCTCCTGAGCGACCCGTAGGAGCCGGGCGCCCCCACTCGGCGAGGTCCCGGCTCGGCGAGGTCCCGGCTCGGCGAGGTCCCGGCTCGACGTGGCCTCGCTCGGCTGCCGCGTAGGAGCCGGGCACCCCCACTCGGCGAGGCCCACGGGGCGCGGCCCCGGTTCGGCGCCCCCGTTCAACGTGGCCCCCGCGGCGTGGCCCGCTCAGCGCGCCCCACGCGGCGCGGCGCGGCGCGCCCCCCTCAGCCCGCCTCCCCCTCCCCTTCCGTCTCCGTATCTCCCTCCAGCAGGTCCTTGAGCCGGGTCAGGTCGGCCGTGACCATGTCCGCGTCGCGTGCGAACTCGGCGTCGCTCATCCCCGGGCGGCGGCGGAGGGTGAAGACGACCTCGCTCTCCGTGCCGTCGGCGATCACCCGGAGCGGGTTGTGCACGACCTCGCCGGAGGGGAGCGTGACGTCGTGGTCGAGGACGCCCAGCTCGTTGACCGGCGCGAAGTCGACCACGACCCGGCCCATGGGCGAGGACTCCGCGACCCAGTGGCCGCCGGTCCTCTCCAGGGAGCGGCCCAGGCCGTGGGCCCAGGCGGGCATGTTCTCGGGGACCGAGGCGAAGGCGTAGACGTCCTCGGCGGTGCGGCGGACGTGGACGCCGATGTGGCGGGACCGGCGCGGTGTGTCGTTCTCGGTGTTCATGGGGGCGACGGTAGCCGCGCGTGATCACCTCGGTCTTGAACGAATCGGCCGTGCGAGGCGTATTCCGGCGGCGCGCGAGACCATCGGAGGACGGGGACGACGAAGCAGCGGACCGGCGGAAGGGAAGCGGCGGACCATGAGTGGTGGCAGGGCTCAGATCGGCGTCACGGGGCTGGCCGTGATGGGGCGCAATCTCGCCCGTAACTTCGCACGGAACGGCTATACGGTCGCCGTGCACAACCGCACCTACGGCAGGACACGCGACCTGGTCGAGCAGTTCGGCGGCGAGGGGGACTTCGTGCCCGCCGAGACGGCCGAGGAGTTCGTGGCCGCGCTCGAACGGCCGCGCCGGGTCATGATCATGGTGAAGGCCGGGGGGCCGACGGACACGGTGATCGAGGAGTTCGCCGAGCTGCTGGAGCCGGGCGACGTGATCATCGACGGCGGGAACGCGCACTTCGAGGACACCCGTCGCCGCGAAGCGGCCCTGCGCGAGCGCGGCCTGCACTTCGTCGGCACGGGCGTCTCGGGCGGCGAGGAGGGCGCGCTGAACGGGCCGAGCATCATGCCGGGCGGCTCGCCCGAGTCGTACGAGTCGCTGGGCCCGATGCTGGAGCGGATCGCGGCCCGCGCGCCGGACGGCACCCCGTGCACGACGCACGTCGGCCCGGACGGCGCCGGGCACTTCGTGAAGATGGTGCACAACGGCATCGAGTACGCGGACATGCAGCTCATCGCGGAGGCGTACCAGTTGCTGCGGGACGTCGCCGGATACGCGCCCGACGAGATCGCGGACATCTTCCGCGGCTGGAACGAGGGGCGCCTGGGCTCGTACCTCATCGAGATCACCGCCGAGGTGCTCACCCACACCGACGCGGCGACCGGCGCGCCGTTCGTGGACGTCGTCGCGGACCGCGCGGAGCAGAAGGGCACCGGGCGCTGGACCGTCCAGACGGCGCTGGGGCTCGGGACGCCGGTGCCGGGCATCGCCGAGGCCGTCTTCGCCCGCTCGCTCTCCGGCCACACCGAGCTGCGGACCGCCGCGTCCCCGCTGCCGGGCCCGCAGCGCACGCCGATGGGCCGCGACGAGGCGGCGGACTTCGCCGACGGGGTGGAGCGTTCGCTCTACGCCTCGAAGGTGATCTCCTACGCCCAGGGCTGGGACATGATCCGCGCGGGCAGCGAGGAGTACGACTGGCACATCGACCTGTCCGACGTGGCCGCGATCTGGCGTGCCGGGTGCATCATCCGCGCCCGGTTCCTCGACCGGATCCGCGCCGCCTTCACCAGCGACCCGTGGCTGCCGACGCTGCTGGCCGACCCGGAGTTCGCGAAGGAGCTGGGCGAGGCGCAGTACGCCTGGCGCGACGTGGTCGCGGCCTCGGTCCGCAACGGGGTCCCCGCACCCGGCATGTCCAGCGCGCTGGCGTACTACGACGGGCTGCGCGCCCCTCGGCTGCCCGCCGCGCTCCTCCAGGCCCAGCGGGACTACTTCGGGGCGCACACGTATCAGCGCACCGACCGCGAGGGCACGTTCCACACCCTCTGGGGCGGCGACCGCGAGGAGATCCGTACGGACGGCGGCTGATCGAACGCGGCGGAACGCAACTCCCCGGCCCTGTTCCCGCGTCCTGATCTTCGAACGGCGCTCCACGGGGGACGCGCGGAACAGGGGGTTTGTGATGGCGGAGACCGGATGCCGGGACTGTGCGACGTGCACCAAGTCGTGGCTGGGCCGGGTCGCGCAGAAGCTGGCCGTGGGCCTGCTCTATCTGGTCACGGTCGGGATCGCGTTCCTGGTCAAGAAGGGCGTGATGCGGCACTGCCCGCAGTGCCGCCACCTGCTGTCAGGCCACGCGCGCCGCGCCGACGGCTCGTTCCGCGACTGATTCCGTGGCTGATTCCGTGGCCGATCCTGCCGCCGTCTCGCGGAAGAGGTCGGTCTGCGGGGCCGCCACGCGCCAGCCGAGCGCGGTGTAGAGCGCCCGGCCGTCGTCGGTCGCGGCGAGCACCGCGTCCCGGACGCCCGCGTCGAGCGCGGCGGTGCCCAGCACGCCCATGACGAGGCGGCCGAGGCCCCGCCGGCGGTGGGCCTCCACGGTCTCGATCTGGTCGACGACGGCGGTACGGGCGCCGTCCGGCAGGGCGAGCTGCCCGCGCGCCGCCGGTCCGCCGTCGGGGGCGCGGACGACGACGCGGGTGACGCCCGCGCGTTCCCAGACCCGCAGCTCGTACCCCTCGGGCAGGCCGGACGTGTCGGCCCGGCGGAACGTGGTCGTCATCAGGTATCCCGGGTCACCGATCGTCCAGCCCGGCGCGATCCACTCGCGGACGCGCTCGGGCTCCTCGAAGACGGCGAGCCAGACGCCGGTGCCGCCGATGGTGCGCGTCAGCTCCCGCACCCGCGCCTCGTCGGGCTCCACGAGCACGTACCGGGCGGCCTTGTGGAAGGGACCTATGTCGTAGTAGAAACCCCACTCCTCCTCGGCGGGCGGGGACGCCCCGCGCGAGACGACCCATCCCTCGACCCAGGCCCGTACGATCTCCCGGTCCATCGGCACCTCCCTGGCGCGTAATGGCCTCAATGCCGTTGGGCATATTACACGCGACCGCCGTCGGGGGCGCCTGAAATATCGTTCGAGGCGGGCGGCGAGTGCGGCTACGGTTCCGGCATGTGCGTCAACCAGCGGCAGCGGTGCGGGAGATGTCCGGAGGCGGCGCGATGAGCGCGCGGATGCGGGCCCTCGCCAAGGAGACCGAGGAGATCGTGGAGCGCGGCTGGTACGTCACGGCGGACGGGCGGCGCGCCGAGATCGGCGAGGCGGCCGGACGGGCCCGCGCCCGCACCCGTCTCCACGGCCCCGAGCCCCTCCCCGGGACCGAGCCCGGGCCGCCCCCCGGGGCCGCCCCCGACGCCGCCCGTACGGTCGTCGAGGTCACGGACGAGGGCAGTCTGCGGGCCGCGCACCGGCTCACGCGGCGCGCCGGACTCCCGGTCGCCGTCCTCAACTTCGCCTCCGCCCGCAACCCCGGGGGCGGCTATCTCAACGGAGCGCAGGCGCAGGAGGAGGCGCTGTGCCGGGGCTCGGCGCTCTACCGCTGCCTGCGCGAGGTGCCGGAGTTCTACGCGGCGCACCGCGCCGACCGCAGCCCCTTCTACAGCGACCGGGTGATCCACTCCCCGGGCGTGCCGGTCTTCCGGGACGACGCGGGGACCCTGCTGGAGGCCCCGTTCACCGCCGATTTCCTGACCTGCCCGGCGCCCAACGCGGGCGTCGTCGCGCGCCGGGCGCCCGAGCGGTCCGCCGAGGTCCCGGGCGTACTGCGCCGGCGCGCGGGCCAGGTGCTGCGCGTGGCCGCCGCGTCGGGCGCTCGCGCCCTGGTCCTCGGGGCCTGGGGCTGCGGCGTGTTCCGCAACAGCCCCGCGGACGTCGCCGCGGCCTTCGCCGCGCACCTGCGCGGCGAGGGGCCCCTCACCGGGGCCTTCGCGCACGTCACGTTCGCGGTCCTGGACCGTCGAGAGCCCTCGCCGGTCCGCGAGCCGTTCCGTGCGCTCTTCGGCGGCGCGGAGCCGATGTAGGTGGCACACCCCCGCCCGGAAAAGGCAAGATCTGGTCCGACGGGAGGCGCCCCGGTTCCGGGGAGCGCCTCCCTCGTGAGGTCAGAGGCACTCTGGGGAGGATCGCCGTGAGCGGCAAGGTCGAGACGCATGAATTCCAGGCCGAGTCCCGTCAGCTCCTGGAGCTGGTGGTGCACTCGATCTACTCCAACAAGGACGTCTTCCTGCGGGAGTTGATCTCCAACGCCTCCGACGCCCTGGACAAGCTGCGGTTGGAGTCCCTGCGGGACAGCGAACTCGAAGCGGACACGTCGGATCTGCACGTCGCGCTCGAAACCGATCCCGGGGCGCGCACCCTGACCGTGCGGGACAACGGCATCGGCATGTCGCGCGACGAGGTCATGAGCCTGATCGGCACCATCGCGAAGTCCGGCACGGCGGAGTTCGCCCGCAAGCTGAAGGAGGCGAACGAGAGCCAGGACGCCGCCGCCTCCGCCGACCTCATCGGCAGCTTCGGCGTCGGCTTCTACTCCAGCTTCATGGTCGCCGACAAGGTCACCCTGGTGACGCGGCGCGCGGGCGAGCGGCACGGCACCCGCTGGGAGTCGGCGGGCGAGGGGACGTACGAGGTCCAGACCCTCGACGAGGCGCCGCAGGGCACGGCGGTGACGCTGCATCTGAAGCCGGAGGACTCGGAGGACCGGCTCTTCGACTACACGGACACCGGCCGGCTGCGCCAGATCGTCCGCAAGCACTCGGACTTCATCCCCTGGCCCGTACGGACGACCGTGGAGCGCCCGGCAGAGGACGCCGCGGAGGGCGAGGACGCGGCGCCCGAGCGGACCGTCGAGACGCTCAACTCGATGAAGGCGCTGTGGGCCCGGTCGGCGGACGAGATCTCCGAGGAGGAGTACAAGGAGTTCTACCGGCACGTCAGCCACGACTGGACGGACCCGCTGGAGACCGTCCACACGCGCGCGGAGGGCACCTTCGAGTACCAGGCGGTGCTCTTCATCCCCTCCCACGCGCCGCTGGACCTCTACCAGCGCGGCGGGCACGGCGGGGTGCACCTGTACGTGCGGCGGGTGTTCATCATGGACGACTGCACCGCGCTGCTCCCCGAGTACCTCCGGTTCGTCAAGGGCGTCGTCGACGCGCAGGACCTGTCGCTGAACGTCTCGCGGGAGGCGCTCCAGCAGGACCGCCAGATCCAGCTCATGCACCGCAGGCTGGTGAAGAAGATCCTCTCGGCGGTCACCTCGCTGCGCGAGAAGGACGCCGAGCGCTACCGGACCTTCTGGCGGGAGTTCGGCCCGGCGATGAAGGAGGGCCTGCTCTCCGACTTCGACAACCGGGACACCCTCCTGGGCCTGGCATCCTTCCCCTCGACGCACGACCCCGACGAGCAGACGAGCCTGCGCGACTACGTGTCGCGGATGAAGGAGGGCCAGGAGCACATCTACTTCCTCACCGGCGAGTCGCGCACCCGGCTGGAGAACAGCCCGCACATCGAGGCGTTCCAGGCCAAGGGGTACGAGGTGCTGCTGCTCACCGACCCCGTCGACGAGGTGTGGGTCGAGCAGATCCGGGAGTTCGACGGCACACCGCTCCAGTCGATCGCCAAGGGCCAGGTGGACCTGGACGCGGCGGACGGCTCCGGGGACGGCGAGGGCGCGGAGAAGAGCGCCGAGGACGAGCAGCGCGACGAGGACTTCGCGCCGCTCCTGGGCTGGCTGGGCACCGCGCTGGGCGAGGACGTGAAGTCGGTGCGGCTCTCCTCCCGGCTGACCACGTCCCCGGCGTGCGTCGTCGGCGACGCCCATGACATCACGCCGAACCTGGAGAAGATGTACCGGGCGATGGGCCAGGAGCTGCCGCCCATCAAGCGCATCCTGGAACTCAACCCCGGCCACCCCCTGGTGACCGGCCTCAAGGACGCCCACACGGCGAACGCGGAGGACCCGGCCCTGACGGAGACCGCCGAACTCCTCTACGGGATGGCGCTGCTGGCCGAGGGCGGCGAACTGGCCGACCCGTCCCGCTTCACCCGCCTCCTCGCGAACCGCCTGGCGGCGGGCCTCTGACCCACGGCCGGTGTGCCCGCCCGTGCGCGCTCACGGGCGTACGGGCGGGCACACCGGCGGATGCGGCTCGCCCACATCGCGACGGAATCGACCACAACCGAAATTGATGGATCGATCGAGAAGAAGGGTGCGGAAGTCGGCGACCGGCTATCCGCGGGGCGCTGTGCGGCGCGGGGCGCGAGACCTCGGACTTTAGACGGGCGTTGCCGAGGCTTCGGTGATCACTGACTGGGTCTAGGGACGGCAGCCGTGCCGGACCACCAGCCCCGGGAGGAATGCATGACGTTCCCGTCCGCCCCGCCCCCCACGTCCCCGACCGGCGAAGAGATCACCGACTACTACAGCGCGTTGGGCCCATTGCTGCGGATGGCGTGGGGCGACAACCTGCACTTCGGATACTGGGACGGGCCCCAGGACCGCAGCTCCCCCGAGGAGGCCACCGACCGCTTCACCGACCTGCTCGCCGACCGGCTCGGCGTCGGGCCCGGCCAGCGCGTGCTCGACGCCGGGTGCGGCGTGGGCCGCCCCGCGCTGCGCGTGGCCTCCCGTACGGGCGCGCGGGTTCTCGGCGTCACGATCAGCCGGGAACAGGTCGGCCAGGCGGTGGAGCTGGCCCGCGAGGCGGAGATGGGTGAGCGCGTGCGCTTCGAGTACGGCGACGTGACGCGGCTGCCGCACGAAGCTGGCTCTTTCGACGCCGTGCTCGCCTTCGAGTCGATCGTGCACATGGACCGGCCCGTGGCGCTGCGCGAGATGGCGCGGGTGCTGCGGCCCGGCGGACGGATCGTCCTCACCGACACCTTTCCGCTGGGCGACGGCACCGACGGGGCGGGCGACTCCGGGGACGTCGCGTCGTTCGGCCGGTTCGAGGCGTATCCGGGGCTGATGGCCGACGCGGGGCTGGAGCTGGAGGAGCTCACCGACGTCACCGACCACACGAAGTTCACGTTCATGCGGGTGATCGACGGGATCCTGCGCTGCCGCCGGGAGTTCGAACGGGAGCACGGAGTCTCCGTCGAGGAGGTGCTCGGCTCGCTCGAACCCGCGCACCCGGGCACCGCCACCCAGAGCGGCGGAGAGGCAGTGGGCTGTCTGGTGGCCGCCGCCAGGAAGCCCGTCGCCGCGTGAACGGGCGGGTCGTCGATTCGCCGCACGTTAGACCGGCTTTGGACCGGGGGCCGACGATGCCGTGGACGCGAAGCGGAGCGCGCGGAGAGGGCGGGCGGTGAGATGAAGGGCATCATTCTCGCGGGCGGGAACGGCACGCGGCTCCAGCCGCTCACGTTCGTGGGCTCCAAGCAGCTCGCCCCGGTCTACGACAAGCCCATGGTCTACTACCCGCTCTCCGTGCTGATGCTCGCCGGGATCCAGGACATCCTCATCATCACCCGGCCCGCCGAACTGCCCGTCTTCCAGAGCCTGTTCGGCGACGGCCGACAGCTCGGGCTCGACATCGCGTACGCCGCGCAGGACGAGCCGCGCGGCATCGCGGACGCCTTCCGCGTCGGCGCCGACCACATCCGCGGCGACGAGTGCGCGCTGATCCTCGGCGACAACCTCTTCCACGGCGCCAATCTGCCCTCCCTGCTGCGCCGCAGCGCCCGGAAGCTGCGCGGCTGCGTCCTCTTCGGCCACCAGGTCGCCGACCCGCAGCGGTTCGGCGTCGCCGAGATCGACGCGCGCGGCAGGCTGGTCTCCATCGAGGAGAAGCCGGAACGGCCGCGCTCGAACCTCGCGATCCCCGGCCTGTACTTCTTCGACGGCGGGGTCGTGGACGTCACCAAGGGCCTGTCCCCCTCCGCACGCGGCGAGCTGGAGATCACCGACGTGCTGCGCGCGTATCTGGAGGACGGCACGGCCGAGCTGGTGTGGCTGGGCCGGGGCGTCACCTGGCTGGACACCGGCACCCACGAGACCCTGCTGGACGCCGCCCGGTTCGTGCGCGACGTGCAGCACCGGCAGGGCACCCGGCTGGGCTGCGTCGAGGAGATCGCCATGTACATGGGCTTCATCCGGCCCGACGACTGCCACGCCCTGGGCGCCGCGATGGGCAACTCGCCCTACGGCCAGTACGTCATGGAACGCGCCCGCGACTTCAGCCTGGGACTGCCCCCGGCCGAGTTCATGGAGGAGCTGTGAATCTCCTGGTCACCGGGGCCGCCGGGTTCATCGGCTCCGCCTACGCGCGGATGCTGCTCGCGCCGGGCGCCGCGGAGTCGGCCGGGGTGTCCCGGATCACGGTGCTGGACAAGCTGACGTACGCCGGGAGCCTCGACAACCTCGACCTCACCCACCCCCGGCTCACGTTCGTCCGGGGCGACATCTGCGACGCCGACCTGGTGGACCGGCTGACGGCCCGCGCCCGGCAGGTCGTGCACTTCGCCGCGGAGTCGCACGTGGACCGTTCGATCGCGGCCGCCGGGGAGTTCGTGCGTACGAACGTGACGGGCACCCAGACGCTGCTGGACGCGGCACTGCGGCACGGCGTCGAGCGCTTCGTCCATGTCTCCACGGACGAGGTCTACGGCTCGGTGGAGCACGGCTCCAGCACGGAGGAGGACCCGCTGGACCCCAACTCGCCCTACGCCGCGTCCAAGGCGGCCTCGGACCTCGTCGCGCTCTCGTACCACCGCACCCACGGCCTGGACGTACGGATCACCCGGTGCTGCAACAACTACGGGCCGGGTCAGTTCCCCGAGAAGGTCATCCCGCTCTTCCTCACCAGCCTGTTCGACGGCGGTGACGTCCCGCTCTACGGCGACGGGCTCAACCGGCGCGACTGGCTGCACGTGGAGGACCACTGCCGGGCCGTCGAGCTGGTCCGCACGGAGGGCACACCCGGCGGGGTCTACAACATCAGCGGCGGCACCGAGCTGAGCAATCGCGAGCTGACCGAGCGGCTGCTGGCGGCCTGCGGCGCCGACTGGAGCCGGGTGCGCCACGTCCCCGACCGCAAGGGGCACGACAGGCGCTACTCGATCGACGACACCAAGGCGCGTGAGGAGCTGGGCTACCGGCCGCGGCACGACTTCGCCTCCGGGCTCGCCGCGACGGTCGCCTGGTACCGCGAGAACCGCGCCTGGTGGGAGCCGCTCAAGCGCGGTCTGACCGCGTGACCCGTACACCGGACCTCGGGAGGGCCGGGCCATGGAGGCCTCGCACACAACGGAACGGCCGCTGCGCTGCGGCGTCCTCGGCTGCGCGGACATCGCGTGGCGCCGCATGCTGCCGGCGCTCGCCGCCGCCCCCGGCGTCGAACCGGTGGCCGTCGCCAGCCGCGACCCGGCGAGGGCGGAGAGGTTCGCCGCCGCGTTCGGCTGCGGGACGGCCGGCTACGAGGAGCTGCTGGCCTCCTCCGGGATCGACGCCGTCTACGTGCCGCTGCCGCCGCTGCTGCACGCGGAGTGGGTCGAGAGGGCGCTGCGCGCCGGCAAGCACGTGCTGGCCGAGAAGCCGCTCACCCACGACCCCGAGCACACCGGCCACCTGTTGCGGCTGGCCGCCGAGCGCGGTCTCGTGCTGCTGGAGAACGTCGCCTTCCCGCACCACGACCAGCACGCCTCCGTGCGGAAGATGCTCGCCGACGGCGTGATCGGCGAGGTCCGCGACTTCGCCGCCGCCTTCACCATCCCGCCGCTGCCCGAGGACAACATGCGCCACCGGCCCGACGTGAGCGGCGGCGCCCTGCTGGACATGGGCCTCTACCCGGTCCGGGCCGCGCTCCACCACCTCGGGCCCGACCTGCGCGTGCTCCACGCCGTGCTGCGCCTCCGGGCAGGCACGGGCCTGGTGGTGGCCGGGCGGATCCTGGCGTGCACGGCGGCCGGCGTGACGGCGGATCTGAGCTTCGGCATGGAGCACTCGTACCGGACGAGCTGCGAGTTCGCGGGCAGTACCGGACGGCTGACGCTCGACCGTGCCTTCACCCCGCCGCCCGATCACCGGCCGGTGCTGAGGGTGGAGCGGCAGGACCACCGCGAGGAGATCACGCTGCGCGCCGATGACCAGTTCGCGAACGTGGTGCGCGCCTTCGAACGGGCCGTCCGTACGGGCAGCGGCACCGGCGACGCCTCGGAGTCGAGTCTGCGGCTGGCGCGGCTGCTGGCGGACGTCGAACAGAAAGCCGTGCTGATCACGCGTTGACGCGCCGCGCCGACGCGCCGCTCGCTCAGGGCGCCCCCCAGCCGTTCTGCCGGTCGCCGTAAGACATCGCGCGCAGGCAGGTCAGCAGGGTGCGCGCCTGGACGTTGACGTAGTGGCTGTGCCGGGCGAACGCGGCGAGCTGGGCGTGCGACATCCAGCGGAAGCCGGGCGGCTCGTGCGCGTCCTCGGCCTCGACCACGAGACAGCGGCTGACCGAGTCCAGGAACCGGCCGCCCTCCTCGGAGTGCAGCGCCGCGTACCGGACGCGCGACGGCCCGGCCGACAGCACCTCGTCCAGGAACGGCGGCCGCTCCGCGGCGGGCAGATGCGCGTGGTTGCCGGGCGTGCACTGGACGGTGGGGCCCAGCTCGGCCGTGTCGAGGAAGCCGCCCTCCGCGCGGGCGCTCACGAGGACGTGCGGGACACCGCCGAAGTCGCGGGCGAGGAAGGCCACGAGGCCCTGGCCGCGCGGTTCGAGGAGCGGCTGCGTCCAGGCGCCGACCTCGCGGCTGCCGGCCCGCACCGAGACGGCCACGACGCGGAAATAGCGGTCCCGTTCGTGGTCGACGGACGCGGGCCCGCGCGTCCAGCCGGGCACCTCGGCGAGCGGGACGCGCTCGGCGGAGGTCTGGTGGGCGGCGCGGCGTTCGACGAGCCAGGACAGCATGCCGGTGTCGGTGTGCAGGGCGCGCGGGGTGTCCGGTCCGGGGAGTCCGGCGAGCACGGAGCGGGCGTCCATGTTGACCGTGAGGTCGTGGCGCAGGAGGGCGGCGATCTGCCCGAGGGTCAGCCAGCGGAAGTCCTCGTGCGGCGGCACGTCCTCGGTCGTCTCCACGACCATGTTGCGGTTGCGCTTGCGGAAGAACCACGAGCCGTGCTCGGACTGGAGCGCGTCGGACAGCACGCTGCCGGGGGCCGGGTCCGTGAAGTGTTCGAGGTAGCGGACGGCCGCTCCCTTGTGGACCTTGGTGTAATTGCTGCGGGTGGCCTGCACGGTCGGCGAGAGCTGGAGCAGGTTCGGGTTCCCGGGCTCCATCTTGGCCTGCATCAGGAAGTGCAGGACGCCGTCGAACTCCTTGGCGAGAATGCCGAGGATGCCGACCTCCATCTGGCAGATGATCGGCTGGCTCCACCTGCGCGCGTCGATCGTGGCGCGCAGCCCCTCGACCGTGAAGAACTTGCCGCTGCGGTGCACGAGGTTCCCGGTGTGCGGGGCGAACGACCAGCCCTCCAGGTCACCGAACGGGATGCGCTCCACCGCGAACGGCACGGCACGGCGGCGGCTCTCCAGCCAGGCGAGGACGTCGTCCGTGTCCGCCGCCGGGCCCGCGAGGGCCTCGGCCGAGCGGGCGATACGGGCCGCCAGCCCGGTGTCGCCGCGAGGCCGCACGTCGGGGGTACGGAGGGACGCGGCGCCGCGCGTACCGGCCGGGGCGCTCATCCGTTGCTCCCGACGAACTCGCGGACCGACTCCACGACGTAGTCGATCATCTCCTCGGTGAGGGCGGGGTAGACGCCGGTCCAGAAGGTGTGCTCGGTGATGAGATCGCTGTTCGTCAGCGCGCCGGAGACCCGGTGCGGCTGGTCGATGTAGGCCGGGTGGCGGGTGAGGTTCCCGGCGAACAGCCTGCGGGTGCCGATCCTGCGGGACTCCAGGAAGTCGACCAGCGCGGCCCGGCTGAACGGCGCCTCGGGGTCGACGGTCAGGGCGAACCCGAACCAGCTCGGGTCGCTGCGGGGCGTCGCCTCGGGCAGGACCAGCCACGGCAGCCCGTCCAGGCCCTCGCGCAGCCGCCGCCAGTTGCGGCGCCGGGCGGCGCAGAAGTGGTCGAGCTTGTCCAACTGGCTGAGGCCGAGGGCACCTTGCAGATCGGTCGACTTCAGGTTGTAACCCACGTGGGAGAAGATGTACTTGTGGTCGTAGCCGGTCGGCAGGGTGCCCATCTGGTAGGCGAACCGCTTGCGGCAGGTGTCGTTCTCGCCGGGCTCGCACCAGCAGTCCCGTCCCCAGTCCCGCAGCGATTCCACGATCCGGGCCAGCACCAGGTTCGAGGTCAGCACGCAGCCGCCCTCGCCCGTGGTCAGATGGTGGGCCGGGTAGAAGCTGACGCTGGCCAGGTCGCCGAAGGTGCCGGCCAGTCGGCCGTCGTAGGTGGACCCCACCGCGTCGCAGGTGTCCTCGATCAGCAGCAGCTCGCGCTCCTCGGCGAGCCGGGCGACCTCGGTGGCCTCGAAGGGGTTGCCGAGGGTGTGGGCCATGATGATGGCCCGGGTGCGCGGCCCGATGGCCCGCTCCAGCCGCTCGACGGTCGTGTTGTACGTGCGCAGCTCGACATCGACGAAGACCGGGACCAGCCCGTTCTGCAGGATCGGGTTGACGGTCGTGGGGAACCCGGCCGCCACCGTCAGCACCTCGTCGCCGGGCTTGAGCGCGCGGTCCCCGAGCAGGTGGGAGGTGAGCGAGGAGACGGCGAGGAGGTTCGCGGACGAGCCGGAGTTGGTCATGTGGGCCTTGCGCCGCTTCATCCTGCGCGCGAAGGCGGACTCGAACCGGCGCGAGCTGCGTCCGGCGGCGATCCGCATGTCCAGGGCCGCCTCGACGAGCGCCGCCCTGTCCTCCTCGTCCAGCACGGCGCCGGACGGCCAGATCTCGGTGACGCCGGGGACGAAGCCGCCCCCGTCCTGGATGTCCTGGTGGTACTTGCGGACCTCGTCGAGGATGTGCGCGGCCCGTTCGTTCATCGTCCGTCCTTCCCTTGGCAGCCCGCGTCCGCGAGCAGGTCCCTCAGCGAGTCCTCCAGGCTGCGGCGCGGGGTCCAGCCCAGCAGCCGCCTCGCCCGCGCGATGTCGAGCCGCAGCCACGGCATGTCGGAGCGGGTCCCGTCCGGCGGCCGTTCCTCCACCACGCGCAGGGAACGGCCGCTGTAGGCGATCAGCAGGTCCACGAGCCTGCGCACGGGAACGGCCGCGCCCCGGCCGATGTTGACGACCTGGCCGGTGACGGCGCGGGCGGGCGCCCGCGCGGCGGCGAGCACGGCGACGGCGACGTCCCGTACGTCGACCAGGTCGCGGTAGGAGCGCAGCGGCGCGAGCCGCAGCTCGTCGCGGCCGGTCACGAGATGGGCGGCCACGAGCCCGGGGAGACTGGCGCGGGGCGCGCCGGGGCCGCAGGCCACCGAGACCCGCAGCACCACCCCGTCCAGCCCGTGCTCGCGCGCGGCGCGCAGGACCGTCTGCGAGCCGCGCAGCTTCGTCCGCCCGTAGGCGGTGGCCGGTTCCAGCGGCCAGTCCTCGTCGACGGCCTCCCCGTGCCGCGCGGGCCCGTACTCGTACGCGCTGCCGAGCTGGATGAGGCGCGGCGGGCGGGACAGCCCGGCGACGGCGTCGGTGAGGCGGCCGACGAGGTCGGCGTTGAGCGCGGACATCTCCCGTTCTCCGCCGCCCCACACCGCGCCGCAGGCGTTCACCAGCACGCGGGCCCCGGTGTCGGCGCACAGCGCGGCCAGCTCGGCGGTGCGGGCGGTGGCCAGGTCCATGCGGACGGCACGGGCGGGGGCCCCGGCGCGGGGTGGCGCCGCGGACGTCGCATCGGGCGTCGCACCGAGCTTCGCACCGGGCGTCGCACCGGGCGTCGTGTCGGGCAGGGCCGCCGACCGCGACACCCGTACGACCGTGGCACCGGAATCGGCGAACACGGCGCAGATGTGCCGTCCCAGATAGCCGGATCCGCCCAGGACGAGGACCGGCCCGCCGGTCACGGGCGAGCGCTGTTCTTCGTGTACACGGCCTGCCAGAAATAGCTCCAGGGGAGCCCGCGCCCTTCTCGGGCACAGGTCCATTCCTCGCCCGGCCGGTAGGCGGAGAGGAAGGCGGGCACGGCCGCCTTGACGGCCTCGGTGTCGTGAATGTCGAGAAGCTGCCGGAGAGGCCCGTTCTCCAGCGCCATCTGCACGGCCTCGTTGCCCTTGCCGTAGCCGTCCATGCTCTTGTCGATGTATTTTCCGACCGGGTTCTTCACGAAGAATCCGGTGCACGAGCGGTCGATGAGCCGGAGATACGCGGAAACCGTTTCCGGGGCCATCTCGGTGAACGAGTGGACGTTGACACACAAGTCGAACCGGGAGGATTCCAACGCGGCCTCCA
This sequence comes from Streptomyces albiaxialis, assembly GCF_039530985.1. NCBI lineage: Bacteria > Bacillati > Actinomycetota > Actinomycetes > Kitasatosporales > Streptomycetaceae > Streptomyces > Streptomyces albiaxialis. The sequence continues at coordinate 133,759 of NZ_BAAAPE010000017.1, forward strand.
CGTCCTCGTCCACGGGCACGAACCGCACCTTCGCGAACTGCTCGTCGTCCAGCACCTCGCGCAGATAGCGGCGGCTGAGCGCCAGCGTGTTCCGCAGATCGACGATGCAGTACCCGGCGAGGTCGTAGTTCGACAGCATCGCGTGGCAGACCCGCCCGTAACCGGCGCCGATCTCCAGGACGCGGGCGCCGCGCAGCTCGACGGCCTTCTCGATGAACCCCAGCTCCTGCGAGGCCTGGAGGTAGTCCAGGCAGACCGGCCTGCCGTCGATGCGCACCGAAAGCGGGTTTCCCACCTCCCGGTTGCGCACTTTCTCGATCCGGGCCCATTCCTCCGGGCTGAGCCGCGTCGCGAGTTCGTACAGCAGCGCCTTCAGATAGCGGACGCCGTTCGTGGTCGGATCCCAGAGCGCGAGGTGGAAGTTTCTCGGGTCGGACTTGAAATCAGTCAGATCGGCGGCCGCTTCCTCGGTCACCCACCTCTCACTGATGCGCTGCCACTGCCGACTCGCCTGGAAAGCCTGTGCCATCCCACTCTCCCCACCATCGCCGCTCGGCTGCCTGCCGCCCAGCGTCACGGCCGCTTCTAAAGCCCGTCTAACCCCGGGATATCGCCGGACACCCCCGCCCACGACGCCCGCGACCCACCACCGACGGGCGAAAGGACCGGATTAGGCGCCCTTTAGAACCGCCCCGAGAGTGGTCCCACAACACCGGCACCCGACCATCAGCGGAGTGGGCGACAAGGCGGGCCATGGCGAACAACGAAGAGAAGCTCCTCGATTACCTCAAGCGGGCCACCACGGATCTGCGCACCACGCAGCGGCGGTTGAAGGAGATCGAGGCGGCCGGGCACGAGCCCCTCGCGATCGTCGGCATGGCCTGCCGGTTCCCCGGGGGCGTACGGTCCCCGGAGGAGCTGTGGGACCTGGTGGCGCGCGGCGGAGACGGCGTCGGCGGACTGCCCGAGGACCGCGACTGGGACCTGGACTCCTTCGCCGGTTCCGGCTCGGGAAGTCCCGGCGCGGGCATCACCACCCAGGGCGGCTTCCTCGACGACGTCGCCGGATTCGACGCCGCGTTCTTCGGCATCGCGCCCCGCGAGGCCATCGGCATGGCGCCGCAGCAGCGGCTCGCCCTGGAGACGTGCTGGGAGGCCATCGAACACGCGGGCCTCGACCCGCGGTCCCTGCGCGGCAGCAGGACCGGCACCTTCATCGGCTGCGACCACCTGGACTACTACTCCGACCCGTCCCAGGTGCCGGACGGCTCCGCCGGGTACTTCACCATCGGCAACACCGCCAGCGTCGTCTCCGGCCGGGTGGCCTACCTCCTCGGCCTGGAGGGCGCGGCGGTCACCGTGGACACCGCGTGCTCCTCGGCGTCCGTCGCGCTCCACCTGGCGTCGCGCGCGCTCCGCCAGTCGGAGTGCTCCCTCGCGCTGGCCGGCGGAGTCGCCGTCATGTCCTCGTCGGCGCCCTTCGTGGGCTTCGCCGATCTCGGCGTACTCGCCCCCGACGGCCGGTCCAAGGCCTTCTCCGCCGACGCCGACGGCATGACCATGTCCGAGGGCGTCGGCATCCTGCTGCTCGAACGGCTCTCGGACGCGCGGCGCAACGGGCACCGCGTCCTCGCCGTCCTCCGCGGATCCGCGATCAACCAGGACGGCACCAGCAACGGCCTCACCGCCCCCAACGGCCCCTCCCAGCAGCGCGTCATCGCCGAAGCCCTCGCCGACGCGCGGCTCACCGCCGCGGATGTCGACGCCGTAGAGGCCCACGGCACCGGCACCACTCTCGGCGATCCGATCGAGGCCCAGGCGCTCCTCGCCACCTACGGGCAGGACCGCCCCGAGGGCCGCCCGCTCCGGCTCGGCTCCGTCAAGTCGAACATCGGGCACACCCAGATGGCCGCCGGGGCGGCAGGCGTCATCAAGATGGTGCTGGCCATGCGGCACGGCGTCCTGCCCGCCTCGCTCCACCTCACCGAGCCCACCCCCGAGGTCGACTGGGGCTCGGGCGCGATCGAACTGCTGACGGAACAGCGGGACTGGCCACGTGGTGAGAGCCCGCGCCGCGCGGGCGTCTCGTCGTTCGGCATCTCCGGTACGAACGCCCACCTGATCCTGGAAGAGGGGGACTCGGAGGCCGAGGACGCCCTCGCGCCCGTACCGCTCACGGGCGTCGTCCCGTGGGCGCTCTCGGCACGTACGCCCGACGCCCTGCGCGACCAGGCACGGCGCCTGGCCGACTGGCTGACCACGGGCCCCGGCTCAGGCTCAAGCTCCGGCTCAGGCTCAAGCTCCGGCTCCGGCTCCGGCCCCGACTCCGGACCGGACGTACGGGACGTCGGCTGGTCCCTCGCCACCACGCGCACGCTCTTCGAGCACAGGGCCCTCGTGCTCGGCGGGAGCCGGGACGAACTCCTCGCGCGGGTCGAGGCCTTGGCCGAGGGGAGAGCACACCCAGACGTCGTGGTGCCCGGAGGCGGCGGCACGGCCCCGTCGGGGCAGCGGGTGTGGCTCTTCAGCGGCCAGGGCAGCCAGCGGGTGGGCATGGGCGCTGAGCTGTACGGCCGATTCCCCGTGTTCGCTGCTGCCTTCGATGAGGTGTGCGGGTTGCTGGACCCGCACCTGGAGCGGCCGCTGCGTGAGGTGGTCTTCGAGGGTCAGGTATCCGAGCTGGAGCACACCACGTATGCGCAGGCCGGACTGTTCGCGTTGCAGATCGGCCTGGCCCGGCTGCTGGGTTCGTTCGGGGTGCGGCCGGATGCGGTGATCGGTCATTCGATTGGTGAGGTCGCCGCCGCCCATGTGGCCGGGGTCTTCAGCCTGGAGGACGCGTGTGCGCTGGTGGCGGCCCGGGCGACGTTGATGGGAGCACTGCCCCAGGGCGGCGCGATGGTCGCGATCGAGGCCGGGGCGGAGGAGCTGGAGCTGGAGCTGGAGCTGCCGGAGGGTGTGGCGGTGGCCGCCCTCAACACCCCCACCAGCACCGTCATCTCCGGCCCCGAGCAACCCGTCCTGGAACTGGCCGAGGCATGGAAGGCCCAGGGACGTAAGACCAAGCGCCTCAGCGTGAGTCATGCCTTCCACTCCCCGCTCATGGACCCGATGCTGGAGGACTTCCACCACGCCATCGAGGGCCTGGACTTCCGGCAGCCGGTCATCCCCCTCCTCAGCAACCTCACCGGCCAACCGGCCGACGACGCGATCGCGTCCCCCGACTACTGGGTCCAGCACATCCGCCAACCGGTCCACTTCGCCCCCGCCCTCGCCCGCACCGGGCCCGACGCCGGCAGCTATCTGGAGCTGGGCCCCGACCCCGTCCTGGCCACCGCCGCCCAGCACACTCTTCAGCACCACGATGTCGCGGCCAACCGTGACGACGGGGCGGAGCCGCTGGTCGTACCGGCGCTGTCGGGCAAGAAGCCCGAGGTCGACGGGTTGTTGCAGGCGCTGGCCCGGCTGCACGTCGCCGGCGTCGACGTGGACTGGTCGGCCGTCGTGGCCGAGGAGGAGCGGCCACCGCGTGCCGTGCCACTGCCGACGTACGCCTTCCAGCACCAGCGGTTCTGGCTCGCGCCGCCCAGCGTGCACGGCTCCCGGGCCGCCGGGCCCGACGCCGTCGAGGCACGGCTCTGGCAGGCGATCGAGCAGCTCGACGTCGAGGCGCTGACCAGCGGGATGCGGCTGGACGACGACAGTGGGGCCGTCGACACGCTGCGGCCCGCGCTGCCGATCCTGGCCGAGTGGCGGCGCCGTCGGCGGGAGGAGGCGCGGCTGGACTCCTGGCGGTACCGGGCCGTCTGGTCGCCCCTGCCCGCCACAGAGCCGGGCGGACGTGGAGAGGGCGGCGTCTGGCTGGTGTTCGTGCCCTCGGGGAGCGAGGACGACTCCGCCGTACGTACGACCGTCCAGGCTCTACGTGCGCGGGGCGCCGAGGTGCACCTCGGCCAGGTGGACGTCGCGACGGCCGCTCGTTCGCTGCTGGCCGGTCAGGTGGCCGAGATGACCGAGGAGGCGGGGGCGCCGACGGGCGTGCTGTGCCTCCTCCCCCTGGACGGCGGCGCCGTCCATCCGGACCACCCGGCGGTCCCGGCCGGGCTCGCGGCGACGACCGCCCTCTTCCAGGCCCTCGGGGACACGGGGGTCGAGGCTCCCCTGTGGTGCGTGACCCAGGGCGCCGTGGCCGTCTCGCCGGACGAACCTCTCCCCCATCCGGCCCAGTCGGCCGTCTGGGGTCTCGGCCGGGTGGCAGCGCTCGAACACCCCCGGCGGTGGGGCGGCCTGCTCGATCTCCCGACGGAACCCGGGCCCCTGACCGCCGACCGGCTGGCCGCGTTGCTGACAGGTGACCAGGGCCCGGAGGACCAGTTGGCCCTCCGGGGCTCCGGCACCTACGCGCGACGGCTGCGCCGGGCCCCCGCCCCGGAGGACGTCGACGACGCCCCCTGGCGGCCCGAGGGCACGACCCTGATCACCGGAGGCACCGGCGGACTCGGCGCCCACCTCGCCCGCCGGCTCGCGGAGCAGGGCGCGCCGCGCCTCCTCCTCGTCTCCCGCCGCGGCCCCGACGCGCCCGGCGCCGCCGAACTCGCCGACGAGCTGCGCGCGTCGGGCACCGAGGTCACCGTCGCGGCCTGCGACGTGGCCGACCATACGGCCGTGGGGCGGCTGCTCGACGGGGTCCCCGAGGCGCACCCCCTCACGGCCGTCGTGCACGCCGCAGGTACGGCCGACATCGGGCCCGTCGCCGAGCTGGGGCCCGAGGACCTGCACGGCCTGTTCGGCCCCAAGGCCCTCGCGGCGAGGCATCTGCACGAACTCACCCGGGAGCGGGGCCTGAGCCTGACGGCGTTCGTGCTGTTCTCGTCCAACGCCGCGACCTGGGGCAGCGGCCACCAGGGCGCGTACGCCGCCGCCAACGCGTACCTCGACGCGCTCGCCGAGCACCGCCGGGGCGTCGGCCTGCCCGCCACCAGCGTGGCCTGGGGCCCCTGGGCCGACATCGGCCTGGCCGCGGACCAGGAAACCCTCTCCTATCTGCGCAATCGCGGCCTCGCCGCGCTCGACCCCGATCTCGCCACCGCCAGCCTCCACCGCGCGCTGGACCACGGCGACACGACGCTCACCGTCGCCGACGTGGACTGGGAGACGTTCGCCGCGACGTTCGCCGCGCGGCGTCCCAGCCCGCTGCTGAACGGGCTCGTCCCGGACGCGGACCAGGAGCCCGGGGGCCGCGACGCCCGCTCGGACAGCGCGCGCGACCGCGATCGCGACCACGATCGCGACGACCCGCTGCACCGCGAACTGGCGGACAGCACGCCCGCGCAGCAGCTCCAGATCCTCCTCCGCCACGTCCAGGCCCGTGCCGCGGCCGTCCTGGGCCACCCGGACCCGGCCGCGCTCCCGCCCTCGCGCCCGTTCCAGGAACTGGGCTTCGACTCGCTCACCGCCGTCGAACTCCGCAACCAGCTCACCGCCCTCACCGGCGAGAACCTGCCGCCCACCGTCGTCTTCGACCAGCCCACGCCCCAGGCCCTCGCCGGGTACCTGCGCCGACGGCTGAGCGGCACGACGGCCCCGGCCGGACGCGCCTCCGGCCGCCCCCCGGCCCGCGAGGCGGGGACCGACGACGAACCGATCGCGATCGTCAGCATGGCCTGTCGCTTCCCCGGCGGCGTGCGTACCCCCGACGACCTGTGGAATCTCGTCGCGCAAGGCAGGGACGCCGTCTCCGAACTGCCGACCGACCGCGGCTGGGACCTCGACGCGCTCTACGACCCCGACCCCGCCCACCCCGGCACCAGCTACGTACGCGAAGGCGGCTTCCTCTACGACGCGGGGCGGTTCGACGCGGCGTTCTTCGGGATCAGCCCGCGCGAGGCGCTGGCCATGGATCCGCAGCAGCGGCTGCTGCTGGAGACCGCGTGGGAGGCCTTCGAGAACGCGGGCCTCGACACCGCGTCCCTCCAGGGCAGCGACACCGGTATCTTCACCGGCGGCACCTTCCAGGGCTACGGCTCCGCCGGGAGCGCGTCCGCCCCCGATGTCGAGGGCTACCTGCTCGCGGGCGGTACCCCGAGCGTCATGTCCGGCCGCCTCGCGTACGCCTTCGGGCTCGAAGGGCCCGCGATGACGGTGGACACGGCGTGTTCGTCGTCGCTGGTCGCGATGCATCTCGCGGCCCAGGCGCTGCGTCAGGGCGAGTGCGAACTGGCGCTGGCGGGCGGCGTCGCCGTGATGGCCACACCCGCGACGTTCGTCGAGTTCTCCCGCCAGCGCGGCCTCGCGCGGGACGGCCGCTGTAAGCCGTTCGCCGCCGCGGCCGACGGCACGGGCTGGGGCGAGGGCGTGGGCCTGGTGCTGCTGGAGCGGCTCTCGGACGCGAGGCGCAACGGCCACCGGGTGCTCGCGCTGCTGCGCGGGTCGGCGGTCAACCAGGACGGCACCAGCAACGGCCTGACGGCGCCGAACGGCCCGTCGCAGGAGCGGGTGATCCGTGCGGCGCTGGCGAGTGCGCGGCTGACGGCGGCCGATGTGGATGCGGTGGAGGGGCACGGTACGGGGACGACGCTGGGGGATCCGATCGAGGCGGGGGCGTTGCTGGCGACGTATGGCCAGGAGCGTTCCGATGGGCGGCCGTTGTGGTTGGGGTCGGTGAAGTCGAACATCGGTCATACGCAGGCGGCCGCGGGTGTGGCCGGTGTGATCAAGATGGTGCAGGCGATGCGCCACGGGGTGCTTCCGGCCTCTCTGCACGTCGATGAGCCCTCGCCGCACGTGGACTGGTCGTCCGGCGCTGTGGGGTTGCTGACCGAGCCGGTGGAGTGGCCGTGCGGCGAACGTCCGCGCCGG
>NZ_BAAAPE010000018.1:0-2943 GCF_039530985.1 Streptomyces albiaxialis
GGTCAGGTATCCGAGCTGGAGCACACCACGTATGCGCAGGCCGGACTGTTCGCGTTGCAGGTCGGCCTGGCCCGGCTGCTGGGCTCCTTCGGAGTGCGGCCGGATGCGGTGATCGGTCATTCGATTGGTGAGGTGGCTGCCGCGCATGTGGCCGGGGTGCTCGGGCTGGAGGACGCGTGTGCGCTGGTGGCGGCCCGGGCGACGTTGATGGGTGCGCTGCCCGAGGGCGGCGCGATGGTCGCGATCGAGGCCGGAGCAGACGAGCTGGAGCTGCCCGACGGTGTGACGGTGGCCGCCCTCAACACCCCGACCAGCACTGTGATCTCCGGGCCGGAAGAGCCCGTGCTGGAGCTGGCCGAAGTGTGGAAGGCCCAGGGACGTAAGACCAAGCGCCTCAGCGTGAGTCATGCCTTCCATTCGCCGCTCATGGATCCGATGCTGGAGGACTTCCAGCAGGCCATCGGCGACTTGGACTTCCGGCTGCCGGTGATCCCGTTGCTGAGCAACCTGACCGGTCGGCCGGTTGAGCAGGAGATCGCGAGCCCTGACTACTGGGTCCAGCACATCCGCCAGCCCGTCCACTTCGCCCCCGCCGTCGCCCACCAGGGCCCCGGCACCTACCTCGAACTCGGCCCGGATCCTGTGCTGGCCACCGCCGCCCAGCACACCGTGGACGGAGACCTGCTCGCCCTCTCCACCCTCAACGCGAAGCAATCGGAGGACCGGGCCTTCGCCCGGGCCCTGGCCCAGCTCCACACCCACGGCACCGATATCGACTGGACGCCCTGGTTCGCCGAGGGTCCCACCACCGACCTGCCCACCTATGCCTTCCAGCGCCAGCACTACTGGCTGGAGGACGCGGCGCACGGGGGCGATACGGCGCGGCTGGGGCAAGGAGACTCCGGTCATCCGTTGCTGCCCGCTGCCGTGGCGACGGCGGACGGCGGGTTGCTGCTCACCGGGCGGATCGGGGAGCAGCGGTGGTTGGGGGATCACCGGGTGCTGGGCTCGGTGCTGGTGCCCGGTGCGGCGCTGGCGGAGTGGGCGTTGCGGGCGGCGGACGAGGCCGGGTGCGGCGGTGTCGAGGAACTCGTGCTGCGAGCGCCGCTCGTCCTCCCGGAGAACGGTGCCGTCAACATCCAGGTGGTCGTCCAACCGGCCGAGGCCGAGGCCGGCGCCGACGACGGGCGGCGGGACGTGCGCGTCTACTCACGCCCCTCCCACGAGACGAACGGCGCGGGCTGGGAGTGCCACGCCGAGGGCACGCTCGGTCCGGTGGCTGCGGATACCCCATCCCTGGAGGCCAGTTGGCCACCTGCCGACGCGGAGCCCGTGGGGATCGACGGGTTCTACGAGCGTGCCGCGGCGGCCGGATACGAGTACGGTCCGGCCTTCCAGGGCCTACGGGCCATGTGGCGGGACGGACAGGACCTGGTGGCAGAGGTGGAACTGCCGGACGACCTGGACCAGGTGGACGGCTTCGCTGTCCACCCGGCACTGCTCGACGCCGCGCTGCACCCCGTCTCCCTGCTGGGGAGTGACGACGACGGGCGGTTGTGGCTGCCGTTCGGCTGGAGCGGGCTACGCCTGCACGCGGTGGGTGCCCGTGTCGTACGGGTGCGGCTCTCGCCGCTCGGCGAGGACCTCGACCACGGGGTGCGGATCGCCGCCGTGGACCTGGCCGGTGCGCCGGTGTTCACCGTCGAGTCGCTGGTGATGCGGCCGATGGACCGGGACCGGTTGGCGCGGACGCGTACGACGACCGACGGGCTCTACTCGGTCGAGTGGACCGTGGCGACGGACGTTCCCGCTGCATCCGGAGCGGTGTGGCCGGTTCTGGCCCGGGGCGCGGACGTGACGGAGCTGGTCGAGAAGGGCGAGGCGGTTCCGGAGGTCGTTCTCGCGGACGTACGCGGTACCGGCGGCACCGACGACGCCGACGGGCTGACCGCCGCGACCGCGACGCTGGAACTGCTGCACGCCTGGACCGCCGAGCCTCAGCTCGCCGAGTCCCGACTGGTGCTGGTCACGCGCGAGGCCGTCGCGGTCGAGGACGGCGGCACACTCGACGTCACGGCCGCGGGCGTCTGGGGCCTCGTCCGTACCGCGCAGCGCGAGAACCCCGACGCCTTCCTCCTCCTCGACCTCGATGCCGACGCCGACCTCGATGCCGACGCCGACGTCGACACGGGCGACGAGGCCGTGCGCGGCGCCGTCTCGTACGCGCTCGACGCCGACGAGCCGCAGATCGCCGTGCGTGCGGGGCGGGTGTGGGTGCCGCGTGTCACGCGGGCGGAGTCCGGCCTGGAGCCGTTGGACGAGGGGCGCGCGTGGCGCTTGGGAATGGACTCCGCCGGGACGGTGGAGGACGTGCGGGTGGTGGCGTGTCCGGAGGCGGAGGCGCCGTTGGGGGAGGGGCAGGTGCGGCTGGCGGTGCGGGCCGCCGGTGTCAACTTCCGTGATGTGCTGATCGCGCTCGGCATGTACCCCGGGGGAGGCGTCTTCCAGGGCAGTGAGGGTGCGGGCGTCGTGACGGAGATCGGCCCCGGTGTCACAGAACTGGCCCCCGGCGACCGCGTGATGGGGCTCTTCGAGGGCGCCTTCGGACCGGTCGCCGTCGCCGACGCGCGCATGCTCGCCCGCATGCCCGACAACTGGACCTGGCACGAGGCGGCAGCCGTACCCGTGGTCTTCCTGACGGCGTGGTTCGGGTTGGTGGAGTTGGCGGGGTTGCGTCGGGGTGAGTCGGTTGTGATCCATGCGGCGACGGGTGGTGTGGGGACGGCCGCGGTGCAGATCGCGCGGCATCTGGGGGCGGAGGTCTATGCCACGGCCAGTCCTGGCAAGCAGCACGTGTTGGAGGCGATGGGTATCGATGCGGCTCATCGTGCGTCTTCGCGGGATGTGGGGTTCGAGGAGGCGTTCCGCGCGGCCAGTGGTGGG
>NZ_BAAAPE010000019.1:0-69452 GCF_039530985.1 Streptomyces albiaxialis
GGATCTGCGGCCCCCATGGCCGCACCCCACCAGATTAACTTGACCACCGGGTCAAGTCGCATGCTACCGTCCGGGCGTAAGTTGACCCGAGGGTCAGGAAAGCTGACGCGGCAAGGAGTGCGCCCTGTGTCCAAAGTGATCGCTGTTTTCGGTGCCGGTACCGGTCTGGGGGTGTCCGTGGCCCGCCGCTTCGGGCGCGAAGGGTTCCGGGTCGCGCTGGTGGCCCGCCGCAAGGACCGGCTGGACGCCCTCGCGGAGGTGCTCGCCGGTGAGGGCATCGAGGCGGCCGCGTTCCCCGCCGATCTTTCCGAGCCCGCCGGGGTTCCCGCCCTCGTCGAGGCGATCCGCGACCGCCTCGGCCGGATCGACGTGGTCGCGTACGGGCCGATCAGCGGCGACCAGGGCTTCACCCCGGCCGCCGAACTGGACGCGGCCACGCTGGAGGCCCTGACGCCGCTGCTGCTGTTCACCCCGGTCGAGGTGGTCCGGGCCGTGCTGCCGGAGTGGACCGAGCGCGGTGACGGCGCCTTCCTGCTGGCCCAGGGGTACTCGGCGGCGCATCCCATGCCCCACCTCAGCGGCCTGGGCCCGGTGATGTCCGCCACCCGGAATTACCTGTATTCCCTCCACGCCGAGCTGGCGGACAAGGGTGTCTACGCGGGCGCCCTGACCATCGCGTCCCTGATCGCCCGCAGCGAGGTGTCCGCCGCGGCCCAGGCCGCCTTCGAGTCGGCCGACGGCCCGAGGTTCCCGGTCGCCGACCCGGACGACCTCGCGGAGCACTACTGGGACATGTACACCCGGCGCGACCGCGTCGAGCAGTTCCACCCCGAGGCGCTGGCTCCGGGGGCCGCCGCGTAGCGAGCGCCGCTCAGTCGCGTGCCCCGTGCGCCCCGGCTGCCCCGGGTGCCCCTTGTGTCCCGCGTGCGCGGTGGGCGCTGTGCTCGCGTACCGCGATCCGGGCGAGCTTGGTCAGCATCATGCCGTTGCGCACCGCCATCAGGTAGTCCACCGGCAGCCCGTGCATCCGGGTGCCGGGGCCGCGCAGGGGGTGCCATTCGAGCAGGAAGAGGGTGCTGTCCTCGCCCCAGGGGACCAGGTTCATGGCGATACGGGCCGCGCCGAACGGGTCCGCCTTCGCCTCCAGTTCCAGGCGGTGCTCCGGCTCGCAGATGCGGACGACGCAGGTGTCGTCGAGCGTGAGGGGCCCCGCACCGACCCGGACGCGCAGCCGGGCGCCGACCTCCGGCCAGTGCGGATCGGCGGCCAGGATGCTCCGGGTCCCCGTCACCCACTCCCGGTACCGGTGGCCGTCGGCCAGCAGCGCCCAGACCTCGTCCGGCGGGCTCAGGATGAGACGACGGTTCCGTGCCACGCCGACCACGCTCCTTCCGGGTCAAACGTAACCACGCCCCGGTACGCACGCACCTCGGCGTGATCAGGCGGTCTCCCGCGGTGCGGTGCGGGCGGCCGTCACCTGGCCCGGGACGAGCACCGTGCGTTCCGGCGCGGTGTCGTCGCCGCGGGCCAGGAGCCAGTACAGGAGCGCGGGTACGGCCAGGCCGACGAGCCAGGAGACGTCCGCGCCGCCGAGCGGCTCGACCAGGGGCCCGGTGTAGAAGTGGGTGGCGAGGAAGGGGAGTTGCGCGGCGAGGCCGACGGCGTAGACGGTGAGGGCCTTCCAGCGCCAGGCGCCGTAGCGGCCGTTCGGGTCGCTGAGCGCGGGCAGGTCGTAGCGCTCCCTGGCGATGAGGTAGTAGTCGACCAGGTTGATGGCCGACCACGGGGTGAAGGCGGTCAGCAGGAAGAGCAGGAAGTCCTTGAACGAGGTCAGGAAGCTGTCCTTGCCGATCAGCGCGACCGCCGTACCGGCGACCATGATCCCGGCGATGTAGGCGGCGCGGGCACGCGGCCCCAGCACGCGCTGCCCCCGGAAGCCGCTGACGCCGGTGACCATCGACATGAAGCCGCCGTACGTGTTCAGGACGTTGATGGTCAGCTTGCCGAGCGCGATCACGAAGTAGAGGAACGAGGCCATGGCCCCGGCGCCGCCCAGCCCCACGACGTAGCTCACCTCGTGGCCCGTGAACGCCGGTCCCGCCGTGGCGGCGGCCAGCGCGCCGAAGGTCATGGACCACTGCGAGCCGAGCGCCGAACCGCTCAGCGTCCACCAGAACGTGGCCCGCGCCGAGGTCGAGCGCGGCAGATAGCGGGAGTAGTCCGCGACGTACGGGCCGAAGGCGAGCTGCCAGGACGCGGAGAGGGAGACCGCCAGCAGGAAGACCGGCAGCGAGAACGCGCGGTCGGCGAGGAGCGCGGACACGTCGGCGCGCTCCAGCAGCCGGGCGCCCAGATAGACGAACGCGACCGCGCACACGAGCCCGGCGACCCGCCCGAGGGCATGGATCACGCGATATCCGACGGCCGCGGCGACCGCCGTGACCAGGGCGAAGAGGATGATCCCCGGAGTGTCGCCGAGGTGGGTCAGCTCGCCGACGGCCTGTCCGGCGAGCACGCTGCCGCTGGCGAAGAAGCCGATGTACATCACGATGACGAGCGCGAGCGGCACCGCGGCGCCCCGCACCCCGAACTGGGCGCGGCTGGAGATCATCTGCGGCAGTCCGAGCCGCGGCCCCTGCGCCGAGTGCAGGGCCATCACGGCGCCGCCCAGCACGTTGCCGATCAGGAGCCCGATGACGCCCCAGAACACGTCGGCGCCGAAGACGACGGCGAGGGCGCCCGTGACGACGGCGGTGATCTGGAGATTGGCGCTCAGCCAGAGCGTGAACTGACTGAAGGCCGTGCCGTAGCGCTCGGAGTCGGGCACGACATCGATCGAACGCCGCTCCACCACATCGGCCATACCTGGACCCGCCTTTCCTCGCCCCCCCATGTTGCATGGATCCATTCAGCTTGAGGAGTGAGTGAATGAAGGTCAATACATCGGCGGGACGCGATCGACTGGGCGCGGCCGGGGTACGCCCTCGTGCTGCTCTACGACCCGCCGCCGGAGCCCTGAGCGCCCAGCGGCAGTGCCCGTACGGACTCCGTGTCGGCGACGTACAGCATGTGGGCAGGGGCCGTCGTGTCCGTCGTCAGGCGGGTGCCGTCGAGGCCCGGGCCCGAGGCGGGGAGGGTCCAGGCCGTCCTGTGGGTGCGGCGGTCGACGGCGATGACCGCCGTGTCGCCGTCCGTGGGCGGGAAGACGTAGCGTTCCGTGACCAACGGTGCCTGGCCCGGCGGCTGCTGGAGCGGTTCGGACGTGCGCCAGCGCCAGCGCATCTTGCGCCGGTCGCGCTCGGTGACGAACATCTCGCGGCCGAGGATGACGACGTGGACCGACCCGTCGTGCACCGCCGCGCGCCCGTACAGCGGCTTGCCCGGCATCTCCTTGCCGGTCTCCTCCGGGTCGAGGCTCCATATGGTGCGGCCGTCGCGCGGTTCCAGGACGAGGACGCCGCGGCCCGTCACGACCACGGTGCCGTCCGCGACCGTCACGGCGCGGTCGGTGTCCTTGAAGACGGCGTCCTTCTCGACCGCCTCCGTGCTGAGTTCGCGGCGCCACGCCCGGGAGCCGTCGCGGGCCCGGAAGGCGGTGACGGCGTCCGCCTCCAGGAGGACCAGCACCCCGGAGCCCGCCGCCGCGACGGCCGTGCCGCTGTCGCTCGGGCCGAGCCGGACGCGCCAGCGGCGGCGGCGCGCGCGGACGTCGTACGCGACGAGGAAGCGGTCCAGCTTCTCGACGGGGTGCTCACGGGCGCGCTCGCGGCGCTCGACCCAGTCGTGGCCCACGGCGTACACGGTGTCGCCGTCCGCCGCGCACACCGCCTCGTCCATCCAGGAGAAGTCGGCGCCCAGGTCCTCCGTATACCAGGTGCGGCCGTCCGCCGCCTCCACGACGGCCAGCCGCGTCACCGGCGAGGGCACCGCGCGTACGACCCGTCCCGCCACGGCCTGGCCGCCCGCGCCCACCGCGCGGCGCCAGCGCACGGTGCCCCGGCGGGCGTCCAGCCCGATCAGCGCGTCGTCGCCGCCGGACACCACGAGGGTGTCGCCGAGCACGGCGAACGGGCCCGCCGACGGCGAGAGTTCGACCTTCCGCGCCCACAGGGGGCGGGGCGCGCCGCCGCCCGGGGACGGCGGGCGGCCACCGGGGGCGCCGGGCTCGCCGGTCGCGCCTGCGGGGCGCAGCAGCCAGGCGGCACCCGCCGCGCCGCCCACCGCCAGTGCCCCCGCGCCCGCGAGCGCGCGCCGCCGGCCGATGCGGCGCCCGGGGGCGGAGCCGGTGGTGGCGGGGCCCGTGCCCGTGCCCTCGCCGTCGGCCGTACGGCGTACGCCCAGGGTGCCCGCGCGTGCCGTGGACGCCTGGAGGTCGGCCAGCACCGGCGCGGGGAGGCCGCCGCCGAACCAGGCGGCGCCCCCGAGCCGTTCGGCCAGCGCCTCGGGTGCCGGGCGCCGCGCGGGATCCCGTGCGAGGCAGGCGGCGACGAGGGGCCGCAGCGCCTCGGGCACCCCGGCCAGCTCGGGCTGCTCGTGGGCCAGCCGGTACAGCACCTCGCCGGGATCGCCCTCGCCGTACGGCGGACGGCCCGTCGCCGCGTACGTCACCACGGCGCCCAGCGCGAACACATCGGTCGCGGGGCCGACTTCGCCGAGTCCGCCCGGTCCCGTCTGCTCCGGGGCCATGTAGGCGGGCGTGCCGGGGTGGTCGTTCCGCCCGGTCCCGGCGCCCTCGACGCCGCCGGTGTCCCCGGTGTCCCCGGCGAGGGCCGCCACGCCCACGTCGATGATCTGCGGCGCGGCGGGCGTCAGGAGGATGTTCGACGGTTTCACGTCGCGGTGCACCAGGCCCGTGCCGTGCAGTGTCGCCAGCGCGGTCGCCAGGTGGCGCCCCAGCGTGCGTACCGCCTCCTCGGGCCACGGGCCGTGCGCGCGGACGGCCGCGGCCAGCGACGGGCCGAGTACGAAGGCCGTCGCCAGCCAGGGGCGGGGCGGGCCCGGGCCGTCCTCCTCGGTGCCCGCCGCCACGGCCTCCGGGAAGCAGGGCAGGGCTCCGAGGGCGCGTACCGCCTCCGTCTCCCGCCGGAACCGGGCCGAGGCGGACGGGTCCTCCGCCCGGGCCGGGTGCGGGGACTTGAGGGCGACCAGGCGGCCGCCCGGGGTCCGCGCGAGGTACACGGTGCCGTTGCCCCCTGCCCCGAGGCGGCCGAGCAGCACGTGCCCCGCGATGTTCTCCGGGTCCCCCGCGAGCAGCGGGCCCGGCAGGTACGCCCGCGCGTCCCCGGTCATCGGGCGCCTCCCCCCTCGCGGCCGCGGCCTTGCCGGACGTCCAGCGCGTAGACGGACCCGGAGGCGGCGACGAGGACGAGGGGCCCGGCCGGGAACGTGGAGCAGACCGTGGTCTCCTCCGCCGCACGGAACCGCCACAGCGCGGCGCCCGTACGCGAGTCCAGCGCCGTGACGCCCTCGCGGCCCCCGACGAGGAGCGGCCGGTCCGGCCACGCGGAGCTGGTCGCCGTGTCCGGCGCCCGCGCGTCCTTGCGGGGCGGGAACGTCCGGTCGTGCTCCAGCAGATGCCGCCACAGCTCGCGCCCGTCGCGCGGATCGACCGCGTAGACCGTCTGGTACGGGTCCGTCACCACCAGCGCGCGCCGCCCGCCGCGCAGCGTGCGGGTGCCCGCGATGTGCAGCGGCGCCGGGCCCGGGTGCTCCTTGTCGTTCCGCAGGTCCGTCTTCCAGCGGGGGCCCGCAGTGCCGGTGAAGGACGTGCCGTAGAGGTGGCCGTCGGCGGAGCAGAAGAGGCGGCGGGAGGCGGCGTCGGCCCAGGCGTTGGCGTCCCGGGTGCGGAGCCGGGCGGCCGTCCACCGGTGGGTGTGCCGCCAGGTGCGTGCGCCGTCCGAGGCGGCGAGCCCTGTCAGCTCGATGCCCCCGCTGCCCCGTCCGACGCTCAGCAGGAGCCCGTCGCCGCCGAGCGGCCCGAAGCCGACGTTCCCCCTCAGGGGCGCGGTGAAGCCGTGCTCCCAGCGGACGTCGGTGCGGCGGGTGTCGTACGCGAGTACGCGCATCTTCAGCCCGGTGGGCGGCGGTTCCGCGCGGCCCTGGGCCAGGTCGTCGGCCATCAGATGGACGACGCCCGAGTCCCGGTCGGTCCCGAGGAGCCGCAATTCGCCCCAGCCGGGCGGGAGTTTCGGCCGGTGGTCCCACAGTTGCCGCCCGCTGTCCGCCGAGAGTCCGAGCAGCCGCCCGCGCCGTACGGCGACGAGCGTGTCCCCGTCGAGCGGCCGCAGGCCTCCTGTCTGGATGCCGGTGTCGTCGCGCCGCCACATCCGGCGGCCGTCGGAGAGCCGCAGCGCGGTGACGTACGGCGGTTCGACGAGATAGACGCGGTCGGCGGCGACGTCGGTCAGCACCTGGTCCTGACGGTGCGCGGTGCCGGGCGCGGGACCGTCGTACCGCCACAGGGCCGGGGGAGGGGCGCCGGGCGGCACGCGCCGTCGCGCCCCGCCGCCCCCCTCCCCGCCGCGCGCGGCGCTCCACCCGGAGACGCCGCCCGCCCCGGCGAGCACGCCGACCGCTCCGGCGAGGAACGCGCGCCGGGCGGGCGTACGGGCGGGCCTGCGCGCGGACCTACGGGCGGGGTGGTGGTCGGCGGTGACGGGGGTGCCGTCGTCGGACCCGGTCCCGGCCCCGGCTCCGCCCTCGGCCCCTGCCCCTGTCCCTGTCCCTGCCCCGGTGTCGGGGGCGGGACGTGAGGTGTCCTCCTCCAGCGCGAGGGCCCGTTCGGCCTGCTGGGCGAGCGTGCCGACGAGCCGCGCGGGCAGGGCGACGGGTGAGGGGTCGGGTGAACCGGCCACGGACGCCGCGCCGTCCAGCGGACCGGAGGCCAACCGGCCCAGCAGCCGCTCCAGTTCGGCACGGTCGTCCTCGCGCGTGCCGCCGCGTTCGGGGCGCGGCCGGGTGAGGCAGGGCCCGTCGCCGCGCAGCAGCACGCCGTCGTCGGTCAGCGCGCCGTGCGCCGTACCGGACTCGTGCAGCCGGGCGAGCGCCGCGTCGAGCACGCCGCCGAGAGCGCGTACGGTCGGCACGGGCAGCCCGCCGTACATGAGCGCGCCCGCCTCCGCGCAGGTGAGCGCGGGCACGTACGGGCAGACCAGCCACCACTGCTCCCCGCTCCGTACGGTGTCCAGGACCCTCGGCAGCCCCGGCCCGGCCGCCCGGCGCAGCGCCTCGACGGACCGCGCGAGGGCCGCGCCGCCGCCGTCCTCCGCGACCCGCGTCACCTCGACCAGGGTGCCGGTGCCGGGATCGCGGGCCAGGAAGCGCGGCTCACCGCCGGTGGACGTCAGCGGCCCGAGCGGCCGGTAGTGGGCGACGCCGGGCCCGCGCTCGTCCGGTGCCGCTTCCGTGAACCCTGTCGTCATGGCCCGATCCCCCCTGTGTTCCCTGACCGCTTGCTGAGCCGCCGCGGCCCCCGCCTCCCGCCCCCGGAGGGTCACAGCACCGGCATCGCGCGCAGCACCCCCCGGCGGCGTACGAAGACCCGGCCCGCGGCGCCCGTCAGGTGCCAGCCCGGTTCGGGCCGGTCGTCGGAGAGGGTCCAGGCGCGGGAGCCGTCGCGGGTGTCGACCGTGGCGACGCCCGCGTCGGAGAACCGCTCGTCGTCGCCCGCGACGGGCACCGCGCCCAGCGCCTCGTAGAGCGCGTGTCCGAGGACGACGGCGGGCTGCTGGGAGAGGGCGTTGTGCCGCAGCCCGGCGGTCCAGCGCTGGCGTCCCGACCGCGCGTCCCAGCAGGTGAGCTGGTCGCCGCCGGAGACGTGGACGCGGCCCGCCGCGACCGTGGGCGTGCCCCACAGCACGTCCTGCGCGGGCCTGGTCCACCGCGCGGTGCCGTCCCGCGCGTCGAGCACGGCGAGCGCGCGGCCGCCCACGCAGAACGCGCCGTCGAGCGCCGCCGGCGCGAGCGTTCCGGCCCGGGGGAGGCCCGCGCGGCGGGCTTCCGCGGTGTTCCACAGCCGTCGCCGCCAGCGCGTCCTCCCGTCCCCGGTGTCCAGCGCCACGGCCTCGCCCTCCGCGCCGACGGCGAGGAGGGTGCCGCCCGCGAGCGCCGCCGCCACCCGTCCCTCGCCCTCCACGGGCCGGGCGGCGCGCCAGCGCGGACTGCCGTCCGCCAACCGGACCGCGCGGACGCGGCGTTCGCCGTCGAGGACGTACGCGCGCCGCGTGCCCACCGCGAGCACCTCGCGCGCGTCCGCCGCGCCGGTGCTCCAACGGCGCGCGCCCGTCCGCGCGTCGAGGGCGGTGAGGCGCCCGCCGCCGGTCGCGCAGAGCAGCGGCGCGCCGGCCGGTCCGTCGGGTGGCGGCGCGCCGAGGAGGGCCGGGGGAACGGCTTCGGCGTCGCCGTCGTCCGGTCTCTCCGGCCCCTCGGGGGCCTCGCCGTCGGGCCAGCGCCAGAGCCAGGCCCGTTCGCCGGTGTGCTGCCGCCAGGCGGCCAGGCCGCGCCGGGTCGCGGCGGCGACCACGCGGCCGACGACGACCGGCCCGGGGCCGTCGCCGCGCAGGCCGTCGGTCTGCCAGAGCGGGGACGGGGCCGCGCCGTCCGCCTGTCGGCGCACCGGCGGGGCGACGGGCACGCCCGCGGCGGAGACCTCCTGACCGCCACCGCCGCCGCCCGCGCCGCCCAGCAGCCGCCAGGCGCCCCAGCCCGCGCCCGCGAGCGCGGCGACGGCACCCGCCGCGCCGGACACCGCGAGCACCTGACGGCGCGTGGACCGGGGCCCACCGTCAAGGCCAACGCCGGTTCCGGTGTCGGCTCCGGTCCCGGTCCCGGTCCCGGCTCCGGTGTCGGCGGGCGGCAACGGCTCCGCGGCGGCCAGCCGTCCGGCGGCGTCGCTCTCCTGGCGTGCGATCTCCGCCGCCAGCGCGCCCGTGTGCCAGGGCGGCACCGCGAACCCGGGCCCGTCCCCCTCCGCCCAGGCCTCGACGAGCGCGGCCGGGCGTGGCCGCGCCGCCGGTTCATGGGCGAGGCAGGCCCGTACGAGGTCCCTCAACGGGCCGGGCACGCCCTCCAGCCGGGGCTCCTCGTAGACGACCCGGTAGTGGACGGACGCCGGGTGGCCCCCGCCGTACAGCGGGCGTCCCGTGGCGGCGAACGCGAGGACGGCGCCGAGCGCGAAGACGTCGCCCGCGGGGCCGGTGCGCCGGCCCCGTACCTGCTCGGGCGGGGCGTAGCCGGGGGTCGCGGCGACGCTGCCGGGCGCGGTGAGCGTCAGCCCGTACTCGGGCCGGGCGATCCCGAAGTCGATGATGCGCGGCCCTTCGCGGGTCAGCACGATGTTGCCGGGCTTGAGGTCGCGGTGGACGAGCCCCGCCGCGTGGACGGTCGTCAGGCCGGTGGCGAGCGCGGCGCCGAGCGCGCGCAGCGCGGGCTCGGCGAACGGGCCCGTGACCCGCAGCGCGGCGTGCAGGGTGGGCCCCGCGAGATACTCCGTGGCGATCCAGGGCGTCGCGCCGTCGAGCCGGTGCTCCAGTACGGCCGCGACGCCGGGTCCGCGTACGGCCGACGCCGTGTCCGCCTCCCGCCGGAAGCGGCGCAGCATCTCCGGGTCCCCTACGAGCCCCGGCCGCAGCACCTTCACGGCGGCGGCCCGCCCTCGTGCGTCCCGGCCGAGATGGACCGCGCCCATGCCGCCTTCGCCGAGCGGGCCGACGATCAGATACGGCCCGATCACCCGTGGCCGGGCCCCCGGGGGCCCCGCGGCATCCGTGGCCTCCATGGCCCCCACCGCTCCCGCCCGCTCCGACACATCCGACACGTCCGACACCGTGTCAACTCCCGGGGAGGCCCGTCCCCGTCGGCCACGGGCCCGTGAGATGCGTGCGGCGACGCCCCCTGGTCGCCGCCGTACGCACCCCGCGTTCCCCCTGAACCGCCCGCGTCCGCCGCATCCGCCGCATGCGTCCCCCTCCGGTCGCCCCCACCCGGGCGGCGCACGAGCCTTCCCCCCCGGAGGCACGCGTCACCGCCGGCGCCATGCTCGCCGCCCCCGGCCACCGCCTCCAGGTGTTTCGGCGCTGCCCGAAACACCCCCGTGGAGGCGCCGTTCAGCTCCGTGCCGCGCCGCGGCACGGTGGCGCGTGTGCCCTCCCGGGCGTCGGGGATCGCGCGCCCTCGCGGCGCGGCGACGGGGCCCTGCGCGCCCGCGCCGCGCCCGCGCCACGCGCCGCGCCCCGGTAACCGGCGGGCCCCGGTAACCGGCGGGCCGCCGCGCTCGCTACCGCTTGAGCATCGTGTCGATCACCGCGTCGAGATAGCGGGCGCGCGCGGGGCCGGTCGGCAGGGACGTGGGGACCGCGTGGCCCAGTTGGGCGTGGCCGAGGAAGGCCGAGTAGGAGAGGAGGCCCCGGCGTTCCGCCTCGGGGGCGGTGAAGCCCAGCTCCGCGAAGAGCGCGGTGACGTAGCCGACGCGGCGCTCGGTCACCCGGGCGAGGACGGCGGCCACGGCGGGGTGGTCCGCGTGCGCGAGCAGGGACAGCTCCAGGGAGTCCTCGGCGGCCGCTTCGGTGGCCCGCAGCAGCAGGGTGCGGAGCCGCTTCTCCGGGTCCGGCTCCGTCTCCAGGTCGGCGATCACGGCCTCGGTGCCGAGCTGTTCCCAGCGGACGAGGGCGGCCTCGATCAGGGCGTCGCGGTTGGCGAAGTGCCAGTAGAAGCTGCCCTTCGTGGCGCCCAGGCGGGTGGCCAGCGCCTCGACGGACAGGGCCGCGAGGCCGCCTCCCTCGCCCAGGGCCTTCAGGGCCTCGGCGGCCCAGTCCCGCGCGGTCAGCCGCCGGCGCGCGGAGGGGGAGCGACGGGGGAAGGGGCGGGGGGAGGGGGAGGAGCCGGATGCCATGACCATACGGTACCGTATGGAAAACATACGCACCCGTATGGAGGTCTCCATGGCCAAGGGTCAGGTTCGTGATGTCCACACCCGCGTCGTCCGGGCTCCCCTCGACACGGTCGGAGCCCTGATCGACCGGCTCGGCGGCGACGACGATCCCCTCTTCCCCACCCCGCGGTGGTCCCCGATGCGCTTCGACCGCCCGCTGGGCGTGGGCGCGGACGGCGGCCACGGCCCGGTGCGCTACCGCGTGAGCGCCTACGAGCCGGGCCGCCGCATCCGCTTCGACTTCGAGCCGGGCCCGAGCGGCTATCACGAGATACGGGTACGGGAGCTGGGCCCGGAGCGGTGCGAGGTGGAGCACGTGCTGGAGCAGCGGTTCGGCGCCGCCGAACGGCTGCTCTGGGAAACGCTCGTCAAGACGGTGCACGGCGCGGTCGTCGAGGAGCTGTTCGACAACATCGAGCGGGCGGCCACCGGCGCCGTCTCCGGCACTCCCGTGCGCGAGCCGTTCCGCGTGCGGCTGGCCAACCGGCTGACCTGGCCCCGGGCCCGCGCCGTCGAACTCCCCGCCGGGGCACGCCTCGCCCGTGCCGCCTTCGCGCACACCGACTTCCAGGACGCCTGGCGCATGGAGATCCTGCCGGGCATGCCGGAGAGTCCGGAGGCGTGGCAGGGCGTGCTGCGCGGTGCGTTCCCCGTCCTCGGCCGCGAGGGCGGCGAGATCCTGCTCGGCAAGGACGCCCCCCATCTCGACTTCCGCGCCTCGATCCTGGTCGCGGACGGCCATGTCACCCTCGGCACGGTCGTCCGTACGCACCATGTGGGCGGCAGGCTCTACTTCGCGCTGGTGCGGCGCTTCCACCCCCTCATGGTCCGGCTGATGCTGCGCCGTACGCACCGCCGTCTCGCGAACGCGGCGCCGAGCGCGGGGGAACGCGCGTATTCCGCGAGGGCCCGCGACTATTCCGGGTGAGCGCGCTCCCCGGCATTCTTGACGCGCATGCCCGGATTCTGCTTCATGTTTCTGCACTGCGGGAATTCGCAACCTCCGGTCAAGGCCTCGCATTCATGGCTCGCGACGTAATTCAGGGCGGTTCCCGAGGCCCCCGCCCTCTCCGGTTCCCGGTGCGTGAGTACGGTGATCCCTCGCCCGAGCGGCTCCCCTGACGCACCGAACCGGAGGCCTCTGTGACCCCACGTCGTGCCCGCGAGAAGGCCGTAGGCCCGTCCGGCCAGTCCGGCCAGTCCGGCCCGTCCGACACCCCGGATGCCCCCGACGCCCCGGACGCGGACGGCGTCTCGGCCGTGGAGCGGGAGCTGTTCGGCGGGCGGCTGCGCTGGGACGACGCGTTCGTCGAGCACGAGGGCGCGGTGGCGCGGATGCGCTTCACGCAGATGGCCGCCGCGCTGCCCCGCATGGTCGGCGTCGTCATGCGGGCCGGCTGGGAGACCGACCCCCGCGCGCTGACCGGCGTCGTCCTGGCGCAGATCGGCCAGGGGCTGACGGCCGCGTTCGGGCTCGTGGCGGTCAACGGCGTGCTCGCGAGCCTGTTCGCGAACGGCCCGACCGGCGACAAGCTGCGGGACTCCCTCCCCGCGCTCGTCCTGCTCGCCGTCGTCGCCGTCGGTACGGCCCTGCTGATGGCCTGGTCGACGGCGATGTCCGGGCGGCTGGAGCCCCAGGTCGAACGGGCCGTCTCGTTGCGCTACTACCGCGCGGTCACCGGCGTGGAGCTGGCGGCGACCGAGCGGCCCGACATCCAACGCCACCTGGAGGCGGGCAGGTTCGGCACGGACTCGGCGCGGCGCATGCTCACCCTCTCCGTGGGCGTCGCCAACGTCGTGATCGGCATGGTCGCCGCGGCCCTCGTGCTGGCCTCGCTGCACTGGTCGCTGCTGCCGATGCTGCTGGCCATCGCGCTGCCCAAGGGGTGGGGCGCGGTGCGCTCGGCACGCCGCGAGTACATCTCGCGGCGGCACTGGGTGGACCACCGCCGGGCCGTCGCCACCCTGCTCCAGTACCTGACGATGCCGCACGCCGCGGGCGAGATACGGGCGCACGCGGCGGGCTCGCTGCTGCTGCGCGGGTACGAGGAGATGTCCGGTCTGATGGAGACCGAGCAGCGACGCCTGGCCCGCGCCCAGGCCCGTACCGACCTGGTCGCCGGCGCGTTCTCCGGCCTGGCCTCGCTGGGCTGTTACGGGGTGCTGTGGTGGCTGCTGACCAGCGGCGGCCTCCCGATGGCGGTGGGCGGCACGGCCGTCGTCGCCATCCGCACCTCCACCGGGCGCCTCACCTCGCTGGTGCAGCAGGTCAACCGCATGTACGAGGAGATGCTCCAGCTCAACGACACCGAGGTGGCCACCCGGCTGGCGGCCCGGCACGCCATCCCGCGCACCGGCGAGCCGCTGCCCTCGCCCGTACGGGAGATCCAGGTGCGGGACGTCTCGTTCACCTACCCGGGCGCGACGGTGCCCGCGCTGCACCGCGTGGACGTGACCGTACGGCGGGGCGAGGTGACCGCGCTCGTCGGGGCGAACGGCTCCGGGAAGTCCACCCTGGCCAAGATCCTCGGCGGGCTGCTGCTGCCCGGCGGCGGCGGCGTGTGGTGGGTGGGGGCGGATGGAGAACGCGTAGAGGTGCGGGAGGCCGTGCGCGCCGACGTGTTCCGTTCCGTCGGGATGCTGACGCAGGACTTCCCGAACTGGCAGATGACGGCGGCGGCGAACATCGCCGTCGGCGCGGGCGACCGCCCGCGCGACATGGCCCGCGTCGAGGAGGCGGCCCGCGGCGCCGACGTGGCGGCGCTCATCGAAGGGCTGCCGCACGGCTGGAACTCCATCGTCCTCAAGGGGTACGAGCGCGGCGTCCAGCTCTCCGGCGGCCAGTGGCAGAAGCTGGGCACGGCGCGCAGCCTCTACCGGGGCGCGCCGTTCCTGCTGGTCGACGAGCCGACCTCGGCGCTCGATCCGCACGCCGAGATCGAGGCGTTCGACCGGCTGCGGACCCTGGCCGACAGCGGCGTCGCGGTCGTGCTGGTCACCCACCGGCTCGCCGCGACCGCCTCCGCCGACCACATCTACGTCCTGGACCGCGGCCACGTCGCCGAACACGGGGCCCACGAGCGGCTCATGGAGCGCGGCGACGGGCTGTACCGAGGCATGTTCGAGGCGCAGGCCGCGCAGTACGGGCTGGGCTCGCGCCCGGCGGCGTCCGGGACCTCCTGATCCCCGTTCGTTGGCAATTTCCCGCACCAATCACTCTGATTCCGGACAAGGCAGATATGCACACGGGGCAGCTTTCCCGTGTATTCCTGCCTCCCCTCCGCGTTCTCCAAGAAGTGAGCGAGGCGGGGTAGTTGACGGTTATCGAGGGGCTCCACTACGTTCCAAGAACCTCCGGGAAATCCGGCGTTCACAATCGGCGTCGCCCCGGAGAATCCCGTGCGGCCCCTTAAACGGAGGGAACAATAATGAGCGAAGACCTGCTGGAAGACGAATTCTCCCTCGACCTGCGCGTCGGTTACGCGGAGGGCTCGACCAGCTCCGCCGCCGCGACGAACAACGGCGGCTGCGAGACCTCGCGCACGTCGCTGTGCACCGACACGCTCAGCGGGTGCTGCTGACACCTCGCGTGCGAGGTGACGCACGTCCGTAGCGAGCCACGCGGAGGGCCCCGCGGTCCGCGCACAGGGGACCCGCGAGCCCTCCGTATGGTCGTTCGCCGGAAAGGCCGGGGCCTTCCGGAACGGGTGGACCGGAACGGGTGGAATCGGCACCGGTGGAATCGGCACGGCTGAGAGAGGGAAACGGCGCAACGATGGAGTCCCGTTCCGCGGGCGGAGTGACCGACGACGAGGTGCTGCGGCTGGCCCGCGAGGTGGCCGACCGGCTCATGGAATCCCCCGGCGACGCCGCGGGGAAGGCGGACCTCGCCGACGGCGCCCCCGGCATCGCGGTCGCCCTCCGGTACGCCTCCGAAGTCTTCGACGACGACCGCTACTTCAAGGCGGGCCGCCTCCTCCTGCGGCGCACCGCCCAGGCGAGCGCCGCCGAACCCGTGCGCGCGCCCGGCCTGTTCCTCGGCACCGCGGGAGTCGTCTGGGCGGTGACCGTGTACGCCCGCCCGGAGCCGCGCTATCTCCCGACGCTCGCCACGATGACCGACCAGCTCGCCCACCAGACGCTGGCGATCCCGCTGCCCACCGAGGCGGGCGGCGTCGCCGCGCACGAGTACGACGTCGTCGGCGGCGCGGCGGGCTGGCTCACCGCGCTCCTCAAGGCCACGGACGTCCTCGGCGGGCCCCCGACGGACGCGGTCGGCGAGGCCACGGAGCGCCTCGTCGACTATCTGGCGGAGCTGACCCGGGACGACGGCGGCCCGCTGCGCTGGTTCTGCGCGCCCTCCCACTTCCCCAGCATCCCGGGCCCCGACGGGGAGCCGACGCCCCTCCCGGGGTACGTGAAGAACTTCCCCGACGGCGTGTACAACCTGGGCTTCGCCCACGGCCCCGGCGGCATCCTCGCCGCCCTCTCCCGCCCCGACGCCGCCCGGGCGGGCGGGGGCGCGGACAGGGAGACGGCAGGGGACGCGGGCGGGGGAGCGGCCGGGGACGCGCGCTCCCGCCGCGTACGAGAAGGCGTCCGCGCCCTCGCCCGTATGCTCGAAGAGCTGCGCATCGACGGCCTCGGCTACCCGGCCTGGGCCAACCTCCTGCTGCCCCACCCGGACACCCGGCGCCCCGACACCGGCTCCCCGCAGGAACCCGCCAGGAGCGCGTGGTGCTACGGCGCGCCCGGTCTCGCCGCGTCCCTCCTCCCGGCCTCGGCGGCCTGCGGCGACCCGGGGCCGACCGACCTCGGGGTGGCCGCGCTCCTCGGCGTCGAACGCACCCCCGCCGAGCTGCAGCGCCTCAACTCGCCCACCCTGTGCCACGGTCTGGCGGGACTGGTGGCCCTCTACGGCCGCGCCGCCGCGCAGACCGGCCACCCGGACCTGTGGCGCATGCACGACGACTTCCGCGCGCGGCTGTGCGCGTACGCGGACCCGGAGCACCCCTACCTCTTCCCGGACTACGACCCGTGGGGGGAACCGGACGACAACCCCGGCCTGTTGAACGGCGCGGCCGGGGTCCTGCTCGCGCTCCTCGGCACCGTGTCCGAGACGGCGGCCGAGTGGGACGAGGTGCTGTTCCTGACCCCCAGGCGGGGCCGAGACATGGGGGAGAAGTGAGCGACAAGACCGCCGACACGTACCGGGCCTGCGGGTTCTTCATGCTCAGGGCCCCGGCCCTGCCCGCACGCCCGATGCTCGAACTGCTCAGGTCGCTGCCCGCGGCGGACGGCGACGCGGCGCTCACGGACGACTGGCAGGACGCGTACGCGGACCAGCTCCGCAAGCTGTGGGCGACCCCGGGCGTGCCGGACGCGGTGCGGGCCGCCTCGCCCCATCTGGCGGACGCCGTCGAGCGGTTCGACGGCCTCACCGGCAAGAACCGGCGGAAGGCCGTCCGCGGCCTCGGCCGCTACCTGAACCGGATGAGCTTCCGCCCGACGCCGTTCGGCCTCTTCGCGGGCGTGACCTCCGGCGTGTTCGGCGAGGAGCAGCACACCCGGCTCGGCCCCACCGCCCTCGGCTCGGCCCGGGCACGCGCCGACTCCGGGTGGGTCATGCACCTGGTGCAGCGACTCGCCTTCGGCGCCGGGCGCCCCCGCGACCTGCGGGTGCGGCGCAACGACCTGCTGCACGTGGCGCGCGGCCGGGTGTGGCTGTCCACCGCCGAGGGCTACGGCCAGGACAACAGGCCCGAAGCGCGCGCGGGCGACGACGGGCGCGGTGCCGCCATGGGCCGGCGCTCCGTCAGCGTGCGGCTCACCGCGCCGGTGCGGTCCGTGCTCGACCACACGCGGACGCCCACGACGCTCGGCGACCTCACCGCCGTGCTCACCGAGGCCTACCCGGCCGCCGGTGCCGGGCGGATCGCGGCCCTCCTCGACGGGCTCCTCGACAGCGACGTCCTCATCACCGCCGAGCGCCCCCGGCTGCTCGTACCGCCGAACGGCCCTACGGACCGGGACGGTTCGCTGCTGCGCGCGATGCTGCCGCCCGTCACCGACCCCGCCGTCGCGCGCGCGATCGACGACGTGGAGGCGGCGATCAGCGCGTTCAACCGGGGGGAGATCCCGGTCGCGGACCTGCTCGCCACCGCGAGCGCGCCGCTGCCCGACGCCGTCGCGGGCCACTCGGGCCCGACCCTCCAGATCGACTCGGCGCTGGCCCCGGACGCGCCCCCGGTCCTTCCCCGGCCCGTGGCCGCGCTGGCCGAGGAGGCCGCCCGTGTGTTCCAGCGCGTCGGCGCCGAGGACCCCTACCCGCCGCATCTCAAGGAGTACGCCGACGCCTTCTCCGAACGGTACGGCCACCACTCCGAGGTCCCCCTGCTGGAGGCGCTGACCCCGGAGACCGGCCTCGGCCCGCCGCGCGGCTACACCTCCCCGGGGCCCGCGTACCCGCTGCCCGGCGTCGTCCCGGCGCCCGCGGACCCCTCGGAGGCGAAGGACGGGTCGTCGCGGGAGGCCGTGCTGCACCGGATGATCACCGGGGCCCTGGCCCGCCGCGAGGTGAGCGTCCAGCTCGACGACCGGCTGCTCGACGAGCTGGCCGGGGCGTCGGCCGCCGAGGACGACGCCCGCCCGCCGCTGCCCGTCCTCGACCTGTACCTCGGCCTGCTGGCACCCGGCCCGGGGCGGGACCGCTGGCGCGGAATCTGCGGCACCTCGGGGGTGGTGATGGGCGGCCGGACGTTCTCCCGTTTCCACGACCTCTTCGACGAGGGGACCCGGGCGTCGCTGCGCGAGCTGGCCGCCGCCGAGGAGCGCTGCCAGGGCGACGCCGTCTGCGCCGAACTCTCCTTCCTGCCCCAGGAGTCCCGGTCCATCAACGTCCTCATCCGCCCCACCGCGCACACATGGGAGCTGCCGGTCAACGTGACGCCCGGCCGGGACGAGGGGCACGTGATCCGGCTGGACGACATCCTCGTCGGCGTGGCCGACGGCAAGCTCTATCTGCGCAGCCGCACACAGGGCAGGCGGCTCTACGTCACCGAGCGCTCGATGCTCAACAGGGCGGGAGCCCCCGACCCCTGCCGGTTCGTGCTGGAGGTCTCCCACGCCCTCTCGGCCCCGGTCTCGGCGTTCGCCTGGGACGGCCTGGGCTGGACCATGCCGTTCCTGCCCCGCGTCGAACGGGGCGATCTGGTGCTGCGCCGGGCACGCTGGCGGCTGCGGCAGGGCGAGTTGGGGCAGCACAAGGATTCCGGGGACGGGATCGCCGCGTTCGCCGAGGCCGTCGGCGCCTGGGCCCGGACGTGGATGGTGCCCCGCCTGGTCCACCTCGCCCACAACGACAACACCCTGCTGCTCGACCTCACCAGCGCCCCCTCCCTGCGCGAGCTGCGCGACAGCCTGGAACAGGCCCCGGAGGACGGCATCGTCCTGGAGGAGGTGCTGCCCGCGCCCGAGGAGAGCTTCCTGCGGGACGCCGCCGGAGAACCGTACGTCTCCGAGATCGTGGTGCCCCTCGTGCGCACCGGCGAGGACCCCGGCCGCGTGGCCCGGCACATCACGCCCCGCCCCGCCCGCGCCACCGCCGAGGACCCCGGGGACCCCGGCGCGCGCGTCAAGCGCGTCGGCAGCGACTGGCTGGCCGTGAAGCTCTACGCCGAACCCGACGCTCACGACACGCTGCTCGGCGCGGGACTGGCGGGCATCGCCGGGCGCCTGGCCGAGCGGTACGGCACACCCGCGCCGTTCTTCCTGCGCTACGGCGACCCGGCCCCCCATCTGCGCGTACGGTTCCACGCCCCCGACGAGGCCACGCGCCCGGACGTCCTGCGCGAGGTCACCGACTGGGCGTACGACCTCGCGCAGGGGGGACACATCGCCGACCACACCTTCGTCAGCTACCCCCGCGAGGTCGAGCGGTACGGCGGGCCCGGGATGATCGGTGCCGTCGAGGAGTGGTTCGGGCAGGACAGCGCGGCCGTCGTCCTCCTGCTCCGGCACCTGCGCGAGGCCGGGACCGGCCTGCCGGACCTGGGCCTGGACGCGGCCCAGGAGCGCGCCGCGCTCGTCACCCTCACCCTCGACCGGCTCTGCGCCTCCCTCGTCCCCGACGAGGAGCGGCGCCACGCGCTCGTGCGCGTCGCCGCGGTCAAGAACGCCGGAGGCGGGCTCTACCGCACCGCCGGGCGCGCCCTGTGGACGGCCCGCACCGAGGACGGACCGGTCCGCGCGCTGCTCGACCGGGCCGCCGCCGTCTGGGACCCGGCCGCCGAACGGCTCTCGCGGCGCATGGCGGAGCTGGAGCGGAGCGGCGAACTCCGGGCGGAGCGCGACAACATCGTCCTCAGCCTGCTGCACATGCACTGCAACCGGATGGGCCTGCGCAACGCCGACGAGGCGCAGGGCCACGGCGTGTGGCGCCGCCTCCTGGACCGCGCGGCACACGCCTCCCGCTGAGCCGTGGGCCCGTGGGCCCGTGGGCCCGAGGGCCCACGGGGCGAGCTATCGAGGGAGGTTATACCTCCATCGGGAATTCCTCCCTACCGGACGTGTACCGGTCATGGTTCCCTCGCATGAACTCACGCGAGAGGATCCATGACATTGATTGCGCTGCACGCCGGGATCGCCATTGCCGCGGTCGTCCTGCTCATTCTGGTGCCGCGCGTCGAGCCCGTGATCGCGCTGGTCATCGGCTCGATCTACCTCGGTCTCGCCTCCGGGCTCGGATTCGACGACACCATGAAGACGATCGTCGACGGATTCGGCGACATCATGGCCGAGGTCGGGCTGCTCATCGGATTCGGAGTTCTTCTCGGCTCGCTGCTCAATTCGATGGGCGCCCTGCAGAAACTCGTGGAGAAACTGCTCCGCGCCCTCGGCCCCGGGAAACTCTCCTACGCGCTGGCCGCCGCGCTCACCGCGGTCTTCCCCTCGATCTACGTCGACGTCCAACTCGTCCTCGCCGCGCCGCTGGCCCGCTCCGCCGCGCCGCGCATGGGGCGTGACGGGCTCGCGCTGATGGGCGGCGCGCTGAGCGCGGGCATCCTCGTCGGCTACGTCTTCGTCGTGCCGGGCCTGGGCACCCTCGCGGTCGCCGGGCTCCTGGACGTTCCGCTCGGCACGATGCTGATCTACGGATTCGTGCTCGGGCCCGTCACCGCGCTGCTGACCGTCTTCCTCTACCACCGCCTGCTCAAGCGCGGTTTCTGGAACAAGGAGCGGGACGAGGCCGTAGGGGATAGGGACGAGGCCGTACGGGAGACGGACGCGGCCGGGGAAGCCGCCGACGGCGGGGAGACCGAGGGCCGGACGGAGCGCCGCACCCCGCCGCTGACCGTGTCGCTGCTGCCGATCGTCGTGCCGCTCCTCCTGATCGCCACCGGCGCCATCGCCGAGGCAGCCGGGGTCGAGTCCGATGTGCTGACGTTCCTCGGCGACCCCGCGTTCGCCCTCTTCGTCGGCCTGCTCGGCGGCTACGCCCTCGCCAAGCGCGCCCTCACCGGCGAGCAGCTCGGCGAGTCCATGACGCAGGGCTTCAACAGCACCGGGCAGATCCTCCTCGTCACCGGCGTCGGCGGCTCGCTCGGCGCGGTCATCGGCAAGTCCGGGCTCGACGACACCCTCGCGGGCGTCTTCTCCGCCGACGCCGGGATGCCGGTCGTGGTGACCGTGCTGCTCGTCTGGCTGGTCGCCGCCCTGCTGCACCTCGCCATCGGCTCGATCGCGGTCGCCGCCATCGCCGCCGCCGGGATCGTCGCCCCCATCATGGGCAGCCTCGACGTCCCCGCCGAGGTGCTCGCGCTGGCCATCGGCTCGGGCTCGCTCTTCGCGCTCCAGGTCAACAGCAACTTCTTCTGGATGTTCCAGACGCTGCTCGGGGTCACCACCCGGGGCGCCCTCAAGGCGCTGACGTTCGTGACGGCGCTCGCGTCGGTCGTCTCGCTCGTCCTGGTCCTCGGCGTGAGCCTCGTGACGTGACCCCCGCCGCAGGGCCGGAAGAACCGGCCGCAGCACAGCCCATCGCAGCACAGCCCCAAGGAATGAAGGACATGCGACCCCTCAGCGGCCTCACCGTCGTCTCTCTCGAACAGGCCATCGCCGCGCCCTACGCCACCCGGCAGCTCGCCGACCTCGGCGCCCGCGTCATCAAGGTCGAGCGGCCCGGCACCGGCGACTTCGCCCGCTCCTACGACACCCGCGTGAAGGGCCTCAGCTCCCACTTCGTCTGGGTCAACCGCAACAAGGAGTCCCTCACGCTCGACATCAAGGACCCGCGCGGCATGGCCGCGCTGCGCGGACTCCTCTCCGGCGCCGACGTCTTCGTGCAGAACCTGGCCCCCGGATCGGCCGCCCGCGCCGGACTCGGCTTCGCGTCGCTCCGCGAGGAGCACCCGGGCCTGATCGTCTGCGACATTTCCGGCTACGGCGCCGACGGCCCGTACGCCGCCAAGAAGGCCTACGACCTCATGGTCCAGAGCGAGTCCGGCCTGCTGTCGGTCACCGGCACGGCGGAGGAGATGGCGAAGGTGGGCATCTCCGTCTCCGACATCGCCGCGGGCGTCCACGCCTACAGCGGGATCCTCGCCGCGCTCCTCGAACGCGGCAGGACGGGCAAGGGCAGCCATGTCGATGTGTCGATGCTGGAGTCCACCGTCGAGTGGATGGGCTTCCCCCTCTACTACGCCATCGACGGCGCCGAGCCCCCGCCCCGCGCCGGTGCCGCGCACGCGACGATCTACCCGTACGGCCCGTTCGTCGCCGGGGACGGCAAGGTCGTCATGATGAGCATCCAGAACGAGCGCGAGTGGGCGGCGTTCTGCGAGCGCTTCCTCGGCCGGCCCGAACTGGCCGCCCACCCGGACTACGCGGACAACGCGGCCCGCAACGCCCACCGCGGGCCCCTCGGCGAGCTCGTCTCCGCCCGCTTCGCCGAGCTGACCAGCGCCGAGGCCATCGAGCTGCTCGCCGCCGTGCCCGTCGCCAACGCCCGGGTCAACACGCTCGACGAGGTCTGGCACCACCCCCAGCTCGCCGCGCGCGGCCGCTGGCACGAGGTCGGCACCCCGGCGGGCCCCGTACCGTCGCCGGCCCCGCCGGGCATGGTCGCCGACGCGCCCCGGATGGACCCCGTACCGGCGCTCGGCGAGCACACCCGGGCGATCCTCGGCGAACTGGGCCTCGCGGACGGCGAGATCGACACCCTGGTGGCGGAGGGCGTGGCGTGAGCGCGTTGCGTACGGCCGTGAGCTGGCTCTTCGTCCCGGCCTCGCGGCCCGAGCGGTTCGCGAAGGCCGTCGGCAGCGGCGCACAGGCCGTCGTCATCGACCTGGAGGACGCCGTGAGCCCGGACGGCGACGGCAAGGCGCGGGCCAGGGCCGCCCTGCGGGACGCCTGGCCCGGCGCCGCCGGGGTGCCCGTGGTGGTGCGCGTCAACGGCGCGCGGACCCCGGAGCACACCGCCGACCTCGCCGCGTGCCGGGCGCTCGCCCCGGCCGCCGTGGTGCTGCCCAAGGCCGAGTCCGCGGAGCAGGTGCGCGCGGCGGCCGAGGCGTCCGGCGTGCCCGTACTGCCCCTGATCGAGTCGGCCCGGGGCCTGGTGCGCCTCGCGGAGATCACCGCCGGGCCCTCGTGCGTACGTCTGCTCTTCGGCGGCGTCGATCTCGCGCTCGACCTGGGCGTGAGCGACGACGCGGCCCTCGACGCCTCCCGCGCCGACCTGGTGCGCTGGTCGGCGGCGGCCGGGCTCCCGGCGCCGGTCGACGGCGTCAGCACGGCGCTGCGCGACACGGCGGCCGTCACCCGCGAGGCGGCACGCGCGAAGGGCTGGGGGTTCGGTGGCAAGCTGTGCGTCCACCCCGCCCAGATCCCGCCCGTCCACGCGGCGTTCGCGCCCGGCGAGGACGAGGTCCGCTGGGCCCGGCGCGTCCTGGCCGTCGGCCAGGATGGCGCGGCCGTCGCGGACGGTGAGATGATCGACCGCCCGGTCGTGGAACGCGCCCGGCGCATCGTCCGGGAGGCCGAGCGGGTCGGGCAGACCGAGCGGGCCGCGCGGGCCGGGCGGTGACGGGAACAGCACTTCAGAGGCACCATCGTGGACATCGCCCACCTGCGCGAATTCATCGCCGTCGTCGACTCCGGCAGCCTGTCGCGGGCCGCCCTGGCGCTGCACGTCTCCCAGCCCGCGGTCAGCCACCGCATGGCCCAGCTTGAGACCGCGCTCGGTGTCCAGCTCCTGGAACGCGGCCCCCGGGGCGTACGGCCGACGGCCCCGGGCCAGGCCCTCTACCGGGACGCCCAGCAGCTTGTCCGCCAGTTCGACCGGCTCGCGCGGGACGTCACCGACGGGCGCGACCACGTCCACGGCCCGGTCGCGGTCGGCCTGCCGACCACGGTCGCCGCCCGCCTCGCGCCCGCGCTGTTCTCGTGGACGACGGCGACGTACCCCGGCATCCACCTCCAGCTCTTCGAGTCGATGAGCGGCTACATCCACGAACTGCTGCTCGCCGGGCGCCTCGACGTGGCCGCCGTCCACCGCGAGGACGACGCCCCGCGCCCGGCGGAGGTCCCGCTCTACTCCGAGGAGCTGTACCTCATCGGGCAGCCCCGCCCGGCACCGCGCGCCGACGACGAGGTCTCCCTCGCCGAGCTGCGGAAGGTGCCGCTGGTGACCCCCGGCGAGCGCAGCAACCTCCGTACCCTCGTGGACCGCGCGTTCGCGGCCCAGGGCCTGAACCCGACCATCGTCGGCGACGTCGAGTCCCTCGGCACGCTCCTGCGCATCGCCGAACGCGGCGAGGCCTGCACGATCCTCCCGCCCTCGGCCGTCACCGGGCACCCGGACCCCCGCGCCCTGGGCGTCCGCAGGATCGTGGACCCCGCGCTCCAGCGCCACATCGCCGTCCGCACCGGCACCGACCGCTACGAACCCCGCGCCGCCGTCGCCGCCGTCCGCCAGGGCATCGTCGAGGTCACCCGGCGGCTGGCCGCCGAGGGCAACTGGCAGGGCATCCGTCTCAGTGCACGCGCCGCGGCGCCCCACCCGGAGGGGCGGGGCGCCGCGGCGGGGGAGCGGGGCTCAGACGCCCGCTGAGTCCTTCTCGTGCGGGGCGTCCCGTACGGACTCGGGCGCGGGGGCCGGGGCCGGTGCCGATTCGCTGAGGCCGAAGCGGTTGTGGAAGGCGCGCAGCGGACCCGGCGCGTACCAGGCGCTGCGGCCCAGGAGGCGCATCGCGGCCGGGACGAGGACACCGCGCACCGCCAGGGCGTCGATGAGGATGGCCAGTCCGCTGCCGAGGCCGAAGAGCTTCATGAAGCTGATCTCGGCGACGCCGAAGGCGAAGAAGCTCACCGCGAGCAGGACCGCCGCCGCGCTGACGATGCGGCCGGTGTGCCCGAGGCCGTCGGCGACGGCGGATTCGTTGTCCGCGCCCAGCTCGTGCAGCTCCTTGATGCGGCTGGTGACGAAGACCTCGTAGTCCATGGACAGTCCGAAGGCGACGCAGAACATCAGCACCGTCATCGACGTCTCCATCGGCTGCGCGGTGAAGCCGAGCAGGCCGGAGAGGTTGCCGTCCTGGAAGATCCAGGTCATGACGCCGATGGTCGCGCCCAGGCTGATGATGTTGAGGACCAGCGCGCGCAGCGGCTGCACGACGCTGCCGGTGAAGAGGAAGAGCAGGACGAAGGTCGTGACGATGATCAGGCCCGCCGCGAGGGGGAGCTGGGCGCCGATGGAGCTGTTGGAGTCGACCAGTTCCGCGTCGGCCCCGCCGACCAGCGGGTCGGTCCCGGAGGGCGGTGTCGCCTCCCTGACGTCGTCGACGAGGGCCTTGGCCTCGTCCGACTTCGGCGTCAGCGCGCTGACCACGTTGAGCTGCTGCGCGCCGGGGCGCCCGAGCGCCGGGTTGCCGGGGCCGGTCGCCCGGGGCTTCCCGTCGGCGTGGACCCCGGCGCTGGACTCGACGCGGGCGACGCCGTCGAGGGAGGACAGCCGCGTCGCGTACGCCGTCAACTGCTCCTTGTCCACGGCCTTGTCGATGACGACGTGGAGGGCGGCGGCGTCGTTGCCGTTGAAGTTCTCCCGCAGCGAGGTGGCGACCTGACGGCTCTCGGCGCTCTCGGACAGCACCCGTTCGTCCGCCGTGCCGAAGGTGATGCCCAGCAGCGGGCTCGCCGCCGCCACGAGCACCGCGAGCACCGGCAGCGCGGTGAGCGCGGGCCGCCGCATGACCGTACGGGCCAGGCGTCCCCACCCGGACGAGCCGGACCCGGAGCGCTCCGGCTTCGCCCACGGCATCCGCCCCTTGTTGACCCGGTGCCCCAGGACGTTCAGCAGCGCGGGCATCACGAAGAGGGTCGCGAGGGCCGCGATGACGACGACGCCGACGCCGGAGTAGCCGAACGAGCGGAGGAAGTACTGCGGGAACACCATGAGCGCCGCGAGCGCCGCCGCCACCGTCGCGGCCGAGAACGCGACCGTACGGCCCGCCGTGCTCATCGTCCTGCGCACGGCGTCCTCGACGGTCGCGCCCGCCGCGAGCTGCTCCCGGAACCGGCTGATCATCAACAGCGCGTAGTCGACGCCGAGTCCGAGTCCGAGGGCCGTGGTCAGATTGATGGCGAAGATGGAGACGTCGGTGACGCTGCCGATGAGGGAGAGCTGCGCGAACACCCCCACGATGGCGACCAGCGCGATGACCAGCGGCAGCAGCGCGGAGACGACCGTGCCGAAGACGACCAGGAGCAGCAGGAGGACCAGGGGCACGGCGATGCTCTCGGCCAGGACGAGGTCCTCGCCGGTCTGCGGCCCCATCTCGTAGCTCACGCCCGCGCTGCCCCCGGCCTTGACGGTGAGCGCGCCCTTGTACGAGCCCTTGTAGTCGTCGATGACGCCCTTGGCGTTCTCCTGCTGCTCCGCGTCGTGCCCCTTCACGCGGGCGAGCACCATGGCCTCGCGGCCGTCCTTGGAGCGCAGATCGGGGCTGCCGGTGTCCCAGAAGGAGACCACGTTGTCGAGGTCGCTCTCCTTCTTGAGGTCGGACACCAGGGCCCTGCCCGTGCGTTCGGCGTCCGGCGCGTCGACGCGGCCGTCGGAGGAACGGACGAGGAGCACGAGGTTCGTCTCCCCGCCGAACTTCTCGTCGACGAGGTCCCTGGCCCGGGAGGACTCCGAGGACGGATCGTCGAACCCGCCCGCCTGCAGCTTCGCGAACGCGCCGGCGCCGAGCACGCCCATGAGGGCCACGGCCACGACGGTGACGATCAGTACCAGCCGTGACCGGCGGATCGCCAGCTCGGCTATACGTTCGAACACGCGCTTTCTCCTTTGGTATGCGCCCCGAGAAGGACGCCACTGAAGTTAGCGGTGTGCGGAAGGATTTAGCAGTGTCAGATTTATGTCACTCGGTGCGGTGCTTCCCGGCGGTGAACGCGAGGATCTCGCGCACCACCGCCCCCGGGTTCTCCTCGGCCAGCCAGTGCCCCGACTTGGGGATCTCGGCCGCGCGCACGAGCCCGCGCAGCAGCGGCGTCACGGTCGGCCGGGTGGAGGCGAGGGAGCCGGTCGCGGTGAGCAGCAGCGACGGGGTGTCCACCCGGGCGGCGGCGCGGTTGTCGCGCTCGTCCTCGTCCAGGTTCCGGTACAGCTCGAACCCCGCGTGCAGGACCTCGGGCCGGCTGTACGTCCGCACGTACTCGTCGATCTCCTCGCGGGAGAACGGGGGCCGCGTGCGCGTGCCGCCGAACGCCGCCCCGCCGTACGCCACCTGCGTCGCGAACTCCGTGAGATACGCCCGCACTTCGCCGGGCTCGTCGATGAGCTTCTCGGGGAGCCCTTTCTGGCTGTTGAAGGCCATGTGCCAGGAGAACGTCCGGTACTGCGCCGCGGGCAGCGCGGGGCCGGGCAGCGGATAGTCCATGTGTACGTACGACTTGACGCGCTCCGGGAACCGCGACACGTACTGGAACCCGACCCCCGCGCCGAGGTCGTGGGCGACCAGGTCGAAGCGGCCGAGCCCGAGCCGCTCGTCCAGCAGGCCGTGGACGTACCGCGCCAGCGTCTTCTTGTCGAAGCTCGCCGGGCTTCCCTCGCTGTCGCCGAGGCCCGGGAGGTCGAGGGCGTGGACGGTGTGGTGGCGGGCGAGCCGCGGCATGATCTTGCGCCACTCGTACCAGGTCTGCGGCCAGCCGTGCAGCAGCACCAGCGCCGGGCCCCTGCCGCCGGTGACGTAGTGCATCCGTACGCCGCGCACGTCGGCGAACTCGTGGCGGAACCCGGCGGGCGCGGCGGGCATGGCGGGCGTGGCGGACGCGTCGGACGAGTCGGGCTTCGAGGTGCCGCCCGGCACGGCGGTCGCGGCGGCGGCGCCCGCGGTGAGGGAGAGGGCCACGGCGCCGCCCCCGAGGAGGACGCGGCGGCGGGAGACGGGGGAGGGGGCGGGGTTCTGGTGGCGAGTCGCTGTCATGCGGCCATCGTCGGGCGCGGGGTTGCGGAACCGTACGAATATTTGCAGGATTGCAAATCACTGGCCCGAGGAAGGAGCCGCTCGGTGGCGGACGTGACGGACGACGAGGCGGTCCTGCAGAACGTCGGCCCGAGGCTGCGGGGATTCCGCAAGG
The DNA here is from genome assembly GCF_039530985.1 of Streptomyces albiaxialis. NCBI lineage: Bacteria > Bacillati > Actinomycetota > Actinomycetes > Kitasatosporales > Streptomycetaceae > Streptomyces > Streptomyces albiaxialis. The sequence goes on from NZ_BAAAPE010000019.1 coordinate 27,563, forward strand.
CCCTCGGCGTGACCCTCGCCGACCTGGCGGAACGTACGGGGCTCACGCCGAGCACCCTCTCCCGGCTCGAACGCGGCCACATCCGGCCCACCCTGGAGCAGCTCCTCCCGCTCGCCCGGGCCTACGCGGTGCCGCTCGACGAACTGGTCGCGGCCCCGACCACCGGCGACCCCCGCGTCCACCTGCGCCCCTTCCGCAAGCACGGCCTGACCTTCGTGCCGCTGGGCATGAAGACGGGCGGCCTCCAGGCGTACAAGGTCGTCTATCCCCCGGCCTCCCAGCTCCCGCCCCCGAAGTTCCACATGCACCCGGGGAGGGAGTGGTTCTACGTGCTCCAGGGCACGGTCCAGCTCGTCCTCAGCGGCACGGGCACGGAGCTGAAGGCGGGCGAGGCCGCGGAGTTCGACACCAACACCCCCCACTGGATCGGCAACGCCCACGACGACCGCCCCGCGGAAACCCTCGCCATCTACGGCCTCCAGGGCGAACGCGTCCACATCACGGACGTCTGACCGTACGGGCGTCTGACCGTACGGGCGGGCTCAGGCGCCCGTCGCGCCTCGGGGCGGGGAGACCAGGGCGTAGATCACCAGGACGCAGAGGCCGATGACCAGCAGTGACCACAGGGGGAAGGCCGCCAGGAAGGCGAGTTGGCAGACGGCGACGACGACGGCGAGGGCGGTGCCCGTCATCCGGGCCCACTCGCTGCCGCGTACGGCGCCCACGCCGACCGCGGCCTGGACGACGCCCAGGGCCAGCCAGATCCAGCCCCAGGCCGTGAAGTCGAAGACCAGCAGGCGGCCTTCGGAGACCGTGTAGTAGTCGTCCTTGAACAGGGCGGCCAGACCGCTGATCACGTTCGAGCAGCCGATCATGAGGATGATGATCCCGGCGAACGTGAGCCAGCCGGAGGAGGGCGCCCGCCGGGCGGCCTCGGGGGCCGCCTGCGCGCCCGCGTGGGTACCTGAAGACGCGTTCATGCTCCGCTCCTCGTCCTCGCGCCGCCGCGTCGGCGGACGATGCCCCCGATGGGACCTCCGGGACGGGCACGCCGCGCGCCGGAGGGGGCCGAACGGGTGACCCCGGCGGGACCCGCCCCTCAGGAGTGGCCGAGTACCGGGTGGGGGCGGTACGGGGCCTCCAGGTGTGCGATCTCCTCCTCGGTCAGGGACACGTCGACCGCCGCGAGGGCGTCGTCCAGGTGGGCCAGCTTGGTCGCGCCGACGATCGGCGCGCTGACCACCGGCTTGCCGAGCAGCCAGGCCAGGGCGATACGCGCGGGCGGCAGCCCCCGCTCGGCGGCGACCTCGCGCACCGCGTCGACGACGTCGAAGTCGGCCTCCCCGTAGAGCTGTCCGGCCAGCTCGTCGCTCTCCGCGCGCACCGTGCGGCCTTCGGCGCGTCCCGCGCCGCGTTCGCGGGTGCCCGTGAGCAGGCCGCGCGCGAGCGGGCTCCAGGGGACGCAGCCCACGCCCTGGTCGAGGCAGAGCGGGATCATCTCGCGCTCCTCCTCGCGATAGGCCAGGTTGTAGTGGTTCTGCATCGACACGAACCGCGTCCAGCCGTGCTTCTCCGCGACGTGCTGGGCCTTGGCGAACTGCCAGGCGTACATGCTGGACGCGCCGATGTAGCGCGCCTTCCCCGCGCGCACCACGTCGTGCAGGGCCTCCATCGTCTCCTCGACCGGCGTCGCGGGGTCCCAGCGGTGGATCTGGTAGAGGTCCACGTGGTCGACGCCGAGGCGCCGCAGCGAGGCGTCGATGCCGGAGAGGATGTGCTTGCGCGACAGACCGCCGTCGTTGGGCCCGGGGCCCATCGGGAAGAAGACCTTCGTGGCGAGCACGTAGTCGTCGCGGCGCGGGAAGACCTCGCGGAGCAGCCGCCCGGTGACCTCCTCGCTCACGCCCAGCGAGTACATGTCGGCGGTGTCGAAGAACGTCACCCCGGCCTCCGCCGCCCGCCGTACGAAGGGCTCGGCGGCCTTCTCGTCCAGGATCCACGCCCACCGCGCCGGATCCCCGTAACTCATCATGCCGAGGCAGATCCGCGAGACCTTCAGCCCTGTCGTCCCGAGCCTGGTGTATTCCATTCCGCTCCCCTCCCGGACGGTCGTCCTTTTCGGGGTATCTTGCAGGCCGCAGCAGCCGAATTGAATGTCTGTCCGAAGCTCAGAGGTGCCGGATGCCTGGAGAATCACGGCCGAACGGCCGGAAGACCTACAGCGAGCGAACCAGGCTCCTCGACGCGGTCAATGTGCGCCTCCTCGCCGAACTCCACGGCGATCCGCGCCTGTCGATGTCGGAGCTGGCCCGCCGCGTCGGGATGTCGGCGCCCGCCGTCACCGAACGCGTCCAGCGCCTGGAGCGGCTCGGCGTCATCACCGGCTACCGCATGGACGTGGACCCCGCCGCGCTCGGCATGCCGGTGACCGCGCTCGTCCGGGTCGCCCCGGGCCCGGGCCAGTTGCCGAACGTCGCGCGGGCGGCGGCCGATACCCCGCAGGTCGTCGAGTGCCACCGGATCACGGGCGAGGACTGCTTCCACCTCAAGCTCCACGCGCCGTCGATCGAGGACATGGAGGAGATCCTCGACAGGTTCCAGCTCTTCGGCCGGACGACGACCTCGCTCGTGGTCTCCACCCCGGTCCCGCTCCGTCCGCTCCCCCTGCCGACTGCCTGAGACGTCAGGGACGACGGGACCCGAACGGCGCCCTCTCACTCCGCTGTTCCGGCGCTTCTGCGCTGGTTGGCGTGGAAGCGCGCCTTCTTCTGGCGGTTCCCGCACGTGTTCATGTCGCACCACTTGCGGGTGCGGCTCTGACTGGTGTCGAAGAAGGCGGCCCGGCAGGTCGGTGAGGCGCACAGGGCCAGCCTTCCGTCCCGTTCGCCCGCGAGGATGCTGATCGCGTCGGCGGCGATCACGCCGAGGGCGTCCTCCAGCGCGGAGTCCGGGCCGAGCCGCCATCGCCGCTCGCCCCCGGGCGTCAGGACGGCGGCGGCCCGGCCCCGCGCGCTGTGGTCGTTGATGACGTCCACCGCGGACGCGGGCAGCGCGTCTCCGAGCGCGGCCGCCGTCGCGGCGGCGTGGATCGCCTCCCTCAGTTCCCGGGCGCGGTCGAGCTGGGCGACGGTGCAGGAGTCCACGGCCAGCCCGCTCACCGCCAGCCAGTCGACGAGACGGTGCGGGACGGGAACGCGCTCCACGGCGTCGCCGTGCCGCTCCGACAGGGTCCCGGTGAAGCTGGTCGCCAGCACATTGCCGAGGCGGAAGTCAGGGAACTCAGCAGGCATGGAACCACCTTAGCCGGTTGCGGCGCGGTGCGGGGAGCTGCTAGAACCGTCTTAGCCGGTTCCAATCGAGCCAGGAGGTCTCGTGTCCCTTCCCACCAGTGACGTGCACGCGTTCGAAGCCCACGCGGCGGAAGCCGACCTCGACGAGCTGCGCGCGCGGCTGGCCGCGGCACGGCTCCCGGAGCCCGAGACGGTCCACGGCTCCGCGCCAGGCCCCCGCCGCTGGAGCCAGGGCGTCCCGCTGGCCGATCTCGTCGACGTCGTGGAGTACTGGCGCACCGGGTACGACTGGCGGGCGTTCGAGGACCGCCTCAACGGGATCGGCCAGTTCCGTACGACCATCGACGGCCTGGGAATCCACTTCCTGCACCGCCGCTCCGCGCGCGCGGACGCCACCCCGCTACTCATGACGCACGGCTGGCCGGACAGCGTCGCCCGGTTCGCCGACATCGTGGACGCGCTGGCGGACCCGGAGGACGCGGACGCGCCCGCGTTCCACGTCGTGGCCCCGTCGCTCCCGGGGTTCGGCTACAGCGACAGGCCGGCCGCCACCGGGTGGGGGACCGAGAAGACCGCGGCCGCGTGGGTGGAGCTGATGGGACGGCTCGGTTACGAGAAGTTCGTGGCCCACGGCGGCGACTGGGGAGGGAACATCACCACGGTCCTCGGCGGCAGGTTCCCGGCCCACGTCCTCGGCATCCACACGACGTTCGCGGAGGGCCCGCCCGGGATGACGACGGACGGGCTGACGGCGGTCGAGCGCGCATGGGCCGAGGAGACCCGCGACTTCTGGCAGTACCGCGCGGCGTACGCGAAGCAGCAGGCGACTCGGCCGCAGACCATCGGCTACTCGCTCGTCGACTCACCCGTCGGGCTTCTCGCCTGGATCCTCGACAAGTTCGCCGAGTGGTCGGACACCGAGGACAGCCCGTTCGAGACGATCTCCAGGGACCGCGTCCTCGACAACGTCACCCTGTACTGGCTGACGCGGACCGGCGCGTCGGCGGCCCGCATCTACTACGAGAGCCACAACTCGCTGGACCCCGGCCTCCGGGTCGACGTCCCCTCGGCGCTCACGATGTACCCCCGCGACGTCGAGAAGTGCCCGCGCCCCTGGGCGAAGGAGCGGTACCGGCGCATCGTCCGCTGGAGCCTGCCCGAAAGCGGAGGCCACTTCCCCGCGCTGGAGGTCCCGGAGTTCTTCGTCGCGGACCTGCGGGAAGGCCTCGCGGCCGTACTGGCCGAAGCCTCGCGCTGACGGCGCTGCCGGCGCTGGCGGTGGTGACGGCGCTGACGGCGGTGACCACGTGCGCCCCGGCCCGCGCCCCTCGTCACGGCCGTCCGGCGGCCCGGGCGGCGGCGGCCAGTTCGGCGAGGGCCTCGACGGCGCTGTCGATCTCGTCCTCGGTGTTGTAGTAGTGCGGCGAGAGCCGTACGAGCGGGTGGACGCCCCGGTCCTCGGTGTCGAACTGGGTCTGCGCGGGGTCGGTGACCGTGACGTTGATGCCGCGCGCGGCGAGCGCCGCCGCGGTCTCGGCGGCGGCCGTGCCCTCGACCGCGCAGGTGACGATCGCGCACCGGTCCGGCCCGAGGTCGTGGGTGGTGAGGCCGGGCACCGCGTCGAGCCCGTCGCGCAGCCGGGCGCCGAGGGCGCGGGCGCGGTCGCCGATCGCATCCATGCCCAGTTCCAGGGCCTGCTCGGCGGCGGCGCCGAGCCCGAGGACGTTCGCGTAGGAGACCTCCCATGTCTCGAAGCGCCGGGCGCCCTCGTGCCAGGTGAAGCCGCGCTGGCCGTCCCAGGTGGCGGCCGCGACGTCGGTCACGTGCGGCTCCAGCGCGGCGAGGGCCTCGGGGCGCACCCACAGGAAGCCCGTGCCGCGCGGGCCGCGCAGGAACTTGCGGCCCGTGGCCGTGAGCATGTCGCAGCCCAGCTCGGCGACGTCCACGGGGAACTGGCCCACGGACTGGGTCGCGTCGAGGAGGAAGGGGACACCGGCGGCGCGCGTGACACGTCCGATCTCCGCGGCCGGGTTGACCAGGCCGCCGCTGGTGGGGACGTGGGTGACGCCCACCAGCCTGGTGCGCTCGTCGATCAGCTCGGCCAGCGCGGCGGTGTCGAGCCGCCCGGACGCGTCGTTGGGCACGACGACGACCTCGGCCCCGGTGCGCCGCGCCGTCTGCAGATAGGCGAGGACGTTGCTCCCGTACTCGGCGCGGCCGGTGAGGATGCGGTCGCCGGGGCGGAACGGCAGCGCGTAGAACGCGGCGTTCCAGGCGCGGGTGGAGTTGTCGAACAGCGCGATCTCGTTCGCCCGGCCTCCCACCAGCCGGGCCAGGTGCCCGTACGTGGCGTCGATACGGTCCCGCTCCCGGTCCGCGGCCTCGTAGCCGCCGATCGTGGCCTCCAGCTCCAGGTGGGAGGTCATGGCCCGCAGGGTCCGCTGCGAGAGGAGGCCCGCGCCCGCGTTGTTGAGGTGGTTCCGGTGTGCGGTGCCCGGGGTGTCCCGCCGGAGTGCTTCGATGTCCATGCCCTCACCGTTCCAAAGCCCGCTCCTTCAGTAAAGTGAATGTTTCTGGGGGAGACCGGCCAAGAAAACTGATGAATGAGGTGAGGGGCGTGTACAACCTGCGCCGTCTGGAGGTGCTGCGGGAGCTGAAGCACCGCGGCACGCTGGCCGCCGTCGCGTCGGCCCTGTCCTACAGCCCCTCGGCCGTCTCCCAGCAGCTCACGCTGCTGGAGTCCGAGGTCGGCGCGCCGCTGCTGGAGCGCGAGGGGCGCGGGGTGCGGCTGACCCCGCAGGCGGAGATCCTCGTGGCCCGCACGGAGAACGCCCTGCGGGAACTGGAGCGCGCCGAGGCGGAGATCGGGGCCTCGCTGCGCGAGGTGACGGGGACGATCCGGGTGGCGGCCTTCCAGACCGCCATGCTCGCCCTGCTGCCCGCCGCGCTGACCTGGCTGCGGGAGCACCACCCCGGGGTGCGCGCCGAGGCCACGCAGGCCGAGCCCGACACCTCGCTGCCCGGCCTGCTCGCCCGGGACTTCGACCTCGTGCTCGACGAGACGTTCCCCGGCCACGCGCGCCCGGCCCGCGCCTCCGGGTTCGAGCAGCACCTGCTGGGCGAGGACCCCATGCGGCTGGCGACGCGCGAGCCCGTGGCCTCTCTCGTCGAACTGGCCGACCGGCCCTGGGTGATGGAGCCCCCGGGCACTCCGGCCCGTGCCTGGGCCACGGGCGTCTGCCATGCCGCCGGGTTCGCGCCGGACGTCGCGTACGTCTCCGCGGACATGCTCGTCCACGCGCGCCTGGCCGAGCGGGGCCACGCGGCGGCGTTCCTCCCCGACATGCTGTGGTGCGACCGCGCCCCCGCCCTCGTCCTCGACGGCTCCGCGGGGCACACCCGTACGGTGCTCGCGACCGTACGGGCCGGAGCCGGGGAGCACCCGCTCGTGCGGACGTTCCTCGCGGCGGTCCGGCACGCGCTGGACGGGCTGCCCGCCGCCCGGGGCGCGTGACGGAGTCGGACATTGGTCCGATTGCTCCCCGGCCGCCGGGCGCGGCAGCCCTATCGGGTGATCGGTGTGTGTGGCGATACGACCGGACCCGGCGCCCGTCCGACGATACGGGCGTACGAGGACCTCCCCCGGCGCCGAACGCCGCGCCCACGCCTCGAAGGAGCGCGCACCATGCCCGCCCGAGCCGCCCTCCCCGCCCCTCCGCCGCCCTCGTCGTCCGGGGGAGGGGCCCGCCGCCGGCGCCCCGCCCGCAACGGCTCCGGGCTGCACCGCCTCGGGCCGCACCGCCTCGGGCCGCACCGCCTCGGGCTCCTGGGAGGGCTCGCGCTGCTGCCCGCGCTCCTCGCCCCGCTCTCCGCCCCGGCGGCCGCCGCCGGTTCCGCCGCCCAGCCCTCGCCCTCGATCTACGTCGAGGAGGACTTCACGCGGGCCACCGCGCCGGACTTCCTCGGCTACGGCTCCGCGTGCCTGACCGGCGCACCGGCCGCCGCGAGCCCTCCGGCGAACGGAACGCACACCCTGGGCGGCTGCCCGCCGCCCTCGGAGCCCGGCGGTCCCGTGCCGCCGCCCGGCGCGGACGGGCACGGCTATCTCCAGCTCACCGACGCCAGGACCGACCAGAGCGGCGCCGCCCTCTACAACCATCCCATCCCCGCCGAGGACGGACTGGTCGTCAGCTTCGAGCAGTGGCAGTACGGGCCCACGGCCGTCTTCAACGGGGAGAAGCGGGCCGCCGACGGGATCTCGTTCTTCCTCGTCGACGGCGACGCCACGCTCGACACCCCCGGCGCGTTCGGCGGCAGCCTCGGCTACGCCCAGAAGAACGACCCCGTAGAGGGCACCGTGCCCGGCGTCGAGCAGGGCTACCTCGGGGTCGGACTCGACGTGCTCGGCAACTACTTCAACGACGGGGAGGGGCGCGGCAGCGGCTGCCCGGCGGACCAGCGTTCCCCGGCGGGCACCGTGTTCCCCTCGATCTCCAGCACGGGCCCCAACATGGTGACCGTGCGCGGGCCCGGCGACGGGCTCGACGGCTACTGCTTCCTCGACGCCACCTACACCGGGAACCACTCCGCCGACGCGGGCTGGGAGTCCAGCCTCCCCGGCGAGCTCCACGGGCCGACCACCGAGGTCTCCGACGACCCCGTCCAGGCCGAGCGGGACCTGGAGCCGTCCAAGCGGACGGTGACGGTCGAGATCTCGCCCGCGCCCGACCCGGTGATGACCGTCTGGATCGACTTCCACGACGGCAACGGCCCGCAGGCCGTCCTCAGCAGGCCCGCGCCGGGGCCCGTGCCGAGCACCTACAAGTTCGGCTTCGCCGGGTCCACGGGCGTCTGGTCGAACGTCCACCTCATCCGCAACGTCGTCATCGGCAAGCCCGCCCCCGCGCTCAGCATCGCCAAGTCCGTGCCCGACGACCTCCCCGTCCCGCTGAGCGAGGGCGACTCCGTCCCGTACAGCTACACGGTGACCAACACCGGCAACACGGAGCTGGACGACGTGACCGTCGTCGACGACCGGCTCGGCCCGATCTCCTGCCCGCAGACCACGCTGGCCCCCGGGGCCCACATGACCTGTACGGGAACGGGGACCGTCACCGCGGCGGACGCCGAGCGGGGCCATGTGACCAACACCGCCACGGCCACCGCCACACACGACGGCAAGGAGGTCGGCCCGGAGAAGGACGACCTGACCCTGCCCGTACGGGGCGACGGCGGGGCCGTCACGGTGCGCAAGGTGGACGCCCACAACGGCGAGCCGCTGACCGGCGCGGTCTTCCAGCTCTGGCGCGAGAGCAACGGCGTCCCGGGGCTCCAGACCGGCGGCAGCGACCCCGACACCAGGACGGGCAGCGGCTGCGCCACCGACACCAAGGGCCTCTGCGTCTTCTCCGGGCTCTCCCGCGGCACGTACTACCTGTTGGAGACCGCCGTCCCCGACGGGTACCGCTTGCCGGAGAACCCCGTCACCGGCCCCTTCACGGTGGCTGAGGACGAGCACCTGAGCAAGAAGATCGCCAACCCCCGCGACACCTGCGGCAAGGGGAAGGGCAAGGGCTGCAAGTGACCCCGCCCCGGACGCTATCGGGCCGCGTCGGCGTCGGCGCGCGGGGTGTGCCTGGCCATCCATCCGCTGACGAAGGTGACGGCCGTCGGCACGAGCGCGAGGACGACGGGCTCGACGGCGTCGGGCAGGCCGCCGACCAGGCCGTTGTTCTCCTGGACGGCGGTGAGGACGGCGAGGAGTCCGGCGCTGGCGACGAACGCGGCGACGGAGGAGGCGGTGACCTTCCTCTCCACGGGTGCTGAGCCGGTGATGCCCATGTCGGGTCCTCCTGCCTGGACTTGAGGCCACGCCGCGCCGACGGGCCCGTTGCCCCCTGGCGTACTCCCGTCGGCGGGGCGTGTCGAGGCGAGGCGTCCTGGGCCGTTCGGTCCAGGAACATCCCGTCTGTACCTCCTGCATCAACTTGCACTGCGCGATCCTGAACCGTCCGCACCGCCGATATCGCGCCCGACGGCACGGCATCGGCCCTACGTTGGGCATACCCCCTGTATGGAGGGGCCGCGGCGCCTTCTGCCCCCTGTGCGCCGCGGCCCTTCGCAGGGCACCGCGTACGGCCCGGCGGCCCGACGGGGCCCGGGCTTACGGGAGTTCTCAGCGGGAGGGTTCTCAGCCGGAGCGGAGGACCCGGAAGCTTCCGGGGTCCGCCGGATCGCGGTCGACGATCTGGACCGGGGCGGCGTCCCACTGCCAGAGGTTGGTGCCCGGCGTACGGGAGAACCGGACCGGGCCGCGCGTGCCCTCGGTTTCGACGCGTGGCCAGCCCTCGGCGATCCGCGCCCTGTCCTCCGTGCCCCGGGCACGCAGCACCTCGGCGAGGACGGTGGCCGTGTCGTACCCCTCGAAGGCGACGAACGAGGGCGCGGCGGACAGCCGTTCGCGCAGTGCCTTCGCCACGCGTTCGCCGAGCGAAGTGAGGCGCTCGGGCAGATAGCGCAGGAACGGCACCCCGGCGCCGTCCCCGCCCAGCAGCGCCGCCCACTCGCCGAACTCCGGCTGCCCGGCCGGAGCCCCCACCAGCACCCCGGACAGCCGCCGGTCGCGGCGTACGGCCTGGACGAGGGGGACCGCCGGGTCCGGGTGGCCGACGAGGAGGAGCAGCGCGGTCGCGCCCCGCTCGGCGAGCGCGTCGCACACCTGGCCGGGGGTGAGCGCCCGCGTGTCGAGATCGAGGACGGTGCCGCCGCGGGGCGCGAGGTGCTCGCGCAGGACGCGGGTCCCGGACTCCCAGTAGACGCTGGGCTGGGTCGCCACGGCGATCCGGCGGTGCCCCGCGTCGAGGAGGTGGTCCGCGTAGAGCCGCCAGCCCCGGGACTGCGGCGGCGCGAGGCGCGCGACGTGGTCCGACGGCCGGTCGGTGAGCGTGTCGAGCACCGCCGACGAGCAGAGGAACGGCACGCCGAGCGCGTCGGCCCTGGTCGCGGCGGCGCGCGCGACGACGCTGTGGTACTCGCCCGCCACGGCGGCCACGCCCAGCCGGTCCAGCTCCTCCACGGCGGCCTCGGCGCGCCGTGGATCGGCCGCGGTGTCGCGGACGGCCAGTTCGAGCGGCGTACCGCCGATCCCGCCGCTGCCGTTGATCTCGCCGACGCCGAGTTCGAGCCCGGCGAGCAGATGCCGCCCCGCCTCGGCCCAGCCGGGCCGGGAGAGCGGAACGAGCGCGCCGATACGGACAGTCGGGACGTGGACGGGCACTGATGGTGGCGGCGGTGCGTTCATGGGCGGGCGCTCTCCCGAGGAGTGGGCCGGCCCGGTCGTCGGGCCGGGAGTCGGGCCGGTCGTGGCGCCGAGAGTAGCGGGGGCGTCGTACGGCCGGACGTACGGGCCGGATGTACGGGTCGGACGTACGGCCGACGGGCCGGACGTATGCCGACGGGCCGACAGGTCGACCGGGCGGACGTGCGGCTGTGCCTACGCCGGAGGCGGCCCCTCGTCCGGGCGGGCCGCGATCAGGGGACCCAGCAGGCGCGTGCCGGGGCCCACCTCGCCGCCGGGGCCGGGCAGTTGAGTCGTACCGTCCACCGCGAGCGGCTCCCCGCAGCCGTCGCAGGCCACGACCGGTCCGTACGGCTGGAGTATCTGCGGCAGGTGCTCGGGGAGCCGGGCCGGGGGCCCGTGGCGGGCGGCGGCGGCCGGGCGCTCGTCGTCGGCAGTGGGCGGGGCCTGCTCGCGCGCGGCGTGGCCCGGCTCGGCTTCGACGTCGTGGCCGCCGACCCCTCGCCCGCCGCGACGGGCCTCGCGCGGGACGCGGACGACGGGCGGGGCATCGTCCACGTGACGGCGCGCGCGGAGGAACTCGGCCTGCCGGACGGTGCGTTCGACCTCGTGTACTGCGCCGACACCCTGGAGATCACCGAACGGCCGGACGCCGTCCTCGCGGAGGCCGCGCGCGTGCTCCGCCCGGGCGGGACGTTCGTCTACGACACGGTGAACCGCACGTCTGTGTCCCGCCTCCTCTACCTCGGCGCGTTCCAGGCGTTCCCCGGCACCCGGATCATGTCCCGGGGACGTTATGCCGCGCACCGGCTGCGCCGCCCGGCGGAGCTGGCCGAGGCCCTCGGACGGGCGGGGCTCGCGCCGGGAGGCGTCACCGCGTTCAAGCCGCGCGACGTACGGAGCCTGGCGCGCGCCACCCGCGGGCGCAGGCGCGGCACGGTGACCGACGGGCAACTGCCGGGCCTGGTCGGCATGGTGCTCGTGCCGGAGGGCAGGCCGCTGGTGACGTATCTGGGCCACGCGGTGCGCGCCGACGCCGCCGGGGCCGGGGCCGGGGCCGCGCCATAATCCGATTGCCGCAGGTCGGCGCGGTCGGGTAGGAAGCTCGCATGCTACGAGGCAGCAAGGTCGCGCTCAGGGCTCAGCACGAGGACGACGTCCCGGTCCTCCAGGCCGAGTTGTACGACGACGTGGTCTACCACTCGCGCGCCGAGATCGGGCCGTGGCGCCCGATCACGCCCGGCTCGAAGGAGTCGCTGGTCGTCGTGGACGACGAGGACGAGCGGACCGCCGCGTTCTCCGTGGTGGACGTGGCGGGCGACACGCTGCTCGGCATCGCCGAACTCTGGCGCATCGACAGCCACAACCGCTCCGCGCACCTCGGCCTGGGCCTCCGCCCCTCCGCCCGCGGCAAGGGGTACGGCACCGACGCGGTCGCGGTCCTGTGCCACTACGGCTTCGTCGTACGCGGCCTGCGGCGTCTCCAGGTCGAGACGCTGGCCGACAACGCCGCGATGCTCCGCTCCGCCGAGCGCAACGGCTTCGTCCGCGAGGGCGTGCTGCGCTCCTCGGCCTGGGTGCTGGGCGAATTCCAGGACGAGGTCCTGCTGGGCCTCCTCGCCCACGACTGGAAGGGCGACGGCGCCGCACCCCTGTCGAGCTGAGGGCTACGAGGGGCGCGGGCCCCCGCCCCGGATCCCGTCCAGGACGTACGTGGTGCGGCGGTCGTAGTCGTCCCGGGGAGGGCGCTCGCCGTGCTTGAGGGCGAGGGCGTTGTCGAGGACGAGGGCGTGGAGGTCGTCCGCCGTGAACTCCGGCCGCAGGGCGCCGGAGGCCCGCGCCGCTGAGACGAACTCCTCGTTCGCCGCGCTTCCGGCCCGGCAGATCTCCATGAGCTGCTCGGAGTGCGGATAGGTCTGCAACAGGACGTCGTTGAAGGCGGGCTGGCGGTACTGGAGGTCGCGGATCGCGGTGAGGTAGTACGCGATCCGCCCGTCGTCGTCGAGGGTCCGCGTGCGGTCGATGAGGGCGAACAGCTCGCTCGCCACGACCTCTTCGATGACGGCCTCGATGAGGCCGACCCGCCCGCCGAACCGGTTGAAGATCGTGGCCTTGCTCACCCCCGCCGCCTCGGCGACCTTCTCCAGCGGCACCGTCAGGCCCTGCCCCTGGAAGGCGCCGATCGCGGCGGAGCGGATCTGCTCGGAATTGCGCCGGGCATCGGCGCGCATGGTCCTCACCGTCTCTTCCCTAATTTGACTCCTCGGGTCAGCTTACCTACGGTCGCAAGCGGAAGAGAAACTGACTAGGTGAGTCAATTTACGGAGGGCAAGAACATGATCGTTGTCACCGGTGCCACCGGAGGGCTGGGCGGCGCCACCGTCGAGCACCTCCTCACGCGCGTACCCGCCGAGCGGATCGGCGTCAGCGTCCGCGACACCGCCAGGGCACAGCACCTCGCCGACCGGGGCGTGCGCGTACGGCAGGGCTCCTACGAGGACCCGGCCACGCTGCGTCACTCGTTCGCCGGTGCCGAGCAGGTCCTCGTGGTGTCCGGCAACGACCCGGCCGCCGACATGGTCGCCCTGCACCGCAACGCCGTCGAAGCCGCGGTCGCGGCCGGTGCCCGGCGGGTCCTCTACACGAGCCAGCACGGCGCCGTCCCCGGCAACCCGTACCGGCCGTCGGACATCCACCTCGCCACCGAGGCGGTCCTCGGCGAATCCGGTGTCGCCTGGACCGCGCTGCGCAACGCCGCCTACGGCCCGCTCGACCAGGTCCTCGGCCCGTGGCAGCGGACCGGCGTGATCGCCCAGCCGGAGGACGGCCCCGTCCCGTACACCCACCGTGACGACATCGCCGAGGGCACCGCGGCCCTCCTCGCCGGTGACCGTTCCTTCGACGGCCCCGTGAATCTCACCGCGACGGCCGCCGTCACCTTCGACGACATCGCCGGGATCGCCTCCGGCCTCACCGGCCGCCTGGTCGAGCGCGTCGTCGTGGACGACGAACAGTGGGTCGCCGACCGGATCGCGAGCGGCGTGCCGGAGCAGATGGCCCGCTTCCTCGTCACCTGGTACCAGGCGGCCCGCCGGGGCTGCTTCGCCGAGGCCGACCCGCTGCTGGCCGAACTCCTGGGCCGGGAGCCCCGTACCGTCGCCGACCAGCTCGCGGCCCGTACCGCGGAGTGAAGCCCTAGGGGGTGTCTGACCAATGCCCGCGGCGTCGCGGTGTCCGGCACGCACGCTCGCGGCGTTGCCGAATCGCCCTGGTAGCTCCGCTACGAGGGCGCTCCGGCGCCTTGCGATCGCACGCACCAGACACCGCTCCATCTCCCGCGCTCATGTGTCAAACACCCCCTAGGGTGGCTGCGCATGACAGACACCGAACCCGAGATCACCGCGGACCTCGTCCGTGACCTGCTGCGGGAGCAGCATCCGGACCTCGCGGGACTGGCCGTCCGCGAGGTGGACGGCGGGTGGGGCAATCAGATGTGGCGCCTCGGGGACGAGCTGGCCGTGCGCATGCCGCGTACGGACGGCGCCCCGGAACTCCTGCTCAAGGAGCGCCGATGGCTGCCCGTCCTGGCCCCGCGCCTGCCGCTTCCGGTCCCCGGCCCCGTACGGACCGGCGAACCGTCCGCGCGCTTCCCGAAGCCCTGGACCGTCATGACCTGGGTCCCCGGCGAGCCGCTGGACCGCACCCCCCTCAGCCGCGGCGACCACGCGGCGGAGGTGCTGGCGGGCTTCCTCGGGGCGCTCCACGTGGAGGCGCCCCACGACGCGCCGGTCAGCCGGGACCGCGGCGGCCACCCCGCGAAGTGCACGGACGGCTTCGACCAGTTCTTCGATGCGGTAGTCCCCGGCGCACTCGCGGATGACGTCGCCGACGGCGTCCGGGCGGTGTGGGAGGACGCGGTCGCGGCGCCCGAGTGGGAGGGCCCGCCGCTGTGGGTGCACGGCGACCTGCACCCCGCGAACCTCGTCGGCTCGGACGGGACGCTCTCGGGCGTGATCGACTTCGGCGACATGTTCGCCGGTGACCCGGCGTGGGACCTCGCGGCCGCGTGGGTCGTCCTTCCGGCGGGCGCCGCGTCCCGCTTCTTCGACGTGTACGCGCGGGCGGACGAGGGGACGGTCCGGCGCGCCCGCGGACTGGCCGCCCTCAAGGCGCTGTTCCTCCTCCTCATGGGCCGGAACGGCGACCGGGGCCTCCCCGGCGGCAAGCCGGCATGGGGCCCCGCGGGCCGGGCGGCACTCGACCGCCTGCTGGCGGACGGGCTGGCAGACGGGCGGGAAACCCACAAGCAGCGTGCGGAATCAGGCGGCGGAGTACGTCACTCTGGTCCGACAGGTCTGGATTAGTCGCGTTTATCGGCATCGAATTCGGGCGTCGAACGGGCAGAGACTCCCGGCATTCTTCGATTGCCGGTCGCGGGCGCGGGCCGGAAAATGGAGGGTGAACGGCACGAGAGCGCGGGTGACCGCCCTTGATCGTGCCGTCCCCTGCCATGCCCGGCGCTGACCACGCCGGACTCCGCCCGACCGACCGGCTCTCCCCGACGCCGGACACCTGGTCAAGGAGCTGCTGGCGCCTCCCCGTGCGTCCAGCCCGGCCCGGCCGGCGCCCGGAGCATCCCCGTCCCTGCTTCCGGGCGCCGGACCGAAGCGCCTCCGCCGCGCGTCGCGGCATCCGGCCCGTGCCGTCCGCCGGGTCCGCGGTGAAGGGAATCTCCGGCTCCGTCGTCGGAAGCGCGCGAGTGACCGGGGTCACGGAGCGGGCCCGACTTGGCCGCGGATGCGGGCCTACCTGCAGAGTGTCTGAAATGTCAACAACGCACCGGGCGGAAAGAGTCATTGACTGCCACGGGTGATCTGCGTCAGGATCCAACTTCCAACACCTGTGAGGAAGTTGGGGAGAGAGTCGACTTCTCTGCTCCCCGGATGTCCTCTGACGGTGGAGAAGGCGGCGACGGGGGAGCCGACGGGTCTTGTTCTCCCCCTTGTCGCGATGCGTGCTCGCGGCTGCACAGTTAGCGAAGGGGGCTCTGTTTTGCGGCCAGACCTCAACAGTTCACTGAACGAACGTCCTTGTCGTCCTACACTGCAGAAGTGCGCCGCCGTCCCGGTGGCCGCACCTGCGCAGGACTGAGGCGACTGCCTCACAATTCGCAACTGCACCGCCGAGATCTAGCAATAAGTCTTCCCTGGAGGATGGGGTGCGTTCAGATCACGTTTCGGTTGCCTTCAAGTCGATGCCCTTGCGTGATTCCTGGGACCTGGCGTGTCGCCCGAGTCCACCGCGCCTCTCCGCGCGCCGGCGCGATTCCGGTGCGGGTGCCGCGGTCCGCATGACCCCGGCCGCGCGGTATTAACTCCCGGAAAATTCTTGTCAATTCGGCCGCACACTGTGCGCCGGATTTCACTCGGCAGTCAGATTTCGGTTGTCCGCATATCGCGGTCTTCTGATTCCTCACGCTGCGCGCGCCGCTCAGCGCTGCACGTGACGCACGTCGACCGAGCACATTTCATCAGGGCAACGCATTGCCACGGGCAGAAGAAATGCGCCCGGGGCTTCAACGGGGAGGCAGAGCTGCATGGGGTTAGTGGAACGAGACGCGGCCATTTGGGAGTTGCGCTCCGTACTGCGCGAAAGCGCCAAGGGGCGCGGCAAGGTGGCCGTGATACGAGGAGGAATAGCCAGCGGCAAGACGGCACTGCTCAGGGCGTTCGAGGAGCACGCGGTGGCATCCGGCGCCACTCTGCTGCGGGCCTCGGGTGCGCCCAGTGAGCAGTCGCTCCGCTTCGGTGTGATCGAGCAGTTCTTCCGCGGCGCGGCCGTCGAGCCGGGAGCCACCACGGCGCTGACGCACCTGGCGAGCCTGGCCACGCCCCAGGTGGCGGACGAGACGCCCACCGCGCAGTCCGCGAGCCGGGCCGCGCACGATCTGTGCGTCGGCCTCCTCGACCTCAGCAGCCGGGGTCCGTTGGTGATCACCGTGGACGATCACCAGTTCGCCGACCCCGCCTCGACCCAGGTGCTGACCTATCTCCAGAACCGCATCGGGACGGCGCGGGCGCTGCTGGTGCTCTGCCAGGGCCACGAGCCGCCGTCCGAGCTGGTCGCCGAGGTACTCAGGCAGCCCTACTCCCGGCAGTTGACGGTGTCCCCGCTGTCCCCGGAGGGGGTCGGACAGCTCCTCGCGCAGCGCCTGGACTCCTCGGCGGCCCTCCGCCAGGCGCCCGGCAGCTACGCGCTCACCGGCGGCAACCCCCTGCTCGTCCAGGCCCTGATCGAGGACAGCCTCGCGCTGGGCCAGGACCCGCCGCCCGTACCGACTGCGGAGCCCGTCGCCGGGCAGGCGTTCACCCGTGCCGTGCTGGCGATCCTGCACCGCGGGGGACCGCTGCTGCTGCGGACGGCCCGGGCCGTCGCGGTGCTCGGCGAGTTCGCGGCCCCCGCGCTGCTGGCCGAGTTCCTGGACGTCAGCCCGCCGGTGGTGTTCGGCGCGCTGGAGGCGCTGGAGATGGCGGGCCTGACCACCGTCGCCCAGTTCCGCTACCACGGCACACGGTCCGCGATCCTGGACGAACTCACGCCCGAATCGCGCTCCGCGCTCAGCCGCCGCGCCGCCGAACTGCTCCACCGTGACGGGGCGGCGCCCTCCGATGTCGTGGGCCACCTCCTGGCCGCCGGGCAGGCCGACGAGCCCTGGGCGGCACGGGTGCTGCACGCCGCGGCCGACGAGGCGATGGCCCACGCGGAGCAGGCGCTGGCGCTCGGCAGGGCGGCGGAGGCCGTCCAGTACCTGGAGTTCGCCAGCCGCTCCTGCGACGACGAGCACAAGCGCGCCATGCTCACCGCCCAGCTCTTCTGGGTGCAGTGGACGATCAGCCCGGCCGCCGCGAGCCGCCACCACGCGCCGCTGCGCGCGGCCCTGGAGAAGGAGCTGCTCAGTGAGCGGGAGGCGCTGCGGCTCGTCCGTTCGCTGGCATGGCACGGCCAGTTCGAGGACGCGGAACGCGCGCTGGCCCGCGTCACCACCCCGTCCGCGGAGGACGGCGGCCGGGACACGGCCGAACGGGACCTGACCCGGCACTGGTTCTCCCGCTGGTACCCGCCGCTGTTCGCCCGGGCCGAGCGGCACGCCGCGTCCGCGGGCACCGCGGACGCCGGGGACGCCGGGGATACCGCGGACGCCGGGGACGCCGTGAGGACCGCGGACGCCGCGAAGGCCGCGCACCCGGCACCGGCCCCGGTGCGGGCCCCGGCCGCCGTGCGTACCCCGAGGACGGCGGACACGGCGTCCGACGCCGGGGCCCCGCCGGAGCTGGACGGCGCCGAGCGGGTGCTGCAGTGGGCCCGGGTCAGGGAGACGCCGCTGGCGTCCGTGCTCGCCGCGCTGCACGAACTCCTCGCCGCCGAGCGGTTCGAACGGGCGCTGCACTGGTGCAACGAGCTGCTGCAGAAGGCCGAGGACCAGCACACCGCCGCGTGGCGCGCGGTGGTGCTGGACACCCGCGCCGCGGTCCGCCTCCGGCTCGGCGACCTCGCCGACGCCGAACGGGACGCCCGCTGGGCCCTGACGGCGCTCTCCGCGCGGAGCTGGGGCGTGGCGATCGGCTCGCCGCTCTCGCACGCGGTGGAGGCCGCGACGGCACGCGGCCACTTCGACAAGGCCACGGAGCTGCTCGACCAGATGGTGCCGCAGGCCATGATGGAGACCCGCTTCGGGCTCCAGTACCGCACGGCACGCGGGCACTTCCTCCTCGCCACCGACCGGCCGCACGCCGCGCTGGAGGACTTCGAGGCGGTGGGCGAGTCCGTGGTGAAGTGGGACCTCGGCCACGATGTGACCCTGCCCTGGCGCGGCGACCTCGCCCAGGCACTCGTCCGTGTCGGCCTGACCGACCGGGCCAGGGATCTCGTCAAGGAGCAGCTCGCCTCGGTCGGGCCCGACCTGCCCCGGCTGCGCGGCATCTCGCTCGGCGTCCTCGCCTCGGTCAGCGACCTCAAGGAACGGCTGACCCTGCTCGGCGAGACGGTCGATCTGCTCCAGGCCGGAGGTGACCGCTACCAGCTCGCGAGGGCGTTCGTCGAGCTGGGCCAGGTCTGGCAGATCCTCGGCAAGCTCGACCGTGCCCAGCTCATCCGCAGGCGGGCGCTGCAACTCGCGAAGACCTGCCACGCCGAGGAGCTGTCCAACCAGCTCCTGGCCGGGAAGGAGCCGCTGGCCGGTGAGGCGGCCCCGAGCGAGTGGGAGGACACCGAGGGTGTGGCCGAACTGAGCGAGGCCGAGCGCCGGGTGGCCGCGCTCGCCGCGCTGGGGCGGACGAACCGCGAGATCGGCCGGAAGCTCTACATCACGGTGAGCACCGTGGAACAGCACCTGACCAGGGTGTACCGGAAGCTGAACATCAAGCGGCGCGCCGACCTGCCGGTGGGCCTCCCCGTCGACAGCGCGGACATCGCCGACATCG
The DNA here is from genome assembly GCF_039530985.1 of Streptomyces albiaxialis. Classification (NCBI taxonomy): domain Bacteria; kingdom Bacillati; phylum Actinomycetota; class Actinomycetes; order Kitasatosporales; family Streptomycetaceae; genus Streptomyces; species Streptomyces albiaxialis. The sequence goes on from NZ_BAAAPE010000019.1 coordinate 46,630, forward strand.
CCTGACCGGCACGCGGCCCCGCCGGTCGTACGGTCGTGCCGCGCCGCTCGTGCCGTGCGGTCGTACGCCCGCATGTCCGCATGTCTGTACGCCCGTACGCCCGTACGCCCGTGCGCCGCCGCCGTCAGCTCTCCGGTGTGACCCGGGGGGCGGCGCCGCGCGGCGGCACGGGCGCCCCCGCGGTCCGCGCGGCCGTCGGGGCCGGGGCGCACACGCTGGTACCGAGCGGGACGTCCAGCGGCTTGAGGGTGCCGCAGGACGGCGGCGCGCCGGTGCCCCAGGAGTCCAGGTCCGGCACGGCCGCGGGGCCCGCGCCGTGGGGCCGGGCGAACGTCACGCCGTGCGCGCCCACGGCCGTGGCCAGCTCGATCAGCCAGCGCGTCGCCGAGTTCCCCGGCGGGGGCGGGATGACGCGGGTGTAGAGCTGGGTGGGAAGTCCGGCGGCGCTCGTGGCGCGCGTGCCCTCGGCCAGGGATCTGAAGCGGCGCTCCCACTCGGCGGGACCCCGGCCGGGGCGGCGGGAGACCTCCGAGTCCACGCAGATGCGCAGCGCGTCGACGCAGTCGGCCAGGGCCGCCGCGTGGCGCTCGGGAGGGCAGCGCTCGGTGGTGAGGGTGACCGTGCAGCCGTCGTCGGTCAGATGGTCGGCGATGTCGGTGAGATCGGAGGTGGGCAGCGGCTCCACCTCGTACAGATCCACGGCCAGCAGGCCCGCGCAGGCCAGCGCCCTGGCCGTACGGCGGTGCACGGAGTTCACGGGGCAGGCCGGGGACGGACGGCGCCGGACGACGGGGGACCAGCGCACCCCTAATAAGGGCCACGAGCCGCCTAACGCGGCGGGGTCGGCGACCGGGTGCGCGGCGACCTCGCTCGGCCGCAGCACCGTGCGCCCCAGCGTGACCAGCCGGTCCCGGTGGTGGGTCATCCCGGTCAGGGGGTCGTGCACCACACGGTGACCGGCGCAGACCCCGACCCCGTAGACCCGCGCCGCCGTGTCGGGCGCGCCGCAAGATGACCGCATCGAATACCTCCTGGCGAGTCCTGCCGAGAAAATATGCCGTGGGCCTCGATTACGTGAATCACGCTACGGCCACACGACAGGTGGAGCTATCTATACCCCCGCCCACCGATAACTCATTCCCGAATAGGGCGGCGCCGCACGCGAATCCAGTGGGTGAACAGAGAACAAACTGCGAAACGGGTAAAACCGGGCGACCGTTGATGTCCAAATGAGAGGCAGTGGTGAACGCCTTCTGTCGGTATCGTGGCATGCGACGCACGCTCCCGCCGGGGGCACGAGGACGGCACGGGGAGAGCGATGTTCGAACGGCACCTCTGGGCGCCGCTGCGCGGCCTCGTGCTGTTCGGGACGGGACTCCTCGCCGGCCCGATGCTGGCCGCCGTCGTCCTCGGCGCGCTCTTCGGCATCCAGCCGCTCGCCCAGTGGTACCGGGGCCCGCTCAACGCCTACCGCCGCCTCGCGAGCCGGTGGTGCGGCGTGGACGTCCCGGTGCCCTACCGCCCGCCGCCGCCCCCGCCCGAACCCGAGCACGACGGCTGGTACCGCCACAAGAACCGGCTCTACAGCACCCCCAAGAAGCTCTCCTACGAACGCCGCTGGGACTGGCTCGTCAAGGATCCGGCCACCTCCCGCGACATCCTGTGGCTGCTGATCAACCCCGTCGTCGGCAGCGCCACCGCGCTGCTGCCGCTCGCGCTGGTCGTGGCGGGAGCCGCTTTCCCCTGGTACTGGCCGGGGCACGCCGCGGTCACCGGCCCCGTCGCCGCCGCGACCGGGCTGGCCGGATTCGGCTTCGGGCCGCTGCTGCTCCACCTCCACGGCCGCTGGACCTGCCAACTGCTCGCCCCCGCCGCCGACTCCGGGGCGCGGCGCGTGCTGACCTGGTTCGGCCGCGGCGGGCTCGCCGCCTGGCGGCTCGCCCTGACCGCCGGACTCGCCGTCGCCGAACTCGCCGCCGCGCTCATGCACCTGCTGGCCATGGTGCCGGTCCTCCTCTGGGCCTGGCCGACCGTGGTCGTCGCCGGACGGCAGCTCACCTCGTGGCGCCGGCACCAGATCCAGGAGTGGACCGGCATCCGCATCGACCGGCCCTATCTGCCGGAACCGGCCCTGCCGCCGCCCCGGCCCGACGGGACGTACCAGATCGGCCGCACCCTCTACCGCACCCCGGAGATGGCGCTGCGGGCCCTCCGCTTCCGGCAGAACGCCCGCGACCTGGCAACCTGGCGCGACCTGCTCTGGCTGCTGCTCGACCCCCTCGTCGCCGTGCTGCTCGCCGCGGTCCCCGTGGCGGTCACCGCGTACAGCTTCTTCGGGCTGATCTGGTCCTGGGCGTGGGCGTCGCTGCTCCAGCTCTTCGTGGACTTCCGGACGTTCGACGGCCTGCCGCTGTTCGCCCACGGCTTCCTCGACCACGTCCCGTTCGCCGCCGCGCCCCTGATCGGCGTGGCGGGCACCCTGGCCGGGGGCCTCCTCGCCGTCCCGCTGCTGCGGCTGCACGGCCTGTGGAGCTGGTACCTCCTCGGGCCCAGCCGCTCCGCCCTCCTCGGGCGACGGGTGGACCAGCTCACCGAGACCCGCATGGAGGCGTGGGAGACCATGTCCTCGGAGCTGCGCCGGATCGAGCGGGACCTGCACGACGGCGCGCAGGCGCAGTGGGTGGCCATGGGCATGAAGCTCGGCGCCATCGAGGCGCTCATCGACCAGGACCCCGACGCCGCCAAGTCCATGGTCGGCTCCGCCAGGGAGGCCTCCGCCAAGGCGCTCCTCGACCTGCGCCACCTCATCCGCGGCATCAACCCGCCGGTGCTCGCCGAACGCGGCATCGCCGACGCCATCCGCGGCCTCGCGCTGGACGCGCCGCACACCGTGGGGCTGCGGATCGACCTGCCCGGCCGCCCCGAACGGCCCATCGAGGCGGCGGCCTACTTCGCCGTCTCCGAACTGCTCACCAACGTCTCCAAGCACGCCGACGCCGCCCGCGTGCGCATCGACGTGCGCTACGCCGCCCAGCGGCTGCGCATCGCCGTCACCGACGACGGGGCCGGTGGAGCCGACCCCGCGAAGGGCAGCGGCCTGCGCGGCGTCCAGCGGCGGCTCGCTACATTCGACGGAACGCTCGCCGTCGACAGTCCACCCGGCGGTCCCACCACAGTCACCCTGGAGATTCCGTGCGTGTTGTCCTCGTAGAGGACCTCTACCTGCTGCGCGAAGGCCTGACCCATCTGCTCACCGCGCACGGCTTCGAGGTGGTCGCCGCCGTCGAGACCAGCCCCGAGCTGCTCACGGCCGTGCGGGAGCACCGGCCCGATCTCGCGATCGTGGACGTACGGCTGCCGCCCACGTTCACCGACGAGGGCCTGCAGGCGGCGCACGAGGCCCGCAGGCAGAACCCCGGACTGCCCGTCCTGGTGCTCTCCCAGCACGTCGAGACGCTCTACGCGCGCGAACTCCTCGCCGACGGCTCCGGCTCCATCGGATACCTGCTGAAGGACCGGGTGTTCAATGCCGCGCAGTTCGTGGACGCGCTGCGCCGGGTCTCCGAGGGCGGCACCGTCATGGACCCGGAGGTCATCTCCAAGCTGGTCGAGAACAAGGCCCACCAGGAGCCGCTGGGCACCCTGACCGCGCGCGAACGGGAGGTCCTCAAGCTCATGGCCGAGGGCTGCTCGAACGCCGCGGTCTCGCAGCGCCTGCACATCAGCGACGGCGCGGTGAGCAAGCACATCGCCAGCGTCTTCACCAAACTCGGCCTGGCCAACTCCAACGACAAGAACCGCCGCGTGCTCGCGGTCCTCGCCTATCTGAACAGCGCCAGCCTCGAATGAAGGGACCCTAGGGGTGCGGATAAGGGTTCCCACCCCCGTGCCGACGATTCCAGACTCGCCGTAGGTGAGGCACGTGCCCGGCCACGAGGAAGGAATCGTGCGACCAGTGAACGCGAAGATCTTTGCCCCTGACGCGGTGCGGACCCTGCCCGAATTCGAGCACGACGCCCTCCGGATCGCACAGGCCCTCGGCGAGCGGGGCGTCGGACTCGGGGACCGGGTCATGCTCAAGGCCGGCAACTCGCCCGCCTGGGTGGCCACGCTGCTCGGCCTGATGCACCTCGGCGCCTCGATCGTCCTCGTCGACCAGCAGGAACACGCGGAGCCCACCCGGCAGATCATCCTGCGCACCGGCGCGAAGCTCGTCCTGCGCGACGAGGACGCGCCCCTCGACAGCAACCAGGAATCCGTGCACCTGTACGAGCTGCTCGTGTCCGCCGCGGGGCGGCAGGTCGCCGACGAGCGGCTGACCGTCGAGGCCTGGAACGAGCTGCCCGACGGCCTGATCATGTGGACCTCCGGCTCGACCGGCACGCCCAAGGGCGTCGTCAAGTCGGGCCGCAAATTCCTCAAGAACCTCGAACGGAACGCCGCGCAGGTCGGCCACCGCGAGGACGACGTCCTCCTGCCCCTCCTGCCCTTCGCCCACCAGTACGGCCTGTCCATGGTGCTGATCGCCTGGCTGAAGCGCTGCTCGCTGGTGATCGCCCCGTACCGGCGCCTGGACCGGGCGCTGACGATGGCCCAGGAGTCGGGCGTCACCGTCATCGACGCCGCGCCCTCCAGCTACCGCAGCATGCTCAACCTCGCCGCGCGCAAGCCGAGCCTGCGCCCCGGACTGGACCGGGCCCGGATGTTCTGCGTCGGCGCGGCGCCGCTCGACGACCCGCTGGTCGACCAGTACCGGGCCGAGTTCGGACGCCCGCTGCTCGACAGCTACGGCAGCACGGAGCTGGGGAACATCGCCTTCGCGACCACGGACAACCCGGTGGCGTGCGGACAGGCCATGGACGGGATACGGATACGCGTCGTCGACGACTCGGGCCGCGAGGTCCCCGCGGGCGAGCACGGCGAGCTGGAGGTCGACACCCCCGACGCGCTGGAGGGGTACCTGGCCGAGGACGGCACCCTGGAGCCCGCCCCCCGCGGCTGGCAGCGCACCGGCGACCTCGGCCGCCTCGACGCCCACGGCAACCTCTTCGTCCTCGGCCGCAAGTACGCGGTGCACCGCATGGGTTACACCCTCTACCCCGAACTGACCGAGCGCGGCCTGGCGGCCAAGGGCTGCTCCGTGCGGATCGTCGCCCTGCCCGACGAACGGCGCGGCAGCCAGCTCGTCTTCTTCGTGGAGGACGACCAGAGCCGCGACGAGACGTACTGGCGCGAGCGGCTCAGCGGCCTGCTGGCGTCCTACGAGCACCCCGACCGGGTCGTGGTGCTCGACCAGTTCCCGCTCAACCGCAACGGCAAGCCCGACAAGCGGCGGCTGGAGCAGCTCGCGCAGGACCGCGGCCGTACGCGGTGAGGATCGCCTGCCTGCAGACCCGCTGCGGCTCGACGGACGTCGCCCGCACCCTCGACAGGCTGCGGGGCGCCGCCGAGAAGGCGGCGGGCGAGGGCGCCGAGCTGCTCCTCGCCCCCGAGATGACCCTCGGCGGCTATCCGCTGCAGGTGCCCGCCCTCGCCCAGGCGGCCGGCACAGCGGACGGACCGTGGTGCGCCGCCGTCTCCCGGATCGCGCGGGAGACCGGGATCGCGATGGCGCACGGCTGGCCCGAACGGGACGGCCGCCACCTCTACAACTCCGTACGGCTCGTGGACCGGGACGGGCGGCAGCTCGCCGTCTACCGCAAGGCGCACCTCTACGGCCGTGCCGAGCACGCCCTGTTCACCCCCGGCGGCACGGGAGTGGTGCAGGCGCCCCTGGGCGGCCTGACGGTGGGCCTGATGATCTGCTACGACGTCGAGTTCCCCGAGACCGTGCGCGCCCACGCGCTCGCGGGCACCGACCTGCTGCTGGTGCCCACCGGGCTCATGACGCCCTGGGACTTCGTCGCCCGTACGCTCGTGCCCACCCGGGCCTTCGAGAGCCAGCTCTACGTGGCGTACGCCAACTGGACCGGTGACCACGGCGGCCTGCGCTTCTGCGGCCGGACCACGATCGCCGCCCCCGACGGCACCGCCGAGAGCCTCGGCGGCGCGGCGCCGGACGACGGCGGGGACGAGCTGCTGTTCGGCGACGTGGACCCCGCCGCGCTGGCCTCCGCCCGCCGCACCACGACGTACCTCGCGGACCGCCGCCCGGAGCTGTACGGGGGCTGAGCGTCGGACGTCGCGCGTCGGACCTCGCGCGTCGGGTGTCAGGCGGCGGCGCGGACGCGGACCGCCGGGGGCTTCGGGCGCAGGGCGTTCTTCGGATTGACGGCCAGGACGTCGAAGTTGCGGACCGTGCAGTTGAGCCGGTGGAACATGTCGTCGGCGCCGGTCACGCAGAGCGTGCCCACGCCCAGCTCCACCATCGACGCGACCATGTCCGGCCAGCGGATCGCCCGGTCGAAGGTGTCCAGCAGCATCGTCCGCATGGCCTCGGCAGTCTCCACCACCGAGCCGTCGGCGTCCGAGACCACCGGCAGCCGGGGCGCCCCGATCCGGTACCTCGCGAACACCTCGGCCTCCGCCCTGCGGCGCAGCGCGCCGAACGCGGCGGCGTGCACCGGCGGCCGCATGGTGTACATCGAGTACCCGCCCAGGTCCCGCACCGCCCGGACGAACGCGTCGAGCCGGGGCTCGGGCAGCGAGACCATGAAGAAGCCGCGGTCCAGCTCGCCCGAGACCTCGAACCACTCGCCCCGCGCCCGCATGGTCTCCAGCAGGGCGCGGAACTCCTCGTCCGGGACGCGGTAGACGGCATGGGTCACCACGTCCGTGTGCTCGGTGGCGAAGAACTCCTTCTCGCAGCGCGCCAGCTCCGCCGTCATCCGCACGACGTCGGGGAAGTCGAGCGCGCCCGTGTACGCCGCCGCCGCCTTCTGGCCGAAGCTGACCCCGGCGCACACGTCGGGCCGCATGCCCCAGCGGTCCTCGGCCCGGTCGGCCGCGGCGAGCGAGGAGACCAGAAAGGCCAGTTGGGCGTATTCCGAGTAGTCGGCGCCCTCGTCGTGGAACCGCTCCAGGACGGAGAAGCCCAGCACCTCGTCGGCGCTCGCGAGCCGGGCGCGCGCATACGGATCGAGGACCAGAAAACGGCCCGCGCCCGCGAAGTCGAACCGGCCCATTCCGGGAAAGACCACGGCGGTCCGTGCCTGAGTCTGCGTCATGATCAAGTGCACACCTTTTTCAGCGCCTTGGTGTTGGTGACGGTCCTCTTCACCCACACCGCCACGCGGCCGAAATCCTGCGCGGCCTCCACCTGCGCCATTCCGTACTGATGGGCGACCTGGCGGATGGCCTTCTCGACCTCGCGGTCGCGCACGCTCTTCGCGAGATCGAGCAATTCCTTGCCCTTTTTCTCGTAATCCTCCGGCCGCTTCGGGTCCGGCACCAGATCGATGATTCTGAGCGCCTTCACACAGGCCGCCGCCTTGTCCGTGACTTCGGACGCCTTCCCGGAATCCTTCTGCTTCTCTTCCTCGCAGCCCGCGGTCAGCAGAACCAGGGTCAATGCCAGGCCGCCGACAGCCGCCCTCCTGAGCACAGGAATCCCCCCATGTCTCGCGCTGTTGTCGCCAACTCCCTTACGGAGAACGGTCCGAGCGCCGTCGAGTCTATCCGCTCGGTTCCTCGCCTGTCACCGACACGACCGGCTGCGGGGCCCCGTCGGCGGCCGGAGCATGGCGCAAAATTAGGGGGTTCGACGGAGCCGGATAGGGGTACCTGGCGCGCGGATCCCGCCCCTATTCTGCCCGCCGCAGGAGAATGCGGCCGCTGGGGCCCGCTCCGACGCACGTCACCCATCCGCGCTCACCCCAGAGTTTCGCGAGATCCATTAGGGGAGGGCTAGGGGTTGGAGTACCCGCAGGCGACTTCGTAGCGTGGCGCCGTGCGCGCCGTAGAGGTCTCTTGGCGTTCGGTGTTTTTCGGTGTCAGCGCGTAAAGGTCCTCCGACCGATCCAGTGGAGTGGAATACGGTGGCGAACAACGAGGGAAAGCTGCTCGACTACCTCAAGCGGACAACGGCAGAGCTGCGGGAGACACGGGCCCGGCTCACCGAGACCGAGCGGAGAGAATCCGAGCCCATCGCCATCGTGGGAATGGCGTGCCGCTATCCCGGCGGCGTGTCCTCGCCCGAGGAGCTGTGGGACGCGGTGTCCACCGGGACCGACTGCGTCTCCGGATTCCCCGTCGACCGCGGCTGGGACCTCGACGCGCTCTACCACCCCGATCCCGAGCACACCGGCACCTCGTACACCCGGGAGGGCGGCTTCCTCCACGAGGCCGCCGCGTTCGACCCCGGGTTCTTCGGCATCTCCCCGCACGAGGCCGTGGCGATGGACCCGCAGCAGCGGCTGCTGCTGGAGGTCTCCTGGGAGGCCTGCGAACGCGCCGGGATCGACCCGACCTCGCTGCGGGGCAGCAGGACCGGCGTCTTCACCGGCGTGATGTACCACGACTACGGCACCGGCGTCGCGGGCGTCACCGAGGACGTCGCGGCCTTCCAGGGCAACGGCACCGACTCCAGCGTGGTCTCCGGCCGCGTGGCGTACCTCTTCGGCCTGGAGGGCCAGGCCGTGACGGTCGACACCGCCTGCTCCTCCTCCCTGGTGGCGCTGCACTGGGCGATCCAGGCCCTGCGCGCGGGCGAGTGCAGCATGGCGCTGGCCGGCGGCGTGACCGTGATGTTCACCCCGGACACCTTCATCGACTTCTCCCGGCAGCGCGGTCTGGCGGCGGACGGCCGCTGCAAGTCCTTCGCGGCGGCGGCCGACGGCACCGGCTGGGGCGAGGGCGCGGGCGTGCTGCTCGTCGAACGGCTCTCCGACGCCCGGCGCAACGGGCACCCCGTCCTCGCCGTCGTACGGGGCTCCGCCGTCAACCAGGACGGCGCGAGCAGCGGGCTCACCGCGCCGAACGGCCCCTCCCAGCAGCGGGTCATCCGGCAGGCCCTGAACAACGCCGGGCTGTCCACCGGCGACGTGGACGCCGTCGAGGCCCACGGCACCGGCACCACCCTGGGCGACCCGATCGAGGCACAGGCGCTGCTGGCCACGTACGGGCAGGAGCGGCAGGAGGACCAGCCGCTCCTGCTGGGCTCGGTCAAGTCGAACCTCGGGCACACGCAGGCCGCCGCGGGCGTGGCGGGCGTGATGAAGATGGTCCTCGCCATGCGGCACGGGGTGCTGCCGCAGACCCTGCACGTGGACGAGCCCTCACCGCACGTCGACTGGTCGGCGGGCCGGGTGGAGCTGCTCACCGAGGCCCGCGAGTGGCCGGACTCCGGCCGCCCCCGCCGGGCAGGCGTGTCCTCCTTCGGGATCAGCGGCACCAACGCGCACGTCGTACTGGAACAGGCGCCCGCGACGGCAACGGAATCGGAGCAGGAGCCCACGGAGCTGGAGCCGGGTCAGGAGCCCACGGAGCTGGAGCAGGGCGCGGGGCCGGACGCGGAATCGGCCGGCGTCCGGGGCGCGGAGACCGGGGAGGCCCTCGGCGCCGTCACACCGGCCGGCGGGCCCGTCCCGTGGGTGCTGTCCGCGCGTTCCCGCGAGGCGCTCGCCGCGCAGGCCGGACGGCTGGCCTCCCATGTGGAGGCCCGCCCGGACCTGGACCCCGTCGACGTCGGCCACTCGCTCGTCACCACCCGGGCCGCCCTGGACTACCGCGCGGCGGTCACCGGCACCGGCCGCGCGGAACTGCTCGCCGCCGTCCGGGCGCTGGCCGAGGACACCGGCGGCGCGCGTGCCGTGAGCGAGGGACGTCTCGCGGTCCTCTTCACCGGACAGGGCGCCCAGCGGCCCGGCATGGGCCGCGAACTCCACGCGGCGTACCCGGTGTTCGCGCGCGCCTGGGACGAGGTGTGCGCCGAGTTCGACGGGCTGCTGCCCCGGCCGCTGACCGAGGTGGCCTGGCCCGCGCCGGGCGGCGACCCCGAAGAGCTGCACCGGACCGAGTACGCGCAGGCCGCGCTCTTCGCGCTGGAGGTCGCGCTCTTCCGGCTCGCCGAGTCGTACGGCGTGGCCCCGGACGTCCTGCTGGGCCACTCCATCGGCGAGGTCACCGCCGCGCACCTCGCGGGCGTATGGTCGCTCGCCGACGCGGCGAAGCTTGTCGCGGCGCGCGGGCGGCTGATGCAGGCCCTGCCCGGGGGCGGCGTGATGGTGTCGGCCGCGGCCCCGGAGGACGAGGTGCGCGCGCTCCTGGAGGGCCGCGAGGAGCTCGGCCTCGCGGCCGTGAACGGGCCCGCCTCGGTCGTGATCTCCGGCGCCTCGGCGGCGGTCCGTGAGGTCACCGCCGAGCTGGAGGCCCGCGGCCGGAAGGTGAAGGGGCTGCGCGTCAGCCACGCCTTCCACTCGCCGCTGATGGAGCCGATGCTGGCCGAGTTCCGCGAGGTGGCCGAGCAACTCACCTACGCCGAGCCGCGGTTGCCTCTCGTCTCGAACGTCACGGGCCGCATCGCCGAGCCCGAGGAGCTGTGCGACCCCGCCTACTGGGTACGGCACGTCCGCGAGGCCGTACGGTTCCACGACGGCGTACGGGCCGCTCACGCCGACGGCGTCACCACGTTCCTCGAACTCGGCCCCGGCGGCGTGCTCTCCGCCATGGGACGCGACTGCCTGCCCGACGACGACACCGTCGACTTCCAGCCCGGCCTGCGGGCACCGCTCGCCGAACCTGAGGCGATGGTCAGGGCGCTGACCGGGCTGTGGACCCGGGGCGTCCGCGTGGACTGCGCCGCGCTGCTGCCCGGCGGGCGCCGGGTGGAGCTGCCGACCTACGCCTTCCAGCGCCGCCGCTACTGGCTGGAGGGCGCCGCCGGGGACGCGGACGTCACCTCCGCCGGGCTCCGCGCGGGGGACCACCCGCTGCTCGGCGCGGTGCTGCCGCTGCCCGGCACCGACGGCTTCGCGCTGACCGGCCGCCTCTCCCTGGCCACCCACCCCTGGCTGGCCGACCACGTCGTCCTGGGCACCGCCGTACTGCCCGGCTCCGCCCTCGTCGAGCTGGCCGTACAGGCCGGTGACCTGACGGGCTGCGCGCTCGTCGAGGAGCTGACGCCGCTCGGCCCGCTGACCCTGCCCGACCGGGGCGCGGTGCGGATCCAGCTCACCGTGGGGGCGCCGGACGAGAACGGGCGGCGGGAACTCGAACTGTTCGCGAAGCCCGAGGACGCCGAGGACACCGCCCCCTGGACCCGGCACGCCACCGGCGTCCTCGCCCCGGAAGGCCCCGCGCCCGCACCCGCCTTCCCCGAGACCTCCTGGCCCCCGGCCGCCGCCACGCCGCTGCGCGCCGAGGGGTTCTACGACGAGCTGGCGGGCGCCGGATACGGCTACGGGCCCGCCTTCCAGGGCGTACGGGCCGTCTGGCGGCGGGGCGACGACCTCTACGCCGAGGTCACGCTCCCCGACGAACCGGCCGCCCAGGACAGCGGCTACGGGCTGCACCCCGCCCTCCTGGACGCCGTGCTCCAGACGCTGGGACTCGCCGAACCCGAGCGCGGGGCCGGAACCGGGGTCGGAGCCGGTGGCGGCACCGAGCCCGGGAACGCGACGGCGACGGTGACCGGCGACGGCGGGGACGGCCCGCGACTGCCCGCCTCCTGGACCGGCTTCCGGCTGCACGCCGAGGGCGCAGCCACGCTGCGCGTCAAGATCTCCCCGACCGGCGACGGCGGTTTCGCCGTCCTCGCGGCCGACACGGACAACGCGCTGGTCGCGTCCGTGGACCGGGTCGCCCGCCGCGCAGTGGCCCCCGACGAGCTGGCCACCGGTGCGCCGCACACCGCGGACTCGCTCTACCGGCTGGACTGGACGGCGGTCACCGCCCCGTCCGTGCCGCCCGCGACCTCCCTGCCCGGCACCGAACGGCCCGGCGGCCACTGGGCGGTGCTCGGCGACGACCCGGCCCTCGCGGCGGCGCTGGGCGCCTCCGTGCTCGACCCGGACGACACGGCGGCGCCCGTACCGGACACCGTCGTCCTGCCGGTGCTGCCGGTGGAGTCCCCGGCCGTGCCCGACGCCGTACGGGAGACCACCCATCGGCTCCTGGCCCGGCTCCAGTGGTGGCTGGCCGAGGAGCGGTTCGCCGGGACCCGGCTCGTCGTCCTCACGCGCGGCGCGGTCTCGGTCGCGGAGGAGCCCGTCGCACTGACGGCGGCACCCGTCTGGGGCCTGGTGCACTCCGCGCAGTCGGAGAGCCCCGACCGGTTCCTCCTGGTGGACCTCGACGACGACCCCCGTTCCCTGGACGCGCTGCCCGGCGCCGTGGACGCCGGTGAACCGGAACTGGCCGTCCGCGCGGGCCGGCTCTGGGCGCCCCGCCTCGCGACCCTGCCCGCCCCGGAGCGCGAGCCGGGCCCGGTGTGGGACGGGGACGGCACGGTCCTCGTCACCGGCGGCACCGGCAGCCTGGGCGCCCTCACCGCCCGCCACCTCGTGGCCGACCTCGGCGTCCGGCACCTGCTGCTCACCAGCAGGCGCGGCATGGACGCCGAGGGCGCCGCCGAGCTGCGCGACGAACTCACCGCGCTCGGCGCCGAGGTGACCGTCGCCGCGTGCGACGCCGCCGACCGGGAGGCGCTCGCCTCCCTGCTCGCCGCGATTCCCGAGGACGCCCCGCTGACCGGCGTCGTCCACACGGCGGGCGTCCTGGACGACGGCGTCCTCGCCTCGCTGGACCCCGCGCGGATGGACAAGGTGCTGCGGCCGAAGGTGGACGCGGCGTGGAACCTGCACGAGCTGACCCGCGACCTCGACCTCTCCGCGTTCATCCTCTTCTCCGCCGCGTGCAGCGTCTTCGAGGCGCCCGGACAGGCGAACTACGTGGCCGCCAACGCCTTCCTCGACGCCCTCGCCGAACACCGCCGCGGCCTCGGCCTGCCCTGCCTCTCGCTCGCCTGGGGCCTGTGGGTGCAGGACGGCGGCATGGCGGGCGGACTCGGCGAGAACGACCTGCGGCGCATGGCCCGCAAGGGCATCGTGGCGCAGACCCCCGAGCAGGGCATGCGGATGTTCGACGGCGCCGTCCGCTCCGGCGCGCCCCTGGTCGTACCGGTGCGCCTCGACATCAACGTCCTCGCCGTCACCGGCGATTTCCCGCCCGCGCTGCACGGCCTGGTGCCGTTCCGCAGGCGCACCGCGGCGGCGGCCGGGGCCGGAACGGGCGACACCCTGCGGGAGCGGCTGGCCGGACTGCCGGAGGCCGACCAGGACCGGGCGCTGCTGGACGTGGTCACCGCACAGATCGCCCAGGTCCTCGGCTACGCGGGCGGCGGCGCGGTGGAGACCACCCGCGCCTTCCGCGACCTGGGCTTCGACTCCCTCACCGCCGTGGAACTGCGCAACCGCCTGGACACCGCCACCGGCCTCAGCCTGTCGGCGACCCTGGTCTTCGACTACCCCACGCCCGTCGCCCTCGTACGGCACCTGCGGGAGCAGCTCCTCGGTGGCTCGGACGCGCCCGCCGCCGCGGGGACCGCGGCGCCCGCCGTCACCGTTCCCGACGACGACCCGATCGCGATCGTCGGCATGGCCTGCCGCTTCCCGGGCCGCGTGACCTCCCCCGACGAGCTGTGGCACCTGCTGGCCTCCGGCAGCGACGCCGTCACCGACTTCCCGGCCGACCGAGGCTGGGACGTCGAGGGCATCTACGACCCGGACCCCGGCCGCAGCGGGAAGACGTACACCCGCAAGGGCGGATTCCTCCACGACGTCGCCGACTTCGACGCGGGCTTCTTCGAGATCAACCCGCGCGAGGCCCTGGCCACCGACCCCCAGCAGCGGATCCTGCTGGAGACCGTCTGGGAGACGCTGGAGAACGCGGGCATCGACCCGCACTCGCTGAAGGGCAGCAGGACCGGCATGTTCGCCGGGGTCAGCTACCACGACTACGCCCCGCCGAGCGGCCAGATCCCCGAGGACCTCGAAGGCTACGTCGGCACGGGCAACGCCGGCAGCGTCCTGTCCGGCCGGGTCTCCTACACCTTCGGCTTCGAGGGCCCCGCCGTCACCGTGGACACGGCCTGTTCCTCCTCGCTCGTCGCCCTGCACTGGGCCATCCAGGCGCTCCGCACGGGGGAGTGCACCCTGGCCCTCGCGGGCGGCGTCGCCGTCATGTCCACCCCGGACACCTTCGTGGACTTCTCGCGCCAGCGCGGCCTGTCCCCGGACGGCCGCTGCAAGGCGTTCGCGGACGCGGCGGACGGTACGGGCTGGGGCGAGGGTGTGGGCATGCTGCTGGTCGAGCGGCTGTCCGACGCCCGGCGGAACGGGCACCGGGTGCTGGCGGTCGTACGGGGTTCCGCCGTCAATCAGGACGGTGCGTCCAACGGCCTGACGGCGCCGAACGGCCCCTCCCAGCAGCGCGTCATCGAACAGGCCCTCGCCAACGCGGGCGTGACGGCACCTCAGGTCGACGCGGTCGAGGCGCATGGGACCGGGACGACGTTGGGTGACCCGATCGAGGCGCAGGCGTTGCTGGCGACGTACGGGACGGGCCGGGATGAGCCTCTGTGGCTGGGGTCGATCAAGTCGAACATCGGTCATACGCAGGCGGCTGCCGGTGTGGCGGGTGTGATGAAGATGGTGCTGGCGATGCGGGAGGGTGTGCTCCCGAAGTCGCTGCATGTGGATGAGCCGTCTTCGCATGTGGAGTGGTCTGCGGGTGCGGTGGAGGTGCTGGCCGAGGCGCGGGAGTGGCCGGAGACGGGGCGTCCGCGCCGGGCGGGTGTGTCCTCGTTCGGGATCAGCGGTACGAACGCGCATGTGGTGCTGGAGCAGGCGCCGGAGGAGGAGCCGGAGCCTGCCGTCGAGGCCGTTGAGAGTGACGGGCCGGTGCCGTGGGTGGTGTCGGCACGTTCTGAGCGGGCATTGGCGGCGCAGGCGGAACGGCTGGCCTCGTTCCTGGAGGAGCGGCCGGAGCTGTCCCCGGTGGACGTGGGTTCTGCGCTGCTGAACGGGCGTGCGGCGTTGGAGTACCGGGCGGTGGTGCCGGGCGGTGATTTGGACGCGCTGCGTGCCTTGGACGGGCCCGGTGTGGTGCGGGGTTCTACGGGCACGGGTGCCGGCTCGCGGGTCGTGCTGGTCTTCCCGGGCCAGGGGTCGCAGTGGCTGGGCATGGCCGATGAACTCCTCGCGTCCTCGCCGGTGTTCGCGGAGCGGATGAACGAGTGCGCGACGGCCCTGTCGGAGTTCGTGGACTGGGAGCTGATGGGTGTCCTCGGGGATGAGGACATGCTCGCCCGGGTGGATGTCATCCAGCCGGTGTTGTGGGCGGTGATGGTCTCGCTCGCTGCCGTGTGGGAGGAGTCCGGGGTCACCCCGGCTGCGGTGGTGGGTCACTCGCAGGGTGAGATCGCTGCCGCCTGTGTCGCGGGGATCCTCTCCCTTCGCGACGGCGCGAGAGTCGTCGCCCTGCGGAGTCAGGCGATCGGCCGTGGGCTGGCCGGTGGCGGCGGGATGGTGTCCGTCGCGGCTTCGCGCGATGCCGTGGAGGAGCGGATCGCCCAGTGGGGCGAGCGGATCTCGGTCGCGGCGGTCAACGGACCCTCCGCGACAGTGGTCTCCGGCGAGCCGGAGGCGCTGCAAGAGCTGCTGGCCCAGTGCGAAGAGGCGGGGGTGCGGGCGCGTCAGGTGCCTGTCGATTACGCCTCGCACGGCCCCCAGGTCGAGGCCCTGCGGGACGAACTCACCGTTCTTCTCGCCGACGTGCGGCCGAGCGAAGGCCATGTCCCCTTCTACTCCGCCGTGACCGCCGCGCCCGTATCGGGTGAGGAGCTGGGCGCCTCGTACTGGTTCGAGAATCTGCGCAATACCGTGCGCTTCGAGGAGGCCATCCAGGCCCTCCTGGCCGACGGGCACGGCGTCTTCGTCGAGTGCAGCGCGCACCCCGTACTCACTCCGGGCATCGGGGACATCGCGGAGTCGGCCGGGAGCCCCGCCGTCATCACCGGGACGCTCCGCAGGAACGAGGGCGGCCGGGCGAGGCTGACGCAGTCCCTCGGCCACCTGTGGGCGCACGGCGTACCCGTCGACTGGAGCACTTTCGTCCCCGCGACCGGCCGGTGGGTCGCTCTGCCGACGTACGCCTTCCAGCGCCGGCGCTTCTGGCTGGAGCGTACGGGCGCGGGCGTGGGCGATGTGGCCTCGGCGGGGCTGGGGGCCGCTGACCATCCGTTGCTGGGCGCGGCGGTGGCGTTGCCGGACTCGGACGGGTTCCTCTTCACCGGTCGGCTCTCCTTGGCCACGCACCCGTGGCTCGCCGACCACGCGGTGCTGGACACCGTGCTGCTGCCCGGGACCGGGCTGGTCGAGCTGGCCGTACGGGCCGGGGACCAGGTCGGCTGCGACCTGCTGGAAGAGCTCACCCTCGAAGCACCGCTGGTCATCCAGGAGCGGGGCGGGGTACAACTGCGGCTCACCGTCGGCGAACCCGACGAGAGCGGGCGCCGGAACCTCGCCGTGTTCTCGCGTGACGAGGACGCGGCGGCCGGGCAGCCGTGGACCCGGCACGCCACCGGGCTGCTGGCCGTCGGCGCCGGAACTCCGCCCGCGAACGGGGGCCCGGGCACGGAAGTGTGGCCGCCCGCCGGGGCGGAGGCCGTACCGGTGGACGGGTTCTACGAGGAACTGGCCGGGGCGGGTTACGCGTACGGCCCGGTCTTCCAGGGCCTGAGGGCCGCGTGGCGGCGCGGTGACGAGGTGTACGCCGAGGTCGCGCTGCCCGAGGAGGCCGCAGGGGACGCGGGCCGGTTCGGCCTGCACCCGGCGCTCCTCGACGCGGTGCTGCACACGGTGGGGCTGGGCGAGGACCACGGCGAGGAAGGGCCGGGGCTGCCGTTCGCGTGGACCGGGGTCCGGCTGCACGCCGTCGGCGCGACCGCCCTGCGGGCCAAGGTGAGCAAGGCGGGTGAGAACGGTGCCCGGGTCGAGGTGAGCGACACCGACGGGGCGCCCGTCGCGACCGTGGAGTCGCTGGTCATGCGGCAGGTCGCAGCCGACCGGCTACGCGCCGCCGGCGGGGGCGCGGACGCGGTCTTCCGGCTCGACTGGACGGAGCTGCCCGGCCTCGCGGGCCAGGCAGCCCTGTCGGCGCGGGCACCCGCACCGGCGCAGGAGTCGGCGTCGGCGTCGGCGCCGGTGGCTGTGGTCGGGCCCGAGGCGGACGAGTTCGCCGAGGCCCTGCGCGGCGCCGGTGTCGAGAGCGGGACCGCGGCGGACCTGGCGGTGCTCGGCAAGCAGGACCCGGTGCCGGACCTCGTGCTGCTGCCGGTCCCGGCGGGCCGCGCCGCCACCGGTGCCGGTGCCGGTGCCGTGCCGGAGGGGGTGCGCGGCGCGCTGCACCAGGTGCTGGGCACGGTGCAGGGCTGGCTCGCGGAGAGCCGGTTCGCCGACGCGAGACTGGCCGTCGTGACCCGGGGCGCGGTCTCCGTCGCCGAGGGGAGCGGTCCCGACCTCGCGCTCGCCGCCGTATGGGGCCTGGTGCGGTCCGCGCAGTCCGAGAACCCGGGACGGATCGTGCTCGCCGACATCGACGGCGAGGAGCCGACGCTCCGGGCGCTTCCCGCGCTGCTGGCGGGCGCGGAACCGCAACTGGCGGTGCGCGGCGGCGTGGCCCGCGCGCCCCGGCTGGCCCGGCACGCCCCGGCGACCACGGACCCGGGCGCGGGGCCGGAGCCGGGCTCGGGCTCGGGCTCGGAATCAGGCTCGGGCTCTGGCCAGGCCCGGAAGTCCGTATGGGCCGGTCACGGCACGGTGCTGATCACCGGCGGCACCGGCATGCTGGCCGGTCTGACCGCCCGGCACCTGGTCGCCGAGCACGGCGCGAAGCGGCTGATCCTGGCCGGTCGCCGGGGCCCGGCCGCCGACGGGGCCGCGCGGCTCCGCGACGAACTGACCGCGCTCGGCGCCCAGGTGGACGTGGTCGCCTGCGACGTGGCCGACCGGGAGGCCCTGCGCGGGCTCCTCGCCGGGATACCGGCGGACGCGCCGCTCACCGGCGTGGTGCACACCGCGGGAGTGCTGGACGACGGGCTGATCGGCGCGCTGACCCCGGAGCGGGTCGAGGCCGTGCTGCGCCCGAAGGTGGACGCGGCGTGGAACCTGCACGAGCTGACGAGGGACCTGGACCTGTCCGCGTTCGTCCTCTTCTCCTCGGCCTCCGGGGTGCTCGGCGCGCCCGGGCAGGCCAACTACGCGGCCGCGAGCACCTTCCTCGACGCGCTGGCCGAGCACCGGCACGCGCTCGGGCTCCCCGCGCTGTCGCTGGCCTGGGGGCTCTGGTCGGAGCCCAGCGACCTCACCAGGAAGCTCACCGAGACCGATCTGCGGCGGATGGGCCGGGCCGGGATGGCGCCGATGTCCTCGGAGGAGGGCGTGGCGCTGTTCGACGTGGTCGGTGCCGCCGGGACGCCGGTGGTGATCCCCGTGGCGCTGGACACCCGGAAGATCGCGGCGGCGGGGGAGGTGCCCGCGATCCTGCGCGGCCTCGTCCGCGCTCCCGCGCGCCGTACGGCCGGTGCCGGCGCGGGCCCCGGCGGGGTCTCCGGCGGGGTCTCCGGCGCGGGCGAGGGGAGTCCGTCGGCGGGATCCCTGCGCGAGCGGCTGGCGGAGCTGCCCGCCGCCGAACGTGCCGAGGCGGTCCTCGACCTGGTGCGGGCCCGTACGGCCACGGTGCTCGGGCACTCCGGCGCCGACATGGTCAACGCGGACCAGAGCTTCAGCGAACTCGGCTTCGACTCGCTGACGGCGGTGGAGCTGCGCAACGGCCTGCAGCAGGAGACGGGGCTGAAGCTGCCCGCGACCTTGGTCTTCGACTACCCGAACTCCGCCGCGCTGGCCGCCCACGTTCTGACCGGCCTCGTCGACGACGAGCCCGACCCGGTCGCCACCGCGCTGGCGACGCTCACCAAGCTCGAGAACACCCTTCTGACACTGGAAATGGAAAGCCGTGAACGAACGACCATCACCAAGCGCCTCGAACGGGCCCTGAGGAGGTATCGCGACGGCGACCCGGCGACGGATCAGCAGGACACCCACAGCGATATCCGGGACGCCTCCGCCGACGAACTACTGGACTTCTTCGACCAGGAGTTCGGCAAATCCTGATCGGAAGTCATTCCACATTCTTTCCAGCCAGCGGCAAGAGGCCGATGTGACGCGGCCGAAGGGCAGAGGGGGCCGGTGCAGGTGACGGACAACGAGAAGCTCGTCGAGTATCTGAAGCAGGCGGCGATCGACCTGAGGGAGAGCCGCCGTCGCGTCTGGGAACTCGAATCCGAGCCGATCGCGATCGTCGGCATGGCCTGCCGCTACCCGGGCGGAGTGGCGTCGCCCGAGGACCTCTGGAACCTCGTCTCCCAGGGCGGGAGCGGGATCACCGCGTTCCCCACCGACCGCGGCTGGGACCTCGACACGCTCT
This sequence comes from Streptomyces albiaxialis, assembly GCF_039530985.1. Classification (NCBI taxonomy): domain Bacteria; kingdom Bacillati; phylum Actinomycetota; class Actinomycetes; order Kitasatosporales; family Streptomycetaceae; genus Streptomyces; species Streptomyces albiaxialis. The sequence goes on from NZ_BAAAPE010000019.1 coordinate 66,052, forward strand.
ACGACCCGGACCCCGCGAGCCGCGGCACGTCCTACGTCGACCGGGGCGGATTCCTGCACGAGGCCGCGGGATTCGACCCCGCGTTCTTCGGGATATCGCCCCGCGAGGCCCTGGCCATGGACCCGCAGCAGCGGCTGATGCTGGAGGTCTCCTGGGAGGCCGTCGAACGCGCCGGAATCGACCCCCATTCGCTGAAGGGGAGCAGGACCGGTGTGTTCTCCGGAGTCATGTACCACGACTACGGAACCGGGGTCTCCGGCATATCGGAGGAAGTGACCGCCTTTCTGGGCACCGGCTCCGACGGCGCCATCTTCTCCGGCCGCGTCGCCTATCTCTTCGGCCTCGAAGGCCCCGCCGTCTCGGTGGACACGGCCTGCTCGTCCTCGCTGGTGGCCCTCCACCTGGCGGTCCAGGCCCTGCGTTCGGGCGAGTGCTCGATGGCCCTCGCGGGCGGCGTCACGGTGATGCCCAGCCCCGTCACCTTCGTCGACTTCTCCCGCCAGCAGAACCTGGCGCCCAGCGGTGAGATCAGGGCCTTCGGCGCGGACGCGGACGGCACGACCCTCGCCGAGGGAGCGGGCGTACTGCTGGTCGAGCGTCTCTCGGACGCCCAGCGGAACGGGCATCCGGTGCTGGCGGTCGTACGGGGTTCCGCCGTCAATCAGGACGGTGCGTCCAACGGTCTGACGGCGCCGAACGGCCCGTCCCAGCAGCGTGTGATCCGCCAGGCGCTCGCGAACGCGGGTCTCGAAGCGTCCGAGGTGGACGCGGTCGAGGCGCACGGCACGGGCACGACGCTGGGCGACCCGATCGAGGCCCAGGCCCTGATCGCGACGTACGGACAGGGCCGGGACGAGCCCCTGTGGCTGGGGTCGATCAAGTCCAACATCGGCCACACCCAGGCCGCCGCCGGTGTCGCCGGCGTCATGAAGATGGTCATGGCACTGCGCCGGGGCGCACTCCCCAGAACCCTCCACGCCGAGCAGCCCACACCCCACGTGGACTGGTCGTCCGGTGCGGTGGAGTTGCTGGCGGAGGGGCGTGCGTGGCCGGAGACCGGTGAGCTGCGTCGTGCGGGTGTGTCGTCGTTCGGGATCAGCGGGACGAACGCGCATGTGGTGCTGGAGCAGGCGCCGGAGGTGGAGGAGCCGGAGCCCGTTGAGGGTGAGGGTCCGGTGCCGTGGGTGGTGTCGGGGCGTTCTGAGGGTGCGTTGGTGGCGCAGGCGGGGCGGTTGGCCTCGTTCTTGGAGGAGCGGCCGGGGCTGTCGCCGGTGGAGGTCGGTGTCTCGTTGTTGAACGGGCGTGCGGCGCTGGAGTACCGGGCTGTGGTGCCGGGTGGGGACCTGGATGCGCTGCGGGCTCTGGATGGTCCGGGTGTGGTGCGGGGTTCTACGGGCTCGGGTGCGGGTTCGCGTGTGGTGTTGGTCTTCCCGGGTCAGGGGTCGCAGTGGTTGGGGATGGCCGATGAACTCCTCGTTTCCTCGCCGGTGTTCGCGGAGCGGATGAACGAGTGCGGGGCGGCGCTGTCGGAGTTCGTGGACTGGGAGTTGCTGTCTGTCCTCGGGGATGAGGACATGCTCGCGCGGGTGGATGTCATCCAGCCGGTGTTGTGGGCGGTGATGGTCTCGCTCGCTGCCGTGTGGGAGGAGTCCGGGGTCACCCCGGCTGCGGTGGTGGGGCACTCGCAGGGTGAGATTGCTGCCGCCTGTGTCGCGGGGATCCTCTCCCTTCGCGATGGCGCGAGAGTTGTTGCTCTGCGGAGTCAGGCGATCGGCCGGGTGTTGGCCGGTGGTGGCGGGATGGTGTCCGTGGCGGCTTCGCGGGAGGCGGTGGAGGAGCGGATCGCCCAGTGGGGTGAGCGGATCTCGGTCGCGGCGGTCAACGGACCGTCCTCGACGGTTGTTTCCGGTGAGCCGGAAGCCCTGCAAGAGCTGCTGGCCGAGTGTGAGGAAGCGGGGGTGCGGGCGCGTCAGGTTCCCGTGGATTACGCCTCGCACGGCCCCCAGGTCGAGGCCCTGCGGGACGAACTGGCCGCCCTTCTCGCCGACGTGCGGCCGGTCGAAGGCCATGTCCCCTTCTACTCGGCGGTGACGGCGGCGCCCGTATCGGGTGAGGAGCTGGGCGCCTCGTACTGGTTCGAGAATCTGCGCAATACCGTGCGCTTCGAGGAGGCCGTGGAGGCCCTCCTGGCCGACGGGCACGGCGTGTTCGTGGAGTGCAGTGCGCACCCGGTGTTGACGTCGGGGATCGAGGACACGGCGCAGTCGGCGGGCAGCCCGCTCGTGGTGAGCGGGACCCTGCGGCGGGACGAGGGTGGACGCGGGCGGCTGATGCAGTCCCTCGGGCACCTGTGGGCGCACGGCGTTCCCGTCGACTGGAGCACCTACCTCCCCGCCACCGCCCGGTGGGTCGATCTGCCGACGTACGCCTTCCAGCGCGAGCGGTACTGGCTGGAGCGTACGGGCGCGGGCGTGGGCGATGTGACCTCTGCCGGACTGGGGGCCGCTGACCATCCGTTGCTGAGCGCGGCGGTGGCGTTGCCGGACTCGGACGGGTTCCTCTTCACCGGTCGGCTCTCCCTGGCCACGCACGCGTGGCTGGCCGATCACTCGGTGCTCGGAGCCGTCGTGCTGCCGGGTTCGGCGCTGGTCGAGCTGGCCGTACGGGCCGGGGACCAGGTCGGCTGCGACGTACTGGAAGAACTCACCGTGCGGACGCCGCTGATCCTGCCCGAACAGGGCGGGGTGCAGCTCCGCGTCGCGCTCGGGCAGTCCGCGGTGGACGGCCGCCGCGAGGTCGCGGTGTTCGCGCGCGACGAGGCGGCGGAGGATGACGGGCCCTGGACCCGGCACGCCGACGGAGTGCTGGCCGCGGGTTGCCCCGTCGGGAGCCACGAGACGCCCGCCTGGCCGCCGAACGGCGCCGAGGCCGTCTCCGTGGACGCGCTCTACGGCGAGCTGGCGGCCGCCGGGTTCGCGCACGGTCCTGTCTTCGGCGGCGTACGGGCGATGTGGCGCCGCGGCGACGAGGTCTTCGCCGAGGTCGCGCTGCCCGAGGAGACCGCCGAACGGGCGGGCGAGTACGGCCTGCATCCGGCCCTGCTGGACGCGGCCCTGCAACCGGTGGCCGACGGCCTGCGGCTGCCGGTCTCGTGGTCCGGAGTACGGCTGTTCGCGGTGGGCGCGGTGTCGTTGCGCGTCCAGCTCACCAAGTCCGGTGACGGCTATGCCCTGACCGCCACGGACGAGGCCGGGGACCTGGTGGCCACGGCGGACGCCGTGGTGTGGGACACGGCCTCCCCGGAGCAGTTCGCGCATGCCGACGTACGGCACCGGGACGCGCTGTTCACCGTGGAGTGGTCGTCGCTGCCGCTGGCTTTGGGTGCGGTGGTGCCGGAGTAC
>NZ_BAAAPE010000020.1:0-10290 GCF_039530985.1 Streptomyces albiaxialis
TGGTACCGGGACGCTGGGTGCGCTGTTCGCTCGTCATCTGGTCGTCGAGCACGGCGTGCGGGATCTGCTGCTGACCAGCCGCCGCGGCCCGCAGGCCGAAGGCGCGGGCGAACTCCGTTCCGAACTGGAGGGTTTGGGCGCCCGGGTGGAGATCGTGGCGTGTGACGCGGCCGATCGTGGGGCGCTGGCGGCGTTGCTGGCCGGTATCCCGGAGGACGCTCCGCTGCGCGGTGTGGTGCACACGGCGGGTGTGCTGGATGACGGTGTGGTCGGTTCGCTCACTCCGGAGCGTGTGGATGCGGTGTTGCGTCCGAAGGTGGACGCGGCGTGGAATCTGCACGAGCTGACGAAGGGCCTGGACCTGTCCGCGTTCGTGCTGTTCTCCTCGGCCGCCGGGGTCCTCGGCAGTGCGGGGCAGGGCAACTACGCGGCGGCCAATACCTTCCTGGACGCCCTGGCCCAGCACCGTCGCCGGCTCGGCCTGCCCGGCACCTCGCTCGCCTGGGGCTTCTGGGCGAACGCCAGCGGCATGACCGGGCAGCTCAGCGACACCGACCTGCGGCGCATGGCGTCCGACGGCGTGCTGCCGGTGTCCGCCGACGAGGGGGTCGCGCTGTTCGACGCGGCGGTCGGCGCGGGGTCGGCGCTGTTCGTACCGATCCGGCTCGACCTCCGCGCGCTCGCCGCGGCGCCCTCGGTGCCGTCGGTACTGCGCGGCCTCGTACCGGCAAGGCGGCGTGCCGCTGCGGCCGCGACGGGCGGCGGCGCGGGCGGCGGCGGTCTGCGGGACCGGCTCGCGGGGATGACGAAGGGCGAGCAGGACCGCGCCCTGCTGGACCTGGTCACGGCCCAGGTCGCCCTGGTGCTGGGGTACTCGGGGAGCAGCGGCCTCGACGCGACGCGGGCGTTCAAGGACCTCGGGTTCGACTCCCTGACCGCCGTCGAACTCCGCAACCGGATGGACAAGGCGACCGGCCTGCGGCTTCCCGCCACGTTGATCTTCGACTACCCCACCCCGGCCGCGCTGGTGCGCCATCTGCGCGAAGAGCTGCTCGACGGCAGGGCCGCCGGCCCCGTCGTACGGGCCAAGGCGGCCGTGGACGACGAGCCGATCGCCGTCGTCGGCATGGCCTGCCGGTTCCCCGGCGGGATCGACAGCCCCGAGGCGCTGTGGGAGCTGCTGGCGCGGGGCGGCGACGCGATCGGCGACTTCCCGGCCGACCGCGGCTGGGACATGGAGCGGCTGTACCACCCGGACCCGGCCCACAAGGGCACCTCGTACGTGCGCGAGGGCGGCTTCCTCGGCAACGCGGGCGACTTCGACGCCGGGTTCTTCGGCATCTCCCCGCGCGAGGCGACCGCGATGGACCCGCAGCAGCGGCTCCTGCTGGAGACGTCCTGGGAGGCCGTGGAGAGCGCGGGCATCGATCCGACCACGCTGCGCGGCAGCGACGCCGGTGTCTTCGTCGGCACCAACGGCCAGGACTACGGCGCGGTCCTCGCCCAGGGGACGGACAACGCCGACGGCTACCTCATCACCGGGACCTCGGCCAGCGTGGTGTCCGGCCGCGTCTCGTACCTCTTCGGCTTCGAGGGCCCCGCCGTCACGGTGGACACCGCCTGCTCGTCCTCGCTGGTCGCGCTGCACTGGGCGATCCAGGCGCTGCGCTCCGGAGAGTGCTCGATGGCTCTCGCGGGCGGCGTCACGGTCATGGCCACGCCCGACACCTTCGTCGACTTCTCCCGGCAGGGCGGCCTCGCGGCGGACGGCCGCTGCAAGCCGTTCGCCGCCTCGGCCGACGGTACGGGCTGGGGCGAGGGCGCCGGGCTCGTGCTGGTCGAGCGGCTCTCGGACGCGCGGCGCAACGGCCATCCGGTCCTCGCGGTCGTACGGGGCTCCGCCGTCAATCAGGACGGGGCGTCGAACGGACTCACGGCGCCGAACGGGCCGTCCCAGCAGCGCGTCATCCGCCAGGCCCTCGCCGGTGCCGGGCTCGAAGCGTCCGAGGTGGACGCCGTCGAGGCCCACGGCACGGGCACGAAGCTCGGCGACCCGATCGAGGCGCAGGCACTGCTGGCGACGTACGGGCAGGGCCGTCCGGCCGACCGGCCGCTCTGGCTGGGCGCGATCAAGTCGAACCTCGGGCACACGCAGGCCGCCGCCGGTGCGGCCGGGATCATCAAGATGGTCCTCGCGCTGCGCGAGGGTCTGCTGCCCAAGACCCTGCACACGGACGAGCCCACTCCGCATGTCGACTGGTCGGCGGGAGCGGTGGAGCTGCTGACCGAGGCGCGGGACTGGCCGGAGACGGAACGCCCGCGACGGGCGGGTGTGTCGTCGTTCGGGATCAGCGGTACGAACGCGCATGTGGTGCTGGAGCAGGCGCCGGAGGCCGAGGAGACGGAGGCCGTCGCGCCCGCCGAGGATGCCGGGCCCGCGGGGCCCGCCGGGCCCGTTCCGTGGGTGCTGTCCGCCCGTTCGGAAGGGGCGCTGGCGGCACAGGCGGAGCGGCTGGCCGCGTTCGCCGCCGCCCGCCCGGAGCTGAACGCCGCCGACATCGGCCTCTCCCTCGCGACGAGCCGCGCGGCACTGGACCACCGCGCCGTCGTCACCGGCCCGAACCGCGAAGCGCTCCTCGCCGCCCTGACGAACGTGTCCCCGACGTCTGCCCCCACGGTCGCCGACGGCCGCGTGGGCGTGTTGTTCACGGGTCAGGGTGCGCAGCGGGTGGGGATGGGCCGGGGGCTTTACGAGGCGTATCCGGTTTTCGCCCGGGCCTGGGATGAGGTGTGTGCGGAGCTGGATGTGCATCTGCCTCGTCCGTTGGACGAGGTGGTGTGGGGCGGCGAGGGTGGGCTGCTGGATCGGACGCAGTACGCGCAGGCGGCGCTGTTCGCGGTGGAGGTGGCGCTGTATCGGCTGGTGGAGTCGTATGGGGTGGCGCCTGAGGTGTTGCTGGGTCACTCGATCGGTGAGGTGACGGCGGCGTATCTGGCGGGTGTGTGGTCGCTGGCGGATGCGGCGAAGTTGGTTGCTGCGCGGGGGCGGTTGATGCAGGCGCTGCCGGACGGTGGCGTGATGGTCTCGGTGCGAGCCTCCGAGGAGCAGGTCCTCCCGCTCCTGGAGGGGCACGAGCAAGTCGGCATCGCGGCCGTCAACGGCCCGGCCTCCGTCGTGATCTCCGGCGCTGAAGACGCGGTCGAGCAGGTGGCCGCCGCGCTGGAGGCGGAGGGGCACAAGGTCAAGCGGCTTCGCGTGAGTCACGCGTTCCATTCGCCGCTGATGGATCCGATGCTGGCCGACTTCCGCGCGGTGGCCGAGGAACTCACGTACGACGAACCGACCCTGCCCGTCGTCTCGAACCTCTCCGGCCGGATGGCCGAGCCCGGCGAGCTGTGCGACCCCGCCTACTGGGTCCGGCACGTGCGGGAAGCCGTGCGTTTCCACGACGGCATCGGTGCCGCGCACGCGGAGGGTGTGGGCACGTTCCTCGAACTGGGGCCCGACGGTGTGTTGTCCGCGATGGGGCAGGACTGCTTGTCGCCGGAGGCGGCCGTACTGCTGCCGAGTTTGCGCAAGGACCGGGCCGAGCCCGAAGCCGTCGTTGAGGCGCTCGGTGGGCTGTGGTCGCGTGGCGTCGCGGTCGACTGGACGCCGTTCTTCCCGGGCGCGCGCACCGTGGAGTTGCCGACGTACGCGTTCCAGCGGAAGCGGTACTGGCTCGACCGTACGGGCGTGAGTGCGGGCGATGTGACGTCGGCCGGGCTGGGCGAGGCGGGGCATCCGCTGCTCGGTGCGGCGGTGCCGTTGCCCGGGTCCGACGGGTTCCTGTTCACCGGGCGGCTGTCCCTGGCCACGCACCCCTGGCTGGCGGATCACGCCGTCATGGACACGGTGCTGCTGCCCGGCACCGCGCTGGTCGAACTGGCCATCAGAGCCGGGGACCAGGTCGGCTGCGACCTGCTGGAGGAGCTGACGCTCCAGGCGCCCGTGGTCATTCCGTCGGCGGGCGGGATCCAGCTCCAGGTCACCGTGGGCGGGCCGGACGCCGAGGGGCGGCGTGAACTGGCCGTGTTCTCCCGCGTCGGGGACGGCGCCGAGCCGTGGACCCAGCACGCGCTGGGCGTGGTGACCGCCGCCGAGGCCCTCCCGGCCCCGGACCCGGGCGAGGCGGCCTGGCCCCCGGCGGGCGCCGAAGCCGTCGCACTGGACGGTTTCTACGAGGAGCTGGTCGCCGCCGGTTTCGGCTACGGCCCGGTGTTCCAGGGCGTACGGGCCGCGTGGCGGCGGGACGGCGAGGTGTTCGTCGAGGCGGCGCTGGGCGAGGACGCGGCCGGAGAGGCCGGGCGGTTCGGGCTGCACCCCGCGCTGCTGGACGCCGTACTGCAGACCGTGGGGCTCGCCGACGAACTGGGCACCGGCGGCCCCGGCCTGCCGTTCGCCTGGACGGGCGTGCGGCTGCACGCCGTCGGGGCAGCGGCGCTGCGCGCGAGGCTGACACCGACGGGCGACGGCGGGGTGCGGGTCCTGGCGGCCGACGGGACGGGGGCCCCGGTGGCCACCGTCGAGGCGCTGACGACGCGTCCGGTGCCCGCGGGGTCGCTGGCGGGCGCGGGCGGCGGCGCGCACCGGGAGTCGTTGTTCGGCGTGGAGTGGGCGCCGCTCGCCCTGCCCGCGGAGGGCGGCGAGGGCTCGTGGGCGGTGGCCGACGAAGATCTCGTACTCGCCGCCGGTCTGGGCGTCGAGGTCCTGGACCCGGACGCCGGGCCCGTCCCCGGCCATGTGGCCTGGGCGGCCCCGGGCGCGGCAACGGGCGCGGTGACGGGCGCTGCCCCGGGCACGGACGGCGCCGGGGGAGACGGCGGCGCGGGCGTGGCGATACCGGCGTCGGTGCGCGAGGCGACGGCCGGGGTACTGGGCCGCGTACGGGCGTGGCTGGCGGACGAGCGGTGCGCCGACGCGAAGCTGGTCGTCGTGACGCGGGGTGCCGTGTCGCCGTCGGGCGGCGGCCCGGTGGACGTGGCGGCGGCCGCGGTGTGGGGCCTGGTGCGTTCGGCGCAGTCGGAGAACCCGGGCCGCTTCGTCCTGGTGGACGTGGAGGCCGGATTCGAGGCCGGGGTCGGGGACGGGGCCGACGGTGAGGCGGCCGATTCGCTGCGGGCGCTGCGCGCGGCGGTGGCCACGGGAGAGCCCCAGTTGGCGATCCGGCGCGGGGAGGCGTCCGTACCCCGGCTGGCGCGGCTCGCACCCGCACCCGCGCAGGCGCAGGCGTCCGCGTCCGAGCCGGACGGCGCCCCCGTGTGGGACGCCGACGGCACGGTGCTGATCACCGGCGGCACCGGCACTCTGGGCGCGCTCTTCGCCCGGCACCTGGTGGCCGAGCACGGCGTGCGGAGCCTGGTGCTGACGAGCCGGCGTGGGCCGGAGGCGGCCGGTGCGGCGGAGCTGCGGGACGAGCTGACCGGGCTCGGCGCGCGGGTGCAGGTCGTCGCGTGCGACGTGGCCGACCGCGCGGCGCTGGCGGCGTTGCTGGCCGAAGTACCGGCGGACGCCCCGCTGACCGGCGTCGTCCACACCGCGGGCGTGGTCGACGACGGGGTCATCGAGTCGCTCACCCCGGAGAAGCTGGAGGCCGTGCTGCGGCCCAAGGTGGACGCGACGTGGAACCTGCACGAGCTGACCCGTGACCTGTGCCCGGACCTGTCGGCGTTCGTCCTGTGCTCCTCGGCGGCGGGCGTGCTCGGCAGCGCCGGGCAGGGCAATTACGCCGCCGCGAACACCTTCCTGGACGCCCTCGCCGAGCACCGCCGCCACGCGGGGCTGCCCGGCGTCTCGCTGGCCTGGGGACCGTGGGCGGACACCGGCGGCATGACGAGCCAGGTCGCGGACGCCCATCTGCGCCGGATGGCCGCGGACGGCTTCCTGCCGATCTCGGCCGCCGAGGGCGGGGCGATGCTCGACGCGGCCGTCGAGGCGGCGCGCGACGCGGACACGTCCCTCGTCGCGCCGATACGTCTGGACGTACGGGCACTCGCGGCGTCCAGCGCGCTGCCGACGGTCCTGCGCGGAGTGGTACGCGCGCCCGTCCGCCGTACCGCCGCCGCCGACACCGCCTCGGCCGGTTCGGTGTCCCTGCCCCGCGCCCTGGCCGACCGGCTGCTCGCCCTTCCCGCAGAGGAGCGGGACGAGCTGCTGCTCGACCTCGTGACCACGCAGGTCGCGGCCGTACTGGGCTACGAGAACCCGGGCGCGGTCCGTACCGACCAGGTCTTCAAGGACCTCGGGTTCGACTCCCTGACAGCCGTCGAACTGCGCAACCGGCTCAACGCGAACACCGGCCTGCGGCTCCCCGCGACCCTGGTGTTCGACTACCCGACCCCGGCCGTGCTGGTGGACCACCTGCGCGACGAGCTCATCGGGGACCGGGAGCAAGAACGGGACCGGGCCCTGTCGCTCGCCGCCGGCGCCGCCGCCCCCACCGCCGGGAGTACGGCCGCGGACGAGCCCGTCGCCATCGTCGGCATGGCCTGCCACCTCCCGGGGAACGTCGACAGCCCCGAGGACCTCTGGCACATGCTGGAATCCGGCCAGGACGGCATCTCGGCCTTCCCCGGCGACCGCGGCTGGAACCTCGACGCCCTCTACCACCCGGACCCCGACAACGCGGGCACCTCCTACGCACGCGAGGGAGGCTTCCTGCACGGTGCCGCGGACTTCGACCCCGCGTTCTTCGGGATCAGCCCGAACGAGGCCCTGGCCATGGACCCGCAGCAGCGGCTCCTGCTGGAGACGTCCTGGGAGGCCCTGGAGAGCGCGGGCATCGACCCGACGACCCTGCGCGGCACCGCGACCGGGGTCTACGCCGGGCTCATGTACCACGACTACGTCCACCAGCTCCAGTCCGTGAGCGAGGGCGTCGAGGGCTTCATGGGCACCGGCAACTCCGGCAGCGTGACCTCCGGGCGACTCGCCTACTCCTTCGGCTTCGAGGGCCCCGCCGTCACCGTGGACACGGCCTGCTCGTCCTCGCTGGTGGCCCTGCACTTCGCGGTGCAGGCGCTGCGCGCGGGCGAGTGCTCGCTCGCCCTGGCCGGCGGCGTGACGGTGATGGCCGCCCCCGACACGTTCATCGACTTCTCGCGCCAGCGCGGCCTCGCGGCCGACGGCCGCTGCAAGCCCTTCGCGGACGCGGCGGACGGTACGGGCTGGGGCGAGGGCGTGGGCATGCTGCTGGTCGAGCGGCTCTCGGACGCCCGGCGGAACGGGCATCGGGTGCTGGCGGTCGTACGGGGCTCGGCGGTCAATCAGGACGGTGCGTCGAACGGTCTGACGGCGCCGAACGGGCCGTCGCAGCAGCGCGTCATCCGCCGCGCACTGGCGAACGCGCAGCTCTCCACGACGGACGTCGACGCGGTCGAGGCGCATGGGACCGGGACGACGTTGGGTGACCCGATCGAGGCGCAGGCGTTGCTGGCGACGTACGGGCAGGGCCGGGATGAGCCTCTGTGGCTGGGGTCGATCAAGTCGAACATCGGTCATACGCAGGCGGCTGCCGGTGTGGCGGGTGTGATGAAGATGGTGCTGGCGATGCGGGAGGGTGTGCTCCCGAAGTCGCTGCATGTGGATGAGCCGTCTTCGCATGTGGAGTGGTCTGCGGGTGCGGTGGAGGTGCTGGCCGAGGCGCGGGAGTGGCCGGAGACGGGGCGTCCGCGTCGTGCGGGTGTGTCGTCGTTCGGGATCAGCGGTACGAACGCGCATGTGGTGCTGGAGCAGGCGCCGGAGGAGGAGCCGGAGCCTGCCGTCGAGGCCGTTGAGAGTGGCGGTCCGGTGCCGTGGGTGGTGTCGGCACGTTCTGAGCGGGCGTTGGCGGCGCAGGCGGAACGGCTGGCCTCGTTCCTGGAGGAGCGCCCGGAGCTGTCCCCGGTGGACGTGGGTTCTGCGCTGCTGAACTCGCGGGCGGCACTGGAGTATCGGGCCGTGGTGCCGGGTGGGGATCTGGGCGCCCTGCGGGCTCTGGACGGACCGGCCGTGGTCCGCGGCAGCGTGGAGGCGGTCTCGGCCTCCGGCGCGGTGCTGGTCTTCCCGGGTCAGGGGTCGCAGTGGCTGGGCATGGCCGATGAACTCCTCGTTTCCTCACCGGTGTTCGTGGGGCGGATGAACGAGTGCGCGACGGCCCTGTCGGAGTTCGTGGACTGGGAGTTGCTGTCTGTCCTCGGGGATGAGGACATGCTCGCCCGGGTGGATGTCATCCAGCCGGTGTTGTGGGCGGTGATGGTCTCCCTGGCCGCCGTGTGGGAGGAGTCCGGGGTCACCCCGGCTGCGGTGGTGGGTCACTCGCAGGGTGAGATCGCGGCTGCCTGTGTCGCGGGGATCCTCTCCCTTCGCGACGGCGCGAGAGTTGTTGCTCTGCGGAGTCAGGCGATCGGCCGTGGGCTGGCCGGTGGTGGCGGGATGGTGTCCGTAGCGGCCTCGCGGGAGGCGGTGGAGGAGCGGATCGCCCAGTGGGGTGAGCGGATCTCGGTCGCGGCGGTCAACGGACCGTCCTCGACGGTTGTTTCCGGTGAGCCGGAAGCCCTGCAAGAGCTGCTGGCCGAGTGTGAGGAAGCGGGAGTACGGGCGCGTCAGGTGCCTGTCGATTACGCCTCGCACGGCCCCCAGGTCGAGGCCCTGCGGGACGAACTGGCCGCCCTGCTCGCAGACGTGGAGCCGGTCGAAGGCCATGTCCCGTTCTATTCGGCCGTGACCGCCGCGCCCGTATCCGGTGAGGAGCTGGGCGCTTCGTACTGGTTCGAGAATCTGCGCAACACGGTTCGGTTCGAGGAGGCCGTGGAGGCCCTCCTGGCCGACGGGCACGGAGTGTTCGTCGAGTGCAGTGCGCACCCCGTCCTCACGCCGGGCATCGAGGACACCGCGCAGAACGCGGACACCCCGGTCGTCGTGACCGGCACGTTGCGGCGCGACGAGGGTGGACGCGGGCGGCTGATGCAGTCCCTCGGGCACCTGTGGGCGCACGGCGTGCCCGTCGACTGGAGCACCTACCTCCCCGCGACCGCCCGTTGGGTCGATCTGCCGACGTACGCCTTCCAGCGCCAGCGGTACTGGCCCGCCTCGACGGTCGCGGCCGGTGACGCGACGGGGCTCGGGCAGGCGGACTCGCAGCACCCGTTGCTGGGGGCGGCCGTGGCTCTGCCGGAGTCCGACGGCTACCTGTTCACCGCGCGGCTGTCGCTGGCCACGCACCCCTGGCTGGCCGATCACTCGGTGTTCGGCGGTGCCGTGCTGCCGGGTTCGGCGTTGGTCGAGCTGGCCGTACGGGCCGGGGACCAGGTCGGCTGCGACGTACTGGAAGAACTCACCGTGCCGGCCCCGCCGCTCCTGCCGGAGAACGCCGGGCTCCAGTTCCGTGTCACCGTCGGGGAGCCGGACGCGGACGGGCGCCGCGAACTGGCCGTGTACTCCCGTACGGAGGACGCGGAGAACGAGCAGCCCTGGACCCGGCACGCCACCGGCGTCCTGACGGCCCGTGCGGCGGGTGCCGCGCCCGCGGCCGACTTCGGCGAGGCCGTCTGGCCCCCGACGGGGGCGGAGACCCTGCCGGTGGACGGGCTCTACGACGAACTCGCCGCGGCGGGCATCGCCCATGGCCCGCTCTTCGAGGGCGTACGGGCGGCGTGGCGGCGGGGCGCGGACCTGTTCGCCGAGGTCGCGCTGGCGGAGGAGCACGAGGACGAGGCGGCACGGTTCGGCCTGCACCCCGCCCTGCTCGACTCCGCGCTCCACCCGGCGACCCGGCAGGAGTCCGCCGACGGGACGCGGCTGGCCACGCACTGGACCGGCGTGACGCTGTACGCCGAGGGGGCGACCGCGCTACGGGTCAAGCTCTCGAAGACCGGCGACGACTACGCCCTCGTAGCCGCCGATCGCGACGGCCAAGTGGTCGCCGCCGCCGAGTCGATCGGCTGGACCGGCATCACGGAAGAGGCCGTGGCCGTCGACCGTCCGGCGCACCGGGACGCGCTGTTCGGGGTCGAGTGGTCGTCGCTGCCGCTGGCTTTGGGTGCGGTGGTGCCGGAGTACGTGAGGTTGTCGGTGTCGGGTGCGGAGGGTGAGGTGCCGGATGGTGTGCGTGTGGCCGTGGGCCGGGTGCTGGGTGAGGTGCAGTCGTGGCTGACGGGCGGGCGTTCTGCTGAGGCGAAGTTGGTGGTGGTCACCGAAGGGGCCGCTTGTGTGGGCGGTGAGTCGGTGGATGTGGCTGCTGCCGCTGTGTGGGGGTTGGTGCGTTCGGCGCA
>NZ_BAAAPE010000021.1:0-42006 GCF_039530985.1 Streptomyces albiaxialis
GGATCTGCGGCCCCCATGGCCGCACCCCACCAGATTAACTTGACCACCGGGTCAAGTCGCGTGCGGCAAGGAGTACGCCCTGTGTCCCTGGCGCAGACTGCCCAAGCTTCGCGGAAGGGAGCAGCGAAGGTGCCCCGTCAGGGGCGCGGGGAACTGCGCGACCAGCCACGACGGCGGCGTCACCCGGCAACGGCGAGCGGGCCCTACGGCGAGGGCCCGCACACGGCACAGCCGCACCCGGCAGCGGAGAGCGGGCCCCCGGTACTCGTGGGGCCCGCTCGGAGCTCGCGGGAGGGTCAGGAGTTCGCCGAGGCCACTTTCTGGTGGGGGATCCCTTCTCCGGGTTCCATGGGATGGGTCACCGTCTCCTCGTCACGGCGGCCCCTCCCCACATGGTTGAAGACAAGGTTGAGCAGCACGGCGGTGACGCACCCCGTGGAGATCCCGGAGTCGAGGATGATCTTCGCGCTCTCCGGGAACGCGTGGTAGAACTCCGGCGCCGCGATGGGGATGACGCCGACCGCCAGCGACGTGCCGACGATCAGCACGTTGTTGTCCTTGTCCAGGCCCGCCTTCTGCAGCGTCTGGATCCCGCTGGCCGCGACGGAGCCGAACAGCACGACGCCCGCCCCGCCCAGCACCGGCTGCGGAACGCTCGCGATGAGCGCGGCGGCGATCGGACAGAGGCCCATCACGATGAGGATGCCGCCGCCCGCGGCGACCACGAACCGGCTGCGTATGCGCGTCATCGCGACGAGCCCGATGTTCTGCGCGAAGGCGCTGCACATGAAGCCGTTGAAGAAGGGGCTGACGAAGGAGCCCGCGGTGTCGGCGCGCAGGCCCGCGGCGATGGTCTTCTCGTCCGCCGGGCGGTCGACGATCTCGCCGAGCGCGAGCATGTCGGCGGTCGACTCCGTCATGGACACCAGCATGACGACGCACATGGAGATGATCGCGGCGACGGCGAACTGGGGGGCGCCGAAGTGGAAGGGCGTGGGGAAGCCGACGACGTCGGCCTCCTTGAGGGCCGTGAAGTCGGTGATGCCCACCGGTATGGCGATGAGCGTGCCGACCAACAGGCCCAGCAGTACCGCGATCTGCTTGAGGAATCCGCTCGTGAAGCGGCGCAGCAGCAGGACGATCAGGAGGGTGAGGCCCGCCATGCCGATGTTGTTGAAGTCCCCGTAGTCCGGGTCCTTGTCGTTGCCGCCCTGGGCCCAGTTGAAGGCGACGGGCATCAGGGAGATGCCGATCAGGGTGATGACGCTGCCGGTGACGACCGGCGGGAAGAACCGGACCAGTTTGCTGAAGAACGGCGCGACGACGAAGCCGATGGCCGCCGCCACCATCGTGGCCCCGAAGATCACGGGGAGCGCGTCCTCGGGGCCCTCGGACTTGTTGATGGCGAGCATGGGCGCGACGGTCGCGAACGTGACGCCGTTGACGAAGGGGAGGCGGGCGCCGATCTTCCAGACGCCGAGCGTCTGGAGGAGGGTGGCGATGCCCGCCATGAAGAGGCTGGCACCGGTGAGGAACGTGAGTTCGGTGACGGAGAGGCCGACGGCCGCGCCGATCACGAGGGGCGGCGCGACCACCCCGGCATACATCGCCGCGACGTGCTGGAGCCCGGTGGTGAAGAGCTTCAGCGGCGGCATCCCCTGGTCGACAGGGTGTTTCTGCGGTTCTTCCCCACTCCCGTCCGCGTCCGTCGTCGTTCCCTGCGCGGTGAACCTGGGCGTCTTGGCCACTGCGGTCCTCCTGTCGTTTTCCTGTGTCCTGGCGCGGACACGTGAGTTTCGGGAGGTCGTGCGTCGTACGGGCTCACACGCCGTACGAGGTCGTGCCGGTGTGCAGTTGTTGCGCCCATGACATGTGTGCGGAGTGGAGGGGCGGAGAAGACCGGCCGGGAGCCGTCCCTCCCGGCCGGTGGCTCTCAGTGCGCGGCGATACGGGCGAGGCGCCGGGCCTCGTCCCGCGCGTCGCGCGCGATCTCGTCCTCGTCGGCGGTGACCAGGCGGCCGTCCTCCACGACCGGCCTGCCGCCCACGAGGGAGAGGGTGACCGGCGCCGCGGCGCCGAGGACGAGCGCGGCGACCGGGTCGGCGATCGACGAGTGGCCGATGCCGTCGAGCTTCCAGAGCACCAGGTCGGCGAGCTTGCCGGGCTCCAGCGAGCCCGTCTCGTCCGCGCGGCCCAGCACCTGGGCGCCGCCGTGGGTGCCGAGTCGCAGCGCCTGGCGGACGTTCAGGGCGTTCTCCCTGTGGCCGCCGAGGCGGTTGATGAGGAGCGCGTTGCGCAGTTCGGTGTGGAGTTCGCCCGACTCGTTGGAGGCGGTGCCGTCCACGCCGAGGCCGACGGGGACGCCGGCGGCGAGCATGTCGGGGACCCGGGCGATTCCCGCGGCGAGGCGGGCGTTGGAGGACGGGCAGTGCGCGGCGCCGGTCCTCGTCCGGCCGAACGCCTCGATGTCCGCGTCGGTCATGTGGACGCAGTGCGCCATCCACACGTCCTCGCCGAGCCAGCCGGTCGACTCGAAGTAGTCGGTCGGCCCCATGCCGAACAGCTCGTGGCAGAACTTCTCCTCCTCCGCCGTCTCCGAGCCGTGCGTGTGCAGCCGTACGCCCTTGCGGCGGGCCAACTGCGCGCCCTCACGCATCAGTTCGGTGGAGACGGAGAAGGGGGAGCAGGGGGCGACCGCGACGCGCAGCATCGAGTCGAACGAGGGGTCGTGGTGGGTGTCGACGGCCTCCTCGGTCGCGCGCAGCGCGTCCTCGGTGGACTCGACGGCGAAGTCCGGCGGCAGCCCGCCGTCCGACTCGCCCCGGTCCATCGAGCCGCGCGCGGCGGTGAAGCGCACGCCCAGCTCGCGCGCCGCGCGGATCTCGGCACCGAGCAGGTCGCCGCTGCCGCGCGGGAAGACGTAGTGGTGGTCCATCGCGCTCGTCACGCCGCCGCGGGCCATCATCCCGAGGGAGCCGCGCGCCGCCGCGTAGACCATCCGCTCGTCGATGCGGGACCAGGTCGGGTAGAGCGCGACGAGCCAGTCGAAGAGGTTGGAGTCCGTGGCGAGGCCGCGGGTGAGCCACTGGTAGAAGTGATGGTGGGTGTTGATCAGGCCGGGCGTGACGAGGTGTCCCGTGCCGTCGATCCGCCGGGTCACCCCCTCCAGCCCGGCCGGTGCCCTGCCGGGGCCGACCGACTCGATCCGGCTGCCCTGGACGACGACGTGGCCGGAGGCGTGCTCGGTGTCCTCGGCGTCGACGGTCGCGACGGCGCAGTTCTCGATGACGACGCGTGCTGGTGCTGAATCCGCCATGGTGGTCCTCGCTGCGGGTGTGTGTCGGTGGCGGCAGGGTTCCCCTGTCCCGCCCTTTCACCGTTTCGGAGGGGGGTCCGACGGGCGGAGCCCCCGAGAAACGGGAAGGGACGGGACTCCGGCAGGGCTCTTACAGGTTGGTCATGTCCACCGGTATGCGCGGCTCGCACCCGTCACGCAGCACGGTGGCCTCGATCAGGCCGTACGGCCGGTCGGCGGCGTAGTACACGGCGCCGTCCTTGGCCTCGTTCTCGACGCCGCAGTACGAGAGGTCCACCCGGAAGTGGTGCTTGTTCGGCATCGAGAAGCGGATCTCGTCGATCTCGGAGCGGGCGTTGATGACGCGCGAGCCCATCTGGTAGAGCGTCTGCTGGAGCGAGAGCGAGTACGTCTCGGCGAAGGCGTGCAGCATGTGCTTCTTCGCCTGTGCGTAGGACTTCTCCCACTGCGGCGGGCGTTGCTCGTCGCCCGTCCAGTTGTGCCGCCACCAGGAGGAGACCGAGGTGGCGAGGATGCGGTCGTAGTCCTCCTGGAGCGTCGTGTACCTGTCCTTGATGTAGCCCCAGAACTCCGACGCCGTGCTGTTCATGACGGTGAGGTCCTTGAGGCCCGAGAGGACCTCGAACTCCGTGCCGTCGTAGGTGATCTGGGCCGTCCTGGTCTCCTGGCCGTTGCGGACGAAGGAGTGCTTCACCTCGTCGGCGCCGATGAACTTCGAGTTCGCGTCGGAGGTCTCGATGCGCTCCCAGGCGTACTCCTCTACGCGGATGCGCGCGCGGCCGATCGGGGCGCAGGAGTCCACGAAGTGGCGGGCCAGCGCGATGCCGAAGTCCTCGGCCGAGTCGATGCCGTGCTCCTTGGCGAAGGCGAACACCGTGTTCTTGGTGGTGTCGGTCGGCAGGACGTGGGCGTTCGAGCCCGAGTAGTGGACCTCGTCGAGGTCGCCGCTGAGGGCGACCGAGACGTTGAGGTCCTTGATGTGGTGCGTGTCGCCGTCCCGCGTGATCTTGACGACGCGGTTCTCCGCCTTGCCGTACTGGTTCTGGCCGAGAATCGTGGGCATAGGTTGTCAGCTCCCTCGGTACACGGAGTAGCCGAACGGGTTGAGCAGCAGCGGCACGTGATAGTGCTCCCCCGGGGCGACGGCGAACGTGATCGTCACCTCGGGGAAGAACGCGCCGCTGTCCCGTAGCGCGGGGGCGTCCTGCTGTGCCTCGGCTTGCTGGTTGCGCTGTTCGCGCTGTCTGCCAATGAAGTACGGCTCCGTCTCGAAGAGGAGCCGCACGTGCGTGGTGCCTTCCGGCAGCGCCGGAAAGTCCTTGCAGCGCCCGTCCGCGTCGGTCGTGGAGACCCCGTGCTCCACCCACTTGTCCCCGTCTCGCACGGAGAGGCGCACCCCGACGTGCGCGGCCGGGCGGCCGACGCTGGTGTCCAGGATGTGCGTGGACACCGAGGTGCTCGTGTCGCTGCTCGTGGCGCTCATGCCGTGGGTGCTCCTTCCTCCGCGAGCCGGGACAGGCGGATCCGGTTGATCTTGATCAGCTCCTGCCGCACGATCTCCCGCTCCCGTTGCCGGGAGTTGTCGATCCTGTTGCGTACGGCGTCCCTCATCTGCTCGCCGGTCAGGCCGGTGGCGCAGATGAGGAAGACGTGCCCGAACTTCTCCTGGTACGCCAGGTTCAGTTCGAGCATCTCCGCCTTGAGCGCGTCGGACGCTCCGGCCATGCCGCGCTGTTCGCGGCTGGAGGCCGGGTCGCCCGGCTTGGGGCGGCCGATGGGAGGGTGTCCCGCCATCGCCTCGTCGAGGCCCTCGTCGGAGAGTCCGGCGGTGGCCTCGTCGCTCGCACGGAAGAGGTCCTCCGCGGTGCCGTAGGGGCGGTGGGAGAGCAGGGCGCTCCCCCAGGCCCGTGCGGCGCACATCTCGTGGAGTGCGGCGCGAGCGGCACTTTCCTCGGCTGAGTTGAACCAGGAAAGACCTGGCGTGGGGCGCGAAGTCACGGAACCTCCGTGGCCGGTGCTGTTCGGGCTGGGAATAGCTAAGTCCTCGGACAACAACGCGTCAACACTTTGTTGAATGCCAATCGAAGATTTGCTGCCGACATACGGAAAACGAAGACCGCCATCCGGAAGGATGACGGTCCCGTTACGCGGTCATATGCCCGAGTCAGTCACCCTTCGCGGCATTCTCCCGGTTGAGGTAGTTGTAAACGGTGAACCTGGAGACCCCCAGCGCGGCGGCCACCGTCTCCACCCCGTGCCGCACCGAGAACGCGCCCCGCGTCTCCAGGATCCGCACCACGGACTGCTTGGTCCTGCGGTCCAGCTCCGCCAGCGGCACTCCGTGCCGCCGCTCCAGCTCGGCCAGGATGTGATCGAGCGAGTCGGACAGGTGCGGCAGCCGTACGGCGACCACGTCCTCGCCCTCCCAGGCGAGCACCACGTCGTCGCCCCGCGCCTCGTCCGGCGCGACCATCTCGCCGCCCATCGCGTCCACCAGCGGCTTCACGGCCGCGACGAAGGGGTGCCCCGAGCTGCCCGGCATCAGGCCTCGTCCTCCCCGAGCACGTTGACCTGCAAGGAGACGCGCGTCGCGCCCGCCTCCAGCGACTCGCGCAGCAGCCGCTGCACGGCGTCCAGCACGGCCTCGGCCCCGCCCTCGGCCGTATTGCCGAACGGCCCGACGTCCACCGCGTCCAGCGCCGCCCCCTCGACGATCTCCCGGGCCACGAGCGCGTGAGCCGGCGCCTCGTCCAGGTCGAACGGCTCGGTCGTGAACTCCACTCGCAATCGCGTCATGGGCCCACATTAACGAGGGGGCGGAGCCCCGGCGCCGGTCACTCCTCCAGCAGACCCCGCAGGAAGCGCACCGTCTCGTCCGGCTGATGAGCCTCCGCACTGAGACGGTTCATGATCAGCGTGTACTGGTCGACATCGCTCTGCTTGTCCAGATAGACCGCGCTGGTCAGATGCTCCAGATAGACCTTGTCCGGCAGATCCGGGTCGCCGAAGCGCAGGATGGTGAGCGAGGACCCGGCCGCGGCGGCCGTGACGGTGAACGGGGCCACCTGCAGCGTCACGTTCGGCAGCTCCACCATCTTCAGCAGGTGCTCGATCTGGCCGCGCATGACCTCCCGGCCGCCGAACGGACGCCGCAGCGCCGCCTCGTCCACGACCGCCCACAGCTTGGGCGCCTCGGGCCTGGCCAGCAGCCGCTGCCGCTCCATCCGCAGCTTGACCAGCCTGCTGATCCTGCGCGGCGCGGTGTTCGGATACCCCAGCCGACTGACCGCGTACGCGTACTCCTCGGTCTGGAGCAAGCCGGGGATGAACTGCACCTCGTACGACCGGATCATGGAGGCCGCGTCCTCCAGGCCGATGTGCAGCTCGAACCAGTCCTCCAGCACATCGCTGTACTGATGCCACCAGCCGGGCGAGTTGGCCTGCTGGGCCAGGGCGAAATACTCCGCGCGCTCGTCCGGGTCCAGCACCCGGTAGAGCGTCAGCAGGTCGGCGAGGTCGCGCTCCTTGGAGCCGACCTGGCCGCGCTCCAGGCGCGTGATCTTCGCGTGGGAGCCGCGGATCGCCTTGCCCGCCTCCTCGCGGCTGATCTCCAGCTCCTGGCGCAGCCGCCGCAGCTTGGCGCCGAGCACGATGCGCAGCGCCGTCGGGCCCGCCTGCTGGTCCTGGACCGCCAACGGCCGGTGCGCCCGAGGCGAGGGATCGCCACTCGGCTGCGTCATGGCGGTCATGCGTGCTCCCCTGGTTCTGGCGTACCCCCGCCGTACGAAGCTCGGGGGAAGTCTCCACAGTCTGACACCGGCTCACCGGCCGGGTACAGACTACGATTTCGCGCACCGGCGAATCCGGCGGCGAGAATCACGAGATCTGACGAAAGGGCCCGGCAATGGCCACGACCGATGAGAATCTGGGCGAGCGCGATCTCGGGCTCGACCGGCATCACAGCGCGCGGATCTACGACTACTTCCTCGGCGGCAAGACCAACTTCCCCCCGGACCGCGAGGTCGCGGAGAAGCTCCTCGCCGCCTTCCCGGGTTTCCGGAACGCGGCGCGCGCGAACCGCGCGTTCATGCACCGCGCGGCGCGCTTTCTCGTCGAGCGCGGGGTCCGGCAGTTCCTCGACATCGGCACCGGCATCCCCACCTCGCCCAACCTCCACGAGGTGGCGCAGAGCATCGCCCCCGACGCCCGGATCGTCTACGCGGACAACGACCCGATCGTCCTCGCCCACGCCCGCGCCCTGCTGACGGGATCGCCCGAGGGGCGTACGGCGTACGTCGAGGCCGACATCACAGACCCGGACTCGATCCTCACCTCGCGCCAGCTCACCGAGACCATCGACATGTCGCGGCCGGTGGCGCTCTGCCTGGTGGGGCTGATGCACTACATCACCGACGAGAAGGACGCGCACGGCATCGTGGAGCGCCTGATCGACGCCCTCGCGCCCGGTTCGTACGTGGTGCTCTCGCAGTGCACGCCCGACTTCGCGCCCGAGGAGTGGGAGCGGGCCATGGACGTCTACAAGATGGACGGCGGCAGCGCGCAGGTCCGCAGCCGCGAGGAGATCACCCGCTTCTTCGGCGACCTGGAGATGGTCGAGCCCGGCGTCGAGGTCCCCCACCGCTGGCACCCCGACGCCGACACCGGCCAGGTCACCAGCATCGGCGACATGGACGACGCCCTGGTCAGCATGTGGGCGGGGGTCGCGATCAAGCGTTAGGCGGCACCGCCGCACCGAAGACCGGGGTCTGTCGGCCCCGGTCTTCTCTATGTGACACTATTCTGAAACTGAGAATAGTCGGAGAAGCGAGAGAGTCGGGGTGCCGCCGGTGACGGGGACGTCGTCCTGGACACGCGCCGTGCTGCCGCTGTGCCTGCTCGGGGTGCTGGCGGACGAGGAGCGGAGCTACGGGTACGCGCTGCTGGGCCGCCTCACGGACGCCGGGCTGGCGAACGTCAAGGCCGCCACCCTCTATCCGGCGCTGACGCGCCTGGAGGAGGAGGGCTCGGTCGACGTCGAGTGGGGCGCGGGCGAGGGCGGCCCCGGGCGCAAGTACTACCGCATCACCGAGACGGGCCGGGCACGGCTGCGCGACGAGGGCGCCGCTTGGGCGCGGTTCGCCGCCACCGTCGGGACGCTCGTCGGGGAGCACGCGGACGAAGCGGAGGGAAGGTCATGACCGCGAAGGAGACACCGGAGTGGCCGCGCGAGGACGACGCGCGGTGGGCCGCCGAGGTCGAGCTGCGCCTCGTCCTCGACCACGACGCCCCGTCGGGGCTGGCCGACAGACTCCTCCCCGAGGCGCGCGAGGCCGTGCGGGAGGAGGACAGACCCGCCCGCGAACTGTTCGGCGACCCCCGCGCGTACGCCCGTACGCTGGCGCGCGAGCACATCGGCGAGGAGCGGCGCGCGCTGCGCGACGCACGCGGGCTGACCCCCGGCGAGCGCCTCGTCGGCGCCGTCCTCACGCTCGCCTTCCTGGGCACCCTGCTCCCGGTGCTGCGCTGGATCACCGACGGGCTCTGGGCGCGGCCCGGCTGGTCCTCGGTCGCGGGCGGCGCGACGGTCACGGGCGCCGCGCTGCTGGTCGCGCTCGCGGTCACCGCCTGGTCGGCGGGCCGCCGCACGGGCACCTGGGCCTTCGCGGGCGGCGCGGTCGCGCTCGTCGTCGGGGGCGCGGCGGCCATCGTGTCGCTGCCCGAGGAGCCCGTCCTCTCCGTGCCGATGCCGGTGCTGTCGGCACTCGGTGCCGCCGTGGCGGTGGGGGCGCTGCGGTTCCCGGCGCGGATCGCGGACGAGTGGTTCACGCCCGCGTTCGACGCGGCCAGGGAAGGCGGGAGCGGCGAGGACGCGGACGAGCGCTGGCTGCGGCACCTGGAGCATGTGCTGCGCGGCAGGCACGCGCTGCGCGCCGCCGAGGCGCGCGGCCACGCGGAGGAGGCCCGGCAGCATCTCGCGGAGTCCGGGGAGCGCGCGCATGAGGCGTTCGGCTCCCCCGAGGTCTACGCGCTGCGGCTCGCCGACGGCGCGCGCAACCAGGAGCGCACCTCGCGCCGGAAGCTCTACGGCTCGACGCTCACCGGGCTCGCCCTCGTGCTGCTCGTCGCGGGCGAGCTGGGCGACGAGGGCCCGACGTCGTTCGTGTTCTGGTTCTACGTCGTCCTGCTCGTCGTCTGGACCGGCTCCACGGCGCGCATGTGGCAGCGGGCACTGACGGCACGGCGGCGCCCCGCCTGAGTAACCCTCTCCGAGCACGCCCTCGCCGAAGGCCCCGGGAAGACCCCCCGGGGCCTTTTCGCATGCCGGAAGAGGCGGAGAGCCCTTGACAGGCGGGGAGACCACGGAGCAATCTTCCAGTACACAGAATCTTACTTCCGCATTACGGAAATCTAAGAACCCCACGCAGAACTCTGAAGGGAGTGCGGTCGCCGTGCGGTACACCGTCAACGCCTCGATCCTCCTCACCGAACTACCGCTCCTGGAGCGCCCCGCCGCCGCGGCCGCCGCCGGGTTCGGCGCGATCGAGCTGTGGTGGCCGTGGCCCGACGCGCCGGTGCCCGAGCGCGCCGAACTCGACGCGCTGCGCGGCGCGCTGGAGGACGCGGACGTCCGGCTCACGGGCCTCAACTTCTACGCGGGACAGCTTCCGGGCCCGGACCGGGGTGCCCTGTCGATCCCCGGCGAGGAGTCCGAGAAGTTCCGCGCGAACGTCGAGGTGGCGGCCGAGTTCGCCCGCGAGGTCGGCTGCGGCGCGCTCAACGCGCTGTACGGGAACCGGGTCGAGGGCGTCCCCGCCGCGAAGCAGGACGCGCTGGCGCGCGAGAACCTCGCGCTCGCGGCGCGCGCCGCGGACCGCGCGGGCGCGGTGCTGCTCGTCGAGGCGCTCAACGCGCCGGAGTCGCCCCACTGTCCGCTCGTGAGCGCGCCGAGCGCGGTCGAGGTCGTCGACCGGCTCAACGCCGACACCGGCCTGGACAACGCGCGTTTCCTGATGGACCTCTACCACCTGTCCATGAACGGCGAGGACCTGCACGGCGTGATCGACACGTACGCGCCGGTGACGGGGCATGTGCAGATCGCCGACAACCCCGGGCGCGGAGCGCCGGGCACCGGCGGACTCGACTTCTCCGATCTGCTGGGCCGCGTGGAGAAGACGGGCTACGACGGCTGGGTGGGCCTGGAGTACAAGGCGCCGTACGGCGAAGGGTCCGACCCCTTCGCCTGGCTGCCCCGAGCCCGGCGAAAGGGCTGAGGCGCACCCGGCGTTCGAGCCGCACCCGGCGTGGGGGCTGCGCTTGCCAGCCCTGCGCCTCCGCGCAGACCTCCCAAGCACAGGAGGCCTCAGCGGGAGTGCCCCGTCAGGGGCGCGGGGAACTGCGCGGCCGGCCCACCACGCTCCGGCACCCTGCGAAGCACAGCAAGGGGCACCCCCTCATCAGCCCCTCGGCAGAGCGAAAGGCACATGATGACCAGCTACACCCCCGGCAACGCCAGGATCGCCTTCATCGGGCTCGGGATCATGGGCGCGCCCATGGCCCGTAATCTCGTCAAGGCCGGTTACGAGGTCACCGCGTACAACCGCGACAGCGCGAGGGCCGAGGCCTTCGCCAAGGACGGCGGCGACAAGGCGAGCGCCGCGCCCAGCATCGCGGCGGCCGTCCAGGACGCGGACGTCGTCATCACGATGGTCCCCGCCTCCCCGCAGGTCGAGGAGGTGATCCTGCACGACGACGGCGTGCTCGACCACCTCAAGCCGGGCGGCCTCGTGATCGACATGTCGTCCATCACCCCGCAGACCTCGATCGAGGTCGCCGAGGCCGCGAAGGCCAAGGGCGTCAAGGCGCTCGACGCCCCCGTCTCCGGCGGCGAGGCGGGCGCGATCGAGGGCGTTCTCTCGATCATGGTCGGCGGCGACCAGGAGGCGTTCGACGCGGCGCGGCCCGTCTTCGACGCGCTCGGCAAGACTGTCGTGCTGTGCGGGCCGCACGGCGCGGGCCAGACCGTGAAGGCCGCCAACCAGCTCATCGTGGCCGTCAACATCGAGGCCGTCGCCGAGGCCGTGGTCTTCCTGGAGAAGTCCGGCGTCGAGCTGTCCACCGCGCTGGACGTGCTGAACGGGGGCCTCGCCGGGTCCACCGTCCTCACCCGCAAGAAGGACAGCATCCTCGCCGGGAACTTCCAGCCCGGCTTCAAGATCGACCTGCACCACAAGGACATGGGCATCGTGACGGACGCGGCCCGCGCCGTCGGCTCCGCCGTACCGGCGGGCGCGCTCGTGGCCCAACTGGTCGCCGCGCTGCGGGAGCAGGGCGACGGCGGGCTCGACCACTCGGCCCTGGTCCGCGGCGTCCAGCGCCTCTCGGGCGGCACTCCGCCCACGGCCTGACGGCCCCGAACTCCCGGGCGGCGGCGTTGACACTGTCCTGTCGCGCCCATGGCGCCGCCGCCCGGGCCCCTTTCTCCAGAACTCTCCAGGAGCAGTCACCATGCCTCGTATGACCGCTGCCCGCGCGGCAGTCGAGATCCTCAAGCGGGAAGGCGTGGACACCGCGTTCGGCGTGCCGGGTGCGGCGATCAACCCCTTCTACGCGGCGCTGCGCGCCTCCGGCGGCATCGACCACACGCTCGCCCGGCACGTCGAGGGCGCGTCCCACATGGCCGAGGGCTACACCCGCGCCCAGGACGGCAACATCGGTGTGTGCATCGGTACGTCGGGGCCCGCCGGCACCGACATGATCACCGGGCTCTACTCCGCGACCGGCGACTCGATCCCGATCCTGTGCATCACGGGCCAGGCGCCCACCGCGGTGATGCACAAGGAGGACTTCCAGGCCGTCGACATCGCGTCCATCGCCGCGCCGGTCACCAAGAAGGCGACCACCGTGCGGGAGGCCGCGCAGGTGCCGGGCGTCTTCCAGGAGGCGTTCCACCTGATGCGCTCGGGCCGTCCGGGCCCGGTGCTGATCGACCTGCCGCTCGACGTCCAGCAGACGGAGATCGAGTTCGACATCGAGACGTACGAGCCGCTGCCCGTGCACCGGCCCGCCGCCTCGCGCAAGCAGATCGAGAAGGCGCTGGCCATGCTGGGCGCCGCCGAGCGCCCGCTGATCGTCGCCGGGGGCGGCATCATCAACGCGGGCGCCTCCGAACTGCTGGTCGAGTTCGCCGAGCTGACCGGGATCCCGGTGATCCCCACGCTGATGGGCTGGGGCACGATCGCCGACGACCACGCGCTGAACGCGGGCATGGTGGGCCTCCAGACCTCGCACCGGTACGGGAACGCGACGTTCCTGGAGTCGGACTTCGTCCTCGGCATCGGCAACCGCTGGGCCAACCGCCACACCGGCCAGGTCGCGGCGTACACCGAGGGCCGCACCTTCGTGCACGTGGACATCGAGCCGACGCAGATCGGCAAGATCTTCGCGCCGGACTTCGGGATCGTCTCCGACGCGAAGGCCGCGCTCGCCCTCTTCGTGGAGGTCGCGCGCGAGCTGAAGGCGGCCGGGAAGCTGCCGGACCGCTCCGCGTGGGCCGCCTCCGCGCAGGAGCGGAAGGCGACGCTCCAGCGGCGTACGCACTTCGACGACGTGCCGCTGAAGCCGCAGCGGGTGTACGAGGAGATGAACCGCGCGTTCGGCCCCGAGACGCGGTACGTCTCGACCATCGGCCTCTCGCAGATCGCGGGCGCCCAGTTCCTGCACGTCTACCGGCCCCGGCACTGGATCAACTGCGGGCAGGCCGGGCCGCTGGGCTGGACCGTCCCCGCCGCGCTGGGCGTGGCCACCGCCGACCCGTCGGCGAGCGTGGTCGCGCTCTCCGGGGACTACGACTTCCAGTTCATGATCGAGGAGCTGGCGGTCGGCGCACAGCACCGGATCCCGTACGTCCATGTGCTGGTCAACAACTCCTACCTGGGCCTCATCCGGCAGGCGCAGCGCAACTTCGACATGGACTTCCAGGTCAACCTGGAGTTCGAGAACATCAACGCCCCCGAGCTGGGCGCGTACGGAGTGGATCACGTCAAGGTCGTGGAGGGCCTGGGCTGCAAGGCGCTGCGGGTGACCGAGCCGGACGCGCTGCTGCCCGCCTTCGAGGAGGCGAAGAAGCTGGCGGCCGAGCTGCGGGTGCCGGTGGTGGTCGAGGCGATCCTGGAGCGGGTCACCAACATCTCGATGAGCGGCAGCGACCTGGCGAGCGTCAACGAGTTCGAGGAGCTGGCGACCGCGCCGGAGCACGCCCCGACGGCCGTCGCGCCCCTCACGCCCGCCACCTGACCTCCCGCTTCAACAAACCGTTGACGCTCCAGGATGCGGAAAGTATCTTCCGCGTACGCGTATGCCCTACGAAAGGCCCCACTCGATGTCGAAGTCGACACTGACGACCGAGTCCGGCGCACCCGTCGCCGACAACCAGAACTCCGCCTCCGCCGGCATCGGCGGCCCCCTCCTCCTCCAGGACCAGCACCTGCTGGAGAAGCTCGCGCGGTTCAACCGCGAGCGGATACCGGAGCGCGTCGTGCACGCGCGCGGCTCCGGCGCGTACGGCTACTTCGAGGTGACCGACGACGTCACGGCGTACACCCACGCGCACTTCCTGGGCGAGGTCGGGCGCCGCACGGAGACCTTCATCCGCTTCTCGACGGTCGCCGACAACCTGGGCGGGCCCGACGCGGCCCGCGACCCGCGCGGCTTCGCCCTCAAGTTCTACACGGAAGAGGGAAATTACGACCTCGTCGGGAACAACACGCCGGTCTTCTTCATCAAGGACCCGCTGAAGTTCCCCGACTTCATCCACTCCCAGAAGCGCGACCCGTTCACGGGCAGGCAGGAGCCCGACAACGTCTGGGACTTCTGGGCCCACGCGCCCGAGGCGACCCACCAGGTCACCTGGCTGATGGGCGACCGCGGCATCCCCGCCTCGTACCGCCACATGAACGGCTACGGCTCGCACACCTACCAGTGGACGAACGCCGACGGCGAGGCCTTCTTCGTCAAGTACCACTTCAAGACGAACCAGGGCATCCGCTGCCTCTCCAGCGAGCAGGGCGCCGAACTGGCGGGCCAGGACCCCAACTCGCACCAGACGGACCTGCTCCAGTCGATCGAGCGCGGCGTGTACCCGTCCTGGACGCTGTACGTGCAGGTCATGCCCGCGGCCGAGGCGGCCGACTACCGCTTCAACCCCTTCGACCTCACCAAGGTCTGGCCGCACGCGGACTACCCGCTCCAGCGCGTGGGCCGCCTGGTCCTCGACCGCAACCCGGACAACGTCTTCGCCGAGGTCGAGCAGTCCGCGTTCTCCCCGAACAACTTCGTCCCCGGCATCGGCCCCTCCCCGGACAAGATGCTCCAGGGCCGCCTCTTCGCCTACGCCGACGCGCACCGCTACCGGCTGGGCGTCAACCACACCCAGCTCGCGGTCAACGCCCCGAAGGCGACCGAGGCCCGCAACTACGGCCGCGACGGCCTGATGGCCACGAACCCCTACGGCCGCGGGGCCAAGAACTACGAGCCCAACTCCTACGACGGCCCCGCCGAGACCGGCGTCCCCCTCTCCGCACCCCGCCCCGTCACCGGCCACACCGGCACCCACGAGGCCCCGTCCCACACCAAGGACGACGACTTCTTCCAGGCGGGCGAGCTGTACCGGCTGATGTCGGCGGAGGAGCGGTCCCGGCTGATCGCCAACATCGCCGGGGGCCTCTCCCAGGTCACCCGCGACGACGTGGTCGAGAAGAACCTCGCCCACTTCCGCGCCGCCGACCCCGAGTACGGGCGCCGCGTCGAGGAGGCCGTGCAAGAGCTGCGCGAAGGCTGATTGGGAGGTCGGCCCCAGCGCGCCCCCGGCTGGAACGGTCCGCACGATGAGGGGTGACCGTCCCGGCCGGGGGCACACACGCGCATCCGCACCCCCGGCCTCGGCAGAGGGCGGGGGTTCCCCTCTGTTCGCTTCGCAAATGCTCGCGTATCGGGGACGATTGGGGGGCTGGATATGCCCGTCACCCGTGCCAGGAGCCAGGAGCCGAAGAGATGGCAGAGAGCGTGCTCGTGCGCTGTCCCGTATGCCGGCGCGAGCACACGTACACCACGCCCGTCTACCCGTGCACCTGCGGCGCCCCCGTCGCGCTGCCCGTGCTGCGCGCCGGTGTGCCCGTGCAGGTCACGCACCGTACGTGGGCGGGGTCCTGGGTGCGGGTGCGCTGCGGATCCTGCGGCCGTGACGACGAGTGGCCGCAGCCGGAGTTCGGGTGCGACTGCGGGACGGTGCTGAGGCTGCCGGTCGCGGGCGCGGGCGGCGCGGTGCCGCCCAGGTCGCTGCCGGGC
Organism: Streptomyces albiaxialis; assembly: GCF_039530985.1. Taxonomy (NCBI): domain Bacteria; kingdom Bacillati; phylum Actinomycetota; class Actinomycetes; order Kitasatosporales; family Streptomycetaceae; genus Streptomyces; species Streptomyces albiaxialis. Next base: position 15,659 of record NZ_BAAAPE010000021.1, read on the forward strand.
GTGCAGGACGCGGCTCCTCCGCCGCGCCCCTCGGCGTCCTCCTCTGTTCCACCCGCCGCGCCCTCGTCCTCGTCCGCCGCGTCCCCGTCCGGCTCCCAGCCCCCGCCCCCGCCTCCCGAGGCGGCGCGGGCACCGCGCACGGCGTCGCGGCGGCCGTCCCTGCCGCCGCTGCGGCGCCCCGCGTTCCGGCCCGTCACGATCCGCACGGCGCAGGACGCGAAGACGGCCGCCGCGCAGTATCTGCGCTGGCTGGGGTTCACGGAGATCCGCGTCACCGAGCGGACGCCCGCCTCCGGCATCGACCTGCGCGGCCCGGAGGTCGTCGCGCACGTCGATCCGACGACCTCGCCGACGGCGCTGCGCGAGATCGAGACGCTCTGGCTGAACGGGCTCAACGAGTCGGCGGTCGCCGTCTGCTTCTCCCTCGCGGGGTACGCGCGCGACGCGCGGGTGCGGGCCGACGAGCTGGCGCTCCCGCTGTTCGTGCTCGACCTGACGGGCACACCGCAGCCCGTCAACGACCCGGCGGACGAGCTGATCCGTTCCACGCCGTAGTCGCGGACAGGGGCACAGGCGGAGGCACAGTCGCGGTCGCGGTCGCGGACAGGGGGTGTCCTCGATCGCCGTTAGCGTCGTCCCATGACGCCGACGACCCTCAGCACCCGGGCGCTCAACCGCGCCACCCTCGCCCGGCAGTACCTGCTCGCGCGGGAGGACGTGGACCCCGCGGCGGCGGTGACGCGTCTCGTCGGGCTGCAGACGCAGATTCCGCACAACCACTACACCGCCCTCTGGTCGCGGCTGGCGGACTTCGATCCCCACGACTTCTCGCGGCGCCTGAACGCACGGGAGTTCGTGCGGATCAGCCTCCAGCGCTCGACGATCCACACCGTGACGGCCCGCGACTGCCTCGCGCTGCGGCCCGTGCTCCAGCCCGCGCAGCGCGGCAGCTTCGGGTCGTTCGCCAAGCGGCTGGCGGCGGCGGGCGTGGACGCGGGGAAGGTGGCGGCGCGCGCGGCCGAGCTGGTCGCCGCCGCCGGGCCGATGACGTTCCATCAGCTCGGCACGCTGCTCGCCGAGGAGTGGCCGGAGGCCGACGCGCAGGCGCTCGGGATGGCGGCCCGGCACCTGCTGCCCATGGTCCAGGTGACGCCGCGCGGGCTGTGGGGCGAGGGCGGGCTCGCCCGGCACACCACCGCGCGGGAGTGGCTGGGCCAGGACCTGGAGCACGAGACCGCGCCCGACGCGCTCGTACTGCGCTACCTCGCCGCGTTCGGGCCCGCCTCCGTCAAGGACGTGCAGATGTGGAGCGGGCTGACGCGGCTGCGCGAGGTCGTCGAGCGGCACCGGGACGAGCTGGTGACGTTCCGGGACCCGCACGGCGTCGAGCTGTTCGACCTGCCGGACGCGCCCCGGCCCGGCCCGGACGCCGAGGCCCCGGCCCGCTTCCTGCCCGAGTACGACAACGTCTTCATCGGCCACCGGGACCGTACGCGCGTGGTCCGCGACGAGGACAGGGCCCGGACCTGGGAGAGCAACCGGCAGTTCCCCGTCTTCCTCTCCGACGGGTTCATCGAGGGCACGTGGCAGCGGGACGGCGGCACGCTCACCCTCTTCCCGTTCCGCGCCCTCTCCCCCGCCGCGCGCCGCGCACTGGAGCGCGAGGCGGGCGCGCTGCTCGCCTTCCAGGCCCCGGGCGAGAACCACGACGTGTGCTGGGCGGGGGCTGGCCAGCGGCCCGCACGCACCTCATGATGGCGCCGGGACGACCTGGGGAGGTACGGATGCCGGAGCTGTCGTACGCGAGCGGGACCGGGGCGGAGCCGCTGACCGGCGACACCATTGGCGCGCGGCTGCGCCGTACGGCCGCGAGGCTGCCGCAGAGCCCGGCGCTGGTGGACGTCGCGGCCGGACGGCGCTGGACGTACGAGGAGTTCGCGCGGGACGTGGACCTGCTCGCGCTCGGGCTGCTCGGCAAGGGCGTGCGGCGCGGCGAGCGCGTCGGGGTCTGGGCGCCGAACTGCGCGGACTGGGTGCTGGTCCAGTTCGCCGCGGCGCGCGTCGGCGCCGTACTGGTGAGCATCAACCCGGCGTTCAGCGTGGGCGAGCTGCGCTACGTCCTCCAGCGCTCCGAGACCGAACTCCTCTTCGCCGCGCGGGACAGAGAACAGCAGGTCGAACAGGTGTGGGAGGACTGCCCCGCGCTGCGCGACGTCTTCCTCGTCGAGCCCGGCGAGAACGCGGGCTGGTCCGAGCCCATGGACCTGGGGCTCCAGATGACGATGACGTACCCGGAGCGGCTGGAGGAGCGCGCGGCGGAGCTGTCCTGCGACGATCCCGTCAGCCTCCAGTACACCTCGGGCACCACCGGCTCCCCCAAGGGCGCGACGCTCTCGCACCACAACATCCTCAACAACGCCCTCGCGATCGGCACCCTCCTCGGCTACGACGAGAACGACCGGATCTGCCTGCCCGTGCCGCTCTTCCACACCTTCGGCATGGTCATGGGCACCCTCGCCGCCGTCGCCACGGGCGCCTGCGCCGTGCTGCCCGCGCCGTCCTTCGACGCGGGCGCCGTGCTGCGCGCCGTACGGGACGAGGAGTGCACCTCGCTCTACGGCGTCCCGACAATGTTCATCTCCGCACTCGGCGCGCTCGACGCCGGTACGGCGGACGTACGGGCCGGGGACCTGGCGTCGCTCCGTACGGGCATCATGGCCGGGGCGACGTGTCCGGTGGAGGTCATGAAGCGGGTGATGTCCGAGATGGGCATGGCGGGCGTCGCGATCTGCTACGGGATGACCGAGACCTCCCCCGTCTCCCTGATGACCCGCGCCGACGACGACCTGGAGCGCCGCACCGCGACCGTCGGCACCGTGATGCCGCACCTCGAAGTCAAGGTCGTCGCCCCGGAGACGGGGCTCACCGTGCCGCGCGGGGAGCGCGGCGAGCTGTGCGTGCGCGGGTACAGCGTGATGCTCGGCTACTGGGAGGACCCGGAGCAGACCGCCGCGTCCATCGACGCCGCGCGCTGGATGCACACCGGGGACCTCGCCGAGATGGGCGACGACGGCTACGTCCGTATCGTCGGCCGCACCAAGGACATGATCATCCGCGGCGGCGAGAACGTCTCCCCGCGCGAGATCGAGGAGCTGCTGCACACCCACCCCAAGATCTCCGACGTCCAGGTCGTCGGCGTCCCGCACGAGCGGCTCGGCGAGGAGATCGCCGCCTGCGTGATCCTCGCGCCCGGCGTGGAGGAGCTGAGCCTGGAGGAGATCGCCGCGTACTGCGAGGGACGCCTCGCCCGCTACAAGATCCCCCGGCACCTCCGCGTGCTCGACGGCTTCCCGCTCACCACCAGCGGCAAGGTGCGCAAGGTCGAACTGCGCGCGACCCTGGCAGCCACGCTCTCGACCAGGCACGATGTGCCCCAGCCAGGCACACAGGAGGAACGATGACCCAGCCAGCACCCGCCGGGGACGCCCCCGGGGACGCCACCGAGGCCTACCGCGCGGCACGCGACACGCTGCTGCGCCACAGGACGGACTACGACGCGGCGCGCGCCGCGTTCTCCTGGCCGCGGACCGAGCACTTCAACTGGGCGCTGGACTGGTTCGACCGGATCGCCGAGGGCAACGACCGCACCGCGCTGCACATCGTCGAGGAGGACGGCCGCGAGGAGCGCGTCAGCTTCGAGGAGATGCGCGTCCGCTCCGACCGCGTGGCGAACTGGCTGCGCGGGCGCGGCGTCCGCGCGGGCGACCGGGTGATCGTGATGCTCGGCAACCAGGTCGAGCTGTGGGAGACGCTGCTCGCCCTGATCAAGCTGCGGGCCGTCGCCATCCCCGCGACCCCGCAGCTCGGCCCCGACGACCTGCGGGACCGCATCACCCGGGGCGCGGCGCGGCACGTGGTCGTACGGGCCGCGGACGCGCCGAAGTTCGCCGACGTGCCCGGCGGCTACACGCGGATCGCGGTGGGCGAGGGCGCCGGGAACGGCTGGCTGTCGTACGCCGACGCGTACGGCGCCGAGGCGGACTTCGAGCCCGACGGGCCCACCCGGGCCGACGACCCGCTCCTCGTCTACTTCACCTCCGGCACCACCGCCCTGCCGAAGATGGTGCGGCACACCCACAGTTCGTACCCGGTGGGGCATCTGGCGACCATGTACTGGATCGGGCTCAAGCCCGGCGACGTGCACCTCAACATCTCCTCGCCCGGCTGGGCCAAGCACGCCTGGTCGAACTTCTTCGCCCCGTGGATCGCCGAGGCGACGATCTTCATCCACAACTACACGCGGTTCGACGCGGCCCGGCTGATGTCCGAGATGGACAGCGCGGGCGTCACCTCCTTCTGCGCGCCGCCGACCGTGTGGCGGATGCTGATCCAGGCCGACCTCTCGCTGCTCCAGCGCGTGCCGCGCGAGGTCGTCGCCGCGGGGGAGCCGCTGAACCCCGAGGTCATCGAGCACGTCCGGCGGGTGTGGGGCGTCACGATCCGCGACGGCTTCGGCCAGACCGAGACCGCCGTCCAGGTCGCCAACACGCCCGGCCAGCCCCTCAAGCCCGGCTCCATGGGCCGCCCCACGCCCGGCTACGAGGTCACGCTCGTCGACCCCGTCACCGGCGAGGCGGGCGTCGAGGAGGGCGAGATCTGCCTCGACCTCTCCCACGCGCCGGTCGGCCTGATGACCGGGTACGAGGGCGACGAGGAGCGGACGGCCGAGGCGATGGCCGACGGCTTCTACCGCACCGGCGACATCGGCGCGCGCGACGCCGACGGCTACCTCACGTATGTGGGGCGGGCCGACGACGTCTTCAAGGCCTCGGACTACAAGATCTCCCCCTTCGAGCTGGAGAGCGTGCTGCTGGAGCACGAGGCGGTGGCCGAGGCGGCGGTCGTCCCCTCGCCGGACCCGGTCCGGCTGGCGGTGCCGAAGGCGTACGTCGTCGTCGCGGAGGGGTGGGAGCCGGGGGCCGGCACGGCCAAGGCGATCTTCGAGCATGCGCGGGCGCGGCTCACGCCCTACAAGCGGGTCCGCGTCCTGGAGTTCGCCGAGTTGCCCAAGACGATCTCCGGCAAGATCCGTCGCGTCCAGCTACGCGAGCACGCCGCCACATCTCCGGGCACGGAATACCGCGAATAGTGCCTCGAGGGTCTCGGCGGCCGGGCCGCACGAAGTACGTCCTGTTCGACGTGGACGGCACGTTGATCGACGCGGTGAGCAACCAGCGCCGGGTCTGGGCGGCCTGGGCGGAGCGGTACGGGCTGGACGCGGACGAGGTCTACGAAGTGGCGCTGCGGACGCGGCCGACGGAGACGTTCGCCCAGGTCGCCGCGGACCGCGATCCGCGTGAGTGCCTGGCCGCGCTGCACGAGCTGGAGGACGAGGATGTGCGCTCCGGCGCCTACGCGGCGTTCGACGGCGCGTCGGAGCTGCTGCACGCTTTGGCGCCGGGGTCCTGGGGGCTGGTGACCTCGAACTACGCGCACCGGGTGCGGGGGCGTTTCGCGCGGACGGGTCTGCCGGTGCCGGACGTGATCGTGGACGCGGCGACCGTCGAGGAGGGCAAGCCCTCTCCCGTTCCCTATCTGCGAGCCGCCGAGCGGCTCGGTGCCGGTCCGGGGGACTGCCTGGTCGTCGAGGACGCGCCGTCCGGAGTGCGGGCGGGGCTCCGGGCCGGGATGACGGTCTGGGGCGTCAACGCCCCCGTCCCGGTGGCCGGCGTGCACCGCCACTTCCCCCAACTCCACGAAGCGACCCCCCACATCCTCGCCTTCACCGCCGCCCCTAACTAATCCCCTCAAGCAGGGCTTGCCCCTTTAGGGGCGCGGGGAACTGCGCGGCAAGCCACGATGCAGGCGCAGCCTGCGATGCACGCGACGGGGCAGCCCGGGCGCAGCCCTCATCGCCGGGCACCCGGCGTCGAGGGGGTACCCCGGGGGCGGTGGCGCTTCGCGGGGGTGAGGCATTATCGAGGCGTGCTCACGGGGACTGAAGGTGACGTTGAACAGGGCGAAGGCCGACGCGGACGGCGCCGGCGCCATCCCGTGCTGGCGTTTCTCGCCGGGCTCTTCCTGCTCGTACTCTCGGTGCCGCTCGCGCTGCGCGGCGCCGATCTCGACGGCCCCTCCCCCGTCCCGCAACTGCTCGCGTTCCTGCCGTGGTTCCTCGTGCCGGCCTGGCTCGCGCTGCTGGCGGCCGCGTTCGCGCGGCGGCCGGTGCTGCTGGTGTGGGCCGTCGCGGTGCTCGGGGCCACGGGCTGGTACCTCCAGCCGTACGGGGACGACGCGCCGTCCGGCGCCAAGGACCGCCCGTCGAAGGTCCGTTTCCGGGTGCTGACGGCGAACCTGGAGTTCGGCGGCGCCACCCCGGCCCTGCTCGACACGCTGCGGCGCGAGCGCCCGCAGATCGTCTCGGTGCAGGAGTGCGACCACACATGCGCGAAGGCGCTGCGCTCGCGCGGGATCCGCGAGGCGTACCCGCACCGGCTGATCACCGGCGGCGACGGGGCCGACGGCTCGGCGCTGCTCAGCGTCTATCCGCTGCGCAGCGAGCGCGAGGTGCCGGGGCGGCTGTCGATGCCGGGGGCGGTCGCGGACGTGCACGGCCGCAGCGTACGGATCCAGGTCGCGCACCCCATGCCGCCCGAGTTGCGCGGGCTGGCCACGTGGCGGCGCGAGCTGGGCGCGCTGCGGGCGTACGCCGAACGGCGCGGCGACCTCCCCACGATCATGGCGGGCGACTTCAACTCGTCGCAGGACCACGCCGCGTTCCGCGCGATCCTCGACACGGGCATGCACGACGCGGCCCGGATGCTCGGCCAGTCCCGCACCCCCACCTGGCCGTCGCTCACGGCCCCGCCGCTGGGCGCGCAGATCGACCACATACTGCTGAGCGAGCCGCTGGTCCCGGTGGACGGCCGTTTCCTCGACTACCCGGGCACGGACCACCGCGCGTTCCTGGCGGACATCAAGCTGTTCTAGCTAGCACGCACCGCGTGGTCAGCGGCTCTCGACCAGGACGGGCTCCTCGCCGAAGGCGAGGCGGGATCCGGGGCGGGCGCGCTCGGTCGCACCGCTCATGCGCAGGACGCGGCGCGCGCCCTTCCCCAGGGTGACCTCGGCGCGGCCCCGCTTCGTCCAGTAGATCCGCAGCGTCGTGTCCCCGCGGGTGAGACGGCAGGTGTACGCGTCCCGCGCGAGGCCCATCCGTACGCCCATGCCGCAGGAGCCCAGCTCGGCGCCGTCCAGCCAGCGCTGGAGGCGTGCGACGCGGCGCGCGGCCTCCGAGGGCGGGCCCTCCAGCCGCTCCAGCACGAGCGGCACCTCGGAGCTGCCCCAACTGTAGAAGTACGTCCGGCGCACGCCGTCGTACCAGGCGTAGAGCCCGGCGAGATAGAAGCGGACCGCGTAGTTCCAGGCGCGGCGGGCGTCCAGGCGGTCGCGGAACGCGACGTCCCGGTCCGGGCCGGTGTTCCAGATGGGGCCGCGGCGCACGCCCTCCTTGTAGAGCAGCTCCCGTACGTGTTCGGTCAGTTCGATGCTCTCCTCCGGCGGTCCGTCGGCACGGCGCGGGGGCAGCTTGAACGCGGCGGCGTCGCAGTGGTGGAACGCGCCCGTGCGTGCGAACTCGCGCAGCAGGGTCTTCCCGCGCTCGGTCCACAGCTCGCCGAAGGACGGGCAGAGCACCGTGGCCTCGGGATCGACGCGTTTGATGATCTTCGAGGCGCGGCGGACCATCTCCGCGAGCCGCTTCATGCTGCCCGCGAAGCTGGGCGGGTGGTTGGGGTAGTCCCACAGCTCGTACGCCTCGATGCGGCCCTCGTACCGCTCGGCCAGCTTGCCGATGAAGCGCTCCCAGTCGGCGAGGTCGTCCGGGGGCGAGGCGACCGCGTCCGCGAAGTCCGACTGCTTCCGGCTCTTCGCGGCCCACGGCGGGGTGCCGCCGATGGTGAACAGCACGGGGAGTTTCTTCTTCTCGGCGGCGTCGACCATCCGTTCCAGGTTGTCCCACTCGTAGTGGCGGCGGCGGGGTTCGAGGGTGGCCCAGCGGCTGTCGCTCTGCCACAGCCGTACGGACCCGGCGCGGAAGCCCGGCATCTCGCCCGTACTCGTGGAGAGGTTCAGCCCGAAGAACGCGGCGGGCACCTTCTCGCCCGTCACGCTCCAGTCGGGGCCGCGCTCGCCCTGCGCGCCCGAGGACACGGAGGGCACGGGGGCGGGCGGGTCGCCGCCCCGGTCGCGGTCGAAGGCGAGGGTGCCGGCCACGGTGGCGAGGACGAAGGCGAGGACCAGGGTGACGACGCGGGCGGCGGTGTGGGCGCGGAGGGACGAAGCGAGCCGGGGCCAGAGCCCGGCGCCGGACTCGGACTCGGCCCCCGGTCCGGGTCCGGGTCCGGGCCCGGACCCGGGCTCGGCGTCCGGTTCCGGTTCCGCTTCGCGTACGGATTCCGTTTGCGACGTGTGCGACGCCTGCGACACCGGCTCGCCCGGTGCCTCGTCGGCGTCCGCGTTCGCCCGCTGCCAGGCGCGGTAGAGGCGGTCGAGGCTCGGGTCGCCGGGGGTCACGCCGCAGGCGCGGGCGATGAGTTCGACGGCGCCGAAGGCAGGGGGAACGGTGCTGCCCTGGCAGTAGCGGTGCACGCTGGAGCGGCTGAGCCCCGAGCGGTGCGCCAGCGCGGAATAGCTCCGTCCGCTTCGCTGTTTCAACTCCTCCAGCAGATCCGCCAGTTCCGATCTGCCCGATTCAGACGCCATCGCACCGTCCCCCACGGCCCTCGTCACCCCCGGCGGGACACGTCCCCGCCGTCCCACCGCACCGGAAAATGGCAGGTGAATCCCGTCTCACCGTCCCGTTATCCCATCTGCCGCCACCTTCTTGCCACGGAATCGACAAACCGTCGAAGATCCGTGCACGCACACATGGCATTTCGGGGGATACATGCTTCGCCTGCACTTCACTGCCGGTGATCTCGCGCGTACACGCGTCGCCGACGGGCCCGATCCGCTCTGGGAGTCCGTCCTCAGCCTGCACAGGCTCCGCGAGACACGTCCGGAACCGCTTCTCTCCGGCTGGCGGGAACACGTCCTGCGCCAGGCCGCCGCTCCGCTTCCGTTTCTGCTGCCGCTCGTTCCGTCGCGCGGCTACTTCCCGGACTTCCTCACGCCCGCCGAAGGCGCGTACGGCTTCGAGACGGGCCTCGACGCACTGCTCTCCACGCCGCACGGCCAGCTCCGCGGCCAGGTCGAGAAGCTCGGCGAGGACCGGCCGCTGACGCCGTGGCTGCGCGCCGTCCGCGAGGGCCGGGCGGCCTCGCTGCACCGGCTCGGCGACGCCCTGCGCGCGTACCAGGACGCGGCGCTCGGCACCTGGTGGCAGCGGATCATGGCCCGCGTCGAGTCCGACCGCACGATGCGCGCCCGTACGCAGTGGGCGCGGGGCACCGAGGCGATGCTGCGGACGTTCGAACCGGTGCTGCGGTGGCGGGCGCCGGTGCTGGAGGCGGAGTACCCCGTCGACCGCGACGTCCATCTGGAGGGCCGGGGGCTGCTGCTGATCCCCTCGTACTTCTGCCGGACCAAGCCGGTGGCCCTGGCCGACCCGTCTCTCCCGCCGACGCTGGTGTACCCGGCGCGCTCCTCGGTCCCACGCGCCCGGCCGCTCACCGAGCTGGGCGGCCGGCACCTGGCCCGCCTGCTCGGGCCGACGCGGGCGGCCGTCCTCCAGTCCCTCGACGGGGACTGCACCACGAGCGAACTGGCCCGGCGCGCCGGGGTCTCGCTCTCCTCGGCCAGCGAGCACGCCTCGGTCCTGCGCGGCGCGGGCCTGGTCTCCAGCAGCCGCCAGCGCAACTCCGTACGCCACGCCCTCACCCCCATAGGGCTCGCCCTCCTCGACGGTCACCCGGGCCTCCCGGACCCGACCGAAAAGGCGTGCGAGGCGTAACGGCCGTAACGCCGGACCGCCGTAACGCCGTCCTCGTGATCTTTCCTGTGGCGGAGGCGACGACGCGCCTACGCCCGGACGACTCGGAACCGACCGTCGAGCACTGCGAGCGGACCGAGGAGAAGCGCAAGGTCGGCGCCGTCGACAAGGCGCTGAGGAACCCCTGGGAGGACCTCCGGGACCTGGTCGTGCCCACCGCCGCGGAGGTCAGGAAGGCGCGGGGCTGCCGGTGAGGGCGGGGTCGTGGTGGATGGGGGTGTGGGCGCCCGTCAGGGGGGCGCCCGTGCCGCCGTGGCGGGCGGCGACGATCTCGGCGGCGATCGAGAGCGCCGTCTCCTCCGGCGTACGGGCGCCCAGGTCCAGGCCGATCGGGGAGCGCAGCAGGCTCAGTTCGGCGTCCGTCAGGCCCGCCTCGCGCAGCCGCGCGAGGCGGTCGAGGTGGGTGCGGCGCGAGCCCATGGCGCCCACGTACGCGAGCGGCATCCGCAGCGCCCGTTCCAGCAGCGGGACGTCGAACTTCGCGTCGTGGGTGAGGACGCAGACGACCGTACGGGCGTCCAGCGCGTCCGCCTGGGACTCCAGGTAGCGGTGCGGCCAGTCGACCACGATCTCGTCCGCCTCCGGGAAGCGGTCCGGCGTGGCGAAGACGGGGCGCGCGTCACACACCGTGACGTGGTGGCCGAGGAACTTCCCGGCCCGCGCCAGCGCCGCCGCGAAGTCGATCGCGCCGAACACCAGCATGCGGGGCGGCGGCACCGAGGATTCGACGAGGAGCCGCACGGGGCGGCCGCAGCGGCTGCCCTCCTCGCCGATGCCGACCGTGGCGGTGCGCCCCGCGTCGAGCAGGGCGCGGGCCTCCGCCGCGGCCGTCGCGTCCAGCATGGGGTGGCCGCCGAGCGTGCCGTCCACCCCGCCGTCCGTACGGACGTGGAGCGCGGCCCCCAGGAGTTCCCGGGGGCCGTCCACCACGCGGGCGACCGCCGACGCCTCGCCGGCCGCCGCCGCGGCCAGCGCGGACTCGGCGACGGCGCGGGCCGCCGTGCCCGCCCGGAGCGGCGTCACCAGGATGTCGATGACGCCGCCGCAGGTGAGGCCGACGGCGAAGGCGTCCTCGTCGCTGTACCCGAAGCGCTCGCGGCGCGCGGCCCCGGACTCCAGGGCCTCCTGGCACAGCTCGTAGACGGCGCCTTCCACGCAGCCGCCGGAGACGCTGCCCACCACCTCGCCCGCCGTGTCCACGGCGAGCGCCGCGCCGGGCTGCCGGGGAGCGCTGCCGCTCACGTCGACGACCGTGGCGACGGCGAAGTCCCGGCCCTCCCCGCACCAGCGGGTCAGCTCCTCGGCGATGTCCAGCATCCGTTGCTCCTTACTTTGCGCCCAGCCAGCCCTCGATGGGACTCAGCGCGAAGTAGATCAGGAATACTCCCGCCAGCACCCACATCAGCCAGCCCGGCTCGCGCCAGCGCCCCTGCACCGCCTTGATGAGGACGTAGGCGACGACTCCGGCCGCGATGCCCGCCGTGATCGAGTACGCGAAGGGCATCAGCACCGTCGTCAGGAAGACCGGGATCGAGACCGCGGGGTCCGTCCAGTCGATGTGCATCGCGTTCGTCATCATCATGGCACCGATGACGACGAGCGCGGCGGCCGCGACCTGCGGCGGGATCACCTGGGCCAGCGGTGTGAGGAAGAGGCACAGGGTGAAGCCCAGTCCGGTGACGACGCTGGCCAGGCCCGTTCGGGCGCCGTCGCCGACACCCGCCGTCGACTCGACGAAGACGGTCTGGCCCGAGGCCCCGGCGAAGCCGCCGACGACCCCGCCCGCGCCGTCGATGGCGAGGGCCTTGTTCAGGCCGGGCATCTTGCCCTGCTCGTCGGCGAGCCCGGCCTGCTGGCCGATGCCGATGATGGTACCGATCGCGTCGAAGAACCCGGCGAGGACGAGCGTGAAGACGATGACGCCGACGGTGATCGCGCCCACGTCCCCGATGCCCTTGAACGAGACCTCGCCGAACAGCCCGAAGTCCGGGGAGGAGACGAGGGACCCGGAGATCTCGGGCGCGTTCCTGCCGCCCCAGTCCTTCTTCGTCAGGTCCGCGAACTGGTGCACCAGCGCCGCCAGCACGGTTCCGCCGACGATGCCGATGAGGATCGCTCCCGGCACCTTGCGCACCTGGAGCGCGAAGATCAGCAGCACGGTGAACGAGAAGCACAGCACGGGCCAGCCGGTGAGCTGGTCGGCGGTGCCGAGCTGGATGGGCTTCTCGCCGGGTACGCCGCCGGGCCCCGGCATCGAGGTCACGAACCCGGCCTGGACGAGGCCGATGAGGCAGACGAAGAGCCCGATGCCCATGGTGATGGCGTGCTTCAGGGCCAGCGGTATCGCGTTCATGATGAGTTCGCGGAGACCGGTGACGACGAGCAGGATGATCACGGCGCCGTAGATCAGGCACATGGCCATCGCGTTGCCCCAGGTCATCTCCGGGGCGACTTGGAAGGCCATCACCGCCGAGACGCTGAGTCCGGCCGCGAGGGCGAGGGGCACGTTGCCGACGATGCCCATCACGATCGTCGTCGCGGCGGCGGCGAACGCGGTCGCCGTCGTGAGCTGCCCGCCGTCCAGCTTGTGCCCCGCGACGTCGGGGACCGACAGGATGACGGGGTTGAGCAGGATGATGTACGCCATCGCCATGAACGTGGTGATGCCGCCACGCACCTCGCGGCCGTACGTCGAGCCTCTGTCGGAGATGTGGAAGTACCTGTCGAGCCAGCCGCGTCCGGCCGGGACGCGGGAGCCGTGGCCCGCGTCCTCCGGGGACGTGACCGGCTCAGCCTTGTACTGGGTCATGTGTGCTGACTCCCAAGTTTCAGAGGGGGTTGGGGACCACACGACCCGGGGGACGGCCCGAGATTCGTGCGCATACGAGCTACAGGTCAGACCTCCACGATGTGTTCGGGACGGACGGGGACCCGCCGGAGGGCGAGGCCCGTCGCCGCGCGGACCGCGGCCATGACCGCGGGGGTGGACGAGAGGGTGGGGGCCTCTCCGGCGCCCCGGAGCCCGTACGGGGCGTGCTCGTCCGCCAGCTCCAGCACGTCCACGGGCATGGTGGGCGTGTCGAGGACGGTGGGGATCAGATAGTCGGTGAAGGACGGGTTGCGGACCTTCGCCTCCGGGTCGACCACGATCTCCTCCATCACGGCGAGGCCGAGGCCCTGCACGGAGCCGCCCTGGATCTGGCCCACGACGGCGTCGGGGTTCATGGCCCTGCCGACGTCCTGGGCGCACGCCAGCTCGACGACCTTGACGAGGCCCAGCTCGGTGTCGACCTCCACGACGGCGCGGTGCGCGGCGAACGAGTACTGGACGTGCCCGAAGCCCTGGCCCGTGCGGAGGTCGAAGGGCTCGGTGGGGCGGTGCCGCCACTCGTCGGTCGCCTCGACCGGCTCGTCGCCGAGCACCTCGGCCAGCGGGGCGAGGACCTCGCCGCCGTCGGTGACGACCTTGCCGCCCTCCAGCCGGAGCCCGGCCCGCTGCCACGCGGGGTGGAAGGTGCCGAAGCGGGCGCGCCCGCGCTCCAGGACCTTCTCCCGCACCAGCTCGCACACGTGCTTGACGGCGCCGCCGGTGACGTACGTCTGGCGCGAGGCCGACGTCGATCCGGCGGAGCCGACGGTGGTGTCGGCGGGGTGGATGGTGACCTGGGTGACGCCCAGTTCGGTGCGGGCGATCTGCTGGTGGACGGTGACGCCGCCCTGGCCGACCTCGGCGGCGGCCGTGTGGACGAGCGCGACGGGCTCGCCGCCGACGACCTCCAGGCGGACGCGGGCCGTCGAGTAGTCGTCGAAGCCCTCGGAGAAGCCGACGTTCTTGATGCCGACCGCGTAGCCGACGCCGCGCACGACGCCCTCGCCGTGGGTGGTGTTGGACAGCCCGCCGGGCAGCGCCCGTACGTCCGCGTCGCCGCCGCCGGTCTCCCACTGGCGTTCCGGCGGCAGCGGCAGGGCCTTGACGCGGCGCAGGATCTCCGCGACCGGCGCCGGGGAGTCGACCTCCTGCCCGGTGGGCATCACGGTGCCCTGCGACATCGCGTTGCGCCGACGGAGTTCGACCGGGTCCATGCCGAGTTCGGCGGCGAGCCGGTCCATCTGCGCCTCGTACGCGAAGCAGGCCTGGACCGCGCCGAAGCCGCGCATGGCGCCACAGGGCGGGTTGTTGGTGTAGAGCGCGAGGGCCTCGATCTCGACGTCGTCGATGACGTACGGGCCCGCGCTGAGGGAGGCCGCGTTGCCGACGACCGCCGGGGACGCGGAGGCGTAGGCGCCGCCGTCGAGGACGATGCGGCACCGCATGTGGGTGAGCTTGCCGTCCCGCGTCGCACCGTGCTCGTACCGGAGCCTGGCGGGGTGGCGGTGGACGTGCCCGAAGAAGGACTCGAAGCGGTTGTAGACCATCTTCACGGGCTTGCCGGTGCGCAGCGCGAGCAGGCAGGCGTGGATCTGCATCGATAGGTCCTCGCGCCCGCCGAACGCGCCGCCGACGCCCGAGAGCGTCATCCGCACCTTCTCCTCGGGCAGCCCGAGGACGGGCGCGATCTGCTTGCGGTCGGAGTGCAGCCACTGGGTGGCGATGTAGAGGTCCACGCCGCCGTCCTCGGCCGGGACGGCGAGCCCCGACTCGGGGCCGAGGAACGCCTGGTCCTGCATCCCGACCTCGTACTCGCCCGACACGATCACATCGGCGCGCTCCGCCGCCGCGTCCGCGTCGCCGCGCACGACGGGCTGGCGGTGGACGATGTTGGGGTGCGGGACGTGGGCGGCGTGGTCATCCGTCCGTCCCTCGTGGAGCACCGGCGCGTCCTCGGCGACCGCGCTCTCCTCGTCGTGCACGACGGGCAGTTCGCGGTACTCGACGCGGATCTTCGCGGCGGCGCGCCGCGCCGTCTCGGGGTGGTCGGCGGCGACGAGCGCGACGGGCTCGCCGTGGTGCCGCACCCGGCCGTGGGCGAGCGCGGGGGTGTCCTTGATCTCCAGGCCGTAGTTCTTCGTGGCGGCCGGGAGGTCGTCGTGGGTGAGGACGGCGTGCACGCCCGCCTGCCTGAGCGCCTCGGAGACGTCGACGGAGACGATCTCGGCGTGCGCGTGCGGGCTGCGCAGGGTGCAGCCCCACAGCATGTCCTCGTGCCACATGTCCGAGGAGTACGCGAACTCGCCGGTGACCTTGAGCGTGCCGTCGGGGCGGGGCGCGTCCTCGCCGATACGGCCGCCGGTGCGGCTGGGCCGGAAGGTCTGTGCCGTCATCGGGCCGCCTCCCCCGCCTCTGTGCGGGCCGCCGCGAGCCGTACGGCGTCCAGGATCTTCTCGTAGCCGGTGCAGCGGCACAGGTTGCCGGAGAGCGCCTCGCGGATGTCGGCGTCGGACGGGTGCGGGTTGTGCTCGATCAGTTCGTCGGCGGCGACGAGCAGCCCTGGGGTGCAGAAGCCGCACTGGACGGCGCCCGCGTCGAGGAAGGCCTGCTGTACGGGCGCGAGTTCGCCCGTTCCGCCGTCCCGCTCCCGGGCGTACTCCGGCAGGCCCTCGACGGTGACGACCTCGCGGCCCTCGGCCTGTCCCGCGGCGACGAGGCAGGCGCAGACGGACTCGCCGTCGAGGCGGACCGTGCAGGAGCCGCACTCGCCCTGCTCGCAGGCGTTCTTGGAGCCGGGCAGGCCGAGGCGCTCGCGCAGCACGTACAGCAGGGACTCGCCCTCCCATACGTCGTCGGCCTCGTGCCGGCGTCCGTTGACGGTGAAGGTCACGCGCATCGGGTGCTCCTCTCCGCGTACGCGCCCCAGGTCCAGCCGAGGGTGCGGCGGGCCATGACGCCGACGGCTCGGCGGCGGTAGGCGGCGCTGCCGCGTACGTCGTCGATGGGGTCGCAGGCCCCCGAGCACAGCTCGGCGAACCGCCGGGCCACGGACGGCGCGGGCGGCCTGCCGCTCTCCCAGTGGCCGCCCTCCTCCAGCGCCGCGCCGAGGAAGTCCTCGGCGGCGCGGGCGCGCAGCGGCGTCGGCGCGGCGGAGCCGAGGCCCGTGCGCACGGTCCGGGTCTCCGGGTGCAGCGCCAGGCCGAAGGCGCAGACGGCGATGACCATCGCGTTGCGCGTGCCGACCTTCGAGAACTGCTGCGGCCCGTCGGCCTTCCTGATGTGGACGGCCCTGATCAGCTCGTCCTCGGCGAGCGCGTTGCGCTTCACGCCCGTGTAGAAGTCCTCGACGGACAGGAACCGGGTGCCCCGCACCGACTCCGCCTCGACCTCGGCGCCCGCTGCGAGCAGCGCGGGGTGCGAGTCCCCTGCGGGGGAGGCGGCGCCGAGGTTGCCGCCGACGCTGCCGCGGTTCCGGATCTGCGGCGAGCCGACGGTGTGCGAAGCCAGTGCGAGGCCCGGCAGCTCCGCGGCGAGGCACTCGATGATCTTCGTGTACGGGACGGAGGCCCCCAGCCGGACCGTCTCCTCCCCCACCTCCCACTCGTACAGATCGCGCACCCGGTTCAGGTCCATCAGGTGCGTGGGCCGGCGGTGGTCGAAGTTGATCTCGACCATGACGTCGGTACCGCCCGCGAGGGGCACGGCGGAGGGGTGCTCGGCCTTGGCGGCGAGCGCCTCCTCCCAGGTGCGCGGTCGAAGGAACTCCATGGTGTCTCTTCTCGCTGGCTCGGTGGTGGTGCGGGACGCGACGAGGGATGCCGCTCAGTAGACAGACACGTACCCCGCGCGGTGCAGTCACCGAAAACATGAAGCGTTTGGCTGGTCGGGCATCGGGTCTTGTAGATTCGAACGAACGCCGGGTACCACTGCCCACACGGCTTCCTCCGGTTCCTCCGGCCCCGCACCCCCTCTCACGACAGAAAGATCGGCGGCGACGACGCGATGCGGCTGCGCGCACTCCTGGAGAACGACGACCTGGGCCTGCGGCTCCTCGGCGGCGAGGACGAGCTGGACCGTGCCGTGCGCGGCGTCATGACCACCGACCTGCGCGACCCCAGCCGATATCTCTCCGGCGGCGAGCTGGTCCTCTCGGGCCTGGCCTGGCGCCACGCGCCCGAGGACTCCGAGCCCTTCGTCCGCATCCTCGCCGCCGCCGGTGTCGCCGGGCTCGCGGCGGGCACGGCCGAGCTGGGGCCGGTCCCCGAGGACCTGGTGACGGCCTGCGCGCGGCACCGGCTGCCGCTGTTCTCGGTGACGGAGGCGGTGGCCTTCGCGACGATCACCGAGCACGTGGTGCGGCAGGTCTCCACCGAGCGCGCGGGCGACCTCGCGGCCGTGGTCGACCGGCACCGCCGCCTGATGTCCTCCGGGCCCGGCGGGGGCGGCCCCGACGTCGTCCTGGACCTGCTCGGCTCGGACCTGGACCTGCCCGCGTGGGTGCTCTCGCCGACCGGCCGCCAGGTCGCGGGCCCCAGCGAGGGCCCCGCCCTGCCGCCCGCCGTCGGCGCCCGGCTCGCGGGCGAGCACCTCGCGGCCGTACGGACGGGACGGCGCACCCCGCACCGGGTCACCGCCGACGGCACGACGTACTCGCTCTTCCCGGTGCGTGGCAACGGCTCCGCCGACCCGCGCGAGACGGTGCTCTCCGACTGGCTGCTGGCCGTCGCCGCCGACACGGGCGACTGGCCCGCCGAGCGCCTGGACCTGCTCCAGGGCGTCACCCAGCTCATCGCCGTCGAACGCGACCGCCGCGACGCGGCCCGTACGGTCCGGCGCCGCCTCGCCCGCGAGGTCCTGGAGCTGGTCCAGACGGGCGCGCCGCCCGCCGAGATCGCCGCCCGGCTGCGCGTCGCGGCCCCCGTCCTGCTGCCCGGCCTGGGCACGGCCCCGCACTGGCAGGTCGTCGTGGCCCGCGTCGAGTGGCAGCCGTCCGGCCCGGCCGCCGGGGGCACGGAACTGGACGGCGGCGCCATCGCCCAGTCCCTCCTGGAGGAGGTCCTCGTCGGGCCCGGCGCCGAGGGCTCCGACCACATCGCCGTCGCCCACCTGGACGGGGAGGCGGTGGCCCTGGTCCCGCTCCCGGCGTGCGCCGACGAGGACTGCGGCGACCCCGCCGGGTCCTCCGCGAGCGCCACCGGCCTGGACACGGCGGGCCTGCTGGCCATCGTCCGCGACCCCATGGAACGCGGCCTCGCGGACGACGGGCGGCTCACCCTCGGCGTCAGCGCCGCCGTCCACTCGGCGGAGGGGCTGCGCGGCGCGCTGGAGGAGGCGCGCCACGCCCGCCGCGTCGCCGCGGCCCGCCCCGGCGCGGTGAGCGCCGCCGGGCACGAGGAGCTGGCGTCGCACGTCCTGCTGCTGCCCTTCGTCCCCGACGACGTCCGCCGCGCCTTCACGGCCCGCCTGCTGGATCCGCTCCGCGAGTACGACAGCAAGCATCGCGCCGAACTCGTCCCCACGCTGGAGGCGTTCCTCTCCGCCGACGGCTCCTGGACGCGCTGCGCCGCGCGCCTCCACCTCCACGTCAATACGCTCCGCTACCGGGTCAGCCGTATCGAGCAGCTCACCGGCCGCGACCTCTCCCGCCTGGAAGACAAGCTGGACTTCTTCCTGGCCCTCCGCATGAGCTGACCCCTGCGGGTACGCCGAGTGCCGCGCAGGTGCGGGACGAACTCGTGGGGGTGGAGCGGAGATTTCGTGGGGCGGAGCGATGAGAAACGGTGGGGGCGGCGGTCTACTTCTCGGAGCCTATTCACCGAGGAGACCTCATGAGCGCCGAGCCCGCGACCCACACGCTGGAACTGTCCGACGTGACCCTGCGTTACGACGTCCGGGGTGACCTGGAGGACGCCGGACCGGACAGCCCGCCGCTGATGCTGATCGGTTCGCCGATGGACGCGGCCGGCTTCGTGTCCCTGGCCGGGCACTTCGCCGACCGGGTCGTCGTCACGTACGACCCGCGCGGGACCGGGCGTTCGACGCTGACCGGGAGCGCCGCGGCGGACGCCGCGAAGGGCGTCGCCGAGTGGTCGCCGGACGACCACGCCGAGGATCTGCGCCGGGTGATCGAGGCGCTCGGCACCGGCCCCGTCGACCTGTTCGCGAGCAGCGGCGGCGCCGTGAACGCGCTGGCGCTCATCGCGCGCCACCCCGGTCTCGTCCGGATCGCCGTCGCGCACGAGCCGCCGCTGGCGCGGACCGTGCCGGACAGCGCGCAGGCGCTCGCCGCCGTCGAGGACATCCACGCGACGTACCGGCGCGAGGGCATGGGCCCGGCCATGGCCAAGTTCATCGCGCTCAGCATCCAGCAGGGCCCGCTGCCGGACACGTACGCGGAGCAGCCCGCGCCGGACCCCGCCGCCTTCGGGCTGCCGGTCGAGGACGACGGCACGCGGGACGATCCGCTGCTCAGCCAGAACATCCGCGGCTGCTGCTGCTACGCACCGGACTTCGCCGCGCTCTCCGCCGCGTCCACGCGGCTCGTCGTCGCGGCGGGCAAGGAGTCGGAGGGCGAGCTGGCCGCCCGCGCCGGGGCGGCCGTCGCGGAGCGCCTCGGCCTCCCGCTCGCGGTCTTCCCCAGCCACCACGGGGGCTTCCTGGGCGGCGAGTACGGGCAGCAGGGCGAGCCGGAGGCGTTCGCCGCGCGCCTGCGGGAGGTGCTGGCCGAGCACGCCGACTGACCGTACGCGCCGGTCCGTCCCCGTCCCTCCCCCTCGTCGGGTCCGCCCGGCGAGGGGGCACTTGTTTCACCGTACATGTAAATGCATCATGCACGCATGAGTGCGCCGCGCGGAAAGGCCGCGAGCCCCTTCAAGCAGCCCAAGGCCGTCTGGGTGGTGGCCTTCGCCTGCGTGATCTCGTTCATGGGCATCGGCCTCGTCGACCCGATCCTCCCCGCCCTGGCCGAGAACCTGGACGCCACGCCCAGCCAGGTCTCCCTCCTCTTCAGCAGCTATCTGATCGTGACGGCCGTGGCGATGCTGATCGTCGGCTGGTTCTCCAGCCGCTTCGGCGCCAAACCCACCCTCGTCACCGGCCTCTCCGTCATCGTCGTCTTCTCCGCACTCGCCGGGGCCTCCGGCTCGATCAACGGCATCGTCGGCTTCCGCGCCGGGTGGGGCCTGGGCAACGCGCTGTTCATCGCGACCTCCCTCGCCGTCATCGTCGCCTCGGCGAGCGGCGGCATCGGCGGCGCGATCATCCTCTACGAGACGGCGCTCGGCCTCGGCATCGCCGTGGGCCCGCTGCTCGGCGGCGAGCTGGGCGCGATGAGCTGGCGCGGCCCGTTCTTCGGCGTCGCCGTGCTGATGGCGATCGCGCTCGTCGCCACGCTCGCGTTCGTCCCGTCCCTCCCGAAGCCCGAACGCCGTACGTCACCGATCGCCCCGCTCAAGGCGCTGCGCCACCGCGGGCTGCTGACGATGGGCATCATGGCGCTGCTCTACAACTGGGGCTTCTTCACGATGCTCGGGTACGCGCCGTACCCGATGGAACTGGACGCCCATCAGCTCGGGCTCGTCTTCACCGCGTGGGGCCTGCTGGTGGCGGCCTTCAGCGTCTTCTTCGCCCCGCGCCTCCAGGCCCGCTGGGGCACGGCGCCCGTGCTCTACGCGAACCTGCTCGGGCTCGGCGTCGTGATGGCCGTGATCGCCGCGGGCGTGGACACGCCGTCGACGGTGATCGTGGCGGTCATCGTCTCCGGCGCGTTCATCGGCATCAACAACACGCTCACCACCCAGGCCGTCATGCTCGTCTCGCCGGTCGAACGTCCGGTGGCCTCCTCCGCGTACGGCTTCCTGCGCTTCATCGGCGGCGGCCTCGCCCCGTACGTCGCGGGCAAGCTCGCCGACGCGACCGACCTCGGCGTTCCCTTCTACCTCGGCGCGGCGACCTTCCTCCTCGCGATCCCCGTACTGGCCAGCGGGCACGGACTGCTGCGCCGCGCGGAGGAACGCCCGGAGCAGGGGCCGCCCGTCGGGCCCTCCCTCACCCCGGTCGGTGAGGCGGCACCGGCCACCGGGGCGAAGCCGCCGGTCCTCGTCGCCGTCGGCGCCCACGAGCGCGCCGAGGGCATCGTGGACGCGGCGGCGCGGCTGGCCCGTGACACGGACAGCCCGCTGGAGGTCGTCCACGTCCAGCAGACCGCCGTCGTCGAGGAACAGGCCGTCGAGACCGAGGAGTCCGACGCGGCGCGCGCCGCCGTCACCGCCCACCTCGACCGGCTCGCCGCGCGCGGTGTCCCCGCGACCGGGCAGATCCTCACCAGCGTCGGCGACCACGCCGCCGCGGGGCGCGCCCTGGCGCGGCACGCCGCGGACGTGCGTGCCCGTACGGTCGCCGTCGGCCGCTCGCCGCGCGGCCCCGTCGCCCAGTTCGCGGACGGCGGCTTCACCGCGGCGCTCACGCACGCCGCGCCCTGCGACGTCCTCCTCATCGACCCGTCCGAGGCCCCCCGCCCCCTCACCCCGAAGACCCTCCCCCTCCTCCGCACCCCGTCCTGACGGCCGGGAGGGGCCACGAAAGGGCGCCCCGTCAGGGGCGCGGGGAACTGCGCGAGCGACCGCTCACGACTCGCGGCCTGCGACAGGCGGGAGGGCGCAGCCCCTGCCCAGCAGCCATGGAAGAGGGCGACCAAGATCCGCCGGAACGCTCTAGGGTGCTCCCGTGTCCGTCGTCGAGCTGGCCCTGCTGTCGCGTGTCGCGTGGCGCGGTCAGGAGATCACCGCGCCACGTCTCCGCGGCCTGCTCGCCCTGCTCGCGGAGGAGCCGCGTGCCGGGTGCGGCACCGGGCGGCTGGTGGAGGGGCTGTGGCCGGACGCGGGGCGGGACGCGTTGCCGGAACGGCCGAACAAGGCCCTGCAGATCCTCGTCTCCCGGGCACGGGCGCTGCTCGGCGCCGAGGCCGTCGTACGCACGCCGAACGGCTACCGGCTCGCCCTCGCCGAGGACCGGGTCGACAGCTCCGCGCTCCTCCTGCGCGCCGCCGCCTGCGCGGAGCGGGCCAGGGCCGGGGACCACGCGGCAGCGCTGGCCGAGGCCGAGGAGGGGCTCGCGCTGTGGGACGGGCCGGTGGACGGAGGCGGCCGAGACGGCGGCGACGGCTGCGGCGACAGAGACGGAGACGAGACCGACGGGCCCGTGGGCGCGCTGCGTGCCGCGCGTACGCCCGTACGGGACGCGCTCGTGCGGGCGCGGGCGCTCGCGCTCGCGGAGCTGGGGCGGTACGCGGAGGCGGCCGGGCCGCTCGCCGGCGTCGCCGCCGCGCACCCGCGCGACGAGGAGGTGCTGGCCGGGTTGCTGCGCGCCGAGGCGGCGACGCGGGGCCCGTCCGCGGCGCTGACGCGGTACGAGGCGTACCGCCGCGAGCTGCGCGAAGCGCTCGGCACGGAGCCGGGTGCCGGGCTCCGTGCCGTCCAGCGCGAACTGCTGCGCGACGAGCCGCCCGTGGCCCGGCACGGCGTGCCGCACGAGCCGAATCCGCTGCTGGGGCGGGACGCGGACATCGCCGCGGTCGAGGAGCTGCTGCGCGCCTCGCGCGCCGTCACCGTCGTCGGCACCGGCGGCCTCGGCAAGACGCGCCTCGCGCACGCCGTCAGCCGCCGGGCCGGGCGGCGGGCCGTCCACTTCGTGCCGCTCGCCGGGGTCACGGCGGACGGGGACGTGGCCGCCGAGGTGGCCTCCGCGCTCGGCGCGGGAGAGGGACGGGGCGCGCGGCCCGGCGCGCTGGCCGGGCGTGCGCCGGGCGACCCGGTGGCGGCCGTGCGGAGCGCGCTCGGTCCGGGTCCCGCGCTGCTGGTGCTGGACAACTGCGAGCACGTGGTGGCGGGCGCGGCGGCGCTGGTCCGGGCGCTGGTCTCGGCCTCCGCCTCCGAGGAGCTGCGGGTCCTCGCCACCAGCCGGGCCCCGCTGGGCCTCACCTCGGAGGCGGTGTACGCGCTGCCCGGGCTCGGGCCCGGCACCACCGCCGAGCTGTTCGTCCAGCGGGCGCGGGCGGCGCGGCCCGGCGTCGAACTGCCGCCGGACGCGGTCGCCGAGGTGTGCGGCCACCTCGACGGGCTGCCGCTCGCCGTGGAGCTGGCGGCGGCGCGCGTACGGGCCCTGTCCGTGCCGGAGATCGCCCGGCGGCTCGCCGACCGGTTCGCGCTGCTGCGCGGCGGCCCGCGCGACGTGCCGGAGCGGCACCGGACGCTGCACGCGGTCGTCGAGTGGAGCTGGAACCTCCTCGCGGAGGACGCCAGGGCGGCGCTGCGCACGCTGTCCGCCTTCCCCGGCGGCTTCTCCGGCGAGGCCGCCGCGCACATGCTGGGCGGGGACGCGCTGCCCCTGCTGGAGCAGGCGGCCGACCAGTCGCTGCTCACCGTCGCCGACGGCCCGTCCGGGAGCGTGCGGTACCGGATGCTGGAGACCGTACGGGAGTTCGGCGCGGCCCGGCGTGCCGAGGCGGGCGAGGACGAGGAGGCCGTCGCCCGGTTCCTCGCCTGGGCACGGGAGTTCGGGCTCGCGCACTACGACGTGCTCGTGGGCCCCGATCCGCTCGCCGCGTGGGAGCGGATCAGGGCCGAGCAGGACAACCTCGTACTGGCCCTGCGGCACGCCCGGGCCCGTACGGACGGCGCGTCCCTCGCCTCCGTCACCGCCGTCCTCGCCGCCCTGTGGTCCACGGACCTCGACTACCCGCGCCTCGTCGCGCTCGCCGCCGACACCGGCCCGCCGCTCTCGCACTACCGTCCGGAGCCCGCGTACGTCGAGGCGGCGCGCGCCGCCGCCGTACTGTGCACCGCGAGCCTCTTCATGGACCACGGCCCGCGCGCGACGCGGCAGCTCGTCACCCTCCGGCGGCTGCCCCCGGCCCCGCCCGACACCCCGGCGCGCGCCACCGCGAAGGTGCTCGCCGCGATCCCCGAGATGCGCCCGCCCGGCTACGAGGTGCTGCACGCGCTCTGCGCCGACGCGCACCCCCTCGTCGCGGGCATCGCCGAGTGCGTCGCGACGTACATCTGGACGTACGAGCACGCGCCCGGCCGCGCCCTCGCCGCCGCCCGCCGGATGGTCGCCGCGCTGGAGCCCGTCGACATCCCGGCCCTCCGGGTCATGGCCCACGCCCGCATGAGCGAGCTGTGCCTCCAGAGGGCGCGCGGCGACGACGCGTACGCCCATCTCCAGGCGGCACACGCCCTGTTGCCCCGGCTCGGCGAAGAGCACGACTACAGCGGCATCCACCAGGGCCTCGCCCTCGCCTGCCTCCAGCGCGGCGACCCCGACGAGGCCGAGCGCTGGCTGCGCCACGCGGAGGGCACCGCCGCCGCGCAGACGGGCGCCTTCTACAGCCCCGACCCCGGCGCGCGCGCCGAGATCGCCCTCGCCCGCGGCCGTACGGAGACCGGGCTCCGGCTCTGGCGCGAGGCCGTCGAACGGCTACGCGGCGGCTCGTTGCTCGACCCCTGGGCCCTGGGCATCCAGTCGGCGGCGGTCACGGCCCACGCCCACGCCGGGCGCACCGACCTCGTCCAGCCCACGATCGACGCCCTACGGCTACATCTGCGCGCCCTGCTCTCCCCCGGCGCCGCCACGCCCCTCCCCGTCCTCGGCACCGTCCTGCACGCCCTGGGCACGGCCGGCCTCCCCTCCGGCGACACCGCCCCCGTACGCATGCTCGCCCTCGCCGAACACCTCCACCCGCCCCGCGAGTTCCACCCCACGATGTCCGCCACCCGAGCCCGCCGAGCGGCCCGCGCCGCCGACCCCGACGCCTACACCACCGCCCACGCGGAGTACGCCCTCCTCACCCCCGACGCCCTCCACGAAGCGGCCCGCGCCCTGCTCCCTACGCCGGACGCCCCTTGAGCGCCCCGCCGTTGGCCGGCCCGGTCATGTGGGCGTCGCGCGTTGGCCGCAGAGGCGGGCGGCCCGTCCGCCTCGCCGACGGTCACCGCGCGGTTGAGCCGTACGACCGGGCTGTCGGTCAGCCGTACCAGCTCGTCGTACCACTCCACGATCTGCGCCCAGTCCGTCTCCTCCGCCCGCCGCGCGTCGGCGTGCAGCGCGGTGCGGGCGGCGCGGCGGGCGTGGTGGAGCAGCATCAGCGTGAGCAGCCCCGCGACCTCGGGGTGGTCGAGCGCGGCGGCGAGCTGCCGGGCGCGGTGGATGGCCTCGACGGCGAGATCGGTGGTCAGCCCGCCGACGGCGCCCAGCATGAGCGCGACCGCCGACGACGGCCACACGCGGAGCGCCTCGGCCGGCGTGTCCTGCACCTCGGTGCGGGTGCGGCCCATTCTGGCCGCGTTTCACACCGGGGACGGAGCGGGACGCGGGTTCTCGACATCCCCGCCGGAATTCCCGCCGGAATTCCCGCCGGAATTTTTTCTCAGCGCGGTTCGCGGTCGAACAGCGACCTCGACCAGAGGTAGCCGAGGGCCGCGAGGGCGGCGCACCAGGCGAGGGCGAGCCAGCCGTCGTTGCCGATGCCGGTGCCCAGGAGGAGGCCGCGCAGGGTCTCGATGGCCGGGGTGAAGGGCTGGTATTCGGCGACCGGCCGGAACCAGCCCGGCATCGCGTCGACCGGCACGAACGCGCTGGAGAGGAAGGGCAGGACGATCAGCGGCGTCGCGTTGTTCCCCGCCGCCTCGGGGTTCGCGCTGACCAGGCCCAGGCCGACCGCGACCCAGGTGAGCGCGAGGGCGACCAGCGCGAGCAGCACGAGCGCCGCGAGCCACTCCAGAGGCGTGGCGCCGGTCGAACGGAAGCCGATCGCGACCGCCACCGCGCCCACGACGATCACACTGAGGACCGAGCGCAGCACGCTCCCGAGCACGTGTCCGATGAGGACCGAGCCCCGGTGGATCGCCATCGTCCGGAACCGCGCCACGATGCCCTCGGTCATGTCGAGCGCGACGGACACGGCCGTACCGACGAGCGTGCCGCCGATGGTCATCAGCAGGATGCCGGGCACGAGATACGCGATGTACGCGGCACGGTCGGCGTCGCCGCCGCCCATGCCCGCGCTCATCGTGTCGCCGAAGATGTAGACGAAGAGCAGCAGCAGGACGATCGGCGTCAGCAGGACGTTCAGGGTGAGGGACGGGTAGCGCCGGGCGTGCAGGAGGTTGCGGCGCAGCATCGTGGACGAGTCGCGTACGGCGAGGGCGAGGTTGCTCATCGGACTGCCTCCTTGGGTCCGCCGCCGGTCAGGGCGAAGAACACATCGTCGAGATCGGGGGTGTGCACGGTCAGCTCGTCCGCCTCGACGCCCGCGGCGTCCAGCCAGTCGAGGACGGCGCGCAGCTCGCGCTGGCTGCCGTCGCTGGGGACCCGCACCGTCAGCGCCTCGTCGTGCCGCGTCACGTCGCGCAGCGCGCTCGCCGCCGCGCGGTAGGCGGCGGGGTCGGCGAACCGCAGCCTGATGTGCCCGCCGGGAATCGTCCGCTTCAG
>NZ_BAAAPE010000022.1:0-283078 GCF_039530985.1 Streptomyces albiaxialis
CCCGGCGCGGGCACGGTGGGCCCGCCGGGGCCACCGTGCCCGCCGCGCAGCGGGAAGCCGGGGCCGCCTGCCGGGCCGCCCGCCGCTGCCGCCGGGTCGGCGGGACCGGGGCTGGGCACGAGCCAGCGCTGCATGGGCTCGATCAGCGCGGGGCCGGCCGACATGGCGAGCGAGGTGCCGAGGAAGCCGCGCCGCCCGAGCATCAGGTCACCGCGCGTGAACTCGCTGATCATGGCGACGGTCTGGGGCCCGGCCCACGGCAGGTCCACGCCGGAGGCCGCGGGCGACTTCCGCTCGGGCCGCAGCCCGAGGTCCTCGACGGCGACGACGCAGCCGAAGCGCTCGGAGAACAGCTCGGAGAGGATCCGGGGAATCGGCTCACGGGGCTGCTCCCCGTCGAGCCAGCGGCGCACCCGCGAGGTGTCGGTGCTGATGTGGTGCGCGCCCAACTGGCGCGCGCGGCGGTTCACCTGCCGGGCCAGCTCGCCCTTCGACCAGCCGCTGCGCACGAACCACGAACCCAGCCGCTCGTTCGGGCACTTGTCGGCCTGCCCTCCCTCACCCACTGGCTAACGCCCCCATCCGCCCCTCCGCGACATCCGCCGCTCTCGCCGCCGCCGTCCGGGCTGCCGCCCGACGACGCCATGCCTCCGGCATACCCACGCCACTGAGCTTCTCTCCACTGTGTGCACCGAAAGTAATCCTACGATCACCGGTCACGCGAGGGTGATTTCAGAAACGCCACCATTCGCCACCCCTTCGAATGAACCTTTCCGCGCTCGTACGCGCTTGACTTGACACCGTGCGAGGCCCGCGCGGCGCGCTCGTCAACGCCCCAGCGTAGCCCGGCAGTCACCGCGCGCAGCGCCGTCGTAACCATCACGAGACGGGACCCGTTGGAGGGAGCATGGGCTTCACGATCGGCGCCATCGGCGGTCTCAGCGGATTCAGGGAGATCAGGGATCTCCGGCCCGGTGCGCGCAGGCGCAGTCGTGCCTCCGCGTGCACGGCCGTCGCGGAGTACACGGGCCTGTGGGGCTGGGACGTGGTGCCCGGGGCCAGGGCGGTGCGCTCCGGCGGCGACGGGCCCGAGTGCTCCTGCGGCGCGAGCGCGTGCCCCGCGCCCGGCGCCCACCCGCTCGACGCGACGCTGGAGGTCCCCGCGGGCGCCACGCTCGACGAGGCCGGCGAGGCGTGGGCGGGCGTCCCCGGCGCCGCGCTGCTGCTCCCCACGGGCCGGTCGTTCGACGTGATCGAGGTCTCCGAGGCCGCGGGCCGCTGCGCGCTGGTGCGGCTGGAGCGGATGGGGCTGCCGCTGGGCCCCGTGGCGCTGGCGCCGCACGGCCGCGTGTGGTTCTTCGTGGCGCCGGGCGCCGCCGCCGAGCTCCCCGAGCTGCTCTACCGGATGGGGTGGGACGACGCGGAGCTGGACCTGCGCGGCCTGGGCAAGGGGGGTTACGTCACGGCGCCGCCCTCCGACCTCGGCGGGCTGGGCCCGGTGCGCTGGCTGCGCCAGCCGACCCTGGAGGGCGCGGGCCGCCCGCCCCAGGCCCGGCTCCTGCTGGGCACGCTCGGCTACGTCTGCCACCGTTCGGCCTCCCTGGAGACGTGACCCCGGAGGCGTGACACCGGAGGCGTGGCCCCGCGGCGTCCGTACGTACGGGGGGCGGACGGCGCACGACGGCGCCGGGTCCCGGGTCCTGTGCGGACCCGGGCCCGGCGCCGTTCCGTTGTGGGGGGGAGCGTCCGTTCAGTCGCCGTCCACCAGTGCGTCCACGAACGCGTCGGGCTCGAACGGCGCGAGGTCGTCCGGCCCCTCGCCCAGGCCGACGAGCTTGACGGGGACGCCCAGCTCGCGCTGGACCGCGACGACGATGCCGCCCTTGGCGGTGCCGTCGAGCTTGGTCAGCACGATGCCCGTGATGTCCACGACCTCGGCGAAGACCCGGGCCTGGACGAGGCCGTTCTGGCCGGTGGTGGCGTCGAGGACGAGCAGCACCTCGTCGACGGGGCCCTGCTTCTCCACGACGCGCTTGACCTTGCCCAGCTCGTCCATGAGCCCGGTCTTGGTGTGCAGCCGTCCGGCGGTGTCGATGAGCACGACGTCCGCGTTCTCCTCGGTGCCCTCCTTCACCGCGTCGAACGCGACGGAGGCCGGGTCACCGCCCTCGGGCCCGCGGACCGTGTGGGCGCCGACGCGCTTGCCCCAGGTCTGGAGCTGGTCGGCGGCGGCGGCGCGGAAGGTGTCGGCGGCGCCCAGCACCACGGACTTGCCGTCCGCGACGAGGACGCGGGCGAGCTTGCCGGTGGTGGTGGTCTTGCCGGTGCCGTTGACGCCGACGACGAGCACGACGCCGGGGCGGTCGACGGGGCCCTTGGTCTCGGTGTGGACGGTGCGGTCCATGTCGGGGCCGACCAGGGTGAGCAGCTCCTCGCGCAGCAGGGTGCGCAGCTCCTCGGGGGTGCGGGTGCCGAGCACCTTGACGCGCTCGCGGAGCCGCTCGACCAGCTCCTGGGTGGGGCCGACGCCGACGTCGGCGGTGAGCAGGGTGTCCTCGATCTCCTCCCAGGTGTCCTCGTCCAGGTGTTCCCGGGACAGGAGGGTGAGCAGGCCCTTGCCGAGGGTGTTCTGCGAGCGCGAGAGCCGGGCGCGCAGGCGGACGAGGCGTCCGGCCGCGGGCTCGGGGGTCTCGATCTCCGGCTCGGCCGGGGCCGGGACCTCGGTGACCGGTGCTCCGGCCTCCGCTTCCGTCGTGGGCAGGCCGACGTCCTCCACGGGCCTGCCGGGTGCCTCGGGCTTGCCCTCCGCGTCCTCGCCGACGTGCGGCTCGGCCGGGGGCGCTGTCCTGGTGGCGGTGGACGCGGGCGACGGGGACTCCCCGGCGCGCGGTGCCGCCTTCTTCTTACGGCCGCTGACCACGAGACCGCTGATCGCGGCCAGCGCGACGACGGCGATGACTACAACAAGGATGACGATTTCCATAGCGCACCCAGTATCCGCCACCGTCAACCGTTCCCGGCCATTCCCTCTTCGCGCGCGCTCCGCTACGGTCCCCGCCCTGTGACCGTGATGACAAGCGTGCGCTTCAATCTCGTCCACCCCGGCCCGGGCCCCGCCGCGCCGCCCGAGCCCCCCGGGGACCGCTACCGCGCGGCGCTCGACATGGCCGCCTACGCCGACGACCAGGGCCTCACCTCGCTCGTCGTCGAGGAGCACCACGGCTCCGACGACGGCTGGCTCCCCTCCCCGCTGCCGCTCGCGGGCGCGTTCCTCGGCCGTACGAGACGGATCGCGGTGTCGGCCTGCGCGGTGCTGGCGCCGCTCTACGATCCGCTGCGGCTGGCGGAGGACCTGGCCGTGCTCGATCTCACGAGCGGCGGGCGGCTGGTGACGGTGGCCGGGATCGGCTACCGGCCCGAGGAGTACGCGGCGCTCGGCCTGGACTTCGCGCGCCGCGGGGCCCTCCAGGACGAGGCGCTGGAGACGCTGCTGGCGGCGTGGACGGGCGAGCCGTTCACGTTCCGGGGGCGCGAGGTGCGGGTGACGCCGCGCCCGTACTCGCGTCCGCATCCGCCGCTGTTCGTCGGCGGCAGCTCGCGCCCGGCCGCGCGCCGCGCCGTACGCCTGGGCCTGCCGCTGTTCCTGCCCGCGCACCTGCCGGGGCTCAAGGCGTACTACGAGGAGCGCTGCGCCGAGGCGGGCGTGGATCCGGTGTGCCTGATGCCTCCCGCGGAGATGCCCGCCGTGCATGTGACGGAGGACCCGGACCGGGCGTGGGCCGAGTACGGCGAGCACTTCCTGTACGAGGCCCGGCGGTACGCCTCGTGGCAGACGGCGGACGTGCGCTCGCTGATGGCGTCGGGCGCGGGCACGGCGGAGGAGCTGCGGCGCGAGGGCGTCTACCGCTTCCTGACGCCCGACGAGTGCCTGGAGCTGGCCGCGAAGGAGCCCGAGGCGCCGCAGGTGCTGCTGCATCCGCTGGTCGGTGGCATGCCGGTCGACGAGGGCTGGCGCTCGCTGCACCTGTACGCGGAGCGGGTGGTGCCCCGGCTGCCCTCGTCGTGAGAAGGGCGTTGCCCCGCCCCGCGGGACGCGGGACGGGGCAGCGGCCGTACGAGGAGCCGGGCGGCGGGGGTGGTTAGCCCATCTCCTCCAACGCCTTGCCCTTGGTCTCCGGCACCCACTTGAGGATGAAGGGGATCGAGAGCACGGCGAAGACCGTGTAGAGGATGTACGTGGTCGACAGGCTCCACTCCGAGAGGCTCGGGAAGCTCGCGGTGATGGCCCAGTTGGCGACCCACTGTGCGGAGGCGGCGATGCCGAGCGCGGCGGCGCGGATCTTGTTCGGGAAGATCTCGCCGAGCAGGACCCACACGACGACGCCCCAGGAGAGCGCGAAGAAGAGCGTGAAGGTGTGGGCGCCGACGAGCGCGACGGTGCCCTCCAGGTTCGGCAGCGAGACCTTGTCCCCGGAGCCGGTCTTCGCGGAGAACGCCCAGGCAACCAGGCCGAGCGAGACGGCCATGCCGACGGAGCCGATGAGCGCGAGGGGCTTACGGCCGATCCGGTCGACGAAGATCATGGCGATGACGGTGCCGACGATGTTCACGATCGAGGTCGTGAAGGAGTAGAAGAACGAGCTCTCGGGGTTGATACCGACGGACTGCCACAGCGTCGAGGAGTAGTAGAAGACGACGTTGATGCCGACGAGCTGCTGGAAGACCGAGAGGCCGATGCCGACCCAGACGATGGGCAGGAAGCCGAAGCGGCCGCCGAGCAGGTCCTTGAACGTGGACCGGTGCTCGCTGCGCATCGCGTGCTCGATCTCGCCGATCCGGCGGTCGAGGCCCTCGTGCTCGCCCTCGACGCCGGCGAGGACCGCGCGGGCCTCGCTCTCGCGCCCGGCGGATATCAGGAAGCGCGGCGACTCGGGGATCGCGAAGGAGAGCAGGAAGTAGCCCACGGCGGGGAGCACCATGATGCCGAGCATCCACTGCCAGGCCTCCAGCCCGGCGAGGGAGCCGCGCTGGTCGCCGTCGGCGAGGTTGAGGATGCCCCAGTTGACGAGCTGGGAGACGGCGATGCCCAGCACGATCGCGCCCTGCTGGAAGGAGGCGAGGCGTCCCCGGTACGCGGGCGGGGAGACCTCGGCGATGTAGGCGGGGCCGATGACGGAGGCCATGCCGATGGCGACGCCGCCCAGCACGCGCCACAGGGCGAGGTCCCACAGGGCGAAGGGCAGCGCGGAGCCGACGGCGCTGATGGTGAAGAGGACGGCGGCGATCCGCATGACGGGGATGCGGCCCAGCCGGTCGGCGACGCGTCCGGCGAGGGCGGCGCCGATGGCGCTGCCGATCAGGGCGGCGGCGATGACCTGCGCCAGCAGGGCCGAGCCGATGTCGAAGCGACCGCGGATCGCCTCCACGGCTCCGTTGATCACGGAGCTGTCGTAGCCGAAGAGGAAGCCGCCCATGGCGGCCGCCGCGGTGATGAAGACGACGCGCCCGAGCGGTGGGGTCTCCACACCGGCTCCTGACGGCGCGGTGCGCGCTGTGCTGGTCAACTCTCGCTCCTGGGGTACCGGCGGCACTGCCGGGTGGGGGTCGGGCCGCTACAACTTGAAGCTCGCAACGGCACATCAGAGCGTATGCCTTCAATTATCGAAGTCAATAGTTCAGAGCTGACCACTCTCCGCGCGTGGAACCACACGTCGAGTTCATCTTGTGAATCAGTAAAGGGTGGAGCCCGGTTTCCGCGTCAGCTCAGCCGCTGGCTGATGACCTTCGAGACGCCGTCGCCCTGCATCGAGACGCCGTAGAGCGCGTCCGCGACCTCCATCGTCCGCTTCTGGTGCGTGATGACGATGAGCTGGGAGCTGTCCTTCAGCTCCTCCATGATCCGGATCAGCCGCTGGAGGTTGGTGTCGTCGAGCGCGGCCTCGACCTCGTCCATCACGTAGAACGGGCTCGGGCGGGCCTTGAAGATCGAGACCAGCAGCGCGACCGCGGTCAGCGACCGCTCGCCGCCGGACAGCAGCGAGAGCCGCTTGACCTTCTTGCCGGGCGGCCTGGCCTCGACGTCCACGCCCGTGGCGAGCATGTCGTCGGGGTCGGTGAGCACGAGCCGCCCCTCGCCGCCCGGGAAGAGCCGCGAGAAGACGCCCTCGAACTCCCGCGCGGTGTCGTGGTACGCCTCGGTGAACACCTGCTCGACGCGCTCGTCGACCTCCTTCACGACCTGAAGCAGGTCCGCGCGCGTCTTCTTCAGGTCCTCCAGTTGCTCGCTGAGGAACTGGTGCCGCTCCTCCAGCGCCGCGAACTCCTCCAGCGCCAGCGGGTTGATCTTCCCCAGCTTCTGGTACGCCCGTTCGGCCGCCTTGAGCCGCTTCTCCTGCTCGGCCCGCACGAACGGCACCGGCTTGTTGCGCGGGTGCTCCGGGTCCTCCGGCAGCTCCTCGTCCTCCGCCGGCGGGGACGGCGGGACGAGCTGGTCGGGGCCGTAGTCGCCGATCAGCCCCGCGGGCTCGACGCCCAGCTCCTCCAGGGCCTTGGTCTCCAACTGCTCGATGCGCATCCGCTTCTCGGCGCCCAGCACCTCGCCCTTGTGCACCGAGTCGGTGAGCTTGTCCAGCTCCTCCTTCAGCTCCCGGCCCGCGCCCCGCTCGGCAGCCAGCGCCCGCTCGCGCTCGGCCTTGGCCCGCTCGGCGCGCCCGCGCTCCTCCTGGGCGCGCTCCAGGGACGCCTCGATGTGCGCGAGGAGCTGCCGCGCCCCGGAGGCGACGGCCTCGGCGACCTCCGCCTCGTACCGCATCCGGGCCCGCCGCTGCTCCGCGCGCTGCCGCGCCTCGCGTTCGGCACGCGCCGCGCGGTCCAGCGAATCGGCCCGCCCCGCGAGCGACTTGACCCGCTCCTCGTGCGTACGCACCTGGAGCCGGGCCTCCATCTCCGTCTGGCGCGCGTTGGCCCCGTCGGCCGAGAGCCGGTCGCGTACGGAGGTGTCGGGCTCCACCTCGTCCTCGGCGGACTCCTCGGCCACGGCCAGCCGTTCGGCCAGCTCCTCGGCCTCCTCGGTCGCCCGTACGAGGGCCTCCTCCGCCTTGGTGACGGCCGCGGCCGAGCGCTCGGCCTCGCCGCGCGCCGCACGCGCCTGCCCGCCGAGGGTGCCGAGCCGGCCCGCGACCTTCGACCTCTCGCGCTCGGCCGCGCTGCGCCGCTGCGCCAGCTCCTCCAGGGCCGCCGCGCACGCCTTGCGGTGCTCCTTCGCGCGCTCCTGGACCGCGGCCAGCTCCTCGCACCGCACCTCCAGCTCGGCCAGCTCGGCGGCGGCCTCGTCGACCGCCGCCTGGGCCTCCAGCAGGCTCGGCGCCCCCGCGGAACCGCCCTGCGCGAAGTGCGCGCCGAGGGTGTCGCCCTCCGCGGTCACGGCGGTCAGCCCGGGGCGCGCCCTGATCAGGTCCTCCGCGTCCTGGAGCGTGTCCACCACCACGACGTCCCGCAGCAGCGTGCCGAGCGCGGGCCACAGCGCCTCGGGCCCCGTCACCAGGTCCACGGCCCGGTGCGCGCCGCCCTCGACGGGCGGCGCGGGCGTACGCGACGGGGCAACGTCCGCCGTCTCCGCCGCGCCCAGCAGCAGCGCGGCCCGGCCCGCGTCGTCCTTGCGGAGCAGCCGGAGCGCCTCGGCCGCCGTGCCGGGGTCGGCGACGGCCACCGCGTCGGCGGCGGCACCGAGCGCCGCCGCCACGGGCACCTCGTACCCCGGGGTGACGGTGAGGAGTTCGGCGGCCGGGCCCAGCAGCCCGGAGAGACGATCCTTCGCGCCCAGCAGCGCACCCGTGCCGTCCTTGCGGCGCAGCCCGAGGGCGAGCGCGTCGTGCCGCGCGGAGGTCGCCGCGCGCTCGCGCTCGGCGGAGGTCGCCTCCTCGCGGGCCGCGCTCAGCGCGGCCTCGGCGCCGGCCAGCGCTTCCTTCGCGGCCTCGTGCTGCCGCGCCAGCTCGTCCTCGCCCTCGCCGGTGCCGTCGACCTCGGTCCGGAGTGCCTCGTACTCCCCCTGCGCCTCGGCCGCGCGCTCCAGCGCCTCGTCACGCGCCGCCGCGAGCCGGTCGATCTCGGACTGCGCCGAGGAGGCCCTGCTGCGGGCCGTGCCGACCTTGCCGCGCAGCCGTTCGAGGCCCTCGCGCCGGTCGGCGAGGGCCCGCGCCTCGTCCCTTATCCGGCGCTCCTCCTCGGCGAGCCGCCGCTCCAGCTCGGCGCGGTGCGCGACCGTCTCGTCCAGCGCGGTGGTGGCGGCCTCCAGCGCGGCCTCCAGCTCCGCCTCCTGCTCGCGGATCCGGGCGGCCTCGCGCTCCATGTCCTCCGGCTCGCGCCCCCGGCGCTCCTCGGCGGGCGCCGCGCCGGCGTGCTGGACGCGCTGGTCGGCCAGGCCGATGGTGCCGCGGACGCGCTCGGCGAGCTGCGACAGCTCGTACCAGGTCTGCTGGGCGCGCTCCAGCCGCGGCGTGAGCGTCCTGACCTGCTGTTCGAGGTCGGCCTCGCGGCGCAGGGCCTCCTTCAGCTCGGCCTCGGCGGCCTCCTTGCGCTGCTTGAGCGCGGCCTCGTCGGCGACCTCCGTGCGCAGCGCGTCGCGCAGCGACACCAGGTCGTCGGCGAGGAGCCGCAGCCGCGCGTCGCGCAGGTCGGCCTGGATGACCTGGGCCTTACGGGCGACGGCCGCCTGCCGCCCCAGGGGCTTGAGCTGGCGGCGCAGTTCGTCGGTGAGGTCCTGGACGCGGGCGAGGTTGGCCTGCATCGCGTCCAGCTTCCGCAGCGCCTTCTCCTTGCGCTTGCGGTGCTTGAGGACGCCCGCGGCCTCCTCGATGAACGCACGCCGCCCCGTCGGGTCGGCGTGCAGGACGCCGTCGAGCTGGCCCTGCCCGACGATGACGTGCATCTCGCGGCCGATGCCGGAGTCGGACAGCAGTTCCTGGATGTCGAGGAGGCGGCAGGTGTCCCCGTTGATCTGGTACTCGCTGCCGCCGTTGCGGAACATGATCCGCGTGATGGTGACTTCCGCGTACTCGATGGGGAGCGCGCCGTCGGCGTTGTCGATCGTGAGCGAGACCTCGGCACGGCCCAGCGGCGGCCGCCCGGTGGTCCCGGCGAAGATCACGTCCTCCATCTTGCCGCCGCGCAGCGACTTGGCGCCCTGCTCGCCCATGACCCAGGAGAGCGCGTCCACGACGTTGGACTTGCCGGAGCCGTTCGGGCCGACGACGCAGGTGATGCCGGGCTCGAAGCGCAGCGTCGTGGCGGAGGCGAAGGATTTGAATCCCCGCAGTGTCAGGCTCTTGAGGTGCACGCGTCCGGACTCTACTGAGGATGCCCCGGCGATGTCGCGCCGACTGTCCCGCCGGGCCCGCATTTCCGGGCGCTCGCGGGGCGCCCGCTGCACCCGCCCGCCCCTCGGGGGCACTCAACGTGCCACACGTGCGCGGGGGTTGCCCCGGGCGGCGGGAAGCGGAGGGGTTTCACCCGGAGAACCGGGGGGCACATCAGACGGTAAGCGAAACCGGGGCGACCGGGGAGGAACGACGAAGGGACGCCGAAGCGTCCCTTACAGATTTCTCTTGCGGCAGCTTCGCGCCACCCCACCCCGTGACGGGGGTCAGGTGAGCGCGGGCTCCGCTGTGGGTACATCGATGCCTTCGAGCACCGAGTCGTGCCGTGCGGCGGCGGACAGAGCGTCGTTCTCGGCCTGGATCCGGATGATTTCGGATTCCAGGTCCTGGACACGCTGCTGAAGCCGTCGCATCTCGGCGAGAACTCGGGGGTCGGAGCCGCCGACGTAACCGAGAAGCGCCTTTGCCATGATGGATGGTCCTCCACACTGAGTGACCGACCGAAGCGGTGGTGGGTCGAGGGGGAATCGCACCCGCAGTGTCTGCTCTGGACTTTTGCTCAAGGATCTCTGGATCAAACAGCTCAGGTGCGCGGGGATTCCAGAGTCTCACCAAAAGGTTTGACGGTCAACACGATCACACCCCGCATCCCGGGCTCGCCGGGACTCGACGGCGTCCGACGCCGGAGTCCGCTGCCCGCCGGGGGTGATGAAGATCCACCGTGGCTCACTTGTGGCCGCAGCTTTGCACGGCGGATGGCGATTGGCAACCGTTTTGGATCACCGGATCGCGAACCCTCGGTAACCGCCTCGCGGGGTGTCCCAGATCTCGGTCACACCCTCGACCCTGCCAGGCGTGTCGCCGCCGGACAGCCACTCCAGGAGCTGCTCGCAGTGGCCCCTGCGCCCCTCCGCCACCACCTGGACCCGCCCGTCACCGAGGTTCAGCGCGAATCCGACGAGCCCTCCGATACGGAGCGCGGCGGCGCGCGTGAACCAGCGGAACCCGACGCCCTGGACCTCGCCGCGCACCCACGCCGTCAGCCGCGCGTCGTCGTCGGGGCCCCCGTCCGGGGAGGTGCCGGGGGCCGGATCCGGGGTCTCGTCGCTTCGCTGAGTGCTCGCGGTCATGGGGTGCACGCTATCCGGACAATTCTGCGGGGAGCACATCCGCCCCGGCCGTGATGCCGTAC
The DNA here is from genome assembly GCF_039530985.1 of Streptomyces albiaxialis. Taxonomy (NCBI): domain Bacteria; kingdom Bacillati; phylum Actinomycetota; class Actinomycetes; order Kitasatosporales; family Streptomycetaceae; genus Streptomyces; species Streptomyces albiaxialis. Next base: position 10,567 of record NZ_BAAAPE010000022.1, read on the forward strand.
ATTGCGCGTCAACCCGCTTCACACATACGGGTGAAGACGCGGTGACCGCAGTGACCACCGAGCATTGTGAGGCTGCTGAGATGGGCCGCCATCGACGTACGACTTCGGCTCCCGCCCCCTCCCCCGCTCACGCCGAGCCCGCTCCCACGGAGGTCGGCCCCCGGCACCGGGGCGAGCACCGCAAGCGGGGCGCGGCGCCCGTACGGACGGGACTGCTCGGAGCCTCGGCGGCGATGGCGATGGGCGCGGTGGCCGTGGCCTCAGGCCTCATCCCCGGCCCCGGCGGGCTCGGCGGCCCGCGCGGCGACCGGGTCCAGGCCGACGGGCCCACCGAGGTCGAGTCGCCCGCCCTCCCCTCGGCCCCGGCCTCCGACCGCGCCTCGGACGAGTCCGCGAGCCGCGGGGACCACCGGGACGACGGGCCCACGCGCCTCCCCTCCCAGCGCCACGAGCGGCCCGACCGCTCCACGGCCCCGGCCGAGCCCTCCGCGACCCCCTCCCGGGGCGGCGGGGGCGGCGAGAGCGGCGGGGCGGAGAAGCCGCGCGAGACCGGCAGCCCCTCCGACTCGGCCCCCGACCGCACCGGGCGCCCCGACCGCCCGTCCGGCGAGAAGAGCGAGCGCCCCGGCTCCGGAAGCGGCGGGAGCGGCGAGGGCAACGGCGGCGGCGCGACGGCCTCCACCACCCCGGACCCGGAGACGGCCGCCGAGCGCGAGGTGCTCGCCCTCGTCAACCAGGAGCGGGCCAAGGCCGGCTGCCGCCCCGTCAAGGCCGACCCGGAACTCGCGGGGCTGGCCGGGGACTTCAGCGAGGACATGGCACGCCGGGGCTTCTTCGACCACAACACGCCCGACGGCAAGAGCCCCTGGGACCGCGCGGAGAGCCGGGGCATCAGCGGCCTGGGCGGCGAGAACATAGCCCGCGGCCAGGCCAACGCGCAGTCCGTCATGGACTCCTGGATGCAGAGCCCCGGCCACAAGGCCAACATCCTCAACTGCGACTACCGCACCCTGGGCGTCGGCGCGCACTTCGCCGAGGGCGGCCCCTGGTGGACCCAGGACTTCGGGTTCTGACCAGGACTAGCGCGTCGCCGGGACCGGCCTGGGCGCGCGCTGGCAGCGTGGGCAGTAGAAACTGGAGCGGTTCATCCACGCCCGGCGGCGCATCGGGGTGCCGCACCGGCGGCAGGGCTCGTCCTCGCGCCCGTAGGCGTCGAGGGAGCGCTCGAAGTAGCCGGACTCGCCGTTGACGTTCACATAGAGGCTGTCGAAGCTGGTGCCGCCCGCCGCGAGCGCCGCGTTCATCACGTCCCGCACATGGGAGACCAGCTCGGCGGTCTGCTTGCGGGTGAGGGTGGCGGTGGGCCGCTCGTAGTGCAGCCGGGAGCGCCACAGGGCCTCGTCCGCGTAGATGTTCCCGACGCCGCTGATCAGCGACTGGTCGAGGAGCGCCCGCTTCACCGTCGTACGGCGGCGGCGCAGGGCCGCGTGGAACGCCGCCTCGTCGAACGCGGGGTCGAGCGGGTCGGGGGCGATGTGCGCGATGACGTCCGGCAGCCCCTCGGCGTCGTCCTCGCCGGGGTGCAGCGAGAGGCCGCCGAAGGTCCGCTGGTCGACGAAGCGCAGCTCGCCGCCCTCCGCGTCCTCGAAGACGATCCGGATCCGCAGATGCTTCTCGTCGGGGGTGCCCGGGGGCTGGATGAGGAGCTGGCCGCTCATCCCGAGGTGCGCCAGGACGGAGAAGCCGTCCTCGCCGAAGGGCAGCCACAGATACTTGCCGCGCCGCCGGGCCGGGCCGATGCGCCGCCCCGCCAGCCGCGCCGCGAAGTCCGCGGGCCCCGCCGTGTGCCGCCGGACGGCCCTCGGGTGCAGCACCTCGGCCGCCGCGACGGTCCGCCCGCTGGCCCACCGCTCCAGCCCTCGCCGTACGACCTCGACCTCGGGCAGCTCGGGCATGGGCGGGCTCCTCCGGAGGGCCGTGGCAGGCGGGGACGGGACGACGCGGGGCGGTACGGCGGTACAGCCATACGGCCTTACGGACGGTGCGGCGAGCGGTGGCGGTCCGTGGCGGCCGTCAGCGCGGGGCGGGCGACTCCGCCGAGGGCTCGCCCCCGGTCCCGGAGGCGGCCTCCTCGCGTGCGGCCTCGCTCCGTGCGGAGATCTCGCGCCAGGCGGCCTCCGCCGCCTGCTGCTCGGCCTCCTTCTTGCTGCGTCCTGTGCCGGTGCCGTACGCGACACCACCGACGCGGGCAGCAGCCGTGAAGGTCTTCTCGTGGTCCGGGCCCGTCTCCGTGACCAGGTACTCCGGGACGCCCAGCGACTCGGAGGCGGTCAGCTCCTGGAGGCTGGTCTTCCAGTCGAGACCGGCGCCGAGGTTCGAGGAGCGCTCGATGAGCGGGTCGAAGAGGCGGTGCACCAGCTCCGAGGCCGCGTCGAGGCCCTGGTCGAGGTAGACCGCGCCGATGACGGCCTCCAGCGTGTCCGCGAGGATCGAGGCCTTGTCGCGTCCTCCGGTGCCCTCCTCGCCTCTGCCGAGGCGGATGAAGGCGCCGAGGTCGAGACCGCGGGCGACGCCCGCGAGCGCCCGGGAGTTGACCACCGCGGCGCGCAGCTTCGCGAGCTGGCCCTCGGGGAGGTCCGGGTGCATCCGGTAGAGCGTGTCCGTGACGACGAGGCCGAGGACGGAGTCGCCGAGGAATTCGAGACGTTCGTTGGTGGGCAGCCCGCCGTTCTCGTACGCGTACGAGCGGTGCGTCAGCGCACGCACCAGAAGGGCGGACTCAAGGTGATACCCGAGCCGCCCTTCCAGGAGCGTGTGGGACGAGGCCGCATCCACCAGGTCCGGATTCTCGCCGCCGCGTTTGCGGGAGGGAGTCTCTGGAGTGCTGGCGTCTGACATGAAGCCTGTCACCCGCCGATCAGACCTCGAGGACCTGACGCTTGTTGTAGGTGCCGCAGCTCGGGCACGCGATGTGCTGCTGCTTCGGCTCGTGGCAGCGCTCGCACTTCACCAGGGTCGGGACCGCAGCCTTCCACTGCGACCGGCGGTGGCGCGTGTTGCTGCGCGACATCTTCCGCTTCGGAACAGCCACGGCTACTTCTCCTGTGAGTCATCCCCGCCGGAGCGGGGCACGTCCTTCTCGCCGTCCTCGATGGTCTCGGCGAGTCCCTGCAGTGCCGCCCAACGGATGTCGACGGCTTCTTCGTGCTTGTGGTCGGGATCGTCCGCCAGCCGTGCCCCGCACTCGGGGCACAGACCGGGGCAGTCCTCCCGGCACACCGGCTGCAGCGGCAGTGCGAGCACCACCGCGTCCCGCAGCACGGGTTCGAGGTCGAAAAGATCTCCCTCTAGGAAGAGCGTGTCCTCCTCCTCGGCGTCGTCGCCGGCATCCGCCGCGGGGCGGCTCCGGTCGTCGGCGTCGGGGTAGGAGAACATCTCCTGGAAGTCCGCCTCGACATGCTGCCGCAGCGGCTCCAGACACCTTACGCACTCCCCCTCCAGCGGCGCACGGGCGGTGCCTGTGACAAGCACCCCTTCCATGACCGATTCGAGGCGGAGGTCCAGCTCGATCGTCGCCCCGTCCGGAACCCCGATGACCTCGATACCGAGGTTCCCCGGGGACTCCACCTCGCGGGAGAGCCGCTTCATCGCACCAGGACGCCGCCCCAGCTCACGCGTGTCGAACACGAGAGGGGCGCGGTGGTCGAGGGGGGCGTTCAGAGCTTCCTGCTTTCTACGGGTGGGGCTCGGTCACGTACGTACTCGCGACCGAAGAGACAGGATACTGGAAGCCCCCGCCATGACCCAATCCGGGCCCGGACCGCCTCAGCGGCCCTGGTCGTGCCGCCGTTCGAACTCCCTGACCTGGTCGAGATCGATCATGCTCGTGTCGAAGAGGCTGGTCTCGTCGAGCTGCGGGGCCTGCGCGGGCTGCTGCTGGGCCTGGGGCTGGTGCTGCTGGCCGTAGTACGGCTGCTGCTGGTGCTGCTGGTAGTACGCCGCGTCCGGCTGCTGCTGCGCGTAGTAGCCGCCGTGCTGCTGATAGGCGTACGGGTCGGCCGCCGCCGCGGGCTGCTGCGCGTAGTACGGGTCGGCCATGGGCTGCTGCTGCGGGGGCGGCGGCGGGGCCTGGGGCTGCGGGGGCACGGGCGCGTGCGGCTGCTGGGGGTGCTGGGGCTGCTGCGTCCCCTGTGGCGCGTACGAGGGCTGGTGCTGCTGGTGCTGGTGCTGCGGCTGCTGCTGCGGCTGGGGGGCCTGGGGCGGGGCCGGGGCCGCGCCCGGGTCGGCCAGGTCCGCGAGGAAGTCCGCGTCGCTGGTGTGGCCCGCGTACGGGTCCGCGCCGTCCTGGGCCGCCATGTGGGCCGCCAGCTCGTCCGAGGGCTCGTGGCCGCGCAGCTTCTGGCGGCCCCGGCCGACGGCTTCCAGCGTCTTGGCGAGGACCGCCGAGACGGAGCCGAGCCGGGCCTCGACGTACGCGTCGGCGCGCTGCTGGAGCTCGCGGGGGTCGGCGGTGCGCTCGGGGGCGTCCTGGGCGTACTCCTCGTGCCAGTGCTCCGCGCCCGGGCCGCTGCCGAGCAGCTTCTCGCGGCCGCGGTCGACCGAGCCGATGGTCTTGCTGAGCACGACCTCGAAGTTGGCGAGCTTGCTGTCGACGTAGTCGTCGGCCTGCTCGCGGATCTCGGCGGCTTCCTGGCGGGCCTCGGCGAGGATGCGGTCGGCCTCGTCCTGGGCCCGGCGCGCCACCTCGGTGCCGGAGACGAGCGAGCCGCGCTCCGCCTGCGCGGAGTCGATGATGCGCTGGGCCTCCTGGCGGGCCTCGGCCACGACCATGTCGCGGTCGCCGAGGACCTCGCGGGCCTGGGCGAGCGAGCCGGGCAGGGCGCCGCGCACCTCGTCGAGCATGGCGAGCAGTTCGGCCCGGTTCACCACACAGGAGGCGGACATCGGCATCGAGCGCGCACCGTCGACGGCCGCCACGATCTCGTCGAGTTTCTGCTGTACGTCCACGGGGGTGACTGTACGGCCCGTGGGCGCGGGCCCGTGAGCGGAACCCGGAAGGCGCGGGCGGCCGTTGCTACTCGGGCTTGGTCAGCCGCTCGGCCAGGGCCGCGTGCACGGCCTCGGGGACGAGGTGGGAGACGTCGCCGCCCCAGGTGGCGACCTCCTTGACGAGGCTGGAGGAGAGGAAGCTGTAGGTGGGGTTGGTCGGGACGAAGAGCGTCTCGACGCCGGAGAGCCCGTTGTTCATCTGGGCCATCTGCAGCTCGTAGTCGAAGTCGCTGACGGCGCGCAGCCCCTTGACGATCGCGGGGATCTCGCGCTCCTTGCAGAAGTCGACGAGGAGGCCGTGGAAGGCCTCGACCTGGACGTTGCCGAAGCTCTCGGTGACCTCGCGGATGAGGTCGATGCGCTCCTCGACCGAGAAGAGCCCGCGCTTGGACTTGTTGATCATCACGGCGACGTAGACGACGTCGTACAGCTTGGACGCGCGGGCGATGATGTCGAGGTGTCCGTTCGTGATCGGATCGAAGGACCCGGGACAGACTGCACGGCGCACTGGCGTTTCCTCGCTCTCCAGAGTCGTCACGATCGTCATGACGGACGGGGATACGGATGGGGATCTTGTCGTTCGGCGGCGCGACCGTACCAAAGCGTTCCCTCGCCGTAGCGACGGGACCTCAGCCCCTCGAAACCCTCCGGCCAGCGGAAATCACCGCCCCTGGTCCTGCGCTCCACGGTGGCGAGGGCGTCATCGGTGAGCCAGCCCCGCGCGCGGAGTGTGAGCAGGATCTCCCGCAGAGCATCGTCCTCGACGGCATAGGGCGGGTCGAGGAACACCAGACCATACGGCTCGGCGGGGGGTTCGCCCGCGACGATCTGCTCGGCCCTTCCCGCGCGGACCTCGGCGCCGGGGAGTCCGAGCGCGCGGACGTTCTCCCTGAGCGTGCGGACGGCGCGCGGCTCGGCGTCGGCGAGCAGGACGTGCGCCGCGCCGCGCGAGAGGGCCTCCAGGCCGACGGCGCCCGAGCCCGCGTACAGGTCCATCACCCGCAGCCCCCGCCAGCCGTGCGCCCCGCCGAGCTGGGACTCCCAACTGGAGAACAGCCCCTCGCGGGCGCGGTCGGAGGTGGGGCGGGTGCCGTTGCCCGGCGGGACGGCGAGGCGTCGCCCGCCTGCGGCTCCGGCGATCACGCGGGTCATGGGGTGGGGTCCTCCGGTACGGCTGTGAGCGGCGAGGGTCGGCGTCCGATTTCCGCGAGCGTCCGGCTCTTCCGGGTGCCCATACTCGCGTCCTGTTCTACGGACGTCCGTCCAGGAGATGAGGATCCCATGGCCTCTGTGCTGCCGCTCAACGACCGCTGCCGCGCGCTGCGCGCCCTCCACGAGGACGGGGTGCTCGTGCTGCCGAACGCCTGGGACGCGGCGAGCGCCGTCCTGGTCGCCGCCCTCGGCGCGCGCGCCGTCGCCACGACGAGCGGGGGCCTGGCCTGGTCGCTGGGCCGCGCCGACGGGCAGGCGCTGACCCGCGAGGAGACGGCGGCCGCGGTCGCGCGGATCGCGGCGGTCGTGGACGTGCCGGTGACGGCCGACATCGAGGGCGGCTACGGGCCGGCGCCGGAGGACGTGGCCGCGACGGTCGCCGCCGTGGCCGCCGCGGGCGCGGCCGGGATCAACCTGGAGGACTCGCGCGCGCCGGGCGGCCCGCTCTTCACCCCCGCCGAGCAGGCGGAACGGCTGCGCGCCGCGCGTACGGCCGCCGTGGAGGCCGGGGTTCCGGACCTCGTGGTCAACGCCCGTACGGACGTCGTGCTCTTCGGGATCGGGGAGCCGGAGACCCGCCTGGACGCCGTGCGGGAGCGGGCCTCGGTCTACGCGGAGGCGGGCGCCGACTGCCTGTTCGTGCCGGGTCTGCTGGACCTGGAGGCGCTCTCCGCGCTCGCCGCCGAGGTGCCGCTGCCGGTGAACGCGATGGCGGTGCCGGGCGGCCCGGACGTCGCCGCGCTGCGTGCCGCGGGCGTACGCCGGGTCTCGACGGGGACGGCGCTCGCGCAGGCGGCGTACGGCACGGTACGCCGTGCGACGGCGGAGATCCTGGCCAAGGGGACGTACACCGAGTGCGAAGGGGCCCTCGACTTCGGCGAGTTGAACGCGCGCTTCACCCTGGGTTCCGGCGACTGAGCCCCCTCCCCGGCGCTCAGCCCTTGTCGAGGTACTCCTCGCGCTCCTCGTCCAGCAGGGCGTCCAGCGCGGTGCGCAGCTCGGGGTGGCCGGTCAGCTCGGGGTCGGCGGCGACCAGGGCCGTGGCCTCGTCGCGGGCCTCGGCGATCACGTCCTCGTCCTCGATGACGGCGAGCATCCGCAGCGAGGAGCGCACCCCGGACTGGGCCTGGCCCAGCACGTCGCCCTCGCGGCGCTGCTCCAGGTCGATCCGGGACAGCTCGAACCCGTCGAGCGTCCCGGCGACGGCCTCCAGGCGGGAGCGGGCGGGGCTGGCCTCGGGCATCTCCGTGACCAGCAGGCACAGTCCGGCGGCCGAGCCGCGGCCGACGCGGCCGCGGAGCTGGTGGAGCTGGGAGACGCCGAAGCGGTCGGCGTCCATGATCACCATGCCGGTCGCGTTCGGCACGTTCACCCCGACCTCGATGACCGTCGTCGCCACCAGGACGTCGACCTCGCCCGCGGCGAAGCGGCGCATCACCTCGTCCTTGGCCTCGGGCTGCATCCTGCCGTGCAGCGGCTCGACGCGCAGGCCGGACAGCGGCCCGGCCGTGAGCTGCTCGGCGATGTCCAGGACGGCGAGCGGGGGCCGCTTCTCCTCCTCGTCCTCGGGGGACTTCTTGGCGCGGGCGGGCTCTTCCTCGTCCCCGATCCGGGGACACACCACGTACGCCTGGTGGCCGCCCTCGGCCTCCTCGCGCAGCCGCTCCCATGTGCGGGCCAGGAAGTGCGGCTTGTCCTTGGCGGGGACGACGTGGGTGGAGATCGGGGAGCGCCCGGCGGGGAGCTGGTCGAGGACGGAGGTCTCCAGGTCGCCGAAGACGGTCATGGCGACCGTGCGCGGAATCGGCGTCGCGGTCATCACCAGCAGGTGGGGCGGCTGCTTGCCCTTGGAGCGCAGGGCGTCGCGCTGCTCGACGCCGAAGCGGTGCTGCTCGTCCACGACGACCAGGCCCAGGTCGTGGAACTGGACCTTGTCCTCGATCAGCGCGTGCGTCCCGATGACGATGCCGGCCTCGCCCGTCACCAGGTCGAGCAGCGCCTGGCGGCGGGCCGCGGCGCCCATGGAGCCGGTGAGCAGCACGACCTTGGTGCCCTGCTCGGAGCCGCCCAGCATGCCGCCCTCGGCCAGCTCGCCCATCATCTCGGTGACGGAACGGTGGTGCTGCTGGGCCAGCACCTCGGTGGGGGCCAGCATCGCGGCCTGCCCGCCCGCGTCGACGGTGGCGAGCATGGCCCGCAGGGCGACGAGCGTCTTCCCGCTGCCGACCTCGCCCTGGAGGAGGCGGTGCATGGGGTGTTCGGTGGCGAGGTCGGCGAAGATCTCGCCGCTGACCTGCCGCTGGCCCTCGGTGAGGGTGAACGGCAGCTTCGCGTCGAAGGCGTCCAGCAGGCCGCCCTCGACGGGCCTGCGGGGCGCGGCGGGCAGCGCGGACTCCTTGGCGCGTCGGCGGGCCAGCGCGACCTGGAGGACGAACGCCTCGTCCCACTTGAGGCGCTGGCGGGCGTCGCCGATGTCGGCCTTGGTGCGCGGCTTGTGGACCTTGTCCAGCGCCTCGGGCAGCGTGATCAGCCCCCGCTCGGCGCGGATCGCCTCCGGGAGCGGGTCGATCAGGCCGCGCCAGCCGGTGGCCTCCAGGGTGCTCAGCACCATCTGCACGGCCTGGGCGATCTTCCAGGACTGGAGCTTCGCGCAGGCCGGATAGAGCGGGAGGAGCTGGAAGCGGGCCAGGTCCTCGCTGTCGGTGTCCTCGTCCAGCAGCATGTAGTCGGGGTGGGCGAGCTGGAGCTTGCGGTTGAAGACCCCGACCTTGCCCGCGAACATGCCGCGCCTGCCCGGCAGCAGCTTCTGCTGCGCTCCCCAGACGGCCTTGCCGAAGAAGACGAGCTGGAGCCTGCCGCTGCCGTCGGTGAGGGTGACCTCCAGGCGCTGGCCCCTGCCGTGGTTGAACTTGTGCACGCGGGCGTCGGCGACCTGCGCGACGACCGTGACGTGCTCCTCCAGCGGGAGGTCGGACAGGCGGGTCAGCTCGCCCCGCTCGGTGTACTTCCGCGGGTAGTGGTGCAACAGGTCGCCGACCGTGTGCAGGCCGAGCTGGTCGGCCATGACCTTCGCTGTGGTGCCACCGAGGAGCGTCTTCAGCGGCTCCTGGAGGGGTTCGGGGTGGGATGCGGCATGAGCGGACACGGACCCATCCTGCCGGACGGGTACGACAACGGAGGTCCGACGGCGGCTCTCCGGCGCGCTATTCGACGCCGACGAGCAGCGGGGAGGCCTGCTGCCGCCCCTCGTAGACGACGGTGTCGACGGCGAGGTGGGCGCGGCGCACGTACTCCTCCAGCAGCCCCGCGAGCCCCTCGGGCGCCTGTTCGCCGAGGACGAGGGTGACCATCTCGCCGCCTCCGGCGAGCATCCGCGCGAGGACGTCCATGGCGATCTGGCCGATGTCGGCGCCGATCACCGCGACGTCGCCGTCGACGAGGCCGAGCACGTCACCGGCCTGGCAGATGCCGGCCATGGTCCAGGACTGCCGCTCGGCGAGCGTCACCTCGCCGTAGCGGGTGGCACCGGCGGCGGACGTCATGGTGACCACGTCCTCGTCGAAGCGGTGCTCCGGCGCGTGCACGGCGAGCGCGGCGAGGCCCTGGACGGCGGCGCGGGTGGGGATGACGGCGGCGCGTACGCCCTCCGCGCGCGCCTCCTCGGCGGCGCGGGCCGCGGCGGGGTGGAACTCGGTGCCGTTGGGCAGCACCACGACCTCGTCCGCGCCCGTCGCGCGGACGGCGGCGAGCAGCGCGTCGCCGCGCGCGGCGTCGGCGGAGGGCACGACGGTGGCGCCCGCCTCCGCGCAGAGCCCGGCGAGCCCGGCGCCGGGCACGACGGCGACGACGGCGCGGGAGGACCGCTCCGGCTCCGCGGCGGGCGGGGTTCCGGGGGTGCCCTCGTGCCCGGCGGCGAGGTGCGTGACGCGGATGCGGTACGGGCGTCCCGCGGCGATCCCGGCCTCGACGGCGGCGCCCGCGTCGGGCGTGTGCACATGGACGCTCCACAGGTCCTCGCCGCCGCCGATGACGAGCGAGTCGCCGAGGGCGTCGAGGGCGGCACGGAGGCCGTGGAGGGCGCCGGGTCCCGTGGTCTCCAGGAGATACATCACCTCGTAGAGGGCGGAGGCGGCGGAGGCCCCGGTCTCCGGAGCGGCGCACGGAGCGCTCCGCGGCGGCTCCGGGTGCGCGGAGGCCTCCGCGGGAGGGTTGCCCAGCGCGGTGGAGAGCGCCGACAGCAGGGTGACCAGGCCCGCGGCGCCCGCGTCGACGACGCCCGCCTCGCCGAGGACGGCGAGCTGGCCGGGGGTGGCCTCCAGCGCGGAGCGTGCCGCCTCGTACGCCGCGGCGGCCTGGCCGCGGGGGGTGCCGTCCCCGGCCGCGGCCCCGTCGGCCGCCGCGGCGGCGACCGTCAGCATCGTGCCCTCGACCGGGTGCGCGACGGCCTCGTAGGCGCTGTCCGCCGCGCGCCGCAGCGCGTCGGCGAGGGACTCGGCACCGGAGGCGCCGAGTCCGCGCAGGTACTGGGCGAGAATGGTCCCGGAGTTGCCGCGCGCGTCCAGCAGCGCGGCGCGGGCCATGGCGCGCAGCATGTCCTCGCCGGTCCCGTCCGCGTCCACCGCGCGGGCCGCCGCCTCGAAGGTGAGGGTGAGATTGGTCCCGGTGTCGCCGTCGGCGACGGGGAAGACGTTGATCGCGTCGATCTCCGCGCAGGCCTCGCCGAGCGCCTCGCGGCCGAGGGCGCACCAGCTCCGTACCGCTGCGGGATCGAGCGCGTACGGCATGGGGCTGGCCTCCTCGGGTGACGGTGCCCGCAGGCTAGTGCGGGGGCGGGCGCGGGCCCAGGTCGGGGGCGGGTGCCGGGGTCCGGGTTTCCCTGTTCGAAGGGCGCCGTTGTATGCTGCTCCGGTTGCCTGATCTGGTTGGTCCTCTGGACGTTTCCCGTTCCGGCACTCTCCCTGGCACAGCCGGTCATTCTGATCCTGCGTCGCCGGGATTCACCGTACGTGTATCTGAAGTCTTTGGAGTGACCCGTGGCTGCGAACTGCGACGTCTGCGGCAAGGGGCCGGAGTTCGGCAACAACATCTCCCACTCGCACCGCCGCACCCGCCGTCGCTGGAACCCGAACATCCAGCGCGTGCGTGCCGTGGTCGGCGGGACGCCGAAGCGCCTCAACGCCTGCACCTCGTGCATCAAGGCCGGCAAGGTCTCGCGCTGACGTCCTGGACGTCGCCGCGCGGCCATCTCGCCGGTCGCTGAACGAACACTACTGAGGACCGGTCCGCTTTCGCGGACCGGTCCTCAGTGCTGTGTACGGCGGTCGGCTGTCGGCTCCGTCACTCCGTCATCGGGGGCGCGCCGTCATCGGGCCGGGGCGGCGGCCAGGTCCTTCAGCGCGCGTTGCGCGTCGAAGTCGGAGAGCTGCCCGTACACCTTGTCGGGGGTGTTCCCGTCCGCGCCGCGCCCGACCGCCGATCCCTTGGGGCAGTCCGAGATCCACTGTGTCTTCTTCCCGACGGTCTTCACGACGCGGCCGGTGCGCAGCTCGTAGACGGTGTAAGTGAAGCCCTGGGTGTACTTCGGGATGGTGATCTTGTTGCCCAGGTCTCCCATCTCGGCGTAGTCGCAGGTGCCCGCCTTCTTCGTCCCCCGCTTCCCCTCGGCGCAGGCCAGCAGCTCGACGGCGGAGACCGGAGTGGTCTTCGACACCTCCGGCAGTCCGCGGAACTCCACGTCCTCCACGAGCGCGGTCACCGGGGCCACCGCACGTCCGGTCCGGTACCCGGTCTGGAACACGGCGGTGCGGTGCGGGCCGTCCCCGGTGTACTCGGCCGCCTTCGGGTGGCCTTTCCCGATGTCGGAGCAGAGGGTGCCGAGCTGGGCCGCGGTCCTGATCCTCTTGCCGACCGGCTCCGGTGAGGCGTCGCCCCCCTTCCCTGAGCCGCCCGAATCCGAGCAGGCGGCCAGTGTGCCGAGAAGCACACCGACGGCCAGGGCACCCGTCCTTCTCCGTCGTGACGCCCGCAAGAGCCCTCCAGCCCCTCTCTCCCTCGTCCCCGTCTAGCCCTCTTCGCCGCGTACGGCCCCGTGAGCGTAACCAAGACGCCATCCGTGGTCGACGGGGCCGAGGCCTGCCCCGAGCGGGAAGCCCGCCGCTATGGCGCCCGTGGTGTACTCCTTCGCGGCCCGCGCCGCCTCCGGCACGGACTGCCCCTTCGCGAGCTGCGCGGCCAGCGCGCTGGCGAGGGTGCAGCCGGTGCCGTGGGTGTGCCGGTTGTCGTGCCGGGGGGCGCGCAGCCAGTGCTCCTGGTGGCCGTCGGTGAGCAGGTCCGCCGACTCGTCGGGGGCGCCGCGCAGATGGCCGCCCTTGATCAGCGCCCAGCGCGGCCCGTATCCGAGGACGGCCGCCGCCGCGTCCCGCATCCCGTCCTCGTCCTCCACGTGTACGCCCGTGAGCTGGGCCACCTCGTCCAGATTGGGGGTGACGACGGTCGCCGTCGGCAGCAGCTCGGTGCGGACGGAGTCGAGCGCGTCGGAGGCGAGCAGGGAGTCGCCGTGCTTGGAGACGCCGACGGGGTCGACGACGACGGGCGCGGCCGTATCGGCGAGGAGTTCCGCGACGGTCCCGACGAGCGCGGCCGAGGCGAGCATGCCGGTCTTGACGGCCTGGACGCCGATGTCGTCGACGACGCTGCGGTACTGGGCGCGGACGGCCTCGACGGGCAGCTCCCAGTAGCCCTGCACGCCGAGGGAGTTCTGCGCGGTGACCGCCGCGACGACGCTCATGCCGTGGGTGCCGAGCGCGAGCATCGTCTTCAGGTCGGCCTGGATGCCCGCTCCCCCGCCCGAGTCGGAACCGGCGACGGTGAGGACGAGGGGCGGGGCGGGGCGCGGCGGGGCCTGCGGGGTCTCCGGCGGTGTCTCCATGGCCACGACGGTACTCAGGCGGCGCCGGTCAGCCGTCCGACGGGTCCCCGAAGTGGTCCCAGCCGCCGGCCTTGTCCCAGGGGGCGCCGTCGACGGTGACCTGCGGGAGCGCGGAGGGCGCGGAGACCGCGAGAACACTGCCGATGACGCGCCAGCGCGCGGGCAGCTTCTGGTCGGCGGGGAAGGTGGCGACGATCGCGTGGTCCTCTCCCCCGGTGAGCACCCACTGGAGCGGGTCGACGCCGACGGCGGTGCCGATGTCCGACATCTGCGCGGGGATGTCGAGCGCGGCGGAGCGGATGTCGATACGCACTTTGCTGGACTCGGCGATGTGCCCGAGGTCGGCGACGAGTCCGTCGCTGACGTCGGTCATCGAGGTGGCGCCGAGCCCGGCGGCGGCGGGGCCCGCGTGGTAGGGCGGTTCGGGGCGGCGGTGGGCCTCGACGAAGGCGCGGGGCGAGCGGAACCCCCGGGAGAGGACGGCGTGTCCGGCGGCCGACCAGCCGAGCCAGCCGGTGACGGCGACGACGTCGCCGGGGCGTGCGCCGGCGCGGGTCACGGGCTCCCGGTTGCGCAGGTCGCCGAGCGCGGAGATGGAGACGGTGATGGTGTCGCCGCGCGCGACGTCGCCGCCGACGACGGCCGCGGCGGCGACCTGGGCCTCGTCGCGGATGCCGTCCATCAGCTCCGTGGGCCAGTTGGCGGGGAGTTCGGCGGGGACGACGAGGCCGAGGAGGAGCGCGGTCGGCACGGCGCCCATGGCGGCGACGTCGGCGAGGTTCTGCGCTGCGGCCTTGCGCCCCACGTCGTACGCTGTAGACCAGTCGCGGCGGAAATGACGTCCTTCGACAAGAATGTCCGTGCTGGCGACGACCCGGCGGTCGGGAGCCGCGACGACGGCCGCGTCGTCACCGGGGCCGATCCGTACGGCGGGGGTGGAGGTCAGCCGGGAGGTCAGCTCCCGGATGAGGCCGAACTCCCCCAACTCCCCCACGGTGCCGGGAGTTCGTCCCCCGGCGTAGCCGTAGGAGGGCTCCGCGCCGGAGGGTCCGGAGGCCGAGGACCCTGGCGCGGTGCCGCCGGTCAGATCGCGCATTGCTGTGCCCCTTTGCTTATCTCTGGTTCGGTCACTTCGCTCGTCATCCGTGTGGCCCGCCGCTCAAGACGCCGTCAACGCGCCGTGACCGGCGGTGGTGCGGGGCTCCCGGCGGGTGAGGGGACGCGGTACGGTGGCGTCTCTTTCTCGCCCCGCATGATCCTCGTAGCCCCCCTGGAGGTTCCGTGGTACAGGCGTACATCTTGATCCAGACAGAGGTCGGCAAGGCATCGACGGTCGCCGACGTGGTTTCGAAGATCCCCGGTGTGATCCAGGCCGAGGACGTCACAGGTCCGTACGACGTGATCGTGCGCGCCCAGGCGGACACGGTCGACGACCTGGGCCGCATGGTGGTCGCCAGGGTCCAGCAGGTGGACGGCATCACCCGCACCCTGACCTGCCCCATAGTCCACCTCTAGGCACCCGTATGCTCGCCCGGTGAGCGTTTCGCACCGCCGGGCCCCTGCTCCCCGCGCCGCCGCCGTCCTGGCGATGACGCTGCCGTTGATCGTTTCGGCCTGCTCGTTCAGCGACGACAGCGCGGGCCCGGCGGTTCCCAGCCCCTCGGGGGAGGCGGCCAGGGCGTGCCGGGCGCTCCATGACGAGCTGCCTGAGCGCGTGGACGGACAGGAGCGCGAGACCCTCGATCCGGAGTCCCCGTACACGGCCGTGTGGGGGGACCCCGCGATCGAGCTGCGGTGCGGGGTCGCCCGGCCGAAGAAGCTCACGCCCGGCAGTGAAGAGTACAACCCCACCTCCGACGCGGCGGAGGTGAACGGGGTTTCCTGGCTGATCGAGGAGCGGGACGGGGGCTACCGCTTCACGACCACGGACCGCGCCGCGTACGTCGAGTTGACGGTCCCGGACGACTACGCCCCCGAGGTCGGCGCGCTGACGGACCTCGCGCGGGGCGTGAAGAAGGCCGTGCCCCGGAAGTCCCGCTAGCCCGCCGGACGGCTGCCGCCGGGCACTGCCCGCCGGAGGGCTAGCGCAGGCCCGTGCTGCGGCGCAGGGCGGCCTGGACGAGGCGGTCGACCAGCTCGGGATAGCCGACGCCGGTCTCCTCCCACATCCGCGGGTACATCGAGATGGGCGTGAAGCCCGGCATCGTGTTGACCTCGTTGATGACGAACTGGCCGTCCTCGCACAGGAAGAAGTCGGCGCGCGCCAGGCCCTCGCAGGAGAGCGCCTCGAAGGCCGCCACGGCCAGCTCCCGGACGCGGGCCGTCTCCTCCTCGCCGAGCGGCGCGGGGACGATGCCGGAGGCCGAGTCGATGTACTTGGCCTCGAAGTCGTAGAAGTCGTGCGCGCTGACCGGCGGGATCTCGGCGGGGAGGCTCGCGCGCGGCCCGTCCTCGAACTCCAGCACCCCGCACTCGATCTCCCGGCCGCGCAGCAGCGCCTCCACGATGATCTTCGGGTCGTGGCGCCGGGCCTCCTCGATCGCCTCGTCCAGCGCGTCGGGCCCGTTCACCTTGGTGATGCCGAACGAGGAGCCTGCGCGGGCGGGCTTCACGAAGACGGGCCAGCCGTGCTCCTCGGCGAAGTCCACGATCTTCCGGCGGGCCGCGCCGGAATCGGCCGTCCACTCCCGCGGCCGCACCGTCACGTACGGGCCCACCGGCAGCCCGAAGGAGGTGAAGGTCCGCTTCATGTACTCCTTGTCCATGCCGACCGCCGAGGCCAGCACCCCCGAGCCCACGTACGGCACACCGGCCAGGTCGAGCAGCCCCTGGAGCGTGCCGTCCTCGCCGTAGGGCCCGTGCAGCACGGGGAAGACCACGTCGACCTCGCCCAGCGCCTTGGGCACCGCGCCGGGTTCGGTGTGGACGACCTCGCGGCTGTCGGGGCCGAGCGGGAGGACGACGGCGCCGGTGTCGGACTCGGCCAGCTCGTCGGCGCTGGGGAGCTTCCGCTCCTCGATCGCCATCCGGGCGGGGTCGTCGACGGCCAGCGCCCAGCGGCCCTCGGAGGTGATGCCGATCGGCAGCACCTCGTACGTGTCGCGGTCGAGGGCGCTGAGCACGGCCCCGGCCGTGACGACGGAGATCGCGTGCTCGGAGCTGCGTCCGCCGAAGACGACGGCGACGCGGGGCTTGCGGGAGGGGCTGTGGCTGCTCATATCGCTGGGACTTTACCCGGAGGGCGCCCTTCAGGCGCGTTCGGGCTTGGCGCTGCGCGACATCAGTTCCTTGAGCGCGACGAGCGGGGGCTTGCCGTCGTGGACGATGCCGACGACGGTCTCGGTGAGGGGCATCTCGACGCCGTGCCGCCGCGCGAGGTCGAGCACCGACTCGCAGGACTTGACGCCCTCGGCGGTCTGCTTGGTGACCGCGATCGTCTCCTGGAGCGTCATGCCGCGGCCCAGGTTGTGCCCGAACCGGTTGTTCCGGGAGAGCGGCGAGGAGCAGGTCGCGACGAGGTCACCCATCCCGGCCAGCCCGGCGAACGTGTGCGCGTCGGCGCCCATCGCCAGTCCCAGCCGGGTCGTCTCGGCGAGCCCCCGGGTGATGAGCGAGGCCTTCGCGTTGTCGCCGAGGCCCATGCCGTCCGCGATGCCGACGGCGAGCGCGATGACGTTCTTGACGGCGCCGCCCAGCTCGCAGCCGACGACGTCGGTGTTGGTGTAGGGCCGGAAGTACGGGGTGTGGCAGGCGCTCTGGAGGCGCCGCGCGGTGTCCTCGTCCGTACAGGCGACGACGGCCGCGGCGGGCTGCCGCTGGGCGATCTCGCGGGCCAGGTTCGGCCCGGTCAGCACGGCCACCCGGTCGGCGGGGACCTGGGCGACCTCCTCGACGACCTCGCTCATCCGCTTCGCGGTGCCGAGTTCGACGCCCTTCATCAGGGAGACCAGCACGGTGCCGGGGTGCAGCAGGGGCGTCCAGGACTCCAGGTTGCCGCGCAGGGTCTGGGAGGGGACGGACAGCACGGTGAACTCGGCGCCGTCGGCCGCCTCGGCCGGGTCGGTGGTCGCGTGGACTGCCGCGGGCAGCTCGGTGTCGGGGTGGTAGTCGGGGTTGCGGCGGCGGTTGTTGACCGCGTCGACGACCTCGGCGCGGCGTCCCCACAGGGAGACCTCGCAGCCCGCGTCGGCGAGGACCATCGCGAAGGCCGTGCCCCAGGAGCCGGTGCCGAATACGGCGGCTTTCGTCACGCGTTCTTCTCTTCCTTGTGCTGGTCCCCGGGGTGCAGGCCCGCGGGCTTCCCCTCGCGCGCGGCGCGCTTCTCGGCGCGCTTGCTCTCCGCGCGCTTGCGCGCGGCCTTCCGGGGGTCGTACCGCTCCGCCGGCGCCTCCTCCCCGCGGATCCCGGCGAGCTGGGCGGTGACGGCGTCCATCATGACGTCGGTGACCTCGCGCAGCACCTCGGCGGTCGGCTCCCTGTCGTAGTACGCCGACAGGTCGATGGGCGGCCCGGCCTGCACGGTGAGCGTCTTGCGGGGGAAGAAGCTGAGCTGCTTGAACTTCGCGTACGGCGGGACCGCGAGGTTGGCGCCCCACTGGGCGACGGGGATGACGGGGGCCCTCGTCAGCAGCGCGACGCGGGCCGCGCCCGACTTGCCGCCCGCCATGGGCCACATCGCGGGGTCGCGGGTGATGGTGCCCTCGGGGTAGAAGGCGACGCACTCGCCCTTCTCGATCGCCTCGACGGCGGCGCGGAAGGCGCCCACGGCGTCGGCGGACTCGCGGTAGACGGGGATCTGGCCCGTCCCGCGCATCACGGTGCCCACGATGCCGCCCTTGAACAGCGCGTTCTTCGCCAGGAAGCGCGGTACGCGTCCGGTGTTGAACTGGTAGTGCGCGTAGGAGAGCGGGTCGAGATGGGAGTTGTGATTGACGACGGTGATAAAGCCGCGCTCTGCGGGAATGTGTTCCATTCCCCGCCAGTCCCGCTTGAAGAGCACCACGAGCGGCGGTTTCAGCAATACCGCGGCAAGGCGGTACCAGAAGCCGACTTTATGGCGGGACACTCGGACACCATCTCCTTTTGGGGCGTATGGACAACCGCACAAGTGTCGCCGCAGGGCGCCGCTCTGTCGAGGACACTGTCCGCCCCCACTGTCGTGCACACCGTAACCCCACCGCCGTCCGGGTGGCCCGCGCGCAGGCGAGAATGGGGCCGATGCAGTCACAAGTGACGTCAGCGGCGTGGACCGTCGTGGTGCCGCTGAAGCCTCTGGCACGGGCCAAGAGCAGGCTCGCCGCGTCGGTCGGGGACGCGGCGCTCCCGGGTCTCGCTCTGGCGTTCGCGCAGGACACGGTCGGCGCCGTCCTGGCGTGTCCCGCCGTGCGCGGTGTGGTCGTTGTCACGGACGATCCCCTGGCCGCGGCGGCGCTCTCGGCCCTCGGCGCGCGCACGGTCCCCGACACCCCGGCCGCCGGACTCAACGCGGCGCTGGCCCACGGCGAGGCCGCGGCGCGCGCCGCCGATCCGGGAACGGCCGTCGCCGCGCTCAACGCGGACCTTCCCGCGCTCCGTCCGCACGAATTGCACGGCGTTCTCGAATGGGCGTCCCGATTCCCCCGCGCCTTTCTCCCCGATGCCGCCGAAATCGGCACGACACTCTTGTCCGCCATGCCGGGCACTCCGCTCGTTCCGGCATTCGGCGGCCTGTCGCGCGCCCGCCACCGCGCCTCGGGCGCCGTGGAGATCGGGCTTTCCGGAGTGGACAGCGTGCGCCAGGACGTCGATACGGGCGAGGATCTGGAGGCCGCGAGGAAACTCGGCCTGGGCCGCCGCACCGCCGCCCTGCTGGCGGCCCCGTGCGGTTCCGGCCGTTCCGGCCGTCCGGGAGGGCCCGGCGGCCCCGGCGGGGGCCGTGCCGAGGCGGGACGGGGCTGAACGCGCCGTCGAGCGCCCCTTGAGCGCGCGGGGGCACGCGTCCCCGGCGCGCGCGGGTAGGCTGCGGCGCATGCAGGCCACGGCGTACACGTATGACCCCGAGTCCCGGTCCGGGAGCGTGCTGCTCGACGACGGGAGTCCGCTGGACTTCGGGAGCGCGGCCTTCGAGGCGGGCGGGCTGCGGCTGCTGCGGCCCGGTCAGCGGGTGCGGATCGAGGTGGAGGGCGAGGGCGGGGCCCGCCGGATCACGCTGGTGACCCTCCAGACCTTCTGAGCCGCCCGGACCTTCTGAGCCGCCTCTCCCCTGGACGGCCCCACGAACGGCCGCGGGCCGGGCTCCCCCGAGGGAGCCCGGCCCGGCGCCGTTCCTGGCCGCTGGTGCGCGAGGTGTGACCGCCTCCCGCGGCTCAGCGCCTGCGGGAAGTGGTCTTCTTGGCGGTGGTCTTGCGGGCCGCCGTCTTGCGCGCCGGCGCCTTCTTCGCGGTGCTCTTCTTGGCCGGTGCCTTCTTGGCGGTGGCCTTCTTGGCGCCCGTGGCCTTCTTCGCGGCCGCGGTCTTCTTGGCCGGGGTGGCCTTCTTCGCCGCGGTCGTCTTCTTCGCCGCCGTGGTCTTCTTCGCGGCGGTGGTCTTCTTCGCCGCCGTGGTCTTCTTGGCCGCGGTCTTCTTCGCGGCGGTGGTCTTCTTGGCCGTCGCCTTCTTCGCCGACGCCTTCTTGGTGGCGGCCTTCTTGGTGGCGGTGCCACCGGACAGGCTGCCCTTCGGGGCCTTCTTGACCGCGACGTCGTTCTTCGGGAGCTTCTTGGCCCCGCTCACGAGGTCCTTGAAGCCCGCACCGGCGCGGAAGCGCGGCACGGAGGTCTTCTTGACCCGGACCCGCTCCCCGGTCTGGGGGTTACGGGCGTACCGGGCCGGACGGTCGACCTTCTCGAACGAGCCGAAGCCGGTGACCGAAACCCGCTCGCCCGCGACTACCGCGCGGACGATCGCGTCCAGAACGACGTCGACCGCGTCCGCGGCCTGCTGACGTCCACCGAGCTGGTCTTGGATTGCTTCAACGAGCTGCGCCTTGTTCACGTCTTCCCCTTCGGAGACATTGCCGGAACGAATGTGTTCAAGCTTTTTCGCACGTTAGGCAGATATATACCGCAAATCAAACACGAAACGGGCGAATCACCCTTGTGCCGCAACGAACTCGACCTTCATCGAGTTCCGTCGGCGTGCACTTCTCCCCTGCCCAGCGGGAATCGCCCCTCGTGGATGTCGTCCATCAGACGCTCCAGACGCCGTGCCGCAGCGGCGAGATCGTGCTTCGAAGCCGCCGTGATGACCAGCAGCTTCCGGGTCAGCGCCACCCGTGCGCCCTCGGGGACTTGCGGTGAGCGCACAACGGCGTGCGCCTCTTTCAAGAGGGCGGCGAGTCGGTCGTAGAGCTCCAGTTGACCGTCGCGTTCCATGCGGTGATTGTGCCATCTGGGGTGAGTTGTCGCTTCCAGCGGGGGGAGTACCGGGCCTGGTGCCGTCAACTCGGCCTGTGGGGAGCCCAGTTGACGTGCCGCGGCGCGTCCCGTACGGCCGGTTCGCGAGCGGCACCGTTCCCTAGTACGAAAGGAACTGGCTCTCAAGACTAATTCACGTCAACATGACGCGCTCCCTCTGTCCCGCGGAGCGCACCACCCGGCTCCCCCGAACAGCACTGCGCCCCCGCCGGACGGCGGGGGCGCGGTGGGTGTCTGAGGTGGGCTCAGGCGGTGAGCGTGCGCGGCTTGAAGGCGGCGCGCGAGGCCTCGAAGTCCGCGATCGCGTCCTCGTTCTTCAGGGTGAGGCTGATGTCGTCCAGCCCCTCCAGCAGCCGCCAGCGGGCGTTCTCGTCCAGCTCGAAGTCCGCCTCGACGCCCGGCGCCAGCACCTTGCGCCGAACGAGGTCCACGGTCACCTCGGCGGCCGGGTCGGCCTCCGCCAGCTTCCACAGCTCGTCCACGGTCTCCTGCGGGAGGACGACCGTGAGCAGGCCGTTCTTCAGCGAGTTGCCCCGGAAGATGTCGGCGAAGCGCGAGGAGATCACGGCCTTGAAGCCGTAGTTCTGCAGGGCCCAGACGGCGTGCTCGCGGGAGGAGCCGGTGCCGAAGTCGGGGCCCGCGACCAGCACGGTGGCCCCCTCGTACGCGCTCTGGTTGAGCACGAAGTCCGGGTCCTTGCGCCAGGCCTCGAAGAGCCCGTCCTCGAAGCCGTCGCGGGTGACCTTCTTGAGCCAGTGCGCGGGGATGATCTGGTCCGTGTCCACGTTGCTGCGGCGCAGCGGGACGGCACGGCCCGTGTGTGTGGTGAAGGCTTCCATCGTGCTCAGACTCCCGCGGTCTCTCGTACGTCGGACAGGTCGGCCGGCGAGGCCAGGTGCCCCAGGACCGCCGTGGCGGCGGCGACCTGCGGGGAGACCAGGTGGGTGCGTCCGCCCTTGCCCTGCCTGCCCTCGAAGTTGCGGTTGGAGGTCGAGGCGGCCCGCTCGCCCGGCTGGAGCTGGTCGGGGTTCATGCCCAGGCACATCGAGCAGCCCGCGTGCCGCCACTCGGCGCCCGCCGCGGTGAACACCTTGTCCAGCCCCTCCTCGACGGCCTGCAGCGCCACCCGGACGGAGCCGGGGACGACCAGCATCCGGACGTCGTCGGCCACCCTGCGGCCCTCCAGCACGGAGGCCGCCGAACGCAGGTCTTCGATACGGCCGTTGGTGCACGAGCCCACGAAGACCGTGTCGACCGTCACCTCGCGCAGCGGCTGACCGGCGTTCAGGCCCATGTACTCCAGGGCCTTCTCGGCGGCGTACCGCGCGCTGGCGTCCTCGAACGAGGCCGGGTCCGGCACCGAGGCGGACAGCGGCGCGCCCTGTCCCGGGTTGGTCCCCCAGGTCACGAACGGGGCCAGCTCGGAGCCCTCGATGACGACCTCGTGGTCGAAGGCGGCGTCGTCGTCGGTGCGCAGCGTCCTCCAGTACGCGACGGCCGCGTCCCAATCCTCGCCGTTCTCGCCCTTCGGGGCGTGCTCGCGGCCCTGGACGTACGCGAAGGTCGTCTCGTCGGGCGCGATCATCCCGGCGCGGGCCCCGGCCTCGATGGACATGTTGCAGATGGTCATCCGGGCCTCCATCGAGAGCTTCTCGATGGCCTCGCCGCGGTACTCGATGACGTACCCCTGGCCGCCACCGGTGCCGATCTTGGCGATGATCGCGAGGATCAGGTCCTTGGCGGTGACGCCCTCGGGCAGCTCGCCGTTCACCGTGACCGCCATGGTCCGGAACGGGGCCATGGGCAGGGTCTGGGTCGCCAGCACGTGCTCGACCTGGGAGGTGCCGATGCCGAAGGCGAGCGCGCCGAACGCGCCGTGCGTGGAGGTGTGGCTGTCGCCGCAGACCACGGTCATGCCGGGCTGGGTCAGCCCGAGCTGCGGCCCGACCACGTGCACCACGCCCTGCTCGACGTCGCCCAGCGGGTGCAGCCGTACGCCGAAGTCCGCGCAGTTCTTGCGCAGGGTCTCCAACTGGGTGCGCGAGACCGGGTCGGCGATGGGCTTGTCGATGTCGAGGGTGGGGGTGTTGTGGTCCTCGGTCGCGATGGTGAGATCGGTGCGCCGCACACCCCGCCCGGCCTTGCGGAGGCCGTCGAACGCCTGCGGGCTCGTCACCTCGTGCAGGAGGTGCAGATCGATGAAGAGAAGGTCCGGCTCGCCTTCCGCGCGCCTGACGACATGGTCGTCCCAGACTTTCTCCGCGAGTGTGCGTCCCATCGCTTTCCCTTCGGCCGGCGTCGGTGCCGACCACATGTCGAGAGCATCCCGCCGCGGTGAGGCGGCGGCCGTCTGTACAGGTTGGCGGGTCGCGGAGAAAATTGAACTTGCGTTTCACACTTTGAGACGCAAGTATCGACGCATGGACAACTCTAGTGGCGTCGGCGTTCTCGACAAGGCTGCTCTGGTACTGAGCGCTCTGGAGTCCGGTCCGGCCACCCTCGCCGGGCTGGTCGGAGCGACCGGTCTCGCGCGCCCCACGGCGCACCGGCTCGCGGTGGCCCTCGAGCACCACCGCATGGTGGCCCGCGACATGCAGGGCCGTTTCATACTCGGCCCGCGGCTGGGCGAGCTGGCCGCGGCGGCGGGCGAGGACCGGCTGCTGGCCTCCGCGGGCCCCGTGCTCACCCACCTGCGGGACGTGACCGGCGAGAGCGCGCAGCTCTACCGGCGGCAGGGCGACATGCGGATCTGCGTGGCCGCCGCCGAGCGGCTCTCCGGCCTGCGGGACACCGTGCCCGTCGGCTCGACCCTGCCCATGAAGGCGGGCTCGGCCGCGCAGATCCTCATGGCCTGGGAGGAGCCGGAGCGGCTGCACCGCGGCCTCCAGGGCGCCCGCTTCACGGCGACGGCGCTCTCGGGCGTACGGCGCAGGGGCTGGGCCCAGTCGATCGGCGAGCGCGAGCCGGGCGTGGCCTCGGTCTCGGCCCCGGTCCGCGGCCCCTCGAACCGGGTGGTGGCGGCCGTCTCGGTCTCCGGCCCGATCGAGCGGCTGACCCGCCACCCGGGACGGATGCACGCGCAGGCCATCGTGGACGCCGCCGCCCGCCTGAGCGAGGCCCTGCGGCGGCCCAACTGAGGGGCGCCCGGGCGTCCCTACGTGCCGCCCGCGAGGCGTTCCCGGGCGCTGTTCCCCCGTGCGCCGACCGGGACCGGGCCGTACGCCTCCCCCAGGCCGTACGGGGGCATGTCGACGTAGACGGACTCGAAGCCGCCCCTGGGCACCCGGTACGTCTCGTGCCAAATCCCGACACTCCCCCGGCTCTTGCGGACCTGGCGGTTGAACGCCGCCCAGGCGGGGCGGTGTTCACGGTCCGGCGCGGAAGCGTAGGCCATGAGCTCCTCGACCGAGCGCCAGTACTGCACCACCGCCGTGTCCCGCGGCCCGCTCAGCGTGACGCGCGCCCCGAGTAATCCGTCGGACCGGTCGGCCTCCAGCTCGCGCAGCATGCGGGGCATGGCCAGCATCGCGGGGAGCCAACTGCGCACCGCCCGGAACTTGTTGATCCTCATCCCGATGAGGAAGACGACAACCTCGTCCACGTCCTTCACATTCGCCGTCATGCGGCCTTCGATGAGATCCATGGTTGGATAGTGCCACTATCCAATAGGAAAATCCAGAGGACTCCGGACCGGGAGGCGGAATGCGGCTCTCCGAGCTGAGCGCACGCAGCGGCGTGCCCACGGCGACGATCAAGTTCTATCTGCGCGAGAAACTGCTCCCGCCCGGTGAGCGCGTCAGCGCGACCCAGGCCGCCTACGGTCAGGAGCACCTGCGCCGGCTGCGCCTCGTACGGGCGCTGATCCAGGTCGGGAGGATGCCGGTGGCCACGGCCCGCGAGGTGCTGGCGGCCGTCGACGACGAGGGCATGGACCAGCACACCCGGCTCGGCGTCGCCACCTGGGCCCTGCCGGGCCCGGCGCCGCTGCGGGGCGGGGAGCGGGACGAGGAGTCCCACGAGGCCGCCCGGCGGGACGTCGCCGCCCTGCTGGACCGGCTGGGCTGGCACGAGTGCGAGCCCGGCACCACCCCCGCGTACGACACCCTCGTGGAGGCCGTGGCCGCGCTCGTACGGCTCGGCTACCCCTGCGACATCCCGCACCTGGCCCGCTACGCGCACGCGGCGGCGGAGGCGGCGGAAACGGACCTGGACCTGCTGGAGAGCCAGGAGAACGCCACGGAGCAGGTCGAGGCGGGCGTCGCCCTCACGGTCCTGTACGAGCCCGTCCTGCTGAGCCTGCGGCGGCTGGCCCAGGCCGAGGAGTCGGCCCGCCGCTTCGGGAGCGGGAGCTGACAGAGCTGACACACGAAGAAGCCCCGCACCTGCTGGTGCGGGGCTTCCCCATCGAGTACCCCCGACCGGATTCGAACCGGCGCTACCGCCTTGAGAGGGCGGCGTGCTAGGCCGCTACACAACGGGGGCCTCTGCATGATCCGGGTCCGGAGACCAGGATCCGTACCCCCGACCGGATTCGAACCGGCGCTACCGCCTTGAGAGGGCGGCGTGCTAGGCCGCTACACAACGGGGGCCTCGATCTTGCAGAACGTGAAGAACACAGATCGCGCTGGGCTACCAGGACTCGAACCTAGACTAACTGAACCAGAATCAGTCGTGCTGCCAATTACACCATAGCCCACCAGAACTCAACCCCAGTTGGGATCTTGTTCGGTTTACCGCCGGTCGGTCCGGGCTTTTCGGCCCGTCCCCTCGCGGCGACAGGAAGAACATTACCCGATGGGAGACGGTGCTCCAAAACGGGTTCTGCCCGGGAGCGGGGCTCCCGGGCAGGTCCGTGATCATGCGGTGAGCCTGGCCAGCGCCGCGTCGATACGGGAGAGCGTGCGGTCCTTGCCCAGGACCTGGAGCGACTCGAAGAGCGGCAGACCGACCGTGCGGCCCGTCACGGCGACCCGGACCGGGGCCTGGGCCTTGCCGAGCTTCAGCCCGTGCTCCTCGCCCGCCGCCAGGACCGCGTCCTTGAGGGCCTCGGGGGACGACCAGTCGGCCGCCTCCAGCTTGGCGCGGGCCGTGCGCAGCAGCGCGTCGGAGCCCTCCTTCATCGCCTTCTGCCAGGACTTCTCGTCCTCGGCCGGCTCGTCGAGGAAGAGGAAGTCGACGTTGTCGGTGATGTCCGAGAGGACCGTCAGCCGTGTCTGCGCCAGCGGGGCCAGCTCCTCGAAGGCCGCCTGGTCGAAGTTCTCCTCCGGCCACGGGGCGTACGGAGCCTTCAGCCAGGGGGCGCAGCGGGCGATGAAGTCCTTCAGCGGCAGCTCGCGCAGATGCGTGGCGTTGATGGCCTCGCACTTCTTCAGGTCGAAGCGCGCCGGGTTGCCGTTGACGTCGTGGATGTCGAAGGCGGCGACCATCTCGTCCATGGAGAAGATGTCGCGGTCCTCGGAGAGCGACCAGCCCAGCAGCGAGAGGTAGTTGAGCAGGCCCTCGCGCAGGAAGCCCTGCTCCCTGTACATGTTCAGCGAGGACTGCGGGTCGCGCTTGGAGAGCTTCTTGTTGCCCTCCCCCATCACGTACGGCAGGTGGCCGAAGGCCGGGATCTCCTTGGCCAGGCCGAGGTCGATCAGCGCCTTGTAGAGCGCGATCTGGCGCGGGGTGGAGGAGAGCAGGTCCTCGCCGCGCAGCACGTGCGTGATCTCCATCAGCGCGTCGTCGACCGGGTTGACCAGCGTGTAGAGCGGGGCGCCGTTGGCACGCAGGATGCCGTAGTCGGAGACGTTCTCCGGCTGGAAGGTGATCTCGCCGCGCACCAGGTCCTCGAACGTGATCGCCTCGTCCGGCATCCGGAAGCGCACGACGTGGCTGCGGCCCTCCGCCTCGTACGCGGCGATCTGCTCGGCGGTGAGGGAGCGGCACGTGCCGTCGTACCCCGAGGGGCGGCCCTCCTCGCGTGCGCGCTCGCGGCGCTCCTCCAGCTCCTGCGCGGTGCAGTAGCAGGGGTAGGCGTACCCGCCCTCCTGGAGCTTCCGGGCGACGTCCGCGTAGACCTCCATCCGCTCGGACTGCCGGTACGGGGCGTGCGGGCCGCCCACCTGGGGGCCCTCGTCCCAGTCGAGGCCGAGCCAGCTCATCGCGTCGAGGAGCTGCTCGTAGGACTCCTCGGAGTCGCGGGCCGCGTCGGTGTCCTCGATGCGGAAGACCAGGGTGCCGCCGGTGTGCCGCGCGTACGCCCAGTTGAAGAGCGCGGTGCGGACCATGCCCACGTGGGGGTTGCCGGTCGGGGAGGGACAGAAACGTACGCGTACAGGGCTTGCCGCGTCGGTCCTTCCGGCCGGGGGTACGGGGGTTGTCCCCCGGGAGGACTCAGTAGTCACGCTTGATCACCTTGTTGGTGAGAGTGCCGATGCCTTCGATGGTGACGGCGACCTCGTCGCCGACGTTCAGGGGGCCGACGCCCGCGGGGGTGCCGGTGAGGATGACGTCGCCCGGGAGCAGCGTCATGGCCTCGGTGATGTGGACGATGACGTCCTCGATGGAGCGGACCATCTCGGCGGTGCGGCCGAGCTGCCGCTGCTCGCCGTTGACCGTGCACATGATGCCGAGGTCGGAGGGGTCCAGCTCGGTCTCGGTCCAGGGGCCGAGGGGGCAGGAGGAGTCGAAGCCCTTGGCCCGCGCCCACTGCTTCTCCGTGCGCTGGACGTCACGCGCGGTGATGTCGTTCGCGCAGGTGTAGCCGAGGATGACGTCCTTCACGCGCTCGCGGGGCACGTCCTTGCACAGCCGGCCGATGACGACGGCCAGCTCCGCCTCGTAGTGCACCTCGGAGGAGAAGGAGGGGTAGACGACCGGGTCGCCGGGGCCGATGACCGAGGTGGACGGCTTGAAGAACGTCACCGGGGTCTCGGGGACCTCGTTGCCCAGCTCCTTGGCGTGCTCGGCGTAGTTCCTGCCGATGGCGACGACCTTGTTCGGGAGCACGGGCGGAAGCAGGCGCACCTGGCTGAGGGGCAGCTTCTGGCCCGAGCGTTCGAAGTCGGCGAAGGGGTGGCCCTTGATGATGTCGAGGACGGGCCCGCCCTCCGTACCGGCGTCGCCTTCCACTACGCCGAATCCGACGTTGCCGTCCAGGGAGAATCTGGCGATGCGCACGGGGTGTTTCCTTCGGTGGCGTGGCTTGAGGGGTCGGTGCTCCAGCCTATGCCACGCGCCAAGGCCCGCCCCGCCCGTGCCGGAGCAGGGGGTGGGGACGGGTCCGGATCCCGGTGCGGGTCAGCGCAGCCGGGCCATCAGGGCATGCTCGACCAGGGTGATCAGCGCGCTCTTGGCGTCGGCTCTGTGCCGGGCGTCGGTGGTGATGATGGGCGCGTCCGGGCCGATCTGCAGGGCCTCGCGGACCTCCTCCGGGGAGTACGGCTGGTGCCCGTCGAAGCCGTTGAGCGCGATGACGAAGGGCAGGCCGCTGTTCTCGAAGTAGTCCACCGCCGGGAAGCAGTCCGCGAGACGGCGGGTGTCCACGAGGACCACCGCGCCGATCGCGCCGCGCACCAGGTCGTCCCACATGAACCAGAAGCGGTCCTGGCCCGGCGTGCCGAACAGGTACAGGATCAGGTCCTGGTCCAGGGTGATACGGCCGAAGTCCATGGCCACCGTGGTGGTGGTCTTGTCCGCGGTGTGCGTCAGGTCGTCGATGCCCGCGGACGCCGAGGTCATCACGGCCTCGGTGCGCAGCGGATTGATCTCCGAGACCGCGCCCACGAACGTGGTCTTGCCCACGCCGAAGCCGCCGGCCACCACGATCTTCGCGGACGTGGTGGATCGGGCCGAACCTCCAACGGTCCCGCCGCTAGAGCTTGCGAAGTCCACTGAGCACCCTTTCGAGCAGTGTCACGTCTGGCTGGCCGTCCGCGCTCTGTTCGCCGCCACCGGGCTGGTGGATGGCGACGAGACCGGCTTCGGCCAGGTCGGCGACGAGGATCCGGGCGACGCCGAGCGGAATGGTCAGGAGTGCGGAGATCTCGGCTACCGACTTGATCTCGTAGCACAGGCGGCAGATCCGCTGGTGCTCGGGCAGTTGGCCCTGGAGCTGCGCGGGATCGGCCGAGGTGTGCACCAGTGCCTCGATCGCGAGCTGGTAGCGGGGACGGGTCCGGCCACCCGTCATGGCATAGGGCCTGACCAGCGGCTGCTGCGCCGGCTGCGGCGACCGCTGCTGGTCGCCCGGCCGGTGCCCGCCGCCGCCCGCGCCCCGCTGCGGAGGCTGCACGGGCTGGATGCGCGGGGCCTGCTGCCGGCGCTGGTCCTGGTGCTGATTCTGGTGCTGGTGCTGGTGGTGCTGATTCTGGTTCTGGTGGTGCTGAGGCTGGTACTGCGGCGGCTGAGGCTGCTGCGGCGTCCGGGACTGCTGCGACTGCGCGTACTCGCTGGGCGTGGAGGGGAAGTTGAAGCGATTGAGGAGCGGGGCGTCTCCGCCGGAACCCTCATGACCGCTTCCGTACGACGACGGACCTCCTGGGGGCGTTGCCACGTTTCCTCCTCGCACTACGGACGTTCGGGCCGTTGCGTCTTCCTTCGGGACTGTCCCTGCTGCTTCAACGCTCCTGCTCGGCACCGCGTCCCCGCACTTTATGGCGCGGAGACGCAATGCGCACTGCCTGTCGGCTTCCCACGTCCTAGTTGAGAAGGCTGCCTTGCAGTTCCGCGCGCAGATCCGGCGTCAGGACCGAACCCGCGCGGTCGACGAGGAGGGCCATCTCGTATCCGACGAGACCGATGTCGGCCTCGGGGTGGGCGAGGACGGCGAGCGAGGAACCGTCCGAGATGGACATGATGAAGAGGAACCCCCGCTCCATCTCCACGACCGTCTGGTTGACCCCCCCGCCCTCGAAGATGCGGGACGCACCCGCGGTGAGCGAGGTCAGCCCCGATGCGACCGCCGCCAACTGATCGGCACGGTCACGCGGGAAGCCCTCGGACATCGCGAGCAGAAGTCCGTCGGCGGAGACCACCACCGTGTGCGACACCCCAGGGGTGTTGTCCACGAAGTTGGTGATCAACCAGTTCAGGTTCTGCGCCGCCTGGCTCATCGGGCTCACACTAACGCTCCTGATCGTAGGTGCTGCCGGGGCCGAAGCCCTGTCGGTCATTCTCGTTGGCGTCGCCCGCTGTGCGTCCGCGTCGGACACCACGGTGCAGGTTGCTCAGTCTGCCGCGCACGTCCTCCGGCGCGCGGGAGACCGAGGGGCCGCCCTGCGGGCTCTCCTCCGCGGCGCCCTCGACCAGGTTGGCCCGGGGCACCCGCCGCGGCAGGCCGGAAGTGGTGACGCCGCCGGCCTGCGGGTCGCGCAACTGGCCCGCCTTGTCCCAGCGTTCGTCGTTCGGCGACCGCCGGTGGGTTCCGGTTTCGTCCTGCGACGGCTGCTGCTGAGGCTGCTGCGACAGGAGGGCCGGAGATTCGGGGTGGGCCATGTGCTGCGCGGCCGAGCCCCCATCGAGCTGTGAACGCCCCGGCTCACGGCGCGGAAGCCCCGCGTCGGTCGTCGAGTTGATCCTGCTCGGGAGGGGACCCGGACGGTCGAAGCCTACGCGGTCCAGACCGGAGTTCGGAACGTCGGGAGCAGATTCCGCTTCCGTATCGTTAGCGACGTACTGCCCTTCCTGCGGGGCCTGTTGGGGCATCGCGGGCTGCGCCTCGTACGGCTGTACGGGCTGCTGCGGGGCGTACTGCTGGGGGTCGTACGGCGGCTGCGCCGGTGGCTGGGCAGGCTGCTGATCTGGCTGGATCTGATGCTGCCCGTACGGCGGGACCTGCGGCTGAGCGAGTCCCTGGGAATGCGCCTGGGGGTCGTACTGCTGCCCCTGGTCGTACTGCTGCGGCGGGTACGGATCCTGCTGGCCGTACGGCGCCTGGTCGTAGGGCTGGCGCGTGGGGAGCTGCGGGCGGGCGGCGCCGGGCTGGAGCCCCAGGGGCCCCTGCGGGTCCTGCTGCCCCTGGTCCCCCGGCTCGCCTTGGTGCGCTTCCAGCGCCGCGCGCCGCTCCTCGCGCCGCAGGGAGCGCTCGACCGGTCCGAGCGCCGGTGCGGAACCGGGCGCGCCCTCGGCGCCGTAGCGGGAGTCGTCGAATCCCAGCTCGGCGGCGGACCGCGCCTGCGCGTCGAACGCGGGCTGCTGCGGGATGCCGGGCTGCTGCTCGGGGACGATCCGGGAGACGGTGAAGTCCTCCTCGCCGCCGTCCCCGTGCTCCGAGCCGCCGCCGCCATGGGTGATGGCGTCGGGCAGCATCACCAGCGAGGTGGTGCCCGCCTGCTCGCCGGAGGGGCGGAGCTGGACGCGGATGCCGTGCCGGTCGGCGAGGCGGCCGACCACGAAGAGGCCCATGCGCTGGGAGACCGAGGCGTCCACGGTCGGCGGGTTGGCCAGCTTGTGGTTGATGTCCGCGAAGTCCTCGGCGGTGAGGCCGATGCCCTTGTCGTGGATCTCGATCATCATCCGGCCGTCGGGCATACGTGTGGCCCGCACCCGCACCTTGGTCTGCGGCGAGGAGAACGAGGTCGCGTTCTCCAGCAGCTCGGCGAGGAGGTGCACGAGGTCGTTCACGACCTGGCCGTGGATCTCGGTCTCCGGGACGCCGGAGATCTCGATCCGCTCGTAGTGCTCCACCTCGGAGGCGGCGGCGCGCAGGATGTCGACGAGGGGGACGGGCTCGGTCCAGCGCCTTCCGGGCTCCTCGCCCGCGAGGACCAGCAGGTTCTCGCCGTTGCGGCGCATGCGCGTGGCGAGGTGGTCCATCCGGAAGAGGCTTTCGAGCTGGTCCGGGTCGGCCTCGTTGTTCTCCATGTCCGTGACCAGTTCGAGCTGGCGCTCGATGAGGCCCTGGTTGCGGCGGGAGAGGTTGGTGAAGATCGCGTTGACGTTGCCGCGGAGCAGGGCCTGCTCGGCGGCCAGCCGGACGGCCTCCCGGTGCACCTGGTCGAAGGCGCGGGCGACCTCGCCGATCTCGTCGCGGCTGGTGATCGGGATGGGCTGGACGCGGGTGTCCACGCGGCCCGGCTCCGTGCGCGAGAGCTGGTCGACCAGCATCGGCAGCCGCTGCTCGGCGACGTCGAACGCGGCGCCGCGCAGGGTGCGCATGCTGCGGCTCATCGAGCGCGCCATCCGGCCCGCGATGACGAACGCGAACAGGAGCGCGACCAGCACGATCGCGGAGTTGACGATCGCGTCGCGGCGGGCGTCGGAGGCGATCTGGTTGGTCTCGTCGACGGCGTGCCGGGCGAGGTCCGTCTCGACGGCGCGGTACGCGTCGAATGTCGCGGTCGAGGCCGCGAACCAGCTCTTCTCGGTGATGCCCTTGGCCTTGAGCTGGGCCGGGCTCGCGCCGCTGCCGATGGCCTTGACCATCTTCTCCATCGTGGGCGGCGGCACGAACTTCTCGTTCTTCGCCGCGGCCTCCTGCTTGGCCTGCGCGATCTGCTTGCGGCCCGCGGCCTTGGCCTTGCCCTGCTCGTCCCTGAGCAGCTTCACGTCCTGGGTCCGGCCGCCGGACACGTACTCGCCGAGGGCGATCCGCTCCAGGTAGGCGTAGGAGGCCAGCGCGGTGAGCTGCTGCTGCTTGGCCTGATCGGAAGGGCCGGGCTTGGTCAGCAGGTGAGCGCCGAGCGCGCGCTGGAGGGAGCCGGCGGCCTTGGCGAGCGAGATGGCGTAGACGGTGCGGCCGTAAGAGGTGACGTTGCCGGTGCCGAGGCCCAGCTCGTTGGCGAACTCCATCAGCGGGTGCTGGATGGTGACGTAGCCCTCTTCGGTCTTCACGCCGGGCAGGTCCTTGGTGTAGGCGCCCTGGCGGAGTACGGGGAGGCGGGGCTCGACCTTCTTGAAGGCGTCGAGCCGGCGTTCGAGGCCGGGCTCGTCCGGCATGTTGTCGACGGCCTTCTTGAAGTCCTTGGCCGCCTGGTCCGTGGCGTTGCGGGAGCTGCTGACCTCGGAGTCGTTCTTGTCGCCCCGGAGCAGCGGGGCCGCGGTGCGGTCACGCTCGTCGATGAGCGCGTGGCCGTAGTCCGCCGCCGACTCGACGAGTTCCGCGGTGCGCTGGGCCTCCTCCGCGTCCTGCCAGGTCGCGAAGTCCGATTCGACCTTGAACCCGCCGAAGACGAGCGCGACGAGCACGGGTATGAGCAGGATCGCGTTGAGCCGGGTGGGCACCCGCCAGTTGCGTACCTTCATCCGGCTGCCGCCCTGGCCCTGCGCGGGGGACGTTCCTGTCGGAGGGGCCGCGGTCCCCGCGGGCGCGTTGCCGCGCGAGGGCGGCGTGAAGTTCCCCCGCGCCTGAGCCCGATCCTGCGGTGCGGAGCCCGCCTTGCTTCGCCTCACTCGACTTCTCACCTCTCGGCGCTCGGTTCCCCGTCGCCAGCGCTGCGCCGTCACTACTGCTGAGTTCAGGGAATTCCAGCACGTCAGACCCGCCGTTTCCAAACACTTGACGAATAAGCGAGGAGCTGAAACGCCTCAGTGGAAAAACGGGCATTGGGGCAATGCCGCGCCAAATGACGTGGGAATCGTGCGCAGAGCGAGACGTTC
Source organism: Streptomyces albiaxialis (assembly GCF_039530985.1). Taxonomy (NCBI): domain Bacteria; kingdom Bacillati; phylum Actinomycetota; class Actinomycetes; order Kitasatosporales; family Streptomycetaceae; genus Streptomyces; species Streptomyces albiaxialis. Next base: position 43,767 of record NZ_BAAAPE010000022.1, read on the forward strand.
CGCTCGCCACCAGTGTTCACAGGGCTGCGTTTTGCCTGTCGAAACGTTATGAAGGCGAGTCCGGACATGGCGAAGAACACAGCCGATCTACGACTGTGATCCAGGGACCGTCTACATCATTCAGCGGTCGGCGCAGAGCGGGTGAGGAGTCTCCGCGCCGACGCCGTGATCATTTCAGTCGGGCGAGCAGCGCGTGCTCGACGAGGGTGATCAATCCGCTCTTGGCCTCGGCGCGGTGCCGGGCGTCGGTGGTGATGATGGGGGTGTCGGGACCGATCTGCAGGGCCTCGCGGACCTCCTCCGGAGAGTACGGCTGGTGCCCGTCGAAGCCGTTGAGCGCGATGACGAAGGGCAGGCCGCTGTTCTCGAAGTAGTCCACCGCCGGGAAGCAGTCGGCCAGACGGCGGGTGTCGACCAGCACGACGGCGCCGATCGCGCCGCGCACCAGGTCGTCCCACATGAACCAGAAGCGGTCCTGGCCCGGCGTACCGAACAGGTACAGGATCAGGTCGTCGTCGAGCGTGATGCGGCCGAAGTCCATGGCCACCGTGGTGGTGGACTTCGCGCCGGTGTGCGTCAGGTCGTCGATGCCCGCGGACGCCGAGGTCATCACGGCCTCGGTGCGCAGCGGATTGATCTCCGAGACCGCGCCCACGAACGTGGTCTTGCCCACGCCGAAGCCGCCCGCGACGACGATCTTCGCGGAGGTGGTCGAACGCCCCGGTGCGGGCATGCCGTATCCCTGCTGGCTCATCTGTCCCATGGATCCCATCGGCCCTACGGGACCGGAGGGCTGCTGGCCGCCCATCGGTCCCCTCTGCGGGCTAGAGCTTGCGAAGTCCACTGAGCACCCTTTCGAGCAGCGTCACATCGGGGGCGCCGCCGGGCTCGGACCCGCCGCCGGGCTGGTGGATGGCCACCATTCCGGCCTCGGCGAGGTCGGCGACGAGAATCCGGGCTACCCCCAACGGGATGGCGAGCAGTGCGGAGACCTCCGCGACCGACTTGACCTCGCGGCACAGGTGGCAGATCCGCTGGTGCTCGGGGAGGAGCCCCTGGAGCTGCACGGGCTCGGCGCTGGTGCTCACCAGGGCCTCGATCGCGAGCTGATAGCGCGGCCGGGTGCGACCGCCCGTCATGGCGTACGGGCGCACCAGCGGCTGGTCGCCTTCGTCCCCGTACGGCGCTTGGTGGTTCGGGGCACCGTACGGGCCGGGCGAGGCGGGCGGCGGGGTCATGGCTCCTCCGAGCGAGGCATGTGGTCGGCGGGCGGACGATGGTGCTCAGGTGGGGGGAGCGTGAAGATCAGTTGAGAATGCTTCCCTGGAGTTCCGCGCGGACGTCCGGGGTGAGTACGGTTCCGGCACGGTCCACAAGAAGGGCCATCTCGTATCCGACGAGACCGATGTCGGCCTCGGGGTGGGCGAGGACGGCGAGCGAGGAACCGTCCGAGATGGACATGATGAAGAGGAACCCCCGCTCCATCTCCACCACCGTCTGGTTGACCCCCCCGCCCTCGAAGATGCGGGACGCACCCGCGGTGAGCGAGGTCAGCCCCGATGCGACCGCCGCCAACTGATCGGCACGGTCACGCGGGAAGCCCTCGGACATCGCGAGCAGAAGTCCGTCGGCGGAGACCACCACCGTGTGCGACACCCCAGGGGTGTTGTCCACGAAGTTGGTGATCAACCAGTTCAGATTCTGCGCCGCCTGGCTCATCGGACTCAACTAACGCTCCTGCTGGTAAGTGGGGCCAATGCCGCGGCCGTCCGTTCCGGCCTGTCGGCCCTGCTGGATACCACGGCGGAGATTGGTCAGCCGCCCACGTACGTCGTCGGGCGCACGCGAGACCTGCGGACCGGACTGTGCGGACGACTGCTGCTGTGCGGTCCCCGCGACGAGATTGGCGCGGGGCACACGACGCGGCAGGCCCGACGTGGTGACTCCCCCGGCGGCGGGCTGGCGCACCTGCTCGGCACGGCGCCAGCGCTCGTCGTTCGGTGAAGCTCCCCAGTTGGCACCCGTGTCGGTGTCGGTGCTCGTGCTCCCGCCGTTCTCCGAGGCGTTCCGCGCCGTCTGGCGCTGCGGCATCGGGGGGACGGCGGAGGCGGGTTGCCCGGGGCGCGGGGTGGGCGCCTCGGGCTGCTGCGGAGAGGGCTCCGCAGCCTGTGCCTGCTCGGGCTCGGGCGTCTGCGCGGGGCGTGGGGGCTGTGGGGGGTTGCCCTGCGCGGGAGCCTGTGCCGAGGGATCAGCGCCACGGAACCAGTTGGACTCCATGGACGCGAATATGGGGGTCGGGGCGTCGGCCGGGGCCGGCGGCCCGCTGGGTATGCCGAACTCCGGGCCGCCCTGGCCGCCGGCGTCCGCCGGGGAGGGGGCGGGGGTCTCGCCGGTGTCCTGGCCCGTCGGGCCGGGCTGACCGGGGGCGCCGCTGGTGGCGCCGGTGTATCCGGGGCGGGCGTGCTCGCCGGTGTCCGGCTCGTCGTGCCCGCGCGGCGCGTCCTCGGCGGCGGGGCCCGGCTCGGGCGTCGCCCAGCTCGGACGGCCCGCGGCGCTGCCGGGGACGCCGACGTCGGAGAACTCGGGCCGCGCGAACTGGCCGGTGTCGCCGGGACCACCCTGGCCACCCTGGCCGCCCTGCTGCGGCTGTGCCTGGGGGAACTGGCCCGTGTCACCGGGACCGCCCTGGCCGCCCTGCGGCGGAAGCGCGTACTCACCGGTCTCACTCGGCGTACCGGGCTGCGGCAGCGCGTACTCGCCGGTCTCGGAGGGGCCTCCGGCCTGCGGGCGCGCGTACTCACCCGTGTCGCTCGGGGTGCCGGGCTGCTGCGGCTGGGCCAGCGGGAACTGGCCGGTGTCGCCGGGACCGCCCTGACGGCCCTGCTGCGGCTGCGCCTGCGGGAACTGGCCCGTGTCACCGGGACCGCCCTGGCCGCCCTGCGGCGGAAGCGCGTACTCACCGGTCTCACTCGGCGTACCGGGCTGCGGCAGCGCGAACTGGCCGGTGTCGCCGGGACCGCCCTGGCCGCCCTGCTGCGGCTGGACCTGCGGGAACTGGCCGGTGTCGCCCGGACCGCCCTGGCCGCCCTGTGCCGGGATCTGGGGTATCTCGCTGGTGTCGCCGGGGCCGCCGGTGCCCGGTGCCTGGCCCTGCTGACCCGGCTGGCCCTGGCCGCCCGGGAGTTCGCCCGCGGGGCCGCCGCGCGTGGGCAGCGGCGGGGCGGGCGGGCCGCCCGCCATCGGGCCGCCCGGAGCCTGGGCGCCGGGGCCCTGGCCGCCGGGACGCGGCGGGACCGGGGCGCCGAAGAGATTGCTGGCCGGGGCTTCGCCGCCCTGGCTGCCGGGGAGCGCGGGGCGCTGGGCGCCGCCGCCGACCTGGCCGCGCGGCGGTACGGCACCGAGCCGTCCCGCACCCGCGCCCGTACCGCCCGTGCCCATGCCGGGGCCGCCGCTCTGCGGGCCGCGCTGGAGCGCGGCCGCGAGGCCCGCGCCCTTGGGCGGGCGGGGACCGCCGCCGGGACCGCCGGAGCCGGAGGGCGCCGCGGCGGGGGCGCCGGGCCTGCCCTTGGCGCCCTGCGCGCCGCCCTGGGCGACGTCGACGGGGAGCATGACGAGCGCGGTGGTGCCGCCCGAGTCGGAGGGGCGGAGCTGGATGCGGATGCCGTGCCGCAGGGACAGGCGGCCGACCACGAAGAGGCCCATGCGGCGGGAGACGGAGACGTCCACCGTCGGCGGGTTGGCCAGCCGCTCGTTGATCGCGGAGAGGTCCTCGGGCGAGAGGCCGATGCCCGTGTCGTGGATCTCGATGAGCACGCGGCCGTCGGGCAGCGCGTGACCGGTGACCTTGACCTTGGTCTGGGGCGAGGAGAACGAGGTCGCGTTCTCCAGCAGCTCGGCGAGGAGGTGCACGAGGTCGTTGACCACGCGGCCGGCGACCTCGGTGGCGGGCACGGAGTTCAGCTCGATGCGCTCGTACTGCTCCACCTCGGAGGCCGCGGCGCGGAGCACGTCGACGAGGGGGACGGGGCGCGTCCAGCGGCGGCCCGGCTCCTCGCCCGCGAGAACCAGCAGGTTCTCACCGTTACGGCGCATGCGGGTGGCGAGGTGGTCGAGCTTGAAGAGCGAGGAGAGCTGGTCCGGGTCGGCCTCGCGGGACTCCAGCTCGGAGATGAGCGAGAGCTGACGCTGGATCAGGCCCTGGCTGCGGCGCGAGAGGTTGGTGAACATCGCGTTGACGTTGCCCCGCAGCAGCGCCTGCTCGCCCGCCAGCCGGACGGCCTCGCGGTGCACGTCGTCGAAGGCCGCGGCGACCTTGCCGATCTCGTCGCGGCTGTGGACGCCGACGGACTCGACGGAGGTGTCGACGTCCTGCGGGTCGGCCTCGGACATCTGCTTGACCAGCTCGGGCAGCCGGTTGCGCGCGACTTCCTGGGCGGTGTCCTGGAGGCGGCGCAGCGAGCGGACCATGGAGCGGGCCACGACGAACGCGCCGACGAGGGAGATGCCGAGGACGAGGAGGATGAGCGCACCGCTGATGTACGCCTCGCGCTGGGCGTCGGAGCGCAGCTCGCGGGCCTGCTGCTCCATCTGCGTGAGCAGGGTCTGCTCGATCTTGCCCATCGCGGTGATCTTGTCTACGTCCTGGTCCATCCAGTCGACGTAGGTCCGCTTCTCCTTCTTGATCGCGTCCGGGCTGTGGAGCATCCGGTCGCGGTACTTGTCGGCCTCGCGGATGTTGATGTCGCCGCTGTCGAGCGGCTTGATCAGCTCGGACGCGCTGCCGTCGCCGTAGATCTGGCTGAAGCTGTTCAGCTCGGCGTGCTCGGAGTCGGCGGCCGTGCGGGCGTAGAGCCGGTCGCTCTCGGAGAGTTCGGGGCGGCCGGGGTGGGCCAGGCCCGCGGAGATGATCGCGCGCTGGATGGAGGCGAACTCCTTGGCGCTGGAGAACGCGGCCAGGGCACGGGTGCTCTGGATCATCTCCGAGTTGCTCGTCGCCTGCGCCATGTCCTGGGAGAGGGAGAGCAGGGACTCGATGAGCTGGTTGTAGCTGTTGACCGTCTGGGAGACGTACGACTTGTTGTCGTACGCGCGCTCGCGGACGTTCTTGATCGAGTTCAACTGGCGGGCGATGTCCAGGACGGTGGACTGGACACCGGCCATGACCTTGTCGCTGCCGTCGATGTCCCCGGTGGCCTCCCGGAACGCCTGGATGGCGCGGTCGGTCTTCTCGCGGGGGGTGACGACCAGCTCGTCCTTCTCGTTCCCCGTGCTGACCAGGGGGCCGGCCGAGCGGTCGCGCTCCTCCTGGAGCGCCGCTGCCAGCTCGGTGGCCTGCTCCGTCATCTCGGTGAGGCGCTTCATGTTGTCGAGCTGGTCGACGTTCTGGAGCGAGTTGCCGATACGGAGACCGCCGAGCGTGGTGGCGGCGATGACCGGGAGGGCGAGCAGGGAGACCAGGCGGGTGCTGATGTGCCAGTTGCGCAGGGCCATGCGCGAGCCCGTGTTGTCCGGGCCGAGAGGGGGCTTGCTCTTGCCCTTCTTGCCCTTGGGCTTGTCCTTCTGGTCCCCGGGCGCCGCGCCTCCGCCGCCCTGGCCGGGCGCGCCGGGCGCGCCCGGTGCGGCGCCGGCGTCCTGGGCGCTCATGGGCTGCCCGCCGTCCTGGGCGCGCTGGGGCGGGGAACCGCGGTCGGCTGAGCCGCGCAGCTCCGGGTCCCCCTCAGCGCTGCCATCCCTCTTGAAACGTCCCTGCACTAGCGTCGCAACCTCTGGACCAGGCGTCCCCCCGCGCGCGACGGCGGGACGGTATCGAGTCATGGGGGTACGAGGCCCCCCGGGCGGTCGTGAATGACCGGCGCGTCCCCTCATCACCGTCGCGCTGCGCTGCTCTGCGCATGCGCGTCGGTCTGCTTGTCTTGCGGCGGTCCGTGGAATTCCAGCACAGTGCCGGATCTCCAACAAGGGCTGTGGAGAACGCACGCGGGCCGGTCACCGAGCGAATGCGCGCCCTCACCAGACGTATAAAGGTGCCCCTGAAATTCCGGACTTTTCCCTACGAGGCACCCGGGTGGTTGGGCTGCCCAACTAGCGAGTAGCTAGCGCGTAAACACACGAATGTCCCAGTTGCCCGATTAAGGAACCGGATTCAACGATTCCTTATGTCGCTTTTCGTCCCGAGGTCGTGAGCAAACTCACACGTCGCACGTTGCCTAGATCACGCCCCGGAAGGGAATAGCGGGCCTACCCTCGGCATTTACATAGCGTGATGAAGTGACAAGCACGACAAGCCGAGCGAGGTACGGGCACCAGTGAAGTCCACCCTGACCATGCGCAACATAGCCAACCCGCGCCGCACCACCCTGGCCCATCTCGACGACGCCGACGAGATGACGACGGCCGCGGTGGCGGAGCAGGAGCCCGCGGGAGGCGTCGAGCTCCCCGCACAGACCGCCAATCCGCGCCGCACCGTCCTGGTGGACGCACCGGCGGCCTGAGTCCGGTCCCTGCCCGGCGGGGCCGACGATACGCCGCTCAGACGCCTGTGGGGCGGAACCGAGGAACTCGGTTCCGCCCCACAGGCGTCTGCTGTGCCCTGAGCCCTTGGCCCGCTCCAGGCCCGCCCCTAGCCCTGCCAGCTATGGGGCGCGCGGAAGCCGTGCTGGCGCTCCAGTCGGCGCCAACCCGCCTTGGTCGTGCGCCGACGGCGCGCGGGCACCTGGGCGTGCCGGGAGCCGGCCGCGGCCCGGGCGAGGAGCAGCGCCGTGACGGCGGCCAGCTCTTCCTCGCTGGCCGAGCCCTTCTCGACGCGGATCGGACTGCTCTCGGGTTCGCTCACTTCGCTCACTTCTCGTTCTCCCATCGCTGCGAAGCCCTGAATGCCTCGGTGCGGCACTGCCTTACTGCGGGGGGTTGCCGTGCTTGCGCGACGGCAGATCGGCGTGCTTGGCGCGGAGCATCGCCAGGGACCGGATGAGGACCTGGCGGGTGTCGGCCGGGTCGATCACGTCGTCCACGAGCCCGCGCTCGGCCGCGTAGTAGGGATGCATCAGCTCGGCCTTGTACTCCTTGACCATCCGCACGCGCATCGCCTCGGGGTCGTCCGCCGCCGCGATCTGGCGCCGGAAGATCACATTGGCCGCGCCCTCGGCGCCCATCACCGCGATCTCGTTGGTGGGCCAGGCGTAGGTCAGGTCCGCGCCGATGGACTGCGAGTCCATGACGATGTACGCGCCGCCGTACGCCTTCCTGAGCACGACCGAGATGCGGGGCACCGTCGCGTTGCAGTACGCGTAGAGCAGCTTCGCGCCGTGCCGGATGATGCCGCCGTGCTCCTGGTCCACGCCGGGCAGGAAGCCGGGCACGTCCAGCAGCGTGACGATCGGGATGTTGAACGCGTCGCACATCTGCACGAAGCGCGCGGCCTTCTCGGAGGCCTCGATGTCCAGCACCCCGGCCAGCGCCTGCGGCTGGTTGGCCACGATCCCCACGACCTGGCCGTCCATCCGGGCCAGCGCGCACAGGATGTTCGTCGCCCAGCGCTCGTGGACCTCCAGGAAGTCGCCGTCGTCGACGATCTCCTCGATGACCTGCCGCATGTCGTACGGCCGGTTGCCGTCCACCGGGACGATGTCCAGCAGCTCCTCGGCGCGCCGGTCCGGCGGGTCCTCGCTGACCTCGACCGGGGGGTTCTCCCGGTTGTTGCTCGGCAGCAGCGAGAGCAGGTACCGGACCTCCTCCAGGCAGGTGGCCTCGTCGTCGTAGGCGAAGTGGGCCACACCGGAGGTCGCCGCGTGGACGTCCGCGCCGCCCAGGCCGTTCTGCGTGACCTCGGCGCCCGTCACGGCCTGGACCACGTCCGGGCCCGTGATGAACATCTGCGAGGTCTCACGGACCATGAACACGAAGTCCGTCAGCGCCGGCGAGTAGGCCGCGCCGCCCGCGCACGGGCCGAGCATCACGGAGATCTGCGGGATCACGCCGGACGCCTTGGTGTTGCGCTGGAAGATGCCGCCGTACCCGGCGAGCGCCGCCACGCCCTCCTGAATGCGCGCGCCCGCCCCGTCGTTGAGCGAGACCAGGGGCGCGCCCGCGGCGATCGCCTTGTCCATCAGCTTGTGGATCTTATGGGCGTGGGCCTCGCCCAGTGCGCCGCCGAAGATGCGGAAGTCGTGCGCGTAGACGAACACGGTCCGCCCGTGCACCGTGCCCCAGCCGGTGATCACACCGTCCGTGTACGGCTTCTTCGCCTCCAGTCCGAAGCCCGTGGCGCGGTGCCGCCGCAGGGTCTCCATCTCGCAGAACGAGCCCGGGTCCAGCAGCAGCTCGATCCGCTCCCGCGCGGTCAGCTTCCCCTTCGCATGCTGCGCCTCGGTCGCCCGCTCACTCGGCCCCCGGAACGCCTCTTCACGGATCGCGTGCAGTTCGGCCACGCGCCCGCGCGCGTCCTGCGCGACGGGCTCGGTCTCCTCCGCCTCTTCGGGCGCCGGCTCGGACAGATCGGTCATGTATAGACCCTACGAAACCCGGCCCCGGTTCGCCGTCGTCAGATTCGTACAGTCTCAGCGCCGGTTTCATGGCCGCGCTGGACAGAACCCGACGGCCACACCGTGCGTCAGCAGGGAAATCTCCCACGTAGACGCCCTGGGGCTGTGGGGTTCCCACAGCCCGTCATCCGGCAGGACTCAGCGGAGCGCGACCTCGCAGCGGAGCGTAGCTCCCTCCGTACCCGGTGTCACGCGGAGCCGGAGCTTGTCGCCGGCCGACAACGGGTCGAGGCCCTCGTCGGCGGAGAGGACCTCCGCGACGGCCCGGTCCCAGGTCACCTCGAACTCCCCGCCCGAGCGTACGGGCTCCGCGACGCACAGCGTGGCCGTCCGCGCCCCGGGCCGCCCGCCGCTCCGCCCGCCCGCGCCTCCACCGGGGCGCGAGAGGCGTACGAGGACGCTGGCGGGCGCGGTGGAGGTCAGCGCGCCCAGGGCGCCGCGCACCGTGCCGGGCGCGAAGAAGTTGGCCGCGCCGAACCCGAGGGAGGGGACGGTGACGCCCTGCCGCGCGGCGCTGTTGGCGTCGACGGCGAGCCAGCGGCGGTCGGCGGCGCGGGCGGCGAGCGCGCGCCGCCCGGCGCCGGGCATCAAAAGGTAGACGTACTCCGCGCCGTCGGGGTCGGTGCCGTGGTCGGTCCACAGGGTGAGGTAGCGACGGGTGAACCCGTCCGTGACACTGCGGGTGTTGATGTCGGACCAGGCGCCGGTGCGCTCCTCGCGCCGTACGGTCAGCGCGGTGCCTCCGGGCCAGACCCAGCCCCCGTGCCCGGCGAGATGGGCCCAGGAGGCGCGGCGGAACGTGAGGGTCCGGCCGAGGTCGCCGGGCTGCGGGCGCCCGTCGACGGTGAGGGCGTGGGTGCCGCTCTCCCCCAGGTTCCGGTTGTCGAAGACGGTCTCGGCGCGGGCGCCGTCCGCGCCGGTGATCCCGGCGCCGAGGCAGACGACGGTGTCGTCGAGGCAGAACCAGGACTGGCGTGCGGTGAGCGTGGACTCCAGCCCCTTGAGGTGCTGGCCCACGGCGGCGAAGGAGCCGTCCGTCGCGCCGCCCGCCCACGCCGTGTCCGGCCGGGCCTCGCCCCACTCGCCGCCCGCGTTGTCGGCGAGCTTCTTGGTGGAGACGGTGGTGCCGGGCAGCCGCTTCCAGTCGACGGTCGGCCAGAAGTGGTCGCTGTACTGGCCGAGGGTCTCCTCGGGGCCCCACCAGTAGAGCATCCCGTCGCCGGTGTGCCAGCCGCGCGGATTCTCGCCGTTGCCGCACTCGTAGTACGCGATACGGGAGGAGGCCAGGGACAGGTTGGCGCACCAGCCGGGGCGGTGGTGCACGGAGCGGGCCATGGCGGGGAAGAGGGTGTGCCCGGCGGGTGCGGGCGCGGTCGCGCCGTCCTCGTCGGCGACGGCGTGCAGCCGCGCCAGGTCGGCGACGCCGAACTGGGGGTCGGTGAGGAACGGCAGCGCGGTGTCCCGGTCGATCCAGCCGCGGACCATGGCGTGCCAGCGGGTGCGCCGGGCCGGGTCGGCGGCGCTCGCGAGGACGGCGATCGCGGCGGCGAGCTGGTGGCCGCGGGTGTGGTCGCTCTGGAGGATCCGCGAGGTGTCCTCCTTGAGGATGCCGCGCGAGATGCCGCGTCCGCTGACGCTGTCCATCATCAGGCCGTTGTGGAGAAGGGGCGCGTAGGCGTGCTCCACGCTGTCCAGGATGATCTTCCGGTTGGGGTCGGTGACCTCCCACCGGGTGCCGTCGAGGAGGGAGAAGAGCCGCCCGAGCCCGTCGAGCAGCACATAGCCGTACGTGCCGGAGTACGCCACGTACGTGTGCTGGATGAACGAGCCGTCGGCGTAGAGGCCGTCGCCCTTGGTGACGTACGGGAAGACGGGCGACAGGGACTCCGAGGCGAGGGCGATCTTGGCCGCGCTCTCGCCGAGGATGCCGCGCACCGCGTAGACGCGGCAGAAGTCGACGCGGTTGGCGCCGGTGGAGGTGCCCGTGTACTCGTCGAAGACGGACTCGGGCAGGAAGTGGTCGACGGCCGCGAGATACGCGTTCCGCTCCTCGGCCGGGACCTTGTCGTGGAGCAGGGTGAGGGTGTCGAGCAGGGCGCGGGGGGCGCCGATCTGCCAGTCCCACCAGTTGCCGTAGCGCTCGGTACCGGGGTTGTAGACCTTGTCGTGGACGTGCGCGAGACCGGTGGTGAGGGCCTTGAGCAGGGCGGCGTCGCCGGTGAGGCCCGTGCCGGGCTGCGCGTACGCCTGGGCCATCGTGAAGAGGCGGTCGTACGACTGGGTGATGCCCGTGGACGGGTCGAAGGGGATGCCGGGGAAGAGGGCGTCGTCGGCGGGCCTCATCTCCTCGCGCAGCTCCGCCGCCTGGGTACCGAGCTCGGCCAGGCGTGCCTTGTACGGCTCGGACTTCGGGTCGAAGCCGGTGCCGAGCGTCAGCTCGCGCCACTTCCGCAGGAGCGCGGAGAAGTCGTCGGCCGCGGCGGCGTCCGAGGTTCCGGTGCCGGTCCACAGTGCGGTGGTGACAGCGCTTGCTCCCGCCGTGGCGAGAAATCCCCTGCGGCTCCAGGATGCTGACGGTGTCACGACGGGCCCCTCTCCAACGGGTGGATTCGGTTCGGGAGTTGGTCGCTGGTGTAGCACGCGTACGATCCCGTCACAATGCTCTCGACAGAAGTTGGCAAGCGCTCTCTAACTCGGGGGTTACCTCGAAGTAACCCAAGCTGCTTAGATGAGGGGCGGCCCACCCCCCACACCCCCACCGGGAGAGCTCTGTGAGCAGCAGCCCCGCCCGTCTCGCGTGCGCGACCGCCGTCGCCGCCGCACTCGCCGCCACCCCTGTGCTGGCCGCCGCGCCCGCCGGGGCCGAGGAAGCGGCGCCGCCGCCCGTGCGGCTCCTGTCGTACAACGCCTTCCTGATGAGCAAGACGCTGTACCCCAACTGGGGCCAGGACCACCGCGCCGAGGAGATACCGAAGGCGGACTGGTTCCGGGGCAACGATGTCGTCGTCCTCCAGGAGGCCTTCGACAACTCCTCCTCCGAGGCGCTCAAGGCCAACGCCTCGGGCCAGTACCCGCACCAGACCCCGGTCGTGGGCCGTTCGAAGGACGGCTGGGACGCCACGCACGGCGCGTACTCCGCCACGACCCCCGAGGACGGCGGCGTGACGCTGCTGAGCAAGTGGCCGGTCCTGACGAAGGAGCAGTACGTCTACAAGGAGGGCTGCGGCAGCGACAACATGTCCAACAAGGGCTTCGTCTACGCGGTCCTGGACGTCAAGGGCACCAAGGTCCACGTCGTCGGCACGCACACCCAGTCCACCGACAGCGGCTGCGGGGACGGGGAGGCGGAGCGGATCCGCAGCGCCCAGTTCAAGGAGGTGGACGCCTTCCTGGACGGCAAGAAGATCCCCGCGGACGAGCAGGTCCTCGTCGCGGGCGACCTCAACGTCGACCGGCACGGCTCCGAGCACGCCTCGATGCTCTCCGACGCCGGGCTGGTGGACTCCGACAGCCGCACCGGCCGCGGCCACTCCTTCGACACGGAGGACAACTCGATCGCGGCCGAGCGCTACCCGGACTCGCCGAGCGAGGACCTCGACTACGCCCTGCACCGCGAGGGCCACGCGCGCCCCGAGGGCTGGAACAACCACGTCGTCGACGAGCGCTCCGCGCCCTGGACCGTGAGCAGTTGGGGCAAGGAGTACACGTACACGAACATGTCCGACCACTATCCGCTGATCGCGGAGTGACGGGGCGCGGGCTCCGGGCGCCGCGCGCGCTCCCGGAGCCCGCCCGGGAGCCGGTCCCGGAGCCGCCCCCGGAGCCCGCGTCCGCTCACTCGCGGGGTTCGGCCCCCGCGCGCAGCAGGCCGTACGTGTAGCCGTCGTCCAGCGCCTGCCAGGAGGCGGCGATCACGTTGTCGCCGACGCCGACCGTCGTCCACTCGGTGCCGCCGTCGCTCATGCCGACCAGGACGCGCGTGGTCGAGGAGGTGCCCTGGGCGCCCTCCAGGATGCGGACTTTGTAGTCGACCAGCGCGAGCTTGGCCAGCTCGGGGTGGGTGCGCTCCAGGCCGGCGCGCAGCGCGCGGTCCAGCGCGTCCACGGGGCCGTTGCCCTCCCCCGTGGCGACGACGCGCTCCCCCTTGGCCCAGAGCTTCACCGTCGCCTCGTTGACCTGCGCCCCGTCCGGGCGCTGTTCGACGATCGCGCGCCAGGACTCCAGCCGGAAGAAGCGCGGCGCCTGGCCACCCGGGGCCCGGCCGTGGACCTCGTCGCGGAGCAGCAGTTCGAAGGAGGCGTCGGCGGCCTCGTACGTGTATCCCTTGAGCTCCTGCTCCTTGACCCGTTCCACGATGCGGCCGACCAGGTCGCGGTCGCCGCCCAGGTCGTACCCCAGCTCCTTGCCCTTCAGCTCGACCGAGGCGCGTCCGGCCATGTCGGAGACGAGCATCCGCATGGTGTTGCCGACGGCCTCGGGGTCGATGTGCTGATAGAGGTCCGGGTCGATCTTGATCGCGGAGGCGTGCAGCCCGCCCTTGTGGGCGAAGGCGGAGGTGCCGACGTAGGGCTGGTGAGTGGAGGGGGTGAGGTTGACGACCTCGGCGATGGCGTGCGAGACCCGGGTCGTCTCCCGCAGCGCGCCCTCGGGCAGCACCTTCCTGCCGTACTTCAGCTCCAGCGCGGCGACCACGGGGAAGAGGTTGGCGTTGCCGACGCGCTCCCCGTAGCCGTTGGCGGTGCACTGGACGTGGGTGGCGCCGCCGTCGACGGCGGCGAGGGTGTTGGCCACCGCGCAGCCGGTGTCGTCCTGCGCGTGGATGCCGAGCCGGGCGCCGGTGTCGGCGGCCACGGTCCGTACGACGGCCTGGATCTGGGCCGGGATCATGCCGCCGTTCGTGTCGCAGAGGACGACCACGTCGGCGCCCGCCTCGTACGCCGTGCGCACGACGTCCTTCGCGTAGGAGGGGTTGGCGTGGTAGCCGTCGAAGAAGTGCTCGCAGTCGACGAAGACGCGGCGGCCCTGTTCGCGGAGGTAGGAGACGGTCTCGCGGATCATCGCGAGGTTCTCCTCCAGGGTGGTGCGCAGCGCCAGCTCGACGTGCTTGTCGTGCGCCTTGGCGACAAGCGTGACGACCGGGGCGCCCGAGTCGACCAGCGCCTTGACCTGTGGGTCGATCTGCGCGGGGACGCCCGCCCTGCGGGTCGAGCCGAAGGCGACGAGCTGCGCGTGGCGGAAGTCGATCTCCTTGGGGGCGCGGGCGAAGAACTCGGTGTCGCGCGGGTTGGCGCCCGGCCAGCCGCCCTCGATGAAGCCCACGCCGTACTCGTCCAGGTGACGCGCGATGGTCAGCTTGTCGGCGACGGTGAGGTTGATCCCCTCACGCTGGGCGCCGTCGCGCAGCGTGGTGTCGAAGACGTGGAAGGCGTCGTCGGGGGTGTCATGGGACGTGTCGTCGGGCTTTTCCGTGGTCATGACGGTGAGCTCTCCTGGGCATGGCGAGGGATCCGGAAGTAACGGCTCCACTTGCCCCCATCCTCCCTCGCGCCTCCGTCCCCGGCTGCGGTGGGCCGGAAAACGAAAAAACCCCTCGCGGGTGCGAGAGGTCTGCGCGCGGGTCTGGGGCACGGTGGCCGTGCCGTACGGGGGTCGTACGGACGGTCACTGCGGACCGGCGCGCTTGCTGCCAATAATCATGACGAACGAGGGCACGGCCGGATTCTGGCACAAGACGCCCACCCCGCGTGCCCCCGTCTCACGATGCGGGCCCGGCTCCCCCTGTCCGGACCCGCATCGCTTCTCCTCCCCCTGGCTCGCCGCCTAGTCCGCGTGGCGGGCGTAGGCGTGCGTGGTGTCGTAGGTGTCGCCGGGGACGAGGTCGTCCGAGGCCGAGGTGAAGGTGACCGTCGCGCCGGTGCGGTCGACGTCACCCGCGGTGGCGGAGTACTTCGTGGGCTTGCCGTCCGTCGCCGCGCTGACCAGCTTCGTCGCGCCGGTGCGCAGGTCGCGCAGATAGGCGTGCGACTCCGAATCGCCGCCGGGCGCCCCGGCGGTGAACAGCAGCTTGCTGTTGTCCCGGCTGAGCGTGCCCCCGTACACGGCCCAGTCCTTGTTCTCGGCGCTGATCATCTTCGTGGCGCCCTTGGCGAGGTCGCGGACGAAGACGTTCTGGGTGCCGTTGGTGTCGCCCGGGACCACGTTCGTCGCGGGCGAGTGGTACGTCACCGAGCGGCCGTCGGCGCTGATCCTCGGGCCCTCGGCGTGGGCGTCGGCCGTGGCGCCGGTGCGCGTCACATCGGCCTGGACGCGCTTGCCGTCGCGCAGGTCGAAGACGTAGAGGTCGCTCCAGTCGGGGCGCCCCGTGCGCTGGGTCTCGGCCCACTGGTAGGCGACCTTGGCGCCGTTCGCGCTGACGCTGGGGCGCATGCCCGCGTGGACGTCGTTCTCACCGCTCGGCGCCTGGCTGACGCGGGTGAGCTTGCCCGAGTCACGGTCGAGCGCGTAGATCCGGCCGTCGTCGCCGCCCGGCTGGACCTCGGACTTCCAGACCTGGAACGCGACCGTACGGCCGTCCGCGCTGAGCGCCGGGCTGCCGGAACGGTCGAAGCCGGGGCTGCCGACGTCGTCCTTGATCCGCTCGGTGGTGCCGGTCCGCAGGTCGCGGACGTAGACATGGGAGCCCGTGGCGTCCCCGTCGAGGTTCCCGGCCTCCGAGGAGAACGCGACATGGCGGCCGTCGGCGCTGATCGCCGCGTCGTCGGAGGCGCCGTCGGCCTGCGCGCCGCCCGCGCCGAGGCTGACACGCTGGGTCTTGCCGGTCTTCAGGTCGCGGACGAACACGTCGGCCACCCCGTTGGTGTCCCCGGCCACGAGATTCGCGGCCCGGGAGGTGAACGCCGCGTAGCGGCCGTCGGCGCTGAGCGAGGCGCGGCCCGAGGAACCGTCGCCCTCCTTGCCGTCGGGCGCGGTGCTGATCCGCTCGACGCCCTTCGCGGCCTTCGTCTGGCCTTCTCCTTCTCGCTCCCCCGCGACCGCGGTGCTCGCGAGGACCCCCGCCGTGAGCCCCGAGGCGAGAACGGCCCCCACGGCCGTACGCAAGACAGATCGCACTGTTTCCCCCTGAAAGCGTGTCATCCCCACGGCCCGTCACCGGGGGCACGGAGAAAGCAAAGCGCATAGCGTCCGCAGTGGACAATCCGCACTTTTGCGTACAACCTTCGCAAGGATCTGGGAGTCCGTATGCAGTCAGGGACAGCTCAACCCGTCTCGCGGTTCCCGCTGTTCGCACTGATGCGTACGCGCACCCTCCCGCGACCGGGGCTCCGGCGGTTTACTGCTGGGCGTCGGTTGACAGGTCCATACCAGATCGCCAGACGGGAGAAACCGTGTTGAGCAAGCGTGTGACCATCGCCTTCGCCAGCGCAGCCGCGCTGACCCTGATCCCCACCACCCTGGCCTCGGCCGCGGGCACCACCCCCTCCGGGGAGCCCACACCGGACGAGCGCGGCAGCGGCGTCCGGGCCAGCGCCTCGGACTACACCCGGGACGCCCAGCTCAGCCGCTCGCTCGGGGCGGACAGCGCGGGCAGCTACCTCGACGCGCGGACGGGCCGCCTGGTCGTCACCGTCACCAGCAAGAAGGCCGCGGGCGAGGTCCGCGCCGCGGGCGTGCGCGCGAAGGTCGTCGAGCGCGGCGGCGCCGAGCTGAAGGCGGCGATGACCGCGCTCGGCCGCGACGCCTCCGTGCCGGGCACCTCCTGGGGCGTCGACCCGCGCCGCAACCAGGTCGTCGTCGAGGCCGACTCGACGGTCACCGGGGAGGAGCTCGCCAAGCTGAGATCCGTCGCGGAGAAGCGGAGCGGCGCGATCCAGGTCAAGCGCGTGCCGGGCGTGCTGCGCGAGGAGGTCCTCGGCGGCGACGCGATCTACGGCGGCGGGGTCCGCTGCTCCGCGGCGTTCAACGTCACCCAGGGCAGCACCCGCTTCTTCCTCACCGCGGGCCACTGCGCGGAGTCCGCGACGACCTGGAGCGAGACGAACGGCGGGCCCGCGATCGGCCGGCAGGAGAAGCACAGCTTCCCCACCAACGACTACAGCCTCGTCCGCTACGCGAGCGGCCAGAACCCGGCCGGGAACGTCAACCTCTACAACGGCTCCAGCCGCGACATCACCGGCGCCGCCAACGCCGTCGTCGGCCAGGCCCTCCAGAAGAGCGGCAGCACCACCAAGGTCACCAGCGGCAAGGTGACGGCGGTCAACGTCACCGCCAACTACGGCGACGGCAACGTCGTCTCCGGCCTCGTCCGCACCACCGCCTGCTCCGCCGGCGGCGACAGCGGCGGCGCCCACTTCGCGGGCAGCACGGCCCTCGGCATCCACTCCGGCTCCTCCGGCTGCACCGGAACCCAGGGCTCCGCCCTCCACCAGCCGGTCGCCGAGGCCCTCTCGGCGTACGGGGTGAAGGTGTACTGACCCCGTGAACGGCGGAGCGGGCGCACGGGCCCTGCCCACGCGCCCGCTCCGCCCGTCGACGGCAGCCTCCGGCGAGGTCTCCGGCCGTCTCCTGCCGTCTCCGTCGGTCTCCGGTCGGCCCGGAAACGGTCAGCCCAGTTTGTGCATCCAGCCGTGGGTGTCCGCGGCGCGGCCCGTCTGGATGGACAGGAGGGTTTCGCGGAGCTTCATGGTGATCTCGCCGGCGCCGCCGTCGGCGACCGTCCAGGCGCCGCGGGCCGACTTGGCCTCGCCGACCGGGGTGATCACGGCGGCGGTGCCGCAGGCGAAGACCTCGCTGATGGAGCCGTCCTCGTTGCCCCGCTTCCAGTCCTCCGTGGAGATGCGGGCCTCCTCCGTGGCGTATCCCAGGTCGGAGGCGATGCGCAGGAGGGAGTCGCGGGTGATGCCCGGGAGGAGGGTTCCGGTGAGGGAGGGGGTGACGACCTTGGCGTCGGCGCCCTTCCCGTACACGAAGTACAGGTTCATGCCGCCCATCTCCTCGATCCAGCGGCGCTCGACCGCGTCCAGCCAGACCACCTGGTCGCAGCCGTGCTGGGCGGCCTCGGCCTGGGCGACGAGGGACGCGGCGTAGTTGCCCGCGCACTTGGCCTCGCCGGTGCCGCCGGGCGCGGCGCGGACGTACTCCTCGGAGAGCCAGACGGAGACGGGCTTGACGCCGCCCGGGAAGTACGAGCCCGCGGGCGAGGCGATGACCATGAACGTGTACTCGTTCGCGGGCTTCACGCCGAGCCCGACCTCGCTCGCGAACATGAAGGGGCGCAGGTACAGCGACTCCTCGCCGACGCCCGGCACCCACTCCTTGTCCTGCTTGACCAGCAGGTCGCAGGCCTCGATGAAGGTCTCGACGGGCAGCTCGGGCATGGCCAGACGACGGGCGCTGCGCTGGAAGCGGCGCGCGTTGGCGTCCGGCCGGAAGACGGCGACCGAGCCGTCGGGCTGCCGGTAGGCCTTCAGCCCCTCGAAGATCGACTGCGCGTAGTGCAACGTCATGTTCGCGGGGTCGATCTGGAGCGGTGCGTAGGGCTGGAGCTGCGCGTCGTGCCACCCGCGGCCCTCGGTCCACTTGATCGTGACCATGTGGTCCGTGAAGTAGCGTCCGAAACCGGGATTCGCCAGCACCGCTTCGCGTTCCGCGCCGGGAAGCGGCTGTGCGGAGGGCTTGAGATCGAAGTCGATTCGGGGCGTCGTCATGTGAGCGCGTCCTTCGCTTGTGTCGTGTCGGACCGCGCTCCCGTCGTCCCTCCGGTACTAGGACGTCCGAGCTTCCCCGGATGCGGCGGCCTCACGTTCGATTATCGCGCGCGAGGGACCGTGGGGAGGACACGGGTGGGCGGTCCTGGGTTAGATGGTGACACCCAACCGCCAAGTAGCACAGCGGCCGGGCGACGGGCGCCCGGCCGCTGGAAGAGCGGAGAAGACCGAGCGCTAGCCCGCTACGCGTACCGCGAGCGCGTCGCCGATCTCGTCGGTCGTCCGCGTGCTCGTCCCGCGCTCCGCGAGGTCGGCGGAGACGGCTTCCTCGATACGGGCGGCCTCGGGCTCGTGGCCGAGGTGCCGCAGCAGGAGGGCGACGGAGAGGACCGTCGCGGTGGGGTCCGCCTTGCCCTGGCCCGCGATGTCGGGCGCCGAGCCGTGGACGGGCTCGAACATGGAGGGGAAGGCCCGGGTCGGGTTGATGTTCCCGGAGGCGGCGAGGCCGATGCCGCCGCTGACGGCCGCGGCCAGGTCGGTGAGGATGTCGCCGAAGAGGTTGTCGGTGACGATCACGTCGAAGCGCGCGGGGTCGGTGACCATGAAGATCGTCGCGGCGTCGACATGCAGGTAGTCGGTGGTGACCTCGGGGAACTCCTGGCCGACGCGGTCGAAGATGTTCTTCCACAGGTGGCCGGCGTGCACGAGGACGTTGTTCTTGTGGACCAGCGTCAGCTTCTTGCGGGGGCGCGCCTGGGCCCGCGCGTACGCGTCGCGGACCACGCGCTCGACGCCGTGCGCGGTGTTCACGCTGACCTCGTTGGCGATCTCGTGCGGGGTGCCCGTACGGATCGAGCCGCCGTTGCCCACGTACGGACCCTCGGTGCCCTCGCGGACCACGACGAAGTCGATGTCCGGGTCGCCGGCGAGCGGCGAGGCGGTGTTCGGGAAGAGCTTCGAGGGGCGCAGGTTGACGAAGTGGTCGAAGGCGAAGCGCAGTTTGAGCAGCATGCCGCGCTCCAGCACGCCGGAGGGCACGCTCGGATCGCCGATGGCGCCCAGCAGGATCGCGTCGTGGCCCTTGAGGCGCTCCAGCTCCTCGTCGGGGAGCGTCTCGCCGGTGGCGTGCCAGCGGCGGGCGCCGAGATCGTACTCCTCGGTCTCCAGCTTCACGTCCTGCGGAAGGGCGGCGGAGAGGACCTTGAGACCCTGGGCGACGACCTCGGGGCCGATGCCGTCGCCGGGGATCACTGCGAGGCTGATGCTGCGAGACATGCGGGAGACCCTACTCCCCGTCCCAGGCCCTGACACACACCGTCCAGATTCCGGACAGCTCCGCTCGGGTGCCGTTCACCGCGCGTACGCCCGGGGGCCTTCCGGGAGTTGGCGCCCGCTGGGAACTTGGGCTGCATGACCGCACACGATCTCCCCCACATGGGCATCCCCGAGCGTCTCGCGGCACGCATGAGCATGGCCGAGCAGCACGAGTACCTGCGGGCGAAGCTGACCCGGCGCACGGCCCGCCGGGTGTCGCGGCGGGACGTGCTGGCGGGCGGCGGGATCGCCGCCGCGGGCGCGCTGGGCACGGCGGGGCTCGTCGTCGGCTCGGACCGGGCACTGGGCGGGGGCGGCGGGGCGGGCGCGGGGACGGCGGGTCCCGCGGGCGGGCCGGTGCTGACGCGCGCGCCGCTGAAGGTGGACGGCTCGCTGGTCGCGCCGTTCGGCCGCCACCTCGCCTTCGGCACCGACCCGAGGACGCGGATGCGGATCTCCTGGCAGGTCCCGTTCGCCGTGCGGAGCCCGTACGTACGGGTGGGCGTGCGGCCCTGGGAGCTGGACCGGCGGATCGGGGCCGAGGTACGGGAGCTGCGGACACCGTCGCTCGCGGAGGACCTGCCGGAGGTCGAGCAGTTCTATCTGCACGCCGCGCTGGACGGGCTGCGCCCCGGCACGACGTACTACTACGGCGTCGGCCACGAGGGCTTCGACCCCACGACGGCCGAACGGTTCGGCACCGTCGGCTCGTTCACCACCGCGCCCGCCGGGACGGACGCGCGGTTCGTCTTCACGGCCTTCGGCGACCAGGGCGTCGGCCACGACGCGCTCGCCAACGACCAGGTGATCCTGGGCCAGAACCCGGCCTTCCACCTGCACGCGGGTGACCTGTGCTACGCGGACGACACGGGGCACGGCAAGGAGTCCGACACCTACGACGCGCGGACGTGGGACCGGTTCCTCGCGCAGAACGAGTCGGTGGCCTCGCGGGTGCCCTGGATGGTGACGACGGGCAACCACGACATGGAGGCCTGGTACTCGCCCGACGGCTACGGCGGCCAGGCCGCGCGCTGGACCCTCCCGGACAACGGCCCCGACCCGGAGAAGGCCCCGGGCGTCTACGCGTTCACGTACGGCAACACCGGCGTGATCGCGCTCGACGCCAACGACGTCTCGTACGAGATCCCGGCGAACCTCGGCTACACCGACGGGGCGCAGACGCGCTGGCTGGAGCGCACGCTGAAGCGGCTGCGCGCGGAGAAGGGGATCGACTTCGTCGTCGTCTTCTTCCACCACTGCGCGTACTCGACGAGCACCCACGCCTCGGACGGCGGCGTCCGCGACGCCTGGACCGGCCTCTTCGACCGGTACAGGACCGACCTGGTCATCAACGGGCACAACCACGTGTACGAGCGCACCGACCCCGTACGGGGCGGCGAGCCCACCCGGAAGCTGGCCGTCGGGGGGACGACCGACCCGGAGAAGGACGGCACCGTCTACGTCACGGCGGGCGGCGGGGGCAAGAAGCTCTACGACTTCCCCGTGCCCGACAGCTACGAGGGGCACGAGGGCGAGGCGCCCGAGAGCGTGCGCGCCTTCCACTGGACCGAGGGAAAGGAGCGGGACCGTGACCGGGTCACCTGGTCACGGGTCCGCTACACCGGCTTCTCGTTCCTGGCGGTCGAGTCCCGGCCGGGGGCCAGGCCCTCGCTGAACGTGACGGCCCTGGCCGCGTCCGGCGAGCGGATCGACCACTTCACGGTGGAACGCGGGCGGTAGTCCTCAGCCGCGGCGGTCGAAGGCCCGCTGGAGGGCCTCGGCCGCCTGGCGGCGCTCCTCGTCGCGGGTGAGGGCGGCGGCGCGGCGGTGGCGGAGACGGGGAGCGGTAGCGGTGGTGGTGGACGCGGCCATGAGCGAGCAACTCCTTCGCACAGCGCACGGGGATCGCACGGATCGGGGAGATCGCGCGGATCAGGGAGGAAAGCCGCGGGGACGGCCGGTGCGGCAGGGGTCACCTGCGTCACGCACAGGCCTCGCATCCGGAACGCTCGATGGAGCGGGACGTTCGGCTCCTACAAAGATAGGAGCCCGGAGCCGTGATGTCTCGCTAATTAGTTGGGCTTCCTACTATCTGAGACGGCACAGGCCCCCCGCATATGCGAGGGGCCTGTTTCCAGGGGCTGCCGGGGAGGTCAGCCCATGTGCGGGTACCGGTAGTCCGTCGGGGCGACCTGGGTCTCCTTGATCGCGCGCGGCGAGGACCAGCGGATCAGGTTGAACTTCGACCCGGCCTTGTCGTTCGTGCCCGAGGCACGCGCGCCGCCGAAGGGCTGCTGGCCGACGATCGACCCGGTGGGACGGTCGTTCAGGTAGAAGTTGCCCGCGGCGAACCGCAGCTTCTCGGAGGCGGCGGCCAGGACCGCGCGGTCCTGGGCCAGCACGGCGCCGGTCAGCGCGTACGCCGAGGCCGACTCCATCTGGTCCAGCATCGCGTCCCAGTCGCCGTCCTCGTAGACGTGGACGGCGATGACCGGGCCGAAGTACTCGGTCTTGAAGACCTCGTTCTCCGGGTCCGAGCAGGCGATGACGGTCGGCGCGACGAAGTAGCCGACGCTGTCGTCGTAGGTGCCGCCCGCCACGATCTCGCAGGTCGGGTCGGCGGCGGCGCGGTCGATCGCGGCCTTGTTCTTCGCGAACGCGCGGTCGTCGATCACGGCGCCGATGAAGTTCGACAGGTCCGTGACGTCGCCCATCTTGAGGCCGTTGACCTCGTCCACGAGGGCGTCCTTGAAGCCGCTCTCCCAGATCGAGCGCGGCACGTAGGCGCGCGAGGCGGCCGAGCACTTCTGGCCCTGGTACTCGAAGGCGCCGCGGGTGATCGCGGTCTTCAGGATCGCCGGGTCAGCGGAGGGGTGGGCGACGATGAAGTCCTTGCCGCCGGTCTCGCCGACGATGCGCGGGTACGAGCGGTAGCCCGAGATGTTCTTGCCGACCTCGGCCCACAGGTGCTGGAAGGTCGCCGTCGAGCCGGTGAAGTGGATGCCGGCCAGCTCCGGGTGCGGCAGCGCGACCTCGGAGACCTCCTTGCCGTCGCCCGTCACCAGGTTGATGACGCCCTTCGGCATGCCCGCTTCCTCCAGGAGCCGCATCAGGAGGACCGCGGAGTGGGTCTGCGTCGGGGACGGCTTCCAGACGACCACGTTGCCCATGAGCGCCGGGGCCGTGGGCAGGTTGCCCGCGATGGCGGTGAAGTTGAACGGCGTGATCGCGTAGACGAAGCCCTCCAGCGGGCGGTGGTCCATGCGGTTCCAGATGCCGTGCGGCTGCACCAGCGGCTGCTCGGTCATCAGCTCACGCGCGAAGTGCACGTTGAAGCGCCAGAAGTCGACCAGCTCGCAGGGCGCGTCGATCTCGGCCTGCTGCGCGGTCTTGGACTGGCCCAGCATGGTCGAGGCCGCGATGGTCTCGCGCCAGGGGCCGGAGAGCAGCTCGGCGGCCTTGAGGATGATCGCCGCGCGGTCGTCGAAGGACATCGCGCGCCAGGCCGGGGCCGCGGCCAGCGCCGCGTCGATCGCGTCCTGGGCGTCCTGCCGGGTGGCGTTGGCGTAGGTGCCGAGCACGGCCTTGTGGTTGTGCGGCTGCACGACGCTGAAGCGCTCGCCGCCGCCCATCCGCTTCTCCCCGCCGATGGTCATGGGGAGGTCGATCGGGTTCTCGGCCAGCTCCTTGAGCTTGGCCTCCAGCCGGGCCCGCTCGGGGCTGCCGGGGGCGTAGCCGTGCACCGGCTCGTTGTACGGGGCGGGGACCTGGGTCACAGCGTCCACGGTTGCTCCTTGTGTCGTCGGTACGGAGGGGGAAGTCGGGGTCAGCGGCGGGAGACGAGCGACCTGAGGAAGAACGCCATGTTCGCCGGGCGCTCGGCCAGCCGCCGCATGAAGTAGCCGTACCAGTCGGTGCCGTACGGGATGTAGACGCGCATCCGGTGACCGTCCGCCACCAGCCGCGTCTGCTCGGCCTCACGGATCCCGTAGAGCATCTGGAACTCGTACTCGTCGTGCTTCCGACCGTAGCGCGCGGCCAGGTCCTGTGCGATGGCCACCATGCGGGGGTCGTGCGAGCCGACCATGGGGTAGCCCTTGCCCGCCATGAGGATCTTCAGGCAGCGCACGTACGCCCTGTCGACCTCGCGCTTGTCCTGGAAGGCGACCTCGGCGGGCTCCTTGTAGGCGCCCTTCACCAGCCGGACCCGGGAGCCCTCGCCCGCCAGCGCGTGGCAGTCGTCCTCGGTGCGGAAGAGGTAGGACTGCACCACGGCGCCGGTCTGCGGGAAGCGCGTGCGCAGCTCGCCGAGGATGGCGAGGGTCGAGTCGACGGTGGTGTGGTCCTCCATGTCGAGGGTGACCGTGGTGCCCGCGGCGGCGGCCGCCTCGACGACGGGCCGCACGTTCTCGTACGCCAGGTCGTGCCCGCCCGGGAGCGCCTGGCCGAAGGCCGACAGCTTCACCGACATCTCGGCGCGCTCGCCGAGCCCGGACGCCGCCAGCGCGTCGGTCAGCGCGAGATAGGCGTCGCGGTTGCGGAGCGCCTCGGACCGGTCGGTGATGTCCTCGCCCAGATGGTCGATGGTGACCTCCAGACCCCGGTCGGCCAGCGACTGGACGGCCTGGAGGCAGTGGTCGAGCTGCTCGCCCGCCACGAACCGGTCCACCATGGGGCGGGTGACCGGCGCGGCCGAGACGAGGCGGCGGATGCTGTCGCTGCGTGCGGCGGCGAGAAGCACGGGACCCAGCACGGGCACCTCCACGATTGTTCTTGTGCAGGACTCGGCCGCGCGGAAGCGCAGGAGCCTCCCAGAACCTAAGGATCGCGCCGGGCGCGGGCCATCGACAGTTGTCACGCATCCGTGCCCTGCATCTCAGACAGATGTATGACAATGGTCGGGGCGACCGTGCAGGACACGACGGGAGAGGCGGCGGAGACCGGCCATGCGCGAGGACTACCAGGACCTGATCGACGAGGTCTCCGCGCTGCTCGGCACGCCCGCGACGCTGGAGGGCCGCGACTTCGGGCTGATCGCCTTCGGCGCCCACGAGGGCGCGACGGAGGTCCCCGACCTCGCCCTCGATCCCGTACGGACGCGCTCGATCCTGCACCGGCGGTCCACCGCCGCCGTGCGCTCCTTCTTCGAGAGCTTCGGCATCGCGCGGGCCACGGCCCCCGTCCGTATCCCGCCCGACCCGGCGGCCGGGGTCGTCCACGGCCGGATCTGCCTGCCGGTACGGGACAGGGGCGTGGTCTACGGCTACATCTGGCTGCTCGACGACGGCTCCCTGGAGCTGGACGGCCCCCGGATGGACGCGGCGATGGCAACCGCGGGGCGCATCGGCGCGCTGCTCGCCGCGCAGGCGCGCGCGGAGGCGCGCACCGGCGGGCTGCTCGCCGACGCGCTCACCGGTCCCGCGCGCGAGGAGGCCGAGAAGGAGCTGCGGACCGCGCTCGGCGCCGGTGCCTCCGGCCCGCTCACGCTGGTCGCCGTCGAGTCCTGGGCCGACGACGGCTCCCCCGTCGGCCAGCCGCACCTCGCCGCGCAGTGCGTGCTGGACGGGACGCTCGCGGCGCTCGTCCGGCTGCGCTCGGCGGGCGATCCGGGGCCCGCGCGCGCCGCCGCCGAGCGGCTGCTGCGCTCCCCCGGCACGCCGGGCGTGCGCGCCGGGTTGAGCGCGCCCCGTACCGGGGTCGCCGGGCTCCATCTCGCCTGGCGCGAGGCGCGGGCCGCCGCACGGGCCGCGCGCGCCGAGGACGGCACGGTCGCCGAGTGGGCGGCCATCGGCCCGTACCGGATGCTGGCCCGCCTCCCCCACTCCGAACCCGACCCGGCCGTACGGGAGCTGCTGGCGCCCGCGCACCGCGAACTGGCCCGCACCGCCGAGGTGTTCCTCGACTGCGCGGGCCAGGCGAGCCGCTCCGCCTCGGCGCTCGGCATCCACCGGCAGACGCTCTACTACCGCCTCTCGCGCGTGGAGCGGCTGACGGGCCTGGACCTCGCCGAGGGCGAGGACCGGCTGCTGCTCCATATGGCGCTGAAGGCCTCCCGCCTGTGAGCACGGCCGCCCGTGGGAGGGTGGGGCGGGTGAACGACGAGATACCCTCCCCGCCGTTGCGCCCAGTCCGCGGTGCCGCCCTCTGTGCCACCGGCGCCCTCACTCTCGCCGCCGTCGCCTGGGCGGCCCGGGCGGTGTGGCAGCTCCGGCTCTCCGCCGCCGGGATGCCCGCCTCCGGCCCGCCGGACCAGGGCGGCGGGCAGCACCGTCCGCTGAACTCCCTGGAGGACTCCTACCACTTGGTGACCGGCCTGGGGGACGCGGCCACCGCGCTCTGCGTGATCACGTTCCTGGCCTGGCTGTGGAGCGTCCGGGACAACGCCCGCGCGCTCTCGGGCCGCCCGCCCCGCTACGCCTGGCCGTGGGTCTACCTGGGCTGGATCGTCCCCGTCATGAACCTGTGGGTGCCGCGCGGCATCGTGGCCGACATCCACCGGGCGAGCGCCCCGGACGAGCGGCTGCCGCCCGTCGTGAACTGGTGGTGGGGCCTGTGGCTCGCGGGGCTGGCGAGCGGGGCGGGCCTGATGTACGCGGACGACACGGACAAGGTCATCGAGCGCGCGTACGACGATGTGCCGCTGCTGCTGGCCGCCGACGCCGCGGTCATCGGCGCGGCGGTCGCCGCCGTCCTCGTCGTACGGACCCTCACGGCGGCGCAGCAGCGGCACCTCGCTCACTCCGCGTAGAGCCCCTCCAGGTCCTGGAGGCAGTCCCGCGCGACCTCCGCCGCGAACACGGGGCAGGCCCAGGACTCCGGGGAGCGGGACTCCTCCGGGTCCGCCGGGTGGGCCTCGGGGGCGACGAGGTGCGGGAGACCCTTGCGGAAGGCGACGTAGCGCAGCGTCGGGTGCGCGTCCTCGTGCGCGCACTCCCCGGCGTCCGCGGCCGCGAGGGGGCGCATGACGGACGAGACGCCCCGGACGGCGGCCAGCACCGGGCTCGGGTAGGCGTTCCGCATCGTCTGATACGCCGTCAGCAGCAGGGCGGCGCGCTCGCTTTCGTCCTCGCTCGCCTCGTAGCGACGCGCGGCCCACAGGCCGAGGTCGTCGGCGAACTCCTCGTTCCAGGCCTTCTTGTCGATCCGTTCGGCGATCTTCTCGATGTCCAGCCGCCCGCCGTCCAGCAGGTACTCGGCGTCCAGGTGCGCGGTGTCCCGCTCGCCGAACAGGTTCTCGCGGCGCTCCTCCACCTGGCGCAGCGAGCCGACGGCCAGCTCGCGTGCGAAGACCGGGCACACCACCCGGTCCATGGGGGCGCGGCCGGAGCGCCGCTGGCTGCGCTCGAAGGCGGCCCGTCCGCCGGGGCTGCTCAGGATGACGCCGATCTCGGCCGCGTGGGGCCCGTCCTTCGGCAGCCGGGCGTGCCAGTCGTGCTCGCACATCGCGTCGGCGAGCTTCCCGTACGCCGCGTCCAGTGCCTCCGCCAGCTCGTCGAGGACGGACTTGTCGCGCACCATGCCGGAGACCGCGTACCAGCCCAGGGCCCGGACGGTCATGATGCGCCCGGGAAGGTCCTCGCCGCTCGCCCGCCTCAGCGACTCGGCGTGCGAGGTGATCGTCTCGTTGATGTCGGTCCACCCTTTCGGGTAGCCGTGCAGCAGCGCGGACAGCTCCTCGATCTCCTGGTCCGCCTCGACCGGCAGCCGGGGCGGTACGTCCGTGACGGAGCCGGGCTCGATGATGTCGAGGGCTATGCGCGCGAACCCGGCCACGTTGCGCGGGCAGCGCCACTCCTCGCGGGTGCCCTCGCCGTTCCACTCGGCGCTCTCGTCGGCCAGCTCGCGCAGCCGCCCGAGCAGCTCGGTGTCGTCCTCGGCCTCGTGCTCCTCGTACGGGTGCGCGTCGTGGGCGCAGGGCCGGTCGCGGAGGGCCTCGTCGGCGTCCCTGAGGGCGCGGACCGCCTCTTCGCGGGTGCCCTTGCCGGGCAGCCAGGTCACATGGCGGCCGATGACCACCAGTCCGAACGTCCAGAGATGGGCCAGCTCCCCGGCGGGGTCGTCGGCCAGCTCACCGGCGCAGTTGAGCACGGCCATGTCGTGCGTGCCGCTCTGGGAGGGGAAGTCGTCGTACACGGCCGCCCAGGAGCGGAGCAGCTCGTCAAGATCATCGTTGGTCATGGCCCTGACGACGCACGCGCCGCTCCTGGGGGTTCCGGTCAGTCCTCGGTGAGGTTGACCGCGCGGGCCTTCGTCGCGCCGATCTCACCGGCGATCTCGGTGAGGACGGTGCCGTTGATGTTGTCGTCGACGGTGAGCGCGACGAGGGCCTCGCCGCCCTCCTCGGCGCGGGAGACCTGCATGCCCGCGATATTGACCTCGGCCTCGCCGAGGATGCGGCCGACGGTGCCGACGACGCCGGGGCGGTCGGTGTAGCTGAGGAAGGCCATGTGGTCGGCGAGGGCCAGGTCCACATCGTGGTCGTTGATGGCCACGATCTTCTGCTGGTTCTTGGGGCCCGCGAGGGTGCCGGAGGCCGAGACCTCCTCGCCGCTGGAGAGGGTGCCGCGGACCGTGACGACGTTGCGGTGCTCCGGGGACTCGCTGGAGGTCGTGAGCCGGACCTCGACGCCGCGCTCCTGCGCGAACAGCGGCGCGTTCACATACGACACCGTCTCGTCCACGACGTCCTCGAACACGCCCTTGAGCGCGGAGAGTTCGAGCACCTTCACGTCGTGCTGGGTGATCTCGCCGTACACCTCGACGTCGAGGCGGACCGCGACCTCGCCCGCGAGCGCGGTGAAGATACGGCCCAGCTTCTCCGCGAGCGGCAGGCCCGGGCGGACCTCCTCGGCGATGACACCGCCCTGCACGTTGACCGCGTCCGGGACCAGCTCGCCCGCGAGCGCGAGGCGCACGGACTTGGCGACGGCGATGCCCGCCTTCTCCTGGGCCTCGCCGGTGGAGGCGCCGAGGTGCGGGGTGCAGACGACCTGGTCGAAGGCGAAGAGCGGGGAGTCGGTGCAGGGCTCCGACGCGTAGACGTCCAGGCCCGCGCCGGCGACCCGGCCCTCCTTGATCGCGGAGGCGAGCGCCTCCTCGTCCACGATCCCGCCGCGCGCGGCGTTCACGATCCGGACCTCGGGCTTGACCTTGTGCAGCGCCTCGTCACCGATGAGGCCGAGGGTCTCGGGGGTCTTGGGGAGGTGGACGGTGATGAAGTCGGAAACCTCCAGCAGCTCGTCCAGCGACAGCAGCTTGACGCCCATCTGCGCGGCCCGCGCGGGCTGCACATACGGGTCGTAGGCCACGACCTTCATGCCGAAGGCGGACATCCGCTGGGCGACGAGCACGCCGATACGGCCCAGGCCGACGACGCCGAGGGTCTTCTCGCTCAGCTCGACACCGGTGTACTTGCTCCGCTTCCACTCGCCGTTCTTCAGCGCGGCGTTGGCCTGCGGGATGTTCCGGGCGGTGGCGATGAGCAGGCCGCAGGCCAGCTCGGCGGCGGTGATGATGTTGGAGGTCGGCGCGTTGACCACCATCACGCCCGCCTTGGTGGCGGTGGGGACGTCCACGTTGTCCAGGCCGACCCCGGCGCGGGCGACGACCTTCAGTTTCTTCGCCGCCGCGATCGCCTCGGCGTCGATCTTGGTCGCGGAGCGGACCAGGACGGCGTCGACGTCAGCGAGGGCGGGAAGGAGCTCGGCGCGGTTCGCCCCGTCGCACTGGCGGATCTCGAAGTCCGGGCCGAGCGCGTCGACGGTGGCGGGCGAGAGTTCTTCGGCGATGAGAACTGCGGGCTTGCTGGGCTTGCTCACGTGGTCTCCAGTCTCCAGGTCCTGGCGGATCGTCCCCGCGCGCGCCTCATTGCGGCGGGGGCAGTGGGCCGCGTCCCGACGGCCGTCTTCAGACGGTGGAGGGGGGTCATCCCCGCAGGCGCAGGGCAGACGCACGACGCTGTGAGCCTGGGCGCGCTTGTGCAGTGTATCCGCGTTCGCGACGCCGAACCGGCCCCTTTCCGAATCTTGGAAGGGGCCGGCGGGGCGTACGGGCGCGGACTGGGCCGGGGGGCTTACGCCTCCTCGTCCACCCAGCTCATCAGGGAGCGGAGCTTCTTGCCTGTGGTCTCCAGCAGGTGGTTCTCGTCGGCCTTCTTGTACTCGTTGTACTTCGGCAGGCCCGCGTTGTACTCGGCCATCCAGTTACGGGCGAACGAGCCGTCCTGGATCTCGGCGAGGATCTTCTTCATCTCGGCCTTGGTCTGGTCGTTGACCACCCGCGGGCCCGAGACGTAGTCGCCCCACTCCGCGGTCTCGGAGACCGACCAGCGCATCTTCTCCAGGCCGCCCTCGTACATGAGGTCGACGATCAGCTTCAGCTCGTGGAGGCACTCGAAGTAGGCGATCTCCGGCTGGTACCCCGCCTCGACCAGGGTTTCGAAACCGGCCTTGACCAGCGCAGCGGTGCCGCCGCAGAGCACGGCCTGCTCGCCGAAGAGGTCGGTCTCGGTCTCCTCGGTGAAGGTCGTCTTGATGACGCCCGCGCGGGTGCCGCCGATGCCCTTGGCGTACGAGAGGGCGAGCGGGAACCCGTTGCCGCTCGCGTCCTGCTCGACGGCCACGATGCACGGCACGCCGCGGCCCTCCTCGTACTGGCGGCGGACCAGGTGGCCCGGGCCCTTGGGGGCGACCATGCAGACGTCGACGTTGGCCGGGGGCTTGATGAAGTCGTAGCGGATGTTCAGGCCGTGGCCGAAGAACAGCGCGTCGCCGTCCTTGAGGTTCGGGGCGATGGACTCCTCGTAGACCCTGGCCTGGACCGGGTCCGGGACCAGGACCATGATCACGGTCGCTTCCTTGACCGCCTCGGCCGGGGTGGTGACGCGCAGGCCCTGCTCCTCGGCCTTGGCGCGGGACTTCGAGCCCTCGTGCAGGCCCACCCGGACGTCGACGCCCGAGTCACGGAGCGACAGCGCGTGGGCGTGGCCCTGGCTGCCGTAGCCGAGAACCGCGACCTTGCGGCCCTGGATGATGGACAGGTCGGCGTCGTCGTCGTAGAACAGCTCGGCCACTGGTGAAATCTCCTTGCGTCTGAATGGTGCGGCCCAACGTATGACGGCTGGGCGGGGTGAAAGGTTCGGGGGTCGCGCGCGGGTGCCCAGGATTACGCGGAGCGCTCGAGCGCGCGCAGACTCCTGTCGGTGATGGAGCGGGCGCCGCGCCCTATGGCGATCGTGCCGGACTGCACCAGTTCCTTGATGCCGTACGGTTCCAGCATCTTCAGCATGGCCTCCAGCTTGTCGCCGCTGCCGGTGGCCTCGATCGTGACGGCCTCGGGCGAGACGTCGACGGTCTTGGCGCGGAAGAGCTGGACGATCTCCACGATCTGGGAGCGGGTCTCGTTGTCGGCCCGCACCTTCACCAGAACGAGTTCGCGCTGGACCGCCGAGGTGGGCTCCAGCTCGACGATCTTCAGGACGTTGACCAGCTTGTTGAGCTGCTTGGTGACCTGCTCCAGGGGCAGGTCCTCGACGTTCACGACGATGGTGATGCGTGAGATGTCGGGGTGCTCCGTCACGCCGACGGCGAGCGAGTCGATGTTGAACCCGCGGCGGGAGAAGAGCGCGGCGATACGGGCCAGGATACCGGGCGTGTTCTCCACCAGCACGGAGAGCGTGTGCTTGGACATGATCGTGACTTCCCTCTCCTGCCTCAGTCTTCTTCGCCGTCGCCGAAGTCGGGGCGGACGCCGCGCGCCGCCATGACCTCGTCGTTGGAGGTGCCGGCCGCGACCATCGGCCAGACCATCGCGTCCTCGTGGACGATGAAGTCCACGACGACGGGGCGGTCGTTGATGGAGTTGGCCTTCTCGATGACCGCGTCGAGCTGCGCGGGGTCCTCGCAGCGGATGCCGACGCAGCCCATGGCCTCGGCGAGCTTCACGAAGTCCGGGACACGGGTGCCCTTGTGGGGCTCGCCCGCCTCGCCGTCGTGCAGCTTGGTGTTGGAGTAGCGCTCGTTGTAGAAGAGCGTCTGCCACTGGCGGACCATGCCCAGCGCGCCGTTGTTGATGATCGCGACCTTCATCGGCACCCCGTTGACGGCCGCGGTGACCAGCTCCTGGTTCGTCATCTGGAAGCAGCCGTCGCCGTCGATCGCCCAGACCGGGCGGTCGGGCCGACCGACCTTGGCGCCGAGCGCGGCCGGGACGGCGTACCCCATCGTGCCGAGGCCGCCGGAGTTGAGCCAGGTGGCCGGGCGCTCGTACTTGATGAAGTGCGCGGCCCACATCTGGTGCTGGCCGACGCCCGCCGCGAAGATCGTGTCGTCCGGGGCCAGCTCGCCGATGCGCTGGATGACCTGCTGCGGGGCGAGGGAGCCGTCCTCCGGCAGGTCGTACCCCAGCGGGTAGGTCTCGCGCCAGCGGTCGAGCTGCGCCCACCACTCCGCGTACGGGCGCGCGCCGCCGTCGCCGTGACCGGAGCCGCGGGCCTCCCCCAGCTCGCCCTGGACGGCGACGATGAGGTCGGCGATGACCTCGCGGGCGTCGCCGACGATCGGGACGTCGGCCGCGCGGTTCTTGCCGATCTCGGCCGGGTCGATGTCCGCGTGCACGATCTTGGCGTACGGCGCGAAGGAGTCGAGCTTGCCGGTGACGCGGTCGTCGAACCGGGCGCCGAGGGCGACGATCAGGTCCGCCTTCTGCAGGGAGGTCACGGCGGCGACGGTGCCGTGCATGCCGGGCATGCCCAGGTGCTGCGGGTGGCTGTCGGGGAAGGCGCCGATGCCCATCAGGGTGGTGGTGACGGGGGCGCCGGTCAGCTCCGCGAGGACCTTCAGCTCCGCGGTGGCGTGCGCCTTGAGGACGCCGCCGCCGACGTACAGCACCGGGCGCTCGGCCTCGGCGATCAGCCGGGCCGCCTCGCGGATCTGCTTGCCGTGCGGCTTGGTCACCGGGCGGTAGCCGGGCAGGTCGGTCTGCGGGGGCCACCGGAA
This sequence comes from Streptomyces albiaxialis, assembly GCF_039530985.1. Lineage (NCBI taxonomy): Bacteria > Bacillati > Actinomycetota > Actinomycetes > Kitasatosporales > Streptomycetaceae > Streptomyces > Streptomyces albiaxialis. The sequence goes on from NZ_BAAAPE010000022.1 coordinate 76,320, forward strand.
AGTGGTCTTCCCCTGGAGCGCGTCCTTGGCGATGTCGACGACGACGGGCCCCGGGCGTCCCGTGGAGGCGATGTGGAACGCCTCGGCGATGGTCTTCGGGATGTCGTCCGGGTCTCTGACCAGGAAGTTGTGCTTCGTGACGGGCATCGAGATGCCGCAGATGTCGGCTTCCTGGAAGCCGTCCGTGCCGATCAGGCCGGAGGCCACCTGGCCCGTGATCGCGACGAGCGGGACGGAGTCCATGTGGGCGTCGGCCAGGGGGGTGACGAGGTTGGTGGCGCCGGGGCCCGAGGTGGCCATGCAGACGCCGACCTTGCCGGTCGCCTGCGCGTATCCGGTGGCCGCGTGGCCCGCGCCCTGCTCGTGGCGGACGAGCACGTGACGGACCTTGGTCGAGTCCATCATCGGGTCGTACGCCGGAAGGATCGCGCCGCCGGGAATACCGAATACCGTGTCGGCGCCGACCTCCTCAAGAGCACGGATGAGGGACTGGGCACCTGTGATCGGCGTGGCGGGCTGGGCCGGCACGGGATTCGTGGCGCCGCCGCTGCGGGCCCTCGGCTGAGGTTTGGGGGCCCCGGTGGCCTGCTCGGTCATCTGCTGTCTCTTCTCGAAGAGTGAGGGTTGACGCTCGTCGTGTGGGGTGGTTTCAGGGGTTGATTTGTGCCGTTGATGCCAGTTCTAGGCGGGTCGGCTCAAGCACTGGTGCAACAAAAAACCCCTCGTGCCGGGAGGCAAGCGAGGGGAGCGCGCCGCTGGTGGTCGCGGGGTCGTGAGTGAGCCCCGGTCAGCCGACGCGCTTTCCAAGTACGAGAATTCGGGTGCGCATGGCATTGACCCTCTCCCCGTCAAGCCCTGGGTGTCAAGTGGGTGGGACGGGCGTCTCAGCATTTGAGCGCAAGGGGGGATGGGTCACGGGATCGGGCCCCGCGGCGCCGCCCTGCCGGACCGGGAGCGCGCCCGCGACCACCACGGACCTGCCCGCCGGACTCCCGGGGTGCCCCTCGCTGTGGGCCTTGCCATGGGTGACCCCGCCCTGCGCACCCGGCTGGCGGGACGCGGCCTCCGGCACCGGATAGACCCCGCGGGCGAGCGCGCGGCGCAGCCGGTGCTCGTCCAGCGGACCGGAGAAGACGGCGCCCTGGCCGTGCGTACAGCCCATCTCGCGGAGCGCCGTGGCCTGCTCGGGCAGGTCCACGCCCTCGGCCACCGAGACCAGGCCCAGGTCGCCCGCGATGCGCAGCAGCCCCGCCGTGATCTTGCGCTGCCGGGAGGACTCCACGATCCCGTCGACCAGGCCGCGGTCGAGGCGGAGGATGTCCACGGGGAGCCTGCGGAGCGCGGAGATCGCCGCGTACCCGCTGCCGAAGCCGTCGAGCGCGATGCCGACGCCGAGCCGCCGCAGGGCGGTCAGCCGCCGCTCCAGCTCGTCCAGCGGGATGCGCGGGTCGCTGTCGGACAGCTCCAGGATCAGCACGCCCGGCGCTCCGGGCGGCGCGGGCGGGCCCGCGGGGGCGCTCAGCGCCGTGCCGGAGGGGCCGGGGGCCGCCGCCAGGCCGTGCCGGGCGAGCAGCGCGCCGACGCTGCGCGGGTCCATGCCGGGCTCGGTGAGCCGCCGGGCCGGGATACGGACGGTGACCGGCGCCCCGTATCCCGCGCGCTGCCGGGCGGCGGCCTGCTGCACGGCCTCCTCCAGCAGCCAGCGGCTGACCTCGGCGGCGCGCTCGGTGCCGGCCGCGCGCGCCTCGCGCGCCGAGGCGCCCTCCGTGCGCAGGAACTCCGCGGGCGTGAAGAGGATGCCCTGGGCCGAGCGCCAGCGCGCCTCGGCGGCGACGGCGGTGACCTTGCCGCTCGCCAGCTCGACGATCGGCTGGTGCAGCAGCGCGAACTCCCCGTCGTGCAGCGCGCTGCGCAGCCGCTGGGCCAGCTCGGCGCGCTTGACCACCTCGGCCTGCATCTGCGGCGCGTACAGCTCGACGCGGGCCTTGCCCGCCTGCTTGGCGCGGTACATCGCCAGGTCCGCGTTGCGCATCAGGGCCGTCGGCGAGATGCCGGGCTCGGCGAAGGCGATGCCGATGGAGGCGGCCACCCGCACTTCCGTGCCCTCCACCCGGTACGGGTCGGAGAGGGTGAGGCGGAGGCGGTCGGCGATGTCGTGGATCCGCAGCTCGCGGTCGGGGTCGGCCTGGCCGGGGTCGCCGTCGCCGCGGATGAGCACGGCGAACTCGTCGCCGCCGAGCCGGGCCGCTGTGTCGCCGGAGCGGACGGAGTCGCGCAGCCGCCGTGCCGCGTGCACCAGCAGCTCGTCCCCGGCCTGGTGGCCCACCGTGTCGTTGACGGCCTTGAAGCCGTCGAGGTCGATGAAGAGCACGGCCGTGCCGCCGTCGGTGCCGCGCCGCCCGCCGAGGGCCTGGCGCACGCGGTCGGTGAACAGGGCGCGGTTGGGCAGGTCGGTGAGGGCGTCGTGCGAGGCGTTGTGCTGCAACTGGGCCTGGAGGCGGACGCGTTCGGTCACGTCCCGGCTGTTGAAGATCAGGCCGCCCTGGTAGCGGTTGACCGTCGACTCGATGTTCAGCCAGTGGCCCGCGCCGTGCCGGAAGCGGCACTCGATTCTCGTACACGACTCGTGCTCGGGGGAGCTGGCCAGGAAGCGGCGCAGCTCGTGCAGAACCTGCCCGAGGTCCTCGGGGTGGACGAGGGAGGCCAGCTCGGAGCCGACGAGCTTGTCGCCGTCCCGCCCGTAGACCCCCGCCGCGGCCGGGGAGACGTAGCGCAGTATGCCCGTGGACGCGGTGATCATGATGACGTCGCTGGAGCCCTGGACCAGGGACCGGAAGTGGTTCTCCTTCTGGGCCAGTTCCTGGGTCAGCGTGATGTTGTCGAGCAGCATGATGCCCTGCCGCACGACCAGCGCGAGCACCACGGCGCAGCCGGTGAAGAGCACCACGCGGTCGATCTCGCGGCCGTCCAGCGAGTTGTAGAGGATCCCCAACGTGCAGACGGCGGCGGCGAGATACGGCGTGAGGGCCGCCAGCGAGCCCGCGATGGGGCGGCTGGGACGGTCGCCGCGCGCGGCGGCCTCGCGGGCCGGGGTCACCGGGGCGCGGGGCGGCTCGGGGTCGCCCTCACGGCGGGCCACCCACGGTGCGTACGCGAGCAGGAGCGAGCCGGCGAACCAGCCCGCGTCGAGCAACTGGCCCGACGCGTACCGCTCGCGGAGCATCGGGGAGGTGAACAGCGCGTCGCACAGCACGGTCAGCGCCAGGGCGCCGATCGCGGTGTTGATGGCGCTGCGGTGGGCCGAGGAGCGCCGGAAGTGCAGCGCGAGGACCATGCTCACCAGGACGATGTCCAGCAGCGGATAGGCCAGATTCAGCGCGGCCCTGGCGACCGAGTCGCCCTGCCAGTACGCCGTGTGGGCCAGCGCGAGGGACCAGGAGAGGGTCAGCAGCGAGCCGCCGATGAGCCAGGCGTCGAGGCCGAGGCAGACCCAGCCCGCCCGGGTGACGGGGCGCTTGGCGAGCACCAGCAGGCCGATGATGGCCGGCGGTGCGAAGAGCAGGAAGCAGAAGTCCGCGAGGGAGGGCCGGGGCACGAACTCGCCCAGCACGATCTCGTACCACCCCCAGACCGCGTTGCCCAGCGCTGCCATCAGGGACGAGACGCCGAACAGCACCCAGGCCGGGCGGCTTCCGTCGACGCGCGCTCCGGGGCGGTCGGGCCGGGCACGCTGCGTGTGCGCGTACCACAGACAGGAGGCGGCGGCGAGGAGCGCGGCCGCGCTCAGCCCGAAGTCGCCCATCACCAGGGCGAGGGTCTCGGAGCCCCAGCCGAGGGCCGCCCCCACCGCGTACGCCGCGCAGACGGCGGCGAGGATCAACTGCGGGCGGATGCCCGCGCGTCCGCCGCCCTGGGCGCCGACGCCGGTGCCCGCGCCGGTGCCCGTGCCTGTGCCCGTGCCGCATCCGGCGGGGCGGGGCTGGGTCCAGTACCTGCCCCGCTGCGGGGCCGCTCCGTGGGCACTCATCGCGCCGTCCGAACGGACGGGGGCTTCTTCTCGTACTTGCGCTGCCTGCCGCACTCGCCCGTGGCGGAAAGCGGGGGACGCACACGGCGGTTGGGGTGCCGCGCTGGGCAATCCGTGTGCCGCATCCGGCAGTTCGTCCATTGATCGTGCATTCGCCCGTCGCCCCCCTCGTGTCCGGGTTTCGCCCCCCGCCGGGACGATACACCAGGTTCGTCACTCAGGGACATAGTGCCAATACAGACCGTAACCGCAAGGGGTCACTTCGGCACAGGGCGCAGTCGTACGGATCCGTAGCGTGGCTTCTGACGCCCTGGGAGTGTTTACGGCGACTACGCCACGTCCACCACGTGTTCCAGCGGCTCACCGGCCACCCAGCGCTTCAACTGCTCCCGTAGCAGTCGCCCGGCACGCGGCAGGAAGGCGGAAGTCGCGCCTCCGACGTGCGGGGTGATCAGCACGCCCGGCGCGCGCCACAGCGGATGCGCCCTCGGGAGGGGCTCGGGATCCGTCACGTCGAGCGCCGCCCGGAGCCGACCGTTCCGCGCGGTCTCCGCCACCAGTGCCTCCGTGTCGACCACTCCCCCGCGCGCGACGTTGACCAGCAGCGCCCCGTCCTTCATGAGGCCCAGGAAGCGGGCGTCCGCCAGGCCCCTCGTCGCGTCGGTCAGCGGCACCGTGAGGATCACCACGTCGGCGAGCGGAAGCAGCCGTTCGAGGTCTTCGAGGGCGTGCACGGGACCGTGCGGGGCGGTCCGCGCGGAGCGCGCGACGCGGTGCACGGTGCCGACCTCGAAGGGGCGCAGGCGCTCCTCGACGGCGCTCCCGATCGACCCGTGACCGACGATCAGCACGTGCTTGTCCGCGAGCGCCTGGTGCACGCCGGGCGCCCACTCCCCGTGCTCCTGCGCCCTGACGGATTCCGGGAGGTGACGCAGGGAGGCGAGGGTGAGCGCGAGGGCCAGCTCGGCGGTGCTCGCGTCGTGCACACCCCGGGCGTTGCACACCCGGGTTCCGGCGGGGAGGCGCGGGATGGCGGGAACGAGGTGATCGATCCCCGCGGTCAGCGTCTGGACGACCCGCAGGCCCGTCATCCGCTCCAGGGGACGTACGGAGATCTCGGGCCCCTTCATATAGGGAACGACGTAGAAAGCACAGTTCGCGGGGTCCGCCGGGAACTCCTCCTCGCCGTCCCAGTACCGGTACGTCAGGGAGTCCGGCAGGCCCTCGACGGTGCCGGGGCCGAGGGGGAGCCAGATCTCTGTCGCGTCAGCCATGGCCTCAGGCTAACCGTGATCAGAGGCTGTGCGTGGGGCGTCCGGGGCACCCGCTAGTTTGGGGGCGGTCCAGGAGGGAGTCTCGTCCAGGTGGAGCGCAGGACAATCGGTGCGACAGCCCTCGGGGTGGGCGCGGTCGGGCTCGGGTGCATGCCGATGAGCTGGGCGTACTCCACCTCCGAACAGCGGGGGGAGGAGTCCGTACGGGCGGTGCACGCCGCCCTCGACTCGGGCATGACGCTGCTCGACACGGCCGACATGTACGGCCCGTTCACCAACGAGCTGCTGATCGGCAGGGTGCTGAAGGAGCGGCGCCGGGACGCGTTCGTCTCCACGAAGTGCGGGCTGCTCGTGGGCGAGCAGCACATCGTCGCCAACGGCCGTCCCTCCTACGTGAAACGGGCCTGCGACGCCTCGCTGCGGCGCCTCCAGACCGACGTGATCGACCTCTACCAGCTCCACCGCGCCGACCCCGAGGTCCCGGTCGAGGAGACCTGGGGCGCGATGGCCGAACTGGTGTCGGCGGGCAAGGTGCGGGCACTGGGCTGCTCCGCGGTCGGCGCCCGCGCCGACCGGCGCGCGGGCTCCGGGATGCACGAGGCGACGATACGGCAGCTCGAACGGGTGCAGCAGGTGTTTCCCGTGAGCGGGGTGCAGGCCGAGCTGTCGGTCTGGTCGCGGGAGGCGCTGGAGATCCTGCTGCCGTGGTGCGAGGCGCGGGGCGTGGGCTTCCTCGCCGCGATGCCGCTGGGCAACGGCTATCTGACGGGCACGCTGACGACGGGCGGCGGCTTCGAGCGCGACGACGTACGGGCGCGGCACCCGCGCTTCACCGCGGAGATGATGGCCGCGAACCAGCCGATCGTGGCCGGTCTGCGCAGGGTCGCGCGGCGGCACGGGAACGCGACCCCGGCGCAGGTCGCGCTGGCGTGGCTGCTGGCCCAGGGGCCGCACGTCGTTCCCGTGCCCGGCACGAAGAAGGTCCACTGGGTGCACGAGAACGGGGCCGCCGCCGATCTCGTCCTCACCGCCGAGGATCTGACGGAGATCGCCGCCCTGCCGCGGGCGCGGGGTTCCTGGGAGTAGGCCCGCCCCGGTCGCCCGCGCGGTTCCCCGCGCCCCTTCGGTGCGCTCCCCAGAGGGCACAATTGGGGGCCAGTCACGTGGCGTACGCGGAGAAGGGGCCTCATCGTGGGACGTAGCACCAGGACACCGGCCCGGCTCGGGGGCGTGGCCGTCATCGCCACGGCGCTGCTGGTCAGCGGGTGTTCCTCGGACGGTGACGGCGGGGGTGACGCGCCGCGCCCCGGGACCTCGAAGCCGTCCGGCTCCTCCTCCGGCGACGGCGACAGCACCGCGACCGCGCCGCCCGCGAAGGGCTCGGTGAAGGTCGTCAAGACGGTCGCCACCGGGCTCAAGTCGCCGTGGGGGCTGGCGCGGCTCTCCGGCGGCGACCTGCTGGTCGCCTCGCGCGACACCGGGAAGATCTTCCGCGTCGACGCGGACAGCGGGAAGAAGACCGAGCTGGGCACCGTGCCGGGCGTCTCGCCGGGCGGCGAGGGCGGTCTGCTGGGGCTCGCGGTGCCCGCCGACAACGACAAGATGGTGTACGCGTACTTCACCACCGAGTCCGACAACCGCATCGTGCGGATGCTCTACGACGCGAAGAAGGACAAGGGCAGTCAGCTCGGCGCCCCCGACGTGCTGCTCAAGGGCATCCCGAAGGGCACGATCCACAACGGGGGCCGGATCGCGTTCGGCCCCGACAAGATGCTCTACGCGGGCACGGGCGAGTCCGGCGAGGGCGGCCTCTCGCAGGACAAGGACTCCCTCGGCGGCAAGATCCTCCGGATGACGCCCGACGGCGAGCCACCGGGCCAGGGCAACCCCGAGCGGGACACCGTCGTCTACTCCTACGGCCACCGCAATGTCCAGGGCCTGGACTGGGACGAGGAGAACCGGCTGTGGGCCTCGGAGTTCGGCCAGGACACCTGGGACGAGCTGAACCTGATCGGGCCCGGCAAGAACTACGGCTGGCCCGACGCCGAGGGCAAGGCCGGGGAGAAGGGGTTCACCGACCCGGTCGAACAGTGGAAGCCCGCCGATTCCTCGCCCAGCGGCCTGGCCGTCGCCAAGGGCTCGGTGTGGATGGCGGGCCTGCGCGGGGAGCGGCTGTGGCGGATTCCCCTGAAGGGCACGGAACCTTCCGCGGAGCCCCAGGCGTTCCTGGAGGGGAAGTACGGGCGGCTGCGCAGCGTTGTCCCTGACGGCGCCGGCGGACTGTGGCTGGTGACGAGCGAGACGGACTCGCGCGGGACGCCGGAGAAGGGGGACGACCGTCTCCTCCGGCTGAAGGTGACCTAGCTAGGAGGCGGTCAGGTGTTCAACCTCGCGCAGGAGCTGTTCGCGCCGAGTCAGCGGCACGCGGACGACGAGCGGCAGCGGCTGGAGCACACCCGGGTGGAAGCGGGGAACGCGGACCCGGCCGCGGGGCCCATAGACCTCTCCTCCGGGAAGGTGCTCATCCGCCCGTCCGCGCCCCGGGAGGACTGACCTCACCGTCCGGGCCGAGCAGGCGCAGCCGGAAGGCCATCGCCGCCGCCTCGCCCCGGCCCGCGACGCCGAGCTTGGCGAGGATGCGGGAGACGTGGACGCTCGCCGTCTTCGGGGAGATGTGGAGCCGCTCGGCGATCTGCCGGTTGCTGCGCCCCTCGGAGACCAGCGCGAGCACGTCCCGCTCGCGCCGGGTGAGCCTGAAGGCGTCCGCCGGGGCCTCTCCGCCCTGCGGCTTCTCTCCCTTTCCCTCTTCCCCTCCCCCTGCTTCCTCCAGCGTGATCCGCGCGCGGAGCGCGAGCTGCTCGGCCTCCGCGCGCAGCGGCCCGGCCCCGAGCCGTACGGCTGTCGTGTGCGCGAGGGCGAGCAGCTCCGCGCTCTCCGGCCGCCCTCCCCCGGCGTCCGTCACCAGGGCCTCGGCCTGACCCTGCCGGGCGAGCGCCAGTTCGTACGGCCGCTCCAGCGGTGCGAACGCCGCCGTGGCCTCCGCCCATCTCGCCGGGTCGGCCCGCCCCTCGGCCCGTGTCAGCTCCGCGTCGACGAGCAGTGCGTACGCCTCCCACACGGGCGCGAGGCGCGGCAGGTGGCGGGCCGCGTGGCGCACGCGCTCCAGGACCCCGGGGCGGCCGGGCTCGGCGGCGGGCAGGCCGCGGGCCCGGGACTCGTGCGCCGCCGCCGCGTGCAGCAGCGGCCAGGCGAAGCGGTGCGTGCCGGGCGGGAAGCCGTCGTCCAGCGCGCGCTCCAGCTCGGCCCGGGCGCCGTCGAGGTCCCCGTTCCCGGCGGCGAGGGCCATGGCGGCGAGCCGCAGCCGGACGGTCTTGTGCGGTTCGCGCACCGAAGCCCGGGTCTGTCCGGCGTCCACCACGGCGCCGACGGTCTCCACGGCGTCCGCCAGCGCCGCCGTGTCGCCCGTGGTCCGGGCGAGCCAGGCCCGTACGAGCGCGGCGTAGGCGAGGACGTCGGCGGAGCGCGCGGCGGTGCGGGCCTGCTCCGCGCTGTGGGCCGCCTCCTCCCAGCGGCCCAGGGAGTGCAGGGCCTCGGCGCGGGCCGCGTGGGAGGCGGCGAGGTAGTTGGGGCGGCCGCGCTCGGCGGCGAGGCGGGCGGCGTGCGCGGCCTCAGCGGCGGACTCGGCGGAGCGGCCCGCCGTCTCCAGCTCGACGGCGATGTTGACTGCCGCGAGCGTCCGTACGCCCGAGACGCCCGCCCGCGCGGCCTCGTCCCTGGCCCCGGTGATCTCGGAGAGCCCGCCCTCGACGTCCCCGGATCCGGCCAGCAGCGTGCCGAGGCTGATGCGGGCCTGGAGCCCGATCGCGGTCGCGCCGACGACGCGGGCCAGCTCGGCCGCGCGTACGGCCAGGGCGAGCGCGCTGCGGCCCGGGCGGTGGCGCACGCCCCAGGCGGCGGCGTTGGCGAGCACCTCGGCGTGGACGGCGGACGGCGGCAGGCCGCGCACCAGCTCCTGCGCCCGTACGCTCTCCCGCCAGCCGTCGCCCCTGCCCAGGTCCTCGGTCAGCAGGGCGCGCTTGCCCCAGAACCAGGCGCAGCGCAGCGGGTCCTGCCGCTCGTCCAGCAGCGCGAGGGCGCGCCTGGCCAGGGCGAGGGCGCGCTCGGCCTCGCCGCCCGTACGGGCCGCGACGACGGCCTCGGCGAGCACGTCCACGAGGTGCGGCGGGCCGCCCTCGGGACCCTCCGGGGCGAGCGGCGCGGGGTAGGTGCGGGGGTGGGTGATCGGCGGCAGCGCGTCGCGCGTCGCGTCGGGCACGCGGTCCCACAGCTCGACGGCGCGCTCCAGGAGCTGGTGCTCCTCGGCGTACGCGTGCCTGCCGCGCGCCTCGACGGACGCGGCGAGCACGGCGGGCAGCGCCTTGGCCGCGTCGCCGCCCCGGTACCAGTAGTGCGCGAGGCGCGTCGCGCGCTCCTCCTCCGGTACGAGCGCGGGGTCGGCCTCCAGCTCCGTCGCGTAGCGGCGGCTGATCCGGGCGGCCTCGCCGGGGAGCAGGTCGTCGGAGACGGCCTCGCGCAGCAGGGCGTGCCGGAAGCAGTAGCCCCGGCCGCTGCCGGTGGGCTGGAGGACGTGCCCGCCGACGGCGGCGCGCAGCGCGTCGAGCAGCGCCTCCTCGGGGAGGCCCGCGACGGCACCGAGCAGGGCGTGCTCGACGGCCGAGCCGCCGCCCGCCGCGAGGCGCACCACCTCCTGCGCGGGCTCGGGCAGCGCCTCGACGCGGACGAGCAGCAGGTCGCGGAGGGAGGCGCTGATGCCCCCGGCCGCTTCCCCGCGCGCCTCCCCGCCTTCCCCGTCCGCTCCGGCGCTCGACTCGGTCAGCTCCTCGACGAAGAACGGGATGCCCTCCGAGCGCCGGAAGACCCTGTCCACCAGCCCGTTCTCGGGTTCGGTGACGCCCTGGATGCCCGCGATCTGGGCGCGGGTCTCGGCGCGCGTGAGCCGGGGCACCTCGACGCGCCGCACGGTGCGCAGCCGGTCCTGCTCGGCGAGGAAGGGGCGCAGGGGGTGGCGGCGGTGGATGTCGTCGGTGCGGTAGGTGGCGAGGAGGACGAGCCGGGAGGGGCGCAGGGAGCGGCAGAGGTAGCCGAACAGCTCGCGGGTGGAGCGGTCGGCCCACTGGAGGTCCTCCAGCGCGAGGACCACGGTGCGCGGGGCGGCGAGGCGTTCGAGGAACTGGGCCGTCAGCTCGAAGAGCCGGGCCCGGCCGCCGTCCTCCTCCTCGTACGCCGAGCCGGCCGCCGCGTCTCCCCGTGGGGGCGGCGCGAGGTCGGGGAGGAGCCGGGCGAGTTCGGCCGCGCGCCCGGCGCTCGCTGCGGTCAGCTCCGCGCCGCCCAGCTCGCGGTGGAGGCCGCGCAGCGCGGTGGTGACGGGGGCGAACGGGAGGCCGTCGGCGCCCAGTTCGAGGCAGCCGCCGACGGCGGTGACCGCGCCGGTCGCGCGCGCCCGGTCCAGGAACTCCCGCAGCAGCCGGGTCTTGCCGACGCCCGCCTCGCCGCCGATCATCAGCCGCTGCGGCCCCTCGCCGCGGCATGCGAGGTCCAGCGCCTCGGTGAGCGTGGCGAGTTCGGCGGCGCGGCCGACGAAGACGGGGCTGACGGCGGTCTGCTGGGGCACGTCCTCCAGCATCTCACCCGGTCCAGCGCCGCTTCCGGGCGAGCGGGCGCCGGCGGCGGCCCTTCGCCCTCCGGGCCCGGGCGGCGAGCCGGGCGAGCCGGTCCTCCTCCGCCTCCCGGCGCAGGGTGGTCAGGCGGATGCGGTGGATCTCGTCGTCGTACAGCATGCGGGTCCCCTCCGTGGCGTGGAGTGCGAGCGTCTTTCCACCGCTCACGCTCCTCGCTGAGGAGGGGGTCCCACATCGGGCAACTGCCTCGTCCTGGGCCTCGGGAAGCCTTACGAAGAGGCCGGTGCCGCCTTACGGTCCGCTCCGCGTCCTACTGCGCGGGCATCTGGGGCTGGGGGGCCGGCGCGTCGGGCTGCGACGCGAAGAGGTCGAAGTACATGCCGCCCGCGACGAGCAGGCCGATGACGCCCAGGACGAGGCCTCCGGCGCAGACGGCCTTGACCCAGGTGCGACCGCCGGTCCTGTTGGCGAGGGCGGCGAGCAGGACGCCGCCGACGACCACGGCGAGCACCGCGAAGATCCCGTTGATCATCGCGGTGGCGTGCCAGGGGGCGCCGTAGACGGCGTTGACGGCGTCGCCCCCGCCGCCCTGCTGGGAGCTGCTCTCGATCTGGCCGATGAGCTGCTTGCGCTCGCGGAACATCTCGCTGAGCGGCGTGCCCATCACGGAGGCGAGGCCCAGCCCGGCGCTGACGACGGCTCCGGCGCCGAAGCCCCAGCCGGACGCGCTCTTCTCGGCGGGCTCGCTCTGCTCGCCGGTTTCGCTCTGCTCGCCGGTCTCGCCCGTCTCGCCGGTCTCGGCGGCCGGGGTCTCCTCGTCCGCCTCGGTCCCGGTGGTCTCCGGCTCCTCGGAGACCGGGGCGGTGTCCTCCGGCTCCTTGTCCAGGTCGGTCTCGGTCTTAGTCTTCGTGTCGCTCTCGGTAGCCATGGGGCGTCACCGTAGGGGCCGATTCTGAGAGTCCGATGAGAGACGGCGTGCGCGGCCCGGCGATGGTCACCGAGGACTCCTCGGGACCGCTCACCGGCTCCCTCACCGGCTCCTCCGGCGGCTCGATGCTCAGCCGCGGCAGCCGGCGCTCCAGCCAGCCGGGGAGCCACCAGTTGGCGCCGCCCAGCATGTGCATCAGCGCGGGGACGAGCAGCGTGCGCAGCACGAACGCGTCGAGCGCGACGGCGGCGGCGAGCGCGATGCCGAACATGGCGATGATCCGGTCGCCGCTGAGCACGAAGGCGCCGAAGACGGCGATCATGATGACGGCCGCCGAGTTGATCACGCGGCTGGTCTCCGAGAGGCCCACGCGGACGGATCTGCGGTTGTCGCCGGTCAGCCGCCATTCCTCGTACATGCGGCTGACCAGGAACACCTGGTAGTCCATCGAGAGCCCGAAGAGCACCGAGACCATGATCACGGGGAGGAACGGCTCGATCGGGCCCGCGCTGCCCAGGCCGAGCAGCTCGCTGCCCCAGCCCCACTGGAAGACGGCGACGACGACGCCGAAGGCGGCGGCCACGGCGGCGACGTTCATCGCGGCGGCCTTGAGCGGGATGCCGACGCTGCGGAAGGCGAGGAGCAGCAGCAGGCAGCCCAGCCCGATGACGACGCCGACGAAGAGCGGCAGCTTGCCGATGATGACGTCCGCGAAGTCGTCGTAACTGGCGGTCATGCCGCCGACGTGGACGTCGAGCGTGGTGCCGTGCTCGGTGTCGGGCAGGACCTCGCCGCGCAGCCGGTCGACGAGGGCGGAGGTGTCCTGGGACTGCGGGGAGCTGTCGGGGACGACGGTGATCACGCCGGTGTCGCCGCTGCCGTTGAACTCGGGCCCGCTGACGTGGGCGACGCCGGGGGTCTCCCGCAGCGTCTTTGGGAGCTCGTCGAAGGCGAGCCGGTCGCCCGCGCCGTCCAGCTCGCCGACGAGGGTGAGCGGCCCGTTCGTGCCCGGCCCGAAACCGTCCGCGAGCAGGTCGTACGCCTGCCGGGTGGTGCTGGCCGAGGGGTTGTTGCCCTGGTCGGAGGTGCCCAGGTGGAGGCCCAGGGTGGGCAGCGCGAGGACCGTCATCAGCGCGATGGCGCAGACGCCGAGGAGCTTGGGGTGCCGCTCGACGAACGCCGACCAGCGCACGGCGAAGCCCGTGGGCCGCTCCGGGCGCGGCCCCTCCTCCCGGAGTCGCCGCCGCTCGCGGCGTCCCAGGGCGCGGGTGCCGATGACGCCGAGCAGCGCGGGGAGCAGGGTGACGGAGGCCGCGACGGTGAGGACGACGGTGAGCGAGGCGGCGAGCGCGACGCCGTTGAGGAAGCTGAGCCGGAGGATGAGCATGCCCAGCAGCGCGATGCAGACGGTGGCCCCGGCGAAGACCACGGCGCGGCCCGAGTGGGCGATGGCGCGCTCGGCCGCCTCCCCGACCGGGAGCCCGGCTCTGAGGCCCTTGCGGTGCCGGGTGACGATGAAGAGCGCGTAGTCGATGCCGACGCCGAGGCCGATGAGCATGCCGAGCATGGGGGCGAAGTCGGCGACGGTCATGGCCTGGCTCAGCAGCCCTATGCCGGAGGCGGCGGTGCCGACGGCGACGACGGCGGTGATCAGCGGCAGCGCGGTGGCCGCGAGCGAGCCGAAGGCCAGGAAGAGCACGACGGCCGCGACCGCGAGCCCGATGACCTCGGCGAGCTGCGCCTTCGGCGCCTCGGTGAGCGCGACGCCCGCTCCCCCGGCCTCGACCTGGAGCCCTTCGACGTCGCCCTCGGCGGCGTGTGCGGCGTCCACGACGTGCCGGACCTCGTCCACGCTCAGCTCGTCGGCGGGCGCGTCGAAGGCGACCGAGGCGTAGGCCGTACGGCCGTCCTCGCTGATCTGGGCCTCGCCCTCGGTCCCGTAGGGGCCGCGTACGGAGGCGACGCCGGGCAGGCTCTCGACCTCGCGCAGCGCGTCCGTCATGCGGCTCTCGACGGCGGCGGCGCGCACGGTGCCCTTGTCGGTGTGCCACACGAGGGTGTCGCTGTCGCCGCTGCGGTCCGGGAAGGCGCTCTCCAGCCGCTCGGCCGCGTGTCCGGACTCGGTGCCGGGCGCCTCGTAGTCGTTCGAGTACGCGCTGCCGGTGACGGCTGCCGCCGCCGCTGTGCCGGCGAGGGCCACGAACCAGAGCACCAGGACGACGGCGCGGTGCCTCAGACACCATCGAGCGAGAGCGGTCACGGGCGGTCGCCTGCTTCCCGGGTAGTGCTGCGCCGAGCACACCCGGGAGTGCGGGCGGGGCCGTGCGCGGGGACGGGGATTCCGGTTTCCGTGCAGAGTGCCATCGTCGGGAGATCCTTTGAGACCTTTGTGGCAATAGCCACAAGGTGTCGCCGAGCGGAACTCCGTACCGGTTCGCCGGGAACTCGCCCCCGCTGTGCCCCTCGCGTCTCAGCCGGTCACGGACTCCTCTCCGTTCTCGATGTGCCCCATCAGGCGACGCCTGAAGGAGTCGTCCGTGTCCGTCGTGAGGGCGAGGTCGTACCAGCCTTGTGCCCCGGCCGTGCGGTGCGTCACCGTCCGGGTGCCGCCCGCGGCGACCCGGATCGCGCGGGGCGCGGCGTCCGTGTACGCGAGGGGCTCCAGCCGGAAGGTCAGCGTCCGGTCGCCGTGGTTGGCCACGGTCAGGTGCAGCTCGCGGCGGCGGGCGCCGACGCGGCTGGTCACCTCGACGGCCGCGGCGGCTCCGCCGGACTTCCCGGCGAACTCGCGGCGGAAGCCGTTGGGCCCGGTCAGCACGAGGTCGTAGGCCCCGTCCTCGACCGGCACGGTCACCTCGGCCTCGTCCCCGGCGCCGACGTCGTGGTGGCGGGGCGTGGCGTACTCGCCCGCGTACGGGAGGAGCGCGAAGTGCGCGCTCTCCCTGCCGCCGTTGCGCAGGGTGAGACGGAAGGCGTCCTTGCCGTCGTAGGCGCCGTACGCGTCGGGCTGGTACGGGAGGGCGCGGGCCGGGCGGGTGCCGTGCTCCTGCTCGGGCATGCGCTGCTCCTTCGGCGGCTGAGGCTTCCACCGCTCCTTGAAGGGCGGGATCTCGCCGGGCTTCTCCGTACGGGGCTGGGCCCTGGCCCGGGAGAAGTCGAACGCGGCGGTGAGGTCGCCGGTGACCGCGCGCCGCCAGGCGGTGATGTTGGGCTCGCGCACCCCGGTCCACTTCTCCAGGAACTGGATGACCGAGGTGTGGTCGAAGACCTGCGAGCAGACGTAGCCGCCCACGGTCCAGGGCGAGATGACGGTCATCGGCACCCGCATCCCGAGCCCGGTCGGGCTGCCCTGCCACTCCTCGGACGCGGTGCCCTGCGGGGGCACGGGCGGCGGGACGTGGTCGAAGTAGCCGTCGTTCTCGTCGAAGGTGAGGAAGAGGGCCGTGTGCCGCCAGGTCTCCGGGTTACGGCCGAGGGCGTCCAGCACCTTGTAGACGAACGCGGCGCTCTGGATGGGCGAGGACGCGCCCGGGTGTTCGCACTCCAGCGCGGACGGGACGAGATAGCTGACCTCGGGCAGCTCGCCCGCGTCGACATCCCGCGCGAACGCCTCGGCCGTCGAGCCCGGCTTCCCCCGGAAGAGGGCACGGTCGAAGAGGCGCCGCTCGCTCTCGCTGAGCGCGGCCAGGCCCTCGTCCAGCTTGGCGAGCAGCAGCTTGCGCCAGTCCTCGTCGGGGGCCTCGGCCATCTTCTTGTAGAAGGCGGTCATGTTCTCGGCGCCGTCGACCTTCGCGAGCGCCTTCTTCCCCACGGCCTTGAAGGAGGCGAAGAACTCCAGGTTGTTGTCCGTGAAGTTGTCCCACTCCTGGTAGACCTTCCAGGAGTGCCCGGCCTCCTCCAGCCGCTCGGCGTAGGTCTTCCAGGAGTAGCCGGGGTGGGTGTCCTCCTCGTACGCGTCGTTGCCGACGGCCCGCTTCTCCGTGCCCGGCTCGAAGCCGGTCCAGCCGCTGACGAGATGGTTGCGGTTGGGGCTGGTGGAGCTGTGGATGGAGGAGTGGTAGGCGTCGCAGATCGTGAAGGTGTCGGCCAGCTCGTACTGGAGCGGGATGTCCTTCCGGTCGTAGTGCGCCATCGTCGAGGCGGTCTTGGCGGTGACCCAGTTGTCCATCCAGCCCTTGTGCCAGGCGGAGGAACCGCCCTCCCAGCCGTGGTCGAGGTCGCTGATGTACTGCGCCTCCTGCTTCTGCGCCGCCGCGGCCTCGCGGACGGAGAAGGGGAGGACGGTGCCCGCGCCGAGGGCTCCCGGCTGCTCGAAGACGCTCTTGCCGGTGGGCAGCCGGACGGCGTTGCGGTCGGCGTAGCCGCGGACGCCGCGCAGGGTGCCGAAGTAGTGGTCGAAGGACCGGTTCTCCTGCATGAGGATCACCACGTGCCGGATCTCGCCGAGTCCGCCCTTGCCCGGACGGCCGGCCTGGCCCGCCTGCGCGGCGATGGCCGACTGGAGGGAGGGCGGCAGCAGCGAGCCCGCGGCCGCGGCTCCGGCGGCTCCGGCAGCCCCGGCGGCCAGCGTCCCCAGTACGCGCCGCCGCGACATTCCCTCGTTGGCCTCGCCCTCGTCCGCCCTGCCCTCGCTCACCGCGCCGCCTCTCAAAGGTTCGTGTGCATGCCATTGATGCGTTACGGCGGGGACGGTAGCGAAGGAAAGTGACGACGGGTAGGGCTCAGGGCGAACCTTTCCCCAACCCGGGCCGCGCGCGCCGACCCGGCGACCGCCGGCGCCGCCGCCACGACGGCACGGTCACCGGGTGCGTCAGCGGTCCCCGGTCAGTGGGCGTCGCGCGGCGGCGGGCCGCCCGCCAGCGGGGTGGTGTCGACGTACCGCAGCTCGTAGACGCGGCTGGTGAACCGCCAGCCGTCCGGGGTGCGCCGGTAGCGGTCGTGGTAGATCGCGATGTTCTGGTGCGCGCCGCCTTCACGGAAGCGGCCCAGTTCCACGAGGTACGCGCGCCCCGTGGCGGTGTCGCCCTCCAGCCGGACCGTGCCGGGGTGCGTGGTCTGGGTGAAGAACTCCCAGTTGCCCTGGAGCCGTTCGACCCCGGCGCGGATCGCGTCCCTGCCCTTCATCTCGATGCCGCCGGCCGGGATCCGCACCTGGCCGTCCTCGGTGAACAGCGCCGCGAGGCGGTCGAAGTCCTTCATCATGACCGCGTCCGTGAACTCGCCGGTCAGTACGGTGATCTCGAAACGGTCCAGGGTGTCCCGGAACCCGTTCTCCGGGTCCTTCCGCTCGCCCGTCCGCGCGTCCGTCCGCTCGCTCGTCCGCTCGCTCATGGCTTTCTCCTCGTTCCGTCGGAGTCGTCGTGCTCTCCCGACGGGGCGGGATGCCCGAACGTCAGGCCGGGTGCCGGACCTCACAACGCGGCGGGCTGTTTCGTCGTCTGTATGAGGGACCACGCGACCGAGGAGCTGCACGACATGACGACCACCCCGCACGAGCCCGGACTGGGCGCGATCATGAGCGAGCGGCGGCAGCTCACCAACGTCGCCTACCGGCTGCTGGGCTCCCTGGCCGACGCCGAGGACGTGGTGCAGGAGACGTACGCCCGCTGGTACGCGATGTCCGCGCGGCAGCGGGCGGCCATCGACTCCCCCGGCGCCTGGCTGACGAGGGTCGCGAGCCGTATCTGCCTCGACCAGCTCCGCTCGGCCCGCGCCCGGCGCGAACGGTATGTGGGCGCCTGGCTGCCCGAGCCGCTGCCCGGGAGCACGGAGTGGCTCACCGGTCCCACGGGCGAGGGCTCCGCCGACCCGGCGGACCGGGTCACGCTCGATGAGTCGGTGGGCATGGCCTTCCTCGTCGTCCTCGATTCGATGACTCCGGCCGAGCGCGTCGCGTTCGTGCTGCACGACGTGTTCCGCTTCTCCTTCACCGAGGTGGCCGGGATCGTCGGCCGTACGCCGGCGGCGTGCCGCCAGCTCGCCTCGTCCGCCCGCCGCCGCGTCCGGTCCTCGCGGGACACGGCGGCGCCGGACGGGGCGGAGGGGGAGAGCAGGACGGCGACGGCGCCGGGCCACGCGGAGGTCGTACGGGAGTTCAAGAAGGCGTGGGAGGAGCGGGACATCGAGGCCCTCGTCGGCCTCCTCGACCCCGCGGCCACGGCCGTCGCCGACAGCGGCGGGCTCGTCACCGCCGTGCTCGAACCCATCGTGGGCGGCGAGCAGGTCGCGCGGGGCTGTCTCGACATCGCCGGGAAGGTGCCGGGGCTCACCCTCGTGGAGCGGACGGTCAACGGCCAGGCCGGGCTGGTGATCGAGCTGGACGGCGTCATCATGGCGGTGATCGCGTTCGATGTCGCGGACGGCCGCGTCCACCGCCTCTGGGCCATGCGGAACCCGGAGAAGCTCAGGCCCTGGACGCACCCGTCGGGGTCGTGACCTCGCGGTAGTCCTCCGGCGCCGCCGCGGACCCCTCCGCGGCGGCGGCCCGGCGCCCCTCTCCCCACCCCTCGCGCCGCGCCGAAGACCTCCGTTGAGAGCGTTCCCAGAACGGCGGTCCGCCTCTAGCTTGTGCGGCGACAGTGGCCGTCGTCCTGGGAGGGGATCGTGAGACGAGGGATCCGGTACCGGTTGGGGATCGGCGTGGGCGTGCTCGCGTTGTGCGCGGGGGCCGTGGGGGTGGCGCCCGCGGGGGCCGACAGCGGGCGGCCCGCGTACAGGGACGCCCGGCTGCCCACCGAGGCGCGCGTGGGCGACCTGTTGTCGCGGATGACGCTCGACGAGAAGCTCGGGCAGATGACGCAGGCCGAGCGGGGGGCGCTCGCCCCTCAGCAGGAGGACCTGGCGAAGTACGGGATCGGCTCCGTGCTCTCGGGCGGCGGATCGGCCCCGGCGACGAACACGCCGGCCGCCTGGGCCGACATGTACGACAGCTTCCAGCGCACCGCGCTCGGCACGCGGCTCGGCATCCCCATGATCTACGGGGCCGACGCCGTGCACGGGCACAACAACGTCAAGGGCGCGACGGTCTTCCCGCACCACATCGGGCTCGGGGCGGCCCGCGACGCCCGGCTCACCGAGCGGATCGGGCGGACGACCGCGGAGGAGATGGCCGGGACCGGCGTCGACTGGAACTTCGCCCCGTGCCTGTGCGTGGCCCGCAACGACCGCTGGGGACGGACGTACGAGTCGTACGGCGAGACCCCGCAGCTCCCCACCGTCCTCGGGGCCGCCGAGATCGAAGGGCTCCAGCACCGGCTCGGCGACCCCGGCGTGCTGGCCACCGCCAAGCACTATGTCGGGGACGGCGGTACCGAGGGGGGCGACGACCAGGGCGACACCCGGATCAGCGAGAAGGAGCTGCGTGCCACGCACCTGCCGCCGTTCCGGAAGGCCGTCCGGGAGGGCGTCGGCTCCGTCATGGTCTCGTTCAGCAGTTGGAACGGGCAGAAGCTGCACGGGCACAAGTACCTGATCTCCGACGTGCTCAAGAAGGAGCTGCGCTTCAAGGGCTTCGTGGTCTCCGACTGGGCCGGGATCGACCAGCTCGACGGCGAGGAGGGCTTCACCGGGGAGGAGGTGCGGACCGCCGTCAACGCCGGGATCGACATGGTGATGGTGCCGAACGACTACAAGAAGTTCCTCACCCTGCTCCGGGAGGAGGTCGATGCCGGGCGCATCCCCATGTCCCGCGTGGACGACGCCAACCGGCGCATCCTCGCCCAGAAGTTCCGCCTCGGCCTCTTCGAGCGGCCCTTCACCGACCGGTCCCGCACCGATGATGTCGGGTCCGGCGAGCACCGGGCCCTTGCCCGGCAGGCCGTACGCGCGTCGCAGACGCTGCTGAAGAACGACGACGGCGTCCTCCCGCTCAAGAGGAAGAGCAAGATCTTCGTCGCGGGCAAGAACGCCGACGACATCGGCAACCAGTCCGGCGGCTGGACGATCACCTGGCAGGGCCAGAGCGGCGACATCACCCCGGGGACGACGATCCTGGAGGGCATGCGGGAGCGCGCGAAGGACGTCACGTACGACCGGAACGGCGAGGGCATCGACAAGAGTTACGACGTCGCCGTGGCCGTCGTCGGGGAGAAGCCCTACGCCGAGTTCGAGGGCGACCGGCCCGGCGCCATGGGGCTCGACGACGAGGACCTGGCCGCCCTGAAGCGGCTGAAGTCCTCCGGCGTGCCCGTCGCCGTCGTGCTCGTCTCCGGGCGGCCCCTGGACATCGCGGACCAGCTCCCCGGCTGGGACGCGCTGCTGGCCTCCTGGCTGCCGGGAACGGAGGGGAACGGCGTGTCCGACGTGCTGTTCGGCGCGTACCGGCCCACCGGCAAGCTGCCGGTGAGCTGGATGCGCGACGCCGCGCAGCAGCCGGTCAACGTCGGCGACGGCAAGCGCCCGCTGTTCCCGTACGGCTACGGGCTCACGTACCGGCGCTGACGGCGACCGCCACCTTCAGGTCCGCCCACAGCGCGGGGCCCGCGGTGACGTGGTCGGCCAGACGGTAGACCGTCGTCCTCGTGCGGCCCCGCACGCTGAGGTGGACCTCCGAGGGGCCCGGGTGTGCCCGCAGCACGGTCCTGAGCGCGTGGACCGACTCCGGGGTGACCTGGGCCTCGCGGAGGTGGAGCCGGACGGGCGCGTGCCCGCCGGCCTCCGCGAGGTCCGGGACGGCCAGCTCGGTGGCGACGAGCCGGGGCACGTCCTCGCGCCGGTCGAGACGGCCGGTGACCAGCACGATCGTGTCCTCCGTGAGCCGGGTGGACACGAGCTGGTAGGTGGCGGGGAAGAACATGCACTCCAGCGACCCCGCCAGGTCCTCGACGGTGGCGACGGCCCAGGGGCTGCCCTGCTTGGTCACCTTCCGCTGGAGCCCGGAGACGATGCCGCCGACGGTGACGACGGCGCCGTCCGCGAAGTCGCCGCCCGTGAGCTGGGAGACCGCGGCATCGGCCTTCTCGCGGAGCAGGTGCTCGACGCCGAAGAGGGGGTGGCCGGAGACGTAGAGCCCGAGCATCTCCCGTTCCTGGGCGAGGAGATACGGCTTCTCCCACTCCTCGGGGGAGAAGGCGACGTCCAGGCCGAAGGCGGGCCCGGACTCCCCGCCCCCGCCCCCGTCACCGAACAGGTCGAACTGGCCCTCGGCCTCCTTCCGCTTGACCCGCACCACCGTGTCGATCATCGGCTCGAAGGCCGCGGCGAGGCCCTTGCGGGTGTGGCCCAGGCCGTCGAAGGCCCCGGCCTTGACCAGGGACTCGACGGTCCGCTTGTTGCAGACGACCTCCTCGACCTTCTCCAGGAAGTCGGGGAAGGAGGCGTACCGCCCCTTCGCCTTCCGGCACTTCACCACCGAGTCCACGACGTTCTGCCCGACGTTCCTGACCGCCGTGAGGCCGAAGAGGACCGTGGAGTCGTCGCGTGAGACGAAGTCGGCCTCGGACTCGTTGACGTCCGGGGGCAGCACGGTGATGCCCATCTTGCGGCACTCGTTGAGGTAGACCGCCGACTTGTCCTTGTCGTCGCGGACCGAGGTGAGCAGCGCGGCCATGTACTCGGCGGGGTAGTTGGCCTTGAGATACGCGGTCCAGTACGAGACGAGCGCGTACGCCGCCGCGTGCGCCTTGTTGTATGCGTATCCCGCGAAGGGCACGAGCACGTCCCACACGGCCTGGATCGCCTCGTCGCTGTAGCCCCGCTCCCGGCAGCCCTCGCGGAAGGGCACGAACTCCTTCTCCAGGACCTCGGCCTTCTTCTTGCCCATGGCGCGGCGCAGCAGGTCGGCCTGGCCGAGCGAGTAGCCCGCGAGGGCCTGCGCGGCCTTCTGCACCTGCTCCTGGTAGACGACCAGCCCGTAGGTGAGGCCGAGGACGTCGCGCAGGGGCTCCTCCAGCTCGGGGTGGATCGGGGTGATCTCCTGCTGGCCGTGCTTGCGCAGGGCGTAGTTGACGTGCGAGTTCATCCCCATCGGGCCGGGCCGGTAGAGCGCGGTGACGGCGATGATGTCCTCGAAGTGGTCGGGCCGCATCTGCCGCAGCAGCGAGCGCATGCCGCCGCCGTCGAACTGGAAGACGCCGAGCGTGTCGCCCCTGCCGAACAGCGCGTACGTCGCGGCGTCGTCGAGCGGGAGCGACAGCAGGTCGAGGTCGACGCCCTTCGTGCGGCGGATCATCCGGACGGCGTCGTCGGTGATGGTGAGGTTGCGCAGCCCGAGGAAGTCCATCTTGAGCAGGCCGAGCGACTCGCAGCTCGGGTAGTCCCACTGCGTGATCGTCACGCCGTCGGTGTGCCGCACCCACACCGGGACGTGGTCGGTGACGGGCTCGCTGGACATGATGACGCCCGCCGCGTGCACGCCCATCTGCCGCACCAGGCCCTCGACGCCACGCGCGGTGTCGATCACCTTCCGCACGTCCGGCTCGTTCTCGTACAGCGCCCGCACCTCGCCCGCCTCCGCGTGGCGGGGGTGCGCGGGGTCGGTGATGCCGGACAGGTCGATCCCCTTGCCGCCCACGTCGGCGGGCATGGCCTTGGTGATGCGGTCGCCCATCGCGTACGGGTAACCGAGCACCCGGGCCGAGTCCTTGATCGCGTTCTTGGCCTTGATCGTGCCGTACGTGCCGATCATCGCGACCTTGTCGGCGCCGTACTTCTCGGTGACGTACCGGATGACCTCCACGCGCCCGCGCTCGTCGAAGTCGATGTCCACGTCCGGCATGGAGACCCGCTCGGGGTTGAGGAACCGCTCGAAGATCAGCCCGTGCGCGAGCGGGTCGAGGTCGGTGATGCCCATCGCGTACGAGACGAGGGACCCGGCGGCCGAGCCGCGCCCGGGCCCGACGGCGACGCCGTTCTCCTTCGCCCAGTTGATGAAGTCGGCGACGACGAGGAAGTAGCCGGGGAACCCCATCTGGACGATCACGTCCATCTCGTACGCCGCCTGCCGCTCGTACTCCTCCCCCACGCCCTCCGGGAAGCGGCGGCGCAGCCCGCGCGCGACCTCCTCGCGGAACCAGGTGACCTCCGTGTACCCGTCGGGCACGTCGAAGCGGGGCATCAGGTCGCGCTTGGTGAACATGCCGTCGGTCTCGACGCGTTCGGCGACGAGCAGCGTGTTGCGGCAGCCCTCCTGCCAGGCCTCCGAGGAGTCGATCGCGTACATCTCCGCGGCGGACTTCAGGTGATAGCCCGAGCCGTCGAAGCGGAAGCGGTCCGGGTCGGCGAGGCTCTTGCCCGTCTGGATGCACAGCAGCGCGTCGTGCGCCGCGGACTCGTGCGCGTAGGTGTAGTGCGAGTCGTTGGTGACCAGGGGCGGGATGCCGAGCCTGCGGCCGATGGCGAGGAGCCCGTCGCGGACGCGGCGCTCGATCCCGAGACCGTGGTCCATCAGCTCCAGGAAGTAGGAGTCCTTCCCGAAGATGTCCCGGTAGTCGGCCGCCGCCCGGAGGGCCTCCTCGGGCTGCCCGAGCCGCAGCCGCGTCTGCACCTCTCCCGAGGGGCAGCCGGTGGAGGCGATCAGCCCCTCGGACCACTCGGCGAGGCTCTCCTTGTCCATGCGCGGCCACTTCTGCAGCCAGCCCTCGGCGTACGCGTCGGAGGAGAG
This sequence comes from Streptomyces albiaxialis, assembly GCF_039530985.1. Taxonomy (NCBI): domain Bacteria; kingdom Bacillati; phylum Actinomycetota; class Actinomycetes; order Kitasatosporales; family Streptomycetaceae; genus Streptomyces; species Streptomyces albiaxialis. The sequence continues at coordinate 99,826 of NZ_BAAAPE010000022.1, forward strand.
CCGGAAGAGATTGTGCAGGCCCGTCGCGTTGCGGGCCCAGAGCGTCTTGTGCGTATAGCCGCCGGAGCCGGAGACGTCGTCCCGCTTCTGGTGCGGCTGGCCCCACTGGACCTTCCGCTTCAGCCTGCGCGAGGCGGGCGCGACGTACGCCTCGATGCCGATGACGGGCGTGATGCCCGCGTCGGCGGCCCGGTGGAAGAAGTCGTAGGCCCCGTGCAGATTGCCGTGGTCGGTCATGGCCAGGTGCGTCATGCCGAGGTCGGCGCAGGCGCGGAAGAGGTCGGAGAGCCGGGCCGCGCCGTCGAGCAGCGAGTACTGGGTGTGGACGTGCAGGTGGGCGAAGGGCTCGGACACCGTCCCCTCCCGTCAGCCGTCGGCGAGGTGGTCCGCGAGCGCGCGCAGGGCGCGCACCACGTCGGCTCCCGAGGGGGCGCTGTCGGGGTCGATCAGCCACTGCTGGGTGAGCCCGGCGGTGAGCGCCATGTGCACGGAGCCCACGGCACGGGCCTCGTCCGGGTCCTCGATGCCGTACAGCTCGGCGGAGAGCGCGGCGCGCGCGCCCGCGTACGCCTCCGCGATCTGCCGCCGGATCTCGGGGGTGCGCTCGGCCTCGGCCTGCGCCTCCAGCGCGGCGACGAGCACCGGGCGGTCCTCGTCGCCGGGGGCCGCGACCCGCTGCCAGTACCGCTCGTCGGCCGTCCCGGCGGCGTGCGAGACCCGGTCGCCCCACTCGTGGACGACCTCCAGCAGGGCCGCGTTGAGCAGGGCCTCCTTCGAGCCGTAGTGGTAATTGATCGTCCCCACCGGCGCGTTGTTCGCGGCGGCGGCGATGTCGCGCGAGGTCGTGCGTGCGTAGCCGCGCTCCTCCAGGCAGCGCTTGGCGCCCGCCATGAGCTGTTCACGGTGTCCCATGGGGCGACACCCTACACACTTTTGAACACCGGTTCAGAACGCAGGTTCAGAACATCGGTTCAGAACATTGGTTCAGGGTGGCGGCTCACGGCGCGTACACTCTCCGTATGGGACATACGCATACGGTGAAGGAGAGCCCGGTCCGGGCACTTCACTCGCGGGGTCCCGACGCGCCCCGGGCGCGCTGCCGCGCGCTGCACGGCCACGGCTAGCGACCTTTCACGGCCGGCGCCCCCTCACGGCCGGCGACTTTCCCCCACGGGCCCGCGCAGGGCCCGGCACACCGCGCGCCCCTGAACCGCACCGCACCGCACCTCGCGCGCCATCCCCCTCCCGCACCACCCCCTCCCGCACCATCTCCCTGCGGCCCGCGCCCGACCGGCGGTCGGTGGCCCGGCCGCGCTCCGAGAGGACCTCTGTGAAACTGAGCGACTTGCTGGCCGGGCACGACCACGACGTACTTCTGGGCGATCCGGGGACGAGGGTCACCGCGGGAGCGTGCCTGGACGCCCATCGCGTCTCGCCGGGTTCGCTCTTCATCGCGGTGCCCGGGCACCGCGAGGGCGGCCCCGGGGCCGTCGGTTCCGCGCTGGCGCGGGGCGCCGTCGCGGTGCTCGTCGAGGAGCCGGCGCCCGGTCTTCCCGCGGCGGTATGGCCGTCGGCGGAAGGCGCCTGCGTCGTGCGGGTGGCCGACGCCCGCAAGGCCGCGGCGCTGATCACCTCGCGCTACCACGGGGAGCCCGGCCGGGCGATGGACATGGTGGCCGTCACCGGCACCAACGGGAAGACGTCCGTCACGTCCATGGTCGAGTCCGTGCTGCGCCGCGCCGGCGGCAGCAGAGTGGGGGTGATCGGGACGGGCGGGAACCGGATCGGGGACGAGCGGATACCGATGCCGCACTCGGTGCTGACCACCCCGGAGTCGCCGGACTTCCAGTATCTGCTGGGGCACATGCGCGACCGCGAGGTGGGCACCGTGGTCCTGGAGGCCACCTCGATGGGCCTGCTGAACCACCGGATCGACCACGCCTTCCTCGACGTGGGCGTCTTCACCAACCTCACCCAGGACCACCTGGACGACCACGGCACGATGGAGCACTACCGGGACGCCAAACTCCGGCTCTTCGACGGGCTCTGCCGCCGCGCGGTGGTCAACGCCGACGACCCGGTCGGCGCGCTGATCCCGGCGATGATGCCGGGCCTGGTCCGTACGTACGCGCTGGACGCCGAGGCCGACTACCGGGCGACCGACCTGGACATGGACGCCTTCGGCACGCGGTTCACGCTCCACCACGACGGGCGCAAGTACCCGGCGGCGATCCCCGTGCCCGGCAGGTTCTCGGTCGCCAACGCCCTGGCCACCCTGGCCGCTTGCCATGTGCTCGGCCACGACCTGGCCGGTCTGGTGGCGGCGCTCGACGAGATGCCCCCGGTCCCCGGGCGGCTGGAACGCTTCGAGGCGGCGCGGGGCGTGTCCGTGATCGTGGACTACGCGCACTCGCCCGACTCCCTGGACAAGGTGCTCGCCGCCCTCCGGGACTTCGCCGCCGCCCGCGTCATCACGGTCTTCGGCTGCGGAGGCGACCGCGACGTCACCAAGCGGGCCCGGATGGGCGAGATCGCCGGGTCCCACTCCGATCTGTGCGTGCTCACCTCGGACAACCCCCGTGGCGAGGACCCGGAGTCGATCATGGACCAGATCGTTCCGGGCCTCACGGCCACCGGCACCCCCTTCGAGCGGATCGCCGACCGCCGCGACGCCATCGGCTTCGCCCTGTCCGCCGCCGGGCCGGCCGACATCGTGCTGGTCGCGGGGAAGGGCAGCGAGCCGTACCAGATCGTCGGCGACCGGCTGATCCCGTTCAGCGACATGGCGACGGTGCGCGAGCTGTCAGCCGTACGGGACCAGGGCCCCGCCGCGCGTCGGAAGCCCCGCTACGATCGGCGACGACCTGGGGTCTGACAAGGCCTGACGGGGTCTGACGGGGTCTGACGGAAAGGGACGGCCGACCAACAGTGACTGTCACAGAACCGCTCCACGTCACGGCGTGGGAAGACGGGAACGGGGCGGGCGCGCCCGCCGTCTTCGTCCACGGCATCCTCACCTGGGCCACCGACGAGCGGTACGGCTTCGGGGCGCAGCGCGAACTCGCGCGCGAGCGCCCCCTGCTGATGGCCGACCGGCGCGGCTACGGGCAGAGCCCCGACACGGAGCGCAGCGACTTCGAGGAGGACGCCGACGATCTGGTGGAGGTCCTGGAGGGCCTCCCGGGCGGCCCCGCCCATCTCGTCGGCCACGCGAACGGCGGCCTCGCGGCACTGATCGCCGCCGGGCGCCGCCCCGAACTGGTCCGCTCCCTCGCCCTGATCCAGCCCGCGGTCTTCCGCGTCGCGGCGGACCGCGCGCCGGTACGGGCGCTGTACGAGCGGGTGGCCGGGTCCCCGGGGCCGCCGCCGGACCTCTCCCCCGCGGACTTCCTGCGCGCCTCGACCGAGGGCATCGGGATGGAACCGCCCGAACCGACCCCCGCCCGGCTGCGCGCCGCCCGCACCTCCATGGGCGAACGCGGCGTCTGGGAGGCCGACCCGGCCCTCGGCCCCGTACGCGACGCGCCCTGGCCCGTCCTGCTGATCTCCGGCGACTGGGCGGGCGCCCCGCCGCTCTACCGCGAGTACGCCGGAGAGGCGCTGATGGCCGCGGCCGACGCCCTGACCGACGCCCTCGCCGCCCGCCACCTGCGCGTCCCCGGCTTCTACCCGCACACCCAGCAACCCTCGCTGGTCAACGGGGCCTTGCGAGAGCTGTGGGCGGACGCGGACTGACCGGGCCGCGCTCCGGAGGGGCGCCGACGGTACCGTGGGCGGGAGCGAGATCGTGGGCGTACGCCCGTTCCACCGGCGAGGGAAGAGGGAAGCGGTGCCGACCGGAGTGGCCATGCGCGACGCACGCCGGCAACTCTTCGACGCCGCGGAACGCCTCCTCGTACGGGACGGGCCCAACGCCCTGACCAGCCGCGCCGTCACCACCGAGGCGGGCTGCGCCAAGGGCGTCCTGCACCGGCACTTCGAGGACTTCGACGACTTCCTCGCCGCCCTGGTGCGGGACCGCGTCGCCCGGCTCGACGGGCAGACGGCGGCCCTGCTGGCCGCCGCCGGGACCGGCACCGTGACGGGGAACCTCGCGGACGCGCTGGCGGACCTGTTCGAGTCGGTGGCCGTCGGGATCGTCGGCCTCGTCACCTCACGGGACGGCCTGCGCGCCCGGCTGCGCCGGACCACGCCGACGGGCATCCCCCTCCTCACCGAGGCCACGGCCATGATCGCCGCGTACCTCGGCGCCGAGCGCGAGCGGGGCCGCGTCGCGGACGGCGCCGACCCCGACGCGCTCGCGCCCGCCCTCATCGGCGCCGGTCACCTGCTCTTCGCCGACCGCGAGAGCGGCCCGCCGGACCCGGAGACGGTGCGCCGCGCGGTGACGGCCACCGTCGCGGGCGTCCTCACACCGTGACCAGCGCGCGGGCCGCGAGCGCCGCGCCGAGCACGACGACGAGGACGGCCGTTCCCGTGGGGGCCGTGCGGTGCAGGGCGCCGAGGAGCCGGGCGTAGCGGCCCGTCCCCGTGAGGCGGTGGGCCAGCCGTCCGCCCACGTGGACCAGCAGGACGCCGACCGCCACCAGCGTGAGGGCCAGCCCCGCGCCGTACGCGGTCACCAGCAGGGCCCCGAACCAGAGTTGGCCCAGCGCGCTGGACCCGACCAGCACCAGCACAGCGGAAGGGCTGGGCACCAGTCCTCCGGCGAAGCCCAGCAGCAGGGTGTCCCGCTTCCGGAGGGGGGCGGAGTGGGCGTGGCCGTGCGGATGGGTGTGCCCGCGCGGAGGGGCATGGTCGTGCGTATGGGTGTGCCCGTGTCTGTGGGTGCGGCCGTGCCGGCGCGCGCGGCGCAGCAGGAACGCGCCCGCCACCGCGACCAGCACCCCGCTCGCCACTCCCAGCCACGGCGTCACGAACGGTGCGGCCCGCGAGCCGCCCACCACCAGCAGGCCCAGCAGGACGACCCCGGCGGTATGGGTGACCGTCACCGCGGCGCCGATGCGCAGGACGTCCCGGAGGGTCCTGCGGCCACGCGCGGCCGCCGCGTACGCCGCCATGACCGTCTTGCCGTGGCCCGGCGCGAGGGCGTGCGCCGCGCCGAGGACGGTCGCGAGGGCGAGCGCGAACACGCCGAAGCCGGGGGTGAGTTCGTGCCGTCCGACGAGCCCGGTGAAGCGCTCTGTGAGGCCGTCGGCCGGTGAGGGCGGCAGGCCCGTGTCCCGTGCGCCCCCGTCGGCGCCCGCCGCCGGGCCGCCGGGCCGGGCGGTGAGGGTGGCCGCGCGGACCCGTACGGGCTCCGCGAGCGGGTCGTCGGGATAGCGGGTCAGCCGCGCGGATGCGGACCGGCGCGGCACGCTGCTCCGCGTCAGCGTCGTGCGGTCGCCTCGTGCCGTGATCTCCCGCCAGCCGGGGCCCGGTTCGCCGACGGCCGCGGTGCCGGTGAACCGGAGCACGGTGCCGCGCGCGAGCGTGAGCGGCGCGCGCAGCCCGCACTCCAGCCGCAGCGTCCGCAACCCCGCCTCGCCCGGCCGTTCGACGGCGCGGGCGCGCGCGGGCGTGGCCGCCAGGCGCAGCGCGCGCCCGTCGGCCTCCGCGCGGCTCTTCCGCGCCGCGCGAGCGCACATCGCCCGCGCCCAGCGGGCCCGTTCGGCGCGGGAGAGCCGCGCGTCGCCGTTCCGGTCGATACGGGTGACGGCCCGCGCGGCCGGGACCTCGGCGAGGTCCTCGACGTGGGCGACGCTCAGCGCCCGGGGCGCGACGGTCAGACCGTCGTAGGTGCTGACCGTGAAGTTGCCGAGGGGGTGCGCGGGCCGCGCGGCCGAGGCGGCGGGCGCCCCGCCCAGAACCACGCCGAACGCGAGAACGACCCCCGCGAGGCCGGACAAGAGCCCCGACCCGTGACGTCCGCGCCTCATCGCGCCTCCACTACCCCGCGGGCCCGCGGGGTGAGCGCCGTACGCGCGCGCAAGGCCCGACGGGAGCGCCCGCCCGCCTCGCCAGCGCCCCCGAGCGCGAGGACACGCACCAACCCCAGGAACACCGGCACGCACCGGAGCCCCCGCCTCCGACGCAGCGCGAGCCTGCGGCGTAAGGACCGTACGCAAGCGCAGCGCCCCCGGGCGCGGGGACAAGCGTCAGCCCCGGCAGGGCCCGGCGCACGCCGGAGTCCGCGGCTCATCGTGACTCCAGGACCGTGCGGGCCTGGGGGGTGAGGGCCGTGCGCAGGCGCAGGGCCTGGCGGGTGTGCCGGTCCGCCTCGGTGGTGCGGCCCAGGGCGCGTTCGATCTCGGCACGGTGGTAGAGGAACATCGCGTTGCGGTAGCCCGGCGCCGCCGCGCGGCGCGCGAGGGGCAGCGCCCGGGCGTCCTGGCCCTTCCGGTGCAGGGCCCAGGCGAGCGCGTCGGCCGTGTCGACGGTCTTCCTCCGGTCCCACTCGGCGCGGGCCGCGCGCAGTGCCGCGCCCCGGTCGCCGTGGTCGGCGTCGGCGAGCGCGGTGTCGAGGCCGGTGCGGACGCGCTGGGCGCGGGCCACCTCCGCCCAGGCGCCGAGCGCCGAATACTGCCGCCGTGCCGCGTCACGCCGTCCCCGTGCCTCGTGTACCTCGCCGAGCAGGGCGAGCGGCGCGGGCAGGGGCTGGCGCGCGGTGACCGCGCGCAGATCGGAGACGGCGCCGCGCCAGTGCCCCCGCGCCGCCCTGACCTGGCCCCTGCCCGACAGCGCGGGCAGATGGCCCGGTTCGGCACGCAGGGCCTCCGCGTAACGGCGCAGCGCGGACGCGCCCCTGCCCTCCGCGCGGTCCAGTTCCCCCAGCGCGGTGGCTGTCTGCGCCCGGTCGGACGGAGAGACAGCCGAACGGTGGGCCAGCTCCAGGGCCCGCCGGGCGGCGCCCCGGTCGCCGCGCAGTTCCTCGACGTAGGCGAGGCGCGTGAACGCCGGGATGCCGGGCCGCCGCGCGTCGGCCCGGAGCGCGGCCGTACGGGCGGGGCCGTAGCGGCCCAGCTCGACGAGGGCGTCCACACGGACGGCGAGGGCGAGTTCGCCGTACGGGTTGACCGCGAGCGAGCGGCGTGCGAGGCGCAGGGCGCGCGGGAAGTCGTGGCGCGCCGCGGCGAGCGCGGCCTGTCCGGCGAGCGCGCCGTCGTTGGCGCGGGCCGGGCGCAGCGCGAGGGAACGGTCGAGGGCGTCCTCGGCCTGCCCGTAGAGCCGGGGGTCGGCGGTGCGGCGGGCCTGCTCGACCCGGCCGGTGCCGAGCGCCGCCCAGGCTCCGGCGTCCCGGGGCTGCTCGGCCACGTACGCGCGCAGCCGCGCGAGGTACGGCCCGAGCCCCTGCCCGCTCGGCGGCACCGCCGCCGCGGCCCCGCGCGGCGGGGGCGGCCCGCCGCTCTCCTCTCCGGACGGCCCGGCGAAGGGCCGCCCCACCGTCCACGCCCCGGCCGTGATCACCACGGCCAGCGCGACGGCGAGCAGCGTACGGCGAAAACGCATGATTCCTCCTCGCTGACGGGCCCGAGGGGGTGCCGGGCCGGAGCCCGACGGGCCGGAAGACGGCCGAAGTCCGGGAGGGCGGCGGGCCTCCCCCGGGGGCCCGCCGCCGTCGGCGCCCGTTCCCGTCCCCGAACGGGGACCGGCGCGGGTCCGCGCGTTACCGCGGCTCGGTGCCGCGCGGACGGTTGAGGTGGCGGCGCCACAGGGCGTAGCCGCCGCCGAGGACGAGCAGGGCCGCGGCGCCGCTCGCCGCCGACGCCATCAGCAGGCGGTCGGAGCCGTCGTCCGACGAGCCCGCCGCCGCGGTGGCGGAGCGGCCGCCGTCCATCACACCGGCGCCGCTGCCCCGCGCCCCGCTCCCGCCGCCGGCCGTGGGACCGCGCGAGCCGGAGGTCGGGGAGGCCACGTACGGGAAGGCGTCGTCGAACTTCTTGTCGTTCGTGTCGACGGCGTCGCCCAGGTCGTTCTTCTGGCCGACGAGTTCGCCGCGTACGGCCTGGAGCGAGATGTCGACGGTGTCGTCGGCGAGGCGCCGCCCGTTGGGGTAGCCCGCGTTGTCGCCGTCGAGCACGCCGAGCCGCTTGGGGCTCGCGGACGGCTCGGTGGAGGTGTTGAGGCGGATCGCCTCGTACTGGCGCCCCTCGTCGAACTGGTTGAGCCCCGGCACGCCGGTCAGGAAGACCTGGACCAGGTCGTCGCGCGGCGTCTTCGGCGCCTTGAGCTTGTAGATCTTCTCCAGCAGCCGTGCGACCTCCGGGTCCTTCACGTACTTGGCGAACTGCGCGTCGTCCCAGGCCGCGGATGCGTTGTACGTGTCCTTGTCCTTGACGGGGACGACGACCTCGTTGAAGAGGGGCATGCCCAGCCGGGAGACCTGCTTGAAGCCGCCGGAGGCGGTCCTGCGCGCGGTGGTGCTCCACACGCCGATGACGGGCTTGTCCGGCCCGGCCGTCAGCTCCTCGGTCGGGACCTGCACGCCGAGCGTGTTGACGTTGTAGCCCTTGAGCGTGTCGTTGCCGACCTCGGACAGGTCGCCGCCGTAGAGCAGGTCGAAGACGCGCAGGTCGAGGAAGAACGGGTCGTCGGCCTGTCCGGCGAAGCCCGTGCCGCCGCCCTTGCCGAGCTTGCGCACGGCCTGGGCGCGCAGGTCGTCGTACTTCGGCATCGACGCCTTGCCGACGTTGGACGGCGCCACGGGCGCGTCGTCGGCGAGGAGTTCGGACGAGGTCTGCTTGCCGTCCTTGAACCTCAGCAGCCGCAGGTCGTACGTCTGGCGGTAGTTCAGGTCCGGGTCGTCGAGCGAGGTGACCGCGTCGGTGTTGTAGAGGAACGTGTCCCCGCTGCGGTAGCTCTCCTTGAACGTCCACCGGTAGATCAGCTCGGACTGGCCGTCGCCGGTGTTGTCGACGTGGATGTCGTGCCGGGCGTCGTTGGCGAACTTGTAGAAGTTCGGGCCACCGGCGGGCTCGGCGAACGGCCACCAGTTGGCCAGCAGCGTCGTGGTGCCCGGCTTGTCCGGGCTGGTGAACGCGTACGTATCGGTGTTGTCGTACTCCGGCTGCCCGGAGATCAGTGGTGCCTCACGGTGACTGGAGGCACTGGCCGGAGCGGGGCCCAGTGCGGCCGTTCCGGTGGCCAACGACGTGGCCACCAGCGCGATCCCCCCGGTCAACGCGGTCCAGGCCGACAGGCGTCGGCTGATGCGGATTGTCGACATCGCGGCGTCCTTCGCTGTGTTCGGACGGAGGACCGCGGCGGGTGTGGAGCGTGGCGGCCGGAACGCGGTGGGGCGACCGCCGCGGCCCTGGGGCGCGTTCCGGCACCCCTGCATTCGGCCGACGGCGCCGGACGGATTGCGGCGAGGGGGACGTGTCCGGATTCCCCCCCCCCCGAGACCGGCCCCGGGGCGGCCCAGGAGCGGCCCCGGGGCGGCCCAGGACCGACGCCCGGGTCGGCTACGGGGCGGCTACGGGCGAGGACCGGTCGGCGACCGGTCGGCGACGGAGCGGCGACCGGCCGGCTACGGGCCCGAGAGCGCCGGGGCCGCGCGCAGGGCCGCCGCCGCGAGCTCACGGTCGCCGGTGATACGGGCGTCCATCCGGCCGGGGTCGCGGCGGCCGCCCGCGAGGAAGCAGAACTCGACCGTGTCCAGGGCCATTGCGGCCACCGTGGGCCCCTCGCCGAGCAGCCACTCCCCACCGCCGCGCCCGGTCAGTTCGACCCGCAGCGCACGGCCGTCGAGCGGGGCGCCCGTCCTGCCCATCGCGAGGGGCAGGGTGCGCACCCCGAGGTCGGCGATCGGCCGCAGGGACTCGTCCACGGGCGGCGGCAGCGGCAGCGCGGTGCGCCCGGCGATGTCGGCGGTGTGCACCCAGGTCTCGAAGGCCCGGCCGATCGCGAGGTCCGCGACCGGGAACGGCCGCCTCCCGGCCAGCCGCGCGTGCCGCGCGCCCAGCTCCTCGCCGCCCTCGGCGAGGGTGTCGCGCAGCGCCTCGGCCCGCTCGCGCCAGGTGCCGTGCACGGTGGCGGGCGGCATGCCCGCGGCCCACGCGGTCCACTCCGCCGTACGTCCGGGGATGGTGCCGTCCTCGTTCCCGGCGACGCGGTCGGCCAGCAGGCTGTCGTTGGCGGCGAGGTGCGCGACGAGCTGGGCGACGCTCCAGCCCTCGACGGTCTCCAGCCCCCAGTCGGCGCCGGAGAGTTCGCGGAGCACGGCGTCGAGGGTGGCGAGCTGCGCCGCGTACGGGCGGACGTACGGGGGCAGTCCGCGGGGCGCGGGCGGGCGGCGCGCGAAGGCACCGGCCGTCACGCGCGCGGCGAACTCCGGCGGCGGCGCGGGCGTCTCGGCCGCGAGCCCGGCGAGGGCAGGGGCGAGCACGCGGACCTCTTCCGCGCACCGGTCGCAATGGCGCAGGTGTGCTTCCACGGCTGCTGCCTCCTCGGGAGAACAGGCGTTCAGCAGCCACGCTCCCAAGAGGGGTTCGGCCGAGGAGTGCTCTCCGGATGGCGTTCCGGACGGGTTTCCGGGCGGGATTCCGCGCGGGGGGCGGCTCATGGCGTGATCCCTTCCGCGGCGAGCGCCGCCGCCATGACGCGCAGCGCCGTGCGCAGGCGGGTCTTGGCGGTGCCCTCGGGTATGCCCAGTTCCGCCGCGACCTGTCGGTAGGTCCGTCCTCCGTAGTAGGCCAGCAGCAGGGGTTCGCGCAAGGTGTCGGGCAGTCCGGCGGCCACGGCCCGTACGCGCAGCGCGACCAGGCCGTCGGTGGCGGCGTCCGCCGTCTCGTCGCCGCGCGGCGCCTCGTGCGGCGCGGCGAGCCCGCGCCGCTTCTCCTCGCGGCGCACCCAGTCCACGGCGCGGTGGTGGGCGAGGACCAGCAGCCAGGCGCGCAGCGGGCCGCGCGCCGGATCGTAGGAGAGGGGGCGCTCCCACAGGTGGGAGAGGACCTCCTGCGCCACGTCCTCCGCGGCGGTCCTGTCGCGGATCACGCGCGTGGCGACCCCCAGCACCAGCGGCACGTACGCCTCGTACACCTCGCGGAACGCCGCCTCGTCCGCGGCGAGGAGGCGGGCGTGCAGGACGTACGGATCGTCCGGCGGGTCGGGCGCCATGCGCGAAGTATGGCGCGGCCCCCGGCGATTGCTCCCGAGGCCGAAGGTCCCTGCCGTGTGGCCGAAAGGCGCTCCCTCAGCGCGCGGCGCTGCCGGTACCGGCGGCTGTGGCGGCGGTCTCGGCGGTGGCGCCGCAGGCGCGGGGGGCGGGCCGCTCTCCCGCGAGGAAGGCGCTCGGCGTGACCCCGATCAGCTCGCGGAACTCCGCGGCCATGTGCGACTGGTCGTAGTACCCGGCGGCCAACGCGAGCCGCGCCCCGGCTCGTTCCGCACCCGTGCGTACGCCGGTGCCCGCGCCGGCCGTGCCCGTTGTTCCGCGTGCCAGCACTGTCCGTACGCGCGCGATCCGCGCGAAGCGCTTGGGCGGGAGGCCGATGCCGCGCGTGAAGAGCGTACGGAGCTGCCGCTCGCTGACGCCGAGGTCCCGGGCGACCTCGCGCACCCGCCCGGGCCCGTCTCCCGGTACGGGCGAGAGCGCGGCGGCGGCGGAGAGCAGAAGCCTCCCGCGCGCCGGGTCGGGCGGCGGTCCGTGGCCCTCCAGCCGTGCGAGCAGGGCGCGTTCGAGCCGGGCCAGCACGGCGGCCGCGTCCGTCCCCTCGGCGGCCAGCTCCTCCGCGAGGCGGTCGCCGGCGGCTCCCCACAGCTCGCCCAGGCGCACGGCCCTGTCGGTCAGCGCGCCCGCCTCCACGCCCAGCAGGGGCTGGGCGCCGCCGGGCCGGAAGCGGAGCCGTACGACGAGCGGCAGGTCCTTGCCCGCGAAGTAGCCCGCGCGGGTGCGCGGGCCCATCACCATGAGCTCGCCGCGCCGGTCGGCGTCGATGTGGAAGACCAGCACGGTGGCGGCGTCCGGCAGATGGGTCAGCGTGACCGGGCCGTCCCCCGCCGCGAGCGGCGTGAGCGGCGCGGCGGAGACATGGGTGATCCACGGTCGCAGCGCGGCCGGAACCGTGACCGTTCCCCGGCGGGTGAGGCACATGACGTCACGGTAGCCAGCGCACGTGGGCCCGGGCACCGGCCCGGGGCCGACCGTGCCGAATCTTCCTAGTGCCCGCGCCCCGGGCCGCCGCACGGTGGAGCCATGATTCTGCTCACGGGTGCCACGGGCACCGTCGGCGGCCATGTGCTGCGCCTGCTCGCCACGGGGGACGCGCGCCCCTCTCCCGCTCCCGCTCCCGTTCCCGTACGGGCCCTGGTCCGCGACCCCTCCCGTCTCGCGCCGCCCTTCGGAGTCGAGGTCGTACGGGGCGACTTCGACGACCCCGGCTCGCTCCGCGCGGCGATGGAGGGCGTCACGGACCTGTTCCTGGCGACGGCCGCGGGGCCCTCGGTCGCCGCGCACGACACGGCGGCGGTCGGGGCCGCCGCGGCGGCGGGCGTACGGCGGGTGGTGAAGCTCTCCGCGCTGCGCGTGCCGGGCGTCCGCATGCGCGTCGCCGAGTGGCACGCCCCCGGCGAACAGGCCCTGGAGGAAAGCGGCATGGCGTGGACGCTGCTGCGGCCCGCGGGCTTCGCGTCCAACTCCCTCCAGTGGGCGGAGGCGGTCCGGGCGGGCGGCCCCGTGCCGAACACGACGGGGGAGGGACGGCAGGCCGTCGTCGATCCGCGCGACGTGGCCGAGGCCGCCGCCGCGGCGCTGCTCTCGCCGCGCGGCTCCCGGCACGAGGGCCGCGCGTACGTCCTGACCGGGCCGGAACCGATGAGCGTGCCCGATCAGGTGGCCGCGATCGGCCGCCTGCTGGGGCCCGGACGGGCCCCCGGGTGCGTGGACGTGCCGCCCGCCGCCGCGGCCGAGGCGATGCGCGGCGCCGGGATGTCCGAGGACTTCGTGGGCGCCGCGCTCCAGGGGATGGAGATGCTGGGCAGCGGGCGCGGCGAGATCCTGGGCGACGGCGTGCGGGAGGCGCTGGGGCGCCCCGCCCGGCCGTTCGAGGACTGGGTCCGCGACCACCTGGACGCGTTCACGGGCGCGCGGCCCGAGTAGCGGACTACGGGACCGGGCGGTGGCCCTCCGGTACGCGCTCGTCCTCCGGGACCGGGCCGGGCGGGGTGCCGTCGCCGAAGGGGCGGCCGCCGAGGGACTCCCTGCCGTGCGGCTCCGTCCAGCCGCTCAGGTCGGGGCCGGCGGGCACGATGGAGGTCGGGTTGATGCCCGTGTGCACCGCGTAGTAGTGGCGCTTGATGTGGTCGAAGTCGACCGTGTCGCCGAATCCGGGGGTCTGGTAGAGATCGCGGACGTACGCCCACAGCACCGGGTTCTCGGCCAGCTTCTCGCGGTTGCACTTGAAGTGGCCGTGGTAGACGGCGTCGAAACGGACGAGGGTGGTGAAGAGGCGGATGTCGGCCTCGGTGATCGTGTCCCCGACGAGATAGCGCTGCCCGGCGAGCCGCTCGGTCAGCAGGTCGAGGCGGTGGAAGACATCGGCGTACGCGCCCTCGTACTCCTCCTGCGTGGTGGCGAAACCGGCCCGGTACACGCCGTTGTTCACCTCGCGGTAGACCCCGTCCATGACCTCGTCGATCTCGCCGCGCAGCGCCTCGGGGTAGAGGTCGGGGGCCCCCTCGCGGTGCAGCGCTGTCCACTCGGTGGCGAGGTCGAGGGTGATCTGCTGGTAGTCGTTGGTGACCAGCTTGCCGGTGGGCACGTCCACGATCGCGGGCACGCTCACCCCTCCGGGGTAGTCCGTCTCGCGCGCGTCGTAGGCCTCGTGGAGGAAGCGGATGCCGAGCACCGGGTCCCGGTCGCCGGGGTCGAGGGTGAAGCGCCAGCTCCGGTCGTCCTGGATCGGGTCGGTGACGGCGAGGGAGAGCGCGTCCTCCAGGCCGAGCAGCCGCCGCGAGATCAGCACCCGGCTCGCCCAGGGGCAGGCCCGGCTGACGACGAGCCGGTACCGCCCCGCCTCCACGGGCCACCCGCTCTCCTTCCCGTCCGCGGTGATCCGGTCGGCGAAGTGACTCCGCGACCGCTTGAACTTCTTCCGGCCGTACTCCGTGTTGCCGTCCATGTCCGGTCCCTCCGTCTTCACCACGTGGCCGCGAACCCTCCGGCGCCTGCCGCTCTCATCTTGCACCTTCAACCACTTCTGCGCGCGAAGAGCGCCGCGCCGGGGAGGGGCCCGTCGGGGTCGAGCAAGAGCTGCGCCTCGACCGTGAACCCGACCTCGCGCAGCAGCTCCGCCACCCGCGCGGGCGTACGCCGGTGGACCCGTACGCGCATCGGATGACCGCCGTACCCCTCGGTCTTCAGCGTCGAGCCGTCACCGGTGTGGAAGCCCGCCATCAGGGGCGCGCCGGGGCGCAGCACGCGGTGGAAGTGGCCGAGGACGGCGGGGAGCACGTCGTCGGGCACGTGGATCAGCGACCAGAAGGCGAGCAGCCCGGCGGCCGAGGCGTCGGCGAGGCCCGCGCCCAGGCCCGGGTCCGTCATCGAGCCCACCTCGAACCGCACGCCGGGGTGCGCGCGGCGCGCGACGTCGGTCATCGCGGGCGACAGGTCGACGCCGAACGCGTCCACGCCCGACTCCCGCAGCCGCGCGGTGACATGGCCGGGGCCGCCGCCCACGTCCACCACGGGGCCGCCGCCCCCGGCGCGTACCAACTCGGCGAAGAGGGAGAGCGCCGCGCGCAGGTACGGGTCGTCGTCGAGGGCTCCGGGCACGCGCTCGGCGTAGCTCGCCGCGACCGTGTCGTACGAGGTCCGGGTGTCGGCCAGCCAGCGGCCGGTGTCCGGCGTCAGCGGCTTCTCGAAGCAGCGGCTCTCCGCCGTGCCGCGGTAGGGGCCGAAGTTGGTGGTGCGGACGTAGCCGCTGGTCACGTAGAGGGAGAGGGCCTCGCGGAGCGGGGTGCCGGTCTCCAGGACCATGCGGGTGCGGCCCGCCTCGCGGGCGTCGTCCTCCAGCGCGGCGAGGATGCGCCGGGCCAGCCCGCGCCCGCGCGCCTCGGGCACCACGTACATGCGCTTGATCTCGGCGTCGCCGTCCGCGTATCCCTCGTCGTCGGCCTCCTGGGCGCGCCAGCCGCCGCAGGCCACGGGCGTGCCCCGCGCGTCGTGGGCGACGAGGAAGAGGCCGTGCGGCGGGTGGAAGTGGTCGCGGCGCAGCGGGGTGATGTCGCCGTCGTCGCCGTAGCGGGCGGCGTACTCGGCCTGGACGCGGGCGCTGAGCGCGACCGCGTCGGGGTGGTCGAAGGGAACGGCTCGCAGATGCATGGCGCCGGACCGTAGCGCCTCGTCCGGCGCCGGGCGAGGCGATTCCGCGTGCTGGGGCGGCCGGGTGGCGGCCGTCCCCTCACGCCGCGGGGACCAGGGGGAAGTGGCAGCTCACCCGGTGCCCGGGGGTGTGCGGTTCGACGGGCGGCGGCTCGGTCGTCGCGCACAGGTCGGTGGCCAGCGGGCAGCGGGTGCGGAAGCGGCAGCCGGAGGGCGGGCTCGCCGCGGACGGCGTCTCGCCCTCCAGCGGGCCTCCGCCGCCCTCTCCACCATCCGCGTCGCCGTTCCCGGCGCCGTCCGCGCCGCCGTTCCCGGCGCCGCTCTCCCCCGCCGTGCTCGTCTCCAGCAGGCCCCGGGTGTACGGATGGAGGGGCCGACCGAACACCTCGGCGGCCGGGCCGGTCTCCACGAGCTTGCCCAGGTACATCACCCCGACCCGGTCCGCGAGATACCGCACCACGGCCAGGTCGTGGGAGATGAAGAGATAGCTCAGCCCCTTCTCCCGCTGGAGGTCCCGCATCAGGTTGAGGATCTGGGCCTGCACGGACACGTCGAGCGCGGAGACCGGCTCGTCCGCGACGACGAGCGACGGCCCGAGCGCGAGGGCGCGCGCGAGGCCGAGCCGCTGGCGCTGGCCGCCGGAGAACTCGTGCGGGTAGCGGTGGACGGCGCCGCGCGGCAGCCCGACGTCGTCCAGCAGCCCGGCGATCCGCTCGTCCTGCGCGGCGCGGTCGCCGACGCCCTGGATGACCAGTGGCTCGCGCAGGATCGTGCCGACGCGCATGCGGGGGTCCATCGAGGCGTAGGAGTCCTGGAACATGAGCTGCACCTCGCGCCGGTGCGCGCGCAGTCCGGCGCGGCCGAGCGAGCCGACGTCCCGCGAGCCGAAGCGCACCGTGCCGCCGGTGGGGTCCTCCATGCCGACGGCCATCCGCCCCAGCGTGGACTTGCCGCAGCCGGACTCCCCGACGATCCCGAACGTCTCCCCGCGCCGCACCGTCAGCGAGACCCCGGCGACGGCGCTCACCGGCCGCCGGTCGCGGCGCCGGGTGAAGGGCCCACCGCGCAGGGCGTACTCCTTGCTGACGGCGACGAGTTCGAGGAGCGGCTCGGGTTCGCCGGTCCCGGCGCCGGGCCCGGGCCCGGGGCGCGTCTCCCCGTCGCCGTCCGCCGTGGCGCCGCCCGGCGTCCCCTCCGCCGGGTGGAAGCAGGCGAAGCTGTGCCCCTCCCCCTCCTCGGCGAGCGGCGGCGGCTCCGTACGGCACTCGTCCGTCGCGTACGCGCAGCGCGGCGCGAACCGGCATCCCGGCGGCAGCGTCGTCAGCGCGGGCGGCAGACCCGGGATCGTGGCCAGCGGGCGTCCCGCCTCGGCGGCGGAGGGCAGCGCGGCGAAGAGGGCCTCGGTGTAGCGGTGGCGCGGCGCGGCGAAGAGGCGGCGTACCGGGGC
Source organism: Streptomyces albiaxialis (assembly GCF_039530985.1). NCBI lineage: Bacteria > Bacillati > Actinomycetota > Actinomycetes > Kitasatosporales > Streptomycetaceae > Streptomyces > Streptomyces albiaxialis. Next base: position 116,574 of record NZ_BAAAPE010000022.1, read on the forward strand.
CTGTTCGGCGATCTTCCCGCCGTACATCACGGCGGCGCGGTCCACGCGGCGGGCGATCACGCCGAGGTCGTGGCTCACGAGGATCATCGCCATGCCGAGCCGCTCGCGCAGCTCGCCGATCAGCTCCAGGATCTGGTGCTGGGTGGTGACGTCCAGCGCGGTCGTCGGCTCGTCGGCGATCAGCAGCTTCGGCTCGCAGACCAGGGCCATGGCGATGGCGACGCGCTGCCGCATGCCGCCGCTGAGCTGGTGCGGATAGCTCTTCATCCGCTCGCCGGGCTGCGGCAGCCCGACCATGCGCAGCGTCTCCTCGGCCTTCGCGCGGGCCTCGGCGCGGCGCGCGCCGCGGTGCAGCAACAGGGGCTCGGCGACCTGGTCCCCGATGGTCATCGTCGGGTTGAGAGAGGTCAGCGGGTCCTGGAAGACCATGCCGACGGTGTCGCCGCGTACGCCGCGCAGCACCGGCTCCGCCGCCCCCGCGAGGTCCTTCCCCTCCAGGAGGATCCGCCCGGAGGTGACGTGTCCGCCGCCGGGCAGCAGCCCGAGGACGGCGAGCGCGGTCATGGTCTTCCCGGAGCCCGACTCGCCGACGAGGCCGAGCGCCTCGCCGGGCGCGAGGTCGAAGGAGACCCCGTCGAGCGCGTGGACGGTACGGTCGCGCCCGCTCAGCTCGACGCGCAGGTCCTCCACGCGCAGCAAGGGAGTGTCAGTCGTCACGAGCCCTCACCCCTTCTGCAGCCGGACGTCGAACGCATCCCGCAGGCCGTCACCGATGCTGTGTTCTCCCGGGGGCCGACCCCCGTACCCCAGCCGGACAGGTCTCTCATCCGCACCTCACCCCTTCTGCAGCCGGACGTCGAAGGCGTCCCGCAGGCCGTCACCGATGCTGTGTTCTCCCGGGGGCCGACCCCCGTACCCCCAGCCGGACAGGTCTCTCATCCGCACCTCACCCCCTCTGCAGCCGGACGTCGAACGCATCCCGCAGGCCGTCACCGATGAAGTTGAACGCCGCCACCACCAGCACGATCGCGAGGCCCGGCGGGAAGATCAGCCACCAGTAGCCGACCTGGGTGTAGGTGATGCCGGAGCTGAGCATCGAGCCCCAGTCGGCCGCCGGGGGCGGGATGGAGAGGCCGAGGAAGGACAGATAGGCGACGTAGAGGATCGCGTCGGCGATCTGGAACGTGGCGTTCACGATCACGGTCCCGATGGCGTTCGGCACGATGTGCCGGAACACGGCGCGGGCCCCGCCGCCGCCCATGAGCCGCATCGCGTGCACGTAGTCGCGGCTGCGCAGCGCCAGCGCCTCGCCCCGGATGAGCCGCGCGGGCGAGAGCCAGGCGACGGAGGCGATGATCAGGATCAGGACGGGCTTGCTGGGCGTGACGATCGCGGCGACGACGACCAGGAGGAAGAGCGCGGGGATCGCGAGCGCCGCGTCGGTGATCCGCATCAGCAGCGCGTCGGTCCAGCCGCCGAAGTACCCGGCGACGGCCCCGTAGACGGTGCCGAAGAGCGTGGCCAGCAGCCCGGCCGCGAGCCCGACCTCCAGCGAGGTCTGCCCCCCGTACATGAGCCGCCCGAGCATGTCGTACCCGACGTCCGTCGTGCCCAGGGGATGGCCGGCGCGCGGGGAGAGGCTGGCCTGCCCGAGGTCCGTGTGCACCTGGTCCGTGGAGTGGACGAGGGGCCCGAGGAAGCAGAAGGCCAACAGGAGGACGAGGATCACGGCACCGGTGAGGGCCAGCTTGTTGCGGGTGAAGACGGCGAGCGTACGGCGGGCGAGGGACGGGGTGGCGTCCAGTTCCTCGGCCGGTGTCGCTGCCACGGGTACGGCTTCGGCGGTCACGAGACGCTCCTGATCCGGGGGTCGAGGACGGCGTAGGCGATGTCGGTGAGGAGCGAGCCGAGGACGGTGGCGCAGCCGACGACGAGGGTGACGCCGAGGAGGACGGGGAAGTCGCTGCTCTGCGCGGCGTTCCAGAACAGCAGGCCCATGCCGGGGTAGTTGAAGAGGGACTCGACGACGAGGGCGCCGCTGAAGAGGGTGGGCAGGTAGAGGCCGAGGAGGCTGGCGAGGGGGATCAGCGCGTTGCGCAGCACGTGCCGGGCCATGACGCGGGCCTGGGACTGGCCCTTGGCGCGGGCGGTACGGACGTAGTCCTCGCCGAGGTTGTCGAGGACGGCCGAGCGCATGTAGCGGCTGAACATGGCGATGATGCCGAGCGCCATGGTGACCACGGGGAGTACGAGGCCGCCGGGTTCGCCGAGGATGCCGCCGACGGAGTCGGCCTGCGGGGCCTCGGCGGGGAAGAGCTGGAGCTGCTGCGAGAAGGCGAGGATGAGGACGATACCGAGGAAGAAGACGGGCGTCGCGTAGGCGAGGAAGGCGGCGCCGGTCAGCGCGTAGTCGGAGGGCCTGCCGCGGCGTACGGCCTGGAGGATGCCCAGCGGCACGGCCAGCAGCGCGGCGACGAGCACCGAGAGGCCGGTGAGCAGCAGCGTCTTGGGCAGCCGCTCGCCGAGGAGGGTGACCACGGACTGGTTGAGCCTGTACGACTCGCCGAGGTCGCCGGTGACGAGCCGTTCGAGGTACATGCCGTACTGGACGGGCAGCGGGCGGTCGTACCCCTGCTGGTGGTTGAAGTGCGCGATGGCCTCGGGGGTGGCGGTCTGCCCGAGGATGGCGCGGGCGGGGCCGCCGGGGAGCTGGTGGAGCAGCACGAAGACGATGACGGAGACGAGGAAGAGGACGAAGACGGCCTGGCCGGTGCGCTTGATCAGGAAGCGGGTCACTTCTTCTCGCCCCCCTTCGCGTCCTTCACGAAGTACCAGTCCTGGGGCGCGAAGGTGAGTGTCGGGTTCTGCTCGACACCGCGCAGGTCGTTACGGATGACGGAGACCTGATAGGCGGGGTTGGGCGTCCACAGGACGGGGACCTCGCTCGCGAGGTGGCGGGCGTAGTCGCGCATGGCCGAGGGGTCGTCGGAGTACTCGGTGCGCTTGATCAGTTCGTCGGTCCTCGGGTCGGACCAGTTGCCCATGTTGGAGGGCGCGCCGGTGGCGAAGAGCCGGTCGCCGCTGGGGTTGGCGGGGAAGATCCAGCTCCCTGCCGTACCGAAGAAGCCCAGCTCCCACTGGGAGCAGACGGGCTCCTTCGGTGTGCAGGGGATGGTGGTGCCCAGCACGGTGTTGAGCGGCTGCTCCTTGACGTCGAGGCGGACGCCGGCGCGGGAGAAGGAGGACTTGATCTCCTGCATGGTGTTGGACGTCTCCGTGGACCCGGACTGGGAGAGGAGTTCGAGCTTCAGCTCCTGCCCCTCCCCGACGCCCTTACCGCACTCGCGGGGGCCGTTGCCGGGCCGTACGCAGCGCAGGGTGCCGTCCCGCTTCTTCCAGCCGTGCGCGGCGAGCAGCTTCCGGGCCTTGCCGGGGTCGTACGGGTACGGGTTGCGGTCCATCAGGGCGGCGGGGACCGGGCCGAGGGTCGGCTCGGCGCTGCCGTGCCAGACGTGTTCGGAGATCGCCTTCTGGTCGATCAGCGACTGGAGGGCGCGGCGCAGATAGCGCTGCCGGAACAGGGCGCCCTTCTCCGGGTGGTTGAGGTTGGGCACGAGGTAGGTGATGCCCCAGCTCTCCCAGGGGGCGACGCGGTAGCCGGTCTCCTTGAAGTGCGCGGACTGGGCCATGACGGAGGGCGGTATGTAGCCGTAGTCGAGGCCGCCCGCGCGCAGCACGTTGAACTCGGACCCGGCGGTGGTGAACGGCTTGAGGACGAAGCGGTCCAGGTGGGGCTTGTCGGGGCCGCCGTAGCGCTCGTTGGGGACGAGCGAGACGCGGCCGGACGGCGACCAGCTCTCGATCTTCCAGGGCCCGGCGACGGTCTTCCAGAGCGGGTCCGTGCCGAACTTCGAGAGCTGCTTGGCGTGGTGGAAGAGCCGCTTGAAGGTCTTCTTCGGGCTCTCGCCCTTCGGGTTCCAGGCGTGCCGCGGCAGGGGCTTGAACTTGTCGAGCTGGTTGGCGGTGAACCAGTCGGGGTTGTACGCGCGGTCGAGGCGGAGCCGGAACCGGTGGTCGTCCAGGATCTGGAACTTCTTCACGTTGTCCGGGAACAGCTTGGGCGCGTAGCCGCCCCACTCCTTCTTGTTGTCGCGGATCAGCTCGTACCAGAACCTGACGTCGCGCGCGGTGACCGGCTTCCCGTCGGACCAGACGTAGTCCTTCTTGAGCGAGACGGTGACGGAGCGGTTGCCGTCGCCGTAGCGGATGTCCTCGGCGACGTTGCGGGGGCTGTTCATGGTGAGCTTGCCGCTCTTGTCGGGCTCGGGGGTGACGAGCAGGGGGTAGAGCAGGTTCTGGATCGAGCTGTTGTGCGTGGCCGTGTAGCCCGCGGCGCCGATCGGGAAGATCCAGTTGGGCGTGGCCGCCGGGGGCAGCGCCATGGTCGCGGTGCCGCCCTTCACGGGCGTGCCGCCGGTCGCGCCGACGTCGGTCACGGCCTTCACCTTGGGGCCGCAGCCCGTGGCACCCGTGGCCAGGGCGCCCAACAGCAGCACCCCCGCGGTGACTCTGCGCACGCGCATGCCGCCTCCCGCCCTTCCGATCTGCGTCCGATCGAGGTCCGATCAGCACCGGTCAAAGACAGCGAGCAAAGTACGGACGGAAACGAAATAAGGTCAAGACCCTTGGCAGACTTCCTCCAACTCATGTCTACTATCGATCACTTGCGGAGCTGACTTGCTTCGGTGACCGAACGAAGAAAGCCGGAACGGAGAAGGGCATCGCTATGTCTCCCCCAGCGGAGCAGCGCGGCTCCGCCGCGCACGTCCTCGACCTCGTCGCCAGCGGCGCCGTCTCCTCGCGCGCCGACCTCGCGCGCGAGCTGGGCCTCGCCGCGTCCACGGTCTCCGCGCGCGTCCAGGAGCTGGTGGACCTCGGGCTGCTCGCCGAGGACGGCGAGGGCACCTCGCGCGGCGGACGCCGCCCCCGCCTGCTGCGGATACCGGACGACGGCGCGGTGGCCCTCGCCGCGGACCTCGGCAGCCACCACGTACGGCTCGGCGCCGTCACCCTCACCGGCTCCTGCACCGACACCGAGGAGCACGCGTTCGACCTGACGGAGGGCCCGGAGCCCACCCTCGACCTGCTCGCCGGCCGGCTCTCCGCGCTCGCCGCGCGGCAGCGCGCCGCGGGGCGCACGGTGCGCGGCGTCGGCGTCGGCTTCCCCGGCCCCGTCGACCCCGGCACGGGCCGCGTCGTCGCGCCGTCCCGGATGCCGGGCTGGCACCTGTACGCCCTGCGCGACCGCCTCGCGGACCGTACGGGCCTGCCGGTGCTGGTCGACAACGACGCCAACATGATGGCCCTCGGCGAGCACCGCGCCACCCACCCCGGCCTGCGCCACCTCGTCGTCGTGAAGGCGGGCCGCGGCATCGGCTCCGGCGTCGTCAGCCATGGCCGCCTCTACCGGGGCGCGGGCGGCGCGGCCGGCGACATCAGCCACGTCCGCGTCGAGGCCGCCGCCGAACGTCCGTGCTCGTGCGGGAACATCGGCTGCCTGGAGACGGTCGCGAGCGGCGCGGCCCTCGTCACGGCGCTGCGCGAACGGGGCCTCGCGGTGGAGGGCGCGGCGGACGTCCTCCGCCTCGTCCGCGACGGGGAGCCGCAGGCGACGACCCTCGTCCGCCAGGCGGGCCGCCACATCGGGACGGTGCTGTCGGTCGTCGTCAACTTCTTCAATCCGCAGGCGGTGTTGCTGGGCGGTGCCCTTGCGGAGGCCGAGCCTCTGGTTGCCGCCGTACGGGCCATGCTCTACGAGCGCTGCCTGCCCATGGCGACCGGCGACCTGACGATCGAGGCCGCCTCCTCGGGCCCCGACGCGGGCCTCCTGGGCGCCGGCCACGCAGCGCTCAGAGAACTGGAGCCCGCCTCTTGACCGGCCGCCACGCTGATAGAGGGTGGCGCATTGCGCTGGAAGAGGGTGCCCTTGCGTCCCCCTGAGCGCTTGGGAGGTCTGCGCAAGGCGCAGGGCTGGCAAGCGCAGCCCTCTGCGCCGGGTGCCCCGCGAGCAAGAGCCGGGTTCGGGGTGCCCCGAGCGCTGGTTCGCGGGGCGCGCCCGCGTCGTGGCCGGTCGCGCCCACGCGGCGGAGCCGCAAATCGACACAGGCCCGCGCCCCTTATTCGGGCACCCTCTTGCGCCCCGTGCCGGGCACAGGCCCGCGCCCTTGAGGGAACCGCGCGGAGCGCGCCGGGACGGCGCCCCGTGATCCGCACAGCAGAAGGAGGACAAGAATGAGCACCCGGAAACTCCGGATCGGCATAGGGGGGATGGCCATTGAGTCCAGCACCTTCTGCCCGCACAGGTCCGGTTACGAGGACTTCCGCGTGACGCGAGGGCAAGAGCTGCTCGACCGGTACGCGTGGACGGACCCCGCGCACGAGCTGTCCGCCGCAGGAGGCGGCATCGAGTGGGTCCCGCTCGTGCACGCCGTCGCCCTCCCAGGGGGCCCCGTGGAGACGGAGACCTATGACCGGATCTCCGCCGAACTCGTGACCCGTACCAGAGAGGCGGGCCCTCTCGACGGCCTCGTCTATGACATCCACGGCGCGATGAGCGTCGTCGGGATGACCGACGCCGAGGCGGCCCTCACGGCCGCCGTCCGTGCCGCGGCCGGTCCGGACACGCTGCTCTCCGCCGCGATGGACCTGCACGGCAACGTCTCGTACGACTTCGCCCGCCACCTCGATCTGCTCACGGCCCACCGCCTCGCCCCGCACGAGGACGCGTGGGACACCCGCGAACGCGCCGCGCGCAAGCTCGTCGAGCGGCTGCGGGACGGCAAGGGCCGCCCGTACCGCGCGTGGGTGCAGATCCCCGTGCTGCTGCCCGGCGAGAAGACCAGCACCCGCCTGGAACCGGCGAGGTCCCTGTACGGCTCGCTCGCCGGGATCGAGGCGAAGGACGGCGTCACGGACGCGGCGATGTGGGTCGGCTACGCGTGGGCCGACGAGCCCCGGTGCCGGGCGGCCGTCGTCGTGACCGGCGACGACGCGGACCTCGTACGGGAGGAGGCCGGCGCGCTCGCGCGCGGGTACTGGGAGGCGCGGCGCGACTTCGTGTTCGTGGGCCCGACGGGCCAGGCGGACGCGTGCGTGGCGAAGGCCGTGGCGTCGGACGCGCGCCCGTTCCTGATCAGCGACTCGGGCGACAACCCGACGGCGGGCGGCGCGGGCGACCTCCCGTACATGCTGGGCCGTCTCCTCGCGAACGAGGACCTCGCCGCGGGCCGCGCCACCGCGCTCCACCCCGGCATCACCGACCGCGCCGCCGTGGACGCCTGCTTCACCGCCGGGGTCGGGGCGTCCGTCGAACTGCGCGTGGGCGGCGAGGTGAGCGCGGGCACGGGCCCGCACGCCGAGCCGTACGCGCTGAGCGGCGAGGTCGTCTCGCTCCAGACGCTGGACGGCGTACGGGCAGCCGCCGTGCGCCGGGGCGGGGTGACGGCGGTCCTCACGGAGCGCCGCAAGCCGTTCCACACCCGCGCCGACTTCGGCGCACTGGACCCGCACACATACGACCTGGTCGTCGTGAAGATCGGCTACCTGGAGCCGGAGCTGTACGGGATGGCGGCGGACTGGCTGCTGGCCCTCACCCCCGGCGGCGTCGACCAGGACCTGCTCCGCCTGGGCCACCACCGGGTGGAGCGGCCCCTCTACCCGTTCGACGACGAGGGGTTCGAGGAGCCGGACCTCACGCCGGCCCTGCTGTGAGGGCGCGCAGTGCCGGGTCGCCGACGGACGGGACGTGGAGGTCGGCGCCAGGACAGGTCGCGGGGGTGCCGATCCCGACGACGGTGAGCCCCGCCTCGGTCGCGGCGCGCACGCCGAGCGCCGTGTCCTCGACGGCCAGCGCCTCGCCCGGGGCCACGCCGAGCGCCGCGCACGCGGCGAGGTAGACGTCCGGCGCGGGCTTGGGCCGCCGCACCTCGTCCCCGGCGACGGTGACGGGCACGAGCGCGGCGAGCCCGCCCACGGCGAGCGTCTTGTCGAGCAGCGCGCGGAAGCTGTTGCTGGCTATGGCGACGGGCCGTACGGCCGCCGCGCCCCGCACGGTCTCCACGGCGCCGGGCAGCGGCCGGGCGAGCGCGCCGACCGCCGTGATCAGTTCGGCGTTCAGCTCTTCCGCCAGCGCGGCGCCGTCCTCGCCGAGTTCGGCACCGAGCACCGCGCCCGCGTCGCCCATCGCGAGCCCGGTGAGCGCGGTCCGCACGCCGTCGGGGCACGTACGGCCGCGCCGCGCGAACATCGCGTCGTACGCGGCGTCCGCGCACGGCAGCGTGTCCATCAGCGTGCCGTCGCAGTCGAAGACGACGGCACGCTTCATCGCGCACCGCCGAGGAGGGCGACGAGCCGGGCGACCTCGTCGGCGACGGCCTCGCGCCCGGGCGCGAGATAGCGCCGGGGGTCGACGGTGTCGGGGTGGGCGGCGAGATACGCGCGGACGGCCCCGGTGAACCGGACGTTGAGGTGCGTCGCCATGTTGATCTTCGTCATCCCGGCGCGGACGGCCGCGACGAGGTCCTCGTCCGCGACCCCCGACGAACCGTGCAGCACGAGCGGCACGCCGAGCGCGGCGCGCAGCTCCGCGATGAGCGCGAGGTCGAGCGCGGCGTCCCGGGTCCGCATGGCGTGCGAGGTGCCGACGGCGACGGCGAGCGCGTCCACGCCGGTGTCCCGTACGAACGCGACGGCCTCCGCCGGATCCGTCCGCGCCCCCGGCGCGTGCACCCCGTCCTTCCCGCCGACCTCGCCCAGCTCGGCCTCGACCCACACGCCGCGCGCGTGGCAGCGCCGGACGACCTCCGCGGTGGCGGCGACGTTCGCCTCGTAGTCGAGCTTCGAGGCGTCGAACATGACGGAGGGCACGCCGAGTTCGACGGCCTCCTCGACGAGGGCCTCGTCGGTGGCGTGGTCGAGGTGGACGGAGACGGGCACGTCGGCGGCGCGCGCCGCGGCGAGCGCCGCCCCGGCGAGGGGCGCCAGCGCGCCGTGGTACTTCACCGCGTTCTCGCTGATCTGGAGCACCACGGGCCGCCCGGCGCGCTCGGCGCCCTCGACGACGGCGGTGACATGTTCGAGCTGGATCACATTGAACGCGGGCACGGCGCCGCCCTCGGCGGCGATCTCTCCGGTGCCGGTGAGCATGGGGCTTCTTCCTTTACGTACAGGGCCCTTCACGTACAGGGCCGGGCCGGAAGGGTCAGTCGAGGGCCAGTTCGCGGCCCCGGTCGACGCGGTCGTGGAACGCGATCTCGAAGCCGGAGTCGTCTATGTCGGGCCCCAGCAGCGTGCCGGAGCGGGTGATCGCGGCGGAGGCCCAGCGCAGCGCCTCGCGGAGGGCCGCGGGCCCCTCGCCGCCCGCGCCCAGGAAGCCGGCCAGCAGGGCGTCGCCGGCCCCGACGGTGTTCTGGGGGCGGTGGACGCGCGCCTCGGCGTGCAGCGGCTGCCCCTCGGGCGGGACGAGGAGCGCGCCGTCCGCGCCGAGGCTGGCCAGGACCGTGCGCGCGCCCGCGTCCTGGAGGCGACGGGCCGCGTCGACCGCGTCGCCGAGCCGCGTCACGGGGACGGCCGCCGCCTCCGCCAGTTCGTGGACGTTGGGCTTCACCAGGTCGGGGCCGCGCCGTACCGCCTCCGCGAGCGCCGTGCCCGAGCTGTCCACCGCCACCCGCGCGGTGACCCCCGACTCCAGCAGGCGCCCGTAGAAGCCGGGGTCGACGCCGCGCGGCAGGCTCCCGGCGGCCAGCAGCCAGCTCGCGGAGACGGCCTCCGCGTCCTTGACGGCGCGCTCCAGCAGCGCGGCCGTCTCGTCGGGGCTCAGTTCGGGACCGGGCTCGTTGACCTTGGTGACGCGTCCGCTCGCGCTCTCGACGACGCTCACGTTGCTGCGTACGGAGCCCTCGACCGGCACCCCGGCGAAGTCCAGCCCCGCCCCGTGCAGCATCTGCGCGAGGACCGCGCCGTCGGGTCCGCCGAGGGGGAGGACGGCGCGGGTGGCGCGGCCCTGCGCGAGCAGCGCCAGTGAGACGTTGATGCCCTTGCCGCTGGGTTCGAGGGCGCAGGGCTCGGCGCGGTTGACCTCGCCGGGCACGTACTCCGTGACCGTCAGGGTGCGGTCGATGGAGGGGTTGGGGGTGAGGGTGACGATCATGCGCGGAGGATCTCCTGGATTCCGGCGTCGGTGAGGCGCGCCGCGTCCTCGTCGGACAGCCCTGTGTCCGTGACGAGGAGGTCGACGTCGGCGAGCTGGGCGTACTGGTAGAGCCGCTCTCTGCCCACCTTGTGGTGGTCGGCGAGCAGGATCCGTCTGCGCGCCGCCGAGAACATCAGCCGCTTGATGGCGGCCTCGGAGGTGTCGGGCGTGCTCAGGCCCCGTTCGACGGAGATCGCGTTGGTGCCGAGGAAGGCGACGTCGACCCGGATCTCGGAGAGGGTGCGCATCGCCCAGTGATCGACCTCGGCGAGCGTACGGGCACGCACCCGGCCGCCGAGGGTGTGGACGTCGAGCTGGGGCCGTCCGACGAGCGCGAGCGCGATCGGCAGGGTGTTGGTGAAGACGGTCAGCTCGCGGTCGCCGGGGAACATCTCCGCGAGGCACGCGGTGGTGGACCCGGCGTCGATCAGCACCGTCCCCGCCGCCGGTACGTGCTCCAGCGCGGCCTGCGCGATGCGCCGCTTCTCGCGCTGGTAGCCCGTACGTTCGGCGGTCGGCGGCTCCAGCGACAGGCTCTCGGCGGGGACGGCCCCGCCGTGCTGGCGCCGCAGCAGCCCCTGGCGCTCCAGGAGGACGAGGTCGCGCCGGATGGTCTCGGCGGAGACGCCGAGCCGCTCGGCGGTCCCGGCGGCGTCGAGCCTGCCGTCCTCGCGGACGATCCGCAGCAGGGTCTGCTGCCGCTCTGCCGCGTACTGCTGCCGGTCCTGCCGCTGCTGCCCGTCCTGCGTCTGCTCCGTCTGCTGCCGCTGCTGCCGGTCGCTGCTCATGTGCTCGGCACTCTCCGTTCGTTCACGCGTCCTGGACGGCGGCCCGGCGGCGCGTCGTGCTCTTGAGCACGATCACGAGCAGCGCGGCGACCGCCACCCCGACGGCGATGGACAGCAGCCACAGGAACGGGCTGCCCACCAGCGGCGTGACGAACAGGCCGCCGTGCGGGGCCCGCAGGGGCGTGCCGATGGCCATCGTCATCATGCCGGTCGTGGCGCACCCGGCCATGCACGCGGGGATCACCCGGAGCGGATCGAGCGCGACGAACGGCAGCGCGCCCTCGGTGATCTGGGAGAAGCCCAGCACCCACGCGGCCTTGCCGTTCTGCTGCTCGGCCCTGCTGAAGAGGGACTTGCGGACGGTGGTGGCGAGCGCGAGGGCGAGCGGCGGGACGACATTGATCGCGATGACCGCGCCCATGACCTTGAACGCGCCGTCCGTGCCGGTGGTGAGGCCCGCGACGCCGAAGGTGTAGGCGACCTTGTTGACCGGGCCGCCCATGTCGAAGGCGGAGAGGATGCCCATGACGGCGCCGAGGAGCAGCGCGTTGCCGCCGCTGAGGCTGTTGAGCCAGTCGGTCAGCCCCTCCTGCGCCCAGGCGATGGGCCTGCCGACGACGGTGAACATCAGCCCGCCGACGACCAGCGAGCCGAGCAGCGGGATCACGACGACCGGCATGATCGCCCGCAGCGCGGCGGGGATCTTCAGCTTGCGCAGCCACAGCACGAGGCCGCCCGCCATCAGACCGGCGGCGAGCCCGCCGAGGAACCCGGCCTCGACGGCGACCGCGACCGCGCCGCCGACGATGCCGGGCGCGAGGCCCGGGCGGTCGGCCATCGCGAAGGCGATATAGCCCGACAGCACCGGGACGAGGTACTCGAAGGCCAACTGCCCGGTCTGGAAGCAGAGCGCGGCCCAGCTCTTCAGCTCGGTCCAGTCGAAGTGCTCGGTGACGGCGGCGGCCTTGTCGATCTCGTACCCGCCCAGGGCGAAGCCGAGCGCGATGAGGATGCCGCCCGCGGCGACGAACGGGATCATGTAGCTGACCCCGGTCATCAGCCAGCCCCGCAACTGCGCTCCCCGGCCCTCCCCCTGGGGCGGCTCGGCGGCGGGCGCGGGTTCCCGTTCCGTACGGGCCTCTTCGTGCCGCTCGGTCCCGATCGCGGCGACGGCCCGCGCGATCAGCCCGGCCCCGTCGCTGATCGCGTTCTTCACGCCGACCTGCACGGTGGGCTTGCCCGCGAACCGGTCCTTGTCGCGCACCTCCACGTCGGCCGCGAAGATCACGGCGTCGGCGGCGGCGATGACCTCGTCGGCGACCGGCTCGGCGCCCGCCGAGCCCTGCGTCTCGACGGCGATACGGACGCCCGCCTCGGCGGCGGCCTGCTCCAGGGCCTCGGCGGCCATGTACGTGTGGGCGATGCCCGTCGGGCAGGCGGTGACGGCGACGATGCGCGCCCCGCCCGTCCCCTCCTCCCGGGACTCCCCCGCCGAGGTCTGCGGCGCGGCGCTCACGGCACCGTCACCTCCTGCCGCACGAACGCCGCGACGGCCTCGGCGTCCTGGGCGGCCCGCAGCTCCCCCGTGAACGCGGGGCGCACGAGGCGGCGGGCGAGCGCGGCGAGGATCTTCAGGTGCTCGGAGTCCCCGCCCTCGGGCGCGGCGATCAGGAAGACCAGATCGGCGGGGACGCCGTCGGCGGCGCCGAAGTCGATGCCGCCCTCCCGGACCCGGCCGAAGGCGAGGCTGGGCGCGGTGACGTGCGCGGACCGGCAGTGCGGGATCGCGACGCCGCCGTCGAGCCCGGTCGCCGCCTGCGCCTCGCGCGCCTCGACGTCGGCGAGGAAGCCGTCCAGATCGGTCACCCGCCCCGCGTCGCGCAGCCGCCCGGCGAGCAGCCGGACAGCCGCACGGCGGTCGGTGGCGGGCAGGTCGGTGTCCACCAGATCGGCACTGATCAGGTCAGTCATGACGGGAACCCTCCAGGAGCACGAGCCAGGGCACGCGACCGCGCCCTCAGCCCGAGACCCTAGCCCACACAAATCCACGTGGGAACCCACACGAGGGAGTGAGCCACACCTCCCCCGCGCCCCGCGCGGTTCCGGCAGCATGGAGCCCATGACGCGTGCCGTGGACGGGGAGTGGCTCGGCGAGGTCGTCAGCGAGCACCCCGTCGAGGCGCGGCGCGCGCTCACCGGCGGGGTCTGCTCCCTCGCCTTCGCCCTCCTCTGCGGCGGGACGGGCCTGGCGCTCGCGCCGGGCCGCCTCGGCGGCACCGGCGCCGATCGGATCCCCCTCGTGCTCCTGGGCCTCGGCCTCATCGGGCTGACGCAGGCAGCGTGGGTGCTGCGGGAGTACGCACGGCAGCGCGGGACGCTCTTCCGCGTCCACCGGGGCGGCCTCGCGCACCGCCGGAACGGGGTCGAACGCACGTATCCCTGGCGGGACATGACTGTCGTCCGGCACCGGCTCGCCGGCGGCTTCACGGCCCGCGCCATGGGCCGCGACGTCCGCTGCCTGATCCGCCTCCCCGACGGCGGTACTGTCCGCCTGGCGGGGTTCACGCACCGCGCCCATCACCTCGCCACCGAGATCGACCGCGCCTCCCGTGCGTGCGGGCCCGCCGCGTGAGGGGTGGGCACCCGGGCGCCGGGGCACTGGGGAGCCGGGACACCGGGACACCCGGGGGCGCATTACGGTGAGCCCATGGTCACCGTCGCGGAACTGATCACGTACCCCGTCAAAGGCTGTGCCGGAGTCGCGGCACGGGAGATGACGCTCGGCCCGGCAGGGCTCGCGCACGACCGCGCGTTCATGGTCACCGACGAGAACGGGGTCTACCGCACCCAACGCCGCCACCCCGCCCTGGCGTTGATCCGCCCGGAGATCACGGAGGACGGAGCGCTGCTCACGCTCGACGCGCGCGGCACGGGCAGCCCGGTGAAGACCGAGGTGGACACCGACTCGCCCGCCCGCGCGGTGGACCTCTTCGGCGCCCCCTTCCGCGGCATCGACCAGGGCGACGAAGTCGCCGCCTGGCTCTCGGACTTCCTCGGCACGCCGAGCCGCCTGGTGCGCGTGCCGCGCGACCACGACCGGGTGACGGACGGCCTCACCCCCGGCACCTCCGGCTACGCCGACAGCGGCGCCGTCCACCTCCTCTCCCGCGCCTCGCTCGACGGCCTCAACTCCCGTATCGAGGAGGCGGGCCGTGCCCCGCTGCCCCTGGCGCGCTTCCGGCCCAACATCGTGGTCGACGGCTGGCCCGAGCCGCACCGCGAGGACGGCGTCCGCCGCGCCACGATCGCCGGTACGGAGCTGGCGTACGCCAAGCCCGCGATCCGCTGCGCCGTCACCCTGGTCGACCCGGCGACCGGCGCCCGCGGGGGCCCCGAACCCCTGCGCACCCTCGCGACGTACCGGCGGAACCCGAGGGAGGCGGGCGGCGGCGTCACCTTCGGCACCAAGTTCTCGGTGCTGCGCGGCGGAACGCTCCGGGTGGGCGACGCGCTGACGGTCACGGAGTGGGCGGCGGGAGAGGGCCCGGGGGCGGGAGGGGACCTGGGGGCGGCAGAGGACCCGGGAACGGCCTGACCCTCCTCCTCCGGGCGGCCCCTCTTCCGCCGCGCGGCGGAGGCCGGTTGGCCCCGGCGGGCGACGCGCGGGGGCGGGGCACGCTGCGACCTTCGAGGAGCCCCGGACCGCACGCGTCCGGGTGGCCCCCGAAGGAGACCGCACGTGACGACCGCACCGACCGACACACCGCCCCGGAAGGCCCCTTCACCGGGAACGGGGCGGCTCCGCGCCGCCTGGCGGGCCGCGCACGCCCCCGTCCCCGGCGTCCCCCGCTGGGCACGGGCCGCAGCCCTCGCCGTACCGCTGACCGTTCTCCCGTCGAGCCTGTGGCGCGTCGCCGTCCTGTTCCCCGGACTGGGCGGGGACGACCCCGGCAGCGGCAGCCTCCCGGCGTGGCTGCCGACGCCGGTGTACGTCGTCCTCCTCTCCCTGCTCTCCGAGGCGCTGGCGTTCACGGCCGTCGGACTGATCGCCTCCTGGGGCGAGGTGTTCCCGCGCTGGGTCCCCTTCCTGCGCGGCCGCCGCGTCCCGACCGCCGCCGCCGTGATCCCGGGGGCGCTGGGCGCCGTGGCGCTGACGTTCCTGTGGACCGTGCTCACGCTCGTCACGGAGTTCGCCGGCAGGACGATCCGCGGCGAGCCCGTCCCCGACGACTACCCGGGCGTCGCGGGCGGCTGGAGCGAGGCGGTGTTCTACGCCTGCTACCTGCCGCTCCTCCTGTGGGGACCGCTGCTGGGCGCGGTCACGGTGGCGTACTGGCGACGGCGCAGGGGATGAGGGACGGCGGCTTCCGTTACCCATAGGCCGCAAGGTACTGTGCATTGCATGGAACCAGGCAAGGCGAGCAACCGCCCCGGAGGCAAGGCCGAGAGCCAGCTCCGCAAGGGCGTGCTCGAATTCTGCGTGCTGGCGCTGATGCGCGACGGCCCCCGGTACGGGGTCGAGTTGCTGCGCGAGCTGGAGGAGAGCGGTGCGCTGGCGACGAGCCAGGGCACCGTGTATCCCCTGCTCTCCCGGCTGCGGCGCGACGAACTCGTCGTCACGACCTGGCGCGAGTCCACCTCGGGACCGCCCCGGCGCTACTACGAGCTGACGGACGCGGGGCGCGCGGCCCTCGCCGAGTTCGCGGAGATCTGGCCGGGCTTCCGCGACGCCGTCGACGGCTTCCTCACCTCCCCCGCACCTTCCCCCCACGTACCAGGAGAAGCACCATGAAGACCGGCGAGCACACCGCGGTCCACCAGTACCTGTCGGCGGTCGAGCGCGAGGCGTCGGCCCTGCCCGCCGAGCGCAGGCAGGAGCTGCTCGCCGACCTCGCCGAGCACATCGAGGTCACCCTCGCCGAGCGCGGCGACCAGGGCGACGCGGCGATACGCGAGGTCCTGCGCGAACTCGGCGACCCCCGCACCATCGCGGCAACCGCGCTGGGCGAGGCGGGCGTCACGGCCCCGCCGTCGGCACCGGCGCCGCCCACGCTCGCACAGCGGGCGAACATCGAACCGTGGATCGCACCCCTCGTGCTCGCCCTCGCCACCCCGGTGGGCCTGGTCTTCGACATGGGCCTGCTGGCCTCGGTGCTGCGGATCGGGGGCATCGTCCTGCTGTGGCTGACCCCGCGCTTCACGAAGGTCCAGAAGGCCGTGACGACCGCGCTCACCGCCGCCGTGATCCTCGTGCTCAACCTGATCATGGTCTTCGCCGACCCCGGCGGCCTGATGCCCTGGCGCGTCGTCCACGGCGTCCAGACCGTGGTCCCCCTCGCGCTCTCCGTCTGGCTCTGGACGGCCTCGCGCCGACGGGCCTGACACACACACGGCAGCGCCCGCGCGGGGACCGGTTAGCCTGTGGGCACTGTCGGACCGGGCGGTCGCGTACGACGGCACGACGTCACGACGGCAGCAGCACGCCGAACACGCACCACGGGATGGGGGACGTCGTTACGTATGCCCAGGGAATTGCAGCGCGGCCACAAGGCCAAGGTCAGTGATCTGACGGCGGGCACGGACCTGTACGTCGGCGTGCAGATCGCCGGGCCCGGACTGGCCTTCGACATCAGTTGCTTCGGTCTGGACGGGCAGGAGCGCCTGTCCGACGACCGCTACTTCATCTTCTTCAACCAGCCGAAGTCCCCCGAGGAGTCGCTCCAGCTCCTCGGCGCGCAGGCCGGGGACACCGAGTCGTTCCGCGTCACGCTGGACCGGGTGCCCGCGCAGGTGCAGCGCCTGTCGTTCACCGCGGCGCTCGACGGCGCCGGGCAGATGTCCCAGGTCGGGCCCGGGTACATCCGGATCGTCGCGGGCGGCGAGGAGGTCGCGCGCTACGCGTTCGACGGCTCGGAGTTCACGACCGAACGCGCCGTGATGCTCGGCGACTTCTACCGCAAGGACGACATCTGGCGCTTCGCCGCCATCGGCCAGGGCTTCGACGGCGGCCTCGACGCGCTGCTGAAGAACTTCGGCGGCGAGGTCGCCGAGGAGCAGGAGCCGGAGCCCCCGCAGCAGGCCGCGGCACCCGGGTTCGCGCCGCCGGGCGGGGGCGCGCCGCAGCAGCCCGCGCCGGGCTTCGCCCCGCCCGCGGGAGCCCAGGCACCGGCACCGCAGGCCCAGGCCCCCGCACCGGCCCCGGCACCCGCTCCGGCCCCGGCCCCGCAGGCGCCCCAGCCCGCGCAGCCCCAGCAGCCCGCGCAGCCCGACGTGCACGGTGCGCCCACCGTGGCCATGCCGAGCGGGCCGGAAGGGCCGGCCGTCCAGGTGCCGCAGCCTCCGCCGCCGCCCGGCCCGGCCCCGGCGGGCGGCCCGGCGGTGCCCAACACCCCGTTCCCGCCCCAGCAGGCACAGCGGCCCCCGGCACCGCAGGCACCCCAGGCCCCGCAGGCACCTCAGGCGCCCAGCAACCCGTTCGCGGCGCAGCAGCAACCACCGCAGGCCGCGCAGCCCCCCGGGCAGCAGCTCACGAACCCCTTCGCGCAGCAGCCCGCGCCAGGGGCCCCCGGCCCCGGCCCGGGCCACGCCGCCCCGCAGATCCCGCAGGGACCGGCGGCCGGTATCGGCGCGGCCCTGGAGAAGTACCGCGAGGTCCCGACGGGCCAGCGGTGGACGCTCCAGAACCACGCCCTCGTCCGCGCCGACATCGGCATCGACGGCCAGCCCGTCCTCGCCAAGCAGGGCAGCATGGTGCTGTACCAGGGCAAGGTCGACTTCTCGTACAAGGGCGCGGGGTTCACGGGACGTGTCGTCGGGAACGCGACGGGCCAGGAGATGCAGCTCATGCGCTGCACCGGCCGCGGCCAGGTGTTCTTCGCCGAGAAGAACGCGCACGTCCACCCCGTCGAGCTGCAGGGCGACGGCCTCTGCGTCTCCGCCGAGAACGTGCTCGCGTTCGACGAGTCGCTCCAGCACGAGGTCCGCCGCATCGAGGGCCACGGCATCCCCGGCGGCGCGCTGTTCACCATGCAGTTCAGCGGCACCGGCACGGTCATCGTGAAGACGCAGGGCACCCCGGTCGTCCTGCCCGTCACCCCCACCACGTTCGCCGACGCTCAGGCCGTCGTGGCGTGGTCGGCGGCGGCACAGGTCGTCATCTCCAGCCAGGTCCGGCTGCACCGCAACGCCTATCCCGGGCACAGCGGCGAGACCGTGAACCTCCAGTTCCGCGGCGCCCCCGGGAACTTCATCGTCGTCCAGCCTTACGAGGTATGAGGGGCCTGAGGGAGCACCACATGAACCAGCCAGCAGCACTCGCGGGCTTCGCGGCCGCACCGGTCACCGCCCGTATGCAGAACCACGGCCAGCACATGGTCAAGGTCGCGATGCAGTCCGGCCAGGACCTGTTCGCGCGGCCGGGCTCGATGGTCGCCTACGAGGGCTTCGTCCAGTACGAGCCCAACCCGCCCGCCGTACGGCAGATGGCCTCGCAGTGGCTCACCGGCGAGCAGAACCCGCTGATGCTCTGCCGCGGCGACGGCCTGCTCTACCTCGCGGACTACGGCGCGGACGTCGTCTGCGTGAACCTCAACGAGGAGTCGCTCTCCGTCAACGGCACCAACCTCCTCGCCTTCGACGCGCACCTCCAGTGGGGCGTCGAGCGCGTCAAGGGCCTGGCCAAGTTCGCCGGC
Organism: Streptomyces albiaxialis; assembly: GCF_039530985.1. Classification (NCBI taxonomy): domain Bacteria; kingdom Bacillati; phylum Actinomycetota; class Actinomycetes; order Kitasatosporales; family Streptomycetaceae; genus Streptomyces; species Streptomyces albiaxialis. The sequence goes on from NZ_BAAAPE010000022.1 coordinate 135,302, forward strand.
CAGGGCCTCTTCAACGTCGGCGTCCGGGGCACCGGCTGGGTCGCGCTCACCTCGCGCGGCGCGCCGGTCGTCGTGGACTGCGGGCGCGGCGAGGACGAGACGTACGTCGATCCCGACGCGCTCGTCGCCTGGTCGAGCGGGCTGAAGATGAAGGGCAAGCGCAGCATGAAGGCCGGGGCGCTCATCGGGCGCGGCAGCGGCGAGGCGTACCAGATCGCGTTCTCCGGACAGGGGTTCGTGGTCGTCCAGCCGAGCGAGGACAGCACGGACCGCATCCGGGTCCGGGGCTGACGGGGGAGGGAAGAACCGCCATGCAGAGCTCACTCTTCGGATACGCCGAGGTCCAGACCCAGGACCGGTACGCCGTCCAGAACCCCCAGCTCCTCCGCGTCCAGCTCACGGGCCACGACGATGTGCTGGCCCGCAAGGGCGCGATGGTCGCCTACCAGGGTCTGCTGGAGTTCGACGCGGAGTTCCAGGGCGGCGGCAGGCGCCGGGGCCCGCAGCGCGAGCAGCTTCCGCTGATGCGCTGCTCGGGCCAGGGAACGGTCTATCTCGCCAACCTCGCCCAGTACGTGCACGTCGTGGACGTCGACCAGGACGGCCTGACGGTGGACGCCTCGTACGTCCTGGCCATGGACTCGACGCTGCACCACGAGATCATCTCCGTGGACAGCCAGTTCGGCATCTCGGGAACGGGCGCGTACAACCTCAACATCACCGGGCGGGGCCAGGTCGCCCTGATGACGTCAGGCCAGCCCCTCCTGCTGAACGTCACCCCGGACACGTACGTCAACGCCGACTCGGACGCGGTCGTCGCCTGGTCCTCGTCCCTCCGCGTCCAGATGCAGGCCCAGACCTCGTCCCAGGGTGTATGGCGCCGCCGCGGCAGCACCGGCGAGGGCTGGGAACTCTCCTTCATGGGCCACGGCTACGCCCTCGTCCAGCCCAGCGAACTCCTGCCGCCCCAGGGCGCGGAGATCGGCGGCGGCGTCCGCGCCCAGTACGGCATGGGCCAGCAGGGCGCCCGCGGCCAGAACCAGGGCAACGCCTGGCAGCCGCACTCGCGCTGACGCCGTACTCCTCGCGGAGTAGAACAGCGGTCGTCGGCCGTACGACGCGTGGCGGTGGGGGCCCGGGCGAGAGTGGGGAACGGCACAGCGGTTCCCGCGCACCCGCCCGGCCCCTACAGGGAGACGGCCCATGCATCCCACCTCGCCCACCGAGCCCACCAAGTCCAGCGCCCCGTTACCGGAACGGTCCGCCGCGCTCATCAGGCGCATCGACACGGCACACCCGTACGTCCTCTCTCTTTTCCGTATCGTCGTCGGGCTGCTCTTCGCCTGTCACGGCCTCGGTTCGCTCTTCGGCGTCATCGGCCCGGCGGCCGGGCCCGAGGTCGACACCGCCGCCACGGGCGCCTGGCCCATCTGGTACGCGGCCGTCATCGAACTCGTGGGCGGGACGCTGGTGATGCTCGGCGTCGGTACCCGTACGGCGGCCCTGCTCTGCTCCGGGGAGATGGCCTACGCGTACTTCGACACCCACGCGCCCGAGGGCCTGATCCCCCTGGACAACGGCGGGGAGATCGCCGCGTTCTACTGCTGGGCGTTCCTGCTGCTCGTCTGCACAGGACCCGGCCCCCTCTCCCTGGACCGGCTGTTCCGCGGCCGACGCCGCTGAGCGGAGAAGACGGCGGAGGGGCCCCGCACCGAAGTGCGGGGCCCCTCCGCGTCGGGCGGCGTGCCGGGGGCTCAGCCCTCGACGCCGAGCTTCTCCAGGATCAGCTCCTTGACGCGGGCCGCGTCCGCCTGGCCCCGGGTGGCCTTCATGACGGCGCCGACCAGCGCGCCGGCCGCCTGGACCTTGCCGCCGCGGATCTTGTCGGCGATGGCGGGGTTGCCCGCGATCGCCTCGTCCACGGCGGTGCCGAGCGCGCCCTCGTCGGAGACGACCTTGAGGCCGCGCTTCTCGACGACCTCGTCCGGGGTGCCCTCGCCCGCGAGGACGCCCTCGATGGTCTGGCGGGCCAGCTTGTCGTTGAGCGAGCCCTCGGACACCAGGGCCGCGACCCGGGCGACCTGCTCCGGCGTGATGGGCAGCGCGGTCAGGTCGACGCCCTGCTCGTTGGCGCTGCGCGCCAGCTCTCCCATCCACCACTTGCGGGCCGAGGCGGCGTCGGCGCCCGCCTCGGTCGTGGCGACGATGACGTCCACCGCGCCCGCGTTCAGCACCGACTGCATCTCGTGCTGGGAGATGCCCCACTCCTCGCGGAGGCGGTTGCGGCGGACCCTCGGCAGCTCCGGCAGCGTGCCGCGCAGCTCCTCGACCCACTCGCGGGACGGGGCCACGGGGACCAGGTCCGGCTCGGGGAAGTAGCGGTAGTCCTCCGCCTCCTCCTTCACACGGCCCGGCGTCGTCGAGCCGTCCTCCTCGTGGAAGTGGCGGGTCTCCTGGACGATCGTGCCGCCGGACGACAGCACGGCCGCGTGGCGCTGGATCTCGAAGCGCGCGGCGCGCTCGACGGACCGGAGCGAGTTGACGTTCTTCGTCTCGCTCCGGGTGCCGAACTTCTCGACGCCCTTGGGCCGCAGCGACAGGTTGACGTCGCAGCGCATCTGGCCCTGCTCCATGCGGGCCTCGGAGACGCCGAGGGCCTTGATCAGCTCGCGCAGCTCGGCGACGTACGCCTTGGCGACCTCGGGGGCCCGCTCGCCCGCGCCCTGGATGGGCTTGGTGACGATCTCGATCAGCGGGATGCCCGCGCGGTTGTAGTCGAGCAGGGAGTGGGACGCGCCGTGGATACGGCCCGTCGCGCCGCCCACGTGCGTGGACTTGCCGGTGTCCTCCTCCATGTGCGCGCGCTCGATCTCGACGCGGAAGACCTCGCCGTCCTCCAACTGGACGTCCAGGTAGCCGTCGTACGCGATGGGCTCGTCGTACTGCGAGGTCTGGAAGTTCTTCGGCATGTCCGGATAGAAGTAGTTCTTCCGGGCGAAGCGGCACCACTCGGCGATCGAGCAGTGCAGCGCGAGGCCGATGCGCACGGCGGACTCGACGCCCGTCGCGTTCACGACCGGCAGCGCGCCGGGCAGGCCGAGGCAGGTCGGGCAGACCTGGCTGTTCGGGTCGGCTCCCAGCTCGGTCGAGCAGCCGCAGAACATCTTGGTCCTGGTGCCGAGTTCGACGTGGACCTCGAGGCCCATCACGGGGTCGTAGGACTCCAGCGCGTCGTCGTACGACACCAGTTCAGTGACGGTGGTCACGGGAAAAGCTCACCTTTCTCAGTCGTCCGCGGGACTCAGTCGTCCGCGAGGACGTCGTCGGCGCTCATACGGCGCAGCTCGCGGACGAGCAGCGCGACACCCGTGGCGATCGCGGCGGCGGACACCACCGCGTCGACGAGCTGGAGCTTGTCGCCCTCCAGCCGCGCCTTCTTGGCCTGCTTCGCGACGCTGACGGCGCCGAACAGCGTGGTGCCGATGGACAGGTACGTGCCGGGCTTCGACTTCTTGAAGTCCTTGGCCTTGCTCAGCTTTCCACTCACAGCGACGGTGCCTCCTCAAGCAGCGGGTGACCCCAACGTGCCTGGTAGGCGGCCTCGACCGCCGCACCGACACGGTAGAGCCGGTCATCGGCCAGGGCGGGGGCGATGATCTGGAGCCCCACCGGCAGCCCGTCCTCGGGCGCGAGCCCGCAGGGCAGCGACATGGCGGCGTTGCCCGCCAGGTTGGACGGGATGGTGCACAGGTCGGCGAGGTACATCGCCATCGGGTCGTCGGCGCGCTCGCCGATCGGGAAGGCGGTGGTCGGGGTGGTCGGCGAGACCATCACGTCCACCTGCTCGAACGCCTTCTCGAAGTCACGGGTGATCAGCGTGCGGACCTTCTGCGCCGAGCCGTAGTACGCGTCGTAGTAGCCGGAGCTGAGCGCGTACGTGCCGAGCATGACGCGGCGCTTGACCTCGTCGCCGAACCCGGCCTCGCGGGTCAGCGCGGTGACCTCCTCCGCCGAGTGCGTGCCGTCGTCGCCGACGCGCAGGCCGTAGCGCATCGCGTCGAACCGGGCGAGGTTCGAGGAGCACTCGGAGGGGGCGATCAGGTAGTAGGCCGCGAGGGCCTTGGTGAAGGACGGGCAGGAGATCTCGACGACCTCGGCGCCCAGCTCGCGCAGCAGCTCGACGGACTCGTCGAAGCGCTGCATCACGCCCGCCTGGTACCCCTCGCCGCGGAACTCCTTGACGACGCCGACCCGCAGGCCCTTCACGTCCCCGTTCCGCGCGGCGGTGACCACGTCCGGGACGGGCTGGTCGATGGAGGTCGAGTCCAGCTCGTCGTGCCCGCCGATCACGCTGTGCAGCAGCGCGGCGTCGAGCACCGTACGGGCGCAGGGGCCGCCCTGGTCCAGGGAGGACGAGAAGGCGACCATGCCGTAGCGCGAGACCCCGCCGTAGGTGGGCTTCACGCCGACGGTGCCGGTCACGGCCGCGGGCTGGCGGATCGAGCCGCCGGTGTCCGTGCCGATGGCGAGCGGCGCCTCGTACGCGGCGAGGGAGGCGGACGAGCCGCCGCCGGAGCCGCCGGGGATCCGGGTGAGGTCCCAGGGGTTGCCCGTCGGGCCGTACGCGCTGTTCTCGGTCGAGGACCCCATGGCGAACTCGTCCATGTTGGTCTTGCCGAGGATCACGACGTCGGCCTCGCGCAGACGCCGGGTGACCGTCGCGTCGTACGGCGGGATCCAGCCCTCAAGGATCTTGGAGCCGACGGTCGTCGGGACGCCCTGCGTGGTGAAGATGTCCTTCAGCGCGAGCGGCACCCCGGCGAGCGGGCCCAGCTTCTCGCCGCGCTCCCGCTTGGCGTCGACCTCGCGGGCCTTCTCCAGCGCGCCCTCGCGGTCCACGTGCAGGAACGCGTGGACCTTCTCGTCCACGGCTTCGATACGCGCGAGGTGCGCCTCGGTCACCTCGACGGCGGACAGCTCGCCGCTCGCGATCTTCGAGGCGAGCTCGGCGGCCGTCAGCTTGATGATGTCGGTGGCCATGGTCGTCATTCCTCCCCGAGGATCTGCGGCACCTTGAAACGCTGCTGCTCCTGAGCGGGCGCCTGATTGAGGGCCTGCGCCGGGGTGAGACCCGGACGGACCTCGTCCGGGCGCATCACATTGGTCAGGGGCAGCGGGTGGGAGGTCGGCGGAACGTCCTCGTCGGCGACATCCGAGACGGCGGCGACCGCCCCGATGATGTCGTCGAGCTGTCCGGCGAAGTGGTCGAGCTCTTCGTCCTTCAGCTCCAGACGCGCCAGCTTCGCGAGGTGGGCGACCTCCTCGCGCGAGATGCCAGGCATGCAGCGATCCTCTGGGGTGAGTGTTGGATTTTCCGCCCCAATCCTATGGGTCCCCGCTCGATGCCCGCGAAGGGCTTTGCCGCGAGGCCCGTGGCTCCTCCGGTACAACCATGGACATGCCTCGGTTGTCCCAGAAAGCGAGACATATCTCTTCACTGGGGGAAGCATGAAGCGCATCAGGACCACCGCTCTCACGTTCGCCGTCGCCGCCGCCGCGGCGACGACCCTCGCCGCGGCTCCCGGGGCGACCGCCGCGCCGGACGCCGCGGCCGCTCCGCCCGCCCCGGCCGCCAAGAAGGTCGAGACGAAGCAGATCGCCTCGACCACCCTCGGCGACGACTACAGGCTCACCCTCACCGCGCTGCGCGACACCGGCGACCCGTACGCGGCGAGCGTCCGTCTCACCGTCTACGGACACTCGACCGGCGCGTGGAAGGAGACCGACAGGGTGACGATCGGCGAGGTCGGCGGCTGGTTCTGGCACCCGCTCACCGGAGACGCGGCCGTCTGCCGCTTCACCGCGGGCTCCACCAACCCGGCCCCGATCGAGGTGAGCCTCCTGGTCACCCCGTCCATCGGCTGCTCCCCCACGGACCACTTCACCCTGAAGGACGGACGGGTGTACGGGGACGCGTAGGACGCCGAGCCCGGGAGGCCGGGCGCGTCACCCCGGACCGGCGGGCGGCGGCGGCCCGAAGGCGGGTGCCGGGACGGCATCCGTACGGAAGCCGTCGGCGCCCGCCCGTTCCGGGGCCGCCTCGGGGGCGCGGAACAGCAGCGCGCACACGGCCGGGGCGATCACCGCGATGGCGATGTTCGTCAGGCCGCTCAGCGTGCCCTGCGTCGTGCTGAAGAGGTAATCCCAGGTCATCACGGGCTCGCCGTCCGGGTCGACCAGGCCGTTGCGCAGGTTCGAGGAGTCGGCGAGCGTCAGCCCGATGACGGTCCGCGCGACCAGGTAGAACTGGATGCCCATGAGCGTGAAGGCCGCGCCCCGCACTCCCGGCCGCCGCAGCAGCGCGAGCACGCCCAGCACGAAGGCCGCCACCATGTACGCGACCTCGAACACCTGGAAGTCGCCCGCGAACGACGAGTAGCCCAGCGCGGAGGCGTCCACCACGTCGCGCAGCAGGTCGCCCCGCCGCGACTCGGCCTGGACGAGGTTGTGGACGAACCAGCCCAGCGAGATCAGCCCCAGGACGAGCAGCAGCGCGCCCGCGACGGGATAGCGGACGGCGCCGGGGCCGCGCGCGGCACGTCCGGCGCCCGGTGCCGGACGTTCGGCGGCCCGCAGCAGCACGGCCAGGACCGCCACCGCGGCCAGCAGGGCGAGGATCCAGCTCGCGACGACGGGGAGGGCGAGGCCGGTCCCGCCGAAGTAGCGGTCCCTGAAGTCGTTGTCGTCGACGACGAGGCCCACCAGCTCCCGCACCGCGACCAGCACGAGCACGGAGGCGAGCAGCAGCGCCCCGCTCCGGCCCGCCCTGCGGTTCGCGAGGGCGAGCGCGCCGACCGCGGTCAGCGCGCCCGCGAAGGACCACTGGTACGCCGTCAGCAGCCCCGGGTCCACGCGCTCGTTCGAGTCGTACAGCGCCCGCAGGAAGTCCCCCGCGTCCGTGTGTCCCCAGGTGAACCCGTAACCGGTCCAGCTCATCAGGAGCCGCGCGACGACCGACAGCAGTGTCCCGGCGACGAGATACGCCATCAGGTGGCGCGGTGCCCCCGTCCGGGGCGCGTCCCCCTGAGCGCCGGCCTCCGGCCGGATGGCATGCGTGGGCTCTGAAGCCGCCATGGTGGTACTCCCCCGAGTGTCGTTCTGGCAGACGAACGCACCATGGTTCCGTACGACGGCGGTCTTGCCCAGCCCCCGCCGCCCCGGGCAGCGGGGACAGGGGCCGGGGGCGGGGTGCGCTACGACGTGCGCGCCGGGGGTCCGGGGAGCTGTGTCCGGGCCGGAGCCTCGCGGGCCCGGAGCCAGGCCGTCGTCTCACCGGGCGGCATCGCGGCGGCGACCAGCCACCCCTGGACCGCGTCGCAGCCGAGGTCCCGCAGCCGCTCCCACGTCTCGTCGTCCTCGACGCCCTCGGCGACGACCAGCAGCCCGAGCGAGTGCGCCAGGTCGACGGTGCAGCGGACGATCTCCGCGTCCTCGGTGTCCACAGCCAGCCGCGCCACGAACGAACGGTCGATCTTCAGCTCGCTCACCGGCAGCCGCCGCAGATGGACGAGCGAGGAGTAGCCCGTGCCGAAGTCGTCCAGCGACATCTTCACGCCGTGCCCGGTGAGCCCCGCGAGGGTGTCGGCGGCGCGCTGCGGGTCCTCCAGCAGCACATGCTCGGTGATCTCCAACTGGAGGGCGCCGGGCGGGACCCCGTGCCGCGCCAGCCGCGCCGCGACGGCACCGGCGAAGCCGGGCGAGTGGACGTCGCGCGGCGAGACGTTGACGGCGACCGGCACCGTCAGCCCGCCGGCGCGCCAGGTGGCGACCTGGGCGAGCGCGGTCTCCAGGACGTACTCGGTGAGCCGGGGCATCAGCCCGGACGTCTCCGCGATGGCGATGAACTCGTCGGGAGGGACCCGGCCGCGCTCGGGGTGCACCCAGCGCACCAGGGCCTCCAGCCCGGAGACCGTGCCGTCGAAGCCGACCTTCGGCTGGTAGTGCAGCTCGACCTCGCCCGCGTCCAGGGCGCGGCGCAGGTCGGCCAGGAGCCCGAGCCGGTCGGGGGTGTTGCCGTCGCGCGTCGCCTCGTAGACCTCGACGGCCGTACGGTCGCGCTTCGCCTCGTACATCGCGACGTCCGCGCGGCGCAGCAGGCCCTCGGCCTCGCGCGCGTGTTCGGGGAAGACGGCGACGCCCGCGCTGGCCTCCAGGACGAGCGTGAGCCCGTCGAGGTCGAGCGGGGAGCTGAGCGCGGAGACCAGCGAGCGGGCGACGCGCTGCGCGCTGGTCGTGGAGTCGGCGACGGGCAGCAGCACCGCGAACTCGTCGCCGCCCAGCCGCGCCGCCTCGGCGCCGCGCGGCAGCGCGGCCCGCAGCCGCTCCGCTATCTGCAGCAGCAGCCGGTCGCCCGCCAGATGCCCCAGGGTGTCGTTCACGGAACGGAAGCGGTCGAGGTCGATCAGAACGAGTGCGGAACGCGCCCCCGTACGGTCGGCGTCGTCCAGCGCGGCCCACGTGCGCTCCAGCAGCCACTGGCGGTTGGGCAGGCCGGTGAGCGGGTCGCGCAGTTGCTCCTCCGCGCGGGCGCGCGCGATCCACAGCGTGGAGTCGAGGGCGATCAGGGCCACCGCGAACAGCGGGAGCAGCAGGGGCTTGTGGGCCGCGACGACCGCGATCAGCGGCGCGAGCCCGAGCAGCGCGATGCCGACGAGGCACTGGCGCACCAGCGCGGTGCGCATCGCGTGCGACAGGCCCCTCGGCGTCGCGCTCGGCGCGAAGGAGAACCACAGCAGGGCGCGCGTGACGGCCAGATAGCCGCCCGCGACGAGCACGATCTGCGGCGCGGCGGCGAGCGTCCAGCCCGCGGGCTCCCACGGGTCCTCGACCGAGGGGTGGGTGCCGAAGAGCGCGAGGCACAGGTCGGCGGCGCCGATGCCGAGGATGTCGATGCCGCCGTGCACGAAGGCCTGGCGCCAGCGGTGCCGCCGGGCCGCGCCGACGAGCACGACGACCGCGAGGGAGACGAGGACCGCGGGCACCCACCCGTACAGCAGCAGGATGGCGAGGGTGAGCGCGGCGCCCGAGCCCGTGCCGCCCCACCAGCGGTCGCGGCCCATGGCCACGAGGTGCGCGACGATGCAGCCGGTGAGCACGGCGAACGACCAGCCGACGGCACCGTCGGGGAAGAGCGCGTGACCGCCCGTCAGCACCCGGTACACGCCCACGAGGAGGGCGAGGCCGGCCGCGAGCACGACTCCGGCGGGCAGCAGCGGCGGGCGCAGGGCCACGAACCGCTGGAGCCAGGGCGATTCCTCGCCTCCGGAGCAGACGCCACCGCCCGCGCCGCCGTGTCCTCCAGCGCCGCCACCCGTCCCGTCGCCCATACCGCCCGCGCCGCTCCCGCCCACGCCGGTCCCCGCCCCCGGGGCTCCGGCTCCCGTTCCGCTGCCCGTTCCGCCCGCTCCGCGCGCGTTCTTCGCGCCGCTGCCGTCCGAGGGCAGGCGGGAGTACGGGGGGTGCGATCCCCCGGAGAATTCCAGCATCCTGGTCCCTCTCGCAGCCGTCCTCGCCTGCCCCACGCCACGACAGGCTTATGTCAACAGTAGGCCGCTGACTGGGCGGAGGGGCAGCGATCGGCCGGGGTTGCCTGAATGCGCCCTTCCCGGAGGGGCCCATCTCCCCCGCACCGTACGGGTGTCCGGGGCAACCTTCGCCCACCGGGGTACGGAAAACGGGGGGACGGGTGTGAAGGGGCGGCGCCCGTGTCCGAAAGACGGCGCCGCACACGGGCGTTACGGAATGTCCCGGACTCGCCCCTTCTCGTCGGACCCCGCTACTCCGCCTGCTCCCCGACCGGCTGTGCCGCCTCACGCGCGGCGTCCGGCCCCTCCGTCAGCAGGACGGTGAGCCCGTCGTCGTCCAGAATCGGCACCTTGTGCTGGACCGCCTTGTCGTACTTCGAGCCGGGGTTGTCGCCCACGACGACGAATCCCGTCTTCTTCGACACGGAACCGGTCACCTTCGCGCCCCGCTCCTGGAGCGCCGCCTTGGCCGCGTCCCGGGTGTACGTCGCGAGGGTGCCGGTGACGACGACGGTGACGCCCTCCAGCGGGCGCGGCCCCTCGTCGGCCGAGCCCTCCTCCTCCATCCGGACCCCGGCGGCCCGCCAGCGCTCCACGATCTCGCGGTGCCAGTCCTCGGCGAACCAGGCCTTCAGGGACGCCGCGATCGTCGGCCCCACGCCCTCGGTCGCCGCCAGCTCCGCCTCGTCGGCCGCCGCGATCCGGTCCAGCGAGCGGAACTCGCGGGCCAGCGCCTCCGCCGCGACCGGGCCCACATGGCGGATGGAGAGCCCGGTGATGATCCGGGCCAGCGGGCGGCTCTTGGCCTCCTGGATCTTCTCCAGCATGGCCAGGGTGTTCTTCTTCGGCTCGCCCTCCTTGTTGGCGAAGAGGGTGACCGTCTTCTCCTCGCCCGTCTCCGGATCCCGCTTGGGCAGGCCGCTGTCGGGATCCACGACGTACGCCACGATGGGCAGCAGGTCGTCCACCGTCAGGTCGAACACGCCGCCCTCGTCGCGCAGCGGCGGCTCGGCGGGCTCCACGGGCTGGGTGAGGGCGCTGGCGACGACATAGCCGAAGTGCTCGATGTCCAGGCACTTGCGACCCGCCAGATAGAACAGCCGCTCGCGCAACTGCGCCGGGCACGAGCGCGCGTTGGGACACCGCAGATCGATGTCCCCCTCCTTCATCGGCTGGAGCTTCGAGCCGCACTCCGGGCACTCGGACGGCATCACGAACTCGCGCTCGCTGCCGTCCCGCAGGTCCGCGACCGGGCCCAGGATCTCCGGGATCACGTCGCCCGCCTTGCGCAGCACGACCGTGTCGCCGATGAAGACGCCCTTGGACCTGACGACCTCCTGGTTGTGCAGCGTGGCGAACTCGACCTCGGAGCCCGCGACCGTGACGGGCTCCACCACCGCGTACGGCGTGACGCGGCCGGTGCGGCCGACGCCGACGCGGATGTCGACCAGCTTGGTGTTGACCTCCTCCGGCGCGTACTTCCACGCGATGGCCCAGCGCGGGGCGCGCGAGGTCGAGCCCAGGCGGCCCTGGAGCGGGATCTCGTCGAGCTTGACGACGACGCCGTCGATCTCGTGCTCGACGGAGTGCCGGTGCTCGCCGTAATACGCGATGAAGTCGCGGACGCCCTTCAGGCCGTCCACCACCCTGTTGTGCGTCGAGGTGGGCAGGCCCCACTCGCGCAGCAGCGCGTACGCGTGCGAGAGCCGGTCGAACCCGTCTCCTCCGAAGCCCTCCAGGGCGCCGATGCCGTGCACGACCATGTGCAGCGGGCGGGTCGCGGTGACGCGCGGGTCCTTCTGGCGGAGCGAACCCGCCGCCGCGTTCCGCGGATTGGCGAACGGGGCCTTCCCGTCGGCCACCAGGCCCGCGTTCAGCTCCTCGAAGCGCTCCATCGGGAAGAAGACCTCGCCCCTGACCTCCACCAGGTCCGGAACGCGGTCGCCGCTCAGCCGCTCGGGGATGTCCCCGATCGTGCGCACATTGGGCGTGATGTCCTCGCCCGTACGGCCGTCGCCGCGGGTGGCGGCGCGGGTCAGCCTGCCGTGCTCGTACGTGAGATTGACCGCGAGGCCGTCGATCTTCAGCTCGCACAGGAAGTGGTAGTCCACGCCCTCCAGCTCGCGGGCGACGCGGTCGGCCCACTCGCCCAGCTCGTCGTCGTCGAACGCGTTGTCCAGCGAGAGCATGCGCTCGCGGTGCGCGACCTCGGTGAACTCCGTCTCGTACTGCCCCGCGACCTTCTGGGTGGGCGAGTCCGGCGTCCGCAGCGGCGGATGCTCCTCCTCGATGCCCTCCAGCTCGCGCAGCAGCCGGTCGAACTCGGCGTCGCTGACGATCGGGGCGTCCTTCACGTAATACCGGAAGCGGTGCTCCTCGATCTGCTCCGCGAGCCGTGCGTGCTTCTCCCGCGCCTCGGCGGGAACGGTCACGTCCTGTTCGCCAGCCACCGTTGGTCCTCCTCATTCCCGCTCAGAGTCATCCGGGCGCCTTACGCGGCGTCGACGGTCGACCGTGCTCGGCCCTTCGTACCTCAGGGCCTGCGCGCGGTCTCCCTTTCGACACCGCGCGCCCGGATGACTCACGCTCTATGGGGTCACTCAGGGTTGTCAGCGAGCGATCTCGCAGCCTGGGCGCAGTGGGCGAGCGCCCGGCGGGCGTACGCGGGCGAGGCGCCCGCGAGACCGCACGCCGGGGTGACGACCACGGACTCCGTGAGGAGCCCCGCGGCCAGCCCGAGTCTGCGCCACAACGACCTGACACCCCCGACGCTACCGGCCGGGTCTGACAATGCCCCCTCGTCGTCCCCGGCTCCCGGTACGACACCCGCGAAGAGCGCGACACCGCCCTCGACGGCCTCACCGATCATCTCGTCGTCACGTTCGGTGAGCAGTCCGGCGTCGAGGGAGATCCCCGCGACGCCCGCGCGGCGCAGCAGCGCCACCGGCACGCCGGGCGCGCACGAGTGCACCACCACGGGCCCCGCGTGCGCCTCCACGAGCCCCCGCAGCGTGCCCTCGACGACGGCGCGGTCCACGGCGTCGTACGTCCGGTAGCCGCTGGCCGTGCGGACGGAGCCCTGGAGCACCGGCGTCAGCGACGGCTCGTCGAGCTGGAGTACGAGCGTCGCGCCCGGCACCCTGCGGCGTACGTCCGCGAGGTGCGCGCCGAGGCCCTCCGTGAGCGAGCCGGCCAGGTCGCGGACGGCGCCGGGGTCGCCCAGCATCGCCTCGCCGTTGCGCCGCTCCAGCGCGGCGGCGAGCGTCCACGGGCCGACGGCGGAGACCTTCAGCGGGCCCTCGTAGCCCTGCGTGAGCTCCTCGACCGTGTCGAGGTCCTCCCCCAGCCACGTCCGCGCGCGCCGGGTGTCCCGGCCCGGCCGGTCGCTGATCCGCCAGCCGCTGGGCTCCTGGTGGACGTACATCTCGGCGAGCATCCCGGCCGTGCGGCCCAGCATGTCCGCGCCGGGGCCGCGCGCGGGCAGCTCCGGCACGTACGGCAGATGGGGCGGCCCCTCCAGCGAGCCGGTCACCGTCTTCACGGCCTCGCGCACGTCCGTACCGGGCATGGAGCCCACGCCGGACGCGGCGGCGGGCCCCCACGGGAACCGCCGTTCCTCTCCGTCCCCTCCGCTCACGCGGTGCCCCGCCCGCCCGGACGTACGGACAGGTCCGTGACCTCGGCGCCGCGCGGCAGGTCGAGCGCGGTGAGGATGGTCGTGACGACGGCCTCCGGCGGGATCCACTGCCCGGCGTCGTAGTCCTTGCCCTCCTGGCGGTGGATCTTCTCCTGCATGGGCGTCGCGGTGCGGCCCGGGTAGACGGAGGTGACCCGCACGCCGTGCTCGGCCTCCTCGCCGCGCAGCGCGTCGGCGAGGGCCTTCAGCCCGTGCTTGCTGGCCGCGTACGCCCCCCACTGCGGGTTGGCGCGCAGCCCGGCGCCCGAGTTGACGAAGACGACGTGGCCGCCCGCCTGCCGGAGCTGCGGCAGGAAGAGACGGGTCAGCTCGGCGGGCGCCACGAGGTTCGCGGCGAGCGTCGCATTCCAGTGCTTGGGCGTGAACTCGCCGATCGCGCCCAGTTCGACCACCCCCGCGATGTGCAGCAGCGAGTCGACCCGCTCCGGCATCGTCTGGTGCCCGAACGCCCAGGAGAGCCTGCCGGGCTCCCCCAGGTCGCCGACGAGCGTGTGCGCGCCCTCGAACTCCGCCGCCAGCTCCTTCGCGCGGGCCGCGTCGCGGGCGACGAGGTGGAGCGTGTCGCCCCGCTCCAGCAGCCGCCGGGCGACCCCGGCCCCGATGCCGGACCCGGCACCGGTGATCACATGTGTAGCCATACGCCTATGGTCGCGCATACGGGAGAGGCCCCTGTGCCCCGGCATGGCGGCGAGACACAGGAACGGCCGAGGTCACGGGGCGGGCCGGCACGGCCGAGGTCACGGGGCAAGCCGGCACGGCCGAGGTCACGCGGCGAAGACGTTGTCCAGCTTGTCGTACTCCTCCAGGCACCGGCCCGTGCCCAGCGCCACGCAGCCCAGCGGCTCGTCGGCGACGACGACCGGCATCCCGGTCTCCTTCACCAGCCGCTCGTCCAGCCCGTGCAGCAGCGCGCCGCCGCCCGTCAGGACGATGCCGCGCTCCATGACGTCCCCGTACAGCTCGGGCGGGCAGTCGTCGAAGGCGCCGCGCACGGCGTCGACGATCGCCTGGAGCGGCTTCTCGACGGCCTCCAGGATCTCCTCGCTCGTCAGCTCGACGACCTTCGGCATGCCCGTGTTCTTGTCGCGCCCCCGCACCCGCACCGGCTCGTCGCCGCCGAGCGACATCTTGATCTCCTCGGCGGTCCGCTCGCCCACGGCGATCGCGAACTCGCGCTCCACGTACGCCGCGATGGCCGCGTCCAGCGCGTCGCCCGCGACGCGCGCGGAGCGGGTGGCGACCATGCCGCCCAGCGAGATGATGGCGATCTCCGTGCTGCCGCCGCCGATGTCGACGACCATCGAGCCGCGGGCCTCGTGCACGGGCAGGCCCGCGCCGATCGCCGCCGCCATGGGCTCCTCGATCAGCCGCACCGAGCGCGCCCCGGCCCGCGCGGCGGTCTGCAGCACGGCGCGCCGCTCGACGCCGGTGACGCCGCTCGGCACACACACCACGACGCGCGGCGCCCGCCCGCGCCCCGGCCCCTTGCCGCCGCGCGCGGCGCGGATGAAGTGCCGCAGCATGCCCTCGGTCGCCTCGAAGTCCGTGATGACGCCGCCCTTCAGGGGACGGGTCGCGGTGATCGAACCGGGGGTGCGTCCCACCGCGTCCCGCGCCTCGGCGCCGACCGCCAGCACCTTGCCGCTGCGGGAGTCGATCGCCACGACCGAGGGTTCGTCGAGGATCACGCCGCGGCCGCGGGCGTAGACAAGGGTGTTGGCGGTGCCGAGGTCTATACCGATGTCGCGGCTGCGGCCCGCGGAGGGCGCCGGGGCCGCCGGGGACTCCGGGGCCGCCGAGGACGGAGTGCGCTTAGCCATGTGTTCTCGCCATGTTCGATGCGTGGTGTACGAGACGTACGGACTTGTCGTACTGACATCGCAGCGTACCCAACTGTCCCGGTTTCGTGGCAACCGAGCCCCCAGAAATCTGGGAGCGGAAAGGCGCTGGTCGGAGCTGGTTTTTACATCAATCTAACGAGGTGACCAGTGAGTTGGTGGCATAGATCCCCGCCGTGTGGATAGCTATGCGTCGGAGACCGCGCGCGGTTCCGAGACCCGAAGCCTGTTGCGTCCTCGGTGGCCGCGCCGTAGGCCACCGTCTCTTCCACAGGAGGTTTCGTCATTACCGCGCGACCGGCTCAGGAATTCGGAGACAACCCCGTTGAGGTCCGGGAAACCGGCCACTACACCGAGGAGTACGTCCCCAGCTTCGTCGAGAAGTGGGACTCCCTTATCGACTGGGAAAAGCGAGCAGAGAGCGAGGGTAATTTCTTCATCGATCTGCTGAGAAAGCGGGGAGTTCGTAGCGTCCTTGATGTCGCGACGGGGACCGGGTTCCACTCGGTGCGACTCCTGGAGGCCGGATTCGAGACCGTGAGCGCGGACGGCAGTGCCGACATGCTCGCCATGGCCTTCGAAAACGGAATGAAGAACGGCGACCATATCCTCAGGGTCGTCCAGGCGGACTGGCGCTGGCTCAATCGGGACGTTCACGGAGAGTACGACGCCATCGTCTGCCTCGGGAATTCCTTCACGCATCTCTTCTCGGAACGCGACAGGCGCAAGGCGCTCGCCGAGTTCTACGCGATGCTGAAGCACGACGGAATTCTCATCCTGGATCAGCGCAACTACGATGCGATGCTGGACCGTGGATACTCCTCGAAGCACACGTTCTACTACTGCGGCGACGATGTCGCGGTGGAGCCCGAGTACGTGGACGAGGGCCTGTGCCGCATGCGGTACAACTTCCCGGACGAGTCCGTGTACCACCTCAACATGTTCCCGCTCCGCAAGGATTACACGCGGCGCCTCATGTCCGAGGTCGGCTTCCAGAAGATCGATACGTACGGGGACTTCCAGCACACGTACAGGGACGAGCAGCCGGACTTCTTCGTCCATGTCGCCGAGAAGGAGTACCGAATAGGGGAGGGGGAAGAGGGTGGCTATTCGGGCGCGGTCAGCACGGCCCGTAGCTATTACAACTCCCCCGACGCCGACGCCTTTTACGCCTCCGTGTGGGGCGGCGAGGACATCCATATCGGCCTCTACGAAAGCGCCGAGGAGCCCATTGCCGACGCCAGTCGGCGCACGGTCGAACGGATGGGGTCGCGGCTCGGACTGACGTCCGAATCGGTCGTCCTGGACCTCGGCTCCGGCTTCGGCGGCTCGGCCCGCTATCTCGCGGAGACTTACGGCTGCCGCGCCCTCGCGCTCAACCTCAGCGAGGTCGAGAACCAGCGCCACAAGGAACTCAACGCGGCGCGGGGACTCACCGACCGCATCGAGGTCGTGGACGGCTCCTTCGAGGACATCCCGTTCCCCGACTCCAGCGTCGACGTCGTCTGGTCGCAGGACGCGTTCCTGCACAGCGGCGACCGTATCCGCGTCCTGGAGGAGATCAGCCGGGTGCTCAAGCCGGGCGGCCAGCTCATCTTCACCGACCCGATGGCCTCCGACGGCACCCCCACGAGCGCGCTCCAGCCCATCCTGGACCGCATCCACCTCGACGACATGGGCTCGCCGGGCTTCTACACGCGCGAGCTGCGCCGCCTGGGCTTCTCCCCCGTCGAGGGCGCGGGCGGGTTCGAGGACCTGCGCGAGCAGTTGGTCAACCACTACGGGCGCGTGCTCCAGGAGACCGAGCGCCAGGAGGCCGAGGGCCTCGCGGCCAAGGTCAGCTCGGACTACCTCGCCCAGATGAAGAAGGGGCTGACGCACTGGGTCGACGGCGGCAACGAACGCCGTCTCACCTGGGGCATCTTCCACTTCACGCTGGACGCGGGCGGGAGCCGCTAGGCAGGACGCGGGACCGTGATCCCGCTCAGCCCGTCAGGGGACTCGGCGAGCAGTTCGCCGAGTCCCCGGCGCGTGGCGGCGACGATCACCCGGTCACCGGCCGCGAGCGGCCTGTCGGCGCCGTCCCCGTCCTCCGCGTGCTCGCTGTCATCGGCGCCGTCCGGCGGGCGGCTGTCCGGGCCGCCCGGACCATCCGTACTGTCCGGGTCGCCGACGTCCTCTCCGGAGCGGGAGAGGACCCGCCAGGCGCCCGCACGGAACGCCTCGGCCACGGTGCGGCCCTCCAGCAGCGCGTTCCCCGCCACGTCCACCGTCGCGAAGACGAGCACGCGGCGCCCGACGGGGATCGCGCCGAGCACCCGGCGCCCCATCATCGCCCCGGCGAAGGCGGGCGCCGCGAGCGCGGAGACCGAACGGCTGCGCGTCTGCGCCGCCGGATACGTGTCGCGCAGCGTGCGGTAGACGGTGGTGGCGAACTCGTCGTCGAACAGCCGCATCACCACCCGTATCTCGGGCTTGAGCTGGCGCGCGTAGAGCGACGCCTCCAGGTTCGTGCCGTCGCTGCTGGTGAGCGCCAGCAGGGCGCGGGCCCGCCGGATACGGGCGTCCTCCAGCACGCCGCTCTCGGTGACGTCGGCGATCAGCGTCGGCACCCGCTTCTCGCGGGCGAGGGCGACGCCGCGCGCCTCGATGTCCCGTTCGACGCAGACGACGGGGATCCCGTGCTCCAGCAGCTCCTCCAGCACCCGCGAGCCCACCTTGCCCAGGCCCAGCAGCACGATGTGCCCGGACATCCCGCGCGGCGGATCGGGCAGCGCGGTGGCCTGCCGGAAGGCGCCGTAGCTCTCCAGCACGATCGCCAGGAACAGCGGCAGGAGCAGCATCCCGGCGAACCCGGCGAGCAGTTGCAGGAGCTGCTCGTCCGCGGGCTCGTCGGTCTTGGGGTCGTTGATCCCGAAGACGTCGAGGAGCGTGACGTAGGCGGCGTGCGCCGGGGAGTCGCCGCTGATCCACCAGTTGAAGGCGGCGAGCGCGATGACGACGCCCGTCAGCGCGAGCAGCGAATAGCGCAGCTTGCGCGAGAACAGCTCCTTGAAGGCCAGCAGCCGCGGCAGACGGGGAGGGCGCGGCGGCGGGGGCCCCGGACTGCGGGTGATGGCCTCCAGTACGACGGCGCCGCGCT
Organism: Streptomyces albiaxialis; assembly: GCF_039530985.1. Lineage (NCBI taxonomy): Bacteria > Bacillati > Actinomycetota > Actinomycetes > Kitasatosporales > Streptomycetaceae > Streptomyces > Streptomyces albiaxialis. Next base: position 153,563 of record NZ_BAAAPE010000022.1, read on the forward strand.
GCGGGGGCAGGCCCTCCAGCGAGGCGTCGTCGGGCAGCAGCACCGGCCCTCCGGTCCTCCTGCCCCGCCGCCGCCCCTCCCCCGGTCGGCCCCCGGCCGGACCGCCCGCCTCGGGGCTTCCCGCCTCGGGGCTTCCCGCCTCGGGGCCGCGCCCCTCCGGGCCGCCGTCGTCCGCGTCGGCCTCGCCCTCGTCCGCGTCGTCGGAGCCGGGCATCAGCGCGAGGGTGCACAGGGGATCGCGGCGCGCGGCGGTGCCGAGTGTCCGCTCCTTGGCGCGCAGGAGCAGCCCGTCCGCGTAGACGACCTTCTCGCTGCCGACGACGGCCGCGGCGACGAGCGAGGGCGCGGCGGTGTCCGAGTCGGACAGCACCGTCGTGGACACCTCCAGCGCGGCGTCGTCCAGATGCGGGCTGGCCACCTGCGCGGCACGGTCGAGGAGGCTCTCCAGATAGCCGCCGAGGGTGCGGTTGAACATCCGGATGACGAGCCGCACTTCGGGGTTGATCCGGCGGGCGCGCAGCGCGATGTGCGTATTGAGCTGATCGTCGCCCGAGGTGAGCGCGAGCGCGCTGGCGCCCCGCAGCCCGGCCCTGATCAGCGCCTCGTCGTCGGGCACCTGCGCCTCGACGGCGTCCACCCGGAACCGCCGGCTGCCGACCAGCTCCGCGATCTGCGGTCCGTGATCTCCGCCACGCAGCGAGGGCAGCACGACGGTCACGCGTTGCCCGTAAATACTGGCCAGTTCCTTGGTGAGCCGCTGCGCGAGCGAGTTGTCCCCGCATACGACCATGTGTCCACGACGCCGGTCGCCGCCTAGGCTGTCGGCCATGGCCTCCGCATCCTCCCCCGCTTCCGCCCGTACCCCGATGAACATCTGTGTCTTCTGCTCGGCCGCCGACCTGGCCGCCGTCTACACCGACGCGGCCCGGGAATTCGCCGAGCTGCTCGGCCGACGCGGGCACAGCCTGGTGTGGGGCGGCTCGGACTCCGGCCTGATGAAGGTCGTCGCCGACGGCGTCCAGGACGCGGGCGGCAAACTGATCGGCATCTCGGTCGAGTTCCTGCGCGGCGTGGCCCGCCCGAAAGCCGACGAGATGATCGTCACCCCCGATCTCGCCGCACGCAAGGCCCTCTTGCTGGAGCGCGCCGACGCCATCGTCGTCATGGTCGGCGGCACGGGCACGCTCGACGAGGCCACCGAGATCCTCGAACTCCGCAAGCACGGCATGCACACCAAGCCGGTCGTCATCCTCAACACGGCGGGCTTCTACGACGGCCTGCGCCAGCAGATGGAGCGCATGGAAGCGGAGAACTTCCTCCCCCAGCCCCTCACCAAGCTGGTCCACTTCGCCGACACGAGCGAAGAGGCCCTGGAACTGCTGGGCGCGTGACGCCACCGGCGCCGTGGGCTGTGTCCTGGACCGCATCCGGTCCGAGGCCCTGGCCTGGTCCCGGGCCCACGGCGTTCCGCACCCACCCCGCGGTCACCCGGGCGGTGCGGACGACCCGCGACGCCGCCACCCGCCTGCTGCATCCGGCCGCACGGTCCATGGACGAGCCCTGCTGGTTCGTCGTGCTCGAAGGCCGCTACGAGCGGCCCGGAATGCCGGAGGCGGCCCAACCGGCGGGCGTCTGGGCGGCGTTCTTCATGTCCCCGGCGGCCCGGCGACCCGTCGGCTATTGGCGGCTCAGTACGCGCGTGACGCCCGTGAGGACCGTCGTCGCGAGGATCCAGCCGAGTGTGATCAGCAGGTACGCCAGCCGCTGGCACCAGCCCTCCGGGCGGAACGCGCTCTCCTGGCCGAAGCCGACGACGGGGAGCAGCAGGTCCAGGGTGTAGAAGACCGCGTCGAAGCCGGGTGCCTCCGCCGGTTTGACGGGGCGGGGCGGGTACTGGGCGAAGACCGCCGCGCCGGTCAGGAGCAGGACGAGCAGGCATACGGCCGCCCGGAGGGGCCGGTAGCCGTAGCCGACCGCGATGTCCTGCGCATAGCCCCAGGAACGCTCGTACCAGGGCCGCGTCGTCCGGTAGTGCCGGTGCTTGGCGAGCTGTACGGTCCGCGCGGCGGGCTCGTCACCGGAGCGCCGGTACGCGGCGGCAAGCTGCTCGTACGAGTGCGGCACGTATCCGTCGCCGTCCCGCGCCAGGGGGGCGAGACGCCGCGCGGGCGGGAGATGGGGTGAGAGTGCCTGGTAGGTGAGCCCGTCGAGCCGGACTCGGTCCGGCCAGTCCCCCGGCGAGGCGTGGACGGTGGTGAACGTGGCGCCGCGCAGGGAGAGATCACCCTCCGCGATCTCGATGCCCTTCATCCGGAGACCGGCGGCAGTCGCGGTGTCGGCCGCCAGCGCGGGCCCGCCGGGGTGGCGGAGCCGCGCGCCGGTCAGCACCAGGGCGCCGGTGATCTGCGCGCCCCGGAGCTTGAACTGTCCGTCGACCGACAGCCCCGGGGCCCACACCTCGGCACCGGTCGCGACGCCTCCGAGCCGCAGCGCCGTGCCTCCCGGGTTGTCGAGCCGGGCGCCTTCGAAGTTGACGCGGCCGCCGACACGGGAACGGGTGAACCGCACCTCTCCCTCGGCCCGCACCTCGTTGCACAACAGGTCGAGCCCGACCGTGACGACGGTGGCCACGAGAGCCGCCCGGCCGGCGGGCGCGATGAAGGCGGAGCGTTCGAGATTGAGCGAGCCCTCCACGCGGGCGCCGGTCAGGAGCACCGTGCCCTGCGCGGAGATGCCGATGCCCGCCACGCCGCCGCCTATACGGGCGTTGACGGCCCGCAGGGCCACGCCCTCGTGGTCCGGGGTGTCGTCACGGCGCAGCTCCGCTCCGGTCAGCACGAGCGCGTCGGCGATTCCGGCGCCGTCCAGCCGGATCCGGCCCGAGGCCCGGACGCGGTCGAGGAAGAGCGAGCCGGAGATCTGCGCCCCGCTGAGCGAGACCGGCGCGGTGAGCCGACAGCCGGTCATCCGCAGCACGCCGTCGACCTGACTCCCGGCGGCGAGCAGCCCGGGCAGTTGTGAGCCGCTGAGGTCGAGCTGCCGGGTGCGGGCGCCGTACAGGTTCGGCTGCTCGTCGAACACGCAGTCCCGCAGCCGGATCGGCGCGTCGACGGTGGCGTGCCCCAGGTCCAGCTCCCCGCTGATCCGCACCCCGCGCGCGTACAGCTTCGCCACCGCCCCGTCGGCCGCGGCACCGTCGACCAGGAGCGCCCGGAGGAACTCGGCCCGTACGACGGGCTCTTCGCCGCCCTCCTCGCGGGTGCCGCTCGCGGTGAAGTCGACCTCGCGGCCGTACGGGAACGCGTCACGGAGCCGCTGCTCGGCGGGCGTCGGATCGGTGATCGCCAACGTCATCGCCGCACGATCCGCCACGGGCGGGGCGGTGTCAACGCCGAGGTCTCTTTGACGCCCGCAGTCACGCCGCGAGGGCCGCTCCTCCTCGGGACGGGCCCGGGGCCGCCAGTTCGAACCAGACGGTCTTGCCGCCCGGCCCGCGTGGCCCCTCCTCCATCCCGCACCCACCCCATCGGTCGGCGAGGGCGTCCAGGATCAGTAGGCCGCGCCCGGTATCGGCGTACGGCTCCGGCACGACGGGCGTCCCGAACGGCGGCAGGTCGGGCCCCCGGTCCCACACGCTGACGCGCAGCACGGGACAGAGCCACAGCAGCGTGACGAGGGCCGAACCCTTGCAGTGCTGGACCGAGTTGGTCGCCAGCTCGGTCATCAAGAGGGCCGCCTTCTCGGCGAGTTCGCCGATGCCGTGCGCCGCCAGCACAGCGTGGAGGGTCGCCCGTGCGACGCCGGGTCCGAGCGGGTCGCAGGGAAAGTGCAGTTCGTAGCGCCAGGGGGCGGTGAAGGGGATCGGCTCGGGATGGGACTCCATGGGTTCCTCCAGGGCGGCGACCTGTGATGTGCCGCACACGCTAGCCCTCGGATACATAACAGTGCTAACCAACTCACCAGAACGAGTTAATTCCCGGGACCCGGTGGACCGGGGTCATGAACGGGCAACACACTGTGCGCGAATGAGGGGATCACGCATGGCTCCACGGCACACGCCCACGATCAGGCAGCGCCGATTCGGCACCGAGCTACGCAGGTTGCGGGAAGCGGCCGGGCTGACGGCTGCTCAGGCCGCCGAGGAACTCGGCACCGACCGCACCGTTGTCGCCAACGTGGAAGGAGGCCGCTTCGGCATCAGCGAGGAACGGCTGCGCCGCCTCGCGAGCATCTACGAGTGCGACGACCTCGAACTGGTCGGGGCCCTGGCCGGGATGACGGGCGGCCGCAAGGGCGGCTGGTGGGACGAGTACCGGGGCAAGATCCCGCACGGATTCCTGGACGTCTCCGAAATCGAGCACCACGCGGTCAGCCTGCGCACCGTGCAGACCGCCCATCTCCCCGGGCTGTTCCAGACCGAGGAGCATGCCCGTGCGCTCTTCGACCTGGTCCTTCCCCCGCTGCCGCGCCTTGAGGTCGAGTTGCGGGTGGCGCACCGGATCGCCCGGCAGACGGTGGTGACCGGGCCGACGCCGAAGCCGTACCACGGCGTGATCCATGAAGCGGCGCTCCGCATCCGGCCCGGGAGCCGCGACGTGGCAGCCGCGCAACTCAAGCACCTCGCCGAGGTGAGCGAACTGGCCAACATCACCTTGCTCGTGATCCCGTTCGAAGCTGGCGGTTTCCCCATGATCGGTGAGTCGATCCTGTACGCGAACGGACTCACGCCCCGCCTGGACACCGTCCACATGGACTCCCCCGCAGGTGCCGTCTTCTTCGATTCGCCCTCGCAACTGGCCAACTTCCGCAGTCGGCTTGACGCCATCGAGCGAGTAGCGTTGCCCGCGAACAAGTCCCGGGACGTCATGCGCGCCGTCATGCGCGAGCTGTGAGGGGAACATCAGTGTCCAAGGTGCGGTGGGTCAAGTCGTCGTTCTCCGAAGACGGCGGCAACAACTGCGTCGAGGTCGCCGCCACGGCGGCGGGCCGCGTCGCGCTTCGTGAGAGCGAGAGCCCGGCCCACGTGCTCACCGTGGACCGGGCCGCGCTGAGCGCGCTCATACGCCACGTCAAGGCAGACACCTCACCAGCGGGACCTGCCGCATAGGCGCGGGCTCAGCTCGCCGCCGGGACCGCCTTCTCCGTCGCGGCGATCGTCGCGCTGCCGACCACCCGCGTGCCGTCGTACAGGACGATGGCCTGGCCCGGGGCGACGCCGCGTTCCGGGGCGCCGGTGAAGCGGACGCGGAGTTCGCCCTCGGCGGTCAGCTCGGCCTCGACGGCCGTCTCGGCGCCGTGGGCCCGCAGTTGGGCCGTGTACGCGCGAAGGGCGCCGGAGGCCGGGGGCGCGCCGCACCAGCGGGGGCGGATCGCCGTCAGGGCCGCGACGTCGAGGGAGGCGGCGGGGCCGACGGTGACCGTGTTGTCGACCGGGGAGATGTCCAGGACGTAGCGCGGCTTGCCGTCCGGCGCCGGGTGGCCGATGCGGAGGCCCTTGCGCTGGCCGATCGTGAAGCCGTAGGCCCCCTCGTGGGTGCCGATCTCGGTGCCCGACTCGTCGAGGATCGCGCCCTCGGAGCGGCCGAGCCGGTCGGCGAGGAAGCCGCGGGTGTCGCCGTCGGCGATGAAGCAGATGTCGTGGCTGTCGGGCTTCTTGGCCACCGAGAGGCCGCGGCGGGCGGCCTCCTCGCGGATCTCGTCCTTCGTCGTCACCGTGTCCCCCAGCGGGAACATGGCGTGGGCGAGCTGCCGGTCGTCCAGCACGCCGAGCACGTACGACTGGTCCTTGGCGGCGTCGCTCGCGCGGTGCAGCTCGCGGCTGCCGTCCTCGCGGAGCACCACCGTGGCGTAGTGGCCCGTGCACACGGCGTCGAAGCCGAGCGCCAGCGCCTTGTCGAGCAGTGCGGCGAACTTGATCTTCTCGTTGCAGCGCAGGCACGGGTTCGGGGTGCGCCCCGCCTCGTACTCGGCGATGAAGTCGTCCACGACGTCCTCGCGGAAGCGCTCGGCGAGGTCCCAGACGTAGAAGGGGATGCCGATGACGTCGGCGGCGCGGCGCGCGTCGTGGGAGTCCTCGATGGTGCAGCAGCCGCGGGCGCCGGTGCGGAACGATTTGGGGTTCTCCGAGAGGGCCAGGTGCACGCCCGTCACATCGTGCCCCGCCTCGGCGGCGCGGGCCGCGGCCACGGCGGAGTCGACGCCGCCGGACATGGCGGCGAGCACGCGCAGGGGGCGTGCCTGTCCGGCTGGAGGTACGGAGGCCGTGCCCCCGGAGAACGCAGTAGTCATAGCCTCTCCAGGGTAGACGGAACCAGTGGCGGGCCCGAACACGTTATGGAGCGCATGGACATCACCAGGCGGAGGCTGCTGATCGCGGGCGGAACGGCGGTCGGTCTCAGCATCGCCGCGACAGCGGGCCGGGACAGCGCGTCCCGCCTGTGGTGGCGCGTGCCCGGGAACGAGAAGCCGCGCAAGGAGGGTGACGTCGACCACACGTCCGCGGAGTGGGTGGCGGCCTCGACCGCGAACTGGCGGCGGGCCGACCGCCCCGCGGACTATCGCGTGGACCGCATCGTGATCCATGTCGTCCAGGGCAGCTATCCCACGGCCCTGAAGGTGTTCCAGGACCCCGCGCACGGCGCCGCCGCGCACTACGTCGTCCGTAAGGACGGCCATGTCGCGCAGATGATCCGCGAGCTGGACGTGGCCTTCCACGCGGGCAACCAGGAGTGGAACGAGCGCAGTGTCGGCATCGAGCACGAGGGCTTCGTGGACCGGCCCGCGGACTTCACCCCGCAGATGTACCGGGCCTCGGCCCGGCTGGCCGCGGACATCTGCCACCGGTACGACTTCCCGGCCGACCGCGAGCACATAGTGCCCCACGCGAAGGTGCCGGGCACCGACCACACCGACCCCGGGCCGCACTGGGACTGGGGCCGCTATCTGGGCATGGTCGAGGAGGAGCTGCGCCGGGCCCGCCGCCGGCGGACGGCCGGGTGACCGCCGGATGACCGCCGGATGACCTCCGGCCGAGGCCCTAGCTGAGGCCCGCGCCCCGGGCCCGTTCGACCGCGGGGCCGATCGCCTCCGCGACGGCCTCCACGTCGGCCTTCGTCGAGGTGTGGCCGAGGGAGAAGCGGAGGGTGCCGCGGGCGAGTTCCGGGTCGGCGCCCGCGGCGAGCAGCACATGGCTGGGCTGGGCCACTCCGGCCGTGCAGGCGGAGCCCGTAGAGCACTCGATGCCCTGCGCATCCAGCAGCAGGAGCAGGGAGTCCCCTTCGCACCCGGGGAACGAGAAGTGCGCGTTGGCGGGGAGGCGGCCCGACGGATCGGGGTCGCCGTTGAGGATCGCGTCGGGGACGGCGGCACGCACCGCGTCCACGAGCGCGTCCCGCAGCGCGCCGACCTCACGTACGAACTCCTCGCGGCGCTCGACCGCGAGCCGTCCGGCGGTGGCGAAGGCCGCGACGGCGGGCACGTCGAGGGTGCCGGAGCGCACGTGCCGCTCCTGGCCGCCGCCGTGCAGCAGCGGGACCGGCGCGTACTCGCGCCCGAGCAGCAGCGACCCGATCCCGTACGGCCCGCCGACCTTGTGCCCGGTGACGGTCATCGCGGCGAGCCCCGACTCCCGGAAGTCCAGGTCGAGCTGGCCGAACGCCTGCACGGCGTCGGCATGGAGGGGGACGTCGAACTCGGCGGCGACCTCGGCCAGTTCCCGTACGGGGCTGACGGTGCCGATCTCGTTGTTGGCCCACATGACGGTGGCCAGCGCGACGTCCTCCGGCTCGCGCGCGAGGGCCTCGCGCAGGGCCTCGGGACGCACGCGCCCGTGGCCGTCGACCGGGAGCCACTCCACGGCTGCGCCCTCGTGCGCGGCGAGCCAGTCGACCGCGTCGAGGACGGCGTGGTGCTCGACGGGGCTGGCCAGCACTCGCGTACGGCGCGGATCGGCGTCCCTGCGCGCCCAGTACAGCCCCTTGACGGCGAGATTGTCCGCCTCGGTGCCGCCGCCCGTGAAGACGACCTCGCTGGGGCGGGCGCCGAGCGCCGCGGCCAGTGATTCGCGGGACTCCTCGACGGTGCGGCGGGCCTTGCGGCCGGAGCCGTGCAGCGAAGACGCGTTGCCGGTGACCGCGAGCTGGGCGGTCATCGTCCGCACCGCTTCGGGGTACATCGGGGTGGTGGCGGCGTGGTCCAGATAGGCGCAATGGGCGGTGTCAGCCATGGTTCCCCGATTCTACGGGCCTCCATGGGGCGCACGCCGGGCGCGTAGGAGCGTACGGCGCCCGGCGTGCGGAACGCGGCCTCGGCCTCGGGACGCCCGCGCCTCAGACCCGCGACGGGACTCCGGGCCTCAGCCCGCCGCGCGGGGCCCCCAGACCTCGGGGCTTCCGCCGCGCCACTCGATCAGTTCCTCGTCGTAGAGGCTGATGGTGGCGATGTCGAGCCCGGCCCGGCGCAGGAATTCGATCACGTCGACCATTCCGTACGCCGTTCCCAGCGTCTCCCCATGCGCCGTCACCCGTCGGCCACCGGCGGGTGCGGGCGGATACACGACTATCGGTGCGCCCATGTGTCCAGCGTGCGCGGCTCCCGCACCCCACGCACCTCGTCCAGGTCAGGGCCGTCGTCAGCCCTGGTTCTCCGCCTGGAACATCCAGTGCTCCTTCTCCAGGTCGCCCGTGAGCGAGATGAAGATGTCCTCCGTGACCGGGTCCACCGGGCCGACGGCCTTCATGCGCTCGCGGGCCTTGGCGATGACCGCGGCGAGGGTCGAGACCATGGTCTGGACGGCGTCGGTGTCGGGCAGCCAGCCCTCCTTGACCGTGCTGATGGCGCTGCCGTGCGCGACGGTGGCCGCGCGCCCGTCGGGCGAGACGCCCAGGGCCGCTGCGCGCTCGGCGACCGTGTCGGAGTAGCTGCGCGCCGTGTCCACGACCTCGTCGAGCTGGAGGTGGATGGAGCGGAAGCGCGGACCGATGATGTTCCAGTGGATCTGCTTGGCGACCAGGGAGAGGTCGATCAGGTCGAGCAGTGAGCCCTGGAGGGCCTCACCGACGATCTTGAGATCCTCGTCCGGCAGCGTGCTCTTCACTGTGTACGTCACGATGGGTCGCTCGCTTTCTCTCGGGTGCGCCTCGGCCTCTGCCGAGCGAGCTTCTTCCTTCCCCCAACGTATACGCATCACCGGAAAACGGGCATTTACGCCCGCGCGAGCTGACGGGACTGGGCGACGAGGCGGTCGGCCGAGTCCCAGATCTCCCCGTCCTCCTCCAGGAAGCCGGTCGCGAGGTTGCGCGTGGTGAGCGAGACGCGCAGCGGGCCGGGCGCCGGGCGGGCCCGCACATGGACGCTCATCTCGACCGTGGGCAGCCAGCCGGTGAGGCCGAGGTCGAAGCCGGTGGGCGGCAGCGCGTCGACGGCCATGAGGAGCGAGAGCGGGTCCGGCTCGCGCCCGTCCGCCAGCGAGAGCCAGGCGCGGATCTCGCCGCGCCCGCTGGGCTCGCCGAGCGCCCAGCCGCAGGTCTCCGGGTCGAGCCGGAGGTCGAGACGATGGCTCATCTCCGGCACGGGGACGCCACCGGACGGGGCGTCCGAGGCGCTGAAGCAGTGCTCGGGCGGCGGCATGGCGGGCGGCTTGGCGCCGGTGCGCACCTCGCCGGTGAGCGCGTCCAGGTCGCCGTAGGTGGCGAGGGCGCGGACACGCTCGATCTCGTTCCCCTCGGCGTCGCGCTGGACGAGCGCGGCGGAGGCCGTGGAGACCGTGGAGACCGTACGCCCCGTCCGCACCGGCTCGGTGCGGATCTCGGCCGGGCCGGCGACGCTCGCGGTGAGGTAGTGGGCGCTGATCGCGAACGGGTCGGGATGGGGCAGCGACTCGCGCAGCGCCCGCCCGAGGACGGAGAGGAGATAGCCCCCGTTGAGCGCGCGGCCTATCGCCCATCCTGGAGAAAGCTGGGCCTCAAGGACGCCCTGCTCACGCGGCCGTACGGCCGTGTCGCGGTCGAATTCGCTGGTGACGGGGGCGTCGAGTGGAGCATCGGACATGAATCGCACGCTACACCGAGGTGTTACCGATCGGTAGAAGTGGCAGGAGACCAGTAGTGCCCCCTTCACCAACTCCACCCGCACGTACTTAACTTGTCGTCCGGACCAGGGAAGGAAGCCAGCGCCAATGTCGTATTTCGCGAAACTCGCGCTCCAGTACATCGATGGGGTGTGGCGTCCGGGCACCGGCTCCTGGGACCTCATCGACTTCGATCCCTACAGCGGCGAGAAGCTCGCATCCGTCACAGTCGCTACGGCGAGCGAGGTCGACCAGGCATATCGGGCGGCCGAGCGCACGCAGCGTGACTGGGCAGCGGCCGGAGGCGCCTCCCGGGCGAGGTCCGGGGGAGGCTTCGCGCGCAGGGAGATATTCGAGCGTGCCGTGCGCCTGATCGAGGAGCGCGCCGACCGGCTGGCCGAGGTGCTGATCACCGAGACGGGCACGCCACGTGCACGGGCCGAGTTCGAGCTGGGTCTCGCCCAGGAGATCCTGCGCGAGGCGTGCGGGCTGGCGGTCCGGCCCGGCGGGCGGATGCTGCCCTCCCCGGTGGAGGGCAAGGAGAACCTGCTGCACCGCGAACCGGTGGGCGTGGTCGGGGTCATCAGCCCGTTCCACTATCCCTTCCTGCTCGCGCTCGGCGCCGTCGCCCCCGCGCTCGCGCTGGGCAACGCGGTGGTGCTCAAGCCGCACCAGAACACCCCGGTCAGCGGCGGCACTCTGGTCGCCGAGCTGCTGGAGGAGGCGGGGCTGCCGCCCGGCCTGCTGAACGTGCTGATCACCGACATCGCGGAGATCGGTGACGCGCTGATCGAGCACCCCGTGCCCCGCGTGATCTCCTTCACCGGCTCGGACAAGACGGCGCGGCACGTCGCGGCCGTCGCCGCGGGGCACTTCAAGCGCACGGTGCTCGAACTCCGGGGCAGCAGCTCCTTCATCGTCCTCGACGACGCCGATCTCGCCCAGGCCGCGCAGGCCGCCGCCTTCAGCCGCTTCGTCCACCGCGGACAGGGCGGGGGCGCCTCGGTGAGCCGGGTCCTCGTCCACCGGGACGTGGAGCGGGAGTTCACCGAGGAGTTCACCGCGCGGGTGCGCGCGCTGCGGGCCGGGGACCCGCGCGACCCGGAGACGCGGATCGGGCCGCTGCTCAGCCCGGCGCAGGCCGACGCGGTCGTGGCACTGGCCGACCACGCGATCGGCGAGGGCGCGGTGGCCCTGGTGCGGGGCGAGGCCGAGGGCTCGCTCGTCCGGCCGACGGTACTGTCGGGGCTCGCCCCCGATTCGGCGCTGCTGCGGCAGGAGATCTTCGGGCCCGTCGCGGCCCTGCTCCCGTTCGACGGCGACGAGGAGGCCGCCCGGCTCACCAACGACGCGCCCTTCGGCCTCGGCGCCGCCGTGCACACCCGGGACGTCCAGCGGGGCCTCGCGCTCGCGCGGCGCATCGAGACCGGGGTGGTGCACCTGAACGGGCCGGGCGCGCTGGACGAGCCCTCGGTCCCCTTCGGGGGGAGGCTGCGGGGCGAGGGGGCCTGGGAGGCGTTCACCACGCAGCGCTGGGTCTCGGTGCAGCACGGCCGCAGCGAATTTCCCTTCTAGGAGCGCCCGTCCGGGGCAACTGAGCCTGCGAACGAGCCTCCGGAGCCAGGGGCTCATGCCGGCGGCACCCGGAAATAGTGCCCCGCGTCGAGGTCTTCGAGGAGACCCGGGCGCGTGGGCCGCCACCCCGTCAGCTCGCGGGTGAGCGCGCCCGACGCCGGCTGGTCGGCGGAGAGGATCGGGGCCAGCCAGCCGAAGTGCTCCCCCGCCTCCCCGGGCGGGACGGGGACCACGGGCAGGCCCAGATGGCGGCCGATGACCTCGGCGACGGCGCGCAGGGGCACGCCCTCGTCGCCCACGGCGTGCAGCGTCGTGCCCGCCTCGGCCTCCTCCAGCGCGAGGCGGAACAGGCGGGCGGCGTCCAGGCGGTGGACGGCGGGCCAGCGGTTCGTCCCGTCGCCGACATGACCCGCCACTCCCCTCTCGCGGGCGGTCCGGGCCAGGACCGCGACGAATCCCGGGTCCCCCTCGCCGTGGACGGTGCGCGGCAGCCGCACCACGGACACGCGCACACCCCGCGAGGCGAGCGCGAGCGCCCACTCGGCGGTGGCCATCCTGTCCGGTCTGCCGCTGACCGCGCCTGTCCCGCCCCCGTGCCCGTCCTTCTCGGTGGCCGCGCGGCCCGGCTCCACGGGGGTGCCGGAGGCGAGGACGAAGGGCTTGCCGGACCCGGCGAGCGCCTCCCCCAGCGCCTCGACGGCCCGCCGGTCCGCCTCGGCGGCGCCCAGCGGGTCGCCGTCGAAGAAGGCCAACTCGTGCTTGTACGCCAGATGGATCACGCCGTCCGTCCCGGCGGCGGCCTCGCGCAGCACGCCCAGATCGTCGAGAGAGCCGCGGAGCGCCTCGGCGCCCGCCGCGGCGAGGGCCTCCGCCGAGGCCTCGGAGCGGGCGAGGCCGACGACCCGGTGCCCGGCATCGATGAGATCCGGAACGACGGCGGAGCCGATCCAGCCGGACGCACCCGTCACGAAAACACGCACGGCAAACCTCCTGACGGCAGTGACTGACATCGCCCTCCACGTTAGCACGCGACGTCAGTCGCTGTCATCGCGTAGGATCAGCGGCATGGCGAGATGGGAGCCGAACGCGCGCGGACGGCTGGAGCAGGCGGCGCTGGAGCTGTACCGGGAGCGGGGATTCGACACGACGACCGTGAAGGAGATCGCCCAGCGGGCGGGCCTCACGGAGCGGACGTTCTTCCGCCACTTCGCCGACAAGCGCGAGGTCCTCTTCCCGCACGGGAACCCGCTGGGGGAGAACCTCGTGGCGGCCCTGGGCGCCGTCCCGGAGACGGCCCCGCCGCTCGACGCGGTGGTCTCGGCCCTCCGGAAGGCCTCCGGCCTCTTCGAGGAGCGCCGGGAGCTGGTCCGGCACCGCCAGGCCGTCATCAGCGCGCACGCCGAGCTTCAGGAGCGCGAGCTGGCCAAGCTCGCCTCGCTCAGCGCCTCGCTCACCGAGGCGCTGACCGCGCGCGGAGTGCCGAGGACGACCGCGGTCCTGGCGGCCGAGACCGGGATGGCCGTCTTCAAGGTCGCGTTCACGCGCTGGCTCGACGCGCACGAGGAGCCGGGCCAGCGGGCTCAGCAGGACCGGCGTGATCTGCCGGATCAGCGGGACCAGCCGGATCAGGCCGATCAGCCGGATCAGCCGGGCCAGCGGGCTCAGCCGGATCTCGCGGACCTCGTCCAGGAGACGCTCGACGAGCTGAAGGCCCTCGCCGCACAGGACTGAGCCCCCCCCGGGAGCCGTCTACGACTCGTCCGCCGTCGCGCTGCGCCGGTTCCAGGCGCGCGGGGCCCGCCAGTTGTAGCGCAGCGCCAGCAGGCGCAGGACGAACGCGAGAACGGCCGCCGCGGCCATGGCCACAGGGGTCGCCCGGTCCCAGTGGATCAGCAGCGCCGTGGCGGTGGCGCCGACGACGGCGGGAACGGCGTACATCTCTCGGTCCCAGCGCAGCAGCGAGGGCACCTCGTTCGCGAGGACGTCGCGCAGTACCCCGCCCCCGGCGGCGGTCGCGAGGCCCAGCACGGCGGACGCGGTGAGGCTGAGCCCGAACTCGTGGGCCTTGAGCGTGCCCGCGACACAGAAGAGGCCGAGTCCGGCCGCGTCGAAGACCAGGACGGCCTTGTTGATCCGTTCGACCACGGGGTGCAGAAAGAAGACGATCACCGTGGCGACCAGGGGCGTGAGGAAGTACCCGAGGTCGGTGAAGGCGGCCGGGGGCACGGCGCCGATGACCACGTCGCGGAAGAGCCCGCCGCCCAGGCCCGTCACCTCGGCGAGCACGGCCAGCCCGAAGACGTCGAAGTTCCGGCGCACGGCGAGCAGCGCGCCGGAGAGGGCGAAGACGAAGATCCCGACGAGGTCCAGCGTGTGCACGAGCGGCGAGCTGAAAAAGTCCACGGGCCCTTTCTACCGGGCTCGTGGACCTTTTCCGCCGCCGCCTCGTACGGGCGGCTCCCGCACCGCGGGCTCCGCGGCTACTTCTCCACCAGGAGCTTGGTGTCGCCCGGCTCCTGGTCCGGAGCGTTCTCCGGGTGGTGGCAGGCGACCTGGTGCCCGGTCTCCAGCGCCACCAGCGGCGGCTCCTTGGTCTTGCACACCTCGGTCGCCTTCCAGCACCGGGTGTGGAAGCGGCAGCCCGAGGGCGGGTTCATCGGCGAGGGGACGTCGCCCTGGAGCAGGATGCGCTCCCGGCCGCCGCCGGACTGCTTGCGCCGCGGGTCCGGCACCGGCACCGCGGAGAGCAGCGCCCGGGTGTACGGGTGCATCGGGCGGTCGTAGAGCGACTGGCGGTCGGTCAGCTCGACGATCTTCCCGAGGTACATCACCGCGATCCGGTCCGAGACGTGCCGGATGACGGAGAGGTCGTGGGCGATGATCACGTAGGTGAGGCCCAGCTCCTCCTGGAGGTCGTCCAGCAGGTTCACGACCTGCGCCTGGATCGACACGTCGAGCGCGGAGACCGGCTCGTCGGCCACGACCAGCTTCGGGTTGAGCGCGAGGGCCCGCGCGATGCCGATGCGCTGCCGCTGGCCGCCGCTGAACTCATGCGGGTACCGGTTGTAGTGCTCGGGGCTGAGCCCGACCCGCTGGAGCAGCCGCTGCACCTCGTCCTTGAGCCCGCCCTCGGGCTTGACGCCCTGGAGCTTGAAGGGGGCGCTGACGATCGAGCCGACCGTGTGCCGCGGGTTCAGCGAGGAGTACGGGTCCTGGAAGATCATCTGCACGTCGCGGCGCAGCGGACGCATGCCGTTGACGCCGAGGTGCGTGATGTCCGTGCCCTCGAACTCGATGTTCCCGGCGGTCGGTTCGAGCAGCCGGGTGATCAGCCGGCCCATCGTGGACTTGCCGCAGCCGGACTCGCCCACGACGCCGAGGGTCTCCCCCGAGCGCACGTCGAAGTCCAGGCCGTCGACCGCGAGCACCGCGCCGACCTGCCGCTTGAAGAGGCCCTTGGTCACCGGGAAGTGCTTCTTCAGCCCGCTGACCTTGAGCAGCGTCTCGCCCTCACGGGGCTCCGCGACGGTCGCCGTGCCGCCCTTCGGCTGGTCGGAGTTGGAGTCGGTCATCTCTGCCTCGCTCACAGCTTGGGCGCAATCTCTTCGTTCCAGATCCGCTCCCGGTCCTCCTGCGCCATGTGGCAGGCGGACAGGTGCCCCGGGGACACCTCGCGCAGCTCGGGCCGCGTGGTGCGGGTGACGCCGCCCTTGGGCACGTCCGCGTAGGGGCAGCGGGGATTGAAGGCGCAGCCTTCGGGCACGTTGATCAGGCTCGGCGGGGAGCCCTTGACCGGGATGAGGCGCTCGGTCCTGTCCCGGTCGATACGGGGCATCGAGCCGAGCAGGCCCCAGGTGTAGGGGTGCTGCGGCTCGTAGAAGACCTTCTCGGCCGTCCCGTACTCGACGCAGCGGCCGCCGTACATCACCAGGATGTCGTCCGACAGCTCGGCGACGACGCCCAGGTCGTGGGTGATGATGATGACGGCCGAGCCGAACTCCTTCTGCAGGTCCCGGATCAGGTCGAGGATCTGCGCCTGGACGGTGACGTCCAGGGCGGTCGTCGGCTCGTCCGCGATCAGCAGCTCGGGGTTGTTCACGAGCGACATCGCGATCATCGCGCGCTGCCGCATACCGCCGGAGAACTCGTGCGGGAAGCTGTCCACCCGCTTCTTCGGCTCGGGGATGCCCACGCGGTCGAGCAGCTCGATGGCGCGGGTACGCGCCTTCTTCTTGTCGACGTTGTGGTGGACGCGGTACGCCTCGACGATCTGGTGGCCGACCGTGAAGAACGGGTGCAGCGCCGAGAGCGGGTCCTGGAAGATCATGGAGATCTCCCGGCCGCGCAGCTTGCGCACCGTGTCCGCGTCGGCGCTGAGCAGCTCCTGGCCGTTCAGCCAGATCTCGCCGGAGATCTTCGGGCGCTGGCGCCCGTACTGGCCGACGGTGTGCAGGCCCATGATGCCGAGCGAGGTCACCGACTTGCCGGAGCCCGACTCGCCCACGATGCCGAGCGTCTTCCCCTTCTCCAGGGTGAAGGTGAGCCCGTCGACGGACTTGACCATGCCGTCCTGGGTGGGGAAGTGGATGCGCAGGTCGCGGACGTCGAGGAACGCGCTCGCGGGCTTCTTGTCCAGCACCGGCTCACCGGGCGCGGTCCCCGTCGAGGTGAGGTCCGCGTCCTCCTTGGCGACGTCCTTCTCGCCCTCGGAAGGCTTGGCCTCGGAGGACTTGGCCTCGGAGGACTTGGCCTCGGCCTTCGCGACCTCCGCCGTCTTCTCGGCCTTCACGGCCTTCTCCGCCTTGGCCGCGGCCTTCTCCTGCTCGTCCGGCGTCTGCTCGTCCGGCTTCGCGTCCGCTGGTTCTTTGCTGGGGTCTGTCATGCGAGCCTCACTCGGGGGTCGATCACGCCGTACAGCAGGTCGACGATGAGATTCGCGATGACGACGGCGGTTGCGGTGATGAGGGTGACGCCGAGGATCAGCGGCAGGTCCTTGTCGTTGATCGCCTTCAGCACGGCCTGGCCGAGGCCCGGGATGCTGAAGGTGGTCTCGGTGAGGATCGCGCCGCCCATCAGCGCGCCGAGGTCGATGCCGAGGAGCGTGAGGATCGGCGTCATGGTCGAGCGCATGGCGTGCTTCCCGATGACGACCGGTTCCTTGATGCCCTTGGCCCTGGCCGTACGGATGTAGTCCTCGCCCATCACTTCCAGCATGGTGGCCCGGGTGATACGGGCGTACATCGCGCCGAAGAGGAAGGCGAGGCTGATCCAGGGCAGGATCATGCCGCTGAACCACTTCGCCGCGTTCTCACCGAACGGGGTGAAGGAGTTGCTCACCAGGTCGAGCTGGTAGGCGAAGACCGACAGCAGGATGAGACCGGTGAAGTAGACGGGCAGGGAGACGCCGGCGAGCGCGCCGGTCATGCCCATGCGGTCCCAGATGCTGCCGCGCTTGAGCGCGGAGACGATACCCACCGCGAGGCCGATGATCAGCCACAGGAAGGCGGCGCCGGCCGCGAGGGACAGGGTCACGGGCAGCCGGTCGGTCAGGACCGGCCAGATCTCCTGCTCGGTGCGGAAGGAGTAGCCGAAGCACGGGGCGGAGCAGTGAGTGGTGTCGCCCCCGCCGGTGTAGTCCCGTCCGACGAAGATGCCTTTGAAGAACTCGAAGAGCTGAACGAGGATCGGCTCGTCGAGCTGGAGCTTCTGGCGTACGCCTTCGATGGCCTCCTTGTCGGCCTGTTTGCCGACGAACATCGTGGCCGGGTCGGTTCCGGTCCACTTGGGGATCAGGAAGAAGATGCAGAAGACCGCCAGGATGATGACGACCAGCATCACTGCGACGGCGAACAGCCGCCTGATGAGATATGTGAGCACTGCTCTCGGCCGCCCGGCGGCGGCCCGGCCCCTCCCCCGGGTGCGGGGGTATCGGCCGGGCCGCCGTCGCGGCCTTCACCTGCCCTTCGTGCCAGCGGCGGGTGCGCCGTCAGATGGTGATGTCGGTGGCGGTTTCGGTCACTTGACGCCGATGTTCACGAAGTCGTACCAGCCGCTGAAGGCATCGGTGGAGTAGACGTTCGTCAGTCGGCTGGAGCGCCACTGGACGACCTTCAGGTAGGTCAGCGGGAGGTAGTAACCGCCCTTCATGACCTCCTTGTTGACCTCGGCGTACTTCTCCGCGGCCTTGTCGGGGTCCAGCTCGGCGATGGCCTCGGCGAAGCCCTCGTCGACCTTCTTGTCGTCGATCAGGGCGTAGTTGTTGTTGCCGTTGTCCAGGATGTACTTGCTGTGCCACAGCGGAACGCCGTAGCCCTGGCCACTCGGGAAGTCCGGCCCCCAGCCGTAGAGGACCATCCCGTAGCCCTTCTTCTTCACGACATTCGGGTTACCGACGATCGAGGAGCCCTGGGCGCCGTCGAACTGGTCGATCTCCACGTCGATGCCGATCTTCTTCAGCGACGCCTGGATCGCCTCGGAGGACTTCACATCGGACTTGTCGGTGTTACGGACGGCGAGCGTGGTCTTGAAGCCGTCCGGCTTGCCGCACTTCTTCAGCTCTTCCTTGGCCTTCGCGACGTTGGCCTTGCCGCCGTTCTTCAGCACGCCGTACTGGTCGTCGCTCTTGTCGTGACCGGGGACGACCGGGGGCAGCATGTTCTGCGCGATCGCGCCGCCCGCCATCGGGCCGCCGCGCGCGGTCTGCACGGACTTGTGGTCCGTGCCGTAGATCGCGGCCTTGCGGCAGTGGATGTTGTCGAACGGCTTGACGCTCTGCGGGAACGCCACGTACGAGATGAAGCCCGACTGCGGGTTGTCGACGTTGCCCTTGTGCTGCTTGAGCGCGGTCGTACGGCCCTGCGAGTCCATGCCGCGCTGGTTGAGGTCGAGGTCCGCGTCGCCGTTGATGAGGCGCTTGTCGCGCTCGTCGGCGTTGGTGAGCAGGGTGACCTTGACCTGGTCCGGCAGCGCCTTGCGGAGCTTGTCCTCCTTGCGGTCCCAGTGCTTGTTGCGGACCAGCGTGAGGTTCTTGTTGGGCGTGTACGACTGGAACTTGTACGGGCCCGAGGAGAACGGCTTCAGCGCGTACTTGGACTTGGTGTCCTTGTCCTTGCGCACCGGCGAGTTGGTGGGCATGGCGAGCATCTGCTCGAAGTCACCGTTGGGCTTGGGAAGGTGGAAGACGATCGTCTTCTCGTCCTTGACCTCGATGCCCTTGAAGCCCTTGCCCTTGTCCTCGTAGGGACCCTTGTACTTGCCGTCCGGGTCGAGGACGTCCTTCAGGTAGACGGGGCCGCCGGACAGCGTCTTCTGCGCCCACTGGCGCTCGATGCCGTACTTGACGTCCTCAGCCGTGATCGGCTTGCCGTCCTCCCACTTGAGGCCGTCCTTGAGCTCGTACGTGTACGTCTTCTTGTCGTCCGAGATCTTGCCGTGGCTCTTGGCGAGGTCGGGCTGGAGCTTGATGCCGCCCTGGCCCGGCTTCGGCGAGTAGCTGACGAGCTGGCGGCTGTAGTAGCGCGCGAAGTCGAAGGCGAAGCCGTAGTACATCCGGGTGGTGTCCCAGGAGTCGGCGTCCTGGACGCCGACGAACTTGAGCGTGCCGCCCTTCTTGTCCGACGCGTTCGCGACCTTGCCGACGCCCGCGTTGAACCCGCCGCCCTTGCTCTCGCTGTCGTCGTCACCGCCGCCGCAGGCCGATATGGCCAGCAGGGGGCCGATGGCGAGCGCGGAGACCGCGGCCAGTCGACGCCTCGATGTGCGTTTGGTTGTCACTTTCTCGCAACCTCCGTGTAGGTCACGGCCCGCACCATCGCGAGGCCGGGGGGATCTTGGCTGGGGGGTCAACGGGTCCCCTTGGGGTCGAGCGCGTCGCGCACGCCGTCGCCGAAGAGGTTGAAGGCGAGCACCGTGAGGAAGATCGCGACACCGGGGATGATCATGTACATCGGGTCGGATTCGTAGTACGTCACGGCGTCGGACAGCATCGAACCCCAGGAGGCGGTGGGGGGTTTGACGCCCACCCCGAGGAAGCTGAGCGCGGCCTCGGTGAGGATGTTGGTCGGGATCATCAGCGTCGTGTAGACGGTGATCGGCGCGACCAGGTTGGGCAGCAGTTCCTTGCTCAGGATGTAGCGCCGCCCCGCGCCCAGGCTGCGGGCGGCCTCGATGTACTCCCGTTCCCGGAGGGAGAGCACTTGTCCTCTGACGATGCGGCCGATATAGGGCCAGCCGAAGAAGCCGATCACCAGGATCATCACCATCAGCCGGACGCCCGTACCCGTGAGCCCGAACATGTTGTTCGGCATGACCGAGATCAGCGAGATCGCGAAGAGGAGCTGCGGGAAGGCCAGCAGCATGTCCATCACGCGGCTGATGAGGGCGTCGAGCCAGCCGCCGAAGTAGCCGGCGAGCGTGCCGAGCAGCGTGCCGATGACCACCGCGACGAAGGCGGAGAGGAAGCCGACGAGGATCGAGACCCGGGCCCCGTAGAGGATGCGGGCGAGGATGTCGCGGCCGCTGACGGGCTCGACACCGAGCAGGTGGTCCCCGCTGATGCCGCCCAGGTCTCCCTTGGGCGTGCTGAAGAGCGGGTCGATCAGATTCTCGTGGCGCTCGTTCGGGTCCTGGCCGGTCAGCGACGTGAGCAACGGAGCGAAGATCGCGACCAGGATGAGGGTCAGAACGATCGCACCGCCAATGAGTGCCAGCCTGTCACGCTTGAGCCGCTCCCAGGCGATCCGGCCGAGCGAACGGCCTTCGATGGCCTTCTCAGCGCCGCTGGGCGCGGGCTCGGCGACCGCGGTTTCCGCGGACGTCTCGTGCAGTGGTGCCGTCATCGTGGTGGGAACCCCTTCTCGACCGGCAGTTGACCAGTCCACGCACGCCGCTGTAGCGGCCGGTTCGCATGCAGTTCGTACAGAAGGCCGATGGCCTATGGCTGGGGAGTCTTCATCGCGCTCTCGATCACCCGCCAGACCTCCTGGGGAAAGGATGCGCAACTGTGATGTGACGCGTCATGTTCCGTTATGCGGACGAAAGTTGACGTTGAGCGGTGTCGGGGCGCTCGATTTGTCCCGTTCTGATCCGTCTGCACGTGGCCGAAATCCGGCCAGGAATTCCCCGCCTCGGGGGAGGAACGCGACGCCGCGGCAAAGCGGCACAAAAGGGGCGGATCGCCCTCAGCGTGCGCGCGGGTACCCGTACCCGAACCCCGGGGCCGCGGCAACCCCCTGGGCGTCGCGGTCGAAGAAGGGGCGGGACTGGCTGCGCAGCCACATCGCCACCGGGTCGTAATCGTCCGACATGGCGACGCTGGAGACGGGCAGGCCGTCCGGCACCGCCGAGATCGACTGCCGCATCATCTGCCGCGCGGCCTCGACCGAGTGCGGAGCGGTGTCGTACAGCTCCAGGCCGATGGCGAGGTACGGGACGCCCAGCGCGGGGTGCACCCAGGCGCGGCGCATCGAGCGGACGGCGGGGGTGTGGTGCGCGTTCTGCGTCAGCAGCGCGTAGAACTGCGGGATCTCCAGGGACGGTTCGGAGATCCGCAGCGGACCGGCCGGCAGCCGGTCGAGCCCGGCGGCGATCCGCCGCAGGTCGAGCCACGGGATGCCGATGCCGCCGCCGGGGGTGTGCGGATTGAGCCAGATGCCCCAGCGGTCGGGGAAGAGGGCGGCGGCGATGTCACGGCCGGAGACGACCTCGTGCGCCCTGTTCCACCCCGAGGCGGCCA
The DNA here is from genome assembly GCF_039530985.1 of Streptomyces albiaxialis. Taxonomy (NCBI): domain Bacteria; kingdom Bacillati; phylum Actinomycetota; class Actinomycetes; order Kitasatosporales; family Streptomycetaceae; genus Streptomyces; species Streptomyces albiaxialis. The sequence continues at coordinate 174,937 of NZ_BAAAPE010000022.1, forward strand.
GCTCCTGGGCGGAGGTCACGCACGGCGCGTATCCGTACCCGCCGACCTCCATGTTTCCGTACTGCGCGTCGGGGGACCCGGCCTGCCCGTTCCACAGCAGCATCCAGAGCCGGCTCTCGGCGAGGGCGCGCAGCAGGGACTCATAGGTCTCGTAGGTGTCGCTCCGGCCCGGCGACACCTGCCGCAGGAGCTGCTCGACGCTTCCACCCGCGCTCACCTGGGCCGCCCTTCCCTTACCTGTGCCGTACACCCCTGGCGCCCGGCCCGCCGGTCATGTGCGCCGGGCACGCCTGTGCGCCCCGCCGTCATCCAACCAGCTTAGGTCCCGGGCACGACATCGGTCCTCGTCCCTCAGCCCGACTTCGCGACTTTCCCCCGCGTTCCCCCGCCGATTTCCCCCGTCCTCACTCCTGGCGCGCGTAGAAGGGACGGACGCACTCGCGCATCCAGTCCACCACCGGATCGCGCGCCGCGTCGAGCAGCACCATCTGCACGGGCCACTTCACCGAGTGCGTGCCCAGCGCGCGGCCGAGCGCGTCATGGGCCGCCTGCCTCGACTCCGGGTCGAGCAGGTCGAGTTCGATGCCGATGAAGAGCGCGGGCGGCTCGCCCTCGGAGCTGGCCAGGGCCCGCCGCGCGGTCCGTACGGCCCCGAGTGCGGCGAACTCGGCGGAGACCGCGGCGAGGAAGTCGACCGGGTCGTCCTGCCAGTCCGGCTCGAAGAGGCGGACGCGGGCGCCGCGCGCCACGCCGGTCACGGCCTGCTCGGACGAGGTGTTCTCGCACAGCTCGGCGACGGCCTCGGGGGGCAGCGGCACCCCGACCGTCCCCTCCGGGTTCACCGCGAGGCCCACCTGGGGCGGCAGCCCGCGCGCGAACTCCCGCGCGGGCGCGATGGTGAACGACATATGGGAGCCCGCGACCTGGAGGAACTGCTGCTCCGAGCTGAAGACGGGGACATAGGCCGCGCCGCCCAACTCGACGGTCGGCAGCGCGAGATCCCTGCTCTCCGGGCCGCCGCCCTCGGGCAGCGGCACCCACAGACTGCTGCGCCGCAGGACCTCCAGCAGCCGGGCACCGGCTCCGGGCACGTCGAGGGAGGCCGCGAGGGTTTCCTCCAACTCGTTACCCGGCCATCCCCCGCCATGGCCCGGCCCGTACTGCTGCGGAAAGGTCATGCCGACCAGCCTATCCGTGCATCCGGGTGACACGGATGGCGGAACGGTGAGGGAGAGGGGCATAACCCGGTTGCTCACGTACGGCGACTCTCCGGTTGCGGAGCGCACGCGAGGCCCGAAAGGTGGTGAACGTCCCACTTATGTGCTTACGAGCACGCTCACTGGAGGAATCCCCCCATGCACGTCAATCGCATCACCGCCGTCGCCGTCACCGCGCTCGCGGGCTCGCTCGCCCTCGGTCTCGCGGGCGTCGCCACCGCCGACCACGGCCCCGCCCACAAGGCCGAGCCGAAGCCCGCGCCCGTCGCCCCGAAGCAGCAGCAGCTCGCGCAGCAGGCCGAGACGCTCCAGGACACGGCCGCCGTGAGCGACGCCGTCGGCCGGGTGCTCAGCGACGTCTCGCAGGCGAAGGACGGCAAGCTCGCCCCGTTCCGTGCCCAGCAGCACGCCCACCGCATCGCCAAGGCGCTCCGCGAGCTGCGCACGTCGATCGCGCCGAAGGCCGCCAAGGCCCGCCCGCTGCCCGCCGCCGAGCTGACCACGAAGGCCGCGGCCCAGCTCCAGGCCAGCTCCGCCGAGCTGCTGAAGGCGTCGGCCGCCGGTGACGCGCGCAAGACCCGCGCCGCCGCGGAGAAGACGCTGCTCAGCACGGTGAACGTGATCGCCGCGGCGAACGCCAACAGCAAGCTCCCGGCCGCCGACCTCAAGGGTCTCGCCAAGGTCCCGAAGACCCCGCAGGCCGCGAAGAAGCCGCAGGAGGCGAAGAAGCCCCAGGAGGCCAAGAAGCCCCAGGAGGCGAAGAAGCCGCAGAAGCCCCAGAACGCGCAGAAGCCGCAGAACCCGCAGAAGCCGCAGGACGCCACGCAGCCGCAGGCCCCGCAGAACCCCCAGACCCCGCAGACGGGCCAGCAGCCCCAGAACCCGCAGGTCCCCCAGGCCCCGCAGGGTCAGCAGAACCCGCAGACCCCCGCGCAGCCCGCCGCGCCCGCGAACCCGGCGGCCCCCGCCTCGCCGGTCACCCCGGCAGAGGGTCGCTGACACCGGGGGCCGCGCTGACGCGGCCCCCGCTGTCCCCGCGCACGGTCCCGTCCCCTCGTCCCGGGGACGGGACCGTGCGCGTGCGCAGCCCCTCGGGGACCGGGGCGAAGACCATCCCGCTCAGCGCCTCGGCCGCGGCCCGGTCCAGCAGGACGGCGGTGTCCGTGCCGCGCGGCAGCCTGTCCTCCTCCGCGTCGGCGGTGAGCCTGCGCACGGCACGCAGGTGACGGCGGAACGCGTACCCGGACACGCCCCGGCCGCGCGCCGCCTGCCCGGCGAGCGCCGTCTCGGGCGGGACGTCGAGCAGCAGCAGGTGCAGGGCGCGGCCGCGCCGCCGCGCGTCGGCGGCCAGCCAGCGCCGCACCCAGCTCTGCGTCCCGCAGTCGTGCACCACCACGCCGGCGCCGGAGGCCAGGGCCCGCCGCAGGCCCGCGTAGTGCGCGATCCGCGCCAGCGGGCGGTACGCCCCGTACGGCAGCCAGGACGGCAGGGCCCGCTCCCAGCGCTCGCGGGTGTCCTGGGAGTCGACGCTGATCACCCCGTACGCCCCGCCGCGTACGGGCACCGTCCGCCGGATCAGCGTCGACTTGCCGCTGCCGGGGAGCCCGGAGACCACCACCACATCGCCGTCCGGATAGCGCAGAACGCCTCCGGCCGCCGTCCCCCGCAGGTCGCGCAGGCTGCCCACAGATCACCCCTCCCGGAGGCGGCAGCTCCGCCGCCGCTCCTCAGAGAGTGTCAAGAAAAGGTAATGCGATTCAAGGTGATTGCCCGCCCAACAGGGGCAGTCGGGCGCGGCGGCCCCGTGCGATGCTGCGTCTTCCGGGGGGCTATCCCCCGTGCAATGATGTGCGGGCCAACTCCATACAGGCCGTTCGAGCCCGCGCGGGAGAGTCCTCGGAAGCCGGTCGCAGACCGGGTCGCCGGGGCGCCGAAGGAGCAAGATCCTCCCTTGAATCTCTCAGGCCCCGATACCGCGCAGGGTGAGGCAGATCTGAAAAGCGAGCCCTCCGCCATCCGGCGGTGCGGCTCCACCCAAGGTGCAAGCCGGGCAGCCAGCGCTTCCGGCGAACCTCTCAGGTTCCGATGACAGATGGGGAGGACATCCGCGTCACAAGCCTGGAGCCTGAAGATGACTGAGCCCCATATCCCCCGTAAGACAGCCCTCGACGCCACGCATCGCGCGCTCGGCGCCACGATGACGGACTTCGCGGGCTGGGACATGCCGCTGCGGTACGGGAGCGAGCGCGAGGAGCACCTCGCCGTCCGTACCCGCGCCGGGCTGTTCGACCTCTCCCACATGGGCGAGATCACCATCACCGGCGCCCGGGCCGGGGACTTCCTGGACTACGCGCTCATCGGCAATCTCGGCGCCCTCAAGGTCGGCCGCGCCCGCTACACGATGATCTGCGACGAGGACGGCGGCATCCTCGACGACCTGATCGTCTACCGCACCGCGGCGGAGCGCTTCCTCGTCGTCGCCAACGCGGCGAACGCGCAGGTCGTGCTGGACGCGCTGGTCGCGCGCGTCCCCCGCGACCCGGACTTCCAGGCCGTCGTGACGGACGACCGCGACGCCTACGCGCTGCTCGCGGTCCAGGGCCCGGAGGCCTCCGGCATCCTCAAGTCCCTCACCGACGCGGACCTCGACGGCCTCAAGTACTACGCGGGCCTGCCCGGCACCGTCGCGGGGAAGAGCGCGCTCATCGCCCGTACGGGATACACGGGCGAGGACGGCTTCGAGCTGTTCGTCGCGCCGGAGGACGCGGTGGCCGTGTGGGAGGCGCTGACGAAGGCGGGCGAGGGCGTCGGGCTGGTGCCCTGCGGGCTGAGCTGCCGGGACACGCTGCGCCTGGAGGCGGGCATGCCGCTGTACGGGCACGAGCTGTCGACGGAGCTGACACCGTTCGACGCGGGCCTGGGCAGGACCGTGAAGTTCGAGAAGACCACGAACGACGGCCGCTTCGTGGGGCGCGCGCCCCTGGAGGAGGCCGCGCGCAGGGCCGAGACGGCGCCGCCGCGCAAGCTGGTCGGCCTCGTCGCGGAGGGACGCCGCGTGCCGCGCGCCGGGTATCCGGTGGTGAGCACGGCCGACGGTTCGGTGATCGGCGAGGTCACCTCGGGCGCCCCCTCCCCCACGCTCGGCAAGCCGATCGCGATGGCGTACGTGGACGCGGCGCACGCCGCGCCCGGCACGCCGGGGGTCGCCGTCGACATCCGGGGCAGCCACGAGCCGTACGAGGTCGTGGCGCTCCCCTTCTACTCACGGAAGCGTTAGGGAGACGCGGGGCACGGCTCTGTCAAGAGCGTGACCTCCGTCCCACCAGCCAAGACCCGTTTTCGCCGAACGCGACACATCCAGGAGAATCACCCCATGAGCAACCCCCAGCAGCTTCGCTACAGCAAGGAGCACGAGTGGCTGACCGACGCCGCGGACGGCGTCGCGACGGTCGGCATCACGGCGCACGCCGCCGGCGCCCTCGGCGATGTCGTGTTCGTCCAGCTCCCGGCTGTCGGTGACACCGTCGACGCGGGCGAGACCTGCGGCGAGCTGGAGTCGACCAAGTCCGTCAGCGACCTCTACTCCCCGGCGTCGGGCGAGGTCACCGAGATCAACCAGGACGTGGTGGACGACCCGGCGCTGGTGAACTCCGAACCCTTCGAGGGCGGATGGCTGTTCAAGATCAAGGTCTCCGAGGTGCCGGACGACCTGCTCTCCGCCGACGAGTACACCGCGTTCGCCTCGGGTGACTGAGGTCCGCCGGGGTACTCACGAGCCGGGGCCCCCGGGCCCCGCTCACGAGCCGGGGTCCGCGCGCCCCGCTCACGACCCGCCGCCTGCCCGCTCTCGCCTTTCCGGGATGGTTCCATGTCGCTTCTGAACAGCTCCCTCCACGAGGTGGACCCGGACGTCGCCGCCGCCGTCGACTCCGAGCTCCACCGCCAGCAGTCCACCCTCGAAATGATCGCGTCGGAGAACTTCGCCGCGGTCGCCGCCATGGAGGCCCAGGGCTCGGTCCTCACCAACAAGTACGCCGAGGGCTACCCCGGCCGCCGCTACTACGGCGGCTGCGAGTACGTCGACGTCGTCGAGCGGCTCGCCCGCGACCGGATCAAGGAGCTGTTCGGCGCCGAGGCCGCGAACGTCCAGCCGCACTCGGGCGCCCAGGCCAACGCGGCGGCGATGTTCGCGCTGCTGAAGCCGGGCGACACGATCATGGGCCTGGACCTGGCCCACGGCGGGCACCTCACCCACGGCATGAAGATCAACTTCTCCGGCAAGCTCTACAACGTCGTCGCCTACCAGGTCGACGCCGAGACCGGCCAGGTCGACATGGACCAGGTCGCGGAGCTGGCCAGGGAGCACCGCCCGCAGATGATCATCGCGGGCTGGTCGGCGTACCCGCGCCAGCTCGACTTCGCCGCGTTCCGCAAGGTCGCCGACGAGGTCGGCGCGCTGCTCATGGTCGACATGGCGCACTTCGCGGGCCTCGTCGCGGCGGGGCTGCACCCCTCCCCCGTGCCGTACGCGGACGTCGTCACGACGACCACGCACAAGACGCTCGGCGGCCCGCGCGGCGGCGTGATCCTCTCCAAGAAGGAGTACGCCAAGAAGATCAACTCCGCGGTCTTCCCCGGCCAGCAGGGCGGCCCGCTGGAGCATGTCATCGCGGCGAAGGCCGTCTCGTTCAAGATCGCGGCGACCGAGGAGTTCAAGGAGCGCCAGCGGCGCACGCTCTCCGGCGCCAAGATCCTCGCCGAGCGCCTGCTGCGCCAGGACGCCGTGGACGCGGGCGTCTCGGTGCTCTCCGGCGGCACGGACGTCCACCTCGTCCTCGTCGACCTGCGCAACAGCGAGCTCGACGGCCAGCAGGCCGAGGACCGCCTCCACGAGATCGGCATCACCGTCAACCGCAACGCGGTGCCGAACGACCCCCGTCCCCCGATGGTCACCTCGGGCCTGCGCGTCGGCACCCCGGCGCTCGCGACCCGCGGCTTCCAGGACGAGGACTTCACGGAGGTCGCCGACATCATCGCCGAGGCGCTGCTGCCGGACTTCGACGAGGCCAAGGCGAAGACCCTGTCGGCGCGCGTCACCGCGCTGACGGAGAAGTACCCGCTCTACGAGGGCCTCGGCAAGTAGCCGCAGGGCCGCCAGGAGGGGTGCCCCGCGCACGCCCGTGCCTTCTCGGGGCGCCCCTCCCGCACCACCCCGCACCACCCGCACCCGGACGAGGGAGTCCGCCACCATGGCCATTTCGGTATTCGACCTCTTCTCGGTCGGGATCGGCCCGTCCAGCTCGCACACCGTCGGCCCGATGCGCGCGGCACGGATGTTCGCCCGGCGCCTCAAGAACGAGGGCGTGCTCGCGCACACCGTCTCCGTACGGGCCGAACTCTTCGGCTCCCTCGGCGCCACCGGCCACGGCCACGGCACCCCCAAGGCCGTCCTGCTCGGCCTGGAGGGCAACTCGCCCCGTACGGTCGACGTCGAGACGGCCGACGACCGGATCGCGGAGATCCGCTCGACGGGCCGCCTGCGCCTCCTCGCCGCCGAGATAGGCGACGCCCACGAGATCGACTTCCACGAGCCGAGCCAGCTCGTCCTGCACCGCCGCCGCTCCCTCCCGTACCACGCGAACGGCATGACCCTCTTCGCGTACGACGCGGACGGCACCCCGCTCCTGGAGAAGACCTACTACTCGGTCGGCGGCGGCTTCGTCGTCGACGAGGACGCGGTCGGCGAGGACCGCATCGTGCTGGACGACACGGTGCTGCGCCACCCGTTCCGCACCGGCGACGAACTCCTGCGCCTCACCCGCGAGACCGGCCTGTCCGTCTCCGCGCTGATGCTGGAGAACGAGAAGGCCTGGCGCACCGAGACCGAGATCCGCGAGGGCCTGCTGGAGATCTGGCAGGTGATGCGCGACTGCGTCGCCCGCGGCCTCACCCAGGAGGGCATCCTCCCCGGCGGCCTCAAGGTCCGCCGCCGCGCGGCCACTTCGGCCCGCCAGCTCCGCGCCGAGGGCCACGCCGAGGCCCACGCGATGGAGTGGACGACGCTCTACGCGATGGCCGTGAACGAGGAGAACGCCGCGGGCGGCCGCGTCGTCACGGCCCCCACGAACGGCGCGGCGGGCATCATCCCCGCCGTCCTCCACTACGCCGCGAACTTCGTGCCCGGCACGGACGACGAGTCGGTGGTCCGCTTCCTGCTGGCGGCGGGCGCCATCGGCATGCTCTTCAAGGAGAACGCCTCGATCTCCGGCGCCGAGGTCGGCTGCCAGGGCGAGGTCGGCTCCGCCTGCTCCATGGCCGCCGGCGGCCTCGCAGAGATCCTCGGCGGCAGCCCCGAACAGGTCGAGAACGCCGCGGAGATCGGCATCGAGCACAACCTCGGCCTCACCTGCGACCCGGTCGGCGGCCTCGTCCAGATCCCCTGCATCGAGCGCAACGGCATGGCCGCGGTCAAGGCCGTCACGGCCGCCCGCATGTCGCTGCGCGGCGACGGCCGCCACCACGTCTCCCTCGACAAGGCCATCAAGACGATGCGCGAGACGGGGGCGGACATGAAGGTCAAGTACAAGGAGACGGCCCGCGGCGGGCTCGCGGTGAACGTCATCGAGTGCTGAGTGCACGTGCTCTGACCAGGTGATTCGCGTCTTTCAGCGCTGTCACGGGCTTACCCTTCTGTACGACGGAATGTCCCTCAGAAGTCCCTGTGACAGAGCTGAAAGTCCCCCGCGAAGTCCCTGGGATGTCCCTGCAGGCCGGTCGGTGACCTGATCGTTGGCAGCGCCAACCCCGGGAAGATCCACCTCACGCCCTCCCTCGAAACAGGCCCAGAACAGGACCGTCAAACGCCGCCGACACGAAGAAGTCGGTATCAGCGACGAGAAGCCTACCCCCATAGGAGAGCTATGTCGGAACTTGCGCTATGGGTCAAAACCCGCCACCTGTCGCCGTAAACCCTATGGTCACCCCCTGTGGTCCCCGCGCACGCGGGGCTGCTCCCCCTCCGACTCTCCTAGGTGGCGGTCTCGGAACGTGGTCCCCGCGCACGATTTACCCATGCCTGGTTCCAAAGAACCGTTTTTGAGAGGGCTACGCGCTTAGGCCCCCTTGTGTGTAGCGGGACCTTAGACGTTTCCGAAGCGGAATTTGGGGTCGCAGTGGCCATCGAAGCGGCAGCGAGGCGCTTGCACTGTCGGCGAACTCGGTGGTCTTCTACAGGCACGCTGCGGTTGCGACACGCTGTGCTTGACCTGACCGAGGCATTCATGGAATACCCGGTGAGCATCATCGACCGCTCCCAGCCTGTCGAAGCCCGGGTGCGCCGCACATCACTGCGCGGGGTGGACGCAGCGCACCTAGTGCTCACGGATGTCGATCTCACCGAATGCCTCTTCGCAGGGGCCATTCATCTTGACCAACCCGCACGCCGTGACCCTCCAGACCGAGGAGGTCACTGGCCACGAATGGCGCCCCTTCAGCGAAGCCGCAGCGCCGACGATCCGAGCCAAGCTCGCTCTCCTACCGCCCACAGCACTCCTCGGAGAGGGAGGCTGACCATGGCCGACTCACTCCAGCCTCATGAACAGACCAGGCCCCGGCACATCGGAGTGATCCCCTGCCGCTGGGGCTCCACACGCTTCCCCGGAAAGCCGCTCGCCCTCCTGGCCGGGAAGCCGCTCATATGGCACGTCTACCAGCGGTGTACACAGGCGCAACGCCTTACCGAGACCGTCGTGGCAACCGACGACGAACGAATCGAGCGCGCCTGCCGGCAGCTGGACATCCCCTGCGTGATGACCTCAGTTCACCCCACAGGCACTGACTGCGTGGCGGAGTGCGCCGACAAGATCTCGGCGGACGGATACATCAACGTCCAAGGCGACGAGCCCTTCATCGCCCCCGCCGCCATCGACGCGGTCTCCGAGGCACTCCAACACCTGTCCGGGAACGCCGCTGCGGTCAACGCGTACTCCGAGCGGACCGACATCAGTGCAGTCCTCGACCACAATGTGGTCAAGGTCGTCCTCAGTATCCACAGCAAGGCCCTGCTGTTCTCGCGCCAACCCATCCCGTATCCCAAGGACCGTAGGCCAACGTATCTACGGCAACTCGGTCTCTACGGCTTCACCGTCGAAGGACTCCGCTTGTTCATCGCGCTGCCGCAAGGGAACGCCGGTCGCACCGCAGGGACCTGCCACCCGTCACGCCCCTGGATCTCTGCGAGCTCAGCCTGAGTAGTACGCCAGGAACATCTCCACCCCCCGTGTGACCAGGCGCTCCGTCAGGTCAGGGGAGAGGCCGTCGCCGTAGGCGCTGTGGACGATGTGGGGGTAGATCACCAGGGCGTAGAACTGCTCGATCGCCACCTCCATGTCCTCGATCTCCAGGCCCTGCAGGGCCTCGGCGAGCGGTTCGGCGAACCGCTCGGGGCCCTGCTCGCGCCAGGCCCGGCCCAGGCGGGGAAAGCGGCGGGACTCGGAGGCGATCAGTGCGCGCAGGGCGAGCACGTCGTCCTGGGCGATCCCGGCGACCCAGCCGCGGGCGGTGGCGAGCAGGACCTCGCGGATATCGGCGGCTTCGGGTTGCTGACGGCTCATCGCGCGGGCGGTCTCGCCCAGCGCCTCCTCCAGGGCGTCGCCGACGACCTCGACGAACAGGTCCTCCTTGCTGCCGAAGTGGTTGTAGACGGTCACCTTGGACACGCACGCCTCGGCCGCGATCTGGTCGACGCCGACGGCGAAGCCGTGGCCGAGGAACTGCTCGCGCGCCGCACGGATGATCGCCGCTCGCTTGTGGGAGGCGCGTTCCCCGGAGGGCCTGCGCCGAGTGGTGGATTCCTTCATCCCGGAGATCCTACCAAGCGATTGAACTGAACAGTTGAGTTCATGCGAACTGATCTGTACAGTTCACATCGTTCGAGCCCGCCGGGCCGGGCGCGACGCCCGGACTCCGCCGCCGCGCCGACGGCGTCCCGCATGCCCGCACACACATCACCGGGCCTACCGGCGCGCCCTCTTCGACCCCTTCAGGAGTGGATCACCATGTCCGAAATCGACCGCACGAAGGTTCTCGCGATCTCCGGCAGCCTGCGCGCCGACTCGTACAACACCGCGCTGCTGCGCGCGGCCGTCAAGCACAGCTCCGGCGCCCTGGATATCGAGCCGTACGAGGACCTGGGCACCCTGCCGATGTTCAACGAGGACCTCGACAACAACGCGCCCCCCTACGAAGTCGCCGAGCTGCGCCGACGCGTGGCGGCTGCGGACGGGCTGCTGATCGTCACGCCCGAGCACAACGCGTCCGTCCCCGCGGCCCTGAAGAACGCCCTGGACTGGATCAGCACTCCGCCGGCCGGCGGTATCGCCGTGGGCATGCCCACGGCCATCGCGGGTGCCTCCCCGGGAGCGTTCGGCTCGGCCCGCGGCCAACTGGCGCTCCGCCAGATCCTGACGTCGATCGGCGCCGAGGCCCTGGCCAAGCCCGAAGTGGCCGTCTTCAACTGCCACGAGCGCCTGGACGCCGACGGCACCGTCACCGACCCGACGACCACGGACCTGCTGAACCGGCTCACCGACGCCCTGGCCGCACGCATCGCGGCGGGACGCCGCGAGGTGTGAGTCGGCGGCGTGCCCAACCGGCAGCCACCCCGGACGCCCATGACGCCCCGCTACCCCCAGGGAGTGACCGTGTCCTACCCCCCGCCCCGCTACCACGGCCAGGACGGCGAGATCAGCGCCGCCTACCGGCCCGCGAGCGCCCCGCCCGACTTCGTCTCCCGGCCCGTCGCCACCGACGGCCCCTCCGTCGCGCAGGGCACCGCCTACCACTACCTGTCCACCACCGTCTCCACCGGCGGCGAGTACGGCCTGTACCGCGTCGACATGGGACCCGAGTCCGCCGGCCCCAGCACCCACTTCCATAAGGCCATGTCGGAGTCGTTCTTCATCCTGTCCGGCACCATGCGGCTGTTCGACGGGCGCCGCTGGATCGACGCCACCTCCGGCGACTACCTCTACGTCCCCGTCGGCGGGCTGCACGCCTTCCGTAACGAGTCCGGCGAACCCGCCTCCATGCTCATGCTCTTCGCCCCCGGCGCGCCCCGCGAGGACTACTTCGAGGGCGTCACCGAACTGGGCGGCCTCTCGCAGGAAGAACGAGAGGAGTTCTTCCGCCGCCACGACAGCTTCTTCGTATGAATCGGCACACCTCGGCCGGACCTTTTCGATCTCCAGCGAAAGCGAAAGGACGCATCATGACAGCCGCCCACACCACCCCCGCCGCCCCGGACCCGACCCCGGCCCCCGCCGTCCCGACCCCAGTCAGTGTGCTCGGCCTGGGCGCGATGGGATCGGCGATAGCCCGGGCCTTCCTGGCCGCCGGGCACCGCACCACGGTGTGGAACCGGACCGCGAGCCGCCGCACCCCGCTGGTCGAGGTCGGCGCAGCGGAGGCCGGCTCCGCGGCCGAGGCGGCGGCCGCCAGCCCGCTGGTGGTGGTCTGCGTGCTGGACAGGGCAGCCGTGGACGAGGTGCTGGCCTCCGTCGATACGGCGATCGCCGGGAAGACGCTCGTCAATCTCACCAGCGGCTCTCCGGCCCAGGCCCGGTCGTATGCGCGCTGGGCGCGCGAGCGCGGCGCCGAGTACCTCGACGGCAAGATCATGGGCGACCCGCCGTATGTCGGCACGCCCCAGGTGATGTTCCCGTTCAGCGGCTCCGCCGACGCCTTCGCCGAACACGAGGCAGTACTGCGGGAGTTGGGCACCGTCGCCTACCACGGTGCGGACGCCGGGGCGGCGGCCGTGGAGTTCATGGCCCAGGTCGCCACCTCCTACGAACTGCTCATCGGGTTCCTGCACACCCTGCGGCTGGTCGCCGCGGAGGGCTCCGACGTGAGCGCCTTCGCCGAGCGGTTCGGCGCCTCCCTCGCCGTCTTCCCGACGCTGCTGAACTCGATGGCACACGCCGTCGCGACCGGCGCGTACGGGCCGGACCTGGGCTCGCTGAACGTCCAGGCCGCGCTGATGGACGACCTGATCGGCCACCGGGAATCGGTCGGCGTGGAGGCCGTGCGCATGCGGGAGGTCAAGGAGCTGATGGACCGCCGGATCAAGGACGGTCACGGCGACCAGGGCTTCTCCAGCCTGTTCGAGCTGCTGGCCCCGCGCGCCTGACGCGGCGGGGCGGGTTCACCGCCCGGACCGGCCGCGCCGTACGACCGGTTCGGGCGCATGGACCGCCCCACCCGGCAGACCGCCGGGCGCTCCCCGTCACGGTGCCGCGTGCCGCGCCGCACCTCCACCCACGAAAGGCCCACCTATGTCCCCGCACCACACCCGGTTCCGCCGCCCGCGGCCGGGATGGAGCCTGGCGCTGCTGGCGCTCGGCCACCTGATCATCAGCCTGGATTTCACCATCATCTATGTCGCCCTGCCCGACATCGCCGCCGAGGCCGGGTTCACCGCCCACTCCCAGCAATGGGTGGTCACCGCCTACGCTGTGCTGTACGGGGGATTCCTGCTGCTCGGCGGACGTCTCGCCGACCTGGTGGGGCGCCGCCGGATGTTCGTGCTCGGCATGTCCCTGTACGGCCTGGCCTCCGTCGTCGGGGGCCTGGCCACCTCCCCGGCGCCGCTGCTGGCGGCCCGCGGCCTGCAGGGGATGGGCGGCGCGGTTCTGTTCCCCGCGGTGCTCTCCCTGGTCAACACCTCCTTCGCCGAAGGACGTGAACGCAACCGCGCCCTGACGATCTGGGCCATGGCCGGGGCCGGTGGGCTGTCGATCGGCTCGCTGGCCGGCGGTGTCCTGACCCAGGCACTGGGGTGGCAGGCAGTGTTCTACGTCAACGTTCCGCTGGCCGCCGCCGGAGTCGCGGCCGCCTTCGCCCTGCTGCCCGCCGACGGCCCGGCCGCGCGCGGCTCCCTCGATGTGCCCGGCGCCGCCACCGGCACGGCAGGTGCCATCCTGCTGATCTTCGCGGTCGCCCACGGCTCCGAATCCGGCTGGGCCGAGCCGGCCGTCCTCACCGCCGCCGGTCTCGCCGTCGCGCTGCTCGCCGCGTTCGTACGCATCCAGGCCCGCAGCCGCACGCCACTGATGCCACTGCGGCTCTTCCGCAACCGCTCTTTGGCGGCCGGGGTGGCACTCATCCTCACCTTCGGGCTGACGATGCAGGCCGTGCCGTTCTTCCTGACCCTCTACTTCCAGCAAGTCCTCGAATTCAGCGCCCTGCAGACCGGGGTGGCCTTCCTCGGCCCCACCCTCGCGATCACCGCGGGCGCCTTCCTCAGCGAGCGCCTCATCGGCCGCATCGAGCTGCGCCGCACGCTGCTGGTCGGCGTCGCCGCCGACGCGGCCGGCGCCGTGCTGCTGGCCTGGGGCGCGCGCGTCGACGGCTCCTTCCAGACCGTCCTGGCCGGGATCGTCGTGGCGGGCCTGGGGATGGGCATCACCTTCGAAGCCATGTGGATCGCCACGGGCACCGGCGTCCCGGAGCACGAGCAGGGCCTGGCCTCCGGAGTGGCTTCGACCGCGCTTCAGTTCGGAACCGCCGCGGGACTAGCAGTACTCGTCGCCATCGCCAACCGGAACCTGGACGGACTGACCGGGGCAACACTCCGGGCCGCCGCCACCGAGGGCATACGCGACGCCCTGTACGCTCTCGCCGCCCTCATGCTCCTCGGCGGCTTCGCGGCGATGAAGCTGCCGCAGCGGCGGAACGCAGCGGCCGAGCGCCCAGCCGATCCGGCCGCAGAACCCTCCCACTGACCAGGTGGCGGAAGCCGCGTCCGGGACGGGTCCGTCTCGCCGAGCAGGTTGCCGATCGGCTGACCGGCCGCGGCCACCTCGCCGTCCCGCAGGACGGCGGGACGGCGGGACGGCGGGACGTGGCACGGCGGGACAGCCGGGCAGCGGGACAAGGTGGCAATCGAGCTGCGGCGGTGGCCACGGTGGCCGCAGATGAAACCACCGCTGACGAGCTGGGCATCGCAGTGCCATCGAGGCCATGCGACCAGGCCCGTCACCCGAAGATTCCGGACGGCGGGACTACGGCCCGAACAGCGGCGGTTACGACCAGCTCGACTTCGGCACGCTGAGCTGCGCGATCCGGAGGGCTTCCGCAGATCCAGGCCCACGCCGACGCGGCCGGTGACATCAACTGGCTGGTCCAGATCGACTCCACCATCGTCCGTGCCCACCAGCACGCCGCCACCGGCCGAAAAGAGGGGCGGCAGCAGCAGGACGAACCGGACGATCACGCCCTCGGCCGATCCGAGGCGGACTGACCACCAAAATCCACCTCGCCTGCGACGGCAAGGGCCGCCCGCTCGCGATCCTGGTGACGCCCGGCCAACGCCACGACTGCGTCTGCGCACGCCCCCTGCTGGAACGGAGCCGAGTTCCTCGCACCGGCCTGGGCCGACCCCGGTGCAGGCCCGGCCAGGTCATCGCAGACAAGGCTTACAGCTCCCGCGGCTTCCGTGCCTACCTGCGAAAACGCGGCATCCCGCACACCATCCCCGAGAAGACCGACCAGCGACGGCACCGGCTCAGGCACGGTTGCCACGGCGGTCGACCACCAGGGCTCAACACGCTCGACCACTACGCTCACTTCATGCCGGAGGCAGGCAGGCGTGGGCTCGCGGCCATGGACTCCTGGCTCACCCCGAGCGGCACAGGGCGGAAAGTCCCTGAGAAGTCCCTGGCCACACTGCCGATCACCAAGCTGGACCTTAAACCGCAGGTCACGAAGCTCCTCCGGGAGGCGGCTGACGTGAAGGTCGAGTACAAGGAGACGGCCCGCGGCGGGCTCGCGGTGAACGTCATCGAGTGCTGAGCGCACGTGCTCTGACCAGGTGATTCGCGTCTTTCAGCGCTGTCACGGGCTTACCCTTCTGTACGGCGTGACGAGCGCGTCAGCGCGGTCCCGGCAACGGGATGGCGTGGAAGACGGCGTCGGGGTCGAAGCGGCGCTTGACGTCGAGCAGGCGTGCGCCGTTGGCGCCGTAGGCGTGCGCGGCCTGGTCGGCCGCGTCGGGCGGGAGCAGATTCGCGTAACCGCCCGGCAGTGCGTGGGGCGCCAGCGCCCGTGACACCCCGCGGGCCCAGGACCGGTGCCTCGCGGGCGCGGGGTCGTCCGGTTCCCAGATGGCGATGATCTCGGCCATGAGGTGCGCGGCACGCGCGCCGAACGCCGTGTCGGCGGCGGGGACCCGGGTGGCGGCGCCGTGCAGGCTGTGCAGGCTGAGCGCCGACAGTGGCGAGGTCAGCTCGCCGCCGCCGGTGGCGAGCGCGGCGCGGATCTCGGGGGTCAGTGCGGCGAGGGTACGGGTCGTGATCTCGATGTGCCGGCCGGCGGGGAACATGGCGTCGATCCCGGCCAGCGACTCGGCGAGCGTGGTGGGGCCGAACTGGGCCGACAGCGGGTCCCCGAGGCGGGCGAGCGGTGCCATGGCGCGTTCCCCCGCCTCCGCTTCACCGCACCAGGTCGGCACGACGAAGACCACCGGCGTCCCGTCCGGCCCGGCGACGAATCCGCTCTGCACGGTCAGTTCGTCCGGGCCGCCCGCCGGTGCGTGGGCGGCGAGTCCGGCCAGCACCGAATCGGCCTGTGTGGCGGGGTACATGACCATGCCGGACAGCAGAGCAGGGATCTCGTGCAGCCGCAGGCGCATGCCGGTGACCGCGCCGAAGTTGCCGCCTCCGCCGCGTAGCGCCCAGAACAGCTCGGGCTCGTGCTCGGCGTCGGCGGTGACCGAGGAGCCGTCGGCCAGCACGACATCGACGGACAGCACGCTGTCCACCGCGAGCCCGAGACGGCCGGACAGCGGACCGTAGCCGCCGCCGAGCGCCAGCCCCGCCATCCCGACCGTGCCGACGGTGCCGGTCGCCGCGACCAGGCCGTACGCCTGCGCGGCGCCGACGACATCGGCGGCGGTCGCACCACCGGCGACGTGGGCTGTCCGCGTCCGCGGGTCCACGTCCACCTGGCGCATGCCGGACAGATCCAGGGTCAGGCCGCCGTCGGCCAGCGCGTTCCCGGCCCAGCCATGACCGCCACCGCGCACCGACAGCGGCACGCCGGCCTCGCGCGCGGCGCGTATCCCCGCCTGTACGTCAACCGGGCCGGCACAGTGCACGATCACGCGCGGCCGTGCCGTCACCGCCCCGTTCCACAGGGCACGGGCGGATTCGTAACCGGGACCGGCGGTCCGCACCCGGTCGGCGGGGATCGCGCGCCGCAGGGCTGCGGTCAGCGCGGTGGTCGGGTCAGCGGTCGACGCGGTCATGGGCACCTCGATGCGGATCTCGGCCGCCGGGAGGGCGACGCAATGCCGGGCAGAGCGGTCATGTGTTCGTCAGAGCCTACCTCTGATGAACGGGTGTGGGCTCTGGCGATCGTTGGACGGCTACGATGAGGGGCTGTGACCGAACCCCCCAAGACCCGTCGGGCCGAATACGCCGAAGCGACCCGGAGCGCGATCGTCGCCGCGGCCCGTGAGCTCTACGCACGTCAGGGCTACTTCGCGACCACGGTCGAGGAGATCGCCAAGCAGGCGCGGGTGGCACCCGCGACCGTGTACGCCGTCGGCGGCGGCAAGCAGGGGCTGCTGCGCACGCTGGCGGACCTGTGGAGCCAGGCGCCCATCGTCGCCGAGACGCTGGAGCGGCAGTCCCGGATGACCGACCCGGAAGAGATCCTGCGGTACACGGCCGGGGTGGTCCGGTCGATGCGGCAGGACTACGGCGACATCATGCGCGTCGTGCTGGCCACCGCCCCCCACAACCCCGCGGCGGACGAGGCACTGCGCCTCGGCACGGACCGCTACCGGGACGCGGTCGCCACGGTCGCGGCCCATCTGAGCCAGGCGGGTGGCCTGCACCCGGACATGACCGTCCAGCAGGCCACCGACATTCTCTGGTTCTTCTTCGGCTACGCGGGCTTCTCCACTCTCGTCGAGGACAACGGGTGGACCTTCGAGCGGGCTGAGTACTGGCTCGTCCGACAAGCCCTCATCGCTCTCCGCACGGCTCTCTGACGGCGCCTCACATGGGACTCCCGAAGAGGTATCGGAGATCCTCCTCCAGGAGGCGGTCGCAGTCGCCGTTTTCGCGGGTCAGAGGCGGACGGCGGCGGCGCCGGGGCCTGTGACGCGGAGAAGGTCCAGTTTCCCCGCGTCGTCGCTTCCGGTCGCCGCCGTGTAGGTGACCATGCGCAGGTCGGCGCCGGGGACGAGGAGGACGTCGCAGTCGAGCAGGATGTCGCCGACCTCCGGATGCCGGATGGTCTTGCGCTCGCTCGTGTGCTGGACGGCGGCCGTCGCCGTGGTCCAGCGACGGGCGAAGGCCTCGGATGCCTCGCACAGGTCGCTCACGAGCCGGGCGAGCCGCGCGTCCCCCGGGTAGCGGGAGACCGCGTCCTTGAGGTCGGCGACGATCGACGCCGCGAAGGCGTCCGGTCCGCGCTCGGACCGGAGGGGACGGAGCGAGGCGTGGGCGGCTCCGTCGCCGAAGAGGGCGCGGGCGAGGTTCCGTTCCGCTACGGGCAGGACGGAGGGGTCACCGTGCAGGGCGCTCCACATGGCGTTCCACCACACCAGGGACCAGTCGGCGGTGAACACCCCGATCGGAACATCGCCCAGGCGCGCCGCGAGCCGCTGGATCCCGGCGGGCACATGGACGCTGACCGTCCCGTCCTGGGGCGGCAGCAGCCCGGCGCTCCGGTAGAGCTGGTCGCGCTCGGCACGGGAGAGCTGAAGGGCCCGCGCGAGGGCGCCGACGACCTGGGCCGACGGATGTTTCGCGCGCCGCTGTTCCAGGCGCAGGACGTAGTCGACGGAGAGCCCGGCAAGCTGTGCCAGCTCCTCGCGGCGCAATCCCGGAGCGCGGCGGCCGGGAGTCGCGGGGAAACCGGCGTCGGCCGGTGACAGGCGGTCGCGCCAGGCGCGCAGCAGCGCGGCGAAGTCGGAGCCGGGGGACACCATGGGTTCATCCTCGCAGCGCCGTTCCGGATGAGCCTGGGTACTGCCGGTCCTAGTGACGGCGGCAGCACTGGTTGGCCACGGCACGGGCGGCGAACGTGGACACGTGCCCGAGCCGGGCGTCGGTCGACGAGTCGAGGAGAACACCATGCAGCACACCATCGTGATGACGGGCGCGAGCCGTGGGATCGGGCGCGTCGCCGCGGAGGACATCCTGCGCCGGTCGCCGGACACACACCTCCTCGTCGTCGCCCGCGGCGCCTCGGGCGCGCGGCTCGCCACGCAACTCGGCGCCGCCGGGGGCACGGTCACGTACGTGGAGGCGGACCTCGGCTCGCTGGGGAGCGTCCGCGTGGCCGCCGACGAGATCGGTGACCGGCTGGAGCGCGGTGATCTCCCGCCGCTGCGCGGCTTCGTGGGCAATGCCGGCATGCAGTACACGAACGCGCTCACCCAGGGGCCCGAAGGGTTCGAGTCCACCTTCACGGTCAACGTCCTCGCCAACCACCTGTTCGTGCGCCTGCTCCAGGAGCGCTTCACCGCGCCCGCCCGCATCGTCGCCACCGCCAGCGACACCCACTTCGGCGACTTCCGGCACAACATGGGCATGGTGCCCGGCCCGGCGTGGAAATCCCCGGACGTCCTCGCACGCACCGGCGCCTTCCCCAGGCCGGACAGCGCGGCCGCCGGGCGTACCGCGTACGCGACGAGCAAGCTGGCCGTGATCCACCTGGTGCACGAGTACGCGCGCCGGCTGCCGGCCGGGATCGACGCCGTGGCCTACAACCCGGGGTTCGTCCCCGGCACCGGCCTCACCCGCAACGCGGGGCCCCTCGCCCGGTTCGCCACGCGGCGCATCCTGCCCGTCATGACCCTCACCCCCTTCGCCACGAGCCGCGCCGCCGCGGGCCGCTACCTCGCCGACATCGTCCTCGGCACGACCGAGGCGCCCACCGGCTCCTACGTCGACCGCGACCGTACGGCCCGCTCGTCGGAGGAGTCCTACGACGAGCGGCGCGAGGGCGAACTCTGGGAGGCCGTCGAACGGCTCACCCTGGCATGCGCCGCCAGGAAGGGCAGCGCTGAGGTGACGCGCTGAGCGGGCCTGCCGTGCGGGTCAGCCGGTTCGTAGCGCCCTGACGACCGCGAGGGCCTGGTCCAGCACGTCGACGGGACAGCCCCAGTAGTCATAGATGCCGCCGCGAGCGCGATTGCTGCCGCAGACGACGCATACGCCGGTCCCCAGCTCGGCCTTCAGGTGGGTGCCTGGGCGTGCGGAGTGTCGGTTTCGGCGGTGAGGTCGGCCGCGATGGCGACCCCCGCGTCATCGACAGGCATGGCATCCCGGCGCATCCCGAGGTAGCGGCTCACCGGGAGGTTCCGGCGCTGGTCAGCTCCGGCCGCGCGGGACTCCGGCTCCGCGGCGACGCGGATCGGGCGCGTCCCCGTGTTCAACTCTGGGTACGGTGGGAACCGGTGGCCGCGCGGGGGCGTGAGGGGGAGTGGGCATGTCACGGAGCAGGAAGATCACGATCATGGTGGTCGCGGTCGTGCTGACGGCGTCGACGCCGTTCTTCTGGCTGCTGGGCGACCCCGATACCGGGCAGTTGGTCGCCGCGTCGGTCCAGGGCGGCACGGGTATCGCCGCGCTGGTCTGGGCGTTGCTGCAGTCCCCGGCCGCCGCTCCGCAGCCCGGGATCGTGGTGACCGATACGGGCAAGGCCGAGGCGACCGGCGGGGGCCGGGCGTCCTCCGGCGTGCGGGGCCCGCGCGAGGCCGGGAACGGGCCCATGCGGGTCGAGCGGACCGGCGACGCCACGTCGGACGGCTCCGGCAGCAGCGCCAACACAGGTATCGACTTGAGCTGACCGGGCCCGGCAGGGTCACGGCACGCGGGAGAGGTTCTGACCGATGGTGAGATTACCCGGTCGCCGCCCTGCCCCCGGACCCGCCGACGCGGACCCGGGCACGGGCCCGGATCCGGGAGCGGACCCGGGCGCGGACCCGGGCGCAGGCCCGGACTCGGGAGCGGGCGCGGCCCCGGAGTCGGGCACGGACCCCGGCACGCCCTCCGACGCGGTTCATGTGAGCCATACCGGGAACGCCAGCGCCACCAACGGCGGCCTGGCCAACACCGGGTTCATGCTGATCCGCAAGTTCGTCCAGGTGCAGCAGGCCGCCGTCCCGCGTTCCCCGCTGGACGTCGCGGCCGATTCCCTGGCCAAGGCCGTGCGCCGGGAGTGGGACAAGGAGGCCGGGCTGCGGCGGCTCCTGGAGCCCGCGCCCCTGCCGGTGCGGTGGCAGGTGACCCGGCGCAGGGTCGCGGGCCGGATCGACGGGGCGACCGCCGCCGAGGGCGGCCGCGCCCGTTTCGCTCCCCTGCCCGGGCTGGCCGCGGTGACCCGCGACGCGCTGCACAGGGGCGGGACCCTGCCCGAACTGCACGCGGTCTACGGCGGGTTGGCCTCCGGCCGCCTGCTGCTCGTGGGCGAGCCGGCGGTGGGCAAGACGTCCGCCGCCGTGCTGCTGCTCAGGGAGGCGCTCAAGTACCGCGCGGAGGCGGCGCCGGACGTCAGGGACCGCATCCCCGTACCGGTGATGCTCACGCCGTTCGGCTGGGACCCGGACCGGGAGAGCGCGGCCGACTGGGTGGCGGACCGGCTCTCCCGTACGTACACGGTCTTCCGGAGCGGAGGAGGGCTCGCGCAGGCGAGGAAGCTGCTGGCGGACGGCCGGATCTCGCTGTTCCTGGACGGGCTCGACGAGGTCGGCGGCAAGCAGCGCGCGGCCATGCTGAGCGCGTTGGAGGAGGCCGGTTTCCGCGTCGTGGTCGTCGCCCGGGCCAGGGCGCTCACCGGCAGGCGGCAGCGGCTGAGCGGAGCGGCGGCGCTGGAGATCCAGCCGGTGTGCCCCGAGGACGCCAGCGCCTACCTCATGAACCCTCTGCCGGACCCGGCCCCGTCCGGCTGGCAGGAGCTGAACCGCAGGCTCCTGGAGGAACCCGGCAGCACGGTGGCCGGGACGCTCACCAGTCCGCTGGCGATCGGCCTGCTCCGCGACGTCTATACCGACGCGGGCGCCGAGGGCCGTCCCGTGGACGAGCTGCTGGACACCGCCCGCTTCCCCAGCACCCGTTCCCTTCAGGACCACCTCCTCGGCCAGTTGGTCAGGGCCGCGTACACCCCGAGACCGAGACGTCCGCGCCCGCGCTACTCGCCCGAGACGGCCGAGCGGACGCTGCGCTACCTCGCCACGCAGGTCACCCGGTCCCAGACCGACCACGAGCTGCGCTGGTGGCACATCCCCACCTGGACGGAGCGCCGCCCCCGGATGATCGCCGTCGGGATCTTCACGGGTGTGCTGTACGGGGTGGTCGGCCTCTTCATGCTGTGGACGACGGCCGGTCCGCTGTGGGCAAGCCTGCTCGCGCCGCTCTGCGGGATCGGCGGGGGCTTCATGGCCGCCCGCCACCACGCGGATCTGAGCGACCGGCAGCCGCTCCCGAGCGCCGGGTGGCGCGACATCTTCCCGCCCGGCGCCGTCGCGCTGGGCGTCTTCGTCTGGCTCCTCTCGGGGAGCACCTCCTGGCTCGCCTTCCACCTGCTGGGGGACGACCCGCTGCCCGCCTGGCTCACCTTCCTCGCCGCGCTCCCGCTCGGATTCAGCGCGACGCTGGCGAGCGGCCGCGGCTACAAGCTGGTGTTCGGGACCCTCATCGGCACCGGGTCCGGGCCCGGGTACGACGACCTCAGGGACAGCCTCAGCCGACGCCCCGTGACGGAGACCCGGGCGGTCAGCCCTCGGGACGTGTGGCGGCACCACATCGGGCTGAGGCTGATCCTCGGCCTCCTGACGGGAGTCGCGATCGCGGTGCTCGTCGGCTCGCTCGGAGCGCACGAGTACGGGTTCAGGGACGGCGTCCTGGTCGGTGCCACGGCCGGGCTCTGGGCCTCCCTGCTGGCGGGTCCGGTCGGGAATCTGGGCGTTGCCACCGCCCTCACCGCCGTCCAGCTCTCGGTCAGCGAGGGCACTCCGGTGCGTCTGATGTCCTTCTTCGAGGACGCCCGGCGCCGCAATCTTCTCCGCGCCTCGGGACCGGCCTACCAGTTCCGCCACGACTGGCTGCGGGAGAACCTGGCCCGTTCCGCGCGGCCCGAGGGCTGACTCCGGCGGCAGCGGCACGATTCGAGCAGGGGTGAAGCGTGTTGCCGCCCCTCCGTACGCCTCGCGAGGCTGTGCGGTACCGGCCGGTACTGGTGCCGCGCGTCGGTCCACACACGGGGGCGGGCCGGCGCGCGGTCCCCGGTCACCCCGTGACCGGCAGCAGCTCCGGGCGCTTGGCGGTGCGCAGATCGCCGGAGGAACGGCCGCGGAGGCGGCGGCCGACCCAGGGACCGAGGAAGGTCGCCGCCCAGCGCAGCTCCGTGACCGTCGCGTCGAGCGGCCCGTGCGGGCGTACGGGCGGCAGCGGCGCGGTCCAGGAGTCGTCGGCGCCGGGGACGGCGAGGGCGTGCGCGACGGCGTCGGCGATCCGCTGGTGGCCGAGGGGGCTGGCGTGGAGGCGGTCGGCGCTCCACAGCCGGGGGTCGGCGACGACCGGGTGGCCGTGGGTCTCGGCGACGAGGACGCCGTGGCGGCGGGCGGCGGCGCGGATACGGGCGTTGAGGACGGCCACCCGAGGGGCCAGCGGGCGGGCGAGCGGGGTGATGCGGGAGACGTCGGGGAAGGTGAGCGTGGCGACCCGGGCCCCGGCGGCGGTCAGGGCGGCGAACATCGCCTCCAGATGACCGGCGACCCGGTCGGCGTCGAAGCCGGGCCGGATGAGGTCGTTCATCCCGGCCACGACGGTGGCCAGGTCCGGGCGCAGCTCCAGCGCGGGCGCGAGCTGCCGGGCGTGGATCTGCCCGGCGAGCCGCCCGCGGACGGCGAGATTCGCGTACCCGAGACCGGGGTTCGCGGCCGCGAGCCGTTCGGCGAGGCGGTCGGCCCAGCCGCGCAGCCCCGTGGTGTCGTCGCCGTCGCCGACGCCCTCGGTCTGGCTGTCGCCGAGGGCGACATAGCGCCGGTAACGGTGGTGACGGTCGGGGCGGTGGTCAGGGCGGTGGTCGCTCATGCGTGGTCCTCCCGGGGCCGGTCGGTCAGGTACGGTCCGCCGGGCGGGCGGCGCGGGCGCGCGCGTCGAGGACGGCCAGGACGCGTTCGCACCAGCGCAGGTTCTCCTCCTCGAAGGAGATGCCGCGCAGCAGCGTGAGGTAGGGCCCGACGCGCTCGGCGTCGCGCAGATGGTCGTCCTCGGAGCGGCCGTCGAGCAGCCGGTCGCGCAGCCGCCGATAGCGGTCGAGCTTGCCGCGGGCCCAGCGGGCCCGCTCCTCGACGAACTCCCGGACGGCCTCGGAGCCGGAGTCGCCCTCGGGGTCGTCCAGCGCCTGGACCTTGACGAGCAGTTCGTCGCGGACGCTGCCCGGCCGGGGCGGCTCGGCCACGAACTCCCGCAGTGCCGCGCGCCCGGCCTCGGTGAGCGAGAACACCCGCTTGTCGGGCCTGCGTTCCTGCCGCACGACGCGCGCGGCGAGCAGCCCCTCGGCCTCCATCCCGGCCAGCTCCCGGTAGAGCTGCTGCGGGGTGGCCATCCAGAAGTTCGCGATCGAGGCGTCGAAGCTCTTGGCCAGGTCGTACCCGGACGACTCGCCCTCCAGGAGAGCGGCGAGCACCGCGTTGCGTAGCGCCATGGCCCCACGGTAATGCATGCGACTAGTCTCATTCGCACCTACTCAACAAATTTACTAGGGAGAGGTGAGGGACATGGAGGCGTTCCGCGCGGCCGTGGAGTCGGGGGATCACGCGGCGATCGGGGAACTGCTGGCCGACGACGTGGTGTTCACCAGCCCGGTCGCCTTCAGGCCGTACCGGGGCAGGGCGCTCACCGCCGCGATCCTGCGCGGCGTCGCCCGCGTCTTCGAGGACTTCCGCTACGTCCGGGAGATCTCCGGCGGCGACGGGCGCGATCACGCGCTGGCCTTCCGGGCCACGGTCTCAGGCCTGGAGATCGAGGGCTGCGACTTCCTGCACCTCGACGAGGACGGCCGGATCGACGACTTCCGGGTGATGGTGCGCCCGCTGTCGGCCGCCAAGGCGCTGGCGGAGGCCATGGGCGCCGAGTTCGCCCGGATCGCGGCCGAGGCCGAGGTCGAAGCCGGGGACGGCGCCTGAGCGCCCGACATTGCAATTACCCGCGCGTGCAATTATTGTCGATCCGCGTAAAAGGCGTACGCATGCGATGTGGCGCCTGCTCTTCTCCCCCGCGAAGGCACACGCATGGCACTCAAGGAAATCCTTCCCGGCCGCCTCGGCCTCGGCACGGCGCCGCTCGGCAACATGTTCCGGGCGGTCCCCGACGAGGAGGCCCGCGCCACCGTCGAGGCCGCCTGGGACCACGGCGTCCGCTACTACGACACCGCCCCCTTCTACGGCGCCGGGCTCGCCGAGGAGCGGCTGGGCCAGGTGCTGGCCGCCCGGCCCCGCGACTCCTACGTCCTCTCCTCCAAGGTCGGCCGCGTCGTCCTCGACGAGCCGGAGACCGGCGTTCCCGAACTCGGCGAGAAGAGCGGGCTCTTCGCGCACGGCAACCCGAACAGGGTGCTCCACGCGTGGACCGCCGAGGCCACCGAGCGGTCGGTCGAGGACAGCCTCAAGCGGCTGGGCACCGACCGGCTCGACATCGTCTGGGTCCACGACATCGCGCAGGACTTCCACGGCGACGCCTGGCTCGGCAGGTTCGAGGAGGCCCGCACCGGGGCCTTCCGGGTGCTCTCCCGGCTGCGCGACGAGGGCGTCATCAGGGCCTGGGGGCTGGGCGTCAACAGGACCGAGCCCGTCGAGCTGACCCTCGCCCTCGACGAGCCGCGGCCCGACGGTTTCCTCCTCGCGGGCCGCTACACCCTCCTCGACCACGGGCACGCCCTCCAGCGGCTGCTGCCCATGGCCCAGGAGCAGGGCGTCGAGATGGTCGTCGGCGGCCCGTACGGCTCGGGCGCGCTCGCCGGGGGCGCGCACTACGAGTACCGGCAGGCGCCGCCGGAGATCGTCGCCCGCGTCGGGAAGCTGAGGGCGCTGGCCGCGAAGCACGGCGTCGGCATCAAGGCCGCGGCCCTGCGGTTCGCGCTCGCGCACCCGGTCGCGGCGGCCGTCGTCCCCGGCGCCACGCGCCCGGACCGGGTCGCCGAGGACAGCGCCGCCCTGGCCGAGAACATCCCGGCCGCCTTCTGGCACGAGCTGCGGGAGAAGGGCCTCGTCAGCCCGGCCGCACCACTCCCCCACGGCGCCTGACCGGGCGGAAGCGCCGGTACGCCAGTACGCCAGTACGTCAGCGGTCCCGCGCCGCCCGCTCCTGCTTGCGGGCGCGGTACGCCGCCGCCTTGACGCGGTTTCCGCAGGCGTCCATGCCGCACCACGTACGGCGGGCGCCGCGCGAACGGTCCACGTAGAGGCGGGTGCAGGACGGGCGGCCGCACTCCTTCACCGGCGCGCGGCGGTCGGCGAGCAGGGTGACACCGGCCCGCGCGACCTGGGCCAGCGCGGAGCGCAGGTCCCCGGTCAGCCGCAGGCCCGCGTCGCCCAGCTCGACCGTGGGCAGCGGCCGGGCCGCCGCGCCGTTCACGACGTCCAGCGCGGACGGGGTGAAGGGGCGCTCCTCCACGCGGTCGAGGGCGAGCCGGTGGAGCGCCTCGCGGAGCGTCAGCGCGGCGTCGAGCCCGGCGGCCCCGGCGGTCACCCGGTCCGGCAGCTCGTCGCACTGCTGGACCCATCGCTCCAGGTCGGCGGGGGTGGCCAGCATATCCCTGGGCGCGTCGCGGCGGGATTCGACGGTGGCCACCAGGTCCAGCGCGGGATTGCCGCTCACAAAGGCGAAGGTCGGTTCGGCGGAGGTCACGTCACCATCTTGACCGGTGACGCCGAACGGGGCAAGAATCGTCACCTGTTGAACCGGTGACGCACAGACGCACAGAACGGGAGGCGCCATGCCCCGCCCCACGCCCCGCCCCTCCGGGACCGAGGTCCCCGCCCCCTCCGGGATCGAGGTCCTCGTCTTCGACGTCCTCGGCACGATGGTCGACGAGCCGGGCGGGCTCCGCGCCGCCCTGCGCGAGGCGGTCCCCGCCGCGGACGGGCCGTTCCTCGACGAGCTGCTCGCCCTCTGGCAGGACCACGTCGCCGACGCGCAGCGGCGCGTCGAGAGGGGCGAGCGGCCGTACGCGAACTCCGCCGCCGTCGACCGCGAGGCGGCCCGGCGCGTGGCCGCGCACGCGGGCGTCACCGACCCCGTCGCGCGCGAACGGCTGGCCACGGCGAGCCGCCGCCTCCCGCCCTGGGGCGACTCCGTCGCCGGGCTCGTGCGCCTCGCGGAGCGGTTCGCCGTGGTCGGGCTCTCCCACGCGGACCGCGCGACGCTGCTCCACCTCGGCGCGCACACGGGGCTGCGCTGGCACCAGGCGCTCTCCGCCGAGGAGGCCGGGGCGTACAAGCCGGCGCCGGAGGTGTACCGGCTCGCGCTCGACGCGGCGGGCTGCCCGCCGGAGCGCGCGCTGATGGTCGCCGCCCACGCCTGGGACCTGCGCGGCGCCCGGGCGGTGGGCATGCGGACCGCCTACGTCGAGCGCCCCGGCGGCGATCCCCCCACGGACTCCGACGCGTTCACCTGGCGGACGTCCGGCCTGGACGAGCTGGCCACGGTCCTGACGGGCCCGGCGTAGAGCCTCCGCGGAGGAGGCGTCTCAGGAGGAGGCGTCTCAGAGGACCGTGGCCGTGACCTTCGGGTAGTCCTCGGCCGTCGCGCCCCGCCCGTACTGGAGGGTGACGACGATCTTGCGGCCGTACTCCTTCCTGATCACGCGGTCCTCCGTCTTGCGCCGCGTCACGCCCGGGGCGAGCCGTCCGCCGATCCCGGCGGTGTCGTCGCTGAAGGACGTCCGCACGGCCTCCCCTCCCCGCGTCGCCCCCTCGACGAACGTGGCGAAGTCGTCGAGCGACAGCGTCTTCCCGCCGCCGTTGTGGAACTCGAAGTGGAGCTGGAACGGCAGGTGGCCCGCGCCGTACCCGGACGTCTTCACCTCGTCGGCCTTCACGACGGTGACCTCCAGGCCGTCGGGCCAGGTGAACGTCTCGCCCTCCCGCAGCCTCAGGTCGGCGTCGTCGGGGACGGCGGCCTGCTCGCCGCTCCTGCCCTCGGCGCCGGTGGACACCCCTCCCCGGCCCGTGCCGCCGTCGTCCCCGCCGCCCTCCGTCCCGCACGCGGTGACGGTGACGAGCACCGCGGCGACGAGTGCGACGACGGTCCTCTCTCTGCCTCTTCGCGTTGTCATGGTCCCCCCAGGGTTGTTGAAACGCGGAGCGTACTCCCGACGATGCCGGACACATCAGGTGTTTGACCCATGTGCCGGGTTGTGGTGGTACTCGTCGGTTCCTGTGCGCTTCCGCGTCGGCCACCCCTCGCCGTCCGCCTCCGGGACGCCCCCGTAGGGTCGTCAGGCGTACGCCCGCACGCGAAGGAGCACGATGGCGCAGTCACCGCCCCGGCCCGCCCTCCGGTCCGACCCGGCCTACGTCGCCTTCTGGGAGGAGCGGCACGTGGGCTTCCTGACCACCCTCCGCCCCGACGGCACGCCCCATCTCGTCCCCGTCGGCGTGACGTACGACAGCGGCGAGGGCGTCGCCCGCGTCATCACCAGCCGTACGAGCAAGAAGGCCCGCAACGTCCTCGCGGCGGGGCCCGACGGCGCCCGCGTGGCCGTGAGCCAGGCGGACGGGGGCCGCTGGGCGACGCTGGAGGGCACGGCCGTCGTGCGGGACGACCCCGCGGCCGTCGCGGACGCCGAGGCGCGCTACACCCGGCGCTACCGCCCGCCCCGCGTCAATCCGAACCGCGTCGTCATCGAGATCACCGTCACGAAGACGCTCGGCACGGTGCGATGACGGGCCCCGAAGCGCACGAGCGGGCCGAAGTCGCCGCGTTCCGCGCGTCCTTGGGGCTGGACTCGCTCATCGACGTGCACACGCACTTCATGCCGGAGCGGGTCCTGGCCAAGGTGTGGGCGTACTTCGACGCGGCGGGGCCGCTCGTCGGCCGCCCGTGGCCGATCACCTACCGCCACGAGGAGCAGCGGCGGCTCGACGTCCTCCGGGGCTTCGGCGTCCGCGCGTTCACCTCGATGCTCTACCCGCACAAGCCGGGCATGGCCCGCTGGCTGAACGACTGGGCCGCTGACTTCGCCGCCCGTACGCCCGACTGCCTGCACACCGCCACGTTCTTCGCCGAGCCGAGCGCGTACGACGACGTGCGGCGCGCCCTCGACCAGGGCGCGCGGATCTTCAAGTGCCATCTCCAGGTCGGCGGCTACGACCCGAACGACCCGCAGCTCAAGCGCGTCTGGGGGCTGCTGGACGAGGCGCGCGTGCCGGTCGTCACGCACTGCGGCTCGGGCCCGGTGCCCGGCCCGTTCACGGGCCCGGAGCCGATCGCGGCGCTGCTCGCCCGGCATCCGCGGCTGCCGCTGGTCGTCGCGCACCTGGGGCTGCCGGAGTACGAGGAGTTCCTCGCCCTGGCCGAGCGCCACCCGCACGTCCTGCTCGACACGACCATGGCCTTCACCTCCTTCACCGAGGCCCAGGCGCCCTTCCCCCGGGCGGCGCTGCCCCGCCTCGCCGCGCTCCAGGACCGCGTCCTGCTCGGCACGGACTACCCCAACATCCCCTACACGTACGCCGAGGCCCTGCACGCCCTGCGCGACACCGGCCTCGGCACGGACTGGCTCCGCGCCGTCTGCCACGACAACGCGGCCCGCGTCCTCGGGCTCGGGCCCGACGCCTGACGGACGGCGTGCTACGGGGCCCGGCCGGAATCGGTGACGCCCAGGTCCGCGCGCATGACGCGGCGCATCGTCCACAGGGCGTCCCACAGCTCGTCGAAGCGCCGCCGGACGGCGGCCGGGTCCTCGCCCTGCTCGGCGGTGCCCGCGTCGAGGCGCATCAACAGGCCGTACAGCGCCCCGAGATGGCGGTTGGCGGTGCTGGCCGCGTCCGCGACGGGATCGGGCAGCACCATCTGGGCCTCGGCGTGCCGCAGGCGGTGGTCGCGGCGCGCCCGGTCCAGCTCGGCCCGCAGCTCGTCGCTCATCGCGTCCCGCTCCAGGGCGTGCAGGACCTGCGTCATCACGTTGGCCAGGTCGCGGGTGCCCGCGCTGAGCGCGGCACAGCACGTGCGCCGCGCCTCCAGCCGGGCCTGCCGCGTGGCGTGCTCGCGCTCGTCCCGCTGGAGTTGTCTCGCGTGCTCCAGCTCGCGGACCCGGGCGCGGTCGGCGCCGCGCTGGGTGATCACGGCGGCGGCGAGGGTGCCGCCGATGCCCAGGACCGCGATCACGATCTGGCCGACCGCGCTGCTCACACTGCCCCCCGGCTCCGGCTCGATCCGTTCGTTCGGCTCGACGGGGGAGCGTACCGGCAGCCGCGCGCTCGTGGCCGCCGCGTTCTCGCGGTACTTTCCGCGCATCCGGGCAACGGATCCGGGGGACACGCGTCCCTGACAGTGAACCGGCACGATCCGACGTGAGCAGGAGGATGCGATGACGACGCAGCAGTTCACCGGCGCGGAGGAGAGCGGGCCCGGCGGCGCGGCGTTGCCGGGCCCCAGGACGGGCGGCGGGACGGAGGCGCCCGCGGCGCCGGAGTCGGGGACGACGACGGTGAGCGGCGGGGCGCGCGGCGCGGGCCAGCCCGCGGCCTCCCGGGGCCGGACGACGATCGCGGACGTGGTCGTCGTCAAGATCGCGGGGATGGCGGCGCGGGAGATCCCCGGGGTGCACGACATGGGCGGCGGCTTCTCGCGCACGATCAGCGCCGTCCGCGATCGCGTGCCCGGCGGCCGGCCGAACGTGGGGCGCGGGGTGAAGGTCGAGGTCGGCGAGCGTCAGACGGCCGTCGACCTGGACCTGGTCCTGGAGTACGGCGTCCCGGTCATGGACGTCGCCGGTGCCGTACGGGAGAACGTGATCGCGGCGGTCGAGCGCATCACGGGCCTGGAGGTCGTCGAGGTCAACGTCGCGGTCAACGACGTGCATCTCCCCGAGGAGGACGAGGCGGGCACGGACCCCCGCGTGGAGTGAGGCCCGCCGGTGCGTGACGCCCGTCGGCGCGTGACGCCCGTCAGGGGAGGTCGTGGTCCGGGGGCAGGTGCGGGTTGTCGTCCTGGAGCCAGGACTTCTCCACGGACTGGGAGTGCGGGTGCGGGATGTCCGGCTGGTGGTCGCCCACGGGCGGCCACAGGGGGCGCTGCTCGTCCGGGAGGGCCTGCAGCGCCTCGCTGACGCTGGGGTAGACCGGCAGTATCCCGTCGCTCCCGGTCAGCGCCAGCAGCCCGGCCATGTGGCGGCCCACGCAGGCGAGGAGGAGCTGGCCCTCACGGCGGCGGAGCAGCCAGCGCAGCGCCAGGAGGCAGTTGAGGCCCCGGGAGTCGCAGAAGACCAGCGCGGTGACGTCCAGGATGAGATAGCGGTACCCGGCGACGACGACCGCGCCGATGCGGTCGAGGTAGAACTCCTCCGAGCCGTGGTCGAGTTCACCGCTCAGCCGCAGCACCGCGCACTCGTCCCTGACCGCGAGCGAGGTGATGGCCAGCCGGTCCGTGTCCCACGTGCTCAAGCCTCCTCCTCCGTCCCCCGGCCGGAGCCCCGGCTCAGTCCGTCGTCGTCACGCGATCCGGCGCACATCGGGCGCGCCCGCGCCTCCGGCCGAGTATCCCGCGACGGGGGCCGGAACCCCACGGTGCCCATCACATCACGGGACGACCACGGTGGCACCACACGGAACGCACAGTTCCGGTCGTAGTGATCGGGTGGGGGATCGGAGACCCGCGGGCACGCGTGTGTTGCGCCGCGCGCCCGGCCGGGCATCACCGGACACACAGGCCGTTCACCCGTCCCGCCACCGGGACCGCCCACGGACGGCCGCCGTCCGTCCACCGCACGCCGTCTCCAGGGGAGTGAGAACCATGCGCGCGGGCCACCACCAAAACCGCCGCCCCGTCCGACCGCGCCTCGCGCGGGGCGCCCGGGTCGAGTACACCCTCCCGGCCGACGCCTCCTCCGCGCGCTGGGCGCGGCGGCTGACCACCGAGTTCCTGCTCAGCGAGAGATCCCCGGCCCCGGCCGGCCACCGCGAGGACGAGGCCGAGCTGATCGTCTCGGAGCTGGTCACCAACGCCGTGCGGCACGGCCGGAGCCGCTGCCGCCTCCGGCTGACGAGCAGGCGCCGCGCCCTGACCATCGAGGTCGCCGACGACGGGCCCGGCCACCCCGTCCCGCGGCGGGCGGGGGCCGGACAGGAGGGCGGCCGGGGCCTGGTGCTCGTACGCCACCTCGCGCGGCGGCTGCGCACCACCCGCCACCCGCACGGCGGCAAGACGGTCCGGGCGGTCCTCGCCCTCGCCTGAGAACCGCCGCGTCCCCGCTCGGTAACACCCGTAACAGAGCTGTCCATACGGCCCATCCGCACGTGCCTCTCGCGCCGGAGGCCCGTTAACCGGCCGGGGGCGCCCGAGCGCGCCCCCTGACCGTGCAGGACGGACGCGAGGGAAGCGGGCGACAGGAGCGATGAGGACGATCACGCGGGTCGAGCACACGATGGAGCGGTGGGCCGCGACGGTCTGGTCGGCGGTCCGCCGGCCACGGAACCGCCCGATCGAGGTGGTGTCCGTGCTGCGCCGCGAGTGCGACCTCAACGCCCTGATCCTCGGCCGCGACCGCGTCCTGGTGCCGAACCACTTCACCATCGAGCTGCCGTACGCGAGCCACCGCAGGCTCGCCGAGCACGGCCCCGCGCTCGGCCCCGAACTGGCCGCGCAGGTACGGGGATACGCCGCGGAGCGGCGCTACAGCTTCACCGGGCCCGTCTCGGTGCACCTCTCGCCGCTGCCCGGCGACAGCGAGGTCCGCTACCGCGTCCGCAGCCGTATCGCGCCCGGCGAGCCCGAGCAGCCGTGCGGCGACGAGATGACGCGGCTCCTCCCCCTGCCGCCCGAGCCCTTCTGAGCCGCGCCACCCCTTGACGTGATACCCCTCCGGGGTATGAGATGCCCGCAGGCGCACGGCACTCGGGCCCGAGGGGGAGCGATGACGGAGCAGCACGGCGACGGCAGCGGCGACCGGTATCTCGCGCGCGAGGGCGCGCGGATCGCGTACGAGGTGACGGGAGAGCGCGCCGGGCCGCCGGTCGGGTACGCGCACGGGGTCATGCTCAGCAGGGCCGCCGTGCGCCGCCTCGATCTGCTGGACCTGGACGCGATGGCGGGCGGCCGACGGCTGCTCACGTACGACGCGCGCGGCCACGGGCGTTCGACGGGGCGGCCCGTCGCGGAGGACTACCGCTTCGGGACGTACGCGCGCGATCTGCTGGCGCTGCTCGACGCGGTGGGCTTCGACGAGCCCATGGACTTCACCGGCTCCTCGCTCGGCGCGGACACGGCACTGCGCGCCGCGCTCCTCGCGCCCGGGCGCTTCCGGCGCCTCGTGCTGATGATTCCGCCCGTGGCCTGGGAGACCGGCGAGGGGCCGCACGCCCGGGACTGGTACACGGCGGCGGCCGACACCATCGAGGCGCACGGCGCCGAGCGGTGGCGGGAGGGCTGGGCGAAGGAGGCGGACACCGAGCTGATGCCGCTCTTCGACGGCTATCCGCAGTTCGACATGACGCCCGACGTCTCCGACGAGCTGCTGCCGTACGCGCTCCGCGGCGTCGGCGCCTCGGACCTGCCCTCGCCCGAGGAGATCGCGACGGTCCGGCACCCCACGCTGGTCCTCGCCTGGGACGCCGACCCGCTGCACCCCGTGTCCACGGCCGAGCGGCTGCACGCGCTGCTGCCGGAGTCGGAGCTGCACGTGTCCGGCTCGGTCGAGGACGTCCAGGGCTGGACGCGGCGCATCGCGGAGTTCCTGGAGCGCTGATCCGCCCGGAGGTTGGCCGGGAAGGACCATGACGGCACGTGGTCATGAATGCGTCAATGAGTGGCCGAAACGCCCCCTGGAGAAGGGACCGACCACTCATGGCGAGCCACAGACCCGCCGCCTCCGTGCCGTCCGCGCTGCTGGCCGTCCTGTGCCTGCTGGCGCTGGCGCTGACGGTCTCCGGCCCCGCCCAGGCCCGGACGGAGCCCGCCGCCGGACCCGCGGCCGGGGCCGCCGCCGGGACCGCCCCCGGACCCGCCGCCCCCGAACCCGTCGTCGGCGGGCCGGTGTTCAACGACCCCGCCGCGCTCTCCGGCGGCACGGGCCCCAGTCCGCGGCAGGCCGCCGTCATGGACCAGCTCATCGGGCTGGCCGAACGCGTCCCGGCCGGGGGCGAGATCGAGCTGGTGATGTTCGAGTTCGAGGAGGGCGCCCGGTCGACGGCCGTGCTCGACACGCTCCTCGCCGCGCACCGCAGGGGCGTGCACGTGAAGGTGATCCTCGACGCGTCCAGCGGCGACGTGCTCGCCAAGCTCAAGAAGGCCTTCGACACGGGCTCGGACCGCGCGTCCTGGGCCGTCGCCTGCCCGGCGGGGCGCGGCTGCATCGCGCGCAACTACCTGCACACCAAGTTCGCCCTGTTCTCCTCGGTCGTCACGGGCGGCCAGGAGCACCGGAACGTGGTCTTCCAGACCTCGTCCAACCTGAAGGACTGGTACCTCTACAACTCGTACAACGACGCGTTCACCTTCGCCGACGCGCGCGTGTACGCGGACTACCGGAAGTACTTCGGGGACCTGCGCGCCATGAAGCAGGATCCGGACTACTTCTGGACCGGCCCGACGGGCTCGGCGTACCGGGCGATGTTCTATCCGCGTGAGCAGACCGACGCCAAGGACCCGATCGCGAACGTGCTGAAACTCGTCAAGTGCGCCTACGAGGACGAGGACGGCGTGACGCGGCAGACGGACGTGCGGATCGCGCTGACCGCGTTCACGAAGCACCGCGCGGCCACGGCACGGCAGTTGCGCGCGCTGCGCGACCAGGGCTGCTGGATCGACATCGTCCACCCGGGCCCCGCGGGCGGCACCGCGATCGAGCCGGAGATCATGAAGCTGCTCAACCCGGCGGGCCGCGAGCCCATCCAGCTCACCCCCTGCCGCTACGACCCGGGCAACGGGCAGAGAATCAGCACCCACACCAAGGTGATGATGATCGACGGCTCCTACAACGGCGACCTCACGCCCCGCGTCTACACGGGCAGCGCCAACTTCACGCACCTGGAGAACGCCGACGACTCCGCCGTCCGGATCACGGGCCGCGCGGTCCACGACGCCTACCGGTCGTGGTTCTGGAAGACCCGGGACGCGTGCAGGGCGGGGGCCGGGGGCTAGAAGCCCCTGGCCGACCCGCCCCTGGCAGACCCCCGTTGGACGGCCCACCCACGAACGTGTCGCCACGTCCCCCGTGACGCCGGGTGGGCCGTCAGTCATGACGGTAGACCGCGCCCCGCCCCCCGCCCAATGTGCACGGTGCTCAATTTCCGGGGCGGGTTGTGCACGCTGCTCAGTCGGCGCTCAGCCGGTCCGTACGCGGGCGATGCGGAGGGCGTGGACGATGTCGTGGGTGCCGGTGCCGAGGGTCAGCAGGTCCAGCCCGAGCACGTTCTCGGCGGCGCGCAGGTGGGCGCGGACGGTGTTGCGGCTGATGCCCATGCGCTGGGCGGCCCGCTGCGCGTCGGTGTTGGCCTCGATCCAGACCTGGAGGGTGCGCACATGACGGTCCTGGAGCGGGTGCAGCAGCGTCTCGGACCAGGCCGCGGCCCGCTCCGTGCGCAGCAGATGGTCCAGGGTGACGGGCCGGGACCGCACCTCCACCGGGCGCGCGGCCCCCGAGCTGTCGAGGGAGAGCGCCAGATGGACGTCGGCCCGTGCCCGTACCTCGGTGAGGTCGCGGCCCAGGGCCCGCTCGGCGCGCCGGAGATGCGCGGTGACGGTGTTGCGGCTCAGGTCGAGCAGGCGCGCGACGGCCGTACGGGGCATGGTCATGGCCAGCCGCGTCACATCCGCGCTGGTCTCCGGGGCCTCCTGGAGGGGCGCGAGGAGCGTGCGGGCCCAGTCGAGCGCGGGCTGGCGCGGCAGGACGCCTTCGAGCGGGCTCCGGCCGTGGTAATAGGCGATACGGTCCGGCGCCGCGCGGGCGGCGGCGAGCGCGTGCGTGGCCTGGCTGTACGCGGCGGCCGTCGCGGCGAGGGGGTGGGACCCGCTGACGCCGAGCGCGTAGCCGGAATTGTCGCGCACGAGGCGGCGCAGCATGGCGCCGCGCCCGTAGGCGCCCTTGCCGCCGTCCTCGTGCTCGTCCTCCGCCACGAGACAGATCAGATGGTCCTTGAAGACCGGGCACTGCACCAGCAGGTCGGGGCCGTGGTAGCCGGAGGCGTCCTGCTCGGCGCGGACGATCCTGTCGCGGTCGTCCACCGGGCAGTGCAGCAGGTGCAGCCGCACCCGGGGGGCCTCCAGCAGCGGCGGGACGACGCCGGTCGTCATCCGCCGGGCCAGCAGCACGTCCCCGGCCAGCAGGGCCTGGAGCACGGCGATCCGCATCTGCCGCGCCGAGCGCTGGTAGTTGCGCCAGCTCCGGTCGCTGTCCCCCGCACGGCGCAGCAGGGTCAGGACGGCGGCGGTGTGGGAGAGCAGCGCGGCCTGTTCCGGGGCCGGTTCGCCGGGGAAGGCGGCCACCAGCACCGGGCGCGGCTCGTGCGGCCCGAGCGCCGCGGCGCGCACGTGCAGCTCGCCGTCCCGGGTCGCGGCCGCGGCGAGCTGCCCGGTGGACAGCCGTACGAGCAGTCCGGACAGCGAGTCCGGGAGCCGGCGGGGAAAGCCCGGCGTGGCCGTCTCCACCCGGCCCACACCGTCCGCGGCGGCGACCGCGACCAGCGCGACCTGGGCACCGGTCCGCGCGTGCAGCCACTCCAGGATCCTGCGGACGTCGGGGTCCTGGGGCCGTGAGGCCTGGCGTCCCATCTCCCGCAGCAGCCCGTCCAGCTCCCCGCCCGACGACTGCGCCTCCATCTGCGCCTCGCTCACGGTTTCCTGCTCCTCGCGTCCGCCCCCGTCCAGTCGTACTACCCCGTACACCGGACAGACTGCCACTGCGCGCGTACCGCACAAGAGGGGGATCCCGTCAGCCGCCGCTCACGGCCGCCGCCCCACCCCCGTCAGGACCTCGCGCAGCCGTCCGCCGCCGGGGGCCCGGCGCGCGAGCGTCGGCGTCGGGCCCTCACGTACGTCCCGCAGCCCGCGCAGGAACGCGGCGACGGCCTCGTCCGCCGACCGCGAAGGGGTCCAGCCCAGCTCCTCGCGGGCCCGCGAGGAGTCCATGAGGGGCAGGTGGCGTACGGCGTCGAAGAGTTCGGGAGAGGCGGGCACCAGGTGGGCGTGCCAGGCGGCGGAGAGCGCGGCGCGGGCGGGCGCGAGCGGCAGCCGTACGACGCGGGCGCCGCCGACGGCCTCGGCGAGCGCCTCCGGGTCGAGGACGGGCTCGGCCGCGAGGTTGTACGCGCCGCGCGCCGTGCCGCTGGTGGCCGCGAGGCAGTAGGCGGCGCCCGCGTCCGCCGAGTGCAGCGCCTGGAAGCGCAGCCCCGGCAGATCGGGCACCACCGGCACCGCGCCGGGCCCGAGGAGCCGCCCCGGCACGAACGGACCGGCGAACAGCCTGCGCTGCTCGGCCGCCGCCTCCTCGGCGAAGAGGAAGGCGGGCCGCATCCGTACGACGCGGATCTCCGGGTGCCGCAGCTCGAAGGCGTCGAGGCAGCGTTCGAGGT
Source organism: Streptomyces albiaxialis (assembly GCF_039530985.1). NCBI lineage: Bacteria > Bacillati > Actinomycetota > Actinomycetes > Kitasatosporales > Streptomycetaceae > Streptomyces > Streptomyces albiaxialis. The sequence continues at coordinate 211,963 of NZ_BAAAPE010000022.1, forward strand.
ACGCCTTCTCGCGGCAGTACTGCGCCTCGGGCCAGCCGTGCGTGGGCCAGGACTCGTCGACGGCGCGCCCGCGCTCGCGGGGGCCCGGGGAGTACGCGCCGACCGACGAGGCGTGCACCAGCGCGGGCACACGCGCCTCCGCCACGGCGCGGAACACCCGCAGGGTGCCCAGCACGTTGGTCCGCCAGGTGCGCAGCGGGCGGTGCGTCGGCTGGAAGATCCAGGCCAGGTGGATCACCGCGTCGGCGCCCTCGAACAGGCCGCGCAGCCCGGCGTCCTCGCTGGTGATGTCGGCGCTCACCCACGTCGTCTTCGCCGGTGTCCACGCGTCGGGCACCCGGCGCGCGACGGCGGCCACGGAGCCGACCCGCCCGTCCTCGGCCAGGGCCCGCAGGGTGCTCACGCCCGCGTTCCCGGTGGCACCGACGACGACCACACGCAGGCCCTTGCCCGATTCGGCACCGGTGCTCATCCCGCCTCCCCCACGTCGACGACGCCGGGCACGGCGCGGAGCGGACTGCCGCGTTCCTTGATGCCGGGGTGTTCCATCTCGCCGCCTCCTCGCGCGCGCCGGGTCCGGACGGGAGTCCGGGGTACCCGGTGGCGGGACGGGTAATCGGCGCCCGCCCCCGAGGAGGGGTACGAGGTGACGGGCGCCGATCACCCGGGTTCGGCGGCCCGGCTTCGGGCCGGGCTACGGCCTCAGAGGTCGAACTCGTGCGGCGGGAGGTCGAGGGTGTAGCAGGCCTCGCGGACGACGGCCTGCTCGTCCTTGTCGAAGTCGCCGTCGGCGCCGCCGATGACGATGCCGATCTGGACCACGGCGCGGGCCTCGGTCGGCTTCTTCTTGGCCTTGGCGACCTCCTGGAGGACGCTGACCTTGCCGAAGTCGAAGTCGGCGGTGAGCTTGTCGCAGTTCTCCTCGAAGCGGCGGCGCAGGTCGTCGGCGGGGAAGTTCTGCAGCACCTCGTTGTTCGCGATGAGCTGGGCGACCTTGCGGCGCTCCTCGGGGTCGATGCTGCCGTCGGCGGCGGCGACCAGGGCGCACATCGCCATGCTGGCGTCGCGGAACGCACCGCTCTTGAGGTCGTTCTTCTTCGCGGTGAGCTGGCTCTGCATCGTCGATGCGGATTCCTTGATGCGGTCCCACAGGGCCATGAGGACTCCGTACGGTGTCAGGGAGAAGACGGTTTGCTCTACAGGAGTGTAGAGCAATCACCGGGGAGCCATGCGTCCTGCCCGTCGGCCAGCGGAAGCCCCAGGGGCAGCGGCACGAAGCGGCACGAAGCGGCACGCGAACACCATCCCCGCGTCGCCGCCCTCGCCCCCGACCTCGTGGTGCCAGGCGTCCGGCGCGTCCGCGGGCGCCCGCAGCACGAAGAACGCGGTCCTGCGCGGCTCCCCGGTCTCCGGGTGCGGCCGGTCCTCGGCCCCGAGCGCGCGGAGCACGGTGACCGCCGTCAGCCCGGTCTCCTCCGCGACCTCGCGCAGCACGGCGTCCTCGTGCCGCTCCCCCGCCCGTACGCCCCCGGCGGGCACCTGCGTCCCGGCCTCCGGGATGCCGACGTGATCGAAGACCAGCAGCTCGGGGACGGGGCGGGGACGGACGACATAGGCGGCGACGCGCCGCCGGGGTGGAGGTGCCATCCGGTCATTCTCGACAGGCAAGCAACCACTTGCCTATAGTGGGGGCGTGGCCGACGCACTCTTCAAGGCCCTCGCCGACCCCACGCGCCGGAAGATCCTCGACGAGCTGGCGGAGCGGCAGGGACAGACCCTCTTCGAGATCTGCTCGCGCCTGAGCATGAAGCACCGGCTCGGGCTCAGCAGACAGGCCGTCTCCCAGCATCTGGCGGTGCTGGAGGCGGCCGGGCTGGTGGAGAGCCGGCGGGAGGGGCGCTACAAGTTCCACGACCTGAACACGGAGCCGCTGCGGCACATAGCCGAGCGGTGGATCAGGTCCGATCAGTCCGATCACCGGGAGACCCCATGAGAATCAACCTGACGAGCGTCCTCGTCGACGACCAGGCGAAGGCCCTGGCCTTCTACACCGACGTCCTCGGCTTCGTGAAGAAGGAGGACGTCCCCGTCGGCACCGACCGCTGGCTGACCGTGGTCTCCCCCGAGGACCCGGACGGCGTCGAGCTGGTGCTGGAGCCCTCCGGCCACCCGGCCGCGGGCCCGTTCAAGGAGGCGCTGGCCGCCGACGGCATCCCGTACACCTCGTTCGCGGTGGACGACGTGCGCGCCGAGCACAAGCGGCTCAGCGGCCTCGGCGTGCGCTTCACGCAGGAGCCGATGGACGCGGGCCCCGTCACCGTGGCCGTCTTCGACGACACCTGCGGCAATCTGATCCAGATCGCGCAGCAGCACGGCTGACCGGCCGCCCTATATTGACCGCGTGGCAGACAAGGTGACGTTGCAGCAGGTGGCGGCCCACGCGGGGGTGTCGCGCGCGACGGCCTCCCTCGTCGTACGGGGAGCGGGCCGTGTCTCGCAGGAGACCCGCGACCGGGTCTTCGCCTCGATGGCCGAGCTGGGGTACGTCTACGACCAGGTGGCCGCCTCGCTGCGCACCCGGCAGGCGAAGGTGGTCGGCATCGTCGTCACCAACATCGCCAACCCGTTCTTCTCCGAGCTGATCCTCGGGCTGGAGGCGGAGATAAGGAAGGCGGGGTTCCTGCCGCTTCTCGCCGTCACGCGGGACGACGTCGCGCAGCAGGAGGAGGCCGTCAGCGCGCTCCAGGAGCACCGGGTCGCCGGGCTCGGCATCGTGCCCGCGACGGGCACGGACCCCGGACTGATCGACGAGCTGCGCCGCGCCCGCGTCGGGCACGTCTTCATGACCCGCTATCTGGACGGCGCCGAGACGTCCTACGTGGGCCCCGATGATGTTCGCGGGGGCGAACTCGCGGGCGAGCACCTCTTCGGGCACGGCTGCCGCCGGGTCGCCTATCTGGGCGGCCCGGCGCGCATGGTCTCGCGCCGGGACCGGCTCACCGGGCTGCGCCGCGCGGCCCGTGCCGCCGGGCTCGACCCCGACGCCGCCGTCCTCAGCCTGCCCGGCGAGACGAGCGGCACCGGCGGCCTGGAGCTGGGGCGACGGCTGGCCGCCGAGCCGGAAGCGCTGCCCGACGGGGTGCTGTGCCACGGCGACAGCGTGGCCTTCGGCCTCTACCGCGCGCTCTACGACGCGGGGCTGGCGGACCGGCTGCGGGTGATCGGCTACGACGACGTGCCGGCGGCGGCACTGTGGGAGCCCCCGCTGACGAGCGTTTCCGTTCGCGGCCGGGAACTCGGCCGGGAGGCGGCACGGCTGCTGCTGGGCCGGATCGAGGACCCCTCGGCGCCGCCCGTCGTCCGGTGGCGCGCGCCGGAGCTGCGGGTGCGGCGCTCGTGCGGCTGCCACGGAGGGATCGATTCCGTCACGGAAGACGACTCTTGACAGCCACCCGGACCGCGTTCATTCTCTTGTGACCGTCTGAGATCGACCTCCCCCGGTGCACCGAGTGCACCAGGTATGCCCGTATGCCCCGAACGGGCTTGGTAGATCGATCTACCAACGAGCGATCCGCCCACCCGGTTCACCGAACCCCTGCTGCGAAGGAGCAGTTCCATGCGCCGTCGAGCCTTGGCCTCTGCCGCCGCGGCCGCCCTGCTGGCCCTGCCGCTGTCGGGCTGCGGCCTCAACGCCATGTCCGCGCCCTCGGAGTCGCTGACGATCTACGCCTCGCGGCCCGACGACATCGGCGGCGGCGTGCTCAAGGACTTCGAGAAGGCGCACCCCGAGTACGCCGGCAAGGTGCGGGTCCTGACCATCGGCGCCCAGGAGGTGCTGGAGCGGATCCGCGCCGAGTCGCGCAGCCCGCAGGCCGACGTGTGGTGGGGCGGCACGTCCCAGCAGTTCGACCAGGGGGTCGACGCGGGGCTGCTGGCCCGGCCGCCCCGCGACGTGGTCGAGCGCGTCCCGGCGAAGTACCGGGGCGAGAGGGACCTGTGGCTCGGCGAGATGAGAATGGCCCAGCTCTTCGTCTACAACGACAGGATGATGCGGGCCCGGGACGTCCCCCGCGACTGGGACGACCTGCTGGAGCCCGCGTACAGGAACAAGATCCTGATCCGGGACGTCGCCGCCTCCGGGACCATGCGCAGCGTCTGGACCGCGATGATCGACCGCGAGGCGAAGAAGAAGGGCGGGAGCGTCGGGGCCGGTTACGACTGGCTGAAGCGGCTCGACGCGAACACCAAGGAGTACACGGCGAGCCCCACCGATCTCTATCTGCGCCTCCAGCGCGAGGAGGCCCCGCTCTCCGTCTGGAACCTCCAGGACATCCTCGTCCAGCGTGCGAAGGGCATCGCCATGAAGCCCAGGGTGCCCGCCTCGGGCGCGCCGATGCTGCTGGACGGGGTCGGCAAGGTCAAGGGCGGGCCCAACGGCAAGGCCGCGGACGCCTTTCTGCGCTTCCTGCTGCGCCAGGACACCCAGCGGCGGCTGGCCCAGGAGACCTACCAGCTCCCGACGGTCCCGCTGGAGAAGGAGCCCAAGTGGCTCGCCTCGCTCCACCTCAAGGAGATGCCCGTCGACTGGCGGCGGATCAGCCGCCACGAGACCAAGTGGATCACGCACTGGAGCGAGCACATCAAGGGCCGCGGGTGAACCGGGTGAGAGCGCGGCGGCTGAGAACGGAGTACACACGATGATCCCTGTACGACTCGACGACGTCAGCAAGACGTACGGCGGGAAGTCCCCCGTGGTCAGCATGGATCTGACCATTTCCGCCGGGGAGTTCTTCACCCTGCTCGGCCCGTCCGGCTGCGGGAAGTCCACGATGCTGCGCATCATCGCCGGGTTCGTGCGCCCCTCCACCGGACGCGTGCTCTTCGGCGACCGCGACGTGACGGCCGCTCCCCCGAACCGCCGGGACACCGGCATGGTCTTCCAGAACTACGCGCTCTTCCCGCACATGACGGTCGCGCAGAACGTCGCGTACGGCCTGAAGGTCCGCAAGGTCGCCAAGGACGAGGCGGCCCGCCGGATCGACAAGGCCCTCGCGCAGGTCGGCCTCGACGGCTACGGGAAGCGGCGGATCGACCAGCTCTCCGGCGGCCAGCAGCAGCGCGTGGCGCTCGCGCGGGCCGTGGTGATCTCGCCGTCCGTGCTGCTGCTGGACGAGCCGCTGTCCAACCTCGACGCCAAGCTGCGCGAGGAGACCCGCGCCCAGATCCGGCACGTGCAGGAGTCCGCCGGCATCACCGGCGTCTACGTCACCCACGACCAGGCCGAGGCCATGGCGATGAGCGACCGCGTGGCCGTCCTCGACGCGGGCCGCGTGCACCAGGTGGCCACGCCGCGCGAGGTCTACCACCGGCCCGCGACCACGTTCGTGGCCCGCTTCATCGGCGGCAGCAACGTGATACCCGTACGCGTCCTGGGCGTCGAGGCCGACGCGGTGACCGTCGAACTGCCGGGCGGCGCGCGGCTGCCGGTACCGCCGCGGCCCGACGCGGACCTCAGGGCCGGGGACGAGGCGGCGCTGTCCGTACGGCCCGAGTCGCTGCGTTTCGCTTCCGAGGGCGAGGAAGGACTCCTCCAGGGCGTCGTGCGCGACCGGGAGTTCAACGGCGCGACCGTCTCCTACCGGGTGCGGGTCTCCGAGGAGCTGACGCTCCAGGTCGCGGGCCCCGACCACGAAGCGGCGCCCGAGGCCGGCGAGAGCGTGACGCTGGACTGCCTGCGCGAGCGTGCCTGGCTGGTGACGCAGTGAGCCTCACCCTGCCCCGCCGCGGCGCCGCCGCGCGCTCCCGGTCCCTGTCCCCGTCGGGCGACCGCTTCGTCTACGTCCTCGCGCTGCCCGTCGTCCTCGTCCTGCTGCTGTTCGTGACGGTGCCGATGCTGCACACCGCCGTCTCCAGCGCGGGCGGCGACGGCCTCGCCGCCAACTACCGCGGCTTCCTGAGCGGTACGTCCGGCACGGCGCTGCTCCTGTCCGTCACCCTCTCGCTCGGCTCCGTCCTCACCTGCGGCGTGATCGGCACGCTGCTCGCGGTGCTGCTCAACCGCTTCGACTTCCCCGGGCGCCGGGTGCTGGAAGTCCTCGCGATGGTGCCGATGGCGCTGCCGCCGCTGATCGGCTCGGTCTCGTTCGTCCTGCTCTACAGCGAGACGGGCATCGTGCCGCGCGTGCTGCACTCGGCGTTCGGCGCCGACCCCGCGACGTTCTCGGTGGGCGGCGTGACGGGGGTGCTGCTGGTGCACACCTTCACGATGTACCCGTACTTCTACCTGTCCGTCTCGGCCGGGCTCGCCGGGCTCGACAACTCGCTGGAGTCGGCGGCGGCGAACCTCGGCGCGAGCCGCGCGCGGATCTGGCGCACCGTCGTACTGCCGATGCTGACGCCCGCGCTGGTCTCGGGCGCGCTGCTGACGTTCATGATCTCGATGGCGTCGTTCACCGCGCCGCAGCTCTACAACGTGCAGACGCTCACCATGCAGATCGTCTCCTCCCGCACCTCCGGCAACCAGGAGCTGGCCGCCGCGCAGGCCACCGCGCTCTCGGTCGTCTCCGTGCTCTTCCTCGTCGCGATGCGCTGGTACCAGTCGCGGCGCGTGCACCGCAGCCTCTCCAAGGGCGTGCAGCGCGACCGGACGCACGCCCGGGGCCCCGCGCGGTACGCGGCGCTCGCCGGCAGCGCCCTGCTGAGCCTCGTGCTGCTCGCCCCGGTGCTGGTGCTGGCGCTGCTGTCGTTCTCCGTGGACGGCTCGTGGACGACGCAGATCCTGCCCGGCGACTACTCGACGGACAACTACCGCACCATCTTCACCGACCCGGCGAGCCTGCTGCCGATCTCCGTCAGCGTCCAGATGAGCCTGCTGGCCACGCTGGCCGCCGTGCTGATCGGAGCCGCCGCCTCCTGGGTGCTGGCCCGCTGGCGCCGGGCCGGGCGGACGGTGCTCGACATCATGGTGATGCTGCCGTGGGCCCTGCCGGGCACGGTCATCGGCGTCAACCTGGTCACCGCCTTCGCCGAGCCGCAGGCCTCCAACCTCGGGCTCACGCTCGTCGGCACGCTGTGGATCCTGCCCGTCGCCTACTTCGTGCGGTACGTGCCGCTCGTGTTCCGCTCCACCAACGCCGCGCTGGACCAGATCGACCCCTCGCTGGAGGAGGCCGCGGGCAACCTGGGGGCCTCGCCGCTGCGGGTGCTGCGCACGGTGACGATGCCGCTGGTGATGCGGGGTGTGCTCGCGGGCGCGCTGCTGGCGTTCGTGGACGGGGTCGGCGAGTACGTGGCCTCCGTCGTGATCTACCCGGCGGGCTTCACGCCGATGTCCGTGGAGATCTACAACCGCATCTACTCCTCCCAGTTCGGCAGCGCGGCGGCCTACGGCACGCTCCAGGTCGTCCTGATCCTCGCCGTCCTCGCGCTGTCGAACCGCGTCCAGAGCGGCCGCCGGGGCCTTGAGGCGGCCCCGGCGAACTGAACCTCCGCTCCCCCTTCGGGGCGCGCACACCCTCTCGTAGAAAGAGCAAGGCACCATGTCACAGCGCTTCACGTCCGGCCGCGTTCCGGCGAGCGGCATCAAGGAGCTGTTCGCGACCGAGCACCGGTGGGCCCAGTGGCTCAGGGTCGAGGCCGCGTTGGCGCAGGCGCAGGCCGAGCAGGGCATGATCCCGGCCGAGGCGGCCGACGCCATCACCGCCGCGTGCCGCCCCGAGGCCCTGGACCTGGAGGAGGTCCGGCGCGAACGGGACCGCACCAGCCACCCGTTGATGCCGCTGATCGTCGAGCTGAGCCGCGTCGTGGGCGAGCCGCACGGCGGCTGGGTGCACTGGGGCGCGACCACGCAGAACATCACGCAGACCGGCGACGTCCTGGTGCTGCGCGAGGCCCACCACACGATCCTCACGCAGCTCGCCCGGCTGCTGGACGCGCTCGCCGCGCTCGCGGAGAAGGGCGCGGAGATGGTGATGGCGGGCCGTACGCACGGACAGCACGCGGTCCCCGTCACGTTCGGCTTCAAGGTGGCCGCGTGGATCGACGAGCTGGACCGGCACGTGACCCGGCTGCGCCAGCTCGAACCCCGGCTGTGCCAGGCGATCGTGGGCGGCGCGGCGGGCACGTTCGCGGCGCTGGGCGACGAGCCGGAGAAGCTCCAGGCGGACATCGCCCGGCGACTCGGCCTGCTGCCGATGGCCGTGCCGTCGCGCGCGACGGCCGACCACTTCGCGGAGTTCGTCTGCGCGCTGGGCCTCCTCGCGGGAACGGGCGGCAAGATCGCGCGCGAGGTCTACACGCTGATGAAGACCGAGTACCAGGAGGTCGAGGAGCCGGTGCCCGCCGGGACCATCGGCAGCTCCACCATGCCGCAGAAGCGCAATCCGCAGCTCTGCCAGGACGTCCTCGGGCTCACCGCGGAGATCCGCTCGCTGGTGCCGCTCGCGCTGGAGCACCTGCACAACGAGCACGAGGCCGACCACGCCCCCTCCGACCTGTTCGCCGCGCAGGAGCGGGCCTGCGTGCTGACCGGCGACGCGCTGGAGCGGCTGGTCGTCATCCTCTCCGGGCTGCGCGTCGCCCCGGAGAGGATGCGGGCCAACCTCGACCTGTCGGGCGGCATGATCTCGGCTGAGGCGATCATGCTGCGGCTCGGTACGCGCATCGGCCGCCAGCACGCGCACGACGTCGTCTACGAGGCCTCGCAGAAGGCCGCCACCGGCGGCGGCTCCTTCCCCGGGCTCCTCGCCGCCGACCCGCGCGTCACCGCGCACCTGTCGGCCGACGACATCACCACGCTGCTCGACCCCGCCACCCACACGGGCCGCTCGGCGTCCCTGGCCCGTACCGGGGCGCGGCGCGCCAGGGCGGCGGCGGCCGATCTGCGGGAGCGGCCGGCGTCCTGACAGCGATGAGTTCCGGCCCTCCTCCGGGTCTGTCCCTCAGGGGAGTCGACGGAGAACAGAACCCGACGGAGGGGCTCATGAGAACAGCGCTGTCCCAGGACGGCACGCCGATCGCGTACGAGCGGACCGGCGAGGGCCCGCCCCTCGTGCTGGTCAGCGGGGCGACCTGCACCCACGAGGCGGACATGCCGCTCGCCGCGGAGCTGGCCGGGGAACACACCGTCCATGTCTACGACCGCAGGGGCCGGGGCGGCAGCGGCGACACCGCGCCGTACGCGGTGGCCCGCGAGGTCGAGGACCTGGCGGCGGTGATCGACGCCGCGGGCGGCGAGGCTCAGGTCTTCGGCATCTCCTCCGGCGGCGCGCTGGCGCTGGAGGCCGCCGCGAGCGGAGTGCCGGTCAGCCGCGTCGCGGTGTACGAGGTGCCGTACTCCGACGACCCCGGGGTGCGCGCGGGCTCCGGCGCGTACTCCGCCGAGCTGAACAGGCTGCTGTCCGCCGGGGACCGGGCGGGCGCCGTCGGGCTGTTCCTGCGCAGGGTCGGCATGCCGGAGGAGGAACTCCCCGGGATGCGTCACGCACCGTTCTGGAAGGGCATGGAGACGCTGGCGCCGACCCTCGCCTACGACGACGCGGTGATCGGCGGCGGCGACCTGCCCGCGGCGCGGCTGGCGCGGATCGACCAGCCGGTGCTGGTGGTGTGCGGCGGCGCGGGCCCCGAGTGGTGGCGGGACACGGGCCGGAGCATCGCCGCGGCGGTGCGCCACGGGCGGTACGAGACGCTGGAGGGCCAGGAGCACCGGGTGGAACCGACGGCGCTGGCCCCGGTGCTGAGGGACTTCTTCGCCTGAGGCCGGGCGGCCGGAGCGCCGGGGACTACGACGGGCTCATTCTCCGTCGTCGAACCAGTCCTCACCGCAGTGCGCGCACACGCCGCCCCAGCTCGGCCTGCTCCACTGGTGCTCGGTGAAGAAGTACCGGTCCCTCTCCCCGCACCGCCGGCAGATCAGCACATAGTCGCAGAGGGAGGCGCTCTCCCAACTGAAGTAGTGCGGGCGCTCCGCCTCCGGCAGGTCGAAGACCGCGACCGGCTCCTTGTCGTGCCGCTCCACGGGCAGTTCGTAGCCGCAGCGGGCGCAGACGGCGATCTTCTCGCACGGGTGGTCCAGCGGCTTCTCGTCCCCGCGCCGGTACACATGGTCCGCGGTGAGCGAGCGGAGGCGGTGGCAGCCCACGCAGCGCCATTCCCGGCGGCACGGCTCGGTGGTCACGCCGGTCTCCTCGGGCCCGAACCCGCGGTACCGGTGGACGCCCACTCGGCACAGCATCCGGCGCCAGCCCACCCGTCCATGCTACGGGGCCCCGCCGCCCGGGCGCCTCCGGATGCGGGGCCGTCCGCGCGCGGCCAGCATGGTGGCCATGATCCGGTTCGAGCGGGTGACCAAGCGGTACGGCGACGGGACGACCGCCGTGGAGGAGCTGTCCCTCGACGTCGGGGAGGGGGAACTGGTCACGCTCGTCGGCCCCTCGGGCTGCGGCAAGACGACCACGCTGATGATGGTCAACCGCCTCATCGAGCCGACCTCCGGACGGATCCTGGTGAACGGCGAGGACATCGCCCGCACCGACCCCGTACGGCTGCGGCGCGGCATCGGCTACGTCATCCAGCAGGCCGGGCTCTTCCCGCACCGCACCGTCCTCGACAACACCGCGACCGTGCCCGCGCTGCTGGGCTGGAAGAGGTCCCGGGCCCGTGCGCACGCGGGTGATCTGCTGGAGATGGTCGGGCTCGACCCGAAGACGTACGGGCCGCGCTACCCGGCGCAGCTCTCCGGCGGGCAGCGGCAGCGGGTCGGGGTGGCGAGGGCGCTGGCGGCGGACCCGCCGGTGCTGCTGATGGACGAGCCGTTCGGCGCCGTCGACCCCGTGGTGCGCGAGCGGCTCCAGAGCGAGTTCCTCGCGCTCCAGGCCCGGGTGCGCAAGACGGTGCTGCTGGTCACCCACGACATCGAGGAAGCGGTGCGGATGGGCGACCGGATGGCGGTGTACGGGCAGGGGCGCATCGAGCAGTTCGACGCGCCCGCCGCCGTGCTGGGCGCCCCCGCGACCCCGTACGTGGCCCGGTTCGTCGGGGCCGACCGGGGCCTGAAGCGGCTGTCGGTCACGCCCGTCGAGGCGGGCGACCTGGAGCAGCCGCCGCTGGTGCGGGTCGCCGAGCCCGCGGGCCGCGCGGCGGCCCGGCTGCGGAGCGACGGGGCGCGGTGGGCGGTCGTCCTGGACGGCGACGGCGCGCTGCGCGGCTGGGTCGCGGCCACGGCCCTGGCGGAGGCCGACGAGGGGACCGGGGTCGGGGAGCTGACGCGCCGGATGGAGGCGTGGGTCCCGATGGGCGCGCCGCTGCGGCAGGCGTTCAGCGAGATGCTGCAGTACGACGCGGGGTGGGTCGCCGTCCTGGAGGGCGACACGTTCCGCGGCGTCCTGACGCCGGCGACCCTGCATGAGGCCTTGCGGCGCTCGATCGAGTCCGACGCGACCGGAAGGGACCGGGGAGCGGTCGAGGTGGACTCGGTGACGTCGGCCTGACCGCTGTCACAGCAGGTTCTTCGACTCCAGGTAGTCCCGCGCGACGTCCTCGGGGAGGCGGCGCCAACTGTCGACGCGCTCGTTCATCCGGGCCAGGTCGCCCGTGGTCAGGACCTTGTTGAGCTTGTTGAGGGCTTTGCGGACGCGGGGGTGCCCGGCGCGGGAGCGGTTGACGACGGGGACGAGCGCGTCGGCGTTCTGGAGCTTCCTGTCGTCCTTGAGCGTGACGAGCCCGAAGTCGTCGAGCGTGGCGTCGGTCGTGGTGGTCAGCACCATCTGGTCCTGGCCGTTCTGCACGGCCTTCTTCGCCGCCGTGGTGCCCACGCCCTTGGGGTCGATGCCGGTGACCTCGATGCCGTACGTCTTCTTCAGGCCCGGCTCGCAGTACGGCCGTTTCACGCACTCGTCGCCCGCTGCCAGCCGCACCGGCAGCTTCGCCCTGCCCAGGTCGCTGAGGGTCTTGAGGCGGTGCTCGCGGGCGTAGGAGCGGGCCACGGCGAAGGCGTTCTGGTCGACGGCGCGGCCGGGCGGCAGCACGGTGAGGCCGCGGGGCGTGGCGAGCGCGCGCAGGGCCTTCATGGTGGCGCCGAGGTCGGGCGAGCCGACGGTCTCCGCGTCGGGGCCGTGCTTCTTGGCGTTGAGCCAGTCGGCGAACGTCGCGGCGTACTCGGGGACGACGTCGATCTGCCCGTTCTCCAGCGCCGGTTCGTACAGCTCGCGGTTGGTGACGGTGAGCATCTTCGTCCCGTATCCGGCGTCGCGCAGCAGCAGCGCGTACATCTGGGCGAGCAGGTCGCTCTCGGTGAACCCGGCCGAGCCGATGGTCAGGTGGCGGCTGTCGCCCGGCTTTCCGGTGGGCGTGCCCTGGTTCTCCAGCGCGGGGCCACCGGTGCAGCCGCCGAGGGCCGCGCAGCAGAGCGCGAGGGCGAGCGCGAGGGTGGGCCGCCGGTTCACCGCGCGCCCCCGTCCGTCCGTACGGGCACGAGCCGCTCGACGAGCGCGAAGAGGCCCTCGACCAGCAGCGCGAACACCGCGACGAGCACCGCGCCCGCCACCACCTGCGGCGTCGATGCCAGGTCGAACCCGGCGGTGATGATGCGGCCGAGCCCGCCGCCCCCGGCGAGCGCCGCGAGCGTGGCGGTGGCGACGAGCTGGACGGCGGCGAGCCGTACGCCGCCCAGCACCATCGGCAGCGCGAGCGGCAGTTCGACGCGGAAGAGCATCTGACTCCCGGTCATGCCCATGCCCCGGGCGGCGCGCACCACGTCGCGGTCGACCTCGCGCATCCCGACGTACGCGTTGGTGAGCAGCGGCGGCACGGCGTACAGGACGAGGGCGACGACCGTGGGCCAGTCGCCGTGCCGCCCCAGCGGGCTGAGCAGCAGCAGGACCAGCACGGCGAAGGTGGGGACGGCGCGGCCGACGTTGGAGATGTTCACGGCCAGCGCGCCGCCCCTGCCGATGTGGCCGAGGACGAGCGCGACGGGCAGCGCGATCAGGCAGCTCAGCAGCAGGCAGAGCACCGTCAGCCACAGGTGTTCGACGAGCCGGTGCGCGACGCCGTTCTCGCCCGTCCAGTGGGCGCCGTCGGTCAGCCAGGTCCAGGCGTCGGCGACGGCGTTCATGCCCCGGCACCCCGCGCGGCCCGCGTCCAGGGCGTGAGCAGCCGCTGCACGCCGAGGAGCAGCAGGTCGGCGCAGACGGCGATGAGCACGCAGAGCGCGGAGGCGGTCAGCACCTGCGCCTTGAACTGGGTGTTCATGCCCTGGTAGATGAGGTTGCCGAGCCCTCCGTGGCCGACGATCGCGCCGACCGTGGCGAGCGAGACGGCGGAGACGGCGGCGATGCGCAGCCCCGCCATCGCGGCGGGCAGCGCGAGCGGCAACTCGACGGCGAGCAGCAGCCGCACGGGCCCGTACCCCATGCCGCGCGCGGCCTGCCGGATGTCCTCGGGCACGTCCCGCAGCCCGGCGAGGATGTTCCGGACGAGGACGGTGAGGGAGTAGAGCACGAGCCCGGCGATCACGAGCGAGGCCGACAGCCCGTAGAGCGGCAGCAGCAGCGAGAACATCGCGAGCGAGGGGATCGTGTAGAGGATGGTCGTCACGCTGAGGACGGGCCCCGCCGCCCAGCGCCAGCGCCGCGCGGCCACGGCCAGCGGCAGCGCGACGGCGAGCCCGAGCGCGACCGAGACGACCGTCAGCTCCAGGTGCTGGACGACCGCGTCCCACAGCACGGCGCTACGGGTCGTCAGGTAGTCGCCGCAGATCCACGCGTTCCGCGCGAGGCAGTCGTCGGGCGCGCGGGCGGCGATGAGGATCACCCCGCCATGGCATCAGCCCCCACGCGCCCCCGCATCCGCTGCTGGGCCGTACGGGGGCCTACAGCGTGCGGCGCCGTCCTACGAGCCGCACGGGTGCTTCTTCACCGCGTGCGGGGCGATGTCCTCGACGAAGGCCGTGATGGCCTTGCGGCGCTCCTGGACGTCCTCGGGGTGGTGCTCGTTCTCGCTGCCGAAGTGGAACTCCAGCAGGAGGCGCTTGTCCTCGGGGGCGCCCTTCTCCTCGCACGGCACGGACAGCATCGCCGCCTCGTCCGCGACGGCCCCCTTGCCCTTCACCGGCATCTCACGCAGAGGCCTGACGTGGTGCTTCTGGTGGGCCTTCAGCGCGGGGACGGGATCGACCGAGCTGGGCAACTCCTGCTTCGTCCGCACGGTGGCCCAGCCGAAGACCACCGCCGGGTAGTGGTCCACCTCCACGGTGCAGCCGTCGTCGGAGTACAGCAGCGTGCGGTCCGTCTCCCTCAGCTTCTTCCCCTCGGGCGGCAGCAGGTCGCCGAGCGCGTCCTTGTCGACGGTCGTGCCGCAGACCTCGCCGGGGACGGCGAAGTCCCTGCCCTCGTCCGCGCAGCCCGTGAGGCCGACGGCGAGGGCGAGCGCCGCCAGGGCGCCCGCCGCCCGCCGGGCCGTGGTTCCGTGTCGCACGCTTCCGCTACTCCAGTCCCACGATGCGCTTGGCCTCGAGCTTTCCATGGTCGGCCGCGTCGGCGAATTTCCCCTGCACGCCCTTCTCGGTGATGTACCCCTCGCGGTCCTGCGCCCAGTGGCCGTGCTCCTCGCGCCACATCCTCGCGAACTCCTCGAGCTGGTTGCTGCGCACCTTGCTGGCGTCGATGTTCTGACCGGTGGCCTCGGCGGCGATACGGGCCTGCTCGTCCTCCGTCCAGTCCTTGGTGAGGGCGAACATGCCGTTGGCGGCGTGCACGCCGTACGGGCCGAAGACCGGGAGGGCGCTGACCTCGGCGACGCCCATGTACTTCCAGAACTCGTTCCAGCCCGCGTCCTTCTTGTCCGCCTCCGCCTGCTCCCCGATGGCCCGGTGCCGTGCCTCCTCCAGGAAACCGACGGCCCGGCCGCTGTTCTCCACGGCGTCCGTGGGGTCCTTGTGCTCGCGCTGGATGTCGTGGACCATCGCCTCGTTCATCGACTGGTTGAGGATCGCGTAACCCTCGGGCGTACGGGAGATCTGCTTGCTGACCTCCATCACCTGGGACTCGTTCAGCGGTCCGTTGCCGAGGCGCGCGCTCATGGTGTCGTAGACACGGTCGCCGTGGTTGCCCATGAGCATCGCCATGTCGTCGCGCAGCTCCGGCATCATGTCGTTCTTCTTCTCGGCCAGATTGTTCAGCACGTGCTTGAAGATCTCGTTGTGCCGGCCCGTGTGCTCCACGAACTTCGCGTCCGGGTCGTCGGGGTCGATGCCGCTGCCCGCGGCGAACATCGCGTCGCCGAGTGCCTCCGCGTTGCGCCGCTTGCCGTCCTCCCGGTACGGGTCCTCGGCCACGTAGTCGCGGTTGAGGTAGAAGTCCGCGTTCTCCTTGTTCGCGAACAGCTCGGTCGCGAACTCCGGGTTGTGGCTGGTGGCCTGGAGGAAGCCGGTCATCGGGTCGACCGCGCGGCCGAGCGAGGAGGGGTCGAGGTCGGTGCCCTGCCACTCGGCGCGGGACCACGCCTTGCCCTCGTCGCCGAGCTTCTTGTCGAACGCGCGCAGCCTCGACCCGTACTCCGCCAGGAAGTCCTTGTCGAACCTGCCCTTGCCCATGAGGCTGCTCATGACCTGGTAGCCGACCGGGTCGTGCATGGCGTGCATGTCCTTGTACGAGACGGGGCGCGGGCCCCAGTCGTAGATGCCCTGCTTCCACTTGTCCATCTGCGGGCTGTCGACGCGGCTGGCGGTGGCGAGGGTGAAGCTGAGGCTGTCGCGCAGGCGCGTCAGCTCCTTGCCGTGGCCGGACTTGGACCAGACCTCGGGGCCGTCGCCGGACATCAGGCGCCAGAACTTCAGCGTGCCCTCGGGGCCCATCTGCGTGGCGAACCGCTCGGCGAACTCGGGGTTGGTGCGCTGGAGGAGCGCCAGCTCGTTGAGCCTGGCGAGCTTGGTGGGGCTGAGGTCGCCCTTCTCGGCGGCCTTGGCGAGGTCCCGGGCGAGGTGGACCGCGCTGTCGGCGTCGAGCCGGCCGGCGACCTCGGTGGCGTCCTTGTAGCTGTTGTAGGTGGCGCCGGAGAAGTCGTTCGGGTCCTTGACCAGGAAGCGGAGGGTCTCGGCGAGGTTCCGCTCGGTACGGGCCGCCGCGATGAGGATCTTCTCGATACGTCCCTTGACCGCGTCGACCTTCCGCTGGGCGGCCTTCTCCTCCTGCTTGTCCGTGTAGCACTTGGTGGCCATCACGGTGCCGTCGCTCTTGATGATGACGTCCTGGCCCTTGGCCGCCTTGACCTCGTCGCGCAGGTCCTGCTGGTGCGTGTGGAGGCGCTTGCGGGCGATGGTGAGCAGCTTGTGGATGCTCCGCGCCGAGCGGGCCGCGTCGTGCACCTCGGCGGCGACCTTGGGGGCCATCTTCTGGACGCGCCGGGCGTTCTCGCCCTTCCAGGTCGCGTTGGCGATCTGCTTCTCGATGGCCGGGGCGTCGGCTCCCTCGCCCTTCCCGGACGACATGTCGCCGAACTTCTCCCTGATGCCGTCCCAGTCGGCGATGGCCTTGTCCAGCTTGCCGAACTCCAACTGGTCCAGGTCGCGGTAGGAGAGCATGTCCTTGGGCACGGTCGCTCCCCCCTACGCCTGCGCGGTGTCGTTGTTGTGGATCAGCCCCTGGATCCGCGAGAACTCCTTCTTCTGCGCGGCGGCGCCGAGCCCCGTCTCGATGTCCCGCTCGTCCTCGGTGTGGGCCTTGCGCGTGAAGTCGAGGTGGTTGGAGATCAGCGCGAACCCCCGCTTGAGGGTGGCGACCTGGGTGCCCCAGTTGTCGTTCACCTTGAGCATGGCGTTGGCCAGGTCGTCGAGCCCTCCGTCGTTGAGGAGGTAGATGGCCGCGTCGTGCGTGGTGACGCGGGCCTCGTCGCCGGCCTTCTGGAGGCGTCCGTGCAGCCCGAACGCGAGATTGCCGATCCTGCCCAGCTCGTCGTCGTGGACCGTGAGGTCCGAGGCGCCGCCTCCCGAGGAACCGCCGCCGTCCGGGGAGCCGCCGCTCCCGCCGTCTCCCCCGCCCCCGGCGCCGTTCAGCTCCATCCGCGCCGAGCGCTCTCCCGCTGCCCTGTGCTCCGCCCATTCCTGCTCGAACGACATCCGCACTCCCCGTGACGATGTCCCACTGTCCAAGATCCTGGAGGCCAAGTTAGGCCTGTCGGTCCATGAGGACAACGTGGTTACGAGTATCCACCGTTGAGGGCGCTTTCGTCCGGCGCGAAGCCGTACGACGGGTCCTGCTCGGCGGCGGCCTCCCGCGAGCCCCGTGCGTACGCGGAGGCGAACTCGACGGGTTCGGCGAAGCGCAGCGCCTCGCCGTCGAGGGCGTACGCGGTGCGCAGCGTCCCCGTGGCGGGCCCGCTCTCCCGGACCGCCTCCAGGGTCCCGCTCTCCACGGACCAGTCCCCCTCGGCGTACCAGCGCTCGCGCAGCTCCAGCACCCCCTCGGCCGGGCAGCTCCAGCCGAACCGGGTGACGGACAGGCTGCCCGAGGCGCTCGCGAGCACGCTCCAGCCGCGCCCGTCGGCGAGGAAGGCCAGGTCGCTGCTCTCCATCGCGCCCAGGTCGAAGGGCGCGCTGCTCCAGTGCCCGAGGAGCGCCGGATCGCGGTCGCCGCCGCGCGACGGCGGCGGGGTCACCCGCTCGCTCACCGGGTCACTCGCTCAGCGCGAGGTGGACGCCGAAGCCGACGATGGCCGTGCCGGTGACGCGGTCGAGCCCCCGGCGCGCGGCGGGACGGCGCAGCCAGCCGCCGATCGCCCGCGCGCAGCCGACGAGGACCGCGGACCACACGGTGCCGAGGAGGACGTGGACGAGGGTGAGCAGCACGCCGGTCGCCAGGTGCGGGGCGCCCTCGGGGATGAACTGGGGCAGCACGGCGACGTAGAAGACACCGATCTTGGGGTTGAGGACGTTGGTGAGCAGGCCCTGCCGCCAGCCCGCCGCGAGCGTGGGGCGCCCGCCGGACGGTGCGGGGGCCTCGACGGACGCGGCGTCCTCGCCGTCGCGTCGGCGGCGGAGCGTGGCGAGCAGCATCCTGCCGCCCATCCACAGCAGATACGCGGCGCCCGCCCAGCGCAGGATGTCGTAGGCGAGCTGGGAGGCCGTGAGCACGGCGGTGATCCCGGCGGAGGTGAGCGTGCCCCAGACCAGCGTGCCGGTCTGGATACCGAGGACGACGCCCCACGCGCGGCGGCGGTGCCCGACGGCGGCCGTCCGCAGCACGAGCGCGGTGTCCAGGCCGGGCGTGAGCGTGAGCAGCCCGACGACGAGCGCGAACGACCACAGAGCGGTGCTTATTGCCATGTGCACGCACTCTATTACGGGCATGCGCCGCCCGGACGGTCAGTGGTCCGTGACGCGCGTCTCGAACCAGGTCGTCTTGCCGCACGGCAGCAGATCGACGCCCCACCGGTCGGAGAGGGTGTCCACGAGGAAGAGGCCGCGCCCGCTGGTGTCCAGCTCGTGCACGGGCAGCAGGCAGGGCAGTCCGCGCGAGGGGTCGCGCACCTCGGCCCGCACCCAGCCGCTGCGCCGCGTCATCCGCAGCCCGAAGGTGTGCGCGCCGGTGTGCCGGACGGCGTTGCCGACGAGTTCGGAGACGAGCAGCACCGCGTTGTCGGTCAGGGAGGGGGGCAGGGCCCAGCGGAGCTGGAGGACGGACTGGGCGAGCTGGCGCGCCAGGCGCGCGGACTCGGGCCGGTTGGGGAGCTGCACCTCCCCCAGGGTCGGGTCGCCCACCTCGTCCAGTACCTTGCGCGCGGCCTCTTCGCCCGCCTCACCTGGGACTTCCGGAACCCGATCGGTCACGCCCGCCACATCTCCCTGTCCCGCCATGGCCACCATGATGGCGTCACCCGAGGGGCCCAGGGGACCGTTCACGGGGATCGGAGGAGGGGCGGCGCGGGCCTCAGGGGCGCCCGCGGCGCGGCGGTGAGCCGTACGGGTCACGCGCATCACGCGGTTGACCTGCCATGACATCCCGTACGCAAGTGATCACAACCGGCCACGAAGAGGCGGAAATCCGTGGCCACTTCAACAGAAGCGCGGTCCCCCACAGGTGGGGCGCGGAGGGGGAGCGTCGCGCGCCACCCCCAGCCACCCCCCACCCCGGGAGGCGACCTCGGCGTCGGTCAGCGGAACTTCGCCTTGCCGGGCCCGTCCTCGACGAAGCTGCGCATGCCGGTCTCGCGGTCCTCGGTGGCGAACAGCCCGGCGAACCAGGTGCGTTCGACGGCGAGGCCCGTGTCGATGTCCGCCTCCAGTCCGGAGTCGACCGATTCCTTGGCGGCGCGCAGCGCGAGCGCGGGCCCCTTCGCGAGCCCCGCCGCCCAGGCGTGCGCCTGCTCGTACACCTCGGCGTCCGGCACGACCCGGTCGACCAGGCCGATCGACAGCGCCTCGTCGGCCCGCACCTGGCGCCCGGTGAAGATCAGGTCCTTCGCCCGCGACGGGCCGACCAGCCGCGAGAGCCGCTGGGTGCCGCCCGCGCCCGGGATCAGGCCGAGCAGGATCTCGGGCTGCCCGAGCTTGGCCTTCTCCCCCGCGATCCGGATGTCGGCGCAGAGCGCCAGCTCGCACCCCCCGCCCAGCGCGTACCCGGTGACGGCGGCGACGACGGGCTTGGGGATACGGGCGACGGCGTTGAAGGACTCCTGGAGCGCGCGGGACCTGACGACCATCGCCGCGTGGTCCATCTCGCGCATCTCCTTGATGTCGGCCCCGGCGGCGAAGACCTTCTCCCCGCCGTAGAGCACCACCGCGCGGACGTCGTCGCGGTCGGTGGCCTCGGCGGCCAGCTCGCGCAGCTTGTCCTGGGTGGCGATGTCGAGCGCGTTCATCGGAGGACGGTCGAGGCGGATCGTGCCCACACCGTCGGCGACTTCGAGAGTAGCGGTCATAGGGGAAGGTTAACGGTCGTTACGCACGACGGGCCCGGTGCTGTCGCTCACAGCACCGGGCCCGCGCGTGACCGTCTCCGCTACTGCGGCGCGGTCCACTTCTCCCAGCTCATGTTCCAGCCGTTGAGGCCGTTGTCCGGCTTGATGGTCTCGTCCTGCGAGTTCTTCACCTCGACGACGTCGCCGACCATCGAGTTGCGGAAGAACCAGGCGCCCGGCGTGCCCTTCATGCCGCCGCCCCGCGCGTCGAACAGGCCCACGCAGCCGTGGCTCCCGTTGACCTCGCCGAACTGGCTCTTGGCCATCCAGTAGTTGCCGTGGATGAACGTGCCCGAGGTGCTCAGCCGCATGGCGTGCGGCACGTCCTTGATGTCGTACTCCCCGCCGAAGCCCACGGTGTCGCCGTTCATCCGGGTCACCTTGAACTTCTCGCTGATCACCATCTTGCCGTTGTACGTCGGGTTGGCCGGGCTGCCCGAGGTGATGGGGATCGTCTTGAGCTTCTCGCCGTTCCGCGTCACCGTCATGGTCTTCTTCTTCGCGTCCACGACGCTCACCTGCTGCCGCCCCACGGTGAACTTCACGGTCTTGCGCTGCTTGCCGTAGACCCCGTTGGAGCCCTCGACGCCGCTGAGATTGAGGTCGACGGTGACCTTGGTCCCCGCCTTCCAGTACTCCTTCGGGCGGAAGTCGAGGCGCTGGTCGCCGAACCAGTGACCCTGGACGTCGACCCCCGGGTCGGCCTTGACGGATATCGCCTTCTCGACCGCCTCGCGGTTGGCGATCGGGCGGTTGAAGTTGACCGAGACGGGCATCCCGGCGCCGACCGTGTCACCGTTCTCCGGCGTGAAGTAGCCGACGAAGGTGTCCTTCGGGACGAAGGTCGTGAAGGTGCCGTGCTTGGCGGACTCACGGCCCTCGGAGTCCTCGGCGACGGCGTCGACCGTGTACTTGGTGCCGGCGTTGAGGTGCGTCGCGGGCTTCCAGGCCGTACGCCCGTCGAGGAACCTGCCCTCGACGGTGTTGTCCTTGCTGTCCTTGACCTTCACCTCGGTGAGCTTGCCCTTGGCGGCCTCGACCCGCAGCTTGCCGGAGGTGGCGACCTCGTCGGCGCCGTCCTTGGGCGCGATCGTGACGACCGCCTCGGACGGGCCCTTGGCCTTCTTCTCCTTGTCGCCCGCGTCGGCGCCCGAGCTGCTTCCCCCGCACGTGGTGAGCACCAGCAGCAGCACGACGAGGAGGACCACCAGACCCGCGGCGGAGCCTCCTATGATCTGCTTCCGGCTCTCCCCGTTGAGCTTGTCCCTGGCGACAGTCTTCAGATCCAAGACGGCCTACTCCCCTCACAAGGCGCCGCGCACCCTTGTGCGCCCCCGAACCGCGCGCGTTCCGGCAGCACCCTCGAACGGGCGGCGGCGCGCGATGCCCTGTTAGATAACCACACCTCACAGAGGGCGGAGTTCCCGCGCGTGTCACCGTTCGGTCGCAGTTTTGAGGAGGGAAGAAGGAGGTGAAGGGAGTGGTCCGGCTTCGGGTGCTCTTGCCCGGGGATCATCCGCTCTTGCCCGAGTCGCCGGGGATTTGCCCGACTCCTACAACGTGCGAGCGCGCCGCGACCACAGCGTCCTACGAGGTCCCGCGAGGGGTCCTACGACGCCATCGCGGAGCCCGCCGTCCAGCGTTCCCAGGACATGTTCCAGCCGCCCAGCCCGTTGTCGGGCGCGACGGTGCGCTCCCGGGAGCCACGCACCGTGACCAGGTCCCCGATGAGCGAGTCCCCGTAGAACCGCCCGGCGGGCGAGCCCGCGCTGCCGCCCCGCTCGTCGCGCAGCCCGACGCAGCCGTGGCTGACGTTGCGCGCGCCGAAGGTGGAGCGTGGGGCCCAGTAGTTCCCGTGCAGGAAGGTGCCGCTGTCCGTCAGCCGCATCGCGTGCGGCACGTCGTCGATGTCGTACTCGCCGCCGAAGCCCACGGTGTCCCCGTTCATCCGTGTGACCTCGTACTTCTCGCTGATCACCATCTTGCCGTTGTACGTCGGGTTGGCCGGGGCGCCCGCCGTCACCGGGAAACGGGCTGCCACCTTGCCGCCCCGGTGGACGGTCAGCGTGCGGCGGCGCGCGTCCACCACGCTGCGCTGGTCCCTGCCGACCGTGAACCGGACCCGCTTGCGCTGCACCCCGTAAGCGCCGCGCGCGCCGCGCACGTCCCGCAGCCGCAGCTCCAGCGTGATCCGCGTCCCGGGCCGCCAGTACGTCCGGGGCCGGAAGTCCAGCCGCGAGCTGCCGAACCAGTGGGCCGCGACGGGCACGGACGGGCGCGCGGTCACCCGGATCGCGCGCTCGAAGGCGGCGCGCTCGGTGACGGGCCGGTTGAAGCGGATGGAGACGATCGCGCCGGTGCCCACGGTCTGGCGGTGCTCCGGGGTGAAGAAGCCGATGATCCGGTGCCGGGGCACCCGCGTGGTGAAGGTGGTGTGCCGGGCCACGCGCCGCCCGTGCCCGTCGCGCGCCACGGCGTCCACCGCGTACTCGCTGGCGAGCGCCAGCGCGGCCGGGCCGTCCTCACCGGCCGAGGGGCGCCAGCTCCGGCGGTCGTCGGAGAACTCCCCGGGCACGGGGACGCGTTCGCCGCCGCCCCTGCGGACGACCGTGACCCGCTCCAGCCTGCCCTCGGGGGCCGTGACCTCCAGCCGGGCGCGCGCCCGTACGCCCCGGGAGTCGTCGTCCGGGGTGATCAGGATCGCCTCCTCCGGCGGCTTCTCGTCGCTCAGCGGGCCGCAGCCCGCCGCGGCCAGCGCGCCGAGCGCGCTCAGCGCCGCCGCCCACCGCAGCAGCCGTCCCCCGCGCCGCCCCTGCCCCCGGGCGTGCCAGCGTCCCGGCTCCTGTCCCCGGCCCATCGCCGTCCCCTCCCTCTCGCACCGTCCTCCGTCCGGCGCAGGGACCAACGACGGGTGTCCCCCGGGGAAACGAATCATTTTGCGAGGGAAGCGCGGTAATGGGGAAGTATCGGAGGGAGGACCACGCGCACGCGGCCGGGACACCGCGCGCGGGGTCCGAACGAGCCGCGAGCCGCGGGAGGCGGTCACGTGTCGCACGCACCCGAACCGGGGGCTCTCACCGACGACCACGCCCCGTCGCGCCCCAACGGCCACCGGCCGGGCCGCGCCCTGCCCCGCCCCGAGGCCGCGCCCCCGCTCCGGCCCGCGCCGCACCCCGCCGGGGGTCCGGTCCCGCCGGTGTGGCCCGGCAGCCCGCAGCCGCTCGGCGCGCGCTTCCACACGGGTCCCGGCGGTGTCGCCGGGACCAACTTCGCCCTGTGGGCGGGCGGCGCCGAGGCCGTCGAGGTGTGCCTCTTCGACGACGAGGGGCGCGAGACGAGGCGCCCGCTGGCCGAACTCACGCACGAGATCTGGCACGGCTTCCTGCCGGGCGTACGCCCCGGGCAGCGGTACGGCTACCGGGTGCACGGCCGCTGGGACCCGTGGACCGGCGCCCGCTGGAACCCGGCGAAGCTGCTCCTCGACCCGTACGCACGCGCCGTGGACGGCGAGTTCACGCTGCCGCCCGAGGTGTACGGGCACGTGCGGGACTGGCCCCAGCAGCAGACCGCCGACACCGTGCGCGACGAGCGGGACTCGGCACCGTACGTCCCCAAGGGCATCGTTCTCGACGGTCCCGTCGGCCCCGACGGCCGGGACGACTGGGACGACGACCGCAGGCCGAAGACCCCGTGGACCGACTCCGTCATCTACGAGCTGCACGTGCGCGGCTTCACCATGCGCCACCCCGGCATCCCCGAGCGGCTGCGCGGCACCTACGCCGGGCTCGCGCACCCGGCGGCCACCGACCACCTCAAGCGGCTCGGCGTGACGGCCGTCGAGCTGCTGCCCGTGCACCAGTTCGCGCACGAGGACCATCTGCTGCGGCGCGGGCTGCGCAACTACTGGGGGTACAACTCCGTCGGCTACTTCGCCCCGCACGCGGGGTACGCGGCCTCCGGCACGCGCGGCCAGCAGGTCGGCGAGTTCAAGGGCATGGTGCGCGCCCTGCACGCCGCCGGGATCGAGGTCCTGCTCGACGTCGTCTACAACCACACGGCCGAGGCGGACGAGCGCGGCCCCACCCTCTCGCTGCGCGGCATCGACAACCGGGGCTACTACCGCCTCGCCCCGAACGACCCGCGCCGGTACGCCGACTACACGGGCTGCGGCAACACCCTGCACGTCGTCCAGCCCCATGTGCTGCGCCTCATCACGGACTCGCTGCGCTACTGGGTGCAGGAGATGGGCGTCGACGGCTTCCGCTTCGACCTGGCCGCGGCGCTGGCGCGCTCGATGCACGACGTGGACATGCTCTCGCCGTTCCTCGCGGTCATCGCCCAGGACCCGGTCCTGCGCCGCGTGAAGCTCATCGCCGAGCCCTGGGACGTCGGCAGCGGCGGCTACCAGGTCGGCGCGTTCCCCCCGCTGTGGACCGAGTGGAACGACCGCTACCGCGACACCGTCCGCGACTTCTGGCGCGGCGCCGCGCCGGACGTCCGCGACCTCGGCTACCGGCTCTCCGGCTCCAGCGACCTGTACGCCTGGGGCGGGCGGCGCCCGTACGCCTCGGTGAACTTCGTGACCGCGCACGACGGCTTCACCCTGCGGGACCTGGTGAGCTACGAGCGGAAGCACAACGCCGCGAACGGCGAGGGCAACCGGGACGGCACGGACGACAACCGCTCCTGGAACTGCGGCACCGAGGGCGAGACCGACGATCCGTCCGTGCGGGCGCTGCGGCACCGCCAGTTGCGCAACCTGCTGACCACGCTGCTGCTCTCGACCGGCGTGCCGATGCTCGTCGCGGGCGACGAGATGGGGCGCACCCAGGGCGGCAACAACAACGCCTACTGCCAGGACGGCGAGGTGAGCTGGGTCGACTGGTCCCTGCTGGACGATCCCGAGTGGGCCGGGCTGTGCGCGCTGGTCTCGAAGCTGGTCCGGCTGCGCCGGGCCCATCCCGTGCTGCGGCGCAAGGCCTTCTTCTCCGGGCGCCCGCAGGGGGCGGAGGGACTGCGGGACCTCGCCTGGTTCCACGCGCGCGGCGAGGAGATGACGGAGGCCGACTGGTACGCGCCGGGCACGACCCTCGGCATGTACCTCTCCGGGCGCGACATCCCCCAACGGGACGCCCATGGCCGCCCGGTGCGCGACGACAGCTTCCTCCTGCTGCTCCGGGCGGAGGACGAGGCGGGCGTCTTCACCTTGCCGGGCCCGGAATGGGGCGCGGGGTATGAGGTCGTGGTCGACACCTCGTCCGACTCCGTCGAGGACCCCGGCCCCGTGTACCCGGCGAGCACCCCCCTCCCCCTCCCCGCCCGCGCGGCCCTCCTCCTCAAGGCCCACCCCTAGCCACCCGGGGAACGGCGGAACGGTAGAGAGGAGCCCGGTAAAGGAATGGCCCGGGAGGGTCGGGTCGGGCCAGACTTCTGGCCCGTGACTGTTTCCGACTCGCTGAGGTCCGGCCCCTTCCTTCTCTTCTTCTCGGCGCGTGTCATCGCCAAGCTCGGGGACGCGATGCTGCCCATCGCGCTCTCCGCCGGTCTCATCAAGGCCGGGCACGGGCCGGGCGCGATCGGCGCCGCGCTCGCGACGTTCACCGTCTGCTTCGCCGGGTTCGTCATCTTCGGCGGTGTCTTCAGCGACCGGTTCAACACCCGATGGCTGATGATCGGTTCGGATCTGGTCCGGCTCGGCACGCAGTCGCTCGCGGCCGTACTGTTCCTGACGGGCCACGTCGAGCTGTGGCACATGTGCGCGATCGGCGCCGTCAACGGCGTCGCGGGCGGCATGTTCCAGCCGGGCGTGGCCGGCACCATCCCGCGTATCGCGCGGGACGTGCAGGCGGCGAACGGCGCGATACGCACCGCCGAGGCCCTCGCGATGCTCGCCGGGCCCGCGCTCGCGGGCATGCTCGTGGCGACCATGTCCGCGGGCGCGGTCTTCGCCGCGCACGCGGGCACGTACGCGCTCAGCGCGCTCTGCCTCTTCCTCCTGCGCCTCCCGCCCAGGGACACGCGGCCGGAGAGGACGAGCTACCGCGCCGATCTCGTCGAGGGCTGGCGGGAGTTCCGGGCGCACACCTGGATGTGGAGCGTGATCGTCATCTGGATGGCGCTGATGCTCACCTCGACGGGCCCGCTCGTCCCGCTGACCGCGAGCGAGATCATCTCGACGGACGGCGCCAAGGTCTACGGCCTGGTGAACTCGGCCCTCGGCGCGGGCACCGCGCTCGGCGGGCTGCTGGCGATGCGGATCCGGCCCGTACGGCAGCTCCGCGCGGGCTCGTTCGCGCTGCTCGGCTGCTGCTGCTTCCCGACCGCCGTCGGGCTCGGCACGCCGGTCGCGGTGATGGCGGGCGGCGCGGCCCTGTCCGGCGCGGGCATCGGCTTCTGGGGCGTGATGTGGTCGACGAGCGTCCAGACGCAGGTCCCCGCGCCGGTGCTGAACCGTATCCACGCGTACGAGGTCGCGGGCTCCCTCGCGATGATGCCGGTCGGCCAGGCGCTCGCGGGACCGGCCTCGGCGCTGTTCGGCACGCGGGCCATGCTGCTGGTGTGCGGGGCGGCGCCGCTCGCCGTGAGCTGCGCGCTCCTGCTGGTCCGGCCCGTACGGGAGTTGCGTTCGGTGACGGCTCGAAAAGCACATGAGGGATGTCGGACCCGGCCCGTAACCTCACGACAATGACCGACAGCACCCTTCCCGCCGACGCTCCTGCACCGGAACCGACGCGTCCGCGCTCCACCGCACGTTCGCTGCTCCGCCTGTGGCCGTACGTCAGGCCGGTCCGGGTGCGGCTGTTCTCGGCGGCGTTCGTGGCGATCGTCGCGTCCTGCCTGGGCCTGGTCATCCCGCTGGTGCTCAAGTGGATCGTGGACGGGCCCGTCGCGGAGAAGGACACGGGCGGGGTGTGGCTGGGCGGCGGGCTGCTGCTCGCCGTCGGCCTCGCGGAGGCGCTGCTCTTCGGGCTGCGCCGCTGGCTGGTCGCGCGGCCGCTCGCCGGGGTCGAGGCGTCGATGCGCGCGGCGCTGTACGGGCGGCTGCAGCGGCTGCCGGTGTCGTTCCACGACCGGTGGCCCAGCGGCCAGTTGCTGTCGCGGGCGACGACGGACCTCCAGCTCCTGCGGATGTTCTTCGCCTTCCCCATGACCTTCCTGCTGGTCAACGGCTCGACGGTGCTGGTCGGCTGCGTGATCCTGCTCGTCCAGCAGTGGACGCTGGGCCTGGTGCTGCTGGCGCCCGTGATCCCGCTGGTGCTGCTGTGCGCGGTCTTCGAGGTGCGGTACGCGGTGGCGGCGCGCCGCGCCCAGGACCAGCTCGGCGATCTGACGACGGTCGTCGAGGAGGCCGTGCTCGGCATCCGCGTCGTCAAGGGCTTCGGCCGCCACCGCAGCCAGGCCCGCGCCTTCCGGGCACTGTCCGAGCGGCTGCTCCACACGGAGCTGCGCAAGGCGCGGCTGCTGGCCGCGATCTGGGCGATGATCATGACGCTGCCCGAGATCGCGATCGGCGCGGCGCTGGTCCTCGGCACGGTCCAGGTCGCCGACGGCGAGCTGTCGGCGGGCACGCTCGTCGCGTTCCTCTCCACCGCGCTCGCGCTGCGCTGGCCGGTCGAGTCGATCGGCTTCCTGCTGGCGATGTGCAACGAGTCGGCGACGGCGGCCGACCGCTTCTTCGACGTGATGGACGAGCCGGTCCCCGACGATGTGCTGCGCGAGCCGGACGGCGCGACGGACGGCGGACGGGGGGAGGCGGGGCTCCGGTTCGAGCACGTCGTCTTCCGCCACCCCGACGCGCCCCCGTCGCAGCGCCCCGCGCTCGACGGCGTGGACCTGCACATACGCCCCGGCGAGACCATGGCCCTGGTCGGCGCGACCGGCAGCGGCAAGACGACGCTGACCTCGCTCGTCTCCCGGCTGCACGAGGTGAGCGGCGGCCGGATCCTGCTGGACGGCGACGATGTCGCGACGCTGCCGCGCGCCGAGCTGCGCGCCCGCGTGGCGGTCGCGTTCGAGGAGCCGACGCTGTTCTCCGCGTCCGTACGGGAGAACGTGCTGATGGGCGCGGACGACGGCGCCGCCGGGCCCGGCGGGCTGGAGCGGGCGCTGCGGGTGGCACAGGCCGAGAAGTTCGTCGGCGCCCTGCCGCAGGGCGCCGACACCCAGGTCGGCGAGCAGGGCCTGAGCCTGTCCGGCGGCCAGCGCCAGCGGCTGGCGCTCGCCCGCGCCGTCGTCGGCAACCCCCGCTTCCTCGTCCTGGACGACCCCCTCTCCGCGCTCGACGTGCGCACGGAGGCCGCCGTGGAGGCCGCGCTGCGCGAGGTGCTGGCGTCCACGACCGCCCTCGTCGTCGCGCACCGCCCCTCGACGGTGCTGCTCGCGGACCGGGTGGCGCTGCTGTCCGCGGGGCGCGTCGCCGCGGTCGGCACCCACCACGAGCTGCTGCGCGAGAGCGCGGAGTACGCCTGGCTGATGTCCGGCGCGGACGGAACGGAGAGCGGCGGGGCCGGGGAGCGGACGGAGGAGAGCGCACGATGACCACGACCGTGCGGGGCGGGGCACGCCCCGAGGAGGACCCGGAGGAACGGGAAGGCCCGAAGGACCCGCAGGCCCCGAAGGACCCGCAGGGCCCCTCGAAGGGAGATCAGGACCCCTCGAAGGGCGACACCGGCTCCGCCGGGCCCGGGCGGGCGGCGGCGTCCCCCGAAGGCCCGCCCGGGGACGACGCGTTCGACAAGGACGTGCTGCCCACGCCCAAGGGCGCCTCCCGCAGGCTGCTCGGTTCGCTGCTGCGCCCGCACCGGCGCCGGGTGACGGGCGCCGCCGTGCTGCTCCTGGTCCAGCAGGCCGCCGTGCAGGCCGGTCCGCTCCTCGTCGCGTACGCGATCGACAGCGCGCTCCCCGCGCTCCGGGGCGAGCGGGATTACGGGCCGCTGATCGCCGTGGCCGTGGGCTATCTGGTGTGCGCGGTCGCCTCGGGCGGGTTCCAGCACGCGTTCATCCTCGCCGCCGCGCGGATCAACCAGCGGGTGCTGCTGGAGCTGCGCGGGCGGATCTACCGCCACGCGCAGGCCCTCGACGTCGACTTCCACGACCGTTACACCTCGGGGCGGCTGATCTCCCGTTCGACCACCGACGTGGAGGCGCTGCGCGAGCTGCTGGACGAGGGGCTCCAGGAGCTGCTGGCCGTGATCCTCTCCGTCGTGTACATCCTGGTGACGCTCGTGTGGCTGGACCCCGGCCTCGGCGGCGCCGCGCTGCTCTCGTTCGTGCCGCTCGCGCTGCTCGTACGGAACTTCCGGCGCCGTTCCCTCCGCGTCTACCGGGGCAAGTCGACGGCGATCGCGGCCGTCATCGTGAAGTTCGCGGAGACCATGAACGGGATCCGTCCCGTCCAGTCCTTCCGCCGCGAGCGGGCCAACGACACCGCGTTCGAGCAGCTCAACGGCCGCCATCTGAAGGCCAACGGGGACGCCATCCTGGAGATGGCCCGCTATGTGGTGCTGTCCCGGCTGGTGGCGAACACGGCGGTCGCCGCGATCGTCGTCTGGGGCGCGTACCGGGTGGCGTCCGGCGGCCTCGCGCTCGGTGTGCTGGCCGCCGCCGCGCTCTATCTGCGGCGGCTGTACGACCCGATCGACCGGCTCGGCATGTTCCTCAACTCCTGGCAGTCGGCCGCCGCCTCGCTGGAGAAGATCGCCGGGCTGCTCGCGCGGCGCCCCGCCGTGCCCGAGCCCGAGCGCCCGCGCGAGCTGCCGCCGCGCGACCCCGGGCTGCCGGGCCGCGAGGTGGTCTTCGAGCGCGTCCGCTTCGCGTACCGCACCGGCGGCGAGGTGCTGCCGGAGTTCAGCCTGACGCTGCCCGCCGGGCAGACGGTCGCCGTCGTCGGCGCGACGGGCGCGGGCAAGTCGACGCTCGCCAAGCTGCTGGCCCGGTTCTACGACCCTTCCCCAAGCTCTCCGACAAGCTCCGAGCAGGGGAGACCCCAACCAAGCTCTCCGACAAGCTCCGAGCAGGGGAGACCCCAACCAAGCTCTCCGACAAGCTCCGAGCAGGGGAGACCCCAACCAAGCTCTCCGACAAGCTCCGAGCAGGGGAGACCCCAAGGGGGCACGGTGCGGCTCGACGGCGTGGACCTGCGCGAGCTGGACGTCTCGGCGCTGCGGCGCGGCGTGGTGATGGTGACGCAGGAGGCGTTCCTCTTCTCCGGCACGGTCGCGGAGAACATCGCGCTCGGCCGCCCGGACGCGGGACGCGAGGAGATCGAGCAGGCCGCGAAGTCCATCGGGGCGCACGACTTCATCGCGGGCCTGCCCGACGGGTACGACACGGACGTCCGCAAGCGCGGCGGCCGTATCTCCGCCGGCCAGCGCCAGTTGGTCTCCTTCGCCCGCGCCCTGCTGGCCGACCCGTCGGTGCTGATCCTGGACGAGGCGACGTCCTCGCTGGACATCCCCGGCGAGCGGGCCGTGCAGCGCGCGATGGAGACCGTGCTGCGTGGCCGTACGGCGGTGGTGATCGCGCACCGGCTCTCGACGGTCGCCGTCGCGGACCGGGTGCTGGTGATGGACGGGGGCCGGATCGTGGAGGACGGGCCGCCGGACCGGCTGATCGCGGGCACGGGCCGCTTCGCGGAGCTGCACAGCGCCTGGCGCGACAGCCTGACGTGAGCACGCCCAGGGGCGCAGGACGTGAGCGCGCCCCTGGGCGTAGTACGCGAGAGCTACGCGTGCCGTCCTCCAGCGGGACGCCGCGCCGGGGCCGCGTGCCTAGTCTGAGGGCGTGACGAGGGGGATGAAGGCGGTGGGGCAGGCGGCGCCGGGTGCGCTGCGGATGCTCCGCGCCGACCTGGGGAAGGGCGCCGTCGACCGGCTGTCGCCGGACGCGCGGCTGTGGTTCCCGGTGCACACGCTGGGGCTGGTGCTGTACGGGATCGGGATCGCGGCCTTCGGCGTCAACGAGCTTCTCGGGGACGGGGCGCGGCTGGGCACCGCGCTCGGCACGCTGCTCGGCGTCTGCCAGGCGTCGGCGCCGCTGGTGGCGCTCTACCGGCCGCTGACCGGCTGGTGGCTGGCGACGGCGGTGATGGCCGTCGTCGCCTGCGCGGGCGCGTCGGCGCAGGACGCGGAGCTGCTGCCGTGGACGGGCACGGGGCTCGCGGCGCAGGCCGCGGCGCTCTTCCTGCTCGCGCTGCGGGTTCGGGCCCGCGCCACCGTGGAGGCGCTGCTGCTCGGTGTCCTGGTGGGGCTGGCCTGCGTGCCGTTCTCGCCGCCGGGCGCGGCGCCCGCCGACTTCGCCCGTGCCTGCGCGGTGCTCGGCACGGCGGCCGTGGTGGGCGCGGCGCTGCGGGGCGTACGGGCGGCCCGTACGGAACTGGTCGCGCAGGAGGAGCTGACCGCGGAGGAACGGGCGCGGCGCGCGCTGCTGGAGGAGCGCAACCGCATCGCGCGCGAGCTGCACGACGTCGTCGCCCACCACATGTCCGTGATCTCCATCCAGGCGCAGGTCGCCCCGCACCTGGTCGAGGACCCGCCCGAGGAGCTGCGCGAGAACCTGGCCGGGATCCGCGAGAACGCGGTGGAGGCGCTGGCCGAACTCCGCCGCGTGCTGGGCGTCCTGCGCGCGGAGGACGCGGCGGCCGACGGCGTACGGCACGCGCCGCAGCCCACCCTCGACCGGCTCGGCGAACTGGTCGAGCCGGTGCGCGGCGCCGGGGTCGAGGTCACCACCGAGGTCACGGGCGAGCCGCGCCCCCTGCCGCCGGGCGTCGGCCTGTCGGCGTACCGCATCGTGCAGGAGGCCCTGAGCAACGCGCTGCGCCACGCGCCCGGCGCCGCTGTACGGGTCGAGATCGGGCACCGCCCGGCGGGCGTCTCGGTGCGGGTCACGAACACGGCGCCGTCTCCCGCACCCCGCGCGTCCCGCACGTCGCCGCCCGGCGTCGGCCACGGGCTGCTCGGGATGCGCGAGCGCGTCACGATGCTCGGCGGCGAGCTGGCCACCGGGCCCACCCCCGACGGCGGCTACGAGGTGACCGCCCTGCTGCCCGCCGCCCCCGTGAAGGAGACCCCATGACGCCCGACACCGTACGCGTACTGATCGCCGACGACCAGGCGATGGTCCGCCAGGGCTTCACGGTGCTGCTCGACGCCGAGCCCGGCATCCGCGTCGTGGGCCAGGCCGAGGACGGCCACGCGGCCCTCGCACGCTGCGCGGAGCTGGCCCCGGACGTCGTGCTGATGGACATCCGCATGCCGGGCCTCGGCGGCATCGACGCGACCCGCCGCCTCAAGGAGTCCGGCGACCCGGCCGTGAAGGTCCTGGTGCTGACGACCTTCGACCTCGACGAGTACGTCTACGAGGCGCTGCGCGCGGGCGCCTCCGGCTTCCTCCTCAAGGACGCCTCGGCGGCCGAACTCGCCCACGCCGTAAGGGTCGTGGCCGCGGGCGAGGCGCTGCTGGCGCCGAGCGTGACGCGGCGGCTGATCGCGGAGTTCGCCCGGCTGCCCGGCACGCCCTCCGTCCCTCCCGGCCGCGCGGCGGACCTGACGGAGCGCGAGACGGAGGTCCTGGCACTGGTCGCCCGGGGCCTGTCGAACGCGGAGATCGCCGCGCGCCTGGTGGTGGCCGAGCAGACCGTGAAGACCCATGTCAGCCGCATCCTGGTCAAACTGGGACTGCGCGACAGGACGCAGGCCGCGGTCTTCGCCTACGAATCACGGCTCGTGCACCCGGCATGATCGTTTACGCGGTACCTTTGCCCCCGGCTCCACGGGGGAGCCTCTTCTCAACTCATCGGAGAACGCATGAAGATGAAGCTGAAGACGCTGGGCATCACGGCGGCCGCCGTGGCGTTCGCGGGTACCGCTTTCATGACCGGTACCGCCGTCGCCGGGGAGACCACGGCGCAGCCCGCGGCGCAGTCCGCGAACACGGCGGCCAAGGCGTACCCCAAGGACTGCTCGCGGGGTCTCAGCCCGTACAAGGTGAAGGCCAACGTCAAGCAGCGCACGCACCCCAAGTCGAGTGCCACCGCCGTCGCCCTCTGGACCACCAGCGAGAAGGGCAAGATCTGCAACGACGGCAAGTCGTACAACGGCGGCACGTACACGAAGTGCGGCAAGAAGAGCAACAACTGGGTCTACGCCGCCGCCGGCGGCCGCGTGGGCTGGGTCCCGGAGACGTGCGTGAAGGGCCGCTGAACCACGGCCCGTTGAGCGAAGGGGCGGACGGTATGACACCGTCCGCCCTTTTCCTATGGCCGGACGTGTCCGTTATGCGCGCACAGGACTCGTACTAACGAACAAAATCTGGCCATCCTCCCACTGGAGGTGGTCATTCCAGTGACATGTCCACGGCAATAGTGGCAGTCTTCGCTGCGCACCACGCACTTCAGTTCTGCCCGGACGGCGCCCCACCATGCCGCCCGGTCCCCACGGCAGAAACGGCAGAAGGAGCCTGAGTGAGACCCCTCACGAAGAAGCAGCGGATATCCGCCCTCGCCGCCACCGCGGCGCTTGTCGCCGCGGGCGTCACCGCGGGTACCGCGGGAGCCGCCCCCTCCGGCTCGGCGGACGCGAAGGCGAACGGCGCACTGCCCGCGAAGCTCTCGGCGTCCCAGCACACCTCGCTGGTCAAGAAGGCCGACACCAAGGCCGCGAAGGCCGCCGACGCGAAGGCCCTGGGCCTCGGCGCGAAGGAAGCCCTGCACGTCAAGGACGTCATCAAGAACAAGGACGGCGCGACGCACACGCGTTACGAGCGCACCTACGACGGCCTGCCCGTCCTCGGCGGCGACCTCGTCGTCCACAAGACGGCCGACGGCAAGGTGACCCGCACGACGAAGGCCACCAAGGCCAAGATCGCCGTGAAGTCCACCAGGGCGGCGGCGTCGCACAAGCCCGCCACGGCCGAGGCCAAGGGCAGCAAGGCCCCCCGCAAGGTCATCTGGGCCTCCGACGGCAAGCCCGTCCTCGCGTGGGAGACCGTGGTCGGCGGCACCCAGAAGAGCGGCGCCCCGAACCAGCTCCACGTCATCACGGACGCGAACACCGGCAAGAAGCTGTTCGAGTTCCAGGGCGTGAAGGAGGGCACCGGCGAGAGCCAGTACAGCGGCTCCGTCGAGCTGGGCACCTCCGGCTCGGACGGCAAGTTCACGCTGGTCGACGAGGGCCGCGGGAAGAACGAGACCACGGACCTCAAGAACGGCCAGAGCGGTGACGGCGAGCTGTTCACCGACGAGGACGACAAGTGGGGCACCGGCAAGCCCGAGGACGCGCAGACCGCGGGTGTCGACGCGCACTACGGCGCGGCCACGACCTGGGACTACTACAAGAACGTGCACGGCCGCGAGGGCATCGCCGGTGACGGCAAGGGCGCCCGCAGCCGGGTCCACTACGGCGACAACTACGTCAACGCCTTCTGGGAAGACGGCTGCTTCTGCATGACGTACGGCGACGGCGAGGGCAACAAGAAGCCCCTCACCTCGCTCGACGTCGCGGCCCACGAGATGTCGCACGGCGTGACCTCCACGACCGCCAACCTGGAGTACGCGGGCGAGTCCGGCGGCCTGAACGAGGCCACCTCGGACATCTTCGCGGCGGCCGTCGAGTTCAGCGCCAACAACAAGGAGGACGTCGCCGACTACATGGTCGGCGAGAAGATCGACATCAACGGCGACGGCACCCCGCTGCGCTACATGGACGAGCCGAGCAAGGACGGCCAGTCCCTGGACTACTGGGACACCAACGCCGGTGACGTCGACGTCCACTACTCGTCCGGCATCGCCAACCACTTCTTCTTCCTGCTCTCCGTCGGCAGCGGCGAGCGCGAGGTGAACGGCGTGAAGTACAACTCGCCGACGAAGAACGGCGAGAAGCTCGAGGGCATCGGCATCGAGAAGGCCGAGAAGATCTGGTTCAAGGCCCTCACCGAGGAGATGACCTCGACCACGGACTACAAGGGCGCGCGGGCGGCGACGCTCAAGGCCGCCGAGGGCCTCTACGGCGCGGACAGCGCCGAGGTCAAGGCGGTCGGCGCCGCCTGGACCGGGGTCAACGTGACCGGCTGACCAGCCCGATAGGCAAGCACGAGGGAGCCCCACCGCCCGAGCGGCGGTGGGGCTCCTTCGTGCCTTCACCCCTGTGAGGGATGCACATAACGGATAAGCCCGACTTAACCTGAAGTCAGGTCAACTTCCTTGACCTTCACGTCATTTGGAGGACATCCAGTATGGCTCAAGTCAAGTCGGCTCTCCGTAAGGCCGGTCTCGCGGCCGCCGGTGTCACCGCGGCGCTGGGCATGGCGTTCACCCTGGCACCAGGGGCGTCCGCCGCCGCACCGCACCAGGCGTCCGCCCGGGTCGACGCGGTCTGCACGGTGAACGACAACGGGGTGAATTACCGCGGCGGTCCCGGCCCCGAGTACAGGGTGCTCGGACAGGTGAACCGAGGACAGAAGATGAACCTGAAGGGACACCAGGGCAACTGGGTCCACGGAGACCTGTGGGGAGGTCGCACGGGGGTCTGGATCCACACGGCCTACCTGGACGGCTGCTGAGATCCGGAACCGGCTGCTGAGGCCCGGCCGCCCGCGCGGCGCCGCCTAGCGCATCAGCAGCCCGCCGGTT
Organism: Streptomyces albiaxialis; assembly: GCF_039530985.1. Classification (NCBI taxonomy): domain Bacteria; kingdom Bacillati; phylum Actinomycetota; class Actinomycetes; order Kitasatosporales; family Streptomycetaceae; genus Streptomyces; species Streptomyces albiaxialis. Next base: position 247,541 of record NZ_BAAAPE010000022.1, read on the forward strand.
CCGTCGGAGGACGAGGCCGCGTTCTCCGACGGAACCACCAGGAGCCCCATCTCCGCCCCGCCCGCCAGCAGCCGGTGGGCGGGCAGGATGCGGACCGTGTAGCCGAAGGCGCCGGTGCGGTCCAGGGCCAGCGGTCCCTCGTAGAGCCAGCGCCCCTCCATGTCCGGGCCCCGCGTCGGCTTGAGCGGGGTGCGCACGGCGCCCCGGCCCGCGATGCGGTCCGACTCGTCGACGCAGCCCGACACCGCCTGGACCTCCACATCGTCCGGGCCCAGCCCGCCGAGGCCCACGCGCACGCGCAGCCCCAGCGAGGCACCGACCTCCAGCGCCTCGCCGCTCCCGGCCTCGCCGGAGGTCTCGACGTGGTCGATGACCACGCCCGGCCACGCGGCGCGCACCCGCGCCTTCCACGCCGCCAGCTCCTCCGCCGCCGGGGGCGTCAGCTCCCGCTGGGAACGGGCCGCCGGGGCGTAGAGCCGCTCCACGTACTCGCGCAGCATCCGGTCGGCGAGGACTTTGGGGCCCAGCCGGGTGAGGGTCTGGCGCACCATCTCGACCCAGCGGTCGGGGACGCCCGAGCCGTTCCGCTCGTAGAACTGCGGCGCGATGTGGTCCTCGACCAGCTCGTAGAGCGCCGCGGCCTCGATGGCGTCGCGCCGCTCCGTGTCGTCGGCCGCCGCGCCGTCCGCGCTGGGCACGGCCCAGCCGAAGTCCGGCTCGAACCACTCGTCCCACCAGCCGTCCAGCACCGAGAGGTTGAGGCAGCCGTTGAGCGCGGCCTTCATGCCGCTGGTGCCGCAGGCCTCCAGGGGGCGCAGGGGGTTGTTGAGCCAGACGTCGCAGCCCGCGTAGAGATGGCGGGCCATGGCCATGCCGTAGTCGGGCAGGAAGACGATCCGGTGGCGCACGCGCGGGTCGTCGGAGAAGCGGACCAGCTCCTGCACGAGCCGCTTGCCGCCCTCGTCGGCCGGGTGCGCCTTGCCCGCGACGACGATCTGCACGGGCCGCTGCGGATGCAGCAGCTGCTCCATCAGCCGGTCCCGGTCGCGCAGCATCAGCGTGAGCCGCTTGTAGGAGGGGACGCGGCGGGCGAAGCCGACGGTGAGCACGTCGGGGTCGAAGACGCCGTCGATCCAGCCGAGTTCGGCCTGTGCGGCGCCGCGCTGCCGCCATGACGCGTACAGCCGCCGCCGCACCTCCTGGACGAGGCGTTCGCGCAGGCTCCTGCGCAGCTCCCACAGCTCGGCGTCCTTGAGGTCGCGCGCGTCGGCGGGGACGGCGGGCGCGGTCCAGGTCGGGGCGTGCACGCCGTTGGTGAGCGAGCCGATCGGCACCTCGGAGGAGTCGAAGCCGGGCCACAGCGGGGCGAACATCTCGCGGCTGACCTGGCCGTGCAGGGTGCTCACGCCGTTGGCGCGCTGGGCGAGGCGCAGGCCCATCACGGCCATGTTGAAGACGTTGGGCTCGCCGCCCGCGTAGCTCTCCATGCCGAGCCGCAGCACGTCCTCGACGGCGATGCCGGGCAGCTCGCCGTCGTCCCCGAAGTGCCGGGCGACCAGCTCGCGGTCGAAGCGGTCGATGCCCGCGGGGACGGGGGTGTGGGTGGTGAAGACGGTGCCGGCGCGCACCTTCTCCAGCGCGGCGTCGAAGCCGAGCCGGGTCCCGTCCGGTCCGCCCTCGCCCAGTTCGCGGATGCGCTCCAGGCCGAGGAAGCCCGCGTGGCCCTCGTTGGTGTGGAAGACCTCGGGCTCGGGGTGGCCGCTGACGCGGCAGTACGCCCGTACGGCGCGGACGCCGCCGATGCCGAGCAGCATCTCCTGGAGGAGACGGTGCTCGCTGCCGCCCCCGTAGAGCCGGTCGGTGACGTCGCGTTCGCCGGGGGCGTTCTCCTCGACGTCCGAGTCGAGCAGGAGCAGCGGGACGCGCCCGACGCAGGCCTTCCAGACGAACGCGCGCAGCACGCGCCCGCCGGGGAGCCGCAGCTCGACGCGGACGGGCGCGCCGTCCCCGGGCTCGCGGAGGATCTGGAGCGGCTGCTCGTTGGGGTCGAAGACGGGGTAGTGCTCCTGCTGCCAGCCGTCGTGGGTGAGGGACTGGCGGAAGTAGCCGTGCCGGTAGAGAAGTCCGACGCCGATGAGCGGGACGCCCAGGTCGCTGGCGGTCTTGAGGTGGTCCCCGGCGAGGATGCCGAGCCCGCCCGAGTACTGCGGCAGGGCGCCGGTGATCCCGAACTCGGGCGAGAAGTAGGCCACGCCGGAGGGCAGGACGCCGTCCGCACGCTGGTACCAGCGGGGCTCGCTCACGTAGTCCGCGAGGTCCCCGGCGGCCACCGCGAGGCGGCGCAGGAAGCCCCGGTCCTCCGCCAGCTCGGCGAGCCGCTCGGCGGGCACGGCGCTCAGCAGCCGTACGGGGTTCCCGGCCGAGGCACGCCATGCCTCCGGGTCGAGGGAGCGGAACAGCTCGCGCGTCTCGGGGTGCCAGGACCAGCGCAGATTTCTGGCCAGGTCGCTGAGCGGGCGGAGCGGTTCGGGGAGGACGGGGCGCACGGAGAACCGGCGGATGGCCTTCACGGTTCGACAGTAACCGTCCGCGGGGAGTCGGCAACCTTTCCACGCGCCGTGGCGACTCCCCCGCGAAAGAACCCGGCCGCGCACCGGACGGGCCCCGGCCGGACCGGAAGAACACCATCCCCCCACACGACGGGAAGAGACCATGGGCAGCACTCACCGCAAGAAGTTCCTGACCAGACGCAGAACGGTCGTCGGCGGTCTCGGCGCCGGTCTCCTGGTGGCGGGCGCGCTCACCACGACCTCGCTGATGTCCACCGCCTCGGCCGCGGAATGGCCGACTCCCAGCGGTGACAGGAAGGTCAGCGAGACGCAGGAGATCAGCGGCGTCGTCGACGGGAAGATGACCCGTTACATCGGCGAGGGCGACCTCGGCGGCGGCGACCAGGGCGAGGGCAAGGACCCGATCTTCGAACTGGCGGACGGCGCCACGCTCAAGAACGTCGTCCTCGGCTCCCCGGCCGCCGACGGCATCCACTGCATGGGCTCCTGCACGCTGGAGAACGTGTGGTGGGAGGACGTCGGCGAGGACGCGGCCTCCTTCAAGGGCGGCGAGGGCTCCACGTACGAGGTGATGGGCGGCGGCGCCCGCAAGGCCGACGACAAGGTCCTCCAGTTCAACGGCGGCGGCACGCTCAAGGTCAGCGGCTTCGCCGTGGAGGACTTCGGCAAGCTCGTGCGCTCCTGCGGCAACTGCTCCGAGCAGACCGACCGGCACGTCGAGCTGAAGGACATCGAGGTCAAGGCCCCCGGCAAGGCGCTCGTCGGCGTCAACGAGAACTACGGCGACACGGCGAGGCTCAGCGGCATCCGGATACTCGGCGACGAGGACAGGAAGATCGAGCCCTGCGTCCGCTACCAGGGCAACGACTCGGGCGACGAGCCGGAGGAGACCGGCAAGGGCCCGGACGGCAAGACCTGTCTCTACAAGGAGGGCGACATTTCCTACGAGTAGCGGGAGACAACCCCCGTGAGGTTTCGGGCGGTCGCGGTGCCCTCGGGCAGCGCGACCGCCCGCGCCGTTCCACCGGACTCCCGCCGCGCCCTTGCGGGACGGCCGCCATTCCGTACGGTCGAGAACACCGCCCCCGACGCGGTGCCTCACGAGTACGACGGAACCCCCACCCGAGTGAACGCGGACAGGAGCCGTCATGCCCGCAGCACGGAAGGTGTCCGCCGAGCGGATACAAAGTAGGGCGAGCCCGTTATCTCCCCTTATGACCCCAGGTGAGCCGATGATTGGTCGCATTCCCGTGCTCGACGTCCGCCCCGTCGTGGAGTGCGGAAGCCGTCCCGCAAAAGCCGTGCCCGGCGAGACCTTCCAGGTCTCGGCCACCGTCTTCCGCGAAGGCCACGACGACGTCGGGGCGAACGTGGTGCTGCGCGGCCCCGCCGGTCGCGCCGGGCCCTGGACACCGATGCGCGAACTCGCGCCGGGCACCGACCGCTGGGGCGCCGAGGTCACCCCGGACGCCGAGGGGCGGTGGACGTACGCCGTCGAGGCGTGGGGCGACCCGGTCGGCACCTGGCGGCGCCACGCGAAGATCAAGATCCCGGCGGGCATCGACACCGAACTCACCCTGGAGGAGGGCGCGCTGCTGCACGAGCGCGCCGCCGCACAGGTGCCCAAGCGGGACGGGCGCACCGCCGTGCTGGAGGCCGTGGACGCGCTGCGCGACACCGGGCGCACGGGCGCGGCGCGGCTCGCGGCGGCGCTCGCCCCCGAGGTCACGGCGGTGCTCGACCGCTATCCGCTGCGCGAGATGATCACGTCCTCGCGCCCGCTGACGCTCCAAGTCGAGCGCCGCCGCGCGCTGTTCGGCTCCTGGTACGAGCTGTTCCCGCGCTCGGAGGGCGCGGTCGTGCCGGAGATCGGGCCGCCGGTGAGCGGGACGCTGCGGACGGCGGCCGAGCGGCTGGACGCGGTGGCCGCGATGGGCTTCGACGTGGTCTATCTGCCGCCCGTGCACCCGATCGGCGAGGCGTACCGCAAGGGCCCGGACAACGCGCTGTCGGCCTCGGCCGAGGACGTCGGCTCGCCCTGGGCGATCGGCTCGGCGGAGGGCGGGCACGACGCGCTCCACCCGGACCTGGGCACGATGGAGGACTTCGACCACTTCGTGGAGCGGGCCGGCGAGCTGCGGATGGAGGTCGCGCTCGACTTCGCGCTCCAGTGCTCGCCGGACCACCCGTGGGTCAAGGAGCACCCGGAGTGGTTCGCCAAGCGCGCCGACGGCACGATCGCCTACGCGGAGAACCCGCCGAAGAAGTACCAGGACATCTATCCCGTCTCCTTCGACAACGACCCCTCGGCGTACGCGGGCCTCGTCCGGGAGACGCTGCGCGTGCTGCGCTTCTGGATGGCGCACGGGGTACGGATCTTCCGGGTCGACAATCCGCACACCAAGCCCGTGGCGTTCTGGGAGAAGGTCCTCGCGGACATCAACCGGACGGACCCGGACGTGGTGTTCCTGGCGGAGGCGTTCACGCGTCCGGCGATGATGCACACGCTCGCGAAGATCGGCTTCCAGCAGTCGTACACGTATTTCACCTGGCGGAACACCAAGCACGAGCTGACGGAGTACCTCACCGAGCTGTCCGGCGAGGCCGCCGCCTACATGCGGCCGAACTTCTTCGTGAACACCCCGGACATCCTGCACGCCTACCTCCAGGAGGGCGGCCGTCCCGCGTTCGAGGTCCGGGCCGTGCTCGCGGCGACGCTGTCCCCCTCGTGGGGCATGTACGCCGGTTTCGAACTGTGCGAGAACACCGCGCTGCGTCCGGGCAGCGAGGAGTACCTGTCCTCGGAGAAGTACCAACTGCGGCCCCGGGACTGGACGGCGGCCGACCGCGAGGGCCGCTCGATCACCCCGCTGATCACCGCGCTCAACCGGCTGCGCCGCCACCGTCCCGCGCTCCAGCAACTCCGCGACCTGCGGTTCCACCCCACGGACAACGAGAACGTGCTCGCGTACTCGAAGCACTGCGTGGAGCCCTACGCCGACACGGTGCTCATCGTGGTCAACCTCGACCCCCACCACACCCACGAGGCGACGGTGTCGTTGGACATGTCGCAATTCGAAGCATCCGGACTGAGTGCCGCTCAGATGAGCGGTGCGGAGTCCTTCCCGGTGCGCGACGAGCTCACCGGCGAGACCTACCACTGGGGCAGGGACAACTATGTGCGCCTGGAGCCGGGAGGTGACTCCCCCGCACCGGCCCACATCCTCACCCTGCGACCGTCCTCACCGACCGGAGGGTCACCCACACATGATCGTCAATGAGCCCGTCCCCGACACCTTCGAGGACACCCCTGCCAGGGACCGCGACCCGGAGTGGTTCAAGCGCGCCGTCTTCTACGAGGTGCTGGTGCGCTCCTTCCAGGACAGCGACGGCGACGGCATCGGAGACCTCAAAGGGCTCACCGCGAAGCTGGACTATCTCCAGTGGCTGGGCGTCGACTGCCTGTGGCTGCCGCCGTTCTTCAAGTCGCCCCTGAAGGACGGCGGTTACGACGTCTCGGACTACACGTCCGTGCTCCCCGAGTTCGGCGACATCGCCGACTTCGTGGAGTTCGTCGACGCGGCCCACCAGCGCGGCATGCGGGTCATCATCGACTTCGTCATGAACCACACCAGCGACCAGCACCCGTGGTTCCAGGAGTCCAGGAAGGACCCGGAAGGACCGTACGGCGACTACTACGTATGGGCCGACGACGACAAGCAGTACCAGGACGCGCGCATCATCTTCGTGGACACCGAGGTGTCCAACTGGACGTTCGACCCCGTACGCAAGCAGTACTACTGGCACCGCTTCTTCTCGCACCAGCCGGATCTCAACTACGAGAACCCGGTCGTCCAGGACGAGATGATTTCCGCTCTGCGTTTCTGGCTGGACCTCGGCATCGACGGATTCCGGCTCGACGCGGTCCCCTATCTGTACGCGGAAGAGGGCACCAACTGCGAGAACCTGCCGCGCTCCCATGAATTCCTCAAGCGGGTGCGCGCGGAGATCGACGCGAGTTACCCGGACACCGTGCTGCTCGCCGAGGCGAATCAGTGGCCGGAAGACGTCGTCGACTACTTCGGGTCCTTCGAGAAGGGCGGCGACGAGTGCCACATGGCGTTCCACTTCCCGGTGATGCCGCGGATCTTCATGGCGGTGCGCCGCGAGTCCCGCTATCCGGTCTCGGAAATCCTCGCGAAGACCCCGGAGATCCCCTCCGGCTGCCAGTGGGGAATCTTCCTGCGCAACCACGACGAGCTGACCCTGGAAATGGTCACCGACGAGGAGCGCGACTACATGTACGCGGAGTACGCCAAGGACCCGCGCATGCGCGCCAACATCGGCATCCGCCGCCGGCTCGCCCCGCTGCTCGACAACGACCGCAAGCAGATCGAGCTGTTCACAGCCCTGCTCTTCGCCCTGCCGGGCTCGCCGATCCTCTACTACGGCGACGAGATCGGCATGGGCGACAACATCTGGCTCGGCGACCGGGACGCCGTGCGCACCCCCATGCAGTGGACCCCGGACCGCAACGCGGGCTTCTCCTCCTGCGACCCGGGACGGCTCTTCCTGCCGACCATCATGGACCCGGTCCACGGATACCAGGTGACGAACGTCGAGGCGGCCATGAGTTCGCCGAGTTCGCTGCTGCACTGGACCCGCCGGATGATCGAGATCCGTAAGCAGAATCCGGCCTTCGGCCTCGGCACCTACGAGGAGCTGTCCTCGTCGAACCCCGCCGTTCTGGCCTTTCTCCGCGAGGTCAGGCTCCCCGAGGGCGGTGACGACCTGGTGATGTGCGTGAACAACTTCTCGCGGTTCCCGCAGCCCACCGAGCTGGATCTCCGCGCGTGGGAAGGGCGCGTTCCCGTCGAATTGATCGGCGGCGTACGCTTTCCCCCGATCGGCGAATTGCCGTACCTTCTCACTCTCGCCGGTCACGGGTTCTACTGGTTCCGGCTGCGCCGCCAAGGTTGACGGGCCGGACAGGGGGTACCCCTGACGGTCTCGTCGGGGTGCCCCTCGAAGGGGCGCGGGACATTCGCGTCCGGCCACAGCGATCCCGCGGCCCGCAGAGCACGGCGAGTGGCGCCCCGGCCCCAGCACTCCCGTAAGACGACACGAGTGAATCCGCACGACACTGCTCGCACACCCGGACATCCCATGCCGCAATCCGGGACACTCTGCGTACCTTTCGTGTGCCCGGGGAAAGGACGCCATGTCGGACAGCTCCTTGCCCCTCGCGGCCGTGCCCTCGGCCGCCGCCGCGTACGACGGACACGGCGGCACGGCCCTGCTCCGCTCGCTCTCGCCGCTGCTGGCCGAATGGCTGCCGCGGCAGCGGTGGTTCGCGGGCAAGGGTCGGCCGCTCACCGGCTTCTCCCCGGTCTCGGCCGTGGAGCTGCTGCCGTGCGGCGCGGGCGGCGCGACGCCGGGCCTGCTCCATCTCCTGGTCCGGGCCCGGCAGTCCGCCGCGCCCGGCACCGGCGACGACTGCTACCAGTTGCTGCTCGGCGTCCGCGAGGCGCTGCCGCCGGAGCTGGCCCCCTCGCTGCTCGGCCGCCCCTCGACCGGGCCGCTGCGGGGCCGCGCCGTCTACGAGGCGCTGCACGACCCCCGGCTCACCGGGCTGCTCCTCGAACGCCTGCGCGCCCCCGGGCGGCTCGGCCCGCTGCGCTTCTCCCGCGACCCCGAGGCCGTCATCCCCTCGGGCCTGCGGCCCCGGCCGCTCACCGCCGAGCAGTCCAACTCCTCGGTGATCTACGGCAGCGCGTACATCCTCAAGCTCTTCCGCCGCGTCGGCCCCGGCGTCAACCCCGACCTGGAGCTGCCCCTCGCGCTCGCCCGCCAGGGGCGTACGGCCGTGCCCGCGCCCACCGCGTGGTTCGAGGCCGTGACGCGCGGCCCCTCCCCCGACCCGGTCACCCTCGGTGTGCTCCAGCCGTTCCTGCCGGGCGCCGCCGACGGCTGGCAGCTCGCGCTGCGGGCCCTCGCCGCGCGCCGCGACTTCACCGGCGCGGCCTCCGCGCTCGGCCGTACGACCGCCGAGGCGCACACGGGCCTCGCGCGGGCCCTGCCGACCTCCGTGCTCGGCGGCGAGCAGCTCGAACACCTGGCCGCCGGGATGGCGGCGCGCCTCGACTCCGCGAGCGCCGCGGTGCCCGCGCTGCGCCCGTACCGCCCGGCGCTGCTCGACGCGTTCCGCGAGCTGGCCGAGCGCGGACGGGACGGCGGGGGCTGCCACGCGCAGCGCGTCCACGGCGACCTGCACCTCGGCCAGGCACTGCACACCGCGGACGCGCCCGCCGCCGAGGAGCCCGGGGGTCCCAGGGCCAGCGAGGGCTCAGGGGCTCCCGAGGGTTCCGGGGACGCGGCCCTCGACGCGCACCACGACGGGGCCGACGGCCGCTGGACGCTGATCGACTTCGAGGGCGAGCCCGCGCGGCCGCTCGCCGAGCGCCGCGCCGACCAGCCCGTCGTCCGCGACATCGCGGGCATGCTGCGCTCCTTCGACTACGCCGCCTGCCAGTGCCCCGCGGGCCCCGGTGACGCGTGGTCCCAGAGGTGGGCCGCCGCCAACCGGGCCGCGTACTGCGCCGGTTACGCGGACGCGTGCGGCTCCGACCCCCGCGACGACGCGGTGCTGCTGCGCGCGTACGAGACGGACAAGGCCGTCTACGAGGTGCTGTACGAGGCCCGTAACCGGCCGTCCTGGCTGTCCATCCCGCTGTCGGCGATCCGCAGGCTCGCCGACGAGAAACGTTCCCCCTCTTCCTGATCAGGAGGCCCCCTCCCGTGACACCCGACCGGCCCTCGGCTCCCCAGATCCCCGCCACGTTCCTCCGTGAGCCGGACGCCCCCGCCGCCACCCGGCGCCACACCCCCGCCCCCCGGCGGGAACAGGCGGGCCCGGCGCGGGCGGCGGAGCGGGAGGCCCGGCGCGGCGTGCGGCCCGCCCCCGAGCTGCCCGGCGGGGACCGCGAGCGGCTCCTGACCGGCACCCACCACGACCCGCACGCCCTCCTCGGCGCCCACCCGGTGCGCGGTGGCGTCCTCTTCCGCACGCTGCGGCCGTACGCGAAGGGCGTCACCGTCGTCGGCAAGGGCCTGCGTGCCGAGCTGTACGACGAGGAGGACGGCTTCTTCGCCGCGGTGCTGCCGCTCAACGCGATCCCCGGCTACGAGCTGCTGGTCCGCTACGGCGACGAGCCCGGCACCGACGACGTGCGCACCGCCGACCCGTACCGCTTCCTGCCCGCGCTCGGCGACCTCGACCTGCACCTGATCACCGAGGGCCGGCACGAGCAGCTCTGGCGCGCCCTCGGCGCGCACCCCATGACGCACGAGGGCGTGGCGGGCACCCGCTTCACCGTGTGGGCGCCCAACGCGCGCGGCGTGCGCGTCGCCGGGTCCTTCAACTACTGGGACGCGACGGCCTGCCCCATGCGCTCGCTGGGCTCGTCCGGGGTGTGGGAGGTGTTCCTGCCCGGTGTCGAGGAGGGCGCGCTCTACAAGTTCGACGTCGCGCGGCCCGACGGCAGCCACACGCTGCGCGCCGACCCGATGGCCCGCGCCGCCGAGTGCCCGCCCGCCAGCGCCTCCGTCGTCCACACCTCGCACCACGTGTGGAGCGACCAGGAGTGGACGGCCCGCCGCGCCCAGGCCGCGCCGCACAGCGAGCCGCTCTCCGTGTACGAGGTGCACCTGCCGTCCTGGCGCCCCGGACTGAGCTACCGGGAACTCGCCGAGCAGCTCCCCGCGTATGTGACGGACCTCGGCTTCACGCACGTCGAGCTGATGCCGGTGGCCGAGCATCCGTTCGGCGGCTCGTGGGGCTACCAGGTCACCGGGTTCTACGCGCCGACCGCGCGGCTCGGCGGGCCCGACGACTTCAAGTTCCTGGTCGACGCGCTGCACCGGGCCGGGATCGGGGTGCTGATGGACTGGGTGCCCGCGCACTTCCCCAAGGACGACTGGGCGCTGGCCGCCTTCGACGGCACGCCGCTGTACGAGCACGCCGACCCGGCGCGGGCCGAGCACCCCGACTGGGGCACGCTCGAATTCGACTTCGGGCGGCGCGAGGTGCGCAACTTCCTCGTGGCGAACGCCGTGTACTGGTGCGAGGAGTTCCACATCGACGGCCTCCGCGTCGACGCCGTCGCCTCGATGCTCTACCTCGACTACTCGCGCGAGGAGGGCGAGTGGACGCCGAACGAGCACGGCGGGCGGGAGAACCTCGACGCGGTCGCCTTCCTCCAGGAGATGAACGCCACCGTCTACCGCCGCTGCCCCGGCGTGATCACGGTGGCCGAGGAGTCCACCGCCTGGGACGGCGTCACCCGCGCCACCCACCACGTCGGCGAGGGCGGCTTCGGCGGGCTCGGCTTCGGCTTCAAGTGGAACATGGGCTGGATGCACGACTCGCTGACGTACATGACGAAGGAGCCGGTGCACCGCAAGTTCCACCACGGCGACATGACGTTCTCCATGGTCTACGCCTACTCGGAGAACTACGTGCTGCCCATCTCGCACGACGAGGTCGTGCACGGCAAGCGCTCCCTCGTGAGCAAGATGCCCGGCGACTGGTGGCAGCGCCGCGCCAACCACCGCGCGTACCTGGGCTTCATGTGGGCCCACCCGGGCAAGCAGCTCCTCTTCATGGGCCAGGAGTTCGCCCAGGGCGCCGAGTGGGCCGAGGGCCACGGGCCCGACTGGTGGCTGCTCGACCCCTCGTACTCCGCGGAGGCCGACCACCGGGGCGTACGGGACCTGGTGCGGGATCTCAACGCCGGGTACCGCGCGCGGCCCGCGCTGTGGGACCAGGACACCCGGCCCGAGGGCTTCGCCTGGGTCGCGGGCGACGCGAGCGACGACAACACCCTCGCGTTCCTCCGCTTCGCCGCCGACGGCTCCCCGCTGCTCTCGGTCAGCAACTTCTCGCCGGTGGTCCGCGAGGAGTACCGGCTGGGCGTGCCCGCCGAGTGGACGTCCTGGCGCGAGGTCCTCAACACCGACGAGGAGCGGTACGGCGGCGGGGGCGTGCACAACCCCGAGGCGCTCAAGGCCGAGCCGGTCCCCGCCCACGGCCGCCCGCACTCGCTGGCCCCGACGCTGCCGCCGCTGGCCACGGTCTGGCTGACGCCCTGCTGACCGCCTCGCGGCCGGGAGCCGGAATCGGTCCTCCCGCTTGCCACGGCCCCCCGAACAGCGGTGTACTGCACCACGACGGGGCCGGCGTGGACGAGAGCTGGAGGCAGCACGCATGCGCGACCGTACGCGGACCCGTCTGTACCGCCAGGTCATCTGCCGTGCCCTGTGCCCGGGGTGCGGTGGGGACACCCTGACCACGAACGACGACGGCTGGAAGATCTGCTATGCCTGCGGCTACTCCTCACCCGCCTGAGCGGCGCCGCGCGGTGGTGCTGGCGTCGCTCGTCCCGCTGTCCGAGCTGGAGGACAGCCCGTTCCTGGTGGACACCCGCCGCCAGTACGCCGCGTGCCGCGACTGGGCCGAGCGGAACGGCTACGCGATCGCCGCCACCGTCGAGACCAACAACGCGCCCGTCACCACTCCCGCCCTCTGGCAGGACGTGGAGGCGGGCGCCGAGGCCTTCCTGTGCGCCGGGCCCCGGATCCTGGACGCGGCGCTGGAGTCGGCGTCCGACTTCGCCGAGCACTGCGCCTCGCGCGGCATCAGGCTGATCACCGTCGAGTGCCCCGAGCCCGCGTACACGGCGGAGATGAAGGCCGCCGTGCACCGCCGCCTCTCCCTCCCGACCGCCGGGTACGACGGCTGCTGACCTCCGGTTTCGCCTGCTGCTAGCCTCGGCCCCCGCAAGGGAGTTCGAGTCGGGGGTGTGCGGCGTTGCGGGGGCGCGTACTGAGCGGGCGTTACGAGCTGGCGGAGAAGCTCGGCGCGGGCGGCATGGGCGAGGTCTGGCGGGCCCGCGACCGGGACCTGGGGCGCGAGGTCGCCGTCAAGCTCTTCTCGCCGCCCGCCGACGTGCAGCCGGAGGAGCGGACCGAACTCCTCGGCCGCTTCCGCCGCGAGGCCCGCGCCGCCGCCGCGCTCGACAGCCCGCACATCGCGACCGTCCACGACCACGGCGCCGACGACGGCGTCCCGTACCTGGTGATGGAGCTGGTCGAGGGCCGTTCGCTGGAGCGGGTGCTGCGGGACGAGGGGCGCGTCCCCGTCCGCGACGCGCTCGGCTGGAGCGCCCAGATCTGCCGGGCCCTGGCCACCGCGCACGCGGCGGGCGTCGTGCACCGCGACATCAAGCCCGCCAACGTCGTCGTACGGCCCGACGGTACGGCCGTCGTCCTCGACTTCGGCATCGCGCGCTTCCAGGAGGCCGTCGAGGCCGAGTCGAAGCTGACGCGCACGGGCCACATGCCGCTCGGCAGCGTCCTGTACATGGCGCCGGAGCGGTTCCGCATGGAGCCGGGCGACGGGCGCGCCGACCTGTACGCGCTGGGCTGCGTGCTCTACGAACTCCTCGTGGGCCGACCGCCGTTCGTGGGCCCCGCGGCGGGCGTGATGTTCAACCACCTCAACGACGTGCCGCTCCGCCCGAGCCGCGCCCGCGACGGGCTGACGCCCGACGTGGACCGGCTCGTCCTGGACCTGATGGCCAAGTCCCCGGACGACCGCCCCGCGGACGCGGAGGAGGCGGCGGCGCGGCTGGAGGCGGTACGGGAGGGGCGGGCGGAGAACGCGCCGGAGCCGGTGCAGGAGCCCGAACCGGAGGCGGAACCCGTACGGGAGCCGGAGCCCGTACGGGAATCGGAGCCCGTACGGGAATCGGAGCGGGAGTCCGGGCCCGAGGACGCCCCGCCGCCGCGCCCCGCGCCCACACCCACCCCCGCGCCAGTACCCGCTCCCGCGCCCCCGCGGATCACCACCGTCATCCACCCCCCGGAGCGGCGCCGCAGGCCGTCCCGCCGTGCCGTGCTCGCGGGTGCCGCCGCGCTGCTGGTGCTGGGCGGCACGGGGGTGACGCTGATGGCCGCGGAGGAGGAACCGCCCGACCCCGACTGGACCGTCGTCTACGCCCGCCCCGCCGACAACCACGGCGCCGACGACGCGGCCGTCGAGAAGGTGGTCCGGAAGGGCGTGAAGGCGTCCGGGCTGGACGGCACCGTCGAGGTCACCCCCGTGGACAGCACCACCCTCGAACTGGACGACGAGGTCAGGAAGCTCCCCCACGTCGTGGCCGTCATCGGCGAGACCGACCTCTCGCCGGGCGTGCCCGGCGACGACGTGCGGGAGTACGGCTCGGGGGACGGGTCGCTGCCCGTCACGGTCAACTCCTGCCCCGATCCCGGCGGAGACGGCGACATGGACCCCGCCACGGACAAGGCCTTCCCCCTGCGCGTCTCCCCGACCGCAACCGCGGACCGGCTCGCGGCCCGGCTGCGGAGCGACTCCGGCGTCCGTTCGGTGCTGGTCGTCTCGGGCGGCGGCTACGACACGGACTTCCGCGACCGCCTCCGCGAGGCCCTCTCCGGGGACGGACGCAGGGTCTTCGAGCACCGCATGACCGGGGACATGAGCCAGGAGCGGCGGAAGGACGTCGCCGAGAGGCTCCGGAAGACGAAGGCCGACACGCTCGTGCTGCCGGGGGATCCGTACGAGGGCCCGTTCACGGCACGGGAGCTGCGGAAGGCCGGGTTCCGGGGCCGCGTCGTCACCCCGTACGCCGCTCCCTGCGACAACGGAGCCGGGGCGGACGGGCGGCCCCGGGGCGGGAGCGCGCGCGGCGTGGAGCAGTACCGCTACCGCGACGTGGAGCCCGGCCGCGGCGCGGCCCGGCGCAACGCGCTCGACGCCGCGCACGCCCTGGCCACGGTGCTCGGGCGGCAGAGCGGGACCCCGGCCCCGGCGTTCCTGAGCGACCGGCTGGCGGACGACCTCAAGAAGGCCCGGGTCCGGGGCGCGAACGGCACCTTCGTGTTCACGGAGGAGGGCTATCTCAAGAACCGGCCCCTCCGCTTCGACCGCTTCGACGGGAAGCGGTGGCGCGAGGAGCAGCCCGTCACGCGGCGCTGACGTCCGCGACGACGCACGCGACGTTGTCGGGGCCGCCCGCCGCGATCGACAGGCCGACCAGCGCGCGCACGGCGTCGGCCGGCGCCCCGCTCCCCGCGAGCGTACGGCGCACGTCGGCGTCCGGGACCACGCCCGACAGCCCGTCCGAGCACAGCAGATAGCGGTCGCCCGGCAGCGCGTCGTGCAGCTTGAGGTCCGGCGGGGACGTCGCGACGGCGCCCAGGGCGCGGGCCAGCAGCGCGCGCTGGGGGTGCGCACGCGCCTCCTCCGGCGTGATGCGGCCCTCGTCGACCTGGGACTGGACGTGGGTGTGGTCGTGCGTGATGCGGAACAGTCCGCCGCCGCGCAGCAGATACGCGCGCGAGTCGCCGATGTGCACGAGCGCGAGCCGCGAGCGGGCGGCGTCCCAGACCATCGCCGTGAGCGTCGTCCCGGACTCCTCCTCGCCCGAGTCGACGCCCCGGACGTCGTCCTCGGCCGCGCGGACGGCGTCCTCCAGCGCGTTGAGCAGGCCGCCGGCCGGGAGGGGCCCGGTCTCCAGGCGGCGCAGGGCCGCGACGGCGGCCGAGCTGGCGCTCTCCCCCCGGGCGCCGAAGCCGTCGGCGACGGCGAGCAGCCGGTCGCCCGCGTACGCCACGTCCTGGTTGCGCTCGCGGACGCGGCCGGTGTCGGAGAGCGCGGCGTAACGGATCGTGAGCGGTGTGCCGTTGGTCCCTGTGGTCCCCATCATCGGGTGGTCCCCTCGTGCGAGGTGGGCGATGAGGAAGGAGGCCAGCTCGCGGCGGGCGGCCGTCTCGGACTCGACGGACGCCCAGAAGGCCCGCACCTCGTCGGCGGCTCCGGCGTCGTCGAGTTCGCAGACCGTACGGATACGGGCCAGCGGCATGCCCAGCCGCCGCAGCCACGCGACGAGCCGCGCGCGCTCGACCTGCGCCGGGTCGTAGTACCGGTACCCGGAGAACGGATCGACGCGGGCCGGCGTCAGCAGCCCCAGCTCGTCATAGAGCCGCAGCGCCTTGGGCGACAGCCGCGTCAGCCGCGCGAACGTCCCGATGGTCACCAGCCCCATGCCCGCTCCCTCCCTCATCCTGACCCGCCCGAGCCTGTGCCTTCCCCCAGGGTGAAGGTCAACGCGGCCACCGCCGACAACAGGACGGCCGGGCGGGGCGGTGCCATGCTGGAGGCGGGAGGCGAGTCACCATGCTGAGCACCGCATACGTGCCGGGTTCTCCGAACTGGATCGACCTGGGCACTCCCGACACCGCCGCCAGCAGCGACTTCTACGCCGCGGCCTTCGGCTGGGGTTATCAGTCCGCCGGGCCCGAGGGCGGCGGTTACGGCTTCTTCACACAGGACGGCAAGATGGTCGCGGGCATCGGCCCGCTCACCGAGGAGGGCGCGGGCGCCGCCTGGACCGTCTACTTCCACTCGCCGGACGCGGACGCCACCGCCCGCGCCGTCGAGCGGGCGGGAGGCACCGTCCGCTTCGGCGCGACGGACGTCTTCAGCTTCGGACGGATGGCCGGGTTCACCGATCCGACCGGCGCCGAGTTCGCCGTCTGGCAGCCGTTCGAGACGGGCGGGCTGGAGGTCGTCGGCGTCCCGGTCTCCCTCACCTGGACCGAGCTGTACACGACGGACGCCGGGGCGGCCCGGGACTTCTACCGCGCGGTCTTCGCGTGGGAGGCCGAGGACATGGACATGGGCCCCGGCATGACGTACACGGTCGTACGGCCCGAGGGCACGGACCCGGACGCCGCGCACGGTGGGCTCATGCGGCTCCCCCAGGAGCACGTGGACGCCGGGGCGACGTCCGAGTGGCACCCGTACTTCGAGGTCGCCGACTGCGACGCCGTGGCCGACGCCGCCACCGCCGCCGGGGCGACCGCGCTCGTCCCGCCCGTCGACGCGGAGGGCATAGGCCGCCTGGCCAGGTTCACCGACCCGTCCGGCGCCCCCTTCGCAGTCATCAAGGGCGCGACGTCCTGACCGGAATTCCCGGTCGGGGCAGGGCGAGGCCGGGCAGGATGGGCGCGTGCTGCCCCAGGAAGACGTCCAGGTCCTCGCGGCGGTCCGCCGCTACGTCATGCCGGGGCGCCCGTACGCGAAGCTCCACGGCTGGAACCTCAAGCACCGGCCCGCCCCCGACGCCCACGCCCTCGCCGCGGAACTCGCCGCGCGCGGGGCGGTGATCGGCGATCACGAGCTGGTCTGCCTGTTCCACGGGGAGTGGCGCGCGCGGCTGACCGGGGCGTGGCTCGTGGCGCTCGGGGGTCGCACCGCGTTCCGGGAGCTGCTCGGCGAGCTCCTCACGCGTCACGGGGGCGGCAAGGACGCGCGGGGATACGTTCTCGCCCTCGCGTCCTTCGGGACGGAAGAGGACGCCGCCCTCCTGCGCTGCTACGCCGCTCGCACGCCCGACTCCGATCAGCACCGCTTCTCCCGCGACTGGGCCCTCGGCGCGCTGCGCCTCCTCTCCGGCCGGCCGGACCTTCCTCCGGCCCCGGAGGACGAACTCGTCGCGTTTCTGGCTGACTTGATCACCTCGCATGTCCGTCCGGCTCCGGCCGGTGCGGAGTCCCCCGCCGAGAGGTTCCGCGCCTGGCGGCCCACCGTGCTCCCGGAGGCCTGGCGCGTCGTCACCCCGGAGTCGGCCCGTCGCGCGCTCGACGCCCGAGCTGTCGCCCTGGCTGCCATGGAGCCCCTGGCGGTGGCCGTCGCGGGAGCCGGTGAGGTGGTCCTCTGCCGGCTGAGGTCCCCGACGCATCCCTGGGCCACCGTCATCTCCTCCGGCGGGTGCCACGAGTATCGCCTCTTCACGACCGTCAGCGAGGCCCTGCGGAGCGGGGCGACAGGGGATGTGTCCGCGTGAAGTGACGGAGCCCGGGTCCGGTCCGGGGCGTCCCGGACCCGGTGCGTCAGGCCGTCACCTTGTTCGAGGCCGGGGATGGGATCTCCTTGCCGGAGCCCGTGCCGGAGCCGGAATCGGAGCTCTGGGCCGAGGGGTCGTGGTCGTCGGCGACCAGTGTGGTCTCGTCGAAGGGGAGCTGCCCGGCCAGGACCTGGCCGACGCGGTCCTTGTCGATCTCCTTCGTCCAGGTGCCGACGAGCACCGTCGCGACCGCGTTGCCCGCGAAGTTGGTGAGGGCGCGGGCCTCGCTCATGAAGCGGTCGATGCCGACGATGAGGCCGACGCCGTCGACGAGTTCGGGGCGGTGGGACTGGAGGCCGCCCGCGAGGGTGGCGAGGCCGGCGCCGGTGACGCCCGCCGCGCCCTTGGAGGCGATGAACATGAAGATGAGCAGCGAGATCTGCTGGCCCAGCGAGAGCGGGTCGCCCATCGCCTCGGCGACGAAGATCGAGGCCATGGTCAGGTAGATCATCGTGCCGTCGAGGTTGAAGGAGTAGCCGGTCGGCACGGTGATGCCGACGACCGGCTTGCTGACGCCCAGGTGCTCCATCTTCGCGATGAGCCGCGGCAGCGCGGACTCGGACGAGGAGGTGGAGAGGATCAGCAGGAACTCCCGGCCCAGATACTTCAGCAGCTTGAAGAGGTTGACGCCCGTGAAGACGCGCAGGATCAGGCCCAGCACGACGAAGACGAAGAGGAAGCAGGTGACGTAGAAGCCGATCATGATGACGGCGAGGGACTTGAGCGCGTCCACGCCCGTCTCCCCGACCACGGCGGCCATCGCGCCGAACGCGCCGACCGGCGCCGCCCACATCACCATCGCCAGCACCCGGAAGACCAGCTTCTGGATGTGCCCGATGCCGCGCAGCACCGGCTCGCCCGCGCGGCCCATGGCCTGGAGCGCGAAGCCGACGAGGAGCGCGATCAGCAGGGTCTGGAGGACCTCGCCCTCGGTGAAGGCGGAGACCATCGTCGTCGGGATCATGCCGAGCAGGAACTCGGTCATGCCCTCGCCGCCCTCCTTGGCCTGCTCGGCGCCCGCGTCCCGCGCGGCCTCCGTGAGCTGCAGGCCGTGGCCGGGCTCCAGCACGTTGCCGACGGCCAGTCCGATGGCGAGCGCGACGAGCGACATCGTCAGGAAGTAGCCGAGCGCGAGACCGCCGACGGCGCCGACCTTCGCGGCCTTCCGGACGGAGCCGATGCCGAGCACGATCGTGCAGAAGATGATCGGCGAGATCATCATCTTGATCAGATTGACGAAGCCCTCACCGAGCGGCTTCAGCTCCGTGGCCACCCCGGGCGCGGCGAAGCCCAGCGCGACACCCAGCACGACGGCCGCGATGACCGCGATGTACAGATAGTGGGTTCGGTCCCGCTTCGTCCGTGGCTCTGGCGGTGGCGTCTGCTCGGTCACGTCTCCGGACACGTCGGCGGCTCCTCGTCCATGCGTCATCGCATCATCGCTGGCACGACTCGTTACGAGTCCCGGCGACTATGCATCAGCACGTGACGCCCGTCACCCTTACGTGCATTACGTGCACGAAATCAGCCACGGCAGACTGTTTCCATGCCCGCGCCGCCCCCTACCGCCCCTCGCCGCGTCCGCCGCCTGCTGCCGCGCAGCCTGGCGGGGCAGCTCTTCGCGATGCAGGTCGGGCTGGTCGCGGTCGTCGTCGCCGGGTGCGCCGTGTTCGCGTATCTGAGCGCCCGGAGCCAGGCGGAGAGCTCGGCGCGGCACCAGACCACCGCGACGGTACGGACGCTGGCTGATTCTCCCTCCGTCCGCGAGGCCATCCGCTCGAGCCACCCTTCGGCGGGCCTGCAGCCCTACGCCGAGCAGGTCCGGCACGGCGCGGGCGTCACCTGGGTGACGATCATGGACCCGGAGGGGACCCGCTGGACCCACCCCCGGCCCCATCTGATCGGCAAGCGCTTCTCCGGGCACATCGGCCCGGCGCTGAAGGGGCGGACGTTCACCGAGACCTACACCGGCTCCTTCGGGCCCTCGGTGCGCGCGGTGGCCCCGATCCGGGACGGCAAGCGCATCGTGGGACTGGTCGGCGCGGGGATCACGGTGGAGCGGATCAGCGAGAAGGTCCAGGAGCAGGTCGCCGCCATCGCGGCCGTCGCGCTGGTGACGCTGGCACTGGGCGGCGTCGGGACGTATCTCGCGAGCGCCCGGCTGCGCCGCCATACGCACGGGATGAACGCGGCCGAGCTGAGCCGTATGCACGACTACCACCAGGCGACGCTGCACGCCGTGCGCGAGGGCCTCGTCATGCTCGACGGGCGGGGCAGGGTGGCGCTGGCCAACGACGGGGCCCGCGAGCTGCTCGGCCTCACCGGCACGGAGCCCGTGGGCCTGACCGTGGCGGAGCTGGGGCTGCCGGACGCGCTCACGGAGGCGCTGCTCTCGTCCGCGCCGCGCATCGACGAGGTCCATCTGACCGCCGAACGCGTCGTGGTCGTCAACACCTCGCCCGTGGACGGCGGCGAGCACCGCGGCACGGTCGTCACGCTGCGGGACCACACCGAGATCCAGGCGCTCGCGGGCGAGCTGGACTCGGTCCGCGGCTTCGCCGAGGCCCTGCGCTCGCAGGCCCACGAGGCCGCGAACCGGCTCCACACGGTCGTCTCCCTGATCGAGCTGGGGCGCACGGAGGAGGCCGTGGACTTCGCGACGGAGGAGCTGGAGCTGGCCCAGGCACTCACCGACCACGTCGTCGCGTCGGTGAGCGAGCCCGTCCTCGCGGCGCTGCTGCTCGGAAAGGCGGCGCAGGCCAACGAGCGGGGCGTGGAGCTGACCCTCACAGAGGACAGCCACCTGGACGACACCCCGCTCCCGCCCCGGGACCTCGTCACCCTGCTCGGCAATCTGATCGACAACGCGGTGGAGGCCGCGTCCCCGCCCCGCCCGGGCACGCCCCGCGTCCGGGTCACCGTCCGCCAGGAGGAGGACGGCACGCTCCTGATCCGCGTCGCCGACAACGGCCACGGCCTCCCGGCCGACGGCGCCGACGTCTTCGCGCGCGGCTGGTCCACCAAGGGCAGCGGGCTCGGCCTCGCGCTCGTCCGCCAGACGGCCCAGCGCCACGGCGGTACCGCCGACGCCGCGCAACTCCCGGACGGGGGCGCGGAGTTCACCGTACGGGTACCGAAGGCGCGACAGGAGCAGGAGGCGCGGCAGGGGCAGGAGGTGGCGGCCCGATGACCGCGCTCCGGGTCCTCGTCGTCGAGGACGACCCCGTCGCCGCGGACGCGCACGCGCAGTACGTGGACCGCGTGCCCGGCTTCCGTACGGTCGCCGTCGCCCACTCCCGCGCCGAGGCCGTCCGCGCGCTGGACGAGCACCCCGGCGTCGACCTGATCCTGCTGGACCTCTACCTCCCCGACGGGCACGGGCTCGCGCTGCTGCGCTCGCTGCGGGCGGCCGGGCACGGGGCCGACGCGTTCGCGGTGACCTCCGCGCGGGACCTGACGGTGATCAGGGAGGGCCTCTCGCTGGGCGTCGTGCAGCACGTGCTGAAGCCGTTCACGTTCCGGACGCTGAGCGACCGGCTGCGCCAGTACGCGGAGTTCCGTACGGCCGCCGACGCGCGGGGCGAGGCGGGGAGCCAGGACGAGGTGGACCGGGCGCTGGCGGCGCTGCGCGCGGCGCCGTCCTCACCGGCCGCGCTGCCGAAGGGGCTGAGCGCGCCCACGCTCCGCAGGGTCACCGAGGCGCTGCGGACGGCGGGCGAGGAGGGGCTGACGGCGGGCGCCGCGGGCGAGCGGATCGGGGTCAACCGGATCACCGCGCGCCGCTATCTGGAGCACCTGGTCACGACGGGCGGCGCGGACCGGAGGCCGCGGTACGGGCATGTGGGGCGGCCGGAGTTCTGCTACGTGTGGCGGCTCCGGCACTGAGCGCCCCTCCGGGACGGCAGGACAGTAAAGGTTCCTGCACATTCACTCCGACCTATTGTCTATACCAATACCCCTCGCTAGCGTGCGGCGGCGGCACCACTCGCACCTCAACCGTCCCTCAGGAACGGAGAATCGACGTGTCCCCCCACTCCCCCCACTCCCCGCGCTCCTCGCACCGCCGCAGGAACCGGGCCCGCCGCCGGATCGCGCTCGCCGCGGGCGCCGCGGCGCTGCTCACCACGGGCGGCGCCCTCGCCATGACCGCGCAGGCGGCCCCGGAAGGCGAGACACAGACGAAGGCGGCGGCCAGCGGCCTCAACGGCCCCTACCTCTACCTCGGCTGGGGCAACCCGCCCGAGGCCACGAAGTTCATGCAGGACACCGGGACCGAGCAGCTCACGATGGCGTTCATCCTGTCCGACGGCGGCTGCGCGCCCGCCTGGGACGGGCAGCGCCCGCTGACCGGCGGCCAGGACGAGCAGACCATCAAGGCCGTCCAGCAGGCGGGCGGCGACATCACGCCGTCGATCGGCGGCTGGAGCGGCAACAAGCTCGGCGAGGCCTGCAAGAGCCCCGAGGAGCTGGCCGCCGCGTACCAGAAGGTGATCGACGCCTACGGGCTCAAGTCGATCGACATCGACATCGAGGCCAGCGAGGTCGAGAACGCCGAGGTCAGACAGCGGGTGATCGACGCGCTGAAGATCGTTCAGGACAAGAACGACGGCATCAAGATCTACCTGACCTTCGGCACGACCACCAAGGGCCCCAACGAGAACGGCCAGGACCTCATCAAGAAGGGCGCCGCCGCCAAGCTGGACGTCGCGGCCTGGACGGTCATGCCGTTCGACTTCGGCGACGGCACCACGGACATGGCCGGTGCGACCAAGTCCGCGGTGGACGGCCTCAAGGACCAGGTCAAGGCCGCGTACGGCCTCTCGGACGAGGAGGCCTACGCGAAGTCCGGGCTCTCCTCGATGAACGGGAAGACGGACGTCGAGGGCGAGTCCGTCTCCCCGGCGGACTTCCAGGAGATCGTCGACTGGGCGAAGACCAAGAAGCTCTCCCGGGTGAGCTTCTGGGCGGTCAACCGTGACCGCTCCTGCGCGGGCGGCGGCAGCCCCGGCGACTCGTGCAGCGGCATCGACCAGAAGGAGTGGGAGTTCTCCAAGATCCTGGCCGGATACGGCGGCTAGTCACCCCGTTTCGGCCGGGGCCGCACGCGGGCGCCGTGCTTACGGGTTGGCGTGCATCGGGTGGACCAGGGCCGTGGCGTTCGACATGCCCTTGATCGCGCCCGCGGGCCAGTGCAGCTTCGTGAAGCCCTTGCCGTGCGGCGGCGTCACCTGGAGCTCGACCGGGTCGGAGTCGTTGGGCTCACCGCCCTTGGACTTGTCGAACGAGATGTTGAAGACGGCCTTCTCGTTGGGCTTCAGGACCGCTATGCGCGGCTGATTGTTGTCGCGCTTGAGCGGGGCGCTCGTCGTGTGGTCGGCGTCCGTCAGCCTGACGGTCGGGAAGCCGGACACGGAACAGGTGGCCCCGGTGGTGTTCGTCATGGTGACGACGACGTTGCCGCTCTCCTGGTCGGTGCCCTCGTCCGTCGCGGTCATCGACAGACCGGCCGTCTCGCAGTACTTGACGCCCTGACCGTCCTGGCCCGCGCCGTTCTTCGCGGCGCGGGCCTCGGTGTCCTCGCCGGAACCGGAGCCGGAGCCGGTCTTGGCGCCCCCGGCCTGCGAGCCGCCCGAACCCCCGTCGGACGAGCCCCCGTCGGACGAGCCCCCGTCGGACGAGCCGCCGCCCGAGGAGGACGAGGAGGAGGACGAGGACGAAGAGCCGGTCTTGCTCTTGCCCGAGGCGTCGCTCCCCGAGTCGTCCCCTCCGCAGGCGGTCAGCGAGAGGGCGGCGGCGACACCGAGGGCGGCGAAAGCGGCGGTGCGGGTGTACTTCATGGTGTTCCCCCAGAAGCAATGTGGTGCGTGTGGTCTGAACTCTTTGTATCCCGCAACGAGTTACGAGCGGTCTCCCGCGACGTCTTCGTTCTGTCACGGGCGTATTGACCTCGCGGCCCGCCAGGCGCCACCGTACGGTCACCAGCCTGGCCCGAGGAGGTCGTGCCGTGCGCCCCACCGCTCCACTGATCCTCACCCTCACCGGCATCCTCGCCGCCGGGACGCTGACCGCCTGCGGCGGCGGCTCCGGCAGCGGCGACAAGAACACCATCAAGATCGCCTTCCACAAGGAGACCGACAACAAGGTCACCTTCCGCGACGACTACATCAAGTTCGTGGCGAAGAAGTTCGAGAAGCAGAACAAGGGCAAAAAGGTCGAGCTGGTCCCCATCCAGGCGCCCCAGCAGGACTACTACTCCAAGATCCAGCAGATGATGCGCTCCCCGAAGACCGCGCCCGACCTGGTCTACGAGGACACCTTCCTCATCAACTCCGACATCAAGAGCGGCTATCTGCGCCCGCTGGACGACTACCTGGCCAAGTGGAAGGACTGGGACAGGTTCGAGCCCGCGGCCAAGCGCGCCGCGAGCGCCGCCGACGGCAAGACGTACGGCGTGCCCGACGGCACCGACACCCGGGGCCTGTGGTTCAACAAGAAGCTGTTCAAGAAGGCCGGGCTGCCCGCCGACTGGAAGCCGAAGACCTGGGACGAGGTCCTGGAAGCGGCCCGTACGCTCAAGAAGAAGGTCCCCGGCGTCATCCCGCTCAACGTCTTCGCGGGCAAGGGCGCGGGCGAGGCGACCGCCATGCAGGGCTTCGAGATGCTGCTCTACGGCACCGGCAAGGACCCGCTCTACGACCCGAAGAGCAAGAAGTGGGTCAAGGGCAGCAAGGGCTTCCGCGACAGCCTCGACTTCCTCGACACCCTCTACGGCGACAAGCTCGGCCCCGAGGACGAGCAGGTCGTCGACGCGAACGTCTCCACCGACGTCGTCACCCAGCTCCTGCCCGAGGGCAAGCTCGCCATCGCGCTGGACGGCTCCTGGCTCAGCCAGAACTGGATCAAGACGGGCGGCAAGCCCTGGCCGGAGTGGAAGGAGACGATGGGGCTCACCCCCATGCCCACCCAGGACGGGCAGGCGCCCGGCGAGGTCAGCATGTCCGGCGGCTGGACCTGGGCGATCCCGCAGAAGTCGAAGAACCCCGACCTGGCCTGGAAGATGATCCGGACCATGCAGACCAAGGAGAACGCGGTCGAGTGGTGCATCCGCGGTTCCCAGGTCGCCGTCCGCGAGGACGTGGCGAAGGACCCCCGCTATCTGAAGTCCATGCCGGGCATCAAGTTCTTCACCGACCGCGTCGAGCACACCCACTACCGGCCCGCGCTGCCCGTCTATCCCCAGGTCTCGACGGCGATCACCGAGGCGACGGAGGCCGTGGCGACCGGTGACTCCTCGCCCGAGGAGGCGCAGAAGGCGTACGACGAGCAACTCGACGGCATCGCGGACGGGGCGGTCACCGAGAAGTGAGCGCCACCACTGCCTCGGCCAGGGGCCCCCGGCGCTACTGGCGCTGGCTGCCCCTCTCCCCCGCGACCGTCCTGCTGCTGCTCTTCCTCGTCGGCCCGATCGGCTACTGCGTCTGGATCGCGTTCACCGACCTCCAGCTCACCGGCCAGGAGTCCTCGTCGTTCGTCGGCTTCGACAACTTCACGCGCGCGTTCGGCGACGAGCACTTCCGCAACGCGGTCGTCCTCACGCTCGTCTTCACGCTGCTCTCGTCGATCGTCGGCCAGAACACGCTGGGGCTGGCGCTGGCCGCGCTGATGAAGCGCGCCTCGCGGCCCGTACGTTCGCTCACCGGGGCGATCGTGATCAGCGCGTGGGTGCTGCCGGAGATCGTGGCGGGCTTCCTGCTCTACACGTTCTTCAGCAAGGACGGCCAGCTCAACGCGATCCTCGACTGGCTCCGGCTGCCCGAGCAGAACTGGATGTTCAGCCTGCCCATCCTCGCCGTGTCCTTCGCGAACGTCTGGCGCGGCACGGCCTTCTCGATGCTCGTCTACTCCGCCGCGCTCTCCGAGATCCCGAAGGAGGTCACCGAGTCCGCCGAGGTCGACGGCGCGAACGGCTGGAAGCGGCTCTGGCACGTCACGCTGCCCATGATCCGGCGCTCCATCGGCACCAATCTGATGCTCAACACCCTCCAGACGCTCTCCGTCTTCGGGCTCATCTGGGCCATGACGAAGGGCGGCCCGGCACACCGCAGCGAGACGCTGCCGGTGTTCATGTACGACCAGGCGTTCACCAAGTCGCTCATCGGCTACGGCACGGCCGTGGCCCTGCTGCTGCTCCTGGTGGGCGCGCTGTTCTCGGTGGTCTATCTGCGGCTGATGCGCGAGGAGGTCCGGTGACGTACGCAGGACATGCCGCGCCCGGCGGCCGGGTGGGGCGGGCCGCCGGGCAGGTGGTTCAGGTGGTGCAGATACTGCAAGTGCAGGACCGTACGGGGGTGTCGGTCCTACGAGGAGCGGCGCTTGCGGGCGAAGGCCACGAGGGCGCCACCGAGGACGACCACGGCGGCCGCGATCCCGGCGATCATCGGGGTGTTGCTGGAGGAACCGGTCTCGGCCAGGTCCTCACCGCCACCGGTCTGCGGCTTGGCCGCCGGGGCGCTGCTGGAGGTCTCCGGCGAGCTGGGCGCGGGCTTCTCGCTGGCGCTCTGGCTCGGCGAGGCGCTGGTGGACGCGCTCGGCGAGGGCTCGGAGGGCTTCGACTCGGTCGGCGAGGGCGAGGGCGACTCGCTCTCGCACACCGGCGAGTTCTTCGAGTCCTCCCACGAGAACTTCTCGTCGTCCCCGGCCGTCACCTTGACGGTGACCGGAAGCTCCTTGCTGTGCTTCGGCAGGTCGATCTTCTTGTGGAACTCACCCTTGAACGCGGTGTGCAGCAGGGACTTCTCACCGGCCGTGATGGTGAGCTTGTTGTCCTTCTCCTTGCTGTAGTTCGTCAGATCGACGGAGACCGCGTAGCAGTCCACCGACCAGTCCTTGCTGTGGGCCTGGGCGGGCGTCGCGGCTATCGCCGTGCCGAGGAAAGCCGCCGCCCCCGTCGCCACGATCGCCGTCGACCGCTGCCACCTTCGGCGCAGTGCTGTCATGTTCTTCCTTCCGATAGGGCCACGCCGTGTGGAGAGCACACACGGCGGCGACAGCACGGTACTCCCCTCAGCCACGCGAAACACAACGACCCCGGAATATCCCGCTGTTACCTCCCAACGATCACTTGTCCCGCCCCGGCGCTGGGGGCCGCATGAAGCGGGTTTTCACACGGAGGACGCGGCAGAGGATCGCCGCCGACCTCGGACTGCTGGTCGTCGCGGCGGCGTTCGTGGTGCCGCTGGCCTGGCTCGTACTGGCCTCGGTGGACGCCGAGGCGACGCTGCGCGTACGGCCGCCGGAGTCCGCGACCCTCGACAACTTCTCGGCGGTCCTCACCGACGAGATCACCTTCACCCCCATGCGGAACAGCCTCGTGCTGTGCGGGGGCGCCACGGCGCTCACCGTGGTGTGCGCGGCGCTCGCCGCGTACCCCCTCTCCCGCTTCCGCTCCCGCTTCAGCCGCCCGTACCTGCTCGGCATCCTCTTCACGACGTGCCTGCCGGTGACGGCCGTCATGGTGCCGGTGTACGGGCTGTACGTGCAGATCAACCTCATCGACACCATGTACGGCACCGCGCTCTTCCTCGCGGCCTCGCAGCTCCCGTTCGCCGTCTGGCTGATGAAGAACTTCATGGACGGCGTGCCGGAGGTCCTGGAGGAGGCCGCGTGGACGGACGGCGCGTCGTGGTTCCAGTCGCTGGTCCGCGTCATCCTGCCGCTGATGGGGCCCGGCATCGCGGTCGTCGGCATCTACAGCTTCGTGATGATGTGGGGCAACTTCTTCGTCCCCTTCATGCTCCTGCTGAGTCCGGACCAGCTCCCGGCGTCGGTCAGCATCTTCACGTTCTTCGGCAACTACGGGGCCGTCGTCTACGGCCAGCTCGCCGCGTTCTCGATCCTCTACTCGACGCCGGTGATCCTCCTCTACGTCCTCATCTCCCGGAAGCTGGGAGGAGGCTTCGCGCTGGGCGGCGCGGTGAAGGGCTAGACCGCGAGGCCGCTAGGCCGTTTCCTTCGGACCACCGGGCTCCCGGGCCGACGGCCGGGCGGGCTCGGCGGCCTTCTCCCCCAGGAACCACACCAGCTCGGAACGCTGCCGGATCCCCAGTTTGCGCAGGATGCTGCTCACGTGCGCCTTGACGGTCTTCTCCGATATGAAAAGCCGCCGGGCGATCATCGCGTTGGTCATCGACTCGTGAGCGATCAGATCGGCGATCTCCCGCTCCCTCGCCGTCAGCGTCTCGGGGTACGTACGGTCGTGCGGCATCGGCATCTTCAGCACCATCATCGCCAGCTCGGTGCCGACGAGCCGGCACTGGTCCTTGATCCGGCCCAGTTCCTCCCGCAGTTGCGTCCCGTCGAGCAGTTCCACGCGCGATTGCAGCGTCTCCACCGAGCCCGCCACCTCGTCCAGGCAGTCGGTCGCGGTGTGCAGCATGTCGGTCGGGAAGTCGAGCCGACTGGGGTCCAGTTCGGGGAAATTCCGGTACAGCCGCTCCCGCGCCTGCCGCCGGGCACCGCCCTCCAGGGACAGCGCCAAGGCCTGGGCCAGCCATTCCAACGCCGTCACGAAGGTGTCGTCGAAGACGCCGGAGTGGGGCGACTGCGTGTTGACCATGCCGATGACCGTGTCGTCCTCGGGCCCGAGCATCGGCACCGCGACCGCGTCGCGACTGAGGACGCCGTTCCCCATCGGGGCACCGACATGGCAACGGCGGCCGTCGTCGTACGCGTACCGGTACGGCTTGGCCTTCGCCCTGACCCAGTGCGACATCCCGTCCTTGCCGAACCGGGAGGTATCGGCACTGAGATGCTCACCGTCGCTGAAGATGTAGGGCAGCACCAGCGTGTTGTCGCCCTGGTAGAGGCCCACGTAGAACGTCTCGACCGGCCCGATCGCGGTCGCGGCCCGGCGGACCGCGGCGCACATCCCGTTGACGTCGTCGGGCGCCAGCATCCGCAACTGACGGTCGGCCAGACGCAGCGCGCCTCTCACCGTCTCCGGCAGTTCCCTCTCCAAGGCGATCCTCCAGTGACTGGCGTCGCGGCCGCGGCGGAGCAACGACGATAGCCCGAACCACGCCGTCAGGGGGCTCCCCCGACCTTCCGGTGCGACGGCCGGACGGCACGGGGGCCGGCCCGCGTGGGGTGTGCCTCTAGTCCGAAGACCTAGGCCCCGCCGCCCCCAGAATCGGTCGAAGTCGTAGCCCCACGACAGGGGTCCGGTCATTAGGGTCGACGGCAGGCCGACGCCGCTGGATGTCCGCCGCAGCGATCACACGACCGAGCCGGGCGCGGCCCGCCCCACAGTCCTGGTCACACCGACCCGGCCGCGCCTCGGCCCCCCCATTCCCTCGTGAGAAAGGCCCGACCCATGCCCACCCGACGTACTCTCCTGAGGTCCATAGCCGCCGGTGCGGGCGCCGCCGCTCTCGGCATCCCCGGCGCGCAGGCGTTCGCCGGGACGGCGGCCGCTCCGTCCCCGCGCGAGGTGGACCTCAGACCGGGCTCGACCGGCTCCGAGGTCACCGCGATGCAGCACCTGCTGACCGAATACGGGCACAAGACCTCGGCCGACGGGTACTACGGCCCGGTGACCGAGAAGTCGGTCGCGAAGTTCCAGGGCGCCCACAGCCTGGTCAAGGACGGCTGGGCCGGGCCGCTCACCATGAAGAAGATGCTCGACAACGGCAAGGCCACCGCCGAACAGGGCTCGGACAACCGCGGCGCCGTCCGGGCGGCCCAGACCCTGCTGGTCGAACGCGGCTACGAGATGGCCGTCGACGGCGACTTCGGTCCGCTCACCTCGTCCAGCGTCGAGAAGTACCAGTCCACGTGCAAGCTGAAGGCGTCCGGCACCGTCGACCACACCACCTGGACCTTCCTGTTCAGCCCGCCGCGGAAGCCCGGGCCCGGCCCGGTGGACGGCAAGGCCGTGCTGGTGGCGCAGTCCGGCAGCGGGCTGTCGACGTGGGCCTACGACTGCGGCCCGGCCGCCTTCGTCTCGGTCCAACTGCGGCTGGGCCGCAAGCCCGGCAAGTGGACCGACGTCGCCCACCGCGGCGACGCCATCGACTACGCCCGCCGCACCGTGCTGCGCATGACCGACGACACCCGCGGCACCGGCCAGATCGGCGACGAGGTCGGCCTGGTCGCGGGGTTCGAGCGGATCGGTGTGGACCGGGCGGGAACCGGCGGTTTCGACGACGCGCTCTCGACGGTCCGCGCCGGCGGCGTGTCGATGCTCGGCGGCGACCTCGCGGTGTGCGCCGAGTGGAACGGCCGCTCCACCGGTTCCACCCTGCACTGGATCGCCCTCCTCGACCACAGTGCCGAGTCCGGCGAGTACCAGGTCGCCGACTCCAGCAGCAAGCACAACAAGCTGGTCTGGGTGACCAGCGGCCAACTGGCCGCCTTCGCCCGCACCTGGGGCGCCTCAGTCTGCCTCAAGTAACCCCCCAAGGTGCGCTCCTCCCTCCCCTGCGCTTGCCATGTGCCCCGGACTTCTGGGCTGGGTTCGGGGTGCCCCGCTGTGTGCTTCGCAGGCTGCGAGTGCGTCGTGGCTTGTCGCGAAGTTCCCCGCGCCCCTGATGGGGCAGGCCCCGGTGTGTGGTGACCGGGCGCGCCCACGCGGCGGAGCCGCACAACGAATACAGCCCCGCGCCCCTGAGGGGGCCAGCACTAGGACGGGAGGGCTCGGCACAGGGAATCGAGGGCGGAGGCGTAGGCGTGGTCGGGTGGGGTGGCGTAGCCGACGACCAGACCGTCGGGGTGCGGGCCCGTCGCCCGCGCGTGCCGGAAGGACGCGAGGCCGTCGACGGCGACCCCCTGCCACGCGGCAGCCTTCAGCACCGACGCCTCCGTCCCCGACGGCAACCGCAGCACCGCGTGCAGCCCCGCCGCGATACCCGTGACCTCGACGTGCGGGGCGTGCCCCGCAAGCGCCGCCGTGAGCTGGTCGCGCCGGCGCCGGTACCGCTGCCGCATCCTCCGCACGTGCCGGTCGTACCGCCCCGAGGCGAGGAACTCGGCGAGCGTGAGCTGGTCCGGCACGCTCGCCCACGCCTCGCGCTCGCCCTTGACCCCGACCACGGCCCCGACGAGATGCTCGGGCAGCACCATCCAGCCCAGCCGCAGCGCCGGGCTGAGGCTCTTGCTGACCGAGCCGAGGTAGACGATCCGTTCGGGGTCGAGGCCCTGTACCGCGCCGACCGGCTCGCGGTCGTAGCGGAACTCGCCGTCGTAGTCGTCCTCCAGGAGCAGCCCGTCGTGCGTACGGGCCCAGTCCACGGCGGCGTTGCGCCGCTCCGGGTGGAGCGGACCGCCGGTCGGGAACTGGTGCGCGGGCGTGAGCAGCGCGCCGCGCACCCGCTCCAGCGCGCCCAGCTCGCCGGTCCGCGCCCCGTCCTCGTCGAGCGCCAGCGGCACCGTACGGACGCCGGACTCCTCCAGCACCCCGTGGTGGAACGTCAGCCCGTACGACTCGACGGCGAGCCGCCCCCGCAGCACCCCGCGCCCGCCCGTACCGGCGACGCCGCCGAACAGCAGCCGCAGCGCATGCACGAAGCCGGAGCAGATCACGATCCGGTCCGGCGCGGTGCGTACGCCGCGCGCCCGCGCCAGGTACTCCGCGAGCGCCTCGCGCAGTTCGGGCCGCCCCTGCGGGTCGCCGGGGCCGAAGGCCTCGTGCGGCGCCGCGTTCAGCGCCCGGCGCGCGGCGGCCAGCCAGGCGGAGCGGGGGAACGAGGAGGCGTCCGGCTGCCCCTGCCGCAGGTTGTGGACGGGCCCGCGCCGCGCCCCCTCCCGTACGGGCGCCCGCTTCGGCACCCGTACCGGCCGGGGCGGTGCGGCACGCTCGGCGACGCGCGTCCCGGAGCCCTGGCGGGCCACGAGCCAGCCCTCGGCGACGAGTTCGGCGTAGGCGGAGGCCACGGTGTTACGGGCGAGGCCGAGGTCGGCGGCGAGCGAGCGGTACGGCGGCAGCCGGGTGCCGGGGGCGAGCCGCCCCTCGCGGACGGCGTCCCGCAGCGCGCCGGTCAGCGCGGCCTGGCGGCTGCCCTCCCGCGGGAGCCGCAGATGCAGGTCGGCGCCGATGCGCTCGGCGGAATTGACCCAGGATTCCGACATGAAAGTGAACTCTACCGGGGGTCTTTTACTCCGTAGATTCATGGCCATGACGCAGACGACGCACACGACGCACCCCGCGCACCCCACGACCCCCGCGAACCCCCGGTCACCCGCCTCGCCGAGGGCGGCGTCCCGGACGGCGTCTACGCCCGTGCAGCCCAGTACTTCGACGAGGAGGAGCTGGCCCATCCGCTGGCGCTGATCTTCGCCATCAACACCTGGAACCGCATCGCCCTGAGCACCGCCCCGCCAAGGTCGCGGGCACCGACGAGCGGAAGGCCCGGTGACATGACCGGCGCCTGATCCCGGGGTGACGGTGCGGGGCGTCAGACCACCGGCGCCGTAGGCCCGTCCGGGGACTCGGCGCGGGATTCCAGGACCTCGCGGGCGATGGCGGCGACCTCCTCGTCGGGGAGGCGGCGGTAGCCGTCCTCCGTGACGAGGGCGACGAGGGGGAAGAGCTTGCGGGTGAGGTCGGGGCCGCCGGTGGCGGAATCGTCGTCCGCCGCGTCGTAGAGCGCCTGGACGGCGGCCGTGACGATGTCGCGCTCGGCCATGCCGGACCGGTACAGCTTCTTGAGGGCGCCCCGCGCGTACATCGAGCCGGAGCCCGTGCCCGCGAAGTCCCGTTCCTCGGTGCGGCCCCCGGTCACGTCGTAGGTGAAGATGCGGCCCTTGCCCTCGCGGACGTCGAACCCGGCGAAGAGCGGGACGACGGCGAGGCCCTGCATGGCCATGCCGAGGTTGCCCCGGATCATGGTGGTGAGGCGGTTCGCCTTGCCGTCGAGGGAGAGCTGGGCGCCCTCCACCTTCTCGTAGTGCTCCAGCTCCAGTTGGAAGAGGCGGATCATCTCGACGCCGAGACCGGCGGTCCCGGCCATGGCGACGGCGGAGTGCTCGTCGGCGGGGAAGACCTTCTCGTACTCGCGGTGGGCGATCACGTTGCCCATCGTCACGCGCCGGTCGCCCGCGACCAGCACCCCGTCCTCGTAGACGGCGGCGATGATCGTGGTGCCGTGCGGGGCCTCGAACCCGCCGTGCGAGGACGGCAGGGCGGCGGCGCGGGCCGAGGGCAGCAGCTCGGGCGCCTGGACGGACAGGAAGTCGAGGAACGACGACGAGCCCGCCGTCAGGAACGCGGGCGGCAGACCGCCGACCCCGTGCGGACCGTTCTCGCCGTGAGCCGTACGAGCCATGCGAACCCCTCCCCGTGCGGGCCCGCGCGCGGGCGCACAAGTTCGATCTCCCCTGCGGGCGCACCATACCCCGGCCCACGGAGATTACGCCGAATCCGCCACCGCCTCCGCGAAGGCCCGCAGGAGCGCGGTGTCGCCGCCCTTCGGCCAGACCAGGGCCAGTTCGGACGGCGGGAGGCCCGCGACGGGCACGAACGCCACGTCCTTACGGGCGTGCGTCTCGGCCGTGGGGCGGCACAGCAGCATCCCGCCCCGGCCCGCCGCGGCCGTCGCCAGGCCCTCCTGGAGCGTGGTGACGGACGGCCCGCGCGGCACGGCGCGGCCGCCCGGCGTGACGCGCGGGGCCTGGTGGTCGCGCCAGTACGGCGGGGCGGGCTCGGCGGAGGCGATCAGCGGGCAGTCGGCCAGATCCTCCACGGAGAGCGAGGGCCGCCCCGCGAGGGGGTGCCGCACGGAGACCGCGAGGGTCCAGGGCTGCCGCTCGAAGCGCGGGCCCAGCTCCAGGTCGGGCTCGCGCACGGGCAGCAGCACGATCGCCGCGTCCACCTCGCCCCGCCGCACCGGGCCGAAGGGGTCGGCCATGGTCACCTCCGCGACCGTCGACTCCGCCGCCGGATGCCGGGCATGGAAGAGCGCGAGGGCCTCCGTCATCCGGGAGCTGCCGCTGCCCAGGAAGCCGAGCCGCAGCTCGCCCGCCACGCGCCGCGCCGCCGCTCGCGCGTCGTCGACGGCCGCCGCGAGCTGCCCGTACGCGGGACGCAGCCGGTCCAGGAATCGCTGCCCGAGCGGGGTCAGCGCGACGGAACGGCTCGTACGCTCGACCAGGCGCGCGCCGATGCGGCTCTCCAGGGAGCGCAGAAGCTGGCTGACCCTGCTCTGCGAGACGTACAGCCGTTCCCCCGCGCGGCCGAAGTGCAGCTCCTCGGCCAGCACGAGGAAGCACTCCAGCTCCCTGATCTCCAGCGCGCGGACCTCGGCTGCGGCGGTACCCACTGTTCCTCCCGTGACGATCGCGATCGATGAGCCCCGCTCATGGAAGGATGAGGACTTCGCCGTTGTTCCCGCTGGTCGTACGGCCAAGGCTGGGGGCATGTCTGAAACCACCCCCGACACCCGGAAAGCCGCCTCGCGCCGCGCCTCGGCGCGCGAATGGTTCGCGGTCGTGTCCCTCACGGCCGCGACGTTCTCCATCACGGCGACGGAGATGCTCCCCGTCGGCCTCCTGACCCCGATGAGCGAGGGGCTCGGCATCACCGAGGGCGTCGCCGGGCTGACCGTCACCCTCGTCGGTGTGACGGCCGCGCTCGCGGCGCCCGCCGTGCCCCTGCTCCTCGGACGGCTGGACCGCCGCACCGCGCTCGTCCTGCTGATGTCCCTGCTGACCGCTGCCAACGCGCTCTCCGCCGCGGCCCCTTCCCTCGGCGTGCTGCTGGCGGCGCGCGTCGCCGTCGGCGTGGCGCTCGGCGGCGTGTGGGCCGTCGCCGCGAGCCAGGCCGTGCGCCTGGTGCCGGCGGGCTCGGCGGGCGCGGCGATATCCGCCGTCTTCAGCGGCATCGGGCTCGCCTCGGTGCTCGCGGTCCCGGCGGGCACGATGCTCGCAGAACTCACCGACTGGCGCATGGCGTTCACCGCCGCCACCGGGCTGGCGCTGTCCGTGACGGCGGCGCTGGCGCTGCTGCTGCCCTCGCTGCCGCCGGAGGCGCCCGTACGCCCGCGCGAGCTGTTCCGGCTCTTCGGCAACCGGCGGCTGCGGCTCGGCCTCGTCTTCCTCGCGCTGCTGGTGACGGGCCACTTCGCCGCCTACACCTACGTACGCCCGGTGCTGGAGAAGGTCTCCGGTGTCGCCCCGGGGCTGATCGGGGTGGTGCTGCTGGCGTACGGGGTCGCGGGCATCGCGGGCAACTTCGGCGCGGGCGCGGTCGCCACCCGCGCGCCCCGCGCCGTACTGCTCACGCTCAGCGCGGGCATCGCGCTGGCGACGGCGCTGCTGGCGCTGGGCGGCGGACTCACGCCGTTCGCCGTCGCCGTGCTGCTCCTGTGGGGCGTCGCCTACGGCGGGGTCTCCGTCAGCGGCCAGGCCTGGATGCTCGCCACGGCGCCCGGCTCCCGCGAACCGGCGGGCGCGCTCTTCGCCTCGGTCTTCAACGCCTGCATCGCGCTGGGCGCGTTCACCGGCGGGCGCGTGGTCGACGGGGCCCCGCTCCGTACGGTCCTGTGGCTGGGCGCGGCGCTCGCCGCGGTCGCGCTGGTGGTGATGGCCGTGGGCGGACGTACCCGGGGCCCCGGGTCCGGGCGTACGCGGCACGACGGCGACGCGGGGGCGGCGGGACGGCGGACGGGACAGGACCGTGAATCTGTCGTCGCGTCCCTGTCATGAGCCCTGTCTAACCTGTGCCCATGAGAGGTCGTCTGCTGAACGGCCGTTACGAGCTGCGGGAACTGCTCGGCTCGGGCGGTATGGGGGAGGTCTGGCGGGCGCGCGACGCCGAGCTGGACCGGGACGTGGCCGTGAAGGTGTTCCTGCCGCGGCGGGGCGCTTCCGAGGACACGAGCCACGAGGAGCTGCTGGGCCGTTTCCAGCGCGAGGCCCGCTCGGCCGCCGCGCTGGACAGTCCGCACATCGTGGCGGTGCACGATCACGGGACGGACGGGGAGACTCCG